>NZ_JAATIT010000012.1 GCF_011926545.1 Sphingopyxis italica | reverse complement strand
GGTGGGTTCAACGGGTCGCCGCAACACGCTCAGCGAACATTTCAGCCGGTGTCTGATACATCAAGGTTTTTCTGGGGCGCTCGTTGAGCTGGCGAGCGATGGCGCTGAGTTTGGCCTGGCTGTGCAGGGAGAGATCGGTTCCCTTGGGCAGATACTGGCGCAGCAGGCGGTTGGTATTTTCGTTGGTGCCGCGCTGCCACGGGCTTTGGGGATCGCAAAAATAGACTTCGACCTCGGTAGCCAAGGTGAAGCGCTGGTGATCGGCAAGCTCCTTGCCGCGATCCCAGGTCAGCGACTGATAGAGCTCGCGAGGCAGTTTGCGCGCCTGTTTGATCAGGGCCTTGACGACGCTGGCGGTCTCCTTGTTCGCCACCTTGGCCAGGATCACGTAGCGCGACTGGCGTTCGACCAGCGTCACGATATGGCTGTTTCGTGCGCCAGAGATGAGATCGCCCTCCCAATGTCCGGGCACGGCGCGGTCCTCGACCGAAGCGGGGCGTTCGCTGATCGATATCGCATCCTTGATCTGGCCAAGCCCGTCACGCTTCAGGCTGGCGTGGCGCGAGCGGCGGATCGTGCGCTTCGCCCGGAGATGCTCGAGCAGCTCCTTCTTCAGGACGCCGCGCGCCTGGATGAACAGGCTTTTGTAGATCGTCTCGTGTGACACGCGGTGCTGCTCTCCGTCCGGAAAGCCGCGCTTGAGCCAGCCAGCGATCTGCTCGGGTGACCAACTGCGGCGCAGCTTGCGCGATACTGTTCGGCGCAAGGCGGGATAGCAAGCGAGCTTGCACCGCTTGGGCCGCAGCGCGCGGTCCCATGCTGCCTGATCCGAAACGGTCCCGCGATACCGATCGCGACCGCCACCCCGCCCGACCTCTCGACTGATCGTCGAAGGCGCCCGACCAAGCTGGGCTGCGATCGCTCTGAGCGAGCGGCCGGCGACAAGGCCTCTTGATATCTCCTCGCGCTCGCTCAGGCTGAGGGATCGTTCCGACCGCTTGCGCTCCGACGGACGAATGCCGCCCGACGGCGACAGCACCGAGAAAATCGACGATGACTGCCGATCAAACCGCCGCCCGATCGAACTCATCGACTCCCCGCGCTGCCACCGGTCCCAGATCTCCGATCGTTGTGCCGCCGAGTAATAAATCCGCTGACGCTGCTTCATCCTCACACTCCTCCTCAAAGAATGAAGTGTTGCGGCGATCCGTTGAACCCACC
>NZ_JAATIT010000011.1 GCF_011926545.1 Sphingopyxis italica | reverse complement strand
GTGACGTGACCCCCTGGTTTCCACCAGCCGGGATTAGAGCCCAGCAGCTTTGTTGCGCATGAGCGCGGTGTAAGCAATGGCCTGTGCAGCGGAGCCCGAAGGGTGTAGCTGCGCAGGCCATTGCTTATGCAGTTCGGCGGCGAACGCCGCCGGTGTCTCATATCCGAGGGCCGAGTGCGGCCGCGACTGGTTGTAATCTTCGGCCCAGGCCGTGATCACCGTGCGGGCATGGTCGAGGTCGAGGAACAGCGTCTCGTTCAGAAGCTCATCACGCATCCGGCCATTGAAGCTCTCGACATAGCCGTTCTGCATCGGCTTGCCCGGCGCGATATAATGCCACTCGACGCCGACCTCACCGCACCATGCGAGCACCGCGTTCGATGTCAGCTCGGTCCCATTGTCGCTGACGATCATCCCCGGCCTGCCGCGTTCCTCGATCAGATCGCTGAGCTCGCGCACGACCCGGCGCCCGGAGATCGACGTATCCGGCACCGCGCGCAGGCACTCCCGCGTCACATCATCCACGATGTTGAGCACGCGGAACCGCCGGCCTGACGCCATCTGGTCATGCACAAAGTCGAGGCTCCACCGCTGGTTCGGCAGCGCGAGCACCGGTGCGGGCGCCCGCGCACCGATCGCCCGGCGCCGGTTACGTCTTCGCCGGACCATCAGTCCCTCCTCTCGATACAGGCGCTGGGTCTTCTTCCTGTTGATCATCACGCCCTCCCGGCGCAGCAGGATATGCAGGCGCCGATAACCGAACCGGCGGCGCTGCTGCGCCAGCTCGCGCAGTTTCTCCCGAACCTCGGCATCGTCACCCCGCTGCGACCGGTAGCGCATGCTCGTCCGATCGGCCCCTGTGACACGGCACGCCCGCCGCTCGCTCATCCCATGGCAAGCCTGGAGATGGGCGACCGCTTCCCGCTGAACGGCGGGCGTCACCATTTTTTTGTGAGAAGATCCTTCAGCGCCGCATTGTCCAGCATCGCGTCCGCAAGCAACCGCTTCAGCTTCGCGTTCTCGTCCTCGAGCGAGCGCAGCCGCTTCGCCTCCGACACCTCGAGACCGCCATACTTGGCCTTCCAGTTGTAGATCGTCGCTTCCGACACCCCATGCCGCCGCGCCAGCTCGCCGGTCTTCGCCCCTGCCTCCGCTTCCTTCAGCACACCAATGATCTGCTCTTCTGAAAACCTCGTCCGCTTCATCTGTCCGTCCTTCCTTCAAGGCCGGACTCTAATCACAGTTGGAGGAAAATCAGGGGGTCACGTCA
>NZ_JAATIT010000010.1 GCF_011926545.1 Sphingopyxis italica | reverse complement strand
CCGCAGCCGCGCAGAAATCCAACACCCCCCCCCCCGCCCCCCCGCGCCCCCCCCCGCGCCCCCCCCGCCCCCCCCCCCCCCCGCCCCCCCCCCCCCCCCCCCCCCCCCGCCGCCGGTTCAGTCGAACAATTCGCTGAGGAAGCTCTTCTTGTAATTCTTCTTGTACGGCTTGCCATAATGACGGTCGTCATGGCCGCGCTCGCGATATTCGGGCTGCGGCGGCGGGGGAGGGGCCGAGGCGCGTGGCGCGGGGGCGCTCGCGGCTTCGCTGCGCTCGATGATCTTGTCGAGTTCGCCGCGATCGAGCCACACGCCGCGGCATTGCGGGCAATA
The DNA here is from genome assembly GCF_011926545.1 of Sphingopyxis italica. Classification (GTDB taxonomy): domain Bacteria; phylum Pseudomonadota; class Alphaproteobacteria; order Sphingomonadales; family Sphingomonadaceae; genus Sphingopyxis; species Sphingopyxis italica. Next base: position 11,385 of record NZ_JAATIT010000010.1, on the reverse strand, counting down.
ATCGATCTCGATCCCCTGACGTTCCGACATCGTCAAATTCACGCGGCAGGTCGGGCAAAGCAGGCCTTGGGAATCGGTCACGGATATTCCTTCCTTTAAGGGGAGAGTTATGAACGCCCAACGCGGCACGCGCGGACGGCGTTCCGTCAAACTACCGGATGCCAGTCGAAGGGCAAGGGCGCTTCGCGAAAAGCGAAGCGGTCGAGGTGGCGCGCGACGACGCCTTTCATCGCTTCCAGATGGTCGGCGCCGCTCGCGTCGATACGGACCGCCAGCGCGTTCGCGTCCGCATCGAAGGTGACGAGCGCGTCGTCCGTCCAGGTCGCACCGCGCGCATCCTTGGGGAAGGTCACGGTGCCATGCTCGGGGGTGAAGGTGACCGCGAGATTATGCTGCCAATGCTTGCACAATTGCTGGAGATATTTGCTTCCGTGTGCGGTCGGAACCTTGGCGATCGCACTCGTCATCACAGCCGCTCGATCTTCTGCGCCGCCTCGTCGATCAGCGCGACGATGTCGTGCAGCGTCGCTTCGTCGAGGTCGCGTTCGCCGAGCCGGTTCATCAGCACGGCCTTCAGATTGCCCATCGCGCGGCGGACCGAGGCGCTGTCGGTGCGCTGGCGCTCTTCGCCGATGTCGGCCAGGCGCGCGATCAGGCGTTCGGCGCTCTCCTTGTTGGCCTCCAGCTCGGCGGTGCCGGCGTCGGTGATCGCGAACAATTTCTTCGCGCCCTCGCTTTGTTGCGCTTCGATCAGACCCATGTCGTCGAGCAGCGTGAGGGTGGGATAGATCACTCCCGGGCTCGGCGCATAGGCGCCGCCGGTCAGTTCCTCGATCCGGCGGATCAGATCATATCCGTGCCGCGGTTCGTCGGCGATCAGCTTCAGGAGCACGAGCCGCAGCTCGCCGCTGTCGAACATCCGCTGGCGGCGGCCGCGGCCGTCGTCGTCATGTCCGTGGCGTCCGCCAAAGCCGCGGCCGCCGAAACCATGCCCGCCGCGGTGCATCCCGTGGCGCATCGCTTCGCGCACCATGTGGTGCATGGCGTGGCGCTCGCCGCAGCCGTGCCGGTTCATTCCCCCTCGGTTTATTCCATGTCGCATCTCGAACTCCTTCATATGATTCGATGCGTCTAAGATATATCTTGAAACAAACTTTACAAGAGGCGCTACGCGGCACCTTCGCCAACTTCCGCAATTCCTTGACTTCCCCCCGATTCCCGCTATCAGCGCCCCCGTGTTGTCGCGGGTTCGCCTGGGGCAATTCCGTCCGAGACAGTTGGTGAAGGGACTTTGCCCTTCTTAATTTCCAGCCGAGACGGGGAACAGTCTTATTCGGTCGCCCGCCTGTTATCAGGCGACGCGTCTTGACCGACCCCATCGGACATCGTTGCGCGAATGCAGGTGAGCCTTGGCTCGCGCCGGCATTTGCGTGTGTTAGCCGCCCGGCGGCTCCAGGCGTTTCGGCGCATGGGCATCCGGGCAGATGAGTGGAGTATAGGCATGGATCGTACGGAAAAGGCCGAAGCCGTATCCTCGCTGAACGCTACGCTGGGATCAGCTGCTGCTGTTGTGGTCGTCCGCAACCTCGGCATGACCGTCGCTCAGTCGACGGTGCTGCGCCAGCAGATGCGCGATGCAGGGGCCGACTTTCGCGTCACGAAGAACCGTCTTGCCAAAATCGCGCTCGATGGCACGTCCTACACCGGTATCGGCGAACTGCTGACCGGTCCCACAGCCCTTGCAACCTCGACCGATCCGGTCTCGGCTGCGAAGATCGCCGTGGAATTTGCCAAGACCAACGACAAGCTTGAAATCGTTGGCGGCGGCATGGGCGACGTGGTCCTCGACGTGAATGGCGTCAAAGCGCTTGCTTCGCTTCCCTCGCTCGACGAGCTCCGCGCCAAGATTATCGGTCTGGTGCAGGCTCCGGCCACCAAGGTTGCGCAGATCGCCGCAGCCCCGGCGGGCCAGTTGGCGCGGGTTTTTGGCGCATATGCCGCCAAAGAAGCAGCGTGATTTCGAACTAACTGAAACTTACTGCCGGGATATCCCGGTTCTGATGGAGAATGAACATGGCTGATCTCGCAAAGATCGTTGAAGACCTGTCGGCGCTGACCGTTCTGGAAGCTGCTGACCTTTCGAAGATGCTCGAAGAAAAGTGGGGCGTTTCGGCTGCCGCTGCTGTTGCTGCCGCTCCGGCCGCCGCCGCCGCTGGCCCGGCTGCTGAAGAGCAGACCGAATTCGACGTCATCCTGACGGGTGACGGCGGCAACAAGATCAACGTCATCAAGGAAGTCCGTGCGATCACCGGCCTGGGTCTCGGCGAAGCCAAGGCGCTCGTCGAAGGCGCACCGAAGGCCGTCAAGGAAGGCGCCAGCAAGGCTGAAGCTGAAGAGCTGAAGGCCAAGCTGCTCGCCGCCGGCGCGACCGTCGAACTGAAGTAATTTGGTTCGGTAGGACCGGCCGGTTCTTCCGGCCGGCTTCCAGCGAAAAAGAAAAGGGCGGTGCTGCGAGGCACCGCCCTTTTTTTGGGGCAGGTCACCCGTCAGTTGCGGGCAAAACCCGGACGAAGGCCGGGACGACCGCGACCGGGTTCGGGGCGACGGACATCCTGCTCCTGCGCGGCGGGTGCGGCCGGGCGCTGCGCGATTTCCCATGCGCTGACCGGCTTTGTCGTCAAATCCCGCTGCTGACCCAGCGTTTCGTCGTAAGCGGCGCGTTCCTGACGATCGAGAAAGCGCGCGCGCTTGAGGCGCTTGCTGAGCGTCGCAAAGGGATTGTCGGGCGTCGGCCCTGCGAGCGCCATCGCTTCATGGCGTCCCATGCTGCCGCTCGGCGCCGCGGCGAAGGCGGGGGTGGTGCGCGGTGCATCGACGCGTTCGCGCGCAGTATAGGCCGGGGTAACCCACGACTGGGCTTCGGCGCCCTGTCCCTCGGCCACGACGGGCGTGCGAGAGATCGCAGGCTCACGATCATAGGCGAGCGCATCTTCGGCAACCGCGCGCTCGTTGCGGCGGCGGCGCGCAAAGGCGAGACCCGCGCCGCCGACGATCAGCAGCGCGGCAGCGCCGCCGGCGAGTTCCCAAGGGAAATCGCTTCCGCCAGCGCTGGCATTTTCAGTGGGCGGCGGCGATGCGGCCTCGACGACCGGTTCGGCGGCAGTCATCGGCGCGGCGACAGGTGCGACATCTTGGACGGGCGCGGCATCGGAGGGCGTCTCAGCGGCCGGCTCAGGCGCTGAGGCCGGAGCGGCGGCGGTGCGGGCGCGTGGCGCGGTGCGTTCGCTCTTGGCCGGAGCGGGAGCGGCTCGCTCGGCCGCCTTCGGTGCGGGGGCGGTTTCCGCGGGCTCGATCTCAAGCGGCACACGGATAACCGGCTTCGGCGCCTGCGGCGGCGTGACAGCGGGCTGCGTAGCAGGCGGCTGCGCGGTTTCCGGGGCGGCGATTGGTGTCGGCGCGCTCGGCTCGGGCACCGTCGGCGGGGTTTGGGGCGCGGGTGCCGCGACGGGCGGGGTCATCGTGATGGTCGGCGCTTCCTGAGCGAAGGCGGCGGGGGTGGACAGGGCCAGAAACGCGGCAATCGCGCTCATGGCGGGGCGGGAGAGGGCGATATTCTTTGTCATAGTGAGGAAGGAACGAACCATGGGTTGAAAGTGCTGCCCGAGATGCGTCGCTTCCACGACGAGCCGTGCGCGCCGAACGGCGCGGCGAAGATTCCGGTGCGATGGATCGTGACCGGCAAAACATAGAGCGATCGGCGCGGGATGCGGTCGATCATAGCACGGGGTGAAGAAGGGCGACCTTTCCTGACGTCCGATTAGAGAAAGTGACAGTGGTTTTGCGCTTTGATGTCAGCCGCGTCACCAATACGTCATTCGCGCGCAACCTTGCCGTGATCAACGCCGGGTATGAAGACCACCGACCTCGTTCCCACCCGGATGCCCGACCATCTGCGCGAAACGCAGCGCCTGCTTTTCATCGCCAAACATGCGCGCTGGACGGGCGGTCTGCATCCCGATGACGGCAACCACGCGCCCTATCACCGGGAGATGCGCGAAACGCTTGAGGGGCTTGGAATGGCGCTGTCGATCGCCGACAGCTATGCCGCGTTGTTCGACCGGCCGGCGGTCGACTTCGTTTTTCCACTTCTGAACCGCGGTGGCTTCTTCAATTCCGAAATGCTGGTCCCCCTGCTGTGCAACCAGCATGGCTTGCCGTATCTGGGCGCCTCGCCGATCGTTCGCGGCCTGTCCGACGACAAGCATCTAACCAAGCTCGAGGCCGCGGCGCGCGGCGTGCCCACCGCGCCTTGGGTGTTGTTCCGCCGTGGAGCGCCCGTCGATGTATCGCGCTGTCCTCCTGCTCGGCGCTGGGTGATCAAGCCGAACAACAGCTCCGCCTCGTGGGGCGTCCGCGATGCGCACGACCGTACGCAGCTTGCGCAGGCGGTCGTCGAGATTCACGCGCTTGACCACGACGCGATCGTCGAACCCTTTATCGACGGCAGCGACATTGAAGTGCCCGTGATCACGCTCCGCAGCGAGCCGGCGATGCTGCCAATGATGATCTTCGAGCAGGCCGACCCGACCCAGCTTCGCTCTTACCAGGAGAAGCGCGACTTGGTCGGCAATGTCGGGTATTCAACCAAGCGTTTCGATGATCCATTCATTGCCGGCCGGGTCGCCGACTATACGGCGCGGATGGCGGATATCTTCCGTCCGTTCGATTATGGCCGCTTCGAATTCCGCGTCGACCACGCGACCGGGGACGTGCGGCTGCTCGAGGTCAATCTCAATTGCAACCTGTGGTCGGAAAAGCTGTTTTCGCGCTCCGCCGTGGTCGCCGGTTTCACGCATGCCGAACTGATCGAGACGATCGTCGCCGAAAGCATGATCCGCCAGATCGCGCCCGCGGCGGCGCGGCGGGACGCGGCGTGAGCGGGTCGATACTGATCCTCGCGGGCCGTAGGACCGGCGCCGAGGACCCGCTTGCGAAAGCCCGTGGCGTGGCGGACAAATGCCTCGTCCCGGTCTCGGGGAGGCCGATGATTGCGCATGTGCTGGAAAGCGCCGCAGCCAGCGCGTCGACGCATATATTCGTCTCGACACATCACGCCGACTTGTTGGGGGATCTGGATGACCCGGTCGCCAGATCGCTGGGCGGTCGCCTGACCGTCGTGCCCGCGGCGGACAATCTGGCGGATTCGGTCCTCGCGGTTGCCGGCGCCGCGGAACTTCCGCTCCTCATCACGACCGCCGATAATTGCCTGCTGACGCCGGCGACGATCGCCGAGATCGAAGCGGAGGCGATGCGGCTGGGCGTCGATGCGGGTGTGGCGCTGGCGCGGCGCGAGGATGTGCTTGCGGTCCATCCAGAAGGTCAACGGCGCTTTTACGAGTTTTCCGACGTCGCGGTGTCGAACTGCAACGCCTATTGGATCGGCCATCCCGGCGCCTTGAAAGCGGCGGAGGCTTTTCGCGGCGGGGGGCAGTTCGTCAAGAAGCCGCTTCGGGTGATGCGGGCATTCGGTTCGATCAACCTGCTGCGTTTCCGCTTTGGGCTGGGGCCGATCCACCATGTTTTCGCGCGCATCTCGCGCCAGCTGAAGGTCGAGATCGCCCCGCTGCTGATCAGCAACGGGGCGACGGCGATCGATGTCGACAATGAACGGTCGCTGCGGGTGACCGAGGCGCTGATGGGGCGCCGCGACAGGATCAATCCGCGATCCAATTGCCGTGGAACCCCGGAGGAACCCGGTGCGGCAAATGGACAACGGCTTGCGGTGACCCGGTAAAGTCGTCGGCGTTCAGGATGACGAGGTCGGTGGTCTCGTCATTCATGTTGACGACCAAGCCGATCAGCCAGCCGTCGTCTTCGGCTCCCTCTGCGTTCCGGGGCACGAAAACGAATTCGCCGGGATGGCGGCCGGGGCCGAAATCGTGGACGGCCGTCGAGCCCTGTTCCAGATCATGTTTGAACAGCCGCGTTTCGGCGAGCGCCCATTCCGCCGACTGTTCGTCGGGGATCGCGACGCTGTAGGCATAGCGATACGGCCGCGTTGTCAGCCGCTCGTCATAGCGCGGGAATTCTTGCGCATGGTCGTGGATGACGGCGCGAACCGTCGTGCCCGCGGCGGGATCGATCGTCCATCGCTCCATGCGGGATTTTTGGCTATCGGGCCCGCGCTTCGATTCGGCGAACATCGTTTCGTGCGCGACGAGGTCGACGATCACCTTGCCGTCGCCCGTTTCATAAGCGTTGGCCGGGTGGAAGACATAGCAGGGCTCGACCGGGGTCCAGGCGATGCTGTCGCCCCTGCCATTCCTGCGAAGGAGGCCGACCCGCGCCGGATGCGCATCGTTCCATGCGTAGGGGAAGCTGTAGCCGCCGAGCAGCATCTTCATCGAGAAGGTGACGGGCAGGTCGAAGACCAGCACATAATTTTCGGTGATCGCGCAATCGTGGATCGACGGGCCGTCGCTCACCGCGATCGCTTCCTCGCGGATCACATGCGCTTGGCTGTCGAGCACGACGTGCCAGACCTTGTTCGGCTCGTCGCCGCGATAGGTGATCGCGTGCGTCTCGTCGGTGAAGGGGTCGTGATGCGGGTGCGCCGTATATCCGCCGATCAGCGTGCCGTCGAAGGGATTGTGCGCGATCGTGTTCAATTCATAGCCAAGCTCGACGGGCTTTCCGCCCGCTTCGACGATGGCGAAAGTGCGGCCGGTTAGGCCGACGACATTGGTGTTCGGCGCGTCGTTGCGGCCTTCGCGCGGGCCCGGGGGCAGTTCCTCGCCGAGCATTTCGCACGCCTCGCTGCCGCGCACCCAGCGGTTGCGATACCAGTCGGCCTTGCCGCGTTCGATCCGGATGCCGTGGACCATGCCGGCGCCGGTGAACCAGTGATAGCTCGCGGGATCGGGCGCGGCGGCGGGATTCGGGCCGTTGCGGAGATAGCGGCCGGTCAACTGCGACGGGATCTCGCCATCGACGCGCAGTTCCTCGAGCGTGAATTCCTCGGTCATCGGTTTGTGGATGCCGGTGAGGAAGGGATGGGCGTCGGTGGGGCGGGGGAGGCGTTTGCGGTTGAAGTCGGCGAGCTTGCCGATGCCTTTGACGACCGCGCCGCGGATCAGGGTTTCGACGTTGCTTGCCATGGGGATGCTCCTTACGGAAGGTGACGAAGGTGCCGCGGAGGGTTGCGCGGGCGACTCGATATGTTTACAGTGGCAACATCATGGCAAGCAAAGATAACAGTGTCAACATAAAAAGCGGCGGTGCAAAGACCGCGCGCGGCTATCATCATGGCGACTTGCGCGCGGCGGTGATCGCGGCGGGGCTCGACCGGCTCGCGGAGGGCGACGGCGCCGAACTCGGCTTGCGCGCGCTCGCGCGCGACGTCGGGGTCAGCGCGACCGCGCTTTACCGCCATTTTCCCGACAAGGAGGCGCTGCTCGACGCGCTCGCCGACGAGGGGCTGCGGCGGCTCGGCGCGCTACAGGCGCAGGCCTGGCTGAAGGCGGGCGGCGGGGTCGCGGGCTTCAAGGCGACGGGCACCGCCTATGTCCGCTTCGCCCACGACGAGCCCGCGCTTTTTCGCTTGAGCTTCACGCGCCAGATGCCCGACCGCAAGGAAAGCGGCGACGGCGGCGAAGTCGCCTATAATTTGCTGCGTGCCGGGGTCGGCGAGGCGCTGCCGGGCGTGGAAAATGTCGATACCGCCGCGCTGCATGCGTGGGCGCTGGTGCATGGCCTCGCGATGCTGATCCTCGACCGGCGCATCGAATGGGACGAAGCGATGGTCGCGGAAGTTGTCAGCCTGACCTTCGGCGGCGTGGGCTGATCGCGCGCCTATATATATTAGCGGTTTATTTTCCCCTTTTGGGTTAACTGGTCGCATGACCCAGTCGCTGTCCCCCAGAGTCGAAGCGGTCTTTTGGTTCCTGTTGACCGCAACGGGATATTTCCTGCTCGCGAGCCTGTCGCTGCACGCGACCAAGGGCGCCGACAATATGGCGGCGGTCTGGCCGGCGAGCGGCTATGTCCTCGCGCTGCTGCTGTTGATGCCCGCTTATCCGCGCGCGCGCGTTTCGGCTTTTGCGGGCATGATCCTGTCGAGCCTCGCGGCGAATATATGGAGCGGCGTGCCGCTCGCGTCCTGTTTCGCCTATAGTTTCGCGAACGGGTGCGAAGCAGCGGTCGCGCTGTGGCTGATTCGCCGCCGCGAGCCGGGCGAACTGTCGTTCATGGCACCGCGCTCGGTCGCGCTTTTCTGCGCCGCGGCGCTCGGCGCGAGCGTGGTGAGTGCCGCGATCGTCTGGGCGCTGGTGGCGATGCTCGCGGGGGCGAGCGTCGATTTCTTTCTATCGTGGCTGACGACGGTGTTGCTCGGCATGCTGATCGTGACGCCGCCAATCGTGATGCTCGCGCGGATGCTCGGGACCAATGCGATGGGCAGGGCGTCGGCGGCGATGAAGGTGGAGGCGGCGGCGATCCTGACCGGCGCGGGCCTCGTCACCATCGCCGCCTTCACGCAGGCGCATTTCCCGCTGACCTTCTTGCCGTGCATCGCGGTCGTCGCCGCCGCCTATCGGCTCGGTCCGTTCGGCGCCGCCGCGGGGATGCTGATCGTGACGATCATCACATCGCTGATGACCGGGCAGGGCTATGGCCCGATCGCCGCGATCGAGGAGGCTCCGAAGGTCAAAGTGCTGTTCCTGCAATTCTACCTGCTGTCGCTTCTGTTCACGACGCTGCCGCTGGCGGCGCTGCTGATCGTGCGCCAGCGGCTGGCGAAGCGGCTGGAGCAGAGCAACCGCTGGCTGCTGCAGGCTGAGGCGGCGGCGCTCGTCGGCCATTGGCGCGTCGACCTCATCGGCTGGACGATCCACTGGTCCGACCAGGCCTATCGCGTCCACGGGCTGGTGCCGGGCTCGCCGGTCGATGTGAATTACAGCGTGAAGCAATATGTCGCCGAGGACGGGGCCGCGGTCCGCAAGATATTGGAAGTGGCGGTCAGCACCGGCGAGCCCTTCGAATTTCAGGGACGTATAAGGCGCGCCGACGGCGAGATCCGTCATGTGAAGTCGCACGGATCGATCGAGACGGGCCGTGGCGGGCAGGCGATCGCGATTTTCGGCACCGTGCAGGATGTCACCGAAACGGTTGAAAATGCGCGGATATTGGAAGCCGCGCGCAGCGCCGCCGAGCGCGTCGCGAACACCGACATGCTGACCGGCCTGCCCAATCGGCGGCACACGCTGGCCTTTCTTGAAAAGGCGCTGGCGGGCGCGCGCGACCATGGCGCCCCGCTGGCGGTCGCGGTGTTCGACATCGATCATTTCAAGCGGATCAACGATGCCCACGGCCATGCGATGGGCGACCGCGTCATCCACCGCGTCGGGCAGCGCGCCAAGGCGGCGCTGCGCGACGAGGATATGCTCGGCCGCATCGGCGGCGAGGAATTCGTCTGCATCCTGCAGCGATCGAGCGCGCAGGCCGCCGAAATGGTCGCTGAGCGCGTGCGCAAGGCGGTCGAGACCGGCACCGCGGCCGAAGAGGGCCTGCCGCAGGCGACGGTCAGCATCGGGCTTGCGGTGTTCGACGGCGAACTCGACATCGAGGAACTGCTGCACCGCGCGGATCAGGCGCTTTACGCGGCCAAGCGCGAGGGCCGGAACCGGCTGCGCATGGCGGCGTGAGGGGGCGGTCCGAATTTGGGGAGCGTCGGCTTTGGGGTGGGGAGCTGCCATAGCCCTCTCCCCTTCAGGGGAGAGGGTTGGGAGAGGGGGCCGAAGCGGCTCATGCCCCTCTCAACTTCGGCTAGCCGGTAAAACCGGCAAGCCTTCGTATCTCTCCCCTGAAGGGGAGAGAGCAATTACGCTTCGGCCGCAATCGGTCGCAAGCGGATATTCCCAAGATGCGCAGATTTAAGCATCGCGCTCCAGCCGCGACCTGGGCATGGAAAAGGGCGCGGAAGCCGTGCTCCCGCGCCCTCAACCGAAAATGCCGAAAGGCTTAGTTGGCCGGCTGTTCCACCGTCGCGTCGGCGGCGGCGGTCGTTTCGGCCTGCGGCGCCGGTTCGCCCGTCACTTGCGCGACGGCGGCGGCGAACTGGTCGGCGGTATAGGCCGCGGCGAGGCCGGTGGGCGACATCAGGAAAGCGCTGCGCGGCAGGCTGACGTCGTCGCCGCCGGGGGTCGTCACGACGACCGCATCGGCGCTGGCCGACTTGACCGTGCCGAGCACGGCGGTGCCCTTGAGGCTGCGGACGTCGGTGCCGGCGACGAGCGCGGCGGCGACCGCGGCGTCATCGGCGGCGGCGGCGGTGTTCACTTGCTGCATCGCGGCGGCGAATTGTTCCGCCGTGAAGCTGGTCGCGAGACCGGCCTGGCCGATGAAGAAGGCGGTGCGCGGCAGTTTCACGTCGCCGGTCGGGGTGGTGAGGACCACGCCGTCGGCGGCGACGAGCTTGACCTTGCCGAGAGTGGCGTCGCCATTGACGCCGCGCACGTCGGTGCCGGGCTGAAGCGCGGCGGTGAGCTTGGCCTCGTTGCCGGCCGCGGCCTGATCGACCGCGGCGATGACCTGTGCCTTGGTGGCGCCGATCGTCGGACCCTGTTCGAGCTTGCCGAACGAATTGGTGGGAAGGGTGACCTGCTTGCCTTCGCCAAGGTCGACGACGACGTTCGCGCCCTGCGCGCTCGCGACGGTGCCGAGCACGGCGCCTTCGGAATCGAAAACCTGGGTGCCGACCGCAAGGTCGACGGTCGCCGCGGCGGCGTCCTGCGCCATTGCGGGGGCGGCCAAGACGGCGGCCACGCCGAGAGAGAAAGTTGCAACAAAGCCTGCGAGTTTCCGCATCGCTTGGGGTCTCCTTGAGAAAATGGGATTGAAACGGTGTGAAGCTTGAACGCGCATAAGACCGCAAGGGCCACGCCAAGGCTGACGAACCGTGCAGGGGATGGGGTGAAGCGAGCCTGTGGGTGGAGGCTGGCGGCGGAGATGAGGCGAATCCTGTGCCATTCCGGGGCTCGGTTATTCACGCCGGGTTCGGGTGACTGATGCGTTGTGCCTCGTTTCCTCCGGGATAGGACGGGGCGGTGGGCAACGGCTGGTGCGGAGTAGCCGTTCCTGAATCGGTTCGCATCGAACCCTTCGACTGCTTTGGCGGGCGCTCAGGATAAACTTCCGGCTGCGCCGGAAGTCGAGATGCTCATCGGGCGCGGCGCTGCGTCGATGGGTGTCTCGACTTCGCTCGACACGAACGGAAACAGGGGATGGCCGCTACCGACCGGTTGCGGACATTGCGGTCAATCGCGATCATAGTTACCTTCTCAATATGACGGATAATCAATCATTCGTGCCTGCTTCGCTTGCTAATCC
>NZ_JAATIT010000009.1 GCF_011926545.1 Sphingopyxis italica | reverse complement strand
CTGCGGCCACTATAATTGAACCAATCATCGGTCACACACTCCAATTTTACATTGAGTCGAGGTTGGCAGGTTGTTGGGATGTCGGCAATCGGTCGCTAGTCGCCTTTCGCGGGGATCAGCACTGGACAAGCCCGCGCTCCTCTGGTGAAGCCGCGGGCATGGCCGAGATCAACCTGCATCCCGACTGGCTCGCGCGCATCGGCGGCGAGTTCGAGCAGCCCTATATGGCGGCGCTGAAGCAATTTCTGAGCGAGGAGCGCGCCAAGGGCAAGGCGATCTTTCCGCGCCCGCGCGACTGGTTCGCGGCATTGGACGCGACGCCGCCGCAGGATATTCGCGTCGTGATTTTGGGGCAGGACCCCTATCACGGGCCGGGGCAGGCGCACGGGCTGTGCTTCTCGGTCCAGCCCGGCGTGCGGACGCCGCCGAGCCTCGTCAATATCTATAAGGAAATGCGGAGCGACCTCGGCATTCCGCCCGCTTCGCACGGCTATCTCAAACATTGGGCAAGCCAAGGCGTGCTGCTGCTCAACAATTGCCTGACCGTCGAAAGCGGCATGGCGGCGTCGCATCAGGGCAAGGGGTGGGAGAAATTCACCGACGCCGCGGTCGCCGCGGTCGCCGCCGATCCGGCCCCCAAGGTCTTCATCCTGTGGGGCAGCCATGCGCAGAAGAAGGCGGCGAACGTGCCGGGGCTGGGCCCGGGCAGCCCGCACCTGATCCTGCGCGCGCCGCACCCGTCGCCGCTCTCGGCGCATAACGGCTTTTTCGGATCGCGGCCGTTCAGCCAGGCGAACGCGTTTCTGGAGGCGCACGGGCGCGGGGCGATCGACTGGCGCCTGCCTGAGAATCCAGAAGCGTGAGACCCGGAGCATGAGCATATTGGGCGATCCGGCGACGCTGGCGATTCTGGTCGTCGCGGTCGTGCTGCTCGGCATGGCGAAGGGCGGGCTCGCCGGGGTCGGCGCGCTCGCGACGCCCTTGGCGGCATTGGTGCTGCCGCCCGCGACCGCGGCGGCGCTGCTGCTGCCGGTCCTGATCGTGCAGGACGTGATCAGCGTCTGGTCGTTCCGCAAGACGTGGGACGGCTGGATCATCGGCTGGATGCTGCCCGGCGCCGCGCTCGGCATCCTCGCCGGGTGGTATTATGCCGAGCGGGTGAACGAAGCGCAGCTGATGGCGGCCTTGGGCGCGATCACGCTCGCCTTCGGCCTTTACCGCCTGTGGGTCGAACGCGGCGGGCGGATCGTCGCCGCGTCGCGCTCGCCGGGCTGGGTCGGCAGTCTGTTCGGCGTCGCCACCGGGCTGACGAGCCAGATCGCGCACGCCGGCGGGCCGCCGTTCCAGATGTGGGTGACGCCGCGCCGCCTGCCGCATCTTGTCTTCATCGGGACGAGTTCGGTGCTCTTCGCACTGATCAACTGGATGAAGGTGCCCGCCTATCTCGCGCTCGGCGCCTTTCCGCACGAGGTCGTCGTCGCGGCGCTGCTGCTGATGCCGCTCGCGATCGTCTCGACGCTGCTCACCGTGCGCTGGATGAAGCGGATCAATCCCGAACGCTTCTATGTGCTCATCTATGTGCTGATGGTGCTGCTCGGCGCCAAGCTCTTGTGGGACGGGCTGGCCGGATAAGGGGCGACGGGCGCCGCGAAAGCGCGTAGGTTCGCCGCCGGCGGACACAGGCGTCCGCCTCTTTCCAAGGTATTGACCATGGCCAAGGGCCAGAAAAAATCGAACCGCGAAACGCGCAAGCCCAAGGCCGAAAAGCCGAAAAAGCCCAATGCGAGCAATCCTTCGACCAAGGCCGGGGTCGTCGCGGGGCTCGACAATATGAAGAAATAATCGCGCGGCGCGCGGGAGGCAGGAGGCGGTGATGGTTCGGGCGCGGTGGAACGGTGCGGTGATCGCCGACAGCGACGACACGGTCGTGGTCGAGGGCAATCATTATTTCCCGCGCGCGGCGGTCGATGCGGGCGTGCTGTCGGAGAGCGCGACGACGAGCCTGTGCCCGTGGAAAGGCATCGCGCATTATCATCATGTCACCGTGGACGGGCGGGTGAACGCGGACGCCGCCTGGTATTATCCCGATCCCAAGGAGGCGGCGGCCGCGATCGAGGATCGCATCGCCTTCTGGAAAGGCGTTGAGGTCGGCTGACCGCGCGATTCGATGGCTGCGTCTCCGCAAATCCTCGTCGATGCCGACGCCTGTCCGGTGAAGGACGAAATCTATCGCGTCGCGTGGCGGCACGAGGCCCAGGTGAAAGTCGTGAGCAACAGCCGGATGCGCGTTCCCGAGCATCCCTTGATCGAGCGCGTTGTCGTCTCGGACGGCTTCGACGCCGCCGACGACTGGATCGCCGAGGCGGCGAATGCGTCGAGCATCGTCATTACCGCCGACATCTTGCTCGCCGACCGCGCGCTCAAAGCCGGGGCGAGCGTGCTCGGCCCCAATGGCAAAGCCTTTACGCCGGCATCGATCGGCCCCGCGATCGCGACACGCGCGATCATGGCCGACCTGCGCGCGGGCATGGACGGCCGGGTCGGCGGACCGCCGCCCTTTTCGAAAGCCGACCGCTCGCAATTCCTGCAGGCGCTTGATACCGCCTTGGTGCGACTGAAGCGCCAGGCGTAAATTTCTTTCGTTTATTTTCAGCAACTTGAGAAATTCATTTGGTCGAGTGACGGCGATCACCGCCCGGTGCGTCGATGCGCGTCATAAGCAGGGCATCGGGAACGTCCCGAGCCCAATTTGACACACACCGAACCGCTTTGAAAAGGAATGTAACGATGACCACGAAGATGATCCTTGCGCCCGTTCTCGCGCTCTCCTTCGCCCTCTCGGCGACCCCCGCGATGGCTCAGTCGGCGCAGCCCGCGCAGGGCGGCATGACGGTGACGTCGAACCCGATCCAGATACTGATCGGCCTGCTGCTCCCCGCGGTGCAGAAGGTGCGCGACGCGGCGCGCTAAGCCCGACCGGCTTCCTGTCCGGGCCGTCCCACCACGGCGGTCCGGAACCACAGCCCTCCCGCCCCTGCGACCCAGGCGGGAGGGCTGTTTCGTTTCCGAGCGAGTTTATCCCCCGCCGCCCGCCGCCTGCATTTCGGCGATCAGGCCATTGTCGATTTCCTTCGCGCGCTTGTAGGCGGGGCGTTCGCGAAGCCCGGTGGCATAGGCCTCGAACGCCGGGCGCGGCGCGATGGTGCCGAATTGCAGCCCCCAGTCGATCTGGCTGCCGACATAGACGTCGGCGGCGCTGAACCGATCGCCCGCGACGAACGCTTTGCCCGCGACCGCGCTTTCGAGCGTGTCGAGCGCCGCGGCGAGCGAGCCGAAACCCGCCATGCGCTGCTGGTCGACATCGGGCTCGACCCCGAAATGTTTGGCGGTGATCGCCTGCTCGACGGGGCCCGCGGTGAAAAAGAGCCAGCGGTAATAATCGGCGCGATCGGCGGGATCGGGGGCGAGACCCTTTTCGGGGAAGGCGTCGGCGAGATAGGCGCAGATCGCGGCGCATTCGGTCACGGTCTTGCCATTGTGGACGATCGCCGGAACCTTGCCCATCGGGTTCACCGCCAGATAGGCGGCGTCCTTCATCGTCGTCCCATAATCGAGGATGCGCGGCTCATACGGCGCGCCGACTTCCTCGAGCATCCAGCGCGCGATCTGTCCGCGTGACATCGGGTTGGTATAGAAAATCAGTTCGTCGGCCATGGCGCTTCTCCCTTGGGGTTTCGATTCGAGTGAGAACGTATCAGGAACATGGTTTGACCGCCAGCAGGCTTGTTTTGTCACCGTTCGCGGCTAAGGCAAGGTGATGAGCGACGAACGCATCTGGACCGCCGCCGTGCTGGTGATCGGCGACGAGATTCTCTCGGGCCGCACGCAGGACAAGAATGTGTCGCAGATCGCGACCTGGCTCGACGTGCAGGGGATTCGCCTGCGCGAAGTGCGCATCGTGCCCGACGTCGAGGCGGAGATCGTCGACGCGCTCAACGCGATCCGCGCGCGCTACGACTATGTCTTCACCACCGGCGGGATCGGGCCGACGCACGACGACATCACCGTCGATGCGGTGGCGAAGGCGCTCGGCGTCGGCGTCATCGTCCACCCGCAAGCGCGCGCGATCCTCGAACTTTATTATACGGCGCGCGGCGGCGAGCTGACCGAGGCGCGGCTGCGCATGGCGCGCACCCCCGCCGGCGCCGAGCTGATCCCCAACCGCATGTCGGGGGCGCCGGGCATCCGCATCGGCAATCTGTTCGTGATGGCGGGGGTGCCGCATATCACCGCGGGCATGCTCGACGCGCTGACCGGCGAGCTCGAAGGCGGCAAGCCGCTCGTCGCGCACACGATCGGCGCCTGGGCGCCCGAAAGCGAGATCGCCGACCTGCTCCGCCTCGGTGAAAAGGAGCATGTGGGCGTCGCGATCGGCAGCTATCCCTTTTTTCGCGACGGCAAGGTCGGGGCGAATTTCGTCATCCGCTCGGTCGATGGTGCAGAGGTTGCCGCGTGCGTCGCGATGCTGGTCGCGGGCTTCGAGGCGCTCGGCTATGCGGTGACCGACGGCGGCATCTGATCGACAGGCTGCGCGCGCGGCAGGCGGCGGAGCATGGCAATCGCGAGCAGGCCAAAGACGGCCGCGACGATGAAGGCGGCGCCGGGGAAGTGGACTGGCGCGCCATCAGCGGTGAAATAAGCCATCGTTCCGGTGAGCAGCAGCGGCGCGACGAGTTGTCCCAGCCCCATCGCCATCGCCGAAATCCCCTGCACCTCGCCTTGCGTCTCCGCCGTCGCGCGGCGCGACATCATCGCCATCAGCGACGGCTGCACCGGTGCCTGCAACGCGACGGGGATCAGCAGCAGGAAGGCGCCGATCGTCGAGGTGGTGAAGGCATAGCCGATGTACACCGCGATCGCGACGAGGATGCCGAGCGTCGCCGCGTCGCGTTCGCCGAAGCGCGCGACCGCGGGCCCGACGACGAAGACCTGCCCCAATGCGATCATCACGCCGACCGCGGCAAGGCTCGCGCCGATCATGCCGGGGGTCCAGCCGAGCTGCGCGATGCAGTAAAAGCTCCACGTCATCGGATAGACGAGGCTCGCGATCTGCCACAGCACGAGCACCCCCGCGACGCCGTCCATGCCGGGCAGCGCGCGCATCGTCTTCCACGCGCCGAGCGGATTGGCGCGGCGCCAGTCGAAGGCGCGGCGGCGTTCGGGCGGCAGCGTTTCGGGAAAGATGAAGAGGCCGTAGAGCATGTTCGCGGCGGCGAGGATCGCCGCCGCGACGAACGGCGCGCGCGGGCTGATCTCCCCCAGAAAGCCGCCGAGCGCGGGCCCCGCGACGAAGCCGACGCCGAACGCCGCGCCGACGAAGCCGAAATTGCGCGCGCGGTCCGCGGGCGCCGTGATGTCGGCGATCGCCGCCTGCGCCGCCGCATAGCTGCCGCCGAAAATGCCCGACAGCGCGCGCGCGACGAACAACCAGGGCAGGGTCTCGACGATCGTCAGCAGCGCGTAATCGATCGCGAGCCCGCCCAATGCGAGCAGCAGCACGCGCCGCCGCCCGAACCGGTCGGACAGATTGCCGAGCACCGGCGAGGCGAGAAAGGTCGCGACCGCCATGACGAGGCCGATCCACGCGCCGACCTCGATCGCGTGAGGCAGGTCGAGCTCGCCGACCTCCATCACGAGCTGCGGCAAGACCGGCATGATGATGCCGAAGCCGACCGCATCCATGAAGATCGTCGCGACGATGAAGGGGATGGTGCGCGAAGGCGTCACTTGTGCTTTTCCTTTGTTCTATTAAGCGCCACCGAACCCGCTCTCATGCGTTGCCGATAGATGAAACTCGAAATATCCGCCTCCCTAAATTATCGCCTGCCCGAACCCGTCGACCTGATGCTCCAGATCGAGGCGGCGGACGGGCACGGACAGAATGTGCTCGATGCGTCGCTCGACCTCGGCGCGCCCGAGCTGCTGGCGCGCGTTTCCGCATCGGGCGGCGTCTGCGAGCCGATATGGCTGCGCGGCGAAGGCACGCTCCGCGCCGAATATCGCGCGCGTGTCGAGGTCGACCGGCCGGTGGTCGACTTTCGCGCGCTCGCGGCGGTGCCGCTCCACCGCCTTCCGGCCAGCGCGGTGCTTTACCTCAACGAATCGCGCTATTGTCCGTCGAACAAATTCCATGCCTTCGTCGACCGGCGCTTCGGCGAGCTGGAGGGCGGCGAAAAGATCGGCCGGATGCGCGACTGGATCGAAAGCCGCTTCACCTATGTGTCGGGCGCGAGCAACAGCGAAACCGGCGCGCTCGACAGCTTCGTCGAGCGGCGCGGCGTCTGCCGCGACTATGCGCATGTGATGATCGCGCTCGCGCGCTCCGCGCACATCCCGGCGCGCATGGCGAGCGTCTATGCGCTTCGCGTCGCGCCGCAGGATTTCCACGCCGTCGCCGAAGTCTATCTGGATGGCGACTGGCATATGGTCGACGCGACGGGGATGACGCTCCCGACCGAAACCGCGCGTATCTGCACCGGCCGCGACGCCGCCGACATCGCCTTCCTGACCGCCTATAGCGAGATTCAGTTTATCGGGCAGTCGGTGACGGTGGAGCGCGTCGAAGGCTGAGGGGCCGCCGTGGCAAAGCCACGCCGTCGATCCTCGCTGCGCGAGGTCGGCCGAGCTTTCGCTGAGCGTGGCTAAATCGCTGCGAAAGCTGGAGCGGGTGAAGGGAATCGAACCCTCGTCGTAAGCTTGGGAAGCTTCTGCTCTACCATTGAGCTACACCCGCATTTCAATCACTTAGCTGTTATCTGGCTGTATGTTTTGGCGCAGTGTTTTACAGCAGCGATCGAAGGCACTTGCCTTTGCCGCCATCCGCATCGCCGGTCAATGGGTACATATCGATAATTGCACCTGAGCATTGCACGCCAGGAAAGCCGCCATTTGGACGTTCCGGAGGGATTTGATCAAAAGGACCCATCGGACCCTAAACCTCCAGGCGGAATATCTGGCCTGATCCGTCCAGGACAAGCTCGTGGATCATATCGATCCGTTTGCCGTCCCAGTGATAGCGGAAATGGCGGCCTTGCACGGGCTTGGCGATGACGTCCGGCCAGAAGGCGGCAATACATTCGCCGCCGGGATTGCGAACCGAGGGATAGACGATCCCGTCGCTCCCGGCATCGCGCTGCCGCCGCGCGAAATTCTGCGACGGCGCATAATCGTCGGGGGCGAGAAGCGCGTCGAAGCCGCTCGTCCGGATGTCGACGAGCCTGGCCTCTACGGCGCCGACCAATTCGCGCATGTCCGAGATCCAGCCCGGCTCATCGCTGGTGTCGAGCAGGCGCCGGGCCTGATGATGGGTGACTTCGGCAACCGCCGTCTCGAAATCTCCGGCGGCATAATAGGCGCCGAAATGGCCGTCGTGGAAGCGCCCCGGCCGGTCGGGCGAGCAATGGGTGAAGGGCGCCATCACATAGCTTGCGCCCGGTCCCGCGACGCGCCGTTCGACCGGCACAAGGTCGAGATTGCCGATCGTCTCGGCGATCCGGGGGTTCGTCTTCGCTTCGGCCGCGGCGAGCAGTTCCCAATCTTCCGGGTCGGCGAGGTCTTCGAACAGGTCGATCGGCGGATATTTGCTTTCGATCAGGCGGACGGC
The DNA here is from genome assembly GCF_011926545.1 of Sphingopyxis italica. Classification (GTDB taxonomy): domain Bacteria; phylum Pseudomonadota; class Alphaproteobacteria; order Sphingomonadales; family Sphingomonadaceae; genus Sphingopyxis; species Sphingopyxis italica. The sequence continues at coordinate 16,630 of NZ_JAATIT010000009.1, read as the reverse complement.
CGACGGCCAGTCGATATGAGACAGCGGCGTGCCCGGCATTCCCCCGTCACCACGCGCCGCGATAGCTGTCGAGGTAGCGGCGCACGCGCATCAGGTCGGTCAGCTGGCCGCCAAGCATGACCTCGAGCGCCGAGCGGTCACCGAAGGCACGGTTGGGCGCTTTGATCCAGCGATAACCACGGTCCGTTTCGGTATAGAGAAGCCGCAGCGCCTTGTGGATGCCGATGAGGTTCGAGAGGCGCGCCGCCAGATCGACGTTCCAGCGACCATATTCGCCTTGCTTCCAACGCTGATAGGTTCGCACGGCGATATCGCCGAGCAGCACCGCCGCCTGTGCGTCGGTCACGCCCCAATGGTCGAAGAGTCGGATCGTCGCGCGCCGCATGGCCTGCACTTCCGCGTCGGAGAAGCGGAGAGCGGGCGGTGGCGGTGCGCTTTTGATGGCAACGAGCTGCATGAATCTTCCTATGACAATTGGCTTATATATAGATAAATTACGCCAATTGTCAATGAGGCGCCAAAATCCGGCTGACGGTCGATCCTTCAGCGCGCCGATTCGAGGATCGTTTCCATCGCGACGAAGGTCGAGGTGCTCGCGACGTGCGGCAGGCTCGAGATTTTTTCGCCGAGCACGATGCGGTAGCGGCGGATGTCGGGGGTGCGGACCTTCAAGAGATAATCGAAGCTGCTCGCGATCATGTGGCATTCCTCGACCTCGGGAATCTGGCGCACCGCATGGTTGAATTGCCTCAATGCCTCTTCGCGCGTGTCCGACAGCTTGACCTCGGTGAAGGCGACATGGTCGAGCCCGACCTTGGCCGGATCGACGATGGCGCGGAAACCGACGATCAGCCCACTGTCGACGAGGCGTTTCACGCGCTGCTGGCACGGCGTTTTCGAGAGGCCGACCTGAAGCGCGAGCTCGGTGAAGGTGATGCGGCCGTCGCGGCCTAGAATCGCGACAATCTTGCGATCGAACTCGTCCAGATCGACTGTGGATGAAGCATTTTTCATATGAATCGACTAGGATTGATATAAAACTTGGTCAAATCATATATGAAGGTAGCCCAAACAAGTCGGATCGACTTATCGCAATATGCTATCAGGCGCCATGATACAAAGCCCCGACCGTGCGCCCCTCCGCGCCCTCGCTCGCCGCAGCGAATCCGACCTCGTCGCCGAACTGCGCGCCGCCCTTTCGACCTCCACGGCCAGCGTCGAGGCGGTGACGCGGCGCGGGCTCGAATTGATCCGAAAGGCGAAGGCCGACGGCGAGCGCGAGACGCTCGTCGCGCAGCTGATGAACCGTTATCGCCTGTCGACCGAGGAGGGCGTCGTGCTGATGTGCCTCGCCGAGGCGCTGCTGCGCGTTCCCGACAATGCGACCGCCAACGCGCTGATCCGCGACAAGATCGCCGGGCGCCACTGGGCCGAAGGCGACGATGACGACAGCCCGCTGGTCGTCGCGCTGTCGGCGCGCGGGCTGTCGCTCGGCTCGGCGACGCTGATGCTCGATGCGATGGGCAGCAAGGCGAATCCGCTGGGTTTGCTCAAATCGATGATCCGCCGTTCGGGCGAGCCGGTGATCCGCCAGGCGGCGCTCGCCGCGATGAAATTGCTGGGCCAGCAATTCGTGATGGGCGAGACGATCGACGCCGCGGTCAAGCGTGCCGACAAGGAAAAGTCGGAGCTTGCGAGCTTCGACATGCTTGGCGAAGCGGCGCGCACCGCCGAGGACGCGCGGCGCTATTACGACAGCTATGCCCATGCGATCGCGCGCATCGGCAAAGCCGCGAAGCCCGGCGACCCGCACGCCAACCACGGCATTTCGATCAAGCTCTCGGCGCTTCACCCGCGCTATGAATATCTGCAAGCGGCGCGCGTCCGGGACGAATTGATCCCGAACGTCATCGAACTCGCGAAGGCGGCGCGCGCGGTGAATATCCCGTTGATGATCGACGCCGAGGAAAGCGACCGCCTCGAACCGCATATGGACGTGTTCGCGGCGCTGATCGACGCGGGGATCGCCGACGGCTGGACGGGGCTCGGCATCGTGATCCAGGCGTATCAGAAGCGCGCGCCGGCGGTGATCGACTGGCTCGCGAACCGCGCGCGGATGCGCGGGGTCAGGCTGTCGATGCGCCTCGTCAAGGGCGCCTATTGGGACACCGAGATCAAGCGCGCGCAGACGCTGGGGCTTGGCGACTTTCCGGTGTTCACCGCAAAGCTCCACACCGACCTCAACTATATGCGCTGCGCGCAGCTGCTGCGCGACTATCAGGATTGCATCTTCCCGGCGTTTGCGAGCCACAATGCGATGACGCTTGCCTTTGTGTCCGAGCTGTTCGCGGGCGCCGATTATGAATTGCAGCGGCTGCACGGCATGGGCGAGGGGGCGCACGACGCGCTCGTTGCGCTGTTCCCGCCGCCGCGCCCGGTGCGCGTCTATGCGCCGGTGGGAACGCACCGCGACCTGCTCGCCTATCTCGTCCGCCGCCTGCTCGAAAATGGCGCGAACTCCAGCTTCGTGCACCAATTCTCCGATCCCGGCGTCACCGCCGAACAGCTCGCGGTCGACCCGCGCAGCGTCGCGAGCGCGGCATCTTCGAATATCGCGACCGGTCTCGGCCTGTTCGACCCGGTGCGGCGCAATTCGCGCGGCTATGATCTGGGCGAGCCGGGCGTGCCCGAGGCGCTGGTTGCCGCGATCGGCGCGGCACGGCGCGGCGATCTGGTCGCGGCGCCGATCGTCGGCGGCGCCTCGCGAAAGGGTAAAGCCGAAGCGGTGCGCAATCCCGCGACGGGTGCAGTGGTCGGGCAGGTGATCGAGGCTGATGCCGCCACTGTCGCCGATGCCGTCGCCGCGGCGCGGAAAGCGCACGACAATTGGAGCCTCGCGGGCGGTGCTTTCCGCGCCGAGCGGCTCGAGCGCGCCGCCGATCTGCTCGAAGAGCAGGATGCTCTGTTCCTCGGCCTTGCGATCGACGAGGCGGGCAAGACGCTCGTCGATGCGGTCGCCGAGGTGCGCGAAGCGGTCGATTTCCTTCGCTATTATGCGGGCCAGGCGCGCGCCGACTTCACCTATCCGGTGGCGCTGCCCGGCCCGACGGGCGAGCGCAACGAGTTGATGCTCGAAGGCAAGGGCGTGTTCGTGTGCATCAGCCCGTGGAACTTCCCGCTCGCGATCTTCCTCGGGCAGGTGTCGGCGGCGCTCGCCGCGGGCAATGCGGTGCTCGCGAAGCCCGCCGAGCAGACTCCGCTCATCGCGCATGCGGCGGTCGAATTGCTGCTCGAAGCGGGCATCCCCGGCGACGTTCTTCACTATCTCCCGGGGCGCGGCGAGACCGTCGGCGCGGCGCTCACGAGCCACGACGACATCATCGGCGTCGCCTTCACCGGATCGACCGAGGTCGCGCGGATGATCAACCGCAGCCTCGCCGGACGCGACGGTCCGATCGCGACCCTGATCGCCGAGACCGGCGGCGCCAACGCGATGATCGTCGATTCGACCGCGTTGCCCGAACAGGTGGCGCGCGACGCCGCCGCCAGCGCCTTCCAGTCGGCGGGGCAGCGCTGTTCGGCGCTACGGCTGCTCTGCGTGCAGGAGGATGTCGCCGGCACGATGATCGAGATGGTCGCGGGCGCGATGGCTGAACTCAACGTTGGCGATCCGTCGATCCTCGCGACCGATGTGGGCCCGATCATCGATGAGGAGGCGCGGGCGAATATCGCCGCCTATGTCGCCGAAGCGCGCGCCGCGGGGCGCGTGATCGCCGAGGCGCAGCGGACGGACCTGCCCACGGGCGGGTATTTCGTGCCGCCGGCCCTGATCCGGCTCGATCATGTCACCGATTTGAAGCGCGAGATTTTCGGTCCGGTGCTGCACGTCGCGACGTGGAAGGGCGGCGAACTCGACGCGCTGATCGATGCGATCAACGCCTCGGGCTACGGCCTCACGCTCGGCGTCCATACGCGCATCGATGGTGTGGCGGCGCATATCGCGGCGCGCGCGGCGGTCGGCAACGTCTATGTCAACCGCAACCAGATCGGCGCGATCGTCGGGTCGCAGCCGTTCGGCGGGCGCGGCCTGTCGGGAACCGGGCCCAAGGCCGGCGGTCCGCATTATCTGCACCGCTTCGCCGAGGAAAAGTCGATCTCGACCGACATCACCGCGGCGGGCGGCAATGCGGCGCTGATGGCCGGGTGAACGGATAGACTATCGCTGAAACCACGAGGCCCGATACAGAGTGGACGGCTGTCCCGGGCAAATACGTCCGAAAGCGTCTCGCGGCAGTGCGCCGCGGCGACCTTATGTTTTTGGCGCCCCCCGCAGCGACGCCGGATTAGCCTTTTCCCGGCCGCGCGCCAACGAAATTTTACGCGCCCGGCACGCCCAGCAACTGCGCCTGCGCCTTGAGGCGTCCCGCCGCGCCCGGGTTGGCGGCAATGCCGTCCTTCAGCGCCTGCGCCGCCTTTGCCGTTTCGCCCAGCGTCATGCGGCTGCGCATCAGCATGATCCAGCGGTCGATGTCGGCCGGATTGGCCGCGAGCTTGGCTTCGAGGCCGCTCACCATGCCCTGAATCATCTGGTCCTGCTGGCCCTTGGGAAGCTGTGACGCGGCCTCCATGTCGGCGCGGCTCGGCCCCGGAATCGCGCGCGCGGCGACGGGCATTTCGTCGGCGGTCAGCGCGCGCGGCCGGGTGGCGGCGAGCCGGTCCGCGACCTCGATCTTGTGGATCGCGCCGACCTGTTCGATCGTGCGGCGCAGGTCCGCCTCCCACGGCGCGCCCTGCGGCGTGTCGGAAAGCAGCGCGAACCAGTCGTCGATCGCGCCCCGATGGTCGCCGCCGATGTCCTTCTTCACCGCGAGGAAATAGCGCGCGCGCGGATCCTTCGCGTCGAGCGCGATCGCCTTGTCGAACGCCTCCGACGCCGCGGCGGGCATCGGCTCGCTGTCGCTCGCCATCACGCGCGCTTCGCCGAGCGCCGACCACAGACCCGCCGATTCGGGCGAAAGCGCGACGGCTTTTTCATAGGCCTCTATCGCCCCCGCGAAATCGCCGAGGTCGAATTTCGCGGCGCCGAGCGCGGTCCACGCGTCGGCGCTGCCCGGTTCGCGCTGCGTCCGCGCTTCGAGCCCGGCGAGCTGGTCGGACGGCGCGGCGGCGGTTTCGCTGGCGGGACCCGTGACCGACGGAGCGGAATCGCGCCAGATCGCATAGCCGATCGCCGCCGCGAGCAGGATGAAGGCGGCAATCAATATCACGCGATTGGTGCGCGTCATGCCGCCAGCCTTGTTCGCTTCCATGCTCTTGCTCTCGCTCATTTTTGCCCCTCTTGTACGCCGCACGAAAAATGCCGGCTGTGCGCGCCGTCATATTGCCTTTGCCCGGCGATGGTGTAGCCTTTGGCATATAAGGTCGGTCAACGATAAAATCAGGGGTCGCACCGGCTTTCCCAGTCAACAGGGGAGGGGTGCATGGCAGTTTCGGATCACGTCGATTTTTCGACGTTCATGGAAGGCGTGAAGCGGCGTAACCCGGGGCAGCCCGAGTTCGTGCAGGCGGTGCAGGAAGTGTCCGAGGACATTTTCGACTTCATCGCCGACAAGGAAGAATATCACGCGCAGCAGATATTGCGGCGCATCGCCGAGCCCGACCGGGTCGTGTCCTTTCGCGTCTGCTGGGAAGATGACAACGGCAATATCCGCGTCCAGCGCGGCTGGCGTGTCCAGAACAACAATGCGATCGGCCCTTATAAGGGCGGCATCCGCTTTCACCCGAGCGTCACCGAAAGCGTGCTCAAATTCCTCGCCTTCGAACAGACGTTCAAAAATGCGCTGACCGGGCTGCCGATGGGCGGCGGTAAGGGGGGATCGAACTTCAACCCCAAGGGCAAGAGCGTGCGCGAGATCATGCGCTTTTGCCAGAGCTTTATGACCGAACTTTATCGCCATATCGGCGCTGACGTCGACGTGCCGGCGGGCGACATCGGCGTCGGCGGGCGCGAGATCGGCTATATGTTCGGCCAGTATAAGCGCATCACCAACGAATTCACCGGGGTGCTCACCGGCAAGGGGCTCGAATGGGGCGGCTCGCTGATCCGCACCGAGGCGACGGGCTATGGCGCGGTCTATTTCCTCTCCAACATGCTCGCCGCGAAGGGGCAGGATCTGGTCGGCAAGACGGCGGTCATCTCGGGATCGGGCAATGTCGCGACGCACGCCGCCGAAAAGATCGTCCAGCTGGGCGGCAAGGTGCTGACGCTGTCCGATTCGGGCGGCTTCATCCACGACCCCGACGGCATCACGCAGGAAAAGATCGACTGGGTGAAGGCGCACAAGACGCATCGCCGCGGGCGGATCGAGGAATATTGCGACGAGTTCAAGACCGCGACCTTCACGCCCGGCAAGACCCCGTGGGGCGTGAAGTGCGACGTCGCCTTGCCCTGCGCGACGCAGAACGAGCTGCTCGGCGACGATGCCAAGACGCTGGTCAAGAATGGCTGCATCGCGGTCAGCGAGGGCGCCAACATGCCGACCAACCTCGACGGCGTGCATATCTTCAAGGACGCGAAGATCATGTTCGCGCCGGGCAAGGCGGCGAACGCCGGCGGCGTCGCGGTGTCGGGGCTCGAAATGAGCCAGAACAGCGGCCGCCGCGCGTGGAGCGAGGGCGAATTGCAGCAGATGCTCAAGGATATCATGGACGGTATCCACGCGCGATGTCTGACCTATGGCGATCAGGGCAATGGCTATATCGACTATGTGAAGGGCGCCAATATCGCGGGATTCAAGAAGGTCGCCGACGCGATGCTGGCTTTCGGGGTGGTGTAATTCGGCCCAAGGCGTAATAAGCGCCCGGGTTGGGGAAAAGGGGTATTGCGGATGACGGCGCACGCTGGGAAGGAGCGCGGCGATCGGTCTTGGACGGCATTTGCCGCCCTCGTCGCCATGCTGTGCGTGCTGGCGATCGCTGCGTTCGTCTTCGCGCCGCCCGCGCGGTCGCAGGGCGAAAGCGGCGCGCGCTATACCGGCGTCGCCTCGTGCGCGGGGTCGACCTGCCACGGCCGGATGGAGGGCGACGGCACCATCGTCCGCCAGGACGAGCTGATGACATGGCAGGAGCCTTCGACCCCCGGCGGTGCGCACAGCCGCGCCTGGGCTGTCCTCAATAACAACCGCAGCCAGTTCATCGCGCGCAATCTCGGCATCGGCGACCCCGCCAAGGCGCAGATGTGCCTCGGCTGTCACAGCACCGCGGGCACGGCGCGCGCAGTTCCGGCCGAGGACGGCGTCGGCTGCGAATCGTGCCATGGTCCCGCGGGCGGCTGGCTCGCGAGCCATTATGCGGGCGTGGGCACCAGCGCTGATCCCGACCGCGAAATGCGCGAAAAGCATCTCGCCAACCTGTCGGCGGGGCTCAAGAAGCTCGAGGATCCGGTGGTCCGCGCCGGGGTGTGCGTCGATTGCCATTTCGGTTCGGTCGCCGACGGCCAGTTCGTCACCCACCGCATCATGGCGGCGGGGCATCCGCGCATTTCGTTCGAGCTCGACCTTTTCTCCTCGCTGCAGGCGCATCATCAGGAGGACGCCGACTATGGCTGGCGCAAGTTCGGCGCGGCGGGTCGGCGCACCGACCATGTCCAGATGTGGGCGGTCGGGCAGGCGACCGCGATCGAGCGCAGCCTCGCGCTGTTCCAGACGCGGCGCGGGACCGAGGGGATCTTCCCCGAATTCATCTTCCTCGACTGCCACAGCTGCCACCGCCGCATCTTCGACCAGGCGAAGCCGGTGCGCACCGGGCTCGACAACCCCGGACGCAACCTTCCCGAAGGCATGCCGCCCTATAATGACGAGAATCTGATCATGCTCGCCGCGGCGGCGCGCATGGCGTCGCCCGCGCTCGCCGACCAGCTCGCGGCGCGCACCGCCGCCTTTCACAAGGCGATGGCCACCGACCGGGCGAGCGCTGTGCAAGCGGCGGCGCAGCTGTCGCAGACGGTCGCGGCGCTGAAATCGGCCTTCGCCTCGCGCAATTTCTCGGGCGCCGACGCCTTCGCGATGGTCGATGCGATTTCGGCAAAGGCGATCAGCGACCGCTACACCGACTATTCGGGATCGCAGCAGGCGGTGATGGGGGTCGATACCCTGCTCAACGCGATGGTGTCGTCGGGGCGGATCACGGTCGGCGCGGCGGCAGGCATTCGCGGCGACATCGACCGCGCTTACGCGGCGGTGAAGGACCCCAACGCCTATAAGCCTAGCGAATTCCAGACCTCGTTCGGCAGCGCGGTGCGCGCGATCGGGGCGCTCAGGTAAGATCATGCGAAGCAAGACCTCTCTTTTCCGTTCGGCCGCCTTTGCCGCGATGGGCGCGTTGCTTCTAACTTCTTGCGGGGGCGGAGGCGGCGGCGGAACGTCGACCCCGGCACCCACGCCCACACCGACCCCGACCCCCACGCCGACGGGCGGCCTCTACGCGCCGCCCGCCGCCGAGGCGCTGACCGCCGTCGATGTCGAACGCGTGCTCGCGCAGGCCATTTCGGAAGCGCAGGCGCGCGGGCTGCCGTCGGTGATCGCGGTGACCGACCGCGTCGGCAATGTGCTCGGCGTCTTTCGCATGAACGGCGCGCGCGCCACCGCGACGACCGCGTCCGCCCCCAATGGGGTAAATATCGACGCGCAGAACGTCACCTTCCCCGCCGAGGGCGGCGCGATCGCCAAGGCGGTGACCGGCGCCTATCTCTCGAGCGGCGGCAACGCCTTTTCGACGCGCACCGCGAGCCAGATCGTCCAGGAGCATTTTCCGCCCGCGCCGACCACCGTCGGCCTCGAAAGCGGGCCCCTGTTCGGGGTGCAGTTCAGCCAGCTGCCGTGCAGCGACCTCGCGGCGCGCTTCGGCGCGGCGGGCGCCGCGGCGCTGATCGGACCCAAACGCTCGCCGCTCGGCCTCGCCGCCGATCCGGGCGGGCTGCCGCTCTACAAGAATGGCGTGCTCGTCGGCGGCATCGGCGTGATGGGCGACGGCGTCTATGGCAGCGACCCCAATATCCTCGACGTCGATAATGATCCCGAGGAGTTTATCGCGCTCGCCGGCACGCGCGGCTTCGAGGCGCCGGCGGCGATCACCGCCGACAAGATCGCCGTCGATGGCACGACCCTGCGCTTCTCCGACGCGACGTTCGCCGGGGTGATGAGCAGCGGCGGCGCGAGTTTCGCGAGCTTCAACGGCACCGCGGGCAATCTCGTCGCGGTCATCGGCTATGCCAATGCCGCGATCACCGCGGGGATCGCCTATGGCAGCGAGGCGTCGGGCATTCGCGCATCGACCGCCGCCGAATTTTCGAATCGCGACGCCTTCGTGCTCACCGACGGCAGCGGCGCGAACCGCTATCCGATCCGCGCGGGCACCGACGGCGCGAGCAACAGCGCGCCGCTGACCGCCGTCGAGACGCGCGCCGTGCTCGAGGAAGCCTTCGCGGTGATGAGCCGCGCGCGCGCACAAATCCGCCGTCCGCTCGACAGCCGTGCACAGGTGTCGATCAGCGTCGTGGATACCCATGGCGCGGTGCTTGGCATCGTGCGCTCGCCCGACGCGCCGATTTTCGGCACCGACGTCAGCTTGCAGAAGGCGCGCACCGCCGCCTTCTTCTCGGGCGCGCAGGCGGGGGCCGAATTGAGCGCCAACACCAGTGCGGACGTGCGTCAGTTCGTCGGCGCGATGCGGACATTCCTGAACGATCCGGCCGCGCTGACCGGAGCGATCGCCTTCGCCGACCGCTCGGGAGGCAATCTGTCGCGGCCCTATTTCCCCGATGGCGAGGTCGGGCGGCCGCACGGCCCGCTGTCGCGCCCGATCGCGCAGTTCAACCCCTTCTCGACCGGGCTGCAATCGGCGCTGATCATCGGCAATCTGGGGCAACATCTCGGCTTCGTGTCGGGCGCGAGTCCGACCGATACACCAGCGCGCTGCACGACCCTGCCCAACGTCGCCGCGGGGCGGAACCGGCTGCAGAACGGCATCCAGATCTTTCCCGGATCGGTGCCCATCTATCGCGGCAACCAGCTGGTCGGTGCGATCGGCGTGTCGGGCGACGGCATCGATCAGGACGATATGATCAGCTTCCTTGGGCTTCATAATGGCGGCGCGCGCGTCGGCGGTATCGGCAATGCGCCCAAGGCGATCCGCGCCGACACGATCGTCGTGGGCGTCGGCGCCGGCGTGCGCCTGCGCTATATCAGCTGCCCCTTCGCGCCGTTCCTCGACACGGCGCAGCAAAATGTCTGCGAGGGGCTATAGGCGATGATGGCGGGGGGCAGTCTTTGGCCGGTCATCGCGACACTCGCGGCGCAGGGCGCGCCGGGGGGCGATGTCACGCCGCCGCCGCCACCCGCGCCCGACGGACCGCCGGTCGCGCGCGACGCCGCGCCCGCCGGGCAGCCCGCCGAAGAGCTGATTCCGCCCCCGCCGCCGGTCGACTGGCAGGAAATGGTCAAGGACGACCTCGTCACCGACATCATCGAAGGCCGCCGGCGTCCCGGCTACCGCCCCGACCTTCCCGACGCGCTGACGCAGGACAATGTCGGCGCGCTGCGCCCGCCGCCGCCGCAGGCCTTTCCGGGGATGGAGGATCAACTGCCGATCCCCGACCGCTGGCGCCTGATCGAGACATTGGGCGTGGTCAAGGAACGCTGGTTCGACCCCTATAACCAGAACACCTACAAGGGCGACCGGCCGATCGACCGCAGCAAGGTCAAATGGCTGCCGATCAAGGGCGACGACTGGTTCATCGTCGCCAATGCGGTATCCGACACCGTGTTCGAACCGCGCACCTTTCCCATCCCCGTCGGCGTCCAGACGACCGAGCGGCCGGGCAGCCTCGACGTGTTCGGCAAGGATCGCAGCTTCGTCTTCGCGCAGACCTTCATCGCGGGCGCGGCGCTGATCAAGGGATCGACGGCGTTCAAGCCGCCCGACATCGAATATCGGGTCACCCTCGCGTATCAGGCCAATTATGTCGACGTGCCCGAACGGCGCGTGCTCGATGTGCGCCCGTCGAAGGCGAGCCATCGCTATGACTCGTTCCTCGGCGTGCAGGAATTGTTCGTCGACAAGCATCTCGGCAACACGTCCGACCGCTATGACTTCTATTCGGTCCGCCTCGGCATCCAGCCGTTCCAGAGCGATTTCCGCGGTTTCCTGTTCAACGACAGCCAGCTCGGCGTCCGCCTGTTCGGCAATCGCGACAATAACCGTTTCCAATATAATCTCGCGGCCTTCTGGCGGCTTGAGAAGGATACCAATTCGGGCCTCAACGACATCACCCAGACCCCGCGCAGCGACTTCATCTTCACCGGCAATCTCTATCGCCAGGATTTCCCGGTCGTCGGGCTGACCAGCCAGATCAGCGTGACCTATAATATGAACCGCGAAAAGAACGACGTGCAGATCGACCATAACGGCTTCCCGGTGCGGCCTGCGTTGCTCGGCGATCTGCGCGGGCGCGAATATGACGTCGTCTATTTGGGCTATAGCGCCGACGGGCGGATCGGCCGGATCAACGTCACCGCGAGCTTCTATGCCGCGCTGGGCGAGGACCGGAACAGCTTCTTCACGAGCAAACCCGCCGAGATTCGCGCGGGCTTCGGCGCGGTCGAATTGAGCTATGATTATGACTGGATGCGTTTCCGCCTGTCGGGGCTCTACGCGACCGGCGACGGCGATCCGTATAACAGGACCGAGGGCGGCTTCGACGCGATCTTTGAAAATCCGATCTTCGGCGGCGCCGATACCAGCTACTGGATTCGTCAGACGATCCCCTTCGCGGGCGGCGGCCGCGTGATTGCGATCAACGGCCGCAACGGCATATTGAATTCGCTGCGCTCGTCGAAGGAAGAGGGGCAGTCGAATTTCAACAACCCCGGCACCGTCTTCGTCGGCGCGGGCGCCGATTTCGACCTGACCCCCGAATTCCGCGTCAGCACCAATTTCAACCATCTGTGGTTCGAAAACACCTCGAGCTTGCAGGCGCTGCGCATGGAAGGCTCCATCCCCAAGGATATCGGTTTCGACCTGTCGGTCGCGACGATCTGGCGGCCCAAGGCGACGCAGAATATCGTCGGCCGGCTCAGCGCCGCGGTGCTGCTCCCCGGCAAGGGATTCAAGGATTTGTTCGACAACAAGCAGAAGAATGACGCTTACGTCTCCATCCTCGCCAATGTGATCCTGAGCTTCTAGATGCTGATGCGCAAACTCTTCGCCCTCATCGCCTTCGTGACGCTGTGCGCCGCCTTTGGCGCGAGCGCCGGCCGCGCGGCCGAGGAGGAAAAGCCGCTCAAGATCGAATATCGCTTCACCCCGCCCGCGCCGCGCGAGCAGGGCGATGCCGCGGTCGCGGCGAAATCGAACGGCTGCTATTCGTGCCATACGCGCACCGACCAGCCGTCGATGCACGCGACGCCCGCCGTCAAGCTCGGCTGCACCGACTGCCACGGCGGCGATTCGACCTCGCCCGCCGCCTTCGGCAAGCCCGAGTTAGGCTATAAAAATCCCTATAACATCGCGGCGATGAAGGTCGCGCACCCGCAGCCGACCTTGCCCGGCGCGTGGCACGACAGTTCGGCGAACCCCGAACGCAGCTATACCTTGCTCAACAAGGAAGCGCCTGAATTCATTCGCTTCGTCAATCCGAGCGATTACCGCGTCGCGCGCGAGGCGTGCGGCGCGTGCCATCTGGAGATCATCGAGGCGACCGAGCGATCGCAAATGTCGACCGCGGCGATGTTCTGGGCGGGCGCCGCCTATAACAACGGCATCGTCCCGTTCAAACAATCGATCTTCGGCGAAGCCTATACGCGCGACGGCGATCCGGCGTGCGTTCTGTCGCCTTCCTCGCTGCTGACCGCCGAGCAATATAAGGAAGCGTGCAAGCCGTCGTTCGGCTTCGACAAGATAGTGACCGACGCCGAAGCCAAGCGCGGCGCGCTCGCCAAAATCTATCCGTTGCCGCGCTGGAACGTCATGCCGCCAAGCGACGTGTTTCGCGTGTTCGAACGCGGCGGACGCAACATCAACACGCAGTTTCCCGAGATCGGCCTGCCCAATCCGACCGGCAGCATCCAGCGGCTCGAGGAACCGGGGCGTCCCGACCTCAAACAGTCGAACCGCGGGCCGGGCACGGGCTTGCGCATCGCGATCGCGGTGCTCAACCTGCACAAGACGCGCCTCAACGACCCCTATATGTGGTTCATGGGGACCAACGACCAGCCCGGCGACTATCGCCATTCGGGCTGCTCGGGCTGTCACGTCATCTATGCCAACGACCGCGAACCGCGTCACAGCCTGACCTATGCGAAGTTCGGCCGCGATGGCGAGACGGCGACGGTCGATCCGACGATCGCCGGAAAGCTGGCGGCTTCCGGCGGCGAGGCACATGGGGGCGACGAGCATGGCGGCGGCGGGCACGGGGCACTGGTCGACCCGACGCGTTCGCACGCGCCTGACAATCCGCGGCGCAAGGAAGCGGGGCATCCGATCAGCCACGCCTTCACGCGCGCGATCCCGACCTCGCAGTGCATGACCTGCCATATGCACCAGCCGAACATCTTCCTGAACTCCTACCTCGGCTACACGATGTGGGATTATGAATCGGACGCGCCGCAGATGTGGCCGGGCCCCGAAAATAGCGCGCCGCGCCCGCCGGGGATGAGCGACGAGGACTATCAAAGGAAATACAAGCAGCAGCGTTACCCGACCGCGGCCGAAGTGCATCAGGTGCTCGAACGCAACCCCGAGGGCGCGGCTCCGCGCGGGCTGTGGTCGGACGTCGAATTCCTGCGCGACGTCTATGACGTCAACGATACGAACAAGGATACGCAGTTCGCCGATTATCACGGCCATGGCTGGAATTTCCGCGGCGTCTTCAAGCGCGACCGCAGCGGCAATCTGCTGACCGCCGACGGCAATATGGCGACCTATGGCACCGATACCGCCAATATCGTCGATCCGAACGATCCGGAGAAATGGCGCAAGAGCTGCGCCAGCTATTCCGATCCCAAGGAGCGCGAGCTCTGCCTGTCGAGCGCCGATCCCGAGCGACCCGGCGTCGAGGGCAAGTTCGTGCCGCCCGGCCTCAATCCCGGCAAGACGGTCCATATGATGGACATCCACGCCGAAAAGGGGATGCAGTGCGCCGATTGCCACTTCGCGCAGGACAGCCACGGCAATGGCTATATCCAGGGCGAGGTCGCGAATGCGATCGAGATCAGCTGCAAGGATTGCCACGGCACCGCCGACGCCTTTCCGAACCTGCTCACCTCGAACGTCGCGGCGCGGCCGCAAGGCAATAATCTCGCGCTGCTGCGCAACCCCGACGGGCGGCGGCGCTTCGAATTCCAATATGATGACGATGCCGAAGTCGTCGGCCTGATCCAGCGTTCGATCGTCGATCCGAAGCTCGAATGGCGGGTCAGCCTGGTCAAGCAGGCGGTGACGCCGGGGCCGCATTTCAACGCCAAGGCCGCGCGCGCCAAGCTGATGGCGCGGTCGGGATCGGAGGACGGCAAATATGAATGGGGGCCCGGCGTCGCAAAGGAGGATCGCGCGCACGGCGACGATAAAATGACCTGCTTCACCTGTCACCTCAGCTGGACGACGAGTTGCGGCGGCTGCCATTTGCCGATCGAGGCGAACTGGAAGACCAAGTCGCACCATTTCGAGGGCGAGGAGACGCGCAACTTCGCGACCTATAATCCGCAGGTCGCGCGCGACGAGATGTTCCAGCTCGGCCGGCACCAGCTGACCAAGCCCGGCGAACCCGGCCCGAACGGCGAGGTGCGCGGCATCATCACCCCGGTCCGCTCGACCTCGGCGCTGGTGTTGTCGTCGACCAACATCAACCGCGAACGCATCTATGTGCAGCAGCCGCCGATCTCGGCGGCGGGCTATTCGAGTCAGGCCTTCGCGCCGCATTTCCCGCATACGGTGCGCCGGTCGGAGACCAAGCAATGTTCGGACTGCCATTTGTCGGCGGCCGACGACAATAATGCGATCATGTCGCAGCTGCTGCTGCTCGGCACCAATTTCGTCAATTTCGTCGGCCTCAACGTGTGGTCGGGGATGGAGGACGGTTTTCAGGCGACCCGCGTCACCGAATGGGACGAGCCGCAGGCGGTGATCGGCAGCTATCTCCATCGATACAGCTATCCCGATTATTGGAAGCTGCACGTCGATCAGAATGGGCGCGAGCTCAAGAACTGGGTGCGCGGCAAGATCTTCGACAAAAAGGGTTCGGGCGAAACCCACGCGCTCGAAGAGTTCGCCAATATCGTCCAGGACACCAGCGGCCGGGTGAACTGCCTCCAGCAGCGCGGCGAATATATGTTCGTGGCCGAGGGCAAGGGCGGTTTCCGCGTCTATGACGTCGCCTCGATCGGCAACAAGGGATTCTCCGAACGCATCGTCCGCGCCCCCTTCTCGCCGCTCGGCCACGATACGCATGTGAAGACGAAGAACGCCACCTGCATGGCGATCGCGACGACCCAGCCGATCAGCGTCGCGCGCAACGAGAATATCGTGAAGAAATTCCCCGAGAACCACGAACAGGTGATGCACGACATCTATCGCTATGCGGTGATCACCGACAGCGTCGAGGGGCTGGTGCTCGTCGACATCGACACGCTGGCCGACGGCGAGTTTCGCAACAACAGACTGAAGCGCGCGCTGACGTGGAACGAGGGCAATGTGCTGGCGGGCGCGCGGCATGTGACGCTCGCGGGCAGCATCGCCTATGTCACCACCGACGCGGGGCTCGTCGTGCTCGACCTGACGGTCCCGCTCCAGCCGAAGGTGACCGCGCAATTGCCGCTGACCGATGCGCGCGCCAGCGCCATCCAGTTCCGCTACCTCTGGGTCACCGATGCCGAAGGGGTGAAGCTGTTCGACGTCACCAAGCTGACGCAGCCGGTGGCGGTGCCATCGGGGACGGTGCGGCTCGCCGATGCGCGGAAGATCTATCTCGCGCGGACGTATATGTATGTCGCGGCGAAGGCCGACGGGCTCGTGATCGTCGATGTGACGCGGCCCGCGGCGCCGATCGTCTGGCCGGGGCTGACCTTTGGCGGCGCGCTCATCGATGCCGAGGATGTCATCGTCGCATCGACCAACGCCTCGCTGTTCGGCTATGTCGCCGACGGGCGGAACGGGATCAAGGTGCTGCAGCTTACCAGCCCCGACGATCCGGGGCTCTACGGCTTCTCGCCCAAACCGACCCCTGAATTGATCGCCTGGGCGAAGACGCCGTCGCCGGCGCTCGCGCTGTCGAAGGGGCTCGACCGCGACCGCGCCGTTGACGAAACCGGCGGCCAGATGGCGGTGTTCGGCCGCATCGGATCGCGTCCGTTCACCCGCGGCGAGATGGAGAAGCTGTTCCTGAACAGCAAGGGGATGGTCTACAAGGTCCGCGACGAGGTCGACGAAAGCGCGTGGCGCCCGCCGCTGCTGTATGCGAACTGAGGAGCAGATCGGCTTTCGATGGTGGGTTCAACGGGTCGCCGCAACACGCTCAGCGAACATTTCAGCCGGTGTCTGATACATCAAGGTTTTTCTGGGGCGCTCGTTGAGCTGGCGA
>NZ_JAATIT010000008.1 GCF_011926545.1 Sphingopyxis italica | reverse complement strand
TCGTTGTGCCGCCGAGTAATAAATCCGCTGACGCTGCTTCATCCTCACACTCCTCCTCAAAGAATGAAGTGTTGCGGCGATCCGTTGAACCCACCGCCGAGAGCTGCCATTACCTTCATCGTCATCCCGGACTTGATCCGGGATCCACGACGACGGCGCGGCTATGGATCCCGGATCAAGTCCGGGATGACGAAGCTAGGTGCAACGTCCGCGCCCTACCCCAAAGCCGACACGACAAGTTCTGGCGGCGGCCGTTTATCGGAGCGTTTCGACCTCTTCGGCCAAGGCCAGCCAGCGGTCTTCCGCCCCCGCCTTTTCCTCGC
The DNA here is from genome assembly GCF_011926545.1 of Sphingopyxis italica. Taxonomy (GTDB): domain Bacteria; phylum Pseudomonadota; class Alphaproteobacteria; order Sphingomonadales; family Sphingomonadaceae; genus Sphingopyxis; species Sphingopyxis italica. The sequence goes on along the minus strand of NZ_JAATIT010000008.1, from coordinate 31,094 downwards.
GCAGTTTATCGAGCTTTCCCGTCAATGCCGTAAATCGCGCATGGTCGCGCGTGAACAGGCCGCCGTCAGACAGGTCGCTTTCGATCCCCGCCATTTCCTTTTCGATCTCTTCGATCCGGCCCGGCAGCATGTCGTAATCGCGCTGGTCCTTGTAGCTGAGCTTCTTGCGCGCGGTCGGCGGGGGCGGCGGAGCGGCGCCCGATGCCTTGGCTTTGACGGCGTTGGGTTTGACGCGCTTCGCTTCCCAGTCGGCATAGCCGCCCGCGACGATGTCGACCTTGCCCGATCCGTCGAGGCCGAGCGTCACCGTCACCGTACGGTCGAGGAAATCGCGGTCGTGGCTGACGAGCAGCACGGTCCCGGCATAGTCGGCGATGACTTCCTGCAACAGGTCGAGCGTTTCGAGGTCGAGGTCGTTGGTCGGCTCGTCGAGCACGAGCAGGTTCGATTCGCGGGCGAATTCGCGCGCGAGCAAGAGGCGCGAGCGTTCGCCGCCCGACAGCGCGCCGACGCTAGCCTCCATGACTCCGGGGTCGAACAGGAATTCCTTCAAATAACCCTGGATATGCTTCTTCACACCGCGCACCTCGACCCAGTCGCCGCCGTCGGCGAGGATGTCGCGGACGGTTTTGTCGGGCGACATCAGGCTGCGCTGCTGGTCGATAACGATGCCGTCGAGCGTCGGGGCGAGAATGATCTTGCCCTCGTCAGGCTGGATTTCGCCGGTCAGCAGCTTGAGCAAGGTCGACTTGCCCGCACCGTTGGCGCCGACGATGCCGATGCGGTCGCCGCGCTGGACGCGGAAATCCAGCCCCTTGATGATCGTGCGGTCGCCGAAGCTTTTCGACACACCCTCGGCGACGATCACCGATTTCGAGCGAACATCGTCATTGGCGAGGCCAAGCTTGGCGACGCCTGGACCGCCGATCATCGCGGCGCGGGTGGCGCGCATTTCCTTCAATTTCTCGAGCCGGCCCTGGTTGCGCTTGCGGCGCGCGGTGACCCCGCGTTCGAGCCAATGCGCCTCGAGCCGCAGTTTCGAATCGAGGCGCTGCGCCGCGCGCGCTTCCTCGGCGGCAACCGCATCGCTCCATTCCTCGAAGCCGCCGAAGCCGATTTCCTTGCGGCGGATGCTGCCGCGGTCGAGCCAGAGGGTCTGGCGCGTCAGCCGTGTCAGGAAGGTGCGGTCGTGGCTGATCGCGACGAAGGCGCCGGTGTAGCGCGCGAGCCAGCTCTCGAGCCAGTCGATCGCGGCGAGGTCGAGATGGTTGGTCGGCTCGTCGAGGAGCAGCACGTCGGGATTCTGCGCCAATGCCCGTGCCAGCGCGGCACGGCGGCGCTCGCCGCCCGAGGCGCTGGCGGCGGTGCGGCGCATGTCGATGCCGAGCTGGTCGGCAATCGCCGCGACTTCGAATTCCTCAGGCGCGTCGGGCGCCGCGACGGCGAAATCCATCAGCGTCGCGAAGGGGCGAAAGTCGGGCTCCTGTTCGAGCATCACGACATGCGTGCCGGGCACGATCACCCGCTTGCCCTTGTCGGCATCGATCTGGCCGGCGAGCAGCTTGAGCAGGGTCGTCTTGCCCGCGCCATTGCGCCCGATCAGCGCGAGGCGGTCGCGTGTCCCGACATAGATGTCGAGATCCTGGAACAGCCAGCCGCTGCCCTGCACAAGGCCGAGGCCTTCATAAGATAAGATCGGTGCTGCCATGATGAACGGCGCGCTACCGAGACGTTCAGCCTGATGCAAGCGCCGTCCGCGCAAAGGGCGGAACGGGTCTGCTCCGTCTGCGTTACGGGGCAGAGATAACAAGGAGCCGGAAGCCCGGTTCGCAGGAGAATGAAATGACGAAGCAAATGCTCGCCGCTATGACATCCGGACTGGCCCTGATGGCGGCAGTGCCCGCCGTCGCGCAGCAAGGAGGATCGACGGTGACCGCAGCAACGACCCAGGGTCCGATATTGACCTTCAGCGTCAGCGAGGAAGTGCGCTCGCGCCCCGACCAGGCGACCGTCGGCGCCGGCGTCACGACGACCGCGCCGACCGCGGTCGAGGCGATGCGCGCCAATGCCGCGGCGATGGACAAGCTGATCGCCGCCGCCAAGGCGCGCGGGATCAAGGCCGAGGATATCCAGACGAGCGGCATCAACCTGTCGCCGCAATATGATTACAGCAACCGCACCGACGGCCAGCCGCCGCGCTTCCTGGGCTATCAGGTGTCGAACAGCGTGCGCGCGACGACGGACAAGATCGACGACATCGGGCCGCTGCTCGACGCGCTGGTCGCGGCCGGCGGCACCAATATCGACGGGCCGTGGTTCGGCATGAAGGACGCCGACGCCCAGCTCGTCGGCGCGCGCGGCGCGGCGATCAAATCGGCCGAGGCGAAAGCGCAGGATTATGCGAAGCTTGCGGGCTTTCGCGGGGTCGAACTGGTGTCGATCAGCGAAGGCGGCTTTGGCGGCGGCCCGCAGCCGCCGATGCCCTATGCGCGCGGCCTGATGGCGGCCGAGGCGAAGGCGACGCCGGTCGAGCCGGGGCAGGTCGCGAACACGCTGACGCTGAACTTTCAGTATCGGCTGGTGCGGTAATTTTAACGAGGGGTCGGTGCAAATCGACCCCTATTTCCGTTCGTGTCGAGCCCTTCGACTGCCTTGCAGGCGCTCAGGATAAACTTCCGGCTTTGCCGAAAGTCGAGACACCCATCGACATAGCGCCGAGCCCGATGGGCATCTCCACTTCGCTCGATGCGAACGGGTTTTTTGGCGAACTACCCCAGCTCCCCCTCCGCCCAAGGCCACGGCCGCTCGCGGAACCATTTGGTGATGATATATTTGCGCCCCTGGCGCACCTTCATCCCGTGGTGGAGCGTGTCGGGGTTGGCGGTGCCGTCGGCCCGCACATTGTTCCACGCGAGCAGCTTGCCGACCTCGGGCTGGTGCATCTTGCCGGTGGCGAGGAAGCGCGTCGCGCCGCCCGCCCCCGGCTCGTTGAGATAGATCATCAAGGTCCAGCTGCGCTGACCCGGCACCGCGCAATAGGTCTCCCAGTCGGCGCCGTGCGGATCGAAATAGTCGGTGTGCGCCTTGAACTCCTGCCCGACGTCATAGCGTTGGCCCTGCATGGGTTCGCCATATTCGCGCGGGATGCCGGTGAGGCCGTGGAGCCGGTCGTTCACGGCGATCACCAGCGGGTCGCGGTGGTCGAGGTCACAGGTCGTGCTGGTCCGAAACGCCTCGTCGCCATTCGGATCGGCGATGGTCGACGGGCGCACGTCGCGGTCGATCTGCGCGATCAGTGCGGCGCAAGTTTCTCCATCGAGAAAGCCGGGCAGCATGAACTGTTCGAGCTTCGGTGTCGGCGCGCGGCGGATGCCGGGAACGGCGGCGAGCCGCTCGGCGGTGCGGTCGGCGCCCGAGGCGCTCATGTCGACATGTTCGTTGCCAGCCATGGCGCGCTTTTAGTGGGGTCTGTCCAAGCGAACAATGCTTGACGAAGGGGGAGGTCGCGCCTATCGCCGCGCGCTGTCGCAGGCGGTTTCGCCCGACGTGTGGCGACCATAGCTCAGTTGGTTAGAGCGCCGGTTTGTGGTACCGGAGGTCGCGGGTTCGAGCCCCGTTGGTCGCCCCATTTTTCCTATTCTGGCGAATAGACGCTTTTGGGGTGACTCGGTTCGGCTGGTTGATTATTACGCCTTCACGTAATTTTTTAACGTGAGGAAACTGCAATGTCCGCTGTCTGGGATTTCGCCGATTTCGACGACCATGAGCATGTCCACATGTTCCGCGATCGCGCGAGCGGACTGACGGCCGTCATCGCAGTGCATTCGACGCACCTCGGCCCCGGCGCGGGCGGGGTGCGCTACTGGCATTATCCGCAGCGCGCGGCGGCGATCACCGACGCGCTGCGCCTGTCGCGCGGCATGAGCTATAAAAATGCCATGGCCGGCCTGCCGATGGGCGGCGGCAAGGGCGTGATCCTCGCCGACGAGGGAGCGGCAAAGACCCCCGAACTGCTCGCGGCGTTCGGCCGTGCGGTCGATTCGCTCGGCGGCGCTTATGTGACCGCCGAGGACGTCGGGATCACCGACGCCGACATGGTCGAGATCGCCAAGAAGACGAAGCATGTCAGCGGCTTGCCGGTGGCGAGCGGCGCCGATGCCGGCGGTGATCCGGGGCCGTTCACCGCGCTCGGCGTCTATCTGGGCATCAAGGCGGCGATTCGCGAAGGGCTGAAAACCGACAGCGCCAAGGATGTGCGGATCGCGATCCAGGGTGTCGGCAGCGTCGGCGGCGGCGTCGCGCGGCGGCTCGCGGCCGAAGGCGCGAAGCTCACGCTCGCCGACGTCAACCTGGCGCGCGCGAAGGCGCTGGCCGAGGAACTCGGCGCCGAGCTCGCCGATTCGGCGGCGATCATGGAGATCGAGGCCGACGTGCTGAGCCCCAATGCGCTGGGCGCGATCCTGACCGAACAAAGCATCGAAAAGCTGCGCGTGCCGATCGTCGCGGGCGGCGCGAACAACCAGCTCGCGACCGCGCTCGACGGCCAGCGCGTCCACGACCGCGGGATCGTCTTTGCGCCCGATTATGTGATCAACGCGGGCGGCATCATCAACGTCGCGCTCGAATATCTGGGACAGGGCAACCGCGAGGAAGTCGAAAGCCGCATCCACCAGATCCCCGGCCGCCTCGCCGAAATCTGGGCCGAGAGCAAGGCGAGCGGCACGCCGGCGTCGGTGGTGGCCGACCGGATGGCGCAGAAGCTGATCGGGCGGGGGTAAACGCCGTCGCCCCCGCGCAGGCGGGGGCGCCGCTGGAGGTTTACGCAGCGCCGCTGAGCACGGCCGCTAGCTGCCCCCGCCTGCGCGGGGGCGACGATACAGGTGGCGGGGCGACTCAAATCCGCTAAGCCAGCACCCGCATGAAACGGCATTTCTATCTGGTCGCGGGCTGGGCTTCGCTGGGCCTTGGTGCGATCGGCGCTTTCCTGCCGCTGCTGCCGACGGTGCCGTTCGTCATCCTTGCCGCCTTCTGCTTCGCGCGATCGTCGCCGCGGCTCGAGGCCTGGCTGCTCACCCACCCGCATTTCGGGCATCATATCGTCGCGTGGCGCGAAAAGGGCGCGATCAGCCGCAAGGGCAAGATCGCCGCGACCGCGGCGTTCGCGCTCAGCATCGTGCTGGCCGCGATCTTTTCGCCCTGGCCGTGGGTGATGCTGCCGGTGATTGCGGCGGTCGTGACGGGAAGCTGGATCTGGACGCGTCCGGAGGGGTGAATTTGGCTGGCATTGGGGTGGGGAGCTGTCATTGCCTACCCCCTCCTCTTCAGAGAAGGGGCTGGAACACATTTGCCAACGTCCGCGATTATTCGCTTCCGGCCGTCACCATCACCCCGTCCCATAGAACCGCGCCAACCGGTCCAGCGCCAGCCCGAGCACCAGTTTGCCCGACCGCGCCGGCCAGCCCAGCGCTTTTTCCGCGCCGCCGATCCCCTCGCCCGCGCAAATCACGCGCCAGCAGATGTCGGCGAGCCCCGGCCCCGCCGCATCGAGCGCTGCGTGAAAGCGGCGATGCGCATCGATCCGCGCCAGCGACGCATCGGACGCGCGCGCGCCGCCGCGGCTTTTGCCCGGCGGTGCCGCGTCCCAGCGCATCGTCACGCGCGCCGACAGACCCGCGCGCTCATAATCGCAGCGTAACCTTTCTCCCGCGCCCAATTGCGCCGCCGTCAGCAACCCGCGCGACGCCAGCCATGCAATCGGACTTTCGCCGGCGTTGACCGTCACGTGCCGCATGACCTGCGGCCCCGCCTTGCCCGGATCGATCCGGTCGTCGGGATGGAGGCGGGTTTCGAGGCGGCGTGCGGTCATGCGATTCTCCTTTGCTGAACGCCGGGCTTGACACTGGATTATTTTGTAGGAAAGAGGAAACCGATTTGGTTATCCAAAAGGGCCGCCACCATGATCAACAGCATTCGCTCCGTCCGCCGCGCCAAGGGCCTGACGCTCGAGGAGGTCGGCGGGCGCTGTGTCCCGCCGACGACGGCGCAGACGATCGGCCGCCTCGAAACCGGGACGCGCACGCTGTCGCTCGGCTGGATGAACCGCATCGCCGCGGCGCTCGGCGTCGACGCCGCCGAACTTGTCCAACTGCCGCAGGACACGCAGCTTACCATCACCGCCCTTCTCTCCGCCGACGGCGCGACCGCGCCGACGCGCGTCGAGCAGGCGCTGACCGCGCGTCCGGGCGAGGATATGGTCGCGGTGCGCGTCACCTCGTCGATCGGCGACTATCGCGCCGGCGATGAAATCTGGTGCCGCCGGATCGAGGGCGACTGGGCCTGCGCGCTCAATCGCGACCTGCTCGTCCCGCGTCCCGCCGGCCGCTTCTTCTTCGCGCGGCTGCTCAACGTCGATGGCGAGAAGCTCCACCTCCTCCCGCTCGGCACCGGCCAGCGCCAGCAAGTCGTCAGCAACCCGCCATGGGCCGCGGTCGCGGTGCGTTTGCTCCGGTCGCTCTAAACCCATGATCCGCATAATGGGGTTCGTCATTGCGAGCGGAGCGAAGCAATCCAGGGCAGTCGACGCCGACTCTGGATCGCTTCGCTTCGCTCGCAATGACGCCCGGGGTTGATCGGAATGAACCCGCTCCGCGTTCTCAGCATCGCGACGCTCTTCCCCGACGCCGCGCGGCCGAACTTCGGCCTGTTCGTCGAGAAAAGCCTGCGCGCGCTCGCCTCGGAACCCGGGATCGAACTCACGATCGCCGCGCCGGTCGGTCTGCCGCCCTTTCCGCTGTCGCTTGACCGGCGCTACCGCGCGCTCCGCGATCTGCCGGGGGCTGAGCCATGGAACGGCCTCACCGTCCTGCGCCCGCGTTTCACCCTGATCCCGCGCTACGGCGCGCGCTTCAACCCCGCGCAGGTCGCGCGCGCGGTCCTCGCCGCCGTGCAAGACCGCCCATTCGATGTCGTCGACGCCCAATTCTTCTATCCCGACGCCCCCGCCGCGATGCGCGTCGCCGATGCGCTCGGCCTCCCTTTTTCGGCCAAGGCGCGCGGCGCCGACATCAGCCATTTCGGCCACGATCCCGCGACAGAATCGCAAGTGATCGAAGCCGGCGCGAAGGCCGCCGGCCTGCTCGCCGTGTCCGAAGCGATGCGCGGCGATATGGCGGCCATCGGCATCGACCCCGCCAGGATCGCCGTCCATTACACCGGCATCGACAAAGCGCGCTTCCACCCCGGTGACCGCGCCGCGGCGCGCGCGGCGCTCGGCATGGACGATGTCCCCGCGATCCTCACCGTTGGCGCGCTCATCGCGCGCAAGGGACAGGCGCTGGTGATCGCCGCCCTGCCCGCGCTGCCCGGCGTCCATTACTGGCTCGCCGGCGCCGGAGACGAAGAAGCCCGTTACCGCGCCCTCGCCCGCGCGCACGGCGTCGAGCAGCGCGTCCATTTCCTCGGCCCCGTCGCCAACGCCGAGCTGCCAGAGCTTTATCGCGCCACCGACGCCGTCGTCATGCCGTCGGTCAGCGAAGGCCTCGCCAATGCGTGGGTCGAGGCGCTCGCTTGCGGCACCCCGATCGTCATCAGCGACGCCGGCGGCGCGGCCGAGCTCGTGACTTCGCCGCTCGCCGGGCGTATCGTGGAGCGTACGCCCCCGGCAATCGCCGAGGCGGTGCGGGCGATCCTCGCCGCCCCGCCCGCTCCCGCCGACGTCGCCGCCAGCCTCGGCGGCCGCTTCGACTGGGATCGCAACGGCCGCGAACTCGCCGATCATCTCCGCCGCTGCGCCGGGCGCTAGATACGGCAACGCCGGCCCGCTGAAGAAGCGGACCGGCGCCTATGTTCACAAATTGAAGGCCCTCACACGACCGCGCCGTCGTCCTTGCGTTCGATCCGTTCGCCGCCTTCCATGCCCGACGTCGTGCGCGGCACGAAACTGTCCGGGCCGACCTTCAACCATACCAGAACCGGCGTCGACATCAGCACGGACGAATAGCCGCCGATGAACACGCCGAACAGCATCGCCGCGGTAAAGCCGAAAATCACGTCGGGGCCGAGGATCAGCAGCATGCCGAGCGCCAGCACCATCGCCACGGTCGTCATCACCGTGCGCGACAGCGTCTCGTTGATGCTGAGATTGAGCAGCGGAACGATGTCCATCTTGCGATATTTTTTCAGATTCTCGCGAATACGGTCGTACACGACGATCGTATCGTTGAGCGAATAGCCGACGATCGTCAGCAGGGCCGCGACGCTGTTGAGGTCGAACTGCATCTGCGTCACGGCGAACAGGCCGAAGGTCAGCGAAACCTCATGGAACAGGCGGCCGAGCGCACCGACGCCGAACTGCCATTCGAAGCGTATCCAGATATAAATGGAAATGCCGAGGATCGCGAGACCCAGGCTGATGGCGCCGGTTCGTAACAGCTCCTCGGACACCTTGCCCGAGACGGTTTCGACCGAGCCCGTCTTCGCGGTCGGAAACGCCGCATTGATGCCCGCCACGAGCTGCTGCCCCGCGCGTTCGGCCGCCGCCTTGTCGCCATCGGGCAGCGCGGTGCGGATCGAAACCGCCTTGTCCGATCCGAACTGCTGGATCGTCGCTTCGCCCAGACCGATGTCGCCGACCTTTTCGCGGATTTCGTCGATCGGCGGCATGGTCTGCGTGAATTCGACGCGGACCGACTGGCCGCCGACGAAATCGACGCCGAGGTTCAATCCCTTCACCGCGACCAGCGCAATCGACACCGCCACGAGGAAAAAGCTCATGAACGAGGCGAGCTTTCGCCAGCGCAGAAAGTCGATATTGGTGTTGTCGGGGACGAGTTTCAGCAAGCGCATGGTTTCGCTCCCTTCTTAAATATTAATCGACGTCGGACGCTTGGTCCGCAGCCAATGGGCGACGAACATGCGCGTGACGGTGACGGCGGTGAAGACGCTGGTCACGATGCCGATGGTCAGCACCACGGCAAAGCCCTTGATCGGGCCCGAGCCGAACCAGAACATCAGCGACGCCGCGATGACGTTGGTCACGTTCGCGTCGAAAATCGCGCGGCTCGCCTCGGAATAACCCAGTTCGATCGCCTGGAACGTCTTTCGCCCGCGTTGAAGCTCTTCGCGTATTCGCTCGTTGATCAGAACGTTCGCATCGACCGCCGCGCCGATCGTCAGCACGAAACCCGCGATACCCGGCAGGGTCAGCGTCGCGTTGAACGCCGCCATGATCGCGATGATCAGGAAGACGTTGAAGATGAGGCCGATACAGGCATAGACCCCGAACCGGCCATAAACGACGAGCATCAGCACGAGCACCGAAACCGTGGCGACGATGCCCGCGATCGCGCCCTTGCGGATCGAATCGGCGCCGAGTTCGGGGGTCACCGTCCGTTCCTCGACGACGGTCATCTTCACCGGCAGCGCGCCCGAGCGCAGCGAGATCGCCAGCGCATTGGCGCTCGCGACGCTGAAGCTGCCCGAAATCTGCGCGCTGCCGCCCAAAATCGGTTCGTTGATCGACGGCGCCGACAGCACCTTGCCATCGAGCACCATCGCGAATCTTTTGCCGACATTCTGCGCGGTCACCTTGGCAAAGGTGCTCGATCCGCCCGAATCAAAGCGGATCGAGACGACCGGCTGATTGCTCTGCGGGTCATAGCTTTGCTGCGCGTTGATCAGCTGTTCGCCGCTGATCATCACCTGGCGGCGCAGCACTTCGAACGGTGCGCCGCTGCCTTCGCCCTCGGCATAGGGGACGATTTCGCTGCCCACCGGCACGCGGCCGGCCGCGGCTTCGGCCGGGTCGGCATTGGTGTCGACCATCCGGAATTCGAGGCGCGCGGTCTTGCCGATCAGCGCTTTCAGTTCCGCCGGATTCTCAAGCCCCGGGACCTGCACGACGACGCGGTCATTGCCCTCGCGGATGATCGTCGGCTCGCGCGTGCCGAGTTCGTTGACGCGCTTGTCGATGATGTCGCGCGCGGTATCCATCGCGTTCGCCACCGCCTGCGCCTGCCCCGCGTTGGTCGGCGTCAGCACGATGCGCGTCATGTCGACGACATCGATGTTCCAGTCGCGCTGCCCGGTCAGCCCGGCGCCCTGCGTCTCGCTGAACAGCCGCTCGCGCGCTTCGTCGAGCTGCGCCTGGTCGCGGACGAGGAAGCTGATCTTGCCGCCAGTGTTCGACAGCTCGCCGATCGCGATGTCGTCGTCGGGGCCGCTGTCGCCGCGCATCGCGGTGCGCACCGTCTTTTCCATATTGGTGAGCTGCGTCTTGCGCAGATCGGCAATGTCGGCCTCGAGCAAGAGGTGGCTGCCACCGGCGAGGTCGAGGCCCAGATTGACCTTCGCCTGCAGGATCGACGGCAAGCTGTCCCGCGTTTTTTCGGGCAAGAAGCTGGGAATGGAAAAGAGAATGCCGAGCAGCAGGATGATGCTGATGCCGATGGTCTTCCAGCGCGGGAAATCGAGCATGGTCTAGAAATCCGATAGCAAGAGCGGAGGCCGAGGGAGAGCCGGCCCCGCCGCGTCAGTCGTTGGCGGGCTTGCCACCGGGCTGCAGAACGTCGGCGAGGGTCGATTTGACGACCTTGATCTTGACGCCCTGTGCGATTTCGACATCGACGAAATCATCGTCGACGCGCGTGATCTTGCCGACGATGCCGCCGCCGGTCACCACCTGATCGCGCGGCTTCACCGCCGCAACCTTGGCGCGATGTTCCTTCGCGCGCACCTGCTGCGGGCGGATCAGGAAGAACCAGAACACCGCGAAGATCAGCAGATAGGGGACCAGCATCAGGAAACCGGCGGCCCCGCCGCCCGATCCGGCCGCCTGGGTCAGAAGCAATTGCGTCGACATGGTTGAAGAACTTTCGTTACAGGCAGCGCCCGATCCCCTCCGGAGCGAGCGCGCGAATATGGCGCGGCGCCTATCATGCAGGGGTCGTGCGCGCAACCGGTCGTGCGCGCCCCTCCCCCGTGGCAAGCGCGCCCGAAATGGGGTCCATGGCGGCAAGATCAAGCCCGCGGCATCGATCGGACCGAAAAGCCGCCATCGCTGCTTGCATCCCCCGCCAAGGCGCGCTAGGGGCCTCGCCTGCCCAATCGGGCCGGTCGGGACGTAGCGCAGCCTGGTAGCGCATCACACTGGGGGTGTGGGGGTCGGAGGTTCGAATCCTCTCGTCCCGACCAATTTTACCGGACACATCGACAGCTTGCTGACGGCATGGATTCGCCACCGGCGCTGGCGCGACCTTCCTCTATCAAGCAATCCGGATCGCCGCCGCTTGAGCATTGCGATGCGGCACACTACGAGCGCCCGCATGGAATTCGCACCCGAAATCTTCGCCTTCCTGATCGCCGTCGCCTTTGTCGCGGGGACGATCGACGCGATGGCGGGCGGCGGCGGCCTTCTCACTATTCCGGCGCTGATGGCCGCGGGCGTGCCGCCCGTTTCGGCGCTCGCGACGAACAAGCTGCAAAGCACGATCGGCACCGGATCGGCCTTTCTGACCTTCTGGCGCGCCGGGCATGTCGACCTCCGCCGCTTCGCCTGGCCCGCGGCGGGCGCCTTCGCCGGCTCGGTGCTCGGCGCGACGGCGGTCCAATATGTCGGCTCGGACTTTCTCGCCGCCTTCGTGCCCATCCTCCTGATCGCGATGGGACTCTATTTCCTGCTCGCACCGCCGATGAGCAGCGTCGATCGCCACGCCCGCGCCGGTCCGCTTGGGCTCACCCTCATCGTCGCCGCGCTCGGCTTCTACGACGGCTTCTTCGGTCCCGGCACCGGGTCGTTCCTGACGCTGACGCTCGTCGCGCTCGGCGGGCTCGGGCTGGTCCGCGCGATCGGCAACACAAAATTCCTCAACCTCGCGACCAATATCGCGGGGCTGCTCGCGATGATCGTCGGCGGCCATGTCCTGTGGCTGCTCGGCCTGTCGATGGCCGCGGCTAACGTGGCGGGCAATCAGCTCGGCGCGCGGCTCGCGATCCGGTTCGGCGGTCGCGGGGTGCGGCCGTTGCTCGTCGTCATGTCCTTTGCGCTGACCGCAAAGCTGCTCGCCGACCCCGCCAACCCGCTCTGGGATCTGTTTTAGGGCTCGCCCTCGCCTTCGCCCCCCGACGGCGGCGCGGCGCCCTTCTTGCGGGTGGCTTGCATTTCGGCCTTGTCGACCGCGCCATCGCCATTGGCATCGGCGCGCTTGATGAAGGCGTCGATCTTTTCCGGGCTCTTCAGCGAGGCATCGCCGCGCCGTTCGGCCCGCATCTCCATCATCCTGGTGATCTCGGCCTTGTCGAGCTTGCCGTCGCCATTGGCGTCCATCCGCTCGAACATCCGTCCGCCGCCCTGCGGCGGCTGTGCGGCGGCGAGCGCCGGCAGCACCAGGCCGAGCGAGGCGACAATCAAAATGGCTCTCTTCACGTCATATCCTCTTCACATGGCGAATTCGCCGGGCACCCCGGCGCGGACATGACGGCACGATGTCGCAAAATTATCTCATCGGACAAGGCGTCACGGCCGCAGCACGACCTTCCCCACCGCCTCGCGCCGCTCGAGCATCGCAAAGCCTTCGCGCCAGTCGGCAAGGTCGAGCGCGGCATGGACGTGCGGCCGGATCTTCCCTTCGTTCGCCAGCGCGTCGATCGCCGCGACATTTTCGGCGCCGCGCTCGGGAAAGCGCCGCCCATATTCGCCCGCGCGCACCCCAACGACCGAGAAGCCCTTGATCAGCGGCATGTTCACCGACACCTCGGGAATGCGGCCCGAGGCAAAGCCGACGACAAGCAGGCGTCCCCCGAAAGCGATGCAGCGCGTCGATTCGTCGAAGACATCGCCGCCGACCGGATCGAAGATCACAGCGGCGCCCTTGCCCTCCGTCAGCGCCTTTACTCCGTCACGAAAGCCCGGCTCCGCCGCAATCACCGCATCGGGCGCATAGAGCCGCGCGATCGCCTCGCGCTTTTCGGCGCTGCTCGCCGCCGCGATCACCCTTGCCCCCAGCGCTTTCGCGAGATCGACCGTCGCCAGCCCGACGCCCCCCGCCGCACCGTGAACGAGCAGCCACTCGCCCGGCTCGATCCGCGCACAGCGGACGAGCGCGACATAGGCGGTCAGATAGGCGACCGGATAGGCGGCGGCCTCCTCCCAGCTCAAACCGCCGGGTTTCGCACGCAAAGCGCCGGCGGGAACGACCGCATATTCGGCCATCGCGCCAAAGCGATTGCCGCCGACGACCGCGTCGCCCGCGTTCCAGTCGGCCACCCCCTTGCCCACCGCATCGACCTCGCCGGCGAATTCCAGCCCCGAGACGAAAGGGAGTTCGGGTTTCAACTGATAGCCGCCCGACGTCATCAAAAGGTCGGGAAAATTCACCCCCGCCGCGCGCACCCGCACGCGGACTTCGCCGGGTCCGGGGGCGGGAATCGGCAGATCGGCCAGCCCCGCCCCGCCATGACCGGGGAGCAATTCGCGCACCTGCAATGCCCGCATGGAGAAAAGCCTTTCCTACAATATCCCAATATGGTTCGTTCTTCCCGTTCAACAAACCACAGGAGCGAATCATGCCAAGACCCGACCCGATCGCCAGCGACGCCGACGCGTTGATCGACGCCGTCATCGACCGCGAAGGCCGATATGTAAACCACCCCGCCGATCGCGGCGGCGCGACCTGCTGGGGAATCACCGAAGCCGTCGCGCGGGCAGAGGGTTATGCGGGCGCGATGCGCGATCTGCCGCGCGCCGACGCCGCGTCGATCTATCGCCGCCTTTATTGGCTGCGCCCCGGTTTCGACCGGGTCGCGCTGCGGGCTTCCAAAATCGCCGCCGAACTCTTCGACACCGGAGTCAATATGGGCACCGGCACCGCGGTTGGCTTTCTCCAGCGCGCGCTCAATGCGCTCAACCGCGCCGCGCGCGACTATCCCGACATCGCGGTCGACCGCGAGATCGGCCCGCGCACGCTGTCGGCGCTCGACGGCTTTCTTAAAGCCCGCGGCAAAGGCGGCGAAACCGTCCTCCTCCGCGCGATGGAGGCGCTGCAGGGGGAACGCTACGTCGCGCTCGCCGAACGCCGCCCGAGCCAGGAAGCCTTCCTCTACGGCTGGCTCGCGAACCGCATCGGCGAAGCCTGACGGGTATCATTATACCGGGACGTATCGTGAACTTTGACAACTTCCAGCAAAAGGACTTGCAACTATGAGCATCATCGAAGGCCTGATCGGCCCCATCGCCAAGCTGATCGACAAGATCATTCCCGACCCCGAAGCGCGCGACCGCGCCAAGCTCGAACTGCTGAAACTCGAAGGCAGTCAGGAGATGGAAGCGATCCGCACGCGGATGGGCGCGATCGTCGCCGAGGCGAACAGCGCCGACCCGTGGACCAGCCGCGCACGCCCCAGCTTCCTCTATGTCATGTATGCGCTCTTGCTCTGGGCGATCCCGATGGGCCTGATCGCCGCCGCGCGGCCCGAGATGGCGAAAGGCATCGCCGAGGGCATGAACGCCTATCTCGCGGGCATCCCCGAACCGCTCTACGCGCTCTTCGGGACGGGCTATCTGGGATATACCGCCGCAAGGGCATGGGGGAAGGCGAAGGGGGTGGAGGGCTGAAATCCACCAGCAATTCCGTTCGTGCCGAGCGAAGTCGAGACACCCCTCGGAGTAATGCCACGGCGATGGGCATCTCGACTTCGCTCGATGCGAACGGCCTTTTTCCGGTTTGGCTTCAGCCTTCCACCACCGCCGCCAGATTCGCCAGCGAGCTATTCAACCCCGCCTCATGGTCCTTCGCCGAAATCCCCGGCGGCACGTGATGCGCGTCGATCGTGACCAGCGTGCCGCCGCCCTGCCGCGACAGATACCAGTGCATCGCCATCGTCCCCGAAAAGCGCGGGTCGTCGGACTCGAATTCGACCTGCCACACCACCAGCCGCCCGTCATCGAGTGTCGGAATATAGACTTCGACGACATCGCTATCGTCGTCGCTCTTGGTCTCGACATCGGGGTCGTCAAAGGTCAGCCGCATCAAAAAGCCGCCGCCCGCGCGCAGGTCGACATGCTCGAACGTCCCCGTCGCCCCCTCGGGCGGCAACCATCGCGCGAGCTTCGCGGCGCTCGTGAAGGCCGCGAACACGTCGACCAGCGGCGCCGCGATCAGCCGTTCGGCATGATCGGTGCGCCGCGTCTTTTTAGTGGGTTTCAAACTACCAGCTTCAGGCGAGCGCGGCTTTGACCGCCGCGACGGCATCGTTCGCCGCGCCGCCATCGGGGCCGCCGCCCTGCGCCATGTCGGGCCGCCCGCCCCCGCCCTGCCCGCCGAGCGCCGCGACCGCGGCCTTGACCAGATCGACCGCGCTGTGGCTGCCGGTCTTGTCGTCGGTGACGCCGACCGCGACCGACGCGCGCCCGTCGTTGACCGCGACGAGCATCGCGACGCCGCTGCCGACCTGCTTCTTCAGCCCGTCGACCGTCCCGCGCAATTCCTTGGGGTCGAGCCCGTCGACCACCTGCGCCAGGAACGCCACATCGCCGACCTGCTCGACCGCCGGCCCCGCCGCGGCACCGCCACCGCCGCCCATCGCAAGGGCCTTCTTCGCATCGGCCAGCTCGCGCTCGGCCTTCTTGAGCTGTTCGGCAAGCGCCGCAACGCGCGCCGGTACATCGTCGGGCGAGGTCTTGAGCGCCGCCGCCGCGGCCTTCAACGCTTCGTCGCGGCCGTTCAGCCACTGGCGCGCCGCCTCGCCGGTCAGCGCCTCGATCCGGCGCACGCCCGAAGAAACCGCGCTTTCGCCGACGATCTTGAACAGCGCGATGTCGCCGAGCGCGCGAACATGCGTCCCGCCGCAAAGCTCGACCGAATAATGATGATCGTCGCCCTGCCCCATGCTGAGCACGCGCACTTCGTCGCCATATTTCTCACCGAACAGCGCCAGCGCACCCGCCGCGACGGCATCGTCGGGCGTCATCAGCCGCGTCGACACGGCTTCGTTGCCGCGAATCTGCGCGTTCACATCCGCCTCGACCTGCGCGATCTCCTCGCCGGTCAGCGCCTTGGGATGCGAGAAGTCGAAACGGAAGCGATCCTCGGCAACGAGGCTGCCCTTCTGCGTCACATGTCCGCCGAGCCGATTGCGCAGCGCCGCGTGGAGCAGGTGCGTCGCGCTGTGATTGGCGCGAATGCGGTCGCGGCGTTCGGCGTCGACGCTGAGCTGCACCGTGTCGCCCACCTTCAGCGCCCCCGCCTCCAGCTTCGCCTGATGCGTGTGCAGGCGGCCGAGCGGCTTGCCGGTGTCGCTGACGGTGGCTTTCGCGCCTTCCAGCGTCGCGATCGTCCCCGCGTCGCCCATCTGACCGCCGCTTTCGCCATAGAAAGGCGTCTGGTTGGTCAGCACGATCACCGCGTCGCCCGCCTTGGCTTCGCCCACCGGCTTGCCGTCCTTGACCAGCCCGATGACGGTCGCTTCGCCCGCGGTCGAGCTATAGCCGGTGAACTCGGTGCTGCCGTTGGTTTCGGCAAGGTCGAACCAGATTTCGTCCGAAGCCTTTTCGCCGCTGCCCTTCCATGCCGCGCGCGCCGCCGCCTTCTGCTGCGCCATCGCCGCGTCGAAGCCCGCGCGTTCGACCGAAATATCGGCGGTGCGCAGCGCATCTTCGGTCAAATCATAGGGAAAGCCGTATGTGTCATAGAGCTTGAACGCGACCTCGCCCGGCAACGTGTCTCCCTTGCCCAAGCCAACGGTCGCTTCGTCGAGCAGACGCAGACCATTCTGCAGCGTCTGGCGGAATTTGGTCTCCTCACGCTCCAGCGTCTCGGCGATCAGCGGCTGCGCGCGGATCAGCTCGGGATAGGCGGCGCCCATCTCGGCGGTCAGCGACGGCAGCAGCCGGTGCATCAGCGGGTCCTTCGCCCCCAGCAGATGCGCATGCCGCATCGCGCGGCGCATGATCCGGCGCAGCACATAGCCGCGCCCCTCGTTCGACGGCAGCACGCCGTCGGCGACGAGGAAGCTCGATGCACGCAGATGATCGGCGATCACGCGGTGGCTGGCCTGCGTCGCGCCCTCGGCCGGCACGCCGGTCAGGTCGACCGACGCCGCGATCAGCGCCTGGAACGTATCGGTATCATAATTGTCGTGGACGCCCTGCATCACCGCCGCGACGCGTTCCAACCCCATGCCGGTGTCGATGCTCGGTCGCGGCAGGTCGGTTCGCTCGCCGCCCGGTTGCTGCTCATATTGCATGAACACCAAATTCCAGATTTCGACGAAGCGGTCGCCATCCTCCTCCGGCGATCCCGGCGGACCGCCCCGGATATGGTCGCCATGATCATAGAAGATTTCGCTGCACGGCCCGCACGGCCCCGTGTCGCCCATCGACCAGAAATTGTCGCTCGTCGCGATGCGGATGATCCGCTCTTCGGGCAGGCCCGCGATCTTTTTCCACAGGTCGAACGCCTCGTCGTCGGTGTGAAAGACGGTGGCGGTCAGTCTCTCGGGCGCCAGCCCCCACGTCTTGGTGATCAGCGTCCACGCATGGTGGATCGCCTGCTCCTTGAAATAGTCGCCGAAGGAGAAATTCCCCAGCATTTCAAAGAAAGTATGGTGGCGCGCGGTATAGCCGACATTGTCGAGATCATTATGCTTGCCGCCCGCGCGCACGCACTTCTGCGCCGACACCGCGGTGCTGTAGGGGCGCTTCTCCAGACCCGTGAAGACATTCTTGAACGGCACCATCCCCGCGTTGACGAACATCAGCGTCGGATCGTTATACGGCACCAGCGGCGCCGATGGCTCGATATGGTGTCCCGTTCCCCCGAAATAGTCGAGGAAGGAGCGGCGAATGTCGTTGGTCGATATCATGCGCGCGAATTAGGCATTTTGCGGCGATGCGACAAGGTGATTAGTGTCGATCGTCGCGATCGGCGCAATCCGTCAGAGCGCGGTGGCGATTCCCTTGCCCAGATAGCAGGGCAGCTGATGCAGCACATCGGCCTTCGGCACCCCCTCCTCGATCAGGTCGGGCGGCACTTCGGACGTGTCGGTGCGCACCACGGTCCAGCCGGCGTCCGGCTGCGCGCGATGAACGACGACATAGCCGCAATCCATCGTCCCGTCCTTGCGGTCGCCGCGGAAATCGAAGGCGGCATAGAGTCCCGCCGGCTGTCCCGCGGGATCGAGATACCAGCTGAGGCGCAGCGGGCGGATTTGTCCGTCGGCCCACAGGGTTTCCCGCTTGCGCTGATTCATTTCCCATTCGAGCCGCGGGTTCGATGCCTGGAACGACAGCCGCAGCATCGCATAGGCCGCCGCGAAATCGCGCCTTTCGAGCGCGAGCGTATATTGGGCAAACCGATCGAACGCGCCCTCCTCATCCCCCGGCGAGGGCTGGAACGCAGCGCCTTCGGGGGCGACGACGTCGCGCTCGACCTCGGGCGCGAGCGTCGGCGGCGCGGCGAAGGCGGCCGGAATTCCGACAACCAAAGCCGCCCCGGCGAGGAACGCGCGGCCCCCGAAATCAATAGCCATAATAGGCGCCGCCCTTTTCGCGCGCGCGCTGCCACGCGGGGCGGACATGACAGGCGTTAACGAAGGCCGCGAGCTTCGGATAGCGCGGCGCCATACCCTGCATGATCGCGATTTCCGCAGGGAAGCTCAGCATGATGTCGGCGGCCGAGAGTTCGTCGCCGATAAAATGGCCATTCTCGCCGACGCGGCTTTCCATATAGGCGAAATGCGCGTCGAGTTGCTGCGCGATCCGCGGTTCCAGCGGGGCAGCCGCCTCGCCGAGCCGTGCGGTGTAGATGCGCAGCAGGATCGGCGTCATCGCGGAGCCTTCGGCGAAATGCAGCCATTCGAGATGGCTGATATGATCGTCGCTGCCGCGTTCGGGAACCAGATGCGCGCCCCCGTGCCGCTCGCACAGATATTCGGTGATCGCGCCCGATTCGATGATGACGCGCCCCCTTCCGCCGGAGGCGGAATCGCCCGACTCCTCGATCAGCGGCGACTTGCCGAGCGGATGCACCGCGAGCAGTTCGGGCGGCGCGAGATTGGTGACCGGATCGCGGTCGTAATATTTGACCTCATAGGCCGCGCCGATTTCTTCGAGCAACCACAGGATGCGCTGCGAACGGCTGTTGTTCAGATGGTGGACGATCAGGCTCATGGGCTTTCCTTTGGATCAGGGCCGATAGGGGCCGTTGCGGTCGATCAGCGCCGCGAGCTCGCGGACGAGTTTGGCGCCGACGATCGCCGTGACACCGCCAATGTCGCGGCCGGGATGCAGCTCGACGATGTCCGCCCCGACGATCGGCGCGGTCTGCTTGTGCAGCACCGCGAGCAGTTCGCGAACCGTCAGCCCGCCGGGCTCGGGATGCGCGACGCCGGGCGCCGCCGACGGGTCGAGGCCGTCGAGATCGATCGAGATATAGAGCGGGCCGTCGAGCACCGGGACGCGGTCGGGCGAAAAATCGGCCATCGGCACGATTTCAACGCCGAAGCGCGCCGCCTGTTCGCGGCAATGATGGGTGAGGGTGCGAATGCCGACCTGCACCAGCCGCTTCGCATGGCCCGCCTCGCAGATGCGCGCAAAGGGGGAGGCGTGGCTGCGCGGGTTGCCGGCAAAATCGTCATAGAGATCGGGGTGCGCGTCGAAATGGAGGATCGTCACCGGGCCGTGGCACGCCGCCGCGGCCTCGACGAGCGGGAAGGTGACCGCATGGTCGCCGCCGAGGGCGAGCGGAATGTCCCCATCCTCGCGCGCATAGGCGACATGACGGCGGATCGCCGCGTCGTCCTGCGCCGTGTCTTCGGTGAGCGGCAGGTCGCCGTCGTCGGTGAGGAGGATGTCGCTGCCAATCTCCGGGCCGATTCCGGGGCCGAGCTCGCTCGCCATATTGCCGCGGTCGCTCCACAGCGCCTCACGAATCGCGGCGGGGCCGGCGGCGGCGCCGCGTTCGAAGCTGCTGTTGATGTCGGTGGGGAGGCCGAAAAGACGGATCGCGGGCATGGCCCGCTTGTAGCCGCTGGCAAGGCCCGCGCAAGGATCAACGGCGGGCGGGCCGACCTGCGGGGAGAGGGGAGCGCAAGTCAAAGGGGCTGTGGCCCGCCGCCGTCGGCCGGCCGGTTCGAGCAAGGCGAACCGGCCGGAAGGCTATCAATTGTCGTCGTCGCCCTCGTCGTCGGGGCCGGCCATCATTTCTTCGGCGACCGCTTCGGTGCGCCCGCGGATCGCGGCTTCGAGCCGCTCCATCAGCTCGGGATTGTCCTTGAGGAACGTTTTCGAATTTTCGCGGCCCTGCCCGATGCGGATCGAATCATAGCTGAACCAAGCGCCCGATTTCTCGACGATCCCGGCCTTGACGCCCAGATCGAGGATTTCGCCGATCTTCGAAATGCCCTGCCCGTACATGATGTCGAATTCGACCTGCTTGAACGGCGGTGCGACCTTGTTCTTCACCACTTTCACGCGGGTGGTGTTGCCGACGATCTCGTCGCCATTCTTGATCTGGCCGGTCCGGCGGATGTCGAGGCGGACCGAAGCGTAGAATTTGAGCGCGTTGCCGCCGGTCGTGGTTTCGGGGTTGCCGTACATCACGCCGATTTTCATGCGCAGCTGGTTGATGAAGATCACCATGCAGCGCGAGCGACTGATCGAGCCGGTGAGCTTGCGCAGCGACTGCGACATCAAACGCGCTTGAAGCCCCACATGGCTGTCGCCCATTTCGCCCTCGATTTCGGCGCGCGGGACGAGCGCGGCGACCGAGTCGACGACGAGCACGTCGATCGCGTTCGACCGGACGAGCGTATCGACGATTTCGAGCGCCTGTTCGCCGGTGTCGGGCTGCGACACGATCAGTTCGTCGATATTGACGCCGAGCTTGCGGGCATAGACCGGGTCGAGCGCATGTTCGGCGTCGACGAAGGCGACGGTGCCGCCGGTCTTCTGCGCTTCGGCGAGCGTGTGCAGCGCGAGCGTCGTCTTGCCCGAGCTTTCGGGGCCGTAGATTTCGATGACGCGGCCGCGCGGCAGCCCGCCAACACCGAGCGCGATGTCGAGCCCGAGCGAACCGGTCGAGATCGCCTCGACCTGCATCGCTTCCTTCGAGCCCAATTTCATCACCGAGCCCTTGCCGAACGCGCGATCGATCTGCGCGAGCGCGGCGTCGAGCGCCTTCTGCCTGTCCGTGTTGTTCACTGATTTCCCCGATTCGACGAGTGACAATTGTCCGGCCATTTGCCGTCCTTTCCAGCTCTAGAGCGACAGCGGAAGCATCGCAACGCCCGAACCATGTGCCACATTTGTTCTCATGGAACAAGAGGGGAACAAAATAATTGTCTCCGTTGTTATTACACCCCGAACTCCTCCAGCGCCGCTTCGATGTCGCTGATCCGGAACGGCTTGGTGATCAGCTTGCGGTGCGCATGCGCGGGCGGAATGACGTCACCGCCGCCCGAGGTGAAGGCGAAGGGAATATTTTTGGCGGCAAGTGCGTCGGCGACCGGCCAGCCCTTTTCGTCGCCAAGGTTGATGTCGACGAGCGCCCCGGCGAGCGGTTCGGCGGCGATGAGCGCCAACGCTTCCTCGTTGCTTGTCGCCTGCGCCGGTTCGGGCAGGTCGAGCGCGTCGAACATGTCGGCGAGCATCATGCCGATCAGCACATCGTCCTCGACGAGCAGGATGCGCTGGTTACTGGCCATCCGGCACCCGATGCGCCGCGTCGTCGAGCGTCGCCGAAACCGCCTCGGCAAGCTGCGCGACCGAGAAGGGCTTGGGCAGGAAGGCGACATCGTCGATGTCGATCGACTGGCGCAGCTGTTCCTCGGCATAGCCCGACATGAACAGGACCGGCAGGTCGGGACGCTTGGCGCGCATCGCGCGCACCATGGCCGGGCCGTCCATCGTCGGCATCACGACGTCGCTGATGATCAAATCGACCTTCTCCATCTGCGCAAAGCGTTCGAGTCCCTCTTCGCCCTGCGAAGCGGTGACGACGCTATAACCCGCGCGGGTGAGCGCGCGTTCCGCGACGGCGCGCACCATATCCTCATCCTCGACGAGCAGGATGGTGCCGGTGCCCCACTGACTCTTCTTCGGCTTGGCCGGCGGCTGCGGCGCGGCGGGCGCATCGCCGTCGGCGCGGTGAACGGGCAGATAGATGGAAAAGCTCGTCCCCTGCCCCGGCTTGCTGTCGGCAAAGATGAAGCCCGCCGACTGCTTGATGATCCCGTAGACGGTCGAAAGCCCGAGCCCCGTTCCCTTGCCGACGTCCTTGGTCGTGAAGAAGGGTTCGAAAATCTTGGGCAACACGTCGGCCGGAATACCGGTGCCGGTGTCGCTGACCTTGAGCGCGCAATAATCGGCGGGCGGCATGAATTCATTGCCCATCTGCCGCACGTCGGCGGCCGACACCGGGAAGGTTTCCATGGTCAGCGTCCCGCCGCCCGGCATCGCGTCGCGCGCATTGACCGCGAGGTTGATGATCACCTGTTCGAGCTGGCCCGGATCCGCGCGCACCGCGCCGAGACCGCGACCGTGATGCACCGACAGTTGCACCGTCTCGCCGATCAGCCGCTTCAAAAGATGCGACACTTCCGAAATCACGTCGGGCAGCTGCAATATCTGCGGGCGCAAGGTTTGTTGGCGCGAGAAAGCGAGCAATTGCCGCGTCAGGCTGGCGGCACGATTGGCGTTGCTGCGGATCTGCTGGATGTCGTCATAATCGCTGTCGCCCGGCGTGTGGCGCATCAGCATCAGGTCGCACGCGCCGAGCACCGCGGTGAGGATATTGTTGAAATCATGCGCGACGCCGCCCGCGAGCTGGCCGACCGCCTGCATCTTCGACGCCTGCGCGACCTGGCGCTTGAGGCGCGATTCCTCGCTCGAATCCTTGAGGCTCAAGAGCACTGCGGCTTCGCCGAGCCCGCGCACGCCGACGACGCGCATCGACACCGGATCGCCGCTCTGCCCCGCAAGGCGAATCGACAGGTCGCCGCCGACCTGCTGCCCGCTGCTGTGGCGGCGGATCATGTCGGCGAGCGGTCCCTTGTCCTCACCCACGACGATGTCGCCGGGATAGCGCGGCATCTTGCCTTCGGGCAGGCTCGCGGCGCGCACGAAGGCGCGGTTCATGTAGAGGAAGCGCCCGTCGCGATCGACCATCGCGAGCCCGAAGGGCAGCAGCGACAACAGGGTTTCGACATAGGTCTGCGCGGTGCCGCGATCGGTCGGCCCCATTTCCTCGTCGAGCAGCGCGAGCAGCATCGGCGTGTTGCTATCGGCGGGCGCGAGCGGGATCTGGATCAGGCGCACCGGGGTCGCGCGATCACCCTCGCGCGCGAAATAGAGCGCGCCGGCATCGTCGAGCCGGATCATCGGCGCGACGTCGCGGCCGGCATAATGAACCGCGTCGCCCTCGCCCAGCGCGCGAAGCAGGAACGCCTGATTGGCGACGCGCAGCCGTCCTTCGGAACTGACGAGCGCCGCCATCACTCCGGCGTGACCGAGCGTGCGGCCCGCGGGACCATCGAGGTGACGGACGATTTCGGCGACGAGATCGAGCCGTTCGAGCGCCGAAAAGCGCCAGACCAGATAGTCCTCCGACTGCCCCGCGCGCATCACCTGCGCGCGCAGTTGCAGCGGGCCGATCGCGATATCGTCGGCGTGTCCCTCGCCATCGCGCCACGCGATGCGGCCGGCATTTTTCAATTCCTCGGCGCCGCGCCCTTCGAGCGGTAGGCCCGGCGGCGTCACGAAGCCATTGAACCAGGTTCCGAACAGGTCGTTCGCGCAGACCATCCGCCCCCCGCGATCGGTGACCGCGATCGCGACATCGTCGTGATTGACCGCCTGACGCAGCATCGTCCAGTCGGGTGCGGCCGCTTCGCCGGACACCGCCGCGGGAAAGAGCCGGCGCACGAGCAGAACGCCGGCGGCGGCAACCGCGAGCCCCGCGACGAAGCCGGCCGCCAATATCGCGCTGCCGGTCGCCCAGAAGAGCAAGGCCGCCGAAAGCAGCACCAGTCCGCCGAGGAGCCCCATGTCGAGCTGCGACAGGCTCGCCGAGGGCGCCAGCGGCCCGGCGGGGCCCGCCCCCCTGATGACATCACCATCAGCGGAGGGCAGGCTTTGCACGGTCAACGGCTGTCTTTCTTAGTGGCGCATCACCAGATGCGGACGCGGTCCTTGGGTGCCAGATAGAGCTTCTGACCCTGCTTGATCTGATAGGCCTTATACCAAGGGTCAAGATTGCGCGAGACCCAAGTCCGCTGGATCGAGGGCGAATGCGGATCGGTCGTGATCCGCTGCGACAGATTCTGTTCGCGATAGTTGCGGCGCCACACCTGTGCCCAGCCGAGGAAGAAGCGCTGATCGCCGGTCAGGCCGCCCAGCACCGGCGCTTCCTTGCCGCCGAGCGACTTCTTGTACGCGTCGTAGGCGATGGTCAGGCCGGCGAGGTCGCCGATATTCTCGCCGAGGGTGAAAGTGCCGTCGAGCTTTTCGCCCGGCAGGACTTCATAGGCATCATATTGCGCGATCAGCGCCTTGCCCGCGGCTTCGAACGCCGCGACGTCGGCCGGGGTCCACCAATCGGCAAGCTTGCCGGTCTCGTCATATTTCGCGCCCTGATCGTCGAAATGATGGCTGACCTCGTGGCCGATGACGGCGCCGATGCCGCCATAGTTGATCGCGTCGTCGGCGTGCGGATCGAAAAAGGGCGGCTGGAGGATCGCGGCGGGGAAGACGATCTCGTTCATGCCAAAATTGGCGTAGGCGTTGACCGTCATCGGGGTCATCCCCCACTCCCAGCGGCGGATCGGGCCGCCGAGGCGGCTGATATTGTCGTCGTGCGCGAACTGGTTCGAACGCAGCGCATTGCCGAACAAATCGTCGGCCTTGATCTCGAGCTTGCTATAATCCTTCCAGCGGTCGGGATAGCCGATCTTGGTCGTGAAATTGGCGAGCTTCTTCTTCGCCTTGACCTTCGTCTCGGGCTGCATCCACGTCAGGTTGGTGATGCGCGTGTCGAGCGCGGCGAGCACATTCTTGACGAGCACATCCATCGCCGCCTTGGTTTCGGGCGGGAAATATTTCGCGACATAATCCTTGCCGACGGCCTCGCCCATGTTGCCGGTGGTGAAATCGACCGCGCGTTTCCAGCGTTCCTGCATCTGCGGGGTGCCCGACAGCGCGGTGCCGTAGAAGGAGAAGGCCTCCTCTGCGACCGCATCGGGCAGCACGTCCGAGAAGCCGTCGAGGCTGCGCACGATCAGCATGTCGCGGATCACCCCGATCGGCGCGGCGGCGAGCAGCTTCGCCTCGCCGGTGAAGGCGCTGGGCTGCGACACCAGCAGCGAATCCTCGTTGACGCCGATGCCGCGGATGAAGGCCTGCCAGTCGAAGCCGGGCGCCGCGGCGGCCAGTTCGGCGATCGTCATCTTGTTATAGACCTTGGTCGCGTCGCTGCTGTCATTCTTGTCCCAGTGGACCGTCGCGACCTGCTTTTCGAAGTCGTAGATCGCCTTGGCGCGCGCCGCGGCATCCTGTTCGCCCGCGAGCGTCAGGACGTTTTCGAGATGCGTCAGATAAGCGGCCTGCAGCTTGGCGTTCCGCTCATTCTCCTTCAGGTAGAAATCGCGGTCGGGCATGCCGATACCGCCCTGGAACATCGTGTAGATGTAAACCTCGGGATTCTTGTCGTCCTGCCCGACATAGCCGCCGAAGAAATGCTGGACGCCGCTGCGGTCGGCTTCGGCGAGCAGCTTGGCGAGGCCGGCCTTGTCGACGGCGCGGATCTTGTTCAGCCAGGGCTCGATCGGCGCGAGGCCCTTCGCTTCGATCGCGGCCGAGTCGAGATAGGAGGCATAGGCGCGGCCGATCATGCTGTTCGGATCGCCCTTTGCGACGTCGAGAATTTCGCGTGTGCGCGTCTGCGACAGGTCGGCGAGCGCGGTAAACATGCCATAGTTCGACTTGTCGGCCGGGATCTCGGTATTCTTCGCCCAGGTCCCGTTGGCATAGGCATAGAAATCGTCGCCCGGCTGAACGCTCTTGTCCATGCCCGAAAGGTCGAAGCCGAAGGTGCCGATCTCGGGCTGAGCGTCGGTTTGCGCGGCGGGAGCGGCCTGCTCCTGTGCGGTGGCGGGAACGGCGGCAAGCGCCAGCGCGCCAAGCGCGGCGGTCGCCATAAGGCGCGAAGAGATATTCAAGCGAGTCATGATATTCCCCGGTTATCGATTTGAAGCGAAAATCCGCGCCGTGAAAACAGACCGCGGATCAGCGATGCAACCGCTATACGCCCGGTTTTCGGGGGGGTTCAACCGGCGGCCGTGTCGCTCGTCGATGCCTCATGTCGTTGGTCGCGTGCGCGCGCCAGCTTGCGCCGCCAGCGGAGGCGAATCCAATTGTCCCAGAACAGCGTGGCGATCACATAGCCGATCGCCGCCGAGACGACCGAGATGACGAGCAGCCCCGCGAGCATCGCGGGCGCGGCGTCCGAAAAGACCCAGTGCAGCCACTCGCCCGCCGACGCGCCATGCTCGACCATCGCCGAAAAGGTCGCGCTGTTGGCGTGAAGCCCGAACAGCCAGTCGCCCAGCCACACCGAGGCGAGGATGATGAAGGGCGTCGTCACCGGGTTCGAGAGGAAGGTCATCGCCGCGCCGATCGGGATGTTGGCGCGGCACGGCAGCGCGAGCAGCGCGACGCCCAGTATCTGCACGCCCGGGATCAGGAAGAAGATGCCGACGAACAGCCCGAGCGCGGTGCCGCGCGGCACCGAGGTGCGCGTGAAGCGCCACAAATGGCTGTGCGCGACGCGGTGCGCGAAGGGCTTGATGAAGCGGCTTTCGAGCAGCTCCTCGCGCGTCGGCGAGTTGCGGCGGATCCAGTTCATCACCGCCGCTTTGTCCCGCCCCTTTGGGTCGCGCTGCTTACCCGCGCTCATCCGCGGTCCTTCATCAACCGCGCCTTGTCGCGCTTCCAGTCGCGTTCCTTGATCGACTCGCGCTTGTCGTGCGCCTTCTTGCCCTTGGCGAGCGCGAGTTCGACCTTGGCGCGGCCGCGGCTGTTGAAATAGACCGAGAGCGGCACGAGCGTCATGCCCTGCCGCATCACGCCCGCGTGCATCTTGTTGATCTCACGCCCGTTGAGCAGCAGCTTGCGCGGGCGCCGCGGTTCGTGATTATGCCGATTGCCATGACTGAATTCGGGGATGTTGCTGTTGATCAGCCACACCTCATTGCCCTTCACCTCGGCATAACTCTCCGCGATCGTTCCCTCGCCGAAGCGCAACGATTTGACTTCGGTGCCCTGCAACGCGATGCCCGCCTCGAACACCTGCTCGATCGCATAGTCGAAGCGCGCGCGCCGGTTCTCGGCGACGACCTTCTTCTTGTCGAATTCGGCGGCGGACTGCGGACGAGCCATTTATACCTACATCACTCCGGCCGCGGACAATGCGGCATCGACGGCGGCGCGCGATGTCTCGTCCGCCGGGATGATAGGTAGGCGCACTTCGGGCGAAAACCAGTCGTGAAGGCGCGACAGCGCATATTTGACCGGCCCGGGAGACGTGTCGGAGAACATCGCCTTGTGCAGATCGAACAGACGGTCGTGGAGCGCCAGCGCGCGCGCCCAGTCGCCCTCGGCAGCGGCGGCGGCGAAATCGGCGCAGAGGCGCGGCGCGACATTGGCGGTGACCGAAATGCAACCCACGCCGCCCATGACAGCGTGCGGGAGCCACAGGTCGTCGTTGCCCGAGAGCTGGCAGAAGTCCGCGCCCGCACCCGCACGGTGCATTGTGACGCGTACAAGGTCGCCGCTCGCATCCTTGATCGCGACGACGCTCGGGATTTCGGCGAGCCTGCACATCGTCTCGGCGCTGATGTCGGCGACGGTGCGGCCGGGGACGTTGTAGACGACGATCGGCAAGTCGCTCGCATCGGCAAGCGCCCGGAAATGCGCGACCATGCCGTCCTGGCTCGGCCGGTTGTAATAGGGGGCGACGACGAGTGCCGCACTCGCGCCGGCGGCCTGAGCATGGCGCATATGACGGATCGCGGTCGCGGTGTCGTTCGATCCGCAACCCGCGATCACGGGCACGCGCCCCGCCGCCGCCTGGATGCAGGTATCGATGACCTGATAATGTTCTTCGAAGCCGAGCGTCGGGCTCTCGCCGGTCGTCCCGCACGGCACCAGCGCGCTGGTGCCCTCTTTGATCTGCCAGTCCACGAGGCGCGCGAAGGCGGGCGCGTCGAACGCCCCGTCGCGGAATGGCGTCACCAAGGCGGGAATCGAACCCGAAAACATGTATCGCTCCTTTACAAGGACAGGCCCGGACCGATAGAATCCGGCCGGCGCGCCGCTATTGGACGTCTATTCAGCGCCCCGCAAGGAGTTTGCTATTACGATGGCCGGTATGATCTCGCTGTCCCGTATCTCCCGCCTCGCGCTCGCCGCGGCCCTTCTCGTCCCCTCTGCCGCTCATGCGAGCGAACTCACCCCAGAACAAATGGCCTGGTATCGCGCCCAGATGGGGCTCGCGTCGGTATCGGGGCCGCCGCCCTCGCCCAATTCGGTCGGCGATGCGGTGATGGAGTGGCGCCGCCTGACCGCGAATAGCGGCGCGTCGTTCGACCAGCTTTCGCGCTTCCTGATGGCGAACCGCGGCTGGCCCGATGCCGAAAAGCTGCGCACGCGTGCCGAAAAAGCGATCTCGCTCGACAGCTATGATCCCGCGCGTACCCTCGCCTATTTCCAGTCCTATCCGCCGCAGACCGCGAGCGGACAGCTTCGCTACGCGCTCGCGCTCAACGCCGCGGGGCGGCGCGAGGACGCCAATGCCGCCGTCCGCCGCGCGTGGACGAGCGGACCGCTCGACGATTATGAAACGAGCCGCGCGCTCAGCATGTTCCCCGGCGCGATCACCCCCGGCGACCATGACGCGCGCATGGACAAGCTGCTGTGGCTCGGCGCGACCGCGGCGGCGAGCCGCCAGCTCGCCTACACCTCGCCCGCCAAGCGCAGCATCTTCGCGGCGCGGCTCGCGATGCGCAGCGGCGCGGTCGACGCGGCGTTCCAGGCGTCGGCGGTCGAAAGCGCCAACCCGTCGCTGACGCGCACCGACCCCGGCTATATCACCGCCAAGGCGACCTGGCTGCGCGCCTCGGGCCGCGACGGCGAAGCGCGCGCGCTGCTTGCCGCGCCGCGGTCGCTGGCGAAGGCGCCGACCGACGCCGAGGAATGGCTCGAAACCTTGCTCACCAACGCGCGGCTCGCCGAGTCGGGCGGCGACAAGCTGACCGCCTATAATATCGCGCGCCAGCTCGACGACGCGCTGCCGCCCGGCACCGTCGTCCGCGAAACGCCGCTCGGCGTGCGCGACGATTATACCTCGCTTGCTTGGCTGGCGGGGCAGCTCGCGTTCAAGGATCTCGGCCGGCCCGCCGAGGCGGAAAAGCACTACCGCGCCTATGGCGAGGCGGCGCGCTCGGCGCAGACGCGCACCAAGGGCTTTTACTGGGCCGGCCGCGCGGCGCTGGCGGCGGGCGACCGCGCCGGCGCGAACGCGCATTTCACCGACGCCGCACAGCATTACGATCAATTCTACGGCCAATTGTCGCTCGAACGGCTGAACCGTCCGCAGCCCAAACCGACGCCCGACCCGACAATCGATGTCAGCAGCGGCGAGCGGCGCGCGTTCGAGGACGACCGGCTGGTGCGCGCCGCGCGCGCGCTCGGCGAGATCGGCGCGTGGCGCGAGCAATCGGCGTTCCTGCGCGCGCTGGCGCAGCAGGCCAGCTCGCCCGCCGACCATGTGCTCGCCGGCCAGCTCGCCAAGCAGATCGGGCGCCCCGACCTTGGCGTGATGATCGGCCGCAGCGCGCAGGCGAACAGCCTCGACGCGGTCGAGGTATCAGGTTTCCCGACCGTGCGCGTGCCATCGGGCCATGAAAACAACTGGACCTTCATCCACGCGATCACGCGGCAGGAAAGCCAGTTCGACCGCGCCGCGATCAGCCACGCCGGCGCGCGCGGGATGATGCAGTTGATGCCGGCAACGGCGAACGAGGTCGCGGGCAAACTCGGACTATCTTATAACCGCGACCTGCTGACCACCGACACCAATTACAATATGACGCTGGGATCGACTTATTTTCAGCAGATGCTGCGCTATTACGGCGGCAGCTATCCGCTCGCGGTCGCGGCCTATAACGCCGGGCCGGGCAATGTGAACAAATGGCTGCGCGCCAACGGCGACCCGCGCACCGGTTCGATCCCGATGCTCGACTGGATCGAGGCGATCCCGATTTTCGAGACGAAGAATTATGTCCAGCGCGTGCTCGAAAATGCCGTCGTCTATGACACGCTGCGCGACGGCGGCGCGGCGCGGGCGCAGGCCCCGCTGAGCTTCTACCTCGGCAAGCGCACGCCGGGGTAAGCGCCGCATGGCGGGGGACAAGACGAACATCATCAGCCCGGCGGGCTATGCCGCGCTGCGCGCCGAATATAACGCCCTGCTAGGCGGTGAGCGGCCGAAGCTGGTCGAGGTGATCAGCTGGGCCGCGGGCAATGGCGACCGCAGCGAGAATGGCGACTATATTTATGGCCGCAAGCGGCTGCGCGAGATCGACCGGCGCCTGGGCTTCCTCGCCCGACGCATGAAGGCGGCGCGCGTCGTCGATCCCGCCGAGCAACCCGACAAGAGCCGCATCTGGTTCGGCGCGACGGTCGAGCTGGCCGATGACGACGATGCGCGGCGCGTGGTCACGCTGGTCGGCGATGATGAAGCCGAGGCCGGCGAAGGCCGGATCGGCTGGAACAGCCCCCTCGCCCGCGCGCTGCGCGGCGCCGCGGTGGGTGACCTCAGGACCGTGCAGCTTCCCGCCGGACCGAAAGAATGGGAAGTGATGGCGGTCGATTATCCGGCAAAGTGATCTTCGGTCGGCCTTTGGGTCCGCTGAAACTTTCCCGGACAGATTTGACCACGGACTGACCACTAACGACCGATTGCCGACATCCCAACAACCTGCCAACCTCGACTCAATGTAAAATTGGAGTGTGTGACCGATGATTGGTTCAATTATAGTGGCCGCAG
>NZ_JAATIT010000007.1 GCF_011926545.1 Sphingopyxis italica | reverse complement strand
GCTCCGCTGCACAGGCCATTGCTTACACCGCGCTCATGCGCAACAAAGCTGCTGGGCTCTAATCCCGGCTGGTGGAAACCAGGGGGTCACGTCACCTCATCAAAGTGATCTTCATCAGCATAAAATGAAGGCCGTCGAAAAATTTCGGCTTCCAGTTCCGAAACTTTTTTCACCAGCTTGACTCCCTTGGAGAAATTTATCCCTACCGATTGGGATTAAATTTCCCCGGAAATCTAAGAAAAATCGAGCGCCAGATGCAAGATAAATTTGTTTTCAAAGCCTGTTCCGCGTGTAGGTGACTACGCCTCTCAACAGCAATGGAGGCTAACATGACAAAATCAGGAATCATTTTCGAAGGGATCTCGGCAGGACAGCCAAACTCGGTTTTTCCGGTTTCTTCCATTCATCTTCCTGCGCTCGTAAGCATCAGAGAATTTTGCCGCTGTATGTCGATTGGAAGGACGACGGCCTATTCGTTGATCAATTCCGGTGACGTTGAGATCTGCCGAATAGGTCGTCGGACTCTGGTAAAGGTCGAAAGTGTCGCGAAGCTAGTGGCGGACGGAACAATCCCTAGTTCGAAATCCGCAGGAGACCGTTGATGTCCCGGCGCAGCATCAATGATCTTTTGAAACCGAAAAAGCTCTACTGTCCCAGCAAGGCAGATCGGACGGGAGCAAAAGGCAGATTTGAAACGAAAGCTAGCGCGAGGGCTGAGGACGCGAAGCGAGCAATGAGCCTAAGGCGATGTGCTGAGAAATTTCCTGAGATAATCAACGCAGAAGCCGCGATTAAGCTTGCCGACAAATTGTCCGCGAGTGCTGGCGAAAAGCCACCAGCCACTCTGGCGTCAGCGACTTTTTATCGCGCGCGACGAAATGCGGTCGGGGGACAATTGTGGCAACTCGTCGAGACGTGCGGGATCGCCCCCATAGTAACTGCCACAATCATTCCGGAAGGTTGGGATATACCCGGCCTTGACCTCGACCAAGTTGACCCCGTCAGATTTATGGAGCGCTTTCGGAAGGCGCTGAACAGATGCGGCGCCGTCGGCAGCAGCGGCTTTATATTTGCGTTCATGCACGGAGAATATGAAGCTAGTGCAGATGTTTGGCAGCTCCATGTCCATCTTGTGGCCGGTGGAGAGATGGTCGACGTTTTGAAGAGACTGAAAAAATTGAAGGGATATCGCACAAAACGAGCTGCAGGCTACGGCACCGCTAGCCCAGTCTACCGCCGTATTAGAATCTCAGATAAGCCGCTGACGAATTTGCCAGATCCGCTCACCTACCCGATGCAATCGTTCTGGCCAGCCCGTGCGAGGTACGAAACCGACAAAGGTTCCAAGCGGCAAATAGTGAAACGCCGAATTGTCGAACCGTTCCACACTCTTCAACTCCTTTGGATCGACCGATTCTCCTTCAAAGATTTGTCGCTCCTAATGGGCTTAAGAGTAACATCCTCAGGGCTCAAACTGACCCGTCAATCCGGTACATGAAACTCGATCCAGAACCTTAGCAACATCACTGGAGATCACCGTATATCCTCGACTATTGGGCTGGTTGGGTCAGTTGC
The DNA here is from genome assembly GCF_011926545.1 of Sphingopyxis italica. Lineage (GTDB taxonomy): Bacteria > Pseudomonadota > Alphaproteobacteria > Sphingomonadales > Sphingomonadaceae > Sphingopyxis > Sphingopyxis italica. The sequence goes on along the minus strand of NZ_JAATIT010000007.1, from coordinate 118,011 downwards.
CCCACAACACGGGGCGTAACACTACACGGCGCAAACCTCGGGGCACTCCAATCTCTCGCCTGCTCCGATCGATAGGTGGGACACCGGTCAAATTTGACCGGTGTCCGACGAGATGTTTTTCTCTGACCCAACCCGGAGCTGATCAAGATAGTCGCTCCACCACTGGGCCATTTCAACGCGCTCCTGCCAATGCGCGCCGCGATGGTAGGCCGCGCGCACCTTGTCGCCATCGGCATGGGCCAGTGCTCGCTCTATCGCGTCGGGGTGCCATTTCCCTGACTCATTTAGGAGCGTAGAGGCCATCGCTCGAAACCCATGCGCGGTCATTTCCTGACTGGTGTAGCCGAGCCTGCGCAAGCCCGCATTTACCGTGTTTTCGCTCATCGGCCGCGCACGAGACCGTAACGATGGAAAAACGTAGCCGCTCGGTCCTGTATGAGATTTAGCCTTTTTAAAAAATGCTATCACTTGGCGCGATAGCGGCACGACGTGCGCCTTTCTCATTTTCATCTTTTCAGACGGGATGGTCCAAATCGCATTTTCCAGATCAATCTCGCTCCAATCAGCATGTCGCAATTCGCCGGGGCGGACGAAAACATGGGGCGCTAACTGCATTGCCAACTTGGTGTGTCCCTGTCCGTCATAGCCGTCGATTGCACGCAGCAACTCCCCAACCCTGCTCGCATCCGTAATAGCTCCATAATGCGTGACGGTGGGAGCCGTGAGGGCACCGCGTAGATCGCGGGTAGGATCCGAGCGCAGGCGCGCTGTCGCCACGGCGTACCGAAACACCATGCTTGCCAACTGAAGGGTTCGCCGCGCACTTTCGAGATTGCCTTTGCTCTCGATTTTGCGAACGGCGGCCAGAATGTCTGAAGGCTCAATATCAGCAATTGCCAGCCGCCCAATGCCGCTATTCAGCAAGGACAGGAGATATTCACTCCGGGTAGCCGTGGCTGGCGCCCAACCTTTCTCACCATCACGCCTGCGTTTGGCGCAATATTCGTCCGCGATGGCGGTAAAGGTATCCGCCGCCTGCGCGCGGGAACGCAACTTGTCGCGCTGTTTTTCCCGTGATGGATCTTTGCCCAGCGCGATCATCGTCCGCGCTTCCTCCCGGCGTTTGCGGGCGTTGCTGAGGCTGACCTCTGGATAAGCGCCCATAGCTAAGAGCTTTTCCCTACCATCAATGCGATATTTGAGTCGCCACAGCTTGCCGCCTGCCGGAGTGACGAGCAAAAACATGCCCGCGCCATCCGCCAGTTTGATCGGCTTTGGGCCGGGCTTTGCATTCCGGATCGCCAAGTCAGTTAAAGCCATTGGGTCGCCCCCCAAATTACCGCATCAACAAATACCCCCAATCTTGGGGGTATCGCATTAGCCACGTGGCGACACCCCCCAATGATACCACCACAGGCGACGACTGTGAGCGAACATGGGCGAGCACCCGCGGCGCAACAGCTGCAATATACCGCAGAATTTCAAGGGGTGTCCAGACGAATGCGAACGTCGGCGAGCAAGGACCTGGAGCGGGTAGCGGGAATCGAACCCGCCTAGCTAGCTTGGAAGGCTAGAGCATTACCACTATGCTATACCCGCATCGCCAAGTCGGCGGCGATTGCCAGTTTGATCGGTCGCCGTCAAGCGCGCCATTGCCATTCCACGTCGCCCCCGCGCCCGCGTATCCCTATCCGCTGCGGCTTCGCCGTCGGGCAACGTTTCGACGCATCATTTTTCGAAGCAATGCGTTGGAGGCAATGACCAGCACCCTCGCGCACCGGCACGCAGCGGTTTCATGTGAGAGAGGGTGTTCGAACGGCCGTCGCCCGATGCCCTGATAAGAGCCCGGACACGCCCGCAGGGACGATCGCTGCACCGAAAGGACATCGCGATGCTCCGACTGCGCCAGATTTTCTCCGCCCCTCTCCTCCCCCTGATCACCGGAGTGATCGTGGCGGCGATCGGCATCATCCTCCTGATCGGCGGCATCTGGCTGACGGCGCTCGGCGGATCGGCCTATTATCTGATCGCCGGCGGCGCGATGCTGGCTGGCGGCCTGCTGCTGATACGCGGCCGGATATTGGGCGGCTGGATCTATGTCGCCGTCGTGTTCTGCACGCTCGTGTGGGCGCTGTGGGAAGTCGGCGGCAATGGCTGGGCGCTCGTCCCTCGCGTCGTCGCCCCCCTCGTCCTGCTGCTGCTCGTGATCTTTGCGATGGCCGCGCTCTCCACCCGGCCGCGCCGCTGGCGGCTGGCGCTCGCGGGAAGCGGCCTTGTCGTCCTCGTCGCCGTGGCGAGCGGTGCGATGCTCGGCTGGCTCAATAGCGCCCGGCCGCTGCAAGATCTTCCGGCGAGCCGCTGGGCGATGGCCGACCCGGCGCTCATGCAAACGGGCAGCGATTGGCCGGCCTATGGCGGCAGCTACAGCGCCCGGCGCTATTCTCCGCTCGCGCAGATCACGCCGGCCAATGTCGGCAAGCTGGAGCGCGCCTGGCTGATCCACACCGGCGATATGCCGTCGAAGGCGGCGCATGGCACCTATGGCGCGGAGAATACGCCGCTGAAGATCGGCGACAGCCTTTATGTCTGCACGCCCAAGAATATCGTCCTCGCGCTCGATCCGGCGACCGGGCGGCAACGCTGGCGCTTCGACCCCAAGGTGTCCGACGACGCGATCCCCTATACCGCCGCCTGCCGCGGGGTGAGCTATTATGCGCTGCCCGGGGCGGCCGCCGATCAGGCCTGCGCGCGGCGGATCATCTTCGGCACGCTCGACGCGCGCCTGTTCGCGCTCGATGCGGCGACCGGCCGGCCGTGTCAGGACTTCGGCACCAATGGTCAAGTCGACACGAAGATCGGCATGGGCCGCACCCCGCCGGGATATGTCTCGATCAACTCGCCGCCGACGATCGTGCGCGGCATCATCGTTACCGGACATCAGGTCCTCGACGGACAGAGCCGCTGGGCGCCGTCGGGGGTGATCCGCGGCTTCGACGCGGCCACCGGCAAGCTCGCCTGGGCATGGGATATGATGAACCCCGACTGGAGCGGCTATCCGCCGCCGGGAGAGACGTGGGCGCGCGGGACGCCTAACATGTGGACAATCGCATCGGGCGACGAAGCCCTGGGCCTCGTCTATCTGCCTATGGGCAATGCCGCCGCCGACTATTATTCGAGCCTGCGCCGCCCGGCCGAGAATGAATATGCGACTTCGCTCGTCGCGCTCGACGTGGCCACCGGCAAGCCGCGCTGGCATTTTCAAGCGGTGAAGAAGGACGTCTGGGATTATGATTTCGGGGCACAGGCGACGCTGATCGACTATCCCGGCCCCGACGGCGCGATCCCCGCGCTCGTGCTGCCGAGCAAGCAGGGCGACATCTATATTCTCGACCGGCGCACCGGGCGTCCGCTCACCCCGGCCGGCACGATCGAGGCCCCGGGCGGCGGGGTCGAGCCGGCCGAGCGGTCGCCGACGCAGATCGTGTCGCTGTGGCATACGCTCCGCAAGCCCGACCTTATCGAGCGCGATATGTGGGGCATGTCGCCGATCGACCAGATGATCTGCCGCATCCAGTTCCGCAAGGCGAGCTACAAGGGTTTCTACACCCCGCCGACGAGCGAGCGCCGGTCGATCGAATATCCGGGCTATAATGGCGGAACCGACTGGGGCGGCGTCGCGGTCGATCCGGTTCGCGGCGTGATCGTCGCCAATTACAACGACATGCCCAACTATGTCCGCCTCGTGCCGCGCGCCGAGGCGAACAGGCGAGGCTGGGCGCCGCGCGATCAGGCCCGCGGCGAGATCGGCGGGGCCGAGGGCGCGGGCGACCCGCAGGCCGGCACCCCCTATGCGATCGACGTCAACGCCGGCTGGCGCCTGCCCTTCACCGGGATGCTGTGCAAGCAGCCGCCCTATGGCGGCATCCGCGCGATCGACATCGCGACCGGCAAGACGATCTGGGACCGCCCCTTTGGCACCGCGCGCACCAACGGCCCCTTCGGCATCCCCTCGATGCTGCCGATCACCATCGGCACGCCGAACAATGGCGGCGCGGTGATTACCGCGAGCGGGCTGATCTTCATCGCGGCGGCGACCGACAATCTGATCCGCGCGATCGACTTGAAAACGGGCAGGACGATCTGGTCCGACGTCCTGCCCGCGGGCGGTCAGGCGACGCCGATGATCTATGAGGCGAACGGCAAGCAATATGTCGTGATTTATGCCGGCGGCCATCATTTCATGGAGACGCCGATCGGCGACGAAGTGATCGCCTACGCGCTGCCGTGAGCGGGTCCTGACCCATGGCGGCGAGTAAGCGCATCGGCCATATCAAGGCCAATATCGTCCTTTACAATCGAGGTCGAATTGGAGACCGCCTCGCCCCTGTTCAGCTCGATCTATATTCGGCCCGAGAAACGCGAGGATGCGGTCGTCGAATATCGCCGGGGGTCGCCGGTCTAGATAGCGGCTTGGGGATGAAGGCGACGTCGGGCCGGACCGAAGGGTGGGCGCCGCCGCGACGGCGGCGCCGTTCGCTTAACCTGGGATAAGCGTCCCGAAATCAGTCGTGCGTTTCGAACGAACCGTGCAACTCCGCGCGGCGGAAAGCGTCGTTCCGGAAGAACAGCGAAGGATGAAGTCATGGCAAGCGCAACAAAAAACGGTTCAGGACTGGGAAAGATATTGGCGCTCGGGACGCTCGGCGCGCTTTTCTGGTTTACGCGCAAGTCCGCACCTCAGGCGACAAAGGGCGAACGGCATAGCGCGGCCTTTGCCGACGGCGAGACCCAATCGGAGAATTTCGACCAGACCCGTTCGGCGGGCCCGGAAGGCATGCGCGACGAGGTGAAGCGCCCGTGGGAAAATGTGGATCAAGCCTCGGACGAATCCTTCCCCGCGAGCGATCCGCCGGCGACCTATTGAGGTCCCTATGCTCAAAGGCCGAAATGCGACTTGGGGATATGGGTGATGCGGCAAGCCAGGTCAGCTTCACCCGACGCGACGATGAAATAGTCGCCGGCGTCGGCGATGCCCGTCGTGAAGACGACGTCGCGTAGATACATCTTGTCTTCGAGCGGCCGCGTCAGGTCGGGCTTCGCCTCAAGCAGCGGCCGATGCTCGCTTTCGAGGACATGCGACGGATCGTCGGGATCGAGGATCGACCAATAGGTGCGATAGATGCCGACGATTTCCTTCGGCTCGACGCCATGCCATAAAGTCAGCCAGCCGCGCTCGGTAAGGATCGGCGGGGTTCCGCCGCCTATCCGGGCGGTCGCGACCGTATCGGCATGCGGCCGCAGCCCCGGCTCGCGCCGCGGCTTCCAGTGCAGCGCGTCGGGCGAGGAGGCGAGGTTGATCGACGGGCCGGCCCGCCACGGGCTCCCCGGCGGATAGGTGAAATAGAGCGCGCCGAGGGGCCGCGTCTGCGCCCAATACTGGCCGGCGATCCGGCCTTCGAAGATCAGCATGTCCTTGTTCTGGTGATCGAGCACGATGTCCTCGAAGCGCCAGTCGAGTCCGTTCTCCGAGCTGTAAAGCGTCGTCGAATGGCGTTCGGGACTGACCGAGCAGCTCGTCATCAGCCAGCGGCCCTCGAGCCGGCTGATCCGCGCATCCTCGACGCCATAGCATTGGAAGGCGGCGTGCGGCGCCACCGCCCGGTCGTAATGCACCGCGACGACCTCCAGCCCGTCAGGGGCCAGTTCGACCGGCAGCAGCCAGGAGAGCGAGGTCAGCGCCATGACCTGCCAGCTGCCGCCGTGGACGAGGAATTTTCGCGGATCGGCGGTGTCGCACAGTTCGAGCGGCCAGGCGTCGCGGACATAGCGTCCCTCGTCCCAGCGGATGCTGTGAACATGACCGTTCGACACGGGTTCGCGCAGCGCCTCCGCGACACGCACGAGCATCAGCAGATTGCCGCTCGCAAGGCGTGCGAGCCCCGGATTGAAGGCCCCGAGCACGAAGGTCTCGGCATCGAGATGGCCCGCGAGCGGCGAACGCGACAGATCGACATCGTCGGGGCCGAACACCAGCCGGTCGGCCGGAAAATCCATGGATGCTCCTCCTTTCGCGCGGGGGGTGGGGGCAGCGGTCAATCGCCTGTCGGCAACCGCTCTACCGCTTCGCACAGCATCGCAATCGCCTCGGCTACCGCGGCGTCGAGCATGGCGCGCCGGCCGATCTCGCCGAAATGGCATGTGCGGCTGAGCGCCCCCCGTCCGTGTACCGCGCAGGCAAGATGGACGAGGCCGACTTCCTCATCGCCCTCGCGCGGGCCGCAAAAGCCGGTGATCGCGATCGCGACGTCGGCGCGGCTTTTGTGAAGCGCAGCCTCGGCCAGCGCCGCCGTCACGCTCGCGCCGACGCCTTGCGAGCGTTCGGCCAGGGCGCGCGATATGCCGAGCATCTCGCACTTCGCATCGACCGAATAGACGACATAGCCGCGCTCAAGATGCGAGCCGAGCGCGGTGTGACCGGCAAGCGCCGCCGCCAGCTGGCCGCCGGTGCAGCTTTCGGCCGTCGCGAAACGGATATCGCCGTCGGCAACGCGCCCCGCCAGTTCGGCGAGGCGCTTGCCGATGGGATCCGGCGTCATCGCTACATCGTCACGAGCCGGCCTGCGGCAGTCCCGCGGTTTCGGCCTGACGCTTCAGTTCCTCCTTGCGCGCAAGCATTTGCTCGCCAAGCGCATCCAGATCGACCTCGGCGGCACGCGCCTGCTGGAACATATTGTCGTGCTGCTTTTCCTCTTCCTTCACATGATGCTTGATCTCTTCGGACAGCACCGTGACCTTCGCTTCGAAATATTCGTCGCCGGGGCCGGAGGCGAGAATGTCGTTGATGAGCACCTTCGCACCGTCATGCTCGACATAGGCTTCTTTCAACAGATCGTCGTCGATCTTGCCCTTCAGCGCCGGATAGAAAACTTCCTCCTCGATCTGCGCGTGGATCTTGAGTTCGGTGCAGATTTTCTCGGCGATCTTGGCCTTGCGGTCCGAACCGCTGGCCTTCTCGAACTCCTCGAACAGGGCCTCGACCGCGCGGTGGTCGGCGGCGAGGATATGGGTGGCGTCGGTATCGTTCGGCATGATGATCTCCGTGGAAATGGGCCCTCGCCTGTCAACGCGCCGCTGGTTCGGGAAGTTGCGGAAATCGAAGGCCCGCAGGGTTTTTCCGGCGGCTTTTATAACTTGCGGCAATATCGCGGAGCTAAACCATCGACCGGAGCAGATCGGGAACGGTCGTCGTCGCGAAACCGATCGCGCTGTCCGATATGCCATAAGGAATGAAAAGCTCGTTTCCGGTCGCCAGCGCGCCGCAGGTATAGACCACATTGGGCACATAGCCTTCGCGGTCACTTTCAGCGGCCGAGAGGATCGGACAGGCGGTCCGCCCAAGGATTTTCGACGGATCATCCTTGTCGAGCAGCGCCGCGCCGAGGCTGTATTTGCGCATCGCCCCGACGCCGTGGGTCAGCAATATCCATCCCTCGTCGCATTCGATCGGACTGCCGCAATTGCCCATCTGGACGAGCTCCCACGGGAAGGCCGGGCTCAGCAGCGGCCGTCCCTCGTCGTCCCAGTCGGTCAGGCTGTCGGAGGCGAGCAGCGTGATATTCTTGCCATCCTGCCGCCCGACCGTCAGATAACGGCCGCCGACCTTCCTCGGAAACAGCGCCATCCCCTTGTTGCGCGCGGCGCGGCCCGAAAGCGGTTCGAGGCAGAAGCTCGCGAAATCATTGGTGCGCAGCAATTCGGAACGGATGGAATGGCCCGAATAGGCCGTATAGGTGCCGAGATATTCGGTGCTGCCGTCGTCGTGCGCGAACCGCACCAGCCGCAGATCCTCGAGCCCGTTGCGCTGCGCTTCGGTGACCGGAAACAGCACGCTGTTCGAGATCGGGCTGTCGGGTTGCCGGTGAACGGTCACCGCGTCCGCTGGCTCGAGATGATGCCGGTCGTCGGCGACCGCCGCCATCGCGGGGCCCGACTGCGGCCACAGGCTGAAGTCGCCATCGGGGCCGACGATCCCCTCGCGAAACGCGATCGAACTGATATGCCCCTCACCCACCGCGCGCATCGACATGACGAAGCGCAGCTGGTCGCGGTCGAGGCCGCTCTGGTCGGGATGCAGGACGATGCTCGGGTTCATCAGCGCCGCTGCGGCGTAGCTGTATTCGTGGCAGAAATAGGCGCCGATCAGCCGGCGCTTGACCGACGAAATCGCGCCCGCGTCGAGCATCAGATCCTCGGCGATCTCGGCGAAACGGTCGTCGAAGATGCGGCCGATCTGCCAGTGCCGCTCCGAAAAATCCTTCCAGACGAGGCCGAGCTCGAGTTCGGCCTGATCCTCGTCGAGCCGCAACAGATCCTCGACCAGTTGCGCCGAACGCGAGGGTTCCGAAACGCTCGACTGCCATGCGAGGTGAAAGGGCCGCAGCACGACTCGCGACGGATCCGCCGTCAGTTTCTCGCCAAGGATACGAAGCGGCGTCTGATCGGGTCGGCAATTGAGCATGCAGAATCCTGTCTGGGGCCCCCACGCCCAGAATGTTTTGCCGCGCGCCGATAAGCAAGTCCAAACGAACCGGCTCAGGCGTGCGCCATCTCCTGCACCGCCTCGATCGCACCTTTCGGAAGGCCCGGCTTGAGGACGATCTTGGTGTAGCTGTTCTGCTCATCGTGCCAGTGCCTGTACATTTCGGCGGCATCTTCGAGCGGGGCGTGGTGCGAAATCAGCGAGACGGTGTCGAACTTGCCGTCGCGGATCATGTCCAGAAGCTCGCCCGTATAACGCTGCACATGCGTCTGGCCGCTCTTCACGGTCAGGCCCTTTTCCATCAGCTGCCCGAGCGGGAATTTATCGGTGAAGCCGCCATAGACGCCGGGGATCGAGAGCCGCCCGCCCTTGCGGCAGGCGAGGATCGCCTGACGCAGCGCATGCGGGCGCTCGGTCCCGAGATAGAATTTGGCCTTCACCTGATCGAGAACATTGTCGACGGTGAAGCCGTGGCTTTCCATGCCGACGCAGTCGATGCAGGCGTCGGGGCCGATCCCGCCGGTCATTTCGTCGAGCGCTTCGCGCACGTCGACCTCGCGATAGTCGAGCACCTCGGCGCCATATTTGCGCGCGAGCGCGAGGCGGGTCGGGAAATGGTCGATCGCGATCACCCGCTCCGCGCCGAGCAACAGCGCGGCCTGGATCGTGAACAGCCCGACCGGGCCGCAGCCCCACACCGCGACCGTATCGCCGGGCTCGATGTCGGCGTTGACCGCCGCCTGCCATCCGGTGGGCAGAATATCGGACAGGAAGAGGACGTCGTCGTCGGACAGGTCGTCGGGAATCACGACCGGGCCGACATCCGAATAGGGCACGCGCACATATTCGGCCTGTCCGCCGGCATAGCCGCCGGTCAGATGCGCATAGCCGAAGGCGGCGCCCATCGCATGGCCCATCATCAATTCGGACGCGTCGCGCGTCTCGCTCGGGTTGCTGTTGTCGCACGCGCTAAATTGCTGCCGCTCGCAAAAGAAGCATTGGCCGCAGCTGATCGTGAAGGGAACGACGACGCGCTGCCCCTTCTTCAGCGTCGAGCCGGCGCCGGTTTCGACGACCTCGCCCATGAACTCGTGCCCGACGATGTCCCCCGCGCGCATTCCCGGGATATAGCCGTCGTAGAGATGGAGGTCCGAACCGCAGATCGCGGTCGAGGTGACGCGCAGGATCGCATCGCGCGGATTGACGATTTCGGGATCGGGGACGGTTTCGACGCTGATCTTGTGGCGTCCCTGCCAGGTTACGGCGCGCATGGCCTTCTCCTTAGATATGGGGCTGTGTGGCGGTTTCGGACGAGCGGGCGGACGGCGACGCGTTGCTCGTCACCTCGCCCGTTTCCATGAGCTGCTTGAAGCGGTGGAGGTCGCGCCGCGCCTGCACCTCGGGCTCGCGCTGGAGCAGCTTCGCGCCCAGGCGGCCGAGCGTCCCGCCCGGAGGGTCATAGGCGAGGATCAGACTGACATAGGTCCCGCGCCCGTTGGGAGCATCGGTGAAGCGAACCTCGCCACTGTTGGCGATGTCGGACTCGGGCGTGCTCTGCCAGAAGATCGATTCGCCGGGGATCGTTTCGGTGATGCGGTTCACCAGCGTGACTTCGCGCCCCGCAGGCGCCTTGATCGTCCATTTGGACACGCCGTCGCCGGCCTCTTCGACCGCGACGACATTTTCCATGAACTCGGGAAAACGCTTCGCATCCCACGCCGCGAACAGCTCTTCGCGCGGGCGATTGATCAGCAGCGACTTGCCGAAGAGCGCGCGATCGGATTTCCGTTCCTTGGTCCAGTGCGGCGCGTCGGTGGGAAAAGCGGGCCGATCCGCGTTTCGCCGGCGTTGCCAAAGCGCGAGGCCGACACCGGCCGCTGCCAATCCGACTCCCGCCGCCGCGAGCAGAAACGGATCCGGATTCGTTCGATGGGTGAAATAGGACATGATTTCCTCCCGCCCGGCGCGTGCCGGGCGTCGTTGATGGCGGCACCGCGATCGAGGCGCCTGTTTACGGAGCGAGCAAGACGGAACGCCCCAGGACTACCGGCTGCCGCCTATCGGCGCGTCGGCGCCCTCCTTCGGACCGCGGTCGGTGGGGATCGGAGCTTGACCGCCGCCGCCCTGCGGGTCGGCATCGAAATCCTCGGGGTTGCCCTTTCCGCCGGCGCCCGCCCCGCTGCCGGTGACGGGTCCGCTTCCCTTGCCGGGCCGATGGCCGCGGTTCGCGTCGGCTTCATCGAGCTTCGCGCGCCGATCCTCCGGATAGTCCTCCGACCGGACCGTACCGACATTGTCGCGATCCTCGACCTTCTCGGGCTTCAGCGATCCCGGCGTCGGAGCGACCGGGCGCTCCTGCGCGTCGGGGCGGGCGTCACCGAGCGGGCCGCGCGGTGTCGCGTCACCCGGCATTGGCCGGCCCCGCCCGCGCCAGCTTCTGCAACTCGGCGATATGCTTTTCGATCACCGGCACGATCTCGCCCGCCGCGGCCTTCAGGCCGGGCGTGTCGCCGCCCGTCGCATAGGCGCGGTGCAGGGCGAGGGCCGCGTCATGCGCCGCCTGCTGGTTACGAATATAGACGGCATCGATACTCGCGGCGTCGGCCGCCTTGATCTCGTCGAGCATCCTTTGCTGTTCGGGGTCGAGCGCGGGCGGCGGCACCGTGATCGAAGCGGCATCCGCCGCCGCTTTCACCTTGGCCGTGGACTCGCCATGATTGTCGATCATCATCTGCGCAAAGGCCTTCACATCGTCGCGCTGCGACTTGGCGCGCAGGGCCTTGGAGGATTCGATCTCCCACATGTCACCGGCTCCGGCCTTGGCGACATAGCCCGCCGCATCGGTCGGCGTTGCAGCCGCAGCCGCGGGTGCGGGCGTTTGCATGGTGGTGTCGGTTGTCGACGTATCCGCGGGCGGCGCCTGGGTGTCGCCGCCGCCGCAAGCCGAAAGCATGGCGGTGGCCGCCAGAAGAGTGAATTTTTTCAACGAACGTCTCCCAATCGTGCCCGCCCGCTCGACCAAGCAACGAGGCCCCCTACCCAAAGTTCCGTGGCTCGGCGCGGTCGCGGCATCCAATTTACCGGAAGCAAACATAGATCAGGATTTCGATCGATCGGTCGCCGCGCGCATCGTCAGGGATGTCCGAGCCGCGTTTCGACGCGCATCAGCGAGACGGCCGTGCGGCGCGGCTGGGTGAGCATGAAATGCGTCGCGACCGCGATGTCCTCGGCGCGCAGCATCTTGTCGACGTTGATCAACTCACGCTGCTTTTCAGGCGGAAACTCGGGATATTGAAAATCGGCGCCGGTGAAGCCGGGCTCGATAAGCCCGACCTTGATGTCCTGTTCGGCAAGCTCCTTGCGGAACGACGGGACGAAGCCCTGGATGCCGGACTTGGCCGCGACATAGACCGAACTGCCCGGCCCTTTCGACACCGCCGACATCGATCCGATGAAGACGATGTCGCTTCCCGCCGACATGCACCGCGCCGCTTCCTGCGCGCAGATCAGATAGGCGGTGAGGTCGGTTTCAAGCTGGTAGCGCGCCTCGCTCTCGCCGCTGTCGGCCAGCGCCGACGCCGGAATCGCGGCGTTGATGACTGCAATGTCGATCTCGCCAAGATAGGCCTTTGCGGCCTCGAAAAAGCGGTCGACATCTTCTGCGATCGACAGGTCGACATTGATGCCGTCGCCCTCTCCCACCTCGTCGATGCGCTTCAGCGCGTCGCCCAGATGCTCGGGCGTCCGGCCGCAGATGAAGACGCGGACGCCATAGCTTGCCAAGAGCACGGCGATCGCGCGACCGATCCCGGTCGTGCCGCCGGTGATGATCGCCTTGCGGCCGTCAAGGCCCGGCCGCTCGGTATGGGCATCCTGTTCGTCGATCATTTCGGGCTCCACTTGTCTCGCGCGCGCTTCGCAGGGCGCACTGCGGCATGCTCCCTCTCTGCTGAGCGACGTGCGGAACGACGCCGAAGTTCCCCGCCGATCGAGGACCGCGGCGTTTTTTCGCGATTATCTGATGCAGGTTATGAAACGGGCGCGGGGCCCATCCGCACATGTTCATGCACGCGCCGGGTCGCCACGCGCTCCTCGTTTCCGATGATCATGTTCGTGGTCGGAAGCAGCTTCCAGATATTGGCGCCCGATTTGGTCATCCGCGCCAACAGCGTCGCGCCCTGCCACAATTCGACATGGACGCCGTCGCTCTCGTTGCGGGCGATCTGGAAGGCATGATCGGGCCCCTCGGCGTGGAAATCGACGCGCCGCAGTCGGGTGCCGGCCGCATCCTGCAATATCATATGAAAGGGACGCATGGCGCTGCTCCTACTGTCGGGAGCAGGTGCGACCCAACTCTCGGCATGTCTTCGATCGGCTGGCCGTAACAACGGGACACCGCGGATATTGCCGGAACCACGCAAAGCCGATCTGGGTGGGACCGCAGCTATCGACGTCTCCATACAGGATTTTCGGCGAAAAGGCCCTAACCTAAGTCATAAATCCCGGTGAGAATCCTGCCACGACGTGCAAGCACCTGATTATGTCGTCCTATATTTTTGAGCCCACCGCCGCACGGTTGCACCGGCAACGTCGCCCGGGACGCGGCCGACGCCGCGCGCGAACCGCCGCCGCTGGCGTCCCGCCTCATGCGCGGGGTCCAGCTTTCGGCCCGAAGCGCCTTTGGTCGGGGTCGCGCTCGAAGCGGAAACCTCCCTTGATACGCTCGTTGAAAAACTGCCCGGCCGAGTCCGCCGCGCATAGCGCGTCCCCGCCGAGCGCCGTCGGTCGCGAGATGGATTCCGCCTTTCCGAATATAATCTGTGATAAGCGCGGCGGAAAAAGCCGACCGGCATATCCTGCTCCGCCGCAACCCTCGCGCGGCGCGCGCGTCCTTTAGTGGTAACGCGCGAAGGACACACGATGACGAATCATCATTCGGGCAAGGACGCCCTGGACCACCGCCTCTCCGGTTTGCGAGCCTGGATTTTATAGTGCCCCCCGAACTTGCCCCCCGCGGCCTCGACTTCCTGCTCAGAAAGCTTTTGAGCCACAGCCTTCTTTCGACCGACGACCAGAATGCGATCGCGGCGCTTCCCTTTTCGCTGCGCCGCCTCGACGCGGGCAGCGTCATCATTCGGGAAGGCGAGCGGTGCGACATTTGCCCCATCCTCCTTTCGGGCTTCGCCTATCGGCATAAAATGACCGGCGACGGCGGGCGGCAGATCGTCGCGCTCAAGCTGCCGGGCGACCCGCTCGATTTTCAATCGCTCTATTTGACCCGCGCCGATCATACGGTTCAGGCGCTGAATCCCGTCGAACTGGCGGTGATCCCCAACCGGGAGATCGAGCGGCTGATCATGGCGCGCCCGTCGCTGTCGCGCGCGGTCGTCGTCGACATATTGATCGAGGCGTCGATCGGCCGCGAATGGTTGCTCAACATCGGGCGGCGCAACGCGCTCGCGCGGCTCGCCCACCTGATCTGCGAAATTCACTACCGCCTTGCGATCAGCGCCACGAGCCTCGTCGAAAGCGACCTTCCGGTAACGCAGGAGCAACTCGCCGATCTGCTCGGGCTGACGCCGGTGCATATCAACCGCACGCTGAAGGAGCTGGAACGCGCGGGGGCGGTCGCGCGCGCGGGGCGGCGCATTCGCATCGGCAATCTCGACCGTCTCCGCGACCTCGCCGACTTCAGCGATCTCTACCTCCATTCTCCAGATGCCACCATGCACGACCGCGGCGTAATGGCGGGCGCCTAGCCGCGATCCGGAACGCCAGCCCCGCGGTGTTCGCGAATATTGTTTTGTGACGGGTTACGCGACATGACCGAACATCCTTCCGATCGGGACATGGCTTGCCAGGCGGAGACCGGTGCGCGGGCGCTGGTCGACCGCATCGCGCAAGCGGTTTGGGAGACCGACGCGCGCGGCATCGTCGTTTCGGACAGTCCCGCATGGCGGCGCCTGACCGGTCAATCGCTTGCCGACCTTCTCGATCGCGGTTGGGTTGCGGCGATCCACCCCGACGAGCGCCGCGATATCCGGCATCAGTGGCGCGCCGCGGTGGCGCGCGGGTGCAGCATCGACATCGAGGCGCGGCTCCAGGTCGAGGGGGGCGGGTATCGATGGAGCCGCCTGTACATCGTGCCGCTCCGCGCCGAGGACGGAAGCGTCCGCAACTGGACCGGCATGAGCATGGACATCAAGGCCCGCAAGGAGGCCGAGCACGTCTTGCGCGAAAGCGAGGCGCGGCTGCAAGGACTGGTCGGCGAACTGCAGCACCGCGTGCGCAACATATTGACGGTGGTGCGATCGGTTTTCTCCCGAACCGTCGAAGGCGAACGCCCGATCGAAGAGATCGCCGAACATTTCCGGGGACGGCTCGACTCGCTTGCCCGCACCCAAGTCATTCTGGCGCAGCATCCCGCAGGATCCATCGACCTGCAAAATCTGATCCGCGACGAATTGCTCAACGCGGGCGTGCAGGACGGCCCGCTGCTCGCGATCGGGGGGCCCGACGTCGGGCTCACGCCGCTCCAGGCGGAATCGCTGGCGCTCGCTTTTCACGAACTCACGACAAACGCTCTAAAATATGGGGCGCTTCGCGTCCCAGGCGGCCATTTGAACATAGGCTGGACCACCAACATAGGTTATGGCGGCGATCGCGTGCTCGACTTTACATGGACCGAACAGGGCGTTCCCGCCATTCCCGTTCGACCCACCTATCGGGGGTTTGGCATGGAGTTGATCAAGGACGCGCTTCCGTATCGATTGGGCGCCGAAACCCGGGTCGAGTTTCTGGGCGGCGGCATCCGCTGCTCGATTTCCTTTCCGCTACCCGAGCAGGACGGATCGGTATCAACAGGGTAAAGGTCGGTCCATGGGGCGCTCACTTGCCGGAAAGCATATCCTGATCGTCGAGGACGAATATTTCATCGCGGCGGATCTCGCGCGGGCGCTCGAGGCCGAAGAGGCGACGATATTGGGTCCGTTCTGCGATCTGGCTCCGGCGCTGGCATCGGCGCGCGACAACCACATCGACGTCGCCCTGCTCGACGTCAATCTCCATGGCGAACATTGCTATCCCGTCGCCGAACTGCTTGAGGACCGGACCGTGCCTTTCCTCTTTGTCACCGGCTATGATCGCGCCGCGCTGCCCGAACGATTTCGCTCGGCGCCAAGATTGACCAAGCCGTTCAGCACCGACGCCGTCCTGCGCGAAATCGGGCGGCTCGCCGCAGATTAGGTTCGAGCGAAGAACAGGCGCAAGCACTGATTTCGCAACCTGGGCTAACTCCGCCGGAATTTGGAGCTGCCGGACGCTCGCTTCGTGCAACTCGCGCCGTCGGCCCGCGTTGGCAAGATCAGGTGAAGATCAGATTTTCCGGGCTCCGACCGGCTTGCGCGGCACCGCGCGAGCGAGCGGACGTGCGCGCAACATGAGGATCGACGATGAAGCACGACAGCGAAGACCGGTTTTTCTTCCAGCTTTCCGAAGAAGATGTCCTCCCCTCCGTCGAAGCCCCCACGGCGCGCGAAGAGCGGCGGCTGGCGCTGATCGGATGCTTTCGCCCTCGCCGATGCGGCATCGCGACCTTCACCGCCGACAGCTTCGATCATCTGCGTTCGGCCGCACCCGATCTCGCCATCGATGTTTACGCGATGCGCGGCCGCCCCGCCGACGCCGACGACCCCGACGTGCGGCTGGCGATCGACGAGCGCGACCCCGCCAGCTATCGCGCCGCGGCCGAGGCCATCAACGAGAGCGGCGCCGACGCGGTCTGGCTGCAGCATGAGTTCGGCATCTTCGGCGGCCCGGCCGGCAATATGGTGCTGGAACTCGTCGACCGGATCGCGGCACCGCTGATCGTCACGCTTCATACCGTGCTGGAAAAGCCCAGCGCCGACCAGCAAGCCGTGATGGCGCGACTGGTCGCCCGCGCGTCGAAGCTGGTGGTGATGAGCGAATTCGGCCGCGGGGCGCTGATCGACATTTATGGCGCCGACGCCGCGCAGATCGAAGTCATCGAGCACGGCACCCCCGAGCGCCCGTTCGCCGCGCGATCTCCGCTGCGCGAGGCGCTGGACATCGGCGATCGCCCGATCCTGTCGACCTTCGGGCTGATTGGGCCGGGCAAGGGTCTTGAGACCGCGATCCGCGCGCTGCCCGCGATAGCGGCGCAATATCCCGACATCCTCTACCGCATCGTCGGCGCGACGCATCCCAACCTGCTCGCAGCGGAAGGCGAAGCCTATCGCGAAAGCCTGAAGGTGCTGGTCGAGGATCTCGGCGTCGCCGACAACATCGCATGGGACAACCGCTTCCTCGGCAGCCGCGACCTGCTCGACCAGATCGAGCTTTGCGACATCTACCTCGCGCCCTATCCCAATCTTCAGCAGATCACGTCGGGCACGCTCGCCTATGCGGTGGCGCTCGGCCGCGCGGTCGTCTCGACGCCGTTCGTCCATGCCCGCGAGCTTTTGCGCGGCGACGTCGGCATCATCCTGCCCGGCTGCGACAGCGACGCGATCGCGGAGGCAGTGCAGCTGCTGCTCGCCGTTCCCGAAGAACGGCGAGCGTTACAGCAGCGGGCCTATGCGCGGGGCCGGCAGACGGCGTGGAGCGTCGTCGCGGACCGGTTCGCCGCGCTCGTTTCCAAGGTGACAAGCCCGGCTTCACCCGCGCCGATAACACGCCGTTGGCCGGCGCTCGCCGGGCTGTGGGCGATGTGCGACGACGTCGGCATCCTGCAACATGGCATGGGGATCGTGCCCGATCGCAATCACGGCTATTGCATCGACGACAACGCCCGCGCGCTGATGTTCGTCCATGGTCTTCTCCCGGGAGACAGCGAGGCCGGGCAGCGCGTGCTGACATTCGCGAGCTTCATTCAACATGCGTGGAACCCCGAACGCGGCCTGTTCCGCAATTTCATGGGCTATGATCGCCGCTGGCTCGAAGAGGCGGGCTCCGAAGACAGCAACGGGCGCACGCTCTGGGCGCTCGGGCATAGCGCCGCGAAAGCGAGCGGCGCCGATTTTCGTCGCTGGGCCACCGGATGGTTCGAGCGCGCCGCGCCGATGGCGCAAAATTTCAAGAGCCCGCGCGCCATCGCCTTCGCGCTGCTGGGCGCCGATCATCTGCTCGACAGCGATCCCGGCAACGCCGCGGCGCGCGCGATCGTCGAGCACGGCGGCGCCTTTCTGTCCGCGCTCTGGAAAAGCGCGCGGCGCCCCGACTGGGACTGGTTCGAAACCGGGCTCGCCTATGACAATGCCCGCCTCGCCGAAGCATTGATCCGCGCCGGCCGCCGCCTCCCCTCGCTTTCGCACGAGGAGGCGGGCCTCGCCGCGCTCGGCTGGCTGTGCGACAGGCAGACCGCGGCCGCCGGACATTTCAGGCCGATGGGTTCGGAAGGTTTCGGGTGCGTGGGCGAATATCGGCCCTTCGACCAGCAACCGATCGAGGCCTGGGCGACGGTCGCGGCCTGCGCCACCGCCTTTGCCGCCAGCGGTCAACCGGTTTGGCGCGCGCACGCCGAGACGGCCTGGCGCTGGTTCCTCGGCGACAACGATCGCGGCGTTCCGCTCGGCGACATCGGGAGCGGACGCTGCCGCGATGGCCTGACGCCGCGAGGCGTCAATCATAATTGCGGCGCCGAATCGATCCTCGCCTTCCATCTGGCCCATCAGGCGATGGCCGGCAGCTTCTGGACGATCGAGCCGGCGCCTGCGGCCCTTCAAGCGCGCGCGCCGGGAGTTCCGGCCTTCGCGGCCTAATACGGACGCAAGGACGCATCGCGGCCGCGCGGACAAGCCGGCCTCCTCCGCCAAGCGCACCCGCCCGGTTGATTGTGACACGGATTCGTGGTTTGTTCTCCCTCGTTGTCCTCCTGCGCACCGCCCATCTTCGTGCCGGGTCGACCAAGGGGTATGTGATTGGTTGTCGATCCCGATACGACGCCGGCGGGCCGCAAGATCATCCATGTCGACATGGATGCCTTCTACGCCTCGGTCGAGCAGCGCGACGATCCGGCCCTGCGCGGAAAACCCGTCGCGGTCGGCGGATCGTCGCGGCGCGGGGTCGTGGCGGCGGCGAGCTATGAAGCGCGCAAGTTCGGCGTCCGCTCGGCGATGCCGAGCGTCACCGCGAAGCGCCAGTGCCCCGCCCTCATCTTCGTGCCGCCGCGCTTCGAGGTCTATCGCGACATCTCGCACCAGATCCGCGCGATCTTCCGCGACTATGCCGACGAGGTCGAGCCGCTGTCGCTCGACGAGGCCTATCTCGACGTCAGCGCCGACAAGGCGGGGCTGGGCAGCGCGACCGCGGCGGCGAAGCTGATCCGCGAGCGCATCCACGCCGAAACCGGCCTCACCGCGTCGGCCGGCGTCTCCTACAACAAGTTCATCGCCAAGCTCGCGTCGGACCAGAACAAGCCCGACGGCCTCACGATCATCCCGCCCGGCAAGGGCGCCGCCTTCGTCCAGACCCTGTCGATCCGCCGCTTCCACGGCATCGGCCCGGTCACCGCGGCGAAGATGGAGGGGCTCGGCATCTTCTCGGGCGCCGATCTCGCGGCGATGGACGGAGTCTGGCTCGCGACGCATTTCGGCAACAGCGCCGAATGGCTCCACAACCTCGCGCGCGGGATCGACCACCGCCGCGTCAAGTCGAACCGGCCGCTGAAGTCCTTGGGCGGCGAGCGCACCTTCTTCAACGATTTGATCACCGACACCGAAATCCGCGAGGCGCTCGCGCATGTCTGCACCGTCGTCTGGGACCGCGCGGCCAAGAAGGGCGCGCGCGGACGCACGGTGACGCTGAAGCTGCGCTACGCCGATTTCCGCACAATCACCCGAGCCAGGTCGGTCACCGCGCCGATCCTCGACGGCGCATCGTTGCTCGCCGCGGGCGAAGCGATCCTTGGCCCCCTGCTGCCGACCGAACAGGGCATCCGCCTGCTCGGCGTGACACTGAGCAAGTTCGAGGACGAAGAGGATGATGACGAGGACACCGCGGCACCCGCCGACCTGTTCAGCCTTATCTGACCGCGAGCCCCGGTGCGTGGCGCCGGACCGCCGCCTGCATTTTCGGCGACAGTGCCTTGAAATCGCAACGGATCAGCGGTTCGTTCGTCACCTGCATCCCCTCGCGGAACGGCGCCCCGACGCGATAGAGCGCCCGGTCGGTCCCGAGCGACTTCATGCGAAAATAACCCGCGCCGTCATAGCCGCCGAACTGCATCTGGGTGAAACCGTCCTCGACCGCGCGCGTCTGCGTGATCGGCCGCAACTCGGCCGCAGGCCCCAGATTGCCGGTCGGCCCGTAATAATAGAGCGAGCCCCAACGCGTCCCGTCGAAAATATAGCCATAGCGCACCGTCGCGCATTTCTGGTTGTCGTTGGTCCAGAAGCCCTTGGCGATCGGCAATTTTATCGCCGGTTGCGCCATCGCCGGCGCGCTGATCGCGATCGCCGCCAGCGCCCATATCCATCCGCGCATCGTCACCCCCCACATTGGTCCGAAGTAATGCCACGGTGGCGGAATTGGCGGGATCGATCAACCCGCGTCGGCGAAAACCCGTTCCTTCGTCGCGGTGAAGCGGATCGACGGGTTGCGCTGG
The DNA here is from genome assembly GCF_011926545.1 of Sphingopyxis italica. Classification (GTDB taxonomy): domain Bacteria; phylum Pseudomonadota; class Alphaproteobacteria; order Sphingomonadales; family Sphingomonadaceae; genus Sphingopyxis; species Sphingopyxis italica. Next base: position 97,849 of record NZ_JAATIT010000007.1, on the reverse strand, counting down.
GTGACATAGCCGACCTCCCACGCGTCCTTCGCCATGAACACCGGCGCCCCGTCGCGGTCGGTCGCCGCGGCGCCGCGGTTGTCGGCCTGGAATGCCTTCAGCGCCGCCGCATCGTCGCTCGCGATCCAGCGCGCGGTGTCCCACGGGGACTGCTCGAGCTTCGCCTCCACCTTATACTCGGCCTCGAGCCGGCTGATCAGCACGTCCAATTGCAACTGGCCGACGACGCCGACGATCATGTTCGCGCCGATTTCGGGGTAGAAGACCTGGATGATCCCCTCCTCGGCCATGTCGTCGAGCGCTTTCCGGAGCTGCTTGGTCTTGGTCGGGTCGACCAGCGCGACGCGGCGCAGGATTTCGGGGGCGAAATTCGGCAGCCCGGTGATCATGATGTCGGTGCGCTCGGACAGCGTATCGCCGACCCGCAGCGTGCCGTGGTTGGGAATGCCGATAATGTCGCCCGGAAACGCTTCCTCGGCCATTTCGCGGTCCTGCGCGAGGAACAGCATCGGGCGGCTGATCGCGATCGCCTTGCCCGTGCCGCCCTGCATCAGGCGCATCCCGCGCTCGAACTTGCCCGAACACAGCCGCATGAAGGCGATGCGGTCGCGGTGCGCGGGGTTCATATTCGCCTGCACCTTGAACACGAAACCGGTCACGGCATCGTCGTTTGGCTGCACCGGCGCGGGCTCGGCGGGTTGCGGCTGCGGCCCCGGCGCGTGGTTCGCAAGCCCCGCAAGCAGGTCGACGACGCCGAATTCCTTCAGCGCCGAACCGAAGAACACCGGCGTCAGGTCGCCGTTGCGGTAAGCGGCGGCGTCGAACGGCGCGTAGCAGGCCGACGCCAGCTCGGTCTCTTCCTTGAGCAGCGCGAACGCATCGGCGCTGAGCTTCGCCGCGAGCCGCGGGTCGCCCAAGCCCTCGACCGCGATCCGTTCGCCCTCATACATGCGCGACGCGTCGCCGCCGGGCACCATCAGCGCGGGGTCGACCAGATCGTAAATGCCTTCGAACTGCCCGCCCATCCCCGCGGGCCAGTTCATCGGGCAGACGTCGAGCGCGAGCCGGTCGGCGACCTCGTCGAGCAGCTCGAACGGCGTCTGTCCCTCGCGATCGACCTTGTTGATGAAGGTGATGATCGGCACCGAGCGCAGGCGGCATACCTCGAACAGTTTCAGCGTCTGCGGCTCGATGCCCTTCGCGGCGTCGATCACCATCACCGCGCTGTCGACGGCGGTGAGCGTGCGATAGGTATCCTCGCTGAAATCCTCGTGCCCCGGCGTGTCGAGCAGGTTGAAGATCAGTCCCGCATGCTCGAAGGTCATCACCGACGAGGTCACCGAAATCCCGCGCTGCTGCTCGATCTTCATCCAGTCGGAACGGGCGCGCCGCGCCTGCCCACGCGCCTTCACCTCGCCCGCGATATGGATCGCGCCGCCCGCGACGAGCAATTTCTCGGTCAGCGTCGTCTTGCCCGCGTCGGGGTGCGAAATGATGGCGAAGGTGCGGCGGTCGGGGTGCTGGGACATGGCGCGGGCGCCTAGCAGGTGGCAGGGCAAGTGGAAAGGGCTGGCGTCCCGGCGGCAGCGGACGCATGATCGCATCATGCGAACCCTGCTCCTTGCCGCCGCCCTGATCGCCGTGCCCGCCGCCGCGCAGGATTCGCCGTTCGTCGGCGAATATGCCATTGCCGAAGGACCCGACGCCGGCGGGGGCCTGCTCATCAAGGACGATGGCGGCTTCCAATATTACTTCGTCGCCGGCGCCTTCGACGAGCGCGCCGAAGGCCGCTGGGAGATGCGCGGCGCCATGGTCTGCCTGACCACCGATCCCAAGCCGGTGCCCCCGACGATGGAGAAAGGTCCGCCGATCGAGGCCGATGGCGAAATCCCGACCCTGCTCGTCACCTGGCCGAACGGCGAAGGTGTCGCCGGGGTCGATTTCGTCATCGGCTTCGACAGCGGCGACCCGGCCGAGGATTACACCCAATATGATGGCTGGACGATGCCCGCGGGCGACACGCGCGTCCCGCGCTGGGTCGAGCTGCGCGAGCCGATCTATGGCATCGCCGCCCCGCGCTACGAACTCACGGAGGCCGATGACGGCAAGCTGCGCGTGATCATCGTACCCAATGACATCGGCGTCGTCGATTTCGATGGCGCGTGCGCGGAAAAGACCGAACGCGGCCTGACGCTGCACCGCGCCGAGGGGGAGATGAGGTTCGTGCGGCTGGGCGGCGAATGAACGAGACGCAGCAGCATCTGTTCGCCCTGTTTCAGCCTTAAGCAGACAAAAGATACGCATGCGCTGCACGTTTCTGTCTCCTTTGTCGCTTCATGCGAAGGCGTGGCTATCGATGAAATCAAAGAGCCAAGCCGGAGGCTTGGCACAGCCGAGTAATCTAGGAAAAGCCGCTTTTTTGGAGGGAGAAGGTCCGCTTAGGGGTGGTGAGCTGTCTTAGCCCTCTCCCCTTCAGGGGAGAGGGTTGGGAGAGGGGGCCGAAGCGGTTCATGCCCCTCTCAACTGCGGCTAGCCGGACAAGCCGGCAAGCCTTCGTATCTCTCCCCTGAAGGGGAGAGAGCAATCGCGCTTCGGCCGCACCGGTCGTTAGCGGCCCCTCCTCCCACCCCTCCCCCCTTGCACTCCCCCCGCAAATGCGCCAAAACTTTACGTGAACGTAAAGGTAAAGCACCCGCGAGAGGAGATCCCATGACCCTTCCCACCTTCGACACGATCAAGCTCGACGTCGCCGACCATGTCGCAACGATCACGCTGAACCGCCCCGACCGGCTCAATTCGATGCCGCCCGCGATGGCCGACGACATTCGCGAGGCGCTCGATCATTTGCCGGGCCTCGGCGCGCGCGCGCTTTTGATTACGGGCGAAGGCCGCGGCTTCTGCTCGGGCGCCGATCTCGCGGGCGACCGATCGGGCGGCGGCGCGGTCAGCGGCGGGGCGCGGAGCCGCAACGCGCTGCGCAGCCACTACAACCCGATGCTGCTTGCGCTCGCCAACCTCGACATTCCGGTGATCACCGCGGTCAACGGCCCCGCGGCGGGGGTCGGTTGCAGCTTCGCGCTGTCGGGCGATTTCACCATCGCCGGCAAGAGCGCCTATTTCCTTCAGGCATTCGTCAACATCGGCCTCGTCCCCGACGGCGGCTCGTCGTGGCTGCTGCCGCGCCTCATCGGCGTGCCGCGCGCGCTGCAGATGATGATGCTGGGCGAGAAGATTTCGGCCGATCAGGCCGCCGACTGGGGCATGATCTACAAGAGCGTCGCGGACGCCGACCTGTTGGCCGAAGCCAAGGCGCTGGCCACGCGCCTCGCCAACGGTCCGACCATCGCGCTCGGCACAATGCGCAAGGTGCTGCGCGAGGGGCTGACGCAGGATTTCGCGACCACGCTCGACGCTGAGGCCAAAGGCCAGTTCATCGCCGGCGGCACCGCCGACGCGATGGAGGGCATCATGGCGTTCCAGCAGAAGCGCAAAACCGAGTTCAAGGGCAAGTAGGCGTTCGCCGAAACTCCTAAACCCGTTCATGCTGAGCTTGTCGAAGCACCGTCCTTCCCTTTTCGCAAAGAAAGGACGGCCCTTCGACAAGCTCAGGGTGAACGGAATTGGAGGTAGGTTTTGAGGCTTTACTCCGCCGCTTCCTCGACCATCACCTTCTTGTAGATGCTCGTGCGTGGATAGGAGCAGAGGCGCATCACCATCGGTTCGAAAAACTCCAAGCTCTCGCTGTCGTATTCGGGATCGAACGCCGGCGCGTCATATTTTTCGCAGAATTCGGTACACGCGGCATAATAGGGGCTATCCCTGAACTGGTCGCGCATATCGCGGTCGAGCCCGAGATAGTGAAAGAAATAATGGCCCTGAAAGACGCCGTGATGCTGGACGATCCAGAGATTCTCTTCTGACAGGAAGGGCTTGAGGATCGCCGCCGCGACGTCGGGATGGTTGAACGCGCCGAGCGTGTCGCCGATGTCGTGGAGCAGCGCCATCACGACATATTCCTCGTCCCGCCCGTCGCGGTGCGCACGCGTCGCGGTCTGCAGGCAATGTTCGAGCCGGTCGACCGGAAAACCGCCATAATCGCCGCCGAGCAGCTTCAGATGATCGAGGATGCGCTTGCCATTGTTCGGCGCGAATTCCTTCTGCTCGCGCGCGATGATGTCCCAATCTTCCTGCGTTCCGTCGATCATCGAGCGGAATTTGGCGTGATCGTGCGTCATCTCGTTCATGGCGGCCTCTCCTTATCGGCCGCCAGTCTACGACATTCGTTGCTCTTTGCAACCTGTGGACGCCGCCTCACTCCGGAGCGTAGGTCACGCCATATTTCAGGGCCTCGTCGAGCGTAAGGCACCGGCGCGTGGACTTGTCTTCGGCGGTCGCAACGGCTCGTTGCTGATACATGATATCGGTCAGCAATTTGCGCGAAACGCCCATCTTGATCAGGAACGCATTATCCTCGCTCGCCAGCAGCGCGGCATCCTGTTCGATATCGCCGATCAATTCCTTCGTGGCGTCGGTGCCCAGCGCGACGCTCATGTCGATCGCCGACCGGTCGCCGGTGCGGGTGAACATATGAACCATGAAAACGCCGCCCGGATCGATCAGCCGCGGCTGACCACCCATGAACACGAAATTGCACGCACTGAAACACGCCCACCCGGACGGAATTCGCGTCCCGAGTCCGAAATTCGACCGAATGACGCGGCCAGCCGCATTGCCCGCGCGCGCATCCCCGCCCGGCGAGCGGAGCCAGATTTCGGTGACGTCGGGATTTGCCTTGAGCGCGGCGGAAAGACGGTCGGGCAAGCCGGGATCGACACGCCCTTCAGCGAGCATCACTTTCATGCCGGCGCGCTTCTCGACCGTCAGCTTCATCGTGGGATTGTTCGACCAATCGGGATTGAGCGGACAGGTCGGATTGACCGGATCCATCCCCGTCGCCCCGGTCAATCCGCCGAACGCCAATGCCGCGAGACCTAGGCGCGCACCCTTATGCCGCCAGGACATAGCGCGCCTCGCCCGGTCCCTTGCACATCCTTTTGGTGACGCGCGTTTCTTCGCCATCGACGATGATGAAGTCGTTGACGTTCATACATTTGCGCCCGCCCCCCTCGGTGTTGATCGAAGCGACGGTCGACGACCCGCTGACATTCTCGCGCGTCGCGCTCGTCCAGTTCGCGGTCGCGCCGACCTCTTCGCCGCGCGTGACCTCCTCGGTCGCCGCCGCCGCCTGCACCTGTTCGCCGGGGTCGAGGCGGCACGCGATCGCGTCGGTCAGCGACCCGCTCACTTCCGCGATCGGCACATAGGAATAGACGCCGGCCTTGCTCGCCGCGTCGCCGACCACGTCGTTGATCACATTGCCCAGGATGTTGCGGCCGATACCGCTGCCCTTCTTGCCCTTGGGACAGCCGCCATTGTCATCCTCGCTCGGCTTGGGCGCCGGCGTCGTCACCTTGCGAAGCAGGCTGCCGAACTGCGCCTGCGCCGGCGCCACCGCGAGCAGGCATGCCGCCAGCACTGCGGGAGTCGCGAATATTTTACGCATCATCGAATCCACCCTTGTCGCGCCCGGTTCCGGGCCACCATGCGACCTTTTATATAGAGGTTCATGCCACTCGCTGTGATTTTCATCAACCGTGCAACATTTGTCATCCTGACAGGTTGAATTAAGGAAGATTATGTCACAGTAACGCCGCCATGCTCTCGCAGAAGACCCGCTATACGATCCGTGCGTTCCAGCACCTTGCCGACCATTGGGGCAAGGGGCAGGTGCAGCTTGCGGACATTGCGGATGCGCAGAATATCCCACCCAAATTCCTGACCGTGATCCTGTCCGAAATGGCGCGAGAGGGCCTCCTCATCTCGCAGCGCGGGCGCGACGGCGGCTATCAGCTCGCCCTGTCCCCGATCGACATCAGCTATGGCGATCTCGTCCGCCTGACGCGCGGCTCGCTCGCGCTCGTCCCCTGCGCGGCGCGCAACGCGCACGAACATTGCAAGAATTGCCTGCCCGAATCCGAATGCCGCCTGCGCAGCCTGATGCTCCGGGTTCGCGACGACACCGCCTCGATCCTCGACCGGATCACGCTCGCCGATCCGATCGATCTGGCGCCGCTGTTCGACAAGGAGGAAGCGGCGGAATAGCCGCACCGTCATCAGCACAACAGAAAGGCGTCAGCGCAACAAAAAAGGCCCGCTTTCGCGAGCCTTTTTGGTAATGGTGGAGCCTAGCGGGATCGAACCGCTGACCTCCTGCATGCCATGCAGGCGCTCTCCCAGCTGAGCTAAGGCCCCGTGCCATTTCGCGTGTCGCCCTCGCCAATATCTGGCTGCTGCGACCGGGACGCCGCCTTTAGCAGCGCCATCGGGCGATGCAAGGGGCCAAATCATCTTTCAATGCTTTTTTGACCCCGAACCATCGCCCGCCGACATATCAGGTTTCGACGTCGTCGTCGTCGCTCGTCGCAACGCCCAGATCGTCGTCGCCGCCGAGGTCGACGTCATTGTCCGGTGAATCGCTGTCCTCGTCGACATCGACGTCCAGATCCAGATCCTCGTCGGTGCTTTCTTCCTTGACGACCTTACCCGGCTTTTCGATCTGCTCGAACGGCATCGGCTGTTTCGATTTCAGCACCGATTCCGGGATCCAGCTATAGCCGCAATTGATGCAGCTGATCGGATCGTCCTTGGTCAAATCATAGAATCGGGTCGCGCATTTCGGGCAGCTGCGCTTCGTGCCCCATTCAGCCTTGATCATATATGCCTCATAACCCTTTGGAACAGGATAGAAATATCGGAAAAGCGACGGCGCCTGAATAGCTATCCGTCAAATCGGCGTGCGCCTTGCCAGATTGCAAGGCCGCTGTCAAAAGCCGCACGCCATGACCGATCAAACCGCCACCCCGCGCGCCTTTCCCGCTTCCGCTCCGCTGAAAGGCAGGATCGCGATTCCAGGGGACAAGAGCATCTCGCACCGCTCGCTGATGCTGTCGGCGCTCGCGGTCGGAGAAAGTCGCGTCACGGGGCTGCTCGAAGGGCATGATGTGCTCGCGACGGCCGCAGCGATGCGCGCGATGGGGGCGGCGATCGAACGCCGCGACGACGGCGAATGGCGCATCCACGGCGTCGGCGTCGGCGGGCTGCTCCAGCCCCGCGAGGCCCTCGACATGGGCAACAGCGGCACCTCGACGCGCCTCCTCATGGGCCTCGTGGCCAGCCACCCGATCACCGCCACTTTCGTTGGCGACGCCAGCCTGTCGGGGCGTCCGATGGGCCGCGTCATCGATCCGCTGGCGCAGATGGGCGCCGATATCTCGGCCTCGCCCGGCGGCCGCCTGCCGCTGATGGTGCGCGGCCTCGCCCCCGCCATCCCCCTCGCCTACCGTCTGCCGATGGCGTCGGCGCAGGTGAAGAGCGCGGTGCTGCTCGCCGGGCTCAACACGCCGGGGATCACCGAAGTCATCGAACCCGTGCCCACCCGCGACCATAGCGAGCGGATGCTACGCGGTTTCGGCGCCGACCTGACCGTCGAAGTGGGCGGCGACGGCACGCGGCATATCCGCATCCGCGGCGAGGCCGAATTGAAGCCGCAGACGATCGCCGTTCCCGGCGACCCCTCGTCGGCCGCCTTCTTCATCGTCGCGGCGCTGATCGTGCCCGGATCGGACGTCACCATCGCCAATGTCGGCCTCAACCCGACGCGCGCGGGCCTCGTCGATGTTCTGAAGCAAATGGGCGGCGACATCGAACTGCTGAACGCCCGCGAAGTCGGCGGCGAGGCCGTTGCCGACCTCCGCGTCCGCCACAGCAACCTCAAGGGCATCGAGGTCGACCCCGCCGTCGCGCCGAGCATGATCGACGAATTCCCGATCCTGTTCGTCGCCGCCGCGCTCGCCGAGGGGCGCACGGTGACGCGTGGGCTCGACGAGCTGCGCGTCAAGGAAAGCGACCGCCTGTCGGTGATGGCGACGGGCCTCCAGGCGATCGGCGCCCGCGTCCAGGAAAGCGAAGACGGCCTCGTCATCGACGGCACCGGCGGCGACCCGCTGCCCGGCGGCGCGACCATCGCGGGCCATCTCGATCACCGCATCTGCATGAGCTTCGCGGTCGCGGGCCTCGTCAGCAAGGCGCCGGTGACGATCGACGACATCGCGCCCGTCGCGACCAGCTTTCCCAATTTCGAAACTCTGTTGACGGGCTTGCAGCAATGATCATCGCCGTCGACGGACCCACCGCGTCGGGCAAGGGCACGATCGCCAAGGCGCTCGCCGCGCATTTCGGCCTGCCCGTGCTCGACACCGGGCTCCTCTATCGCGCGGTAGGCTATCAGACGCAGCTCAATCACGGCGATCCGGACAACGCCGCCGACGCGCTCGCCGCGTGCGACTTTCCCGCCAGCCTGCTCGATGATCCCGCGCTGCGCTTCGAAAGCACGGGCAGCCTCGCCAGCCGCGCGTCGGTCCACCCGCAGGTCCGCGCCGCACTGCTCCAGCGCCAGGTCGATTTCGCGAACCAGCCCGGCGGCGCGGTGCTCGACGGACGCGACATCGGCACCGTCATCGCGCCGCACGCCGACGCCAAATTGTTCGTGACCGCCAGCCCCGAGGAACGCGCGCGCCGCCGCCACGCCGAGATGCTCGCGCGCGGGGTGGACGTCAGCTTCGACGCGGTGCTCGCCGACGTCCACGCCCGCGACGCGCGCGACACCGGCCGCGCCGACGCGCCGCTCCTCCGCGCCGCCGATGCGATGCTGCTCGACAACAGCGACATGGACCGCGACGCCGCGATCGCCGCCGCGATCGCCTTTGTCGAGGAACGCCGCAAGGCACGGGGCTAGAACCGGCTTTCCGCCTTGCTTTTGCAGGGGGTGCGGACTATATGCGCGCGGTCCGACGGGCTATTTGCCGGTCGAGGCACGGACAAGCCGCCGCTCCATATCCGAGCGTCGGGCGCGACGGGGTTCACCCATCGCGCCCATTTTGCTTTGCCTGCGCCTTGGCTCGCTAGCGGTTTGAAGGATGTCCCGCCTCGCATCCGGCGGACGGGACGGATCGGCCACAAGACCAGCGGAACCAACCGCTTGGCCGGAACAATGAAGTAAGGAATACACTCTATGGCCACTACGGCTTTCCCGACGCGCGACGATTTCGCCGCGATGCTCGACGAATCGCTTGGTGGTGCCGACGGCGGCTTTGAAGGCCGCGTCGTCAAGGGCACCGTGACTGCGATCGAAAACGACCTGGCAGTGATCGACATCGGCCTGAAGAGCGAAGGCCGCGTGCCGCTTCGCGAATTCGCGATGCCCGGCCAGAAGGCCGACCTCAACGTCGGCGACGAAGTCGAAGTCTATGTCGACCGCGTCGAAAACGCCAATGGCGAAACCATGCTGTCGCGCGACCGTGCTCGCCGCGAAGCCGCCTGGGACCGCCTGGAAGAAGAATTCAACAAGGAAGCCCGCGTCGAAGGCGTCATCTTCGGCCGCGTCAAGGGCGGCTTCACCGTCGACCTCGGCGGCGCCGTGGCGTTCCTTCCGGGTTCGCAGGTCGACATCCGCCCGGTGCGCGACGTCGGCCCGCTCATGGACCTGCCGCAGCCCTTCCAGATCCTCAAGATGGATCGTCGCCGCGGCAACATCGTCGTGTCGCGCCGCGCCATCCTCGAAGAAACGCGCGCCGAACAGCGTTCGGGCCTGATCCAGAACCTCGAAGAAGGCCAGATCATCGAAGGCGCGGTCAAGAACATCACCGACTATGGTGCGTTCGTCGACCTCGGCGGCATCGACGGCCTGCTCCATGTCACCGACATGAGCTACAAGCGCGTCAACCACCCGAGCGAAGTCATCAACATCGGTGATACGGTCAAGGTGCAGATCATCCGCATCAACCGCGACACGCAGCGCATCAGCCTTGGCATGAAGCAGCTCGAAAGCGATCCGTGGGAAGGCGTCGCCGCCAAATACCCCATCGGCGCGAAACTCTCGGGCACGGTCACGAACATCACCGATTACGGCGCGTTCGTCGAACTCGAAGCCGGCATCGAAGGCCTGGTCCACGTCAGCGAAATGTCGTGGGTCAAGAAGAACGTCCACCCCGGCAAGATCGTCTCGACGAGCCAGGAAGTCGACGTCATCGTCCTCGAAGTCGACAGCGACAAGCGCCGCATTTCGCTCGGCCTCAAGCAGGCCCAGTCGAACCCGTGGGGCGCCTTTGCGGACGCCCATCCGGTCGGCTCGGTCGTCGAAGGCGAAGTCAAGAACGCGACCGAATTCGGTCTGTTCGTCGGCCTGCCGGGCGACGTCGACGGCATGGTTCACATGTCGGACATCGCGTGGGGCATCTCGGGCGAAGAAGCGCTGCACCTCCACCGCAAGGGCGAGGCCGTCCAGGTCGTCGTTCTCGACGTCGACGTCGAGAAGGAACGCATCAGCCTCGGCATCAAGCAGCTTGAAAAGGGTGCTCCGGCCGTTGGCGGCGGGACCGCTGCCGCCGGTTCGGTGAAGAAGAACGACGTCATCACCGTCACCGTTCTCGAAGTCCGCGACAACGGCCTCGAAGTTCAGGCTGGCGACGATGGCGCCACCGGCTTCATCAAGCGTGCCGACCTCGGCCGCGACCGCGACGAACAGCGCGCCGAGCGTTATCAGGTCGGTCAGAAGTTCGATGCGATGGTCATCGGCTTCGACCGCTCGAAAAAGCCGAACTTTTCGGTCAAGGCGATGCAGATCGCCGAAGAGAAGCAGGCTGTCGCGCAATATGGTTCGTCGGACTCGGGTGCGTCGCTCGGCGACATCCTCGGCGAAGCGCTGAAGGCCGGCAAGAAGGACTGATCCCCTTCCGCCGTCAGGCATCGGAAAAGGCCCGCGGAGTGTCCCTCTGCGGGCCTTTTTCTTGTCGTGATATATTTTTGACCAGACCGCGATTCGTGATACCTTCACGGGCGCGTTGGGAGGGGTCTCACGCACAAGGGCCGGCAACGACCGGAAACCCGCCTCGGCGGGAAGGCGTGACTGTATATCTAGGGGAAGCACATGATCCGGTCAGAACTGGTTCAAAAGATCGCGAGCGAAAACAGCGATTTGCGGCTTGAGGAAATCGAGCGCATCGTCGACACCTTTTTCGACTCCATCGTCGATCAGCTCGCGGCGGGCGGCCGCGTCGAGTTGCGCGGCTTCGGCGCCTTCTCGACCCGCGCGCGCGAATCGCGCACCGGCCGCAATCCCCGCACCGGGGCCGCCGTCGATGTGAAGGCGAAAAGCGTGCCCTATTTCAAACCCGGCAAGGAAATGCGCGAGCGTTTGAACGGCTGAATTTTTCGCCGCCCGCTACCCGCCATTCCAGCAATGGCCCGTCATCCCGGCGAAGGCCGGGATCTCGCCGGTGCATCAACACGATAAGGCGGGATCCCGGCCTTCGCCGGGATGACGAAGCCGGCAGAGCCCGCCGCTTGCTCAATTCTTCAGCCGATACCCCGTCCGGAACACCCAGAAGATCACCCCGAGGCACAGCGCCAGGAAGAAGGCGACCGCGCCCATGCTAACTTCGATCCCGACGTCGCCCTTGCCGAAGAAGGTCCAGCGGAACCCGCTGATCAGATAGACGACGGGATTGAACAGCGTCACCGTCCGCCAGGCCGCGGGCAGCATGTCGAGCGAGTAGAAAGCGCCGCCGAGGAACGTCAGCGGATAGACGACGAGCAGCGGAATGACCTGAAGCTGCTCGAAGCTTTGCGCCCATATGCCGATGATGAAACCGAACAGGCAAAAGGTCACCGCCATCAAAATCATGAAGGCGGCCATCAGCAGCGGATGCGCGACCTGCACGTCGACGAACAGATGCGCGGTCGCAAAGATGATCGCCCCGATGACCACCGACTTGGTCGCCGCCGCGCCGACATAGGCGATCACGGTTTCCAGCGGCGACAGCGGCGCCGACAGCATCTCGTAAATCGTCCCCGTCCATTTGGGCATATAGATGCCGAACGAGGCGTTGCTGATGCTTTCGGTGAACATCGTCAGCATCATCAGCCCCGGGACGATGAAGGCGCCATAGGGCACGTCGCCGACCTCGGTCATCCGGCTGCCGATCGCCGATCCGAAGACGACGAAATAGAGCGCCGTCGTGATCACCGGCAGCATCAGGCTGGTCCAGAAAGTGCGGCCGAAGCGCGCCATTTCGAAAGCGTAGATCGCGCGCACGCCGCGCCAGTTCGCCGTCATGCGGCCTTCTCCCAATAAATAGGGACAGTCCCTATTTTTCGTTCACCGGGTTGGCGATCGAAAAGGCTGGCTCGAGAAAAATAGGGACTGTCCCTATTTATTGACGCCCGGGTCATTCCTCGTCTCCTCCGCCATGCACCAGCCCGACGAAAATATCCTCGAGCGAGCTTTGCCTTGTATGCAGATCCTTGAACGCTACGCCGATGTCGGTCATTCGCCGCAGCAGCGAGGGCACCCCGGTCGCCTCGGCCTGGCTGTCGAATTCATACACGAGCTCATGCCCATCGCCGGCGAGCTCAAGCTTCCAGTCGGCAAGTTCGGCGGGCACGGCCTCCAGTTGTTCGGCCAGATTGAGCGTCAGCGTCTTGCGCCCCAGCTTCTTGATCAGCTCGTCCTTCTGCTCGACCAGGATCAGCCGCCCGCCGGTGATCACCCCGACGCGGTCGGCCATTTCCTCGGCCTCCTCGATATAATGCGTTGTCAGGATGATCGTGACCCCACGCTCGCGCAAGGACCGCACCATGTTCCACATGTCGCGGCGCAGTTCGACATCGACGCCGGCGGTGGGTTCGTCGAGGAACAGGATTTCGGGTTCGTGGCTCAGCGCCTTGGCGATCATCACGCGGCGTTTCATGCCGCCCGACAATTCCATGATCTTGGAATCGCGCTTGTCCCACAGCGACAGATCCTTGAGCAGCTGCTCGATGAACGCAGGATTCTTGGGCTTGCCGAACAATCCGCGCGAGAAACTCACCGTCGCCAGCACCGTTTCGAACGCGTCGGTATGCAGCTCCTGCGGCACCAGTCCGATCATCGACCGCGCCGCGCGATAGCCCTGCGCATGGTCATGCCCGCCGACCGTCACCGTCCCCGCGCTCGCCGTGACGATGCCGCAGACGATGCTGATCATCGTCGTCTTGCCCGCGCCATTCGGCCCGAGCAGCGCGAAAATCTCGCCCTTGTTGATCGAAAGGTCGACATCGCTCAGGGCTTTGTGACCGCTTTTATAGGTTTTTCCGAGGCCGGAAATCTGGAGAACCACTGTCATGCCATGCGTTTAGCCGAGCAGCCGCATCGCGTGAAGCGCCAAACATCGCTTGACCTCCACCGGCCCATCGGCTTGACCAAACCCCGCGCGGACGTGGCGAAATCGGTAGACGCAGCAGACTTAAAATCTGCCGGCCTAGTGTCATGCGGGTTCAAGTCCCGCCGTCCGCACCATCCTGGCTCTAACGGAATCGCCTTTTCCTCAGTAACTTTCAGGCGCGGGACATCATGCTGGCAACCCAATCAACGCTTCGCGGCGACAACTCCATTTTCCGGCATATGGCACGAGCCGCACTGATCGCCGCCTTGCTGATGGCGACGCCGACCGCCGCGGCGGAAAGCGACTGCGCGCAGGGTGCATATCGCCTGTCCGACGGCGGCGTCATCGACGTCGCCGCGGCGAGCGAAGGCGCGCTGCGCTGGCGCGGTCTCGATGGCGCGAGCGGCGAATTGAAACGCGATGGCGATCACTGGGCGGGCACCACCGGCTGGACGGGGCGCCCCGATGGCCTGACGGTCCGTTTCGACTGCGCGGCGAAGACGATGCAGTTCGGCGAGCGCAAGGGGCAGCAAATCGCGTTCGAAACGCGCGAGACCAGCTTCACCAGCCACGGCACCCAGCTTGTCGGCCGGCTGGTGATGCCGCCCGGCGATGGTCCGGTGCCGATCGTCGTGCTGCTCCACGGCGCGGAATTTTCGTCCGCGCGCGATTCCAATTCGCTGCAGCGCATGCTTCCCGCCGCAGGCATCGGCGCTTTCGTCTATGACAAGCGCGGCACCGGCGCGTCGGGCGACAAATATACGCAGGTCTTTTCGCTCCTCGCCGACGACGCCGTCGCCGCGCTCGCCGAAACGCGGCGGATGGCGGGCGCGCGCGGCACGCGCTTCGGTTTCCAGGGGCCGAGCCAGGGCGGCTGGATCGCACCGCTCGCGGCGACGCGCACGCAGGTCGACTTTCTGATCGTCAGCTTCGGCCTCGCGGTATCGGTCGCCGACGAGGACCGCGAAGCCATCGCCTTCCAGATGGGGCTCAAAGGCTATGGCCCCGATGTGATCGCCAAGGCGCAGGAGATCGGCGCTGCGGCGACGCGCGTATTCGAAAGTGTCGTGGCAGGTGAAACGATCGAGGGAATCGACGAACTGGATTCGGTGCGGACACGTTATCGAAACGCGCCGTGGTACAAGGACGTCCACGGCAATTTTACGCATGTCATCCTGGACATGACGGCCGAGGAAATAAGGGCAAAGGCACCTGCATACGCCTTCGGCACGCCCGTCCACTACGACCCGATGCCGACGCTCCGCGCGGTCCGCGTGCCGCAGCTCTGGGCGCTTGGCGGGCAGGATATCGACGCGCCGGCCGGCGAAACCGCGCGGCGGATCAAGGGGCTGATCGCCGCAGGCCAGCCGATCACCCTCGCCGTCTTTCCCAAGGCCGAACATGGCATGACCGAATTCGAGACCGCGCCCGACGGATCGCGCGTGTCGACCCGCTTCACCCCGGGCTATTTCCGGTTGCTGATCGACTATGCCAGGGGCGCGCCGCTCGCGTCCGCATATGGCGATGCCGAGATAACGCGCCCAGCGGCGAAGAAATGACCTCCGACGGGTCAAAATTTGCCCGGACCCCGCGCCGCCCGATCATCCGTCCGCTCCTTCCACCGGCGAACAGTCCCGATCGCCTCTTCCGGTTTTGCCGCTTATCCTTATGATGCCTGCCATGCCGCAACACGAGGACGATCACCGGGCCAGCAGTAAGCCAGGGCAGCGCCGCGCCCGCCATCTCGGCCTCGCCGTCCTGATCGCCTTGTCGCTCGCGAGTTGCGACCTGTTCGGCGAACGCGGCCCGGTGAAGATCGCCGCGATCGGCACGCTCAACCTTTCCGCAACGCCGCTTTCCGGAGAGTTGTCGGCCGCCAATGCCGCGCTGCTCGATGCGACCTCGCAGGGGCTCGTCAGCTATGACGGCGAGGGTCAGATCGACACCGGCCTCGCCGACCGCTGGACCGTGACGACCGACGGGCGCAGCTATATTTTCCGCCTTCGCGAAGCCAAATGGACCAACGGGCGCAAGGTGACGGCCGAGGATGTCGCCGAAATCCTGCGCGACTATCTCGCGCCCGCCAGCCGCCATGTCCTGAAAGACGATTTCCCGGAGGTCGATACGATCAAGGCGATGACCGACGCGGTCATCGAAATCCGCCTCTCGGTGCCGCAACCCGCGCTCCTCGAACTGCTCGCCCAGCCGTCGATGGCGATCGTCAACAAGGGCATGGGCTGGGGCCCGATGCGCGCGCGCAAGGTCGGGAATGCGGTGCTGCTCTCGCCGGTTCCCGACCCTCTCGCCGAGGATCCCGAAGCCGCCGAGGCCGCCGCGAACGATCCCGCCGCCTCGATCGAGCTCGTCGGCACCTCGCCCGAGGGCGCGGTCGCGCGGTTCAAGAACGGCTATGCCGACGGCGTGATCGGCGGCCGTTTTTCGACCCTGCCTTATTTCGTCGCGTCGAACATCGGCCGCTCGCGCCTTGTCGTCGATCCGGTGCCCGGCCTGTTCGGCCTGACGTTCGTCCGCGCCGAGGGTTTCCTCGCCACCGACGTCAACCGCGACGCGCTGGTCCGCGCGGTCCGGCGCGAGCGGCTGATCGAGGCCTTTGGCCTCACGGAATGGCAGCAGCAGGTTACGCTGCGCCCCGCGCTCTACGCGCGCGATGGCGGCCCGGTGCCGCTGGTTCCCGCCTGGGCGGAATTCGACGAAGCCTCGCGCCTTGCCCAGGCGAAGCGGGTGGTCGACGCGTGGCGCGCCGCGGGGCGCGAGATCGAGCCGGTGCGTATCGCGGTTCCGGATACGCCGGGCGGGCGCATATTGTTCGCTTATGTTGCGGCCGACTTCAACGCGATCGGCGTGCCGAGCCGCCGCGTCGCCATGGCGTCGAAAGCCGACCTCCGCCTGATCGACGAAGTCGCGCCGAACGACGATCCGATCTGGGCGCTGCGCCGCCTGTCGTGCCGGCGCGACACGCTGTGCAACCGCGAGGCGCAGGATCTGATCGCGCTGGCGACCGCCAATATCGACACCGGCCAGCGCCGCCAGCAGATCGGCGAGGCGGAGGCGGTGCTGGTGCGTTACGCCCCCTTCATCCCGATCGCGACGCCTCTGCGCTGGTCGGTCGCGTCGCAGCGCCTGACGGGCCTGCGCGCCAACGGCCGTGCGCAGCACCCATTGAATCATCTGATCGACTTACCTAACTAATACAGTGGCGCTTCACTTCGAGTGCTTTTGAAAGGACCCCGATGGCCCCTTCGCCGCCCAACCCCGACGCGATCTTCGACGCGCTGATCCAGAACCGCAGCGATCCCGCCGCGCTACGCAAGCGCGTCGAGACGCTCGAAATCCTGCTCGAACGCAGCTTCGTCATCCCCGGCATCAACCGCCCCGTCGGCCTCGACGCGATCGTCGGCCTCGTCCCCGTCGTCGGCGACGTGATCGCCGCGACGATGGGCGCCTATCTGATCTGGGAGGCGCGCAACCTCGGCATGCCGAAATGGAAGATCTGGCGCATGGTCGGCAATCTAGGCGTCGATACCGCGCTCGGCGCGGTGCCGCTCGTCGGCGATGCCTTCGACTTCTTCTTCCGCTCGAACACGCGTAACCTCAAGATTATCAAGAAGCATCTCGACAAGCATCATCCGGGCACGATCATCATCGACCAGTAATCCCACAATTCGCCCCTCCTCTTCAGAGGAGGGGCTTATATACTTCAATCTCCTGCCGAAGGACGCTAGCACAGCGCCACCACACCCCAGGGGAGACTATCGAATGATCCGCGCCAGCCTCGCCGCGCTTGCCCTCAGCTGTTCCATCACCGCCGTCGCCACCGCCGCGCCGCAGGACGCCAACGAGGAGGGGGACCCCTATCTCTGGCTCGAGGATATCGAGGGCGCGAAGGCGCTCGATTGGGTCAAAAAGGAAAATGCGGCCACCGACAAGCTGATCACCGCTCGTCCCGGCTTCGAGGCCGACCGCAAGCGCGCCCGCGCCATCCTCGACGACGAGCGCCAGATCGCCGAGCCCGGCGAGGTGATGGGCGAGACGATCACCAATTTCTGGCGCGATGCGACCAACCCGCGCGGCATCTGGCGCCAGAGCCCGCTCGACGCCTATCTCGCCGGCAAGCCCGTCTGGACGACGCTGATCGACGTCGATGCGCTCGGCAAGGCCGAAAAGCAGAGCTGGGTCTGGCACGGCGCCGACTGCCTCGCCCCTGATTATCTACGCTGCCTCGTCTCGCTGAGCCCCGGCGGCACCGACGCCGACATCGTGCGCGAATGGGACCGCACGACCAAAAGATTCGTCGAAGGCGGCTTCACCCTGCCGCAGGCGAAGAGCAGCGTGACGTGGGAGGACGCCGACACATTGCTCGTCGCGACCGATTACGGCGAGGGCAGCATGACCGCGTCGGGCTACCCGCGCATCGTCAAGCGCTGGAAACGCGGCACGCCACTCTCGGCGGCCGAAACGCTGGCCGAGGGCGAACATGAGGATGTCGGGATGAACGTGTTCGCGCTCGTCGACGGTGACAAGCGCTGGCCGATGATCAGCCGCGGCAAGACCTTCTACACCGCCGACATCAAACTGCCGAACATCGTCGCCTCGCGCTATATCTCGACAATCATCCCCGACACCGCGAGCATCCGCGACGTCGTCGACGGACAGCTCGTCATCTTCCTCAATCAGGACTGGGCGAACATCCCGGCGGGCTCGCTCGTCTCGCTCTCGATCGAGGATATGTCGGCCGACCGCAAGGTGCCGATCGTCACCGCGATGACCCCGACGAAGGCGCAGGCGATCGAAGATGTCGCCGCGACCGACAATATCCTGTGGGTCAAGGCGCTCGACGATGTAGAAGGCAAGCTCTTCGCGCTGCGCCGCGATCCCGCGACCGGGGCATGGAACCAGAAGGCGGTTCCACTCGCCGACAACGCCACCGTGACGATCGCCGGCACGATCGGCAAGCGCGACACGATCCTCGCCACCGCCGAAACGATGCTGACCCCGCCGACGCTTTTTGCCGTGACCGAGGACGCCGCGCCGAAGGCGGTGCAGAGCCTGCCCGCGACCTTCGACGCGAAGGACATGACCGTCGAAAAGCGGTTCGCGACGTCGAAGGACGGGACGAAAATCCCCTATTTCCTCGTCCGCAAGACGGGTGCGATCGGCCCCGTGCCCGCGCTGATCCACGCCTATGGCGGTTTCCGAGCCGCGCAGACGCCCGGCTATCTCACCGGCCAGCCCTATCGCGCCGGCCCGCTCGGGCTGTTCTGGGTCGAGGACGGCAACGGCTATGTCCTCGCCAACATCCGCGGCGGCGGCGAATATGGTCCGGCCTGGCATCAGGCGGCGCTGCGCGAGAAACGCCAGAACAGCTTCGACGACCTGCACGCGGTCGCCGAGGATCTGGTCAAGGCCGGCGTCAGTGCCAAGGGCAAGATCGCGATCTCGGGCCGCTCGAACGGCGGCGTGCTCGTCGGCGCGGCGATGACGCAGCGCCCCGACCTTTACGGCGCGGTGATCTCGGGCTCGCCGATCAAGGATATGTGGCGCTATGACAAGATGCTCGCGGGCGCCTCATGGGTTGCCGAATATGGCGATCCCGACGTACCCGAAGACTGGGCGTTCCTGTCGAAATATTCGCCCTATCACAACATCCGCAAGGGCGTGACCTATCCGCCGATCTTCCTCTACCTCTCGACCAAGGACGACCGCGTCCACCCCGGCCACGCGCGCAAATTCGCCGCGCGGCTGATGGAGAACGGCAACCGCGTCTATTATCACGAATATATCGAGGGCGGCCATTCGGTCGGCGCCGACCATGCCGAGGACGCGGTGCGCGCGGCGATGCTCCACGGCTTCCTGTTGCGCGAACTGGTGGAGAAGAAATAGGCGCCGCCGCTCAGCGTATCTGCCTTTTCTCCAGCTTTCGTGCCAAGGTGCGCCGGTGCATCCCCAGCCGGCGCGCGGTTTCCGAAATGTTGAAGTCGGTCTCGACCAGCACCCGGTGGATATGTTCCCACTCTACGGTCTTGATCGACGACGGGCGCGCGTCGAGCGGGGTTTCGGCATTGCCCTCCGCCCGCTCGAACGCCGCCTCGATGTCGTCGGTGTTCGACGGCTTGGCGAGATAATAGGAGGCGCCGAGCTTGATCGCCTCGACCGCGGTCGCGATGCTCGCAAAACCCGTCAGCACGACGATCCGCATCGCCGGATCGAGCGCGCGCAGTGTCTGCACGCACGCGAGCCCCGACGCGCCGCCGAGCTTGAGGTCGACCACTGCATAGCCGGGCCGGAATGTCGCCAGCAGCGCGTTCATCTCCTCGGGGCTGCGCGCGACTTCGACCGCATAGCCGCGCCGCTCGAACGAGCGTTTCAGCGTCCGCGCGAACGCCTCGTCGTCCTCGACGATCAGCAATTGGCGCGGGTCGCTTGGGGTGTGGGTCATGCCTTCTCTCCACCGGGCGGGGCGAGCGCCGAAATTGGCAGGAATATCCTGACCAGCGCGCCGCCCGCATCGCGGTTGGAGACGCTGGCGCCGCCGCCGAGCTTGCGCAATACGTTGACGAGCAGGAACAGGCCGAGTCCGCCGCCGGGCCGCCCCTTGGTCGAACGATAGGGCTGGCCGAAATTCTCGAGCATCTCGGGACTGAAACCCGGCCCGCGATCGGCGATCTCGATCACCAGCATGTCGCCGTCGCGCGACGTCGTGAAGCTGGTCCAGTCGGGCGACACCTCGGCCGCATTGTCGAGAACATTGCCGATCACCTGCCGCAGCGCCGGATCCGAAACGATCGCGACGTCGGTGCCGAAACGGTCGTTGAACTCGACCGTGCCCGGACGGCGCACCGCGCGCGTGTGCGCGACGATCTCGTTGAACGACGCGCGCATCGTCGTCAGCTGCGGCGCCTCGCCGCGCGCCTCGCCCGCCGACATCAAAATGCCGCTGACGATCGTCTTGCAGCGCTGGACGGCGGTGTCCATGTCGGCAAGATCCTCCTGCAGTTCGGGATCGTCCTTCAGCCGCGGCGCCGCTTGCCAGTCGCCGATCAGCACCGACAGCGTCGATAGCGGCGTGCCCAGTTCATGCGCCGCGCCTGATGCGAGCAGCCCCATGCGCACGATATGATCCTCCTCGGCCGCGCGCTGGCGGCTGGCGGCGAGCGCGGCGTCGCTGTCGCGCAAGTTGCGGCTGATCCGCGTGACGAAGGCGACGAGGAGCACCGCGATCAGCAGGAAGCAGACGAAGCTGCCCTGAAGATAGAGGCCCATGGGATCGTCGGCATAGGCCGGCGGCAGCACCAGCGGCGTGGGATCGACGCGCAGCGCCGCGAGCGCCGCCAATGCCGCGACGACAATCGCCCATGACGAGCGCGGAGTGAGCAGGACCGCGCCGATCACGACCTGGAGCAGAAAGAGCGAGGCGAAAGGATTGGCGAGCCCGCCACTGTGATGAAGCTGCCAGCCGAGCGCCGCGACGTCGAACAGCAGCGCCGCGGTCAGTTCGGCATTGGTCACCCCGCGGCCGCGACGGAGCAAGGCGGCGCTCGCGAAATTGATCGCGATCAGCACAAGGATCGCCCCGAGCAAGGGCGCGCGGGGCAGCGAAATTCCCATCGGCCCGCTGACGATCCCGATCGTCGCGAGCTGTCCTCCCACCGCAAGCCAGCGCAACTGGATCAGCAGCGTCATGTTGCGGCGGCCGGCTGGGGCCCGCGCGGGCGCGGTCGGCAGGATCGTCGGGTCGGTCATCATTCCCGGATACGCCACAGCCGCCACGCAAAAAAGAGGCTGAGCGCACAGAGCGCAAACCAGGTCAGCGCATAGACCATATGATGGTCGCGAAAGCGCACGACGGTGAGACCCCCGACCGGATAGCCGCCGGGGTTCGGCGACGCGTCGGCATCGACGAAATAAGGCGCGACCCTGCCCAGCCCCTTCGCCTGCGCGATGGCCGCGACATCGCGCGAGAACCAGCGATCGGCCGCGGGATCGTTCGAGCGCAGGAACGCACCGCCGGGCTCGGTGACGCGGAGCAGCCCGGTCACCGTCACCGACCCCGCGGCATTGCCCGCCGCGCGGGTCTTCGCCTCGCGCCGGTCCTTGGGCACGAAGCCGCGATTGACCAGCAAGGCGAACCCCGGCGTTTCGAGCGGCGTGACCACCCAATAGCCCGCGCCGCGCTCGGTTACCGCCTGCACCAGCGTCTCGCGGTCGTGCCGGAATGTCCCCGACGCGATGACGCGTCGATAGGCGTCATTCTTGGCATTGACCGCATCCCACCGATCGGGTCCCGGCGGCGCCACGGGCGCCGCATGAAGACGCGCATCGACCGCCGCGACCAGCTCATGCTTCCACGCGCGCCGTTCGATCTGCCAGACGCCGAGCGCCGCGAGACCGATCGCCGCAACCAGCGCCGCCGCGGCAAAGGCCGCGCGGCGGGCGCGTGTCAAAGCACCTGGCCCGTAACCTGACTGGTCGGCTCGTGCGGCATCGGCATCATATTGGTGTTGAGGTGGTGCATCACCCACAGCGACCCCGCGAGCATGATCACGACGACGATGATCGTGAAGACGAGCGAGGTCAGCGACCAGCCGCCCTCGGCCTTGGGCGTCATGTGGAGGAAAAAGACCATGTGGACGACGATCTGCACCACCGCGAAACCCATGATGATCGCGCCCGTCACGCCTGCGCTGAGCGGCATCGTCATCACCAGCCAGAAGGGGATGGCGGTGAGGATCACCGACAGCAGGAACCCGATGACATAGTCTCGCATCGACGCGTGCGGCATCTCGATCTCGTGATGGCCGTCTGTGTGGTGGAGGTCGTGGCTCACCGCAGCACTCCCATCAGATAGACAAAGGTGAAGACGCCGATCCACACGACGTCGAGGAAGTGCCAGAACATCGACAGGCACATCACGCGGCGCTTGTTCGCGGCGATCAGCCCATGCTTCGACAGCTGGAACATCAAGGTCACCAGCCAGATAATGCCGAAGGTCACGTGCAGCCCGTGCGTGCCGACCAGCGTGAAGAAGCTCGACAGGAAGGCGCTGCGCTGCGGCCCCGCGCCGATCTCGATCAGATGGTGGAATTCGTAAAGCTCGATGCCGAGGAAGGCGAGCCCGAACAGCGCGGTGACCGCAAGCCAGATCTGCACGCCCTTCACCTTGCCCTGCTGCATCTGGAGCACCGCAAAGCCATAGGTGATCGACGAGAAGAGCAGCATCGCGGTGTTGAGCGCGATCAGCTTCAGGTCGAACAGATCCTTCGGCGCGGGCCCCGCGGCATAGCTGCCGCCGAGCACGGCGTAACAGGCGAACAGGATCGCGAAGATGAGGCAGTCGCTCATCAGATAGATCCAGAAGCCCAGCATCGTGCTGTACCCCTCGGGATGCGCATGCTCGTCGAGGTCGTAGAATTGGACGGGCGCGTCGGCGGTTATCGTCTTGGCACTCATCGCATCAGGCTCCGGCCGCCAGCTGGCGGGTCCGCGCTTCCTCGACCGCGGCGACCGTCGCCGCCGGAATGTCGAAATCGCGCTTGTAGTTGAAGGTATGATAGATCGCGCCGACGATCGTCGCCGCAAAGCTCAGCGCGACGAGCCACCAGATGTGCCAGACGAGCGCAAAGCCCATGACGAGGCAGAAGCCCGACAGGATCATCCCCGTGCCGGTGTTGCTCGGCATATGGATGTCGCGATAGCCATCGACCGGACGCTGAGCCCCGCGCGTCTTCATGTCGTACCACGCGTCGAGGTCATGGATCACCGGGGTGAAAGCGAAATTATAGTCGGGCGGCGGCGAACTGGTCGCCCATTCGAGCGTGCGCCCTTCCCACGGATCG
Organism: Sphingopyxis italica; assembly: GCF_011926545.1. Taxonomy (GTDB): domain Bacteria; phylum Pseudomonadota; class Alphaproteobacteria; order Sphingomonadales; family Sphingomonadaceae; genus Sphingopyxis; species Sphingopyxis italica. The sequence continues at coordinate 74,676 of NZ_JAATIT010000007.1, read as the reverse complement.
CCGCCGGTGGTGTCGCGCAGTTCCTTGCGGCGCCAGATGCTCACCGCGAACTGGACCAGCATCGCGCCGATGCCCGCGGCGACGATCAGCGCGCCGATCCCTGCGATCACGAACCAGATTTGCAGGCTCGGGTCGTCGAACACCCGCATGCGCCGCGTCACGCCCATCAGGCCGAGGATATAGAGCGGCGTGAAGGCGACCCAGAAGCCCACCACCCAGCACCAGAAGCTGATTTTGCCCCAGAAGACGTCGAGCTTGTAGCCGAACGCCTTGGGCCACCAATAGTTGATCGCCGCGAACAGGCCGAACAAGACGCCCCCGATGATCACATTATGGAAGTGCGCGATCAGGAACAGCGAGTTGTGGAGCACGAAGTCGGCAGGCGGCACCGCGAGCAGCACCCCGGTCATGCCGCCGATGACGAAGGTCAGCATGAAGGCGACCGTCCACATCATCGGCAGTTCGAAGCGGATGCGGCCGCGATACATGGTGAACAGCCAGTTGAAGAGCTTGGCCCCGGTCGGGATTGAAATCACCATCGTCGTGATACCGAAGAAGCTGTTGACGCTGGCGCCCGACCCCATGGTGAAGAAATGGTGCAGCCAGACGAGATACGACAGGATCGTGATACAGATCGTCGCATAGACCATCGAGGTGTAGCCGAAGAGGCGCTTGCCCGAAAAGGTCGAGGTGACTTCGGAGAAGACGCCGAACAGCGGCAGCACGAGGATATAGACCTCGGGGTGCCCCCAGATCCAGATCAGGTTCACATACATCATCGGCGATCCGCCGAGGTCGTTGGTGAAGAAATTGGTGCCGACATAGCGGTCGAGGCTCAAGAGCACGAGCGTCGCGGTCAGGATCGGGAAGCTGGCGACGATCAGGATGTTCGCGCAGAGCGAGGTCCAGGTGAAGACGGGCATCTTCATCAGCCCCATGCCCGGCGCGCGTAGCTTCAGGATCGTGACGACCAGGTTGATACCCGACAATGTGGTGCCGACGCCGGCTATCTGTAGGCCCCAGATATAATAGTCGACGCCGACATTGGGGCTGTAGGCGATCCCCGATAGCGGCGGATAGGCCAGCCAGCCGGTCTGGGCATATTCGCCGATGAACAGCGAGATCATCGTCAATACCGCGCCCGCGGTCGTCATCCAGAAGCTGAAATTGTTGAGGAAGGGAAAGCTGACGTCGCGCGCGCCGATCTGCAACGGCACGACATAGTTCATCAGCCCGGTGATGAACGGCATCGCGACGAAGAAGATCATGATCACACCGTGCGCGGTGAACACCTGGTCATAATGATGCGGGGTCAGATAGCCTTCGGACCCGCCGAACGCCATCGCCTGCTGCAACCGCATCATAATCGCATCGGCAAAACCGCGCAGGAACATGATGAGCCCGAGGATCATGTACATGATCCCGATGCGCTTGTGGTCGACGGTGGTGAACCATTCGGTCCACAAAGTGCCCCAGAGGCGGAATTTGGTGATCAGGCCGAGCACGGCGATGCCGCCGAGGACGACGCCGATGAAGGTGGCGACGAGGATCGGCTCGTGCAGCGGCAGCGCCTCGAGCGACAGCTTGCCAAGGATCGGACCGGTTTCGGGTGCGGGATGCGGGATCATAGGGGGTCTCGGCTCGTTCAGGACATCGGGCGGGCGGCGGGCGCGGTCAGCGCGGTGCGTTCGGGCCTGGCCGGGACCGGAAGCCCCTCGCCCTTCAGCATTTCCGGTGCCACGGGCTTCGCGTCGGGCCGGTCGTTCGACATCACCGGCGCGCTGCAATAGGCCGCGACATAGCGCATGCTCCAGCGTGCGGCGTCGACGGTGCCGCGCGCGGCGAACTTGTCATAAGCCACCTGCCGGACATTGCCGATGCCCGCGATGCCCGCACCGCCCGCGGCGTCGAGCGACATCATGTCGTGCATGCACATCTTGCCGGGCTCGACGCACATGTTGACGACGGCGTCGAACAGCTGCGGATCGCTCGCGGCGAAGCGGCGGACGGGTTCCTTGTGCGTCGGCTTCTCGAGCTTCAGATATTCGGCGCGGCTGAGGTCGCCTTCGGCCGAAGCCTTCGTCGCCGCGACCCATTGGTCGAACTCGCCGGCGGGCAGGCTCTTCACCGCGAAGCGCATGTTCGAAAAGCCCCAGCCCGAATAATTGGCCGAAAAGCCCTCATATTCGCCGGTCTTGTCGAACACGCCGTGGAGCTTGGTTTCCATGCCCGGCATCGCGTAAATCTGCCCCGCGAGCGCCGGCACGTAAAAGCTGTTCATCACCGACGAGGAGGAGATGCGGAACCGCACCGGCCGGTTCACCGGCAGCGCCAGCTCGTTCACCGTCGCCACGCCCTGTTCGGGATAGATGAACAGCCATTTCCAGTCGAGCGCGACAACCTGCACATCGAGCAGCTGGACCTCGGCCGCGACCGGCTGGCCCGGCGCCGTGCGCGCGAGCGGGCGATAGGGGTCGAGCAAATGCGTCGCGACCCACGTCACCGCGCCAAGGCAGATGATGATCAGCAGCGGCGCCGACCATATCACGAGTTCGAGCTGCGTCGAGTGATCCCAGTCGGGCTTGTAGGTCGCCTCCTTGTTCGACGCGCGATATTTCCACGCGAAGAAGATCGTCAGCGCCATCACCGGCACGATGATCAGCAGCATCAACACCGTCGACAGGACGATCAGATCGCCCTGCTGGCGCGCGACGTCGCCGGCGGGATCGAGCACGATCAGCCCGCAACCCGACAAAAGGGGCAGCGCGGCGAGCAGCGGCAACAGCCGCAATCGGGCGGAAAAACGGGGGAGATTGCTTGGCATGGCGGGTGCCTAATCCTCCTTTGTTGCACTGCACATAGGACATTTTGTCCAATCCCGCGATCGTCCATCATCGCGCAGGGGCATTTTCATTCGGGGCGATTCTGCCCTATGACCGACTCGTGCCGCCGCATCCTGCGCAAGCGGAGGCTCCAGCTCAAGGATTGTTACCATGGCTGCCGACACCGTTCCCACCACCGAGGCCGAACGCGATGCCCGCGCCCTCCACGGCGCCGAGGACGGCAGCCACCGCATCGACCCCGCCGAGATCGCGATCGGCGTCATCATCGGGCGGACGTCGGAATTCTTCGACTTCTTCGTATACGCCATCGCGTCGGTGCTGGTTTTTCCGAAGCTCGTCTTCCCACATCTCGACCCGCTCACCGGCACGCTCTGGTCGTTCGCGATCTTCGCGCTCGCCTTCGTCGCGCGCCCGGTCGGCACGATCATCTTCACCGCGATCGACCGCGCCTATGGCCGCGGCGCCAAGCTTACGATCGCGCTCTTCCTGCTCGGCGGATCGACCGCGGCGATCGCCTTCCTGCCAAGCTACGAGTCGGTCGGCGTCGGCGCGGCGCTGTTCCTCGCGCTGTTCCGCATGGGCCAGGGCGTCGCGCTCGGCGGATCGTGGGACGGCCTCGCCTCGCTGCTCGCGATCAACGCCCCCGAAAACCGCCGCGGCTGGTACGCGATGATCCCGCAGCTCGGCGCGCCCTTGGGCCTGATCGTCGCCAGCCTGCTCTTCATGTTCCTGATCTCGGCGCTGCCGGCCGAAGATTTCCTCGCCTGGGGCTGGCGCTATCCCTTCTTCGTCGCCTTCGCGATCAACGTCGTCGCGCTGTTCGCGCGGCTGCGCATCGTCGTCACCCCCCAATATGCCGAGCTGTTCGAAAATCGCGCGCTCGAACCCGCACCGCTGCTCGAAACGGTGCGGTCGGAATGGAAGACGATCCTCATCGGCACCTTCGCGCCGCTCGCCAGCTTCGCGATGTTCCACATGGTCACCGTCTATCCGCTGTCGTGGGTGTTCCTGTTCACCGACGAAAGTCCGGTCCGTTTCCTGGTGATCGAGGCGATCGCCGCGGTCGTCGGCGTCGGATCGATCGTCGCCTCGGGCATTCTCGCCGACCGCGTCGGCCGCCGCACGATGCTCGCGGTCACCGCCGCCGCCATCGCGGCGTTCAGCGGCTTCGCGCCGCAATTGCTCGGCGCGGGCGAAATCGGCGAAGCGGCGTTCATGATCCTCGGCTTCGCATTGCTCGGCCTGTCGTTCGGCCAGTCGTCGGGGGCGCTCTCGTCGAACTTCCATCCGCGCCACCGCTACACCGGCTCGGCCTTCACCTCCGACCTCGCCTGGCTGTTCGGCGCCGGCTTCGCGCCGATGGTCGCGCTGTGGCTGTCGAGCGAATTCGGGCTGATCGCCGCAGGCGCCTATCTGCTGTCGGGCGCGCTCGGCACACTCGTCGCGCTGTGGCTCAACCGCGAACTGGCGAGCACGATTGACTGATCGACGCGATCGAACCCGGGCCGGCCGCCGGTCCCGCATCTAGGAGCAGGCCTTGCGGCATCTCGCCCGGTTCGATCTCAACCTGCTGCGCATTTTCGACGCGATCTTCGCCAAGGGCGGCGTGTCCGCGGCGGCGCGGCACCTCCACCTGTCGCAGCCGGCGATCAGCCACGCGCTCGCGCGGCTGCGCACGCAGTTCGACGATCCGCTTTTCGTGCGGCAGGGCAACCGCCTCGTCCCGACCTCCGCCGCGCGCGCCATCGCGGGGCCGGTGCGCGAGGCGCTGCGCGGGCTCGACGCCGCGCTCGACGCCGCAACCGCGTTCGAGCCTGCGCAAACCACGCGCGAGTTTCGCATCGGGGTGCGGCTGTCGGGCGAAATGCCGCGCTTTTCCTCGCTGGTCGCGCGCGTGCGCGGCGAGGCGCCGCACGTCGCGCTCGCCAGCGTCACCTTCCGCCGCCGCGAGCTCGTGATGATGCTGGCGAACGGCGATCTCGACCTTGCGCTCGATGTCGCGCTGCCCGCCGACGACCGGATGTGCCGCCACTATCTCGGCGCCGAACCGCTCGTCGTCGTCGCGCGCAAGGGACATCCGCGCGTCGACGGCGCGCTCGATCTCGATACCTATCTGGCGCTGGATCATATCATCGCGACGGCGCGGCCCTATGGTCCGGGGATCGAGGATATGGCGCTCGACCGCATGGGCCTGACGCGCCGTGTCGCGGTGCGGTGCCAGCATGCGATCACCGCGTGGCAGATCGTCGCCGCGTCCGACCTGCTCTTCGCGCTTCCCAAATCGCACGCCGCGGTGCTCGACGCGATGTGGCCGATGCAGCTTCTCGACCTGCCGCTGCCGGTCGAACCCGGCGGCAGCTATCTTTACTGGCACCAGGCGGCACAGGCCGACCCGGGACTCGGCTGGCTGCGCGCGATCATCGTCGACGAATTGGCGAAACCGGCATGAACTTCTAATATCGTCATCCCGGCGAAGGCCGGGATCCCGCCGGTGCGTCATTCCGATAGGGTGAGATCCCGGCCTTCGCCGGGATGACGGGGAATATTAGATATACGAATATCCAATATTCCCACCTATCATTTTCATAGATAGCCCAGCGTCGCTAACCTCTTCCGGTAAATCCACCGGAGACCCCGCAAAATGACCGAAATCGAACTTCAGGCCGAACTCAACGACCTGCGCATGTCGAAGGAAGCGCAGCCGCTCTTCGACGCCGTCAAGCGCCACATCGCCGACAATGTCGATCCGATCACCGAAGAATTTTTCCGCCTCGGCGAAGGCCGCACCGATCGCTGGAGCTGGGCGCCGGGGCAGCTCGAACTGCTCGAAGGCGCAAAGGACAAGGCGAAGGCCGCGGGCCTGTGGAACTTCTTCCTGCCGCACGGCGACACCGGCACGCCGCTCAGCAACCTCGACTATGCCTATATCGCCGCCGAACTCGGCAAGTCGCCGCTCGCGTCCGAATCGCTGAACTGCTCGGCGCCCGACACGGGCAATATGGAAGTGCTCGAAATGGTCGGCACGCCCGAGCAGAAGGACCGCTGGCTCAAACCCCTTTTGAACGGCGAAATCCGTTCGGCCTATGTGATGACCGAACCCGGCGTCGCCTCGTCGGATGCGAGCAACTTGGAGACGAGCGCGCACCTCGAAGGCGACGAATGGGTCATCGACGGCGAGAAATATTTCATCAGCGGCGCCGGCGACCCGCGCTGCAAGATATTGATCTGCATGCTCAAGACCAACCCTGAAGCGTCGCGCAAAGGCCAGCATTCGCAGATACTGGTGCCGATGGACACGCCCGGCGTTCAAGTGCTCGGCCCGATGCGCGTGTTCGGCGCCGACCACGCGCCGCAGGGCCATATGCACATGCGCTTCGACAATGTCCGCGTCCCGCGCGAGAATATCCTGCTCGGCGAAGGAAGAGGCTTCGAGATTTCGCAGATGCGCCTCGGCCCGGGCCGCATCCATCACTGCATGCGCACGATCGGCAAGGCCGAGGTCGCGCTCGATCTGATGGTCAAGCGCGGCAATTCACGCACCGCCTTCGGCCGCCCGCTGTCGCAGCTCGGCAAGAATCTCGAAGTGATCGCCCGCGCGCGCGTCGAGATCGAGGCGATGCGGCTGATCGTGTTGAAGGCCGCAAAGGCGATGGACCTGCTCGGCAATCGCGAGGCGCGCGTCTGGGTCAGCATGGCGAAGGCGATGGTCCCCGAACGCGTCTGCCAGATCATCGACCAGGCGATTCAGATCCACGGCGCGACGGGCATCTCGCACTGGACCCCGCTCGCCGATCTTTATGCCGACGTCCGCCACCTGCGCTTCGCCGATGGCCCCGACGAGGTCCATTATATGGTCGTCGGCCGCGACGAACTCGCGCGCCACTAAAAGACGTGGGGCGGCGGCCATCCGCCGCCCGTCAGGAAGCGCCTTCGCCCAGCATGTAATCGGCCACGCTATAGGAATGGCTGGCCTGATAGGCGTTCCGGCCGCGGTTCATATGCGTCAGGTTGAATCGCCGCACGGCGCGCAGCGCGCGCGGAAGCGCGAGAAAGTCCCGGATGGCGGCGGAGCTCCGTATCTTGACGATGAAGATGTCCGGGCCGCTAGGAAAGGAATAGCTCACGTCTTCGGGCGCCCGCACGCTCCGCTCGAGAAAGGCCCGATCGATCCTCTCCGGCGCGTGCGACCCGTCGGTCGTGAAGTCCGAAAGATGGACGATGAACCGGGCGCGAAGATCGTCGCCGTCAGCGTAGAGGGTGAACAGCTCCATCCAGCTCGCGTTGACGCGGACCAAGGGCTTGTCCGAGGTCGATGGCAGGCAGGAAACCGACCAATAATATCGCTCCGTCGCGCGGGGCATGGGAAGGCAGGTCCGGCCATATAGCTCGAGAATCCCAAACAGGTCGGGCGCCTGCGGTCGGCGCAACAGCTTCTGAAAGCGGGGGGCGTATCGCATCCGCTGCTCGATCGAATCCTGCCGCTCCCCGACGTCGGCCCATTCCGCCCTGCCCTCCAGCCACGCGTCCTGCTGATCGGTATCCACAAATTGACGCAGCCCCTTGGGACTCTGGCTGGATTTCTTGCTCATACGCCCGAGAATGCGCGACGCGCGCCCGATCATCAATAGCGCCCTAGAACCAGGCTTTAACGCCCATCACGAAGCTGGCGCCGCTCCTGTCCTCGCCGGCGGCGCGCGCGAAGCGTGCGGTATCGCCGAATTTCCGCGTCCACTCGACCCCGACATAGGGTGCGAATTCGCGGACGATCTCGTAGCGGAGGCGAAGCCCAAGCTCGACGTCGGACAGACCCGACCCGATGCCGCTTTCGGGCACGTCCCGACCTGAGAAATTGACCTCGGCCATCGGCTGCAGGATCAGCCTTTGCGTGATACGCTGGTCATAGCTCCCTTCCAGCCGGGCGAGCAGATCGCCCTTGTTCGACAGGAACAGCGCCCCCTCGACCTCGAACCAATAGGGCGCCAGGCCCTCGAAGCCGACCGTCGCATAAGTGCGGTCGGGTCCGTGGCCAAAATCCTGCCGTACGCCCGCCTGCGCGTTGAAATAGGGCCCGATCGCACGGCTGTAAAGCGCCTGCGCCTCGCCGCTTTCGATGCCTTCGCCGAACGCCGTTTCGCCTTCGCTTTTCAGGGTCAGCCGGTTGATGTCGCCGCCGTACCAGGCCTCGCCTTCCCAGCGAAAGCCGTCACGCCCCTCTCGCGCCTGATATTCCGCAAGGTTCAGGCTGACGAAGCCGACCCGCTGCGCGCCGTTTTCGACCATCATCGCATGGCGCGCATGCTCCATCTCGCCTTTCGGAAAGATGCGGTCGGCATACCAATCATCGGGCGGCGGCGGCGCGGGCGCGTCGCCGGCGGGCAAATCGGTCCCCACCATCCCCGCATCCGTCGCGGGGGCTTCGTCAGCGGGTCTGCAATGGCCCATCGCTGCATGCTCGGGCGAGCAGGCGGGACTGGCTGGCGCCGGCTCTTCAGGCACGGCCACGGGCGCGGGCGGCGTTTCCCCATGCCCGGCATGTCCCGACTGCGCCGCGGCGGGCATGGCGAAAGCGATGGCCGAAAGGCCGGCGAGCAGGAAGGCGGTGCGCATCATGCCGCATCCCCCCGCGGACGCACGCTCACGACGCGCATCATGCCCGCGTGCATATGATAGAGAAGGTGGCAATGGAACGCCCAGTCGCCGAGCGCATCGGCGGTGAAGTCGAAGGTCGCGATCCCGCCGGGCTGGACGATCACCGTATGCTTGCGCGGCGCCCGGTCGCCCTTGCCCGTCACCAGTTCGAAGAAATGGCCGTGCAGGTGGATCGGGTGGCTCATCATCGAATCGTTGATCAAATTCACCCGCACCCGCTCGCCCTCGATGAAGGGGATGGGTTCGTGGTGATCGGACATCTTCACGCCGTCGAACGACCACATGAAGCGTTCCATATTGCCCGTCAGATGGATGTCGAGCGAGCGCCCCGGCGCACGCACGTCGGGATTGCGGTCGAGCGCGACGAGGTCGTGATAAGTGAGCACCTGGTGCCCCACATCCTCCAGTCCCTGCCCCGGTTCGCCCATGCGGTCGACGGGCATCGGCGAGATCGTCTGGACACTCGGGTCGCGCTTCACCTGCGGCGCGACGCTGAAGTCGCGCATGCTGTGCCGCATGCCGCCCGCGCCATGTCCCATCGCGGCATGATCGGTCGCGGGCGCGGCATCGGCGGGGGTGCAGTGCCCCATAGCCGCATGTTCGGGCGCGCAGGTCGCGTCGCCGCCCGACATGTCGCCCATGCCCATATCCTTCATCGTCGCGAGCGGGCGCGCGCGCAGCGCCGGAACCGGCGCGACCATACCCGCGCGCGGCGCGAGCGTCGCGCGCGCCATGCCCGACCGGTCGTTGACCTCGGCGACGATCGTATAGGCCCGGTCTTCGGTGGGCGTGACGACGACGTCATAGGTTTCGGCAACGCCGATCTGGAATTCGTCGATCTCGGTCGGAACGACATTGAGGCCGTCGGCCTGCACCACGGTCAAACGAAGCCCCGGGATGCGGACGTTGAAAATCGACATCGCCGACGCGTTGATGATGCGCAGCCGGACACGCTCGCCGGGCGCGAACAGCGCGGTCCAGTTGTCGCGCGGCCCATGGCCATTGACGAGGAATTGGTAGGTCGAGCCGTTGACGTCGGCGATGTCGGTCGGGTCCATCCGCATCGCGCCCCATTCGATGCGCTCGTTCAGCGGCTGATCCTCGCCCGCGAGCAGCCCCGACAGCGTCTGCCGCTGCATGTTGAAATGACCGGGATTGACCTTGAGCTTGCGAAAGATTTCTTCGGGTGCGAGCTGGCTGTGATCCGACAGCACGATCACATGTTCGCGGTCATGGCCGATCGGATCGGCGCCCGCTGGATCGATGACGATCGGCCCATAATGGCCGAGCTGTTCCTGCAGCCCCGAATGGCTGTGATACCAATAGGTTCCCGACTGGACGACCGGGAATTCGTAAACGAAGGTCGAACGCGGCTTGATCCCCGGAAAGCTGACGCCGGGAACACCGTCCATGTGAAAGGGCAGGATCAGCCCGTGCCAATGGATCGAGCTGTCCTCGTCGAGATCGTTGACGACCCGCAGCCGCGCCGTCTGCCCCTCTTTCAGGCGGATGAGCGGTCCGGGGATCGTGCCGTTGATCCCGATCGCCCGGCTGATCTTGCCGTCGACGCGCATCGTCTGCCGCGCGATCCGCAGCGTGATGTCCTCGCCCGACACGGTCGGCAACTGCGCCTTCAGCCCGGCCGAGACCGGCTGCGCCCAGGCCGGAAACCATGCGGAAAGTGCGGCCGCCGCACCGCCCCCTGCCGCCGCGCCGATAAAATGCCGCCGATCGATCCGCATAAGTCCCGCTTCTTCCTCGTGTAACCTGCAAACCATACGCGCGCGCACCGCGCACCCCTCATTCGCCCAGCATCGCGCGCAGCTTGGCGCGCGCGCGATAGAGGCGCGTCTCGACACTCTTCTCGCTCACCCCCAGCATCTCCGCGGTTTCCGCCTGGCTCAGCTCCTCGATCCCGCGCAGCACGATGATTTCGCGAAGATTGCCCGGCAGGTCGAGGATGGCCTTGCGCACCCGCCGCAATTCGGCGCGGTCGGCCGCTTCCACGTCGATCGCGGGGCTGTCGCCGGCGACATCATAAGCGCTTTCCAGCGGGAGCGCGCGCGTGAAAAAGGACCGCACCGCCCGGCGGCGCGCCCAGTCGCGGCATTTGTTGAGCGCGATGCGCGAAATCCAGACGCGAAACGGCCGCTCGCCATCATAACGCCCCAGCGCGGCGAAGCCGGCGACGAAGCTTTCCTGCGTCAGATCCATCGCATCGCCCTCGTCGCCGACATTGCTGCGGATCAGGCGAAAAACGGGGACCTTGTAACGCGTCAGAAACTCGCGATACGCGTCCTGCCGGCCGCGAAGCGCGAGCGCCGCGAGATCGCGGTCGCTATAGTGCGACAGGTCGCTCGTCACCTCGCGTCGGCGGTCAGCGCCTTGACCACGACCTTGTCGAACATCGCGGCCTGCCTGGCGTCGAGGACGCTGCGCATCGCGAAAAGATGGCGCAGCGTCTCCTTCTGCAATTCGCCCATCACCTCGTGCGTCTCGTCGATCGCCTCGGTCACGCGCGGGCCATAGCCATGCTCGGTCTCGATCGCCTGCGCCAGGCGGATGTTGGCCGCCCGCATCTCGACCTCGAGCGCGTCGCGCCGCCCCGAAAATTGCGCCTCGATCGCCTGCAACCGCGCTTCCTGCTCGTCCGACAGCGTCAGTTCGCGGTGCAGCAGCGCATGCAGCTCGGTCTCGCTCTGCCTGGGGGCGTCGACCAGCAGGCGGCCGACGAAAACGCCTGCGAGCGCGGCCACGAACGCGATGAAGCCGATGATCGCCATCCGGCGCGCGGTGGCCATCAGCGGACTTCCAACAGGGTCGAGGGTGCGAGCGGGCTTGCCGGGATCAGCGGCGTCAGCGGGCTGGCGGCAACCGCGCTCGGTACGAAGAGGCTGCCCGCCACCATGCCGCCGCCGAGCGAGAAGAGCGCGGCGACCGCCATCAGCCGGCGCGTCGCCGCCGCTTCGGCCTTCCGGACGGCGAGCGCGGCAAGGACGCGATCGTCGAGCGTTTCGAGCGCCGGTGGCAAAGCCGCCCTGTTCAGTTTCCGAAACTCTTCGTCCATCGCCTCACCGGTCCTCTCAGCTATCATACGCGCGCATTTGCGCTACCCCTCATCCTCCGCCGACGCGCCACGCCCGATTTGCGCAAGGGCTGCCGCCTCGTCCTGCGTAATAGCAGCACGACCATCCTGTTGGAGCATTTTATGATCAAAGCCGCCCTCTCCCCGCTCGCCGCGCTGGCCGCCGCCGCGCTCGCGCTTTCGCCGACCGCCGCGCTGGCCCATGCGAAGCTTGTGGCATCGACCCCCGCCGCGAATGCCAGGGTCGCCAAATTGACTTCGGTCCATTTGAAATTCAGCGAAAAGCTGATCGCTCCGACCGTAAGGGCCGAACTGGTGATGACCGGGATGCCGGGCATGGCCGAGCATCCGCCGATGAAGGTCGCCATCGCGTCGGCGATGGGCAAGGACGGCAAGTCGATGACGCTCACCCCGAAGCGCGCGCTCGTTCCCGGAACCTACAAGGTCAAATGGTCGGCCGCGGGCGCCGATACGCACCGGATGGGCAGCGAATTCAGCTTCACGGTCAGATAGTCCATGACCGACCCCCTGATGATCGGCATCCGGTTCCTGCTCTTCGCCGGCCCGATGCTGGTCATGGGGCTGGCGGCGTTCCCGCTTTATGCGCTCCGCCGCCGCGACCGCGAAGATGCACGCATCGTCGGCGGACTGACAACGCCGCAGCCGTGGCTTTGCGGCGCGGGCTTCCTCGCGTCGCTCGCGGGCATGCTCGTCCTTGCCGCGAGCATGATGGGGATATCGCTCAGCGAAGTCGATCCGGGCATGCTGCTCACAATCGCCACCGAAACCGATGTCGGCAAGGCATGGCTCGTGCGGATGGCCGCGCTCGCCATCGCGCTCGCCGCCGCCCTGCGACTCGATCGCCGTCCGTCGGCCGCCGCCTTCGCTCTCCTCTCCGCCGCTGGCACGGTCGCGCTCGCCAGCCTCGCCTGGTCCGGCCATGCCGCGGCCGGCGAAGGCTGGGCCGGAGCGACCCATCGCTTCGCCGACGCGCTCCACATGATCGCCGCCGCTATCTGGATCGGCGCGATCGCCGCCTTCCTGATCCTGCTACGCCCCGCAGCGGACGACGCACGACCGGTCAGGCTCGCGCTTGCCGCAGCCAGTCTCGACCGGTTCGCACGCGTGGGCACGGGCTGCGTCATCGTCATCGCGGCGACCGGATTGATCAATCTGCAGATGATCGTCGGCATCGCGCAGGCCGGACGGATGCTGCCCTCTTCCTACGGTTATCTGCTCATCGCCAAGCTCGCGCTTTTCGGTGCGATGCTCGCGCTGGCGGCCCTGAACCGCTGGCGGCTGGCCCCGGCGCTTGTCACGACGGGCGGCGAGACCCCGGAGCGCGCGATCCGGCATCGCCTCGCGCTCGAAGCAGGCGCGGCCGCCGGCATCCTCGCTCTCGTCGCGCTGCTGGGCGTGCTGGAACCCTGAAGCAGAGCCCGTTATCACCTTCTCGATCGCTTGGGAAAATGGCGGCAGGGCTGGATTCGAACCCGCCGGTATCGCTTTGCCGATACCGGCCAACTCCGACTCGCTGGTTCGATAACGCTGTCGTGTGGGTGGTGGACAGGGCTGGATTCGAACCAGCGTACGGAAACCCGGGCAGATTTACAGTCTGCTGCCTTTAACCACTCGGCCACCTGTCCATTGGGGCCCGCTTTGGGAAGCGGTCCAATGGCGAAACGAGGCTTGCCTGTCAATGGCAGTCATGGGAAAGGCGCGCGCATGAGACAATTTTCCCGTCACCGCCGCCCCACCGGTCAAAACACGCGCGGCCAGGCCATCCGTTTCTGGGGCCGACACGCCGTTCTCGCCGCGCTCGCCAACCCCGACCGCACCGTCAAGCGCGTCTGGGGCACCCGCGAAGCCTTAGGCCAGCTCGACCTGCCGCCGGTGATTCCGATCAGCTACGCCGAGGTCACCGACCTTGCGCGACTCGTAGCGCGCGATGCGCCGCATCAGGGGCTGGTGATCGAGGTCGACCCGCTCGACAGCATCCATCTGAGCGATCTGTTGCAGGAAGAGGTCGACGCCGACAGCAAGCGCCCGCTCGTCATCCTCGATCAGGTCACCGACCCGCATAATATCGGTGCGGTGCTGCGCTCGGCGGCGGCATTCGACGCCGCGGCGATCATCACGCAGGACCGCCACAGCCCGCCCGAAAGCGGCGTCATCGCGCGTTCGGCGTCGGGCGCGCTCGAAACCGTGCCGTGGGTACGCGTCGTCAACCTGTCGCGCGCGCTCGAGGAAATCGCCGAGGCGCAATATTGGCGCATCGGGCTGATGGGCGACACCGAAACGACGCTGGGATCGACCCTCGACGGCAGCAAGGTGGCGCTGGTGCTTGGCTCCGAAGGCGACGGCATGCGGCATAATGTCATGGAGCATTGCGACGTGCTCGCCAAACTGCCGATCTCGCCGCGGATGGAAAGCCTCAACATTTCGAACGCCGCAGCGATCGCGCTCTACGCGGTCGCGACGGCGGGGCAATAAGCCTCAATCCTCCGCCGCGATCCGCACCTTCAGCCCGTCGAGCGCCTCGCTGAACGGGATCTGGCACGACAGGCGCGAATTATCGTCGCGGTCGGTGGTCGAATCGAGCAGGTCGTTCTCGTCCTCGCTCATCGCGGGCATCGCATCTTTCGCCCCCGCCTCGACATGGACATGGCACGTCGCGCACGAGCAGCAGCCGCCGCACAGCGCGAGCAGTTCGTCGAACCCGGCGTCGCGGATATTCTCCATCACGGTCAGGCTGGTGTCGCCTTCGATCTCATGTTCGGTCCCGTCGCGCGTCACGACAATCAGCTTGGCCATGCTAGTCCCCATAGGTTTCTTGTCGCAGGCGCTATGTCGCGCGTTGCGCGCCAAATCAAGCGTTGCTATCAGCAACTTTGGGAACAAAAGGAGAATATGCGATGGGCCTCAGCCAGCAGCAGCTGAACGCGGGAATCGACGCGCTCGCGAAGCGCGACGCCAATTTCGCGCGCGCACTCGGCAATGCCGGCTACCCCGAACCGCGCATCCGCGCGCCCGGCTATACGACGCTGCTCCGCACCATCGTCGGCCAGCAGGTCAGCGTCGCCGCCGCGAACTCGATCTGGAACAAGCTCGAGGCGCAATTCGGCGAGGGCTGCCCCGCCGAAGTGATGGCGGCCGCCGAGTTCGACACGCTGCGCGGCTGCGGCCTGTCGGGGCAGAAACAGGGCTATGCCAAAAGCCTCGCGCAGCTCATCCTCGACGGCGATCTGACCTTCGACGCGCTCCCCGCCGACGATGAGGAAGCGATCGCCTTGCTCACGCGGGTCAAGGGAATCGGCCGATGGTCGGCCGAAATCTACCTGCTCTTCGCCGAAGGCCGTCCCGACATCTGGCCCGCGGGCGACCTCGCGGTGCAGGAAGCCGTCGGCCGCATCCTGCAATTGGGCGCGCGCCCGAGCGAAAAGCTGGCGCGCGAACTGGCCGAAGCCTGGCGCCCGCACCGCGGCGCCGCGGCGATCTTCAGCTGGCATTGCTATAATATGGATGTGATTTGAGGATTCATCGTCGCCCGCGCAAAGGCGGGGGCCGCCAGCAACCTTGCTCTCTACACCGGTAGCGGCCCCGCCTTCGCGGGGGCGACGATTTAGAGCGGGAGCTTAAAATCGGCATCACATCTCTTCCCGTTCGTGTCGAGCGAAGTCGAGACACCCATCGATGTAGCGCAAGACCGATGGGTGTCTCGACTTCGCTCGACACGAACGGAACGGGTCAGATTAAAGGCACGTCGTTCTAAACCAAAAAGGCCGGGTGGAGCATCCTCCACCCGGCCTTTTTGTCGATCGTCAGCCGAAGCTTATTTCTTCGCCGCAGCCTTTTTGGCCGGAGCCTTTTTGGCCGGCTCGGCCTTTTCGGCCGCAGCGGCCTTCGCCGGAGCAGCCTTTTTCGCCGCGGCGGGCTTTTCCTCGGCCTTCTTGGCGGGGGCGGCTTCGGCCTTCTTGGCCGGTGCCTTCTTGGCAGGAGCCTCGGCCTTTGCTTCCTTGGCCTCTTCCTTCACCGCGTCCTTCTTGGCGGCGGGCTTCTTCGCCGCCGCCTTCTTGGCGGGCTTCGCGTCATGGTCATGGTCATGGTCATGGTCGTGACCGCAGCCCGGGCCATGGACGTGGCCGTCGTCGTCGGCTTCGATCGCGGCCTCGATCTCTTCGCGCGTCACTTCGCGCTCGCTGATCTCGGCCTTGTCGAACAGGAAGTCGACGACCTTGTCCTCATAGAGCGGAGCGCGGAGCTGCGCGGCGGCGAGCGCGTCCTGCTGGACATATTCGACGAAACGCTGACGCTCTTCGGGGCGATATTGCTGCGCCGCCTGCATGATCAGGCGCTGCATTTCCTGGCTGCTGACCTGCACGCCATGCGCCTGGCCGATTTCCGACAGAAGCAGGCCGAGGCGCACGCGGCGCACCGCGATGCTGCGATATTCGTCGCGGTCGCTCTCGAGCTCGGCCTTCGCCGCTTCGGGATCTTCCTCGTGGCTCGCTTCATGCTCGAGCTGCTGCCAGATCTGGTTGAACTCGGCCTCGACCATCGTCGGCGGCACTTCGAAATCGTGGCTCGCGGCGAGCTGGTCGAGCAGCTTGCGCTTCATATAGGTGCGCGTCAGGCCGTTCAGTTCCTGTTCGACCTGATCCTTCATCAGCTCTTTCAGCTTGTCGAGGCTTTCAAGGCCGAGCGTCTTGGCGAACTCGTCGTCGATCTTCGACGCGGCCGGAACCTTCACTTCCTTCACCGTGATCGCGAATTCGGCGGGCTTGCCCTTCAGATTCTCGACCGGATATTCGTCGGGGAAGCTGACCTTCAGCACCTTTTCGTCGCCGGTCTTGACCCCGACGAGCTGGTCTTCGAAGCCGGGGATCAGCTGGCCCGAACCGATTTCGACCGCCATGTCCTCGCCCGTGCCGCCGTCGAAGGCGACGCCGTCGACGCTGCCGGCGAAGTCGATGATGACCTGGTCGCCGGTCGCGGCCTTCTTGGTCTTCGGCGCATCCTCGAACCGCTTCATCTGCGCGGCGAATTCCTCGATCTTGGCCATCACCGCCTTATCGTCGGCGGGAACGGTCAGGCGCTCGAGCTTCAGTCCGTCGATCGACGGCGTCGCGATTTCGGGCAGCACTTCCAGCGCGACGGTGACTTCGGCGTCCTTGCCGGTTTCATAACCGTCGGCCAGCGTCACCGCGGGCTGCAGCGCGGGGCGAAGCTTTTCCTTCGTCATCAGGTCGCGCACGCCGGCGTCGATCGCCTTGTTGAGCGCGTCGGCCGACAGCGCGGGGCCGTGCATCTTGCGGATCAGATTCGGCGGCACCTTGCCGGGACGGAAACCGGGCATGCGGACGGTCGGGGCGATGCTCTTCACCTCGTCGTCGACGCGCGCGTCGATATCCTTGGCGGTGATCGTGACGCGATATTCGCGCTTCAGGCCTTCGTTCAGCGTTTCGACGGTCTTCATTGCCTTGGTCTTATCCTTGCTCAAAATCTCGTATCGAACCCCGCCAATATGGCTGAGTTCCCCATGATCCCGGCCTGCATTGCGAAAATGGTGCGGGCGAAGGGACTCGAACCCCCACATCTTGCGATACTGGTACCTAAAACCAGCGCGTCTACCAATTCCGCCACGCCCGCAGGTGTTTTCGGCCGGGTGCACGAAATCGCGCGCTGCCGCGCACGCCCGTGCGGGCCGCGCGGGGCTATAGCAGACGCGTCGCCGAGGGCAAGGGCGCAAAGCCCGCTGTTCCGCAGGCGGAACATGCTCGACGCCCGCCACCGGAACATGCGTCGTGCCCGTTCGTTGTTCAATTCAAGGAGAATGACAATGGCCAGCAGCCCCGACCCGCTTCCCAAGCCGAAGCCGGACACGATCGAACCGCAATCGCCCCCCGAAAAGCCGGTGCAGCCGACCCCGCTCGAAGACCCCGCCGGCCAGCCGACGGAAATCCCCGGCCGCCCCGGCGGCGGCGATATCGACCAGCCGGGCCGCGGGCCCGACGAGGTGCCGCCGCAGCAGGTTTGACCTCTCTCCGTCATTGCGAGCCCTTCGACTGCCTTGCAGCCGCTCAGGATAAACTCGCGCGTCGCGCGAGCGAAGCAATCCAGAGTATGCGTAAACCGCTCTGGATTGCTTCGCTGCGCTCGCAAGGACGATAAGTTGCAAATGTGGACTTGACCCACCCCCTCCCCGGCCGCCACGATGGCCGCAGGGGAGAAAATATGAAAATCACCGCCGCCATCGCTCTGCTTCTGGCAACGACCACGCCCGCCATCGCGCAGGAGACCACCCTCTACCGCGGCGGCCCGATCGTCACGATGGACGGCGACACGCCCAAAACCGTGGAGGCCGTCGTCACCAGGGGCGACCGCATCACCTTCGCCGGGAACGAGGCCGGAGCGCGCGCCACGGCCGGCAAGGACGCCACCATCCACGACCTTCACGGCGCCACGATGCTGCCGGGATTCCTCGATGCCCATTCGCATTTTTCGGCGATGATGCAGATGGCGAGCGGGCTCGACCTCAACGATCCGTCGCTGCCGCCCGTCACCGACATCGCCTCGCTGCAGGCCGCGATCCGCACCTTCATCGACGCACGCGCGATCCCCGCGGGCGGCTGGGTCGTCGTGTGGCAATATGACGACCAGAAGCTTGCCGAAAAGCGCCACATCACCCGGGCCGAACTCGACGCCGTGTCCGCCGACCGCAACATCGTCGTGCTGCACAGCTCGCTGCATTCGCTGGTCGCCAACAGCGCCACCCTCGCCGCTGCGCATTTGACCGATGCCAGCACGCCGCCGCCGGGTGGCACGTTCCTGCGCGACGCCGAAGGGCGCCTCAACGGCGTGCTGCTCGAAACCGCCGCCTTCATCATCCACGGCGCGATGCCCAAGCCGACGCTGGACCAGCGGCTGGCGACGCTCGACGCCGCGCAGCAACGCTATTTCGCCCACGGCTACACCCATGCGCAGGACGGCGCGACGCTGTTCGGCGACATCGCCTTCTTCACCGGCGCGGCGGCGCGCGAACGGTTGAAGATCGATCTCGCGTTGCTCCCGCTCTACACCGGGCTCGACAAACTGCTCGCCGACCCCGATCTCGAATTCGGGGTCTATCGGGGCCACGCCAAGCTGCAGGGGATCAAATTCATCCTCGACGGATCGGTGCAGGCGCGCACAGGCTATTTCACCCGCGACTATGCGCTGGGCAGCCCGACGGGAGAGAATCCGTGGCACGGCCACCCCAATATCGCCCCCGACGCCTTCCGCGCCGCCGCGGCCAAGGTGAACGACCGCGGCTGGCAGATTTTCGCCCACGCCAATGGCGACGCCGCCATCGACATGGCGATCAAGACCTATGACGCGATGGGGATCACCGCCGCCGCCGACCGCCGCCCGATCATCATCCATTCGCAGTTCCAGCGCCCCGACCAGCTCGCCGCCTACAAGCGCATCGGCGTCGGCCCCGCCTATTTCACCAACCACACATGGTATTGGGGCGACACCCACCGCAGGAATTTCCCCAAGACCGTCGTCGATTTCATCAGCCCGATGAAATCGGCAAGGGCGGCGGGCTTGATCATATCGAACCACAGCGACTTTCCGGTCACCCCGATCGACCCGATGTTCATGCTCTGGACCGCGATGGCGCGCGTCTCGCCGACCGGCGTCGTCAGCGGCCCCGACGAGCGGATCGACGCCTATGCCGCGCTCCAGGCGCTCACCACCGGCCCCGCCTGGCAAATCTTCGAGGAAGATCGCAAGGGCCGCATCAAGGCCGGCCTGCTCGCCGATTTCGTCATCCTCGACAAGAACCCGCTGACGATGCCGGTGGGCGCCATCAAGGACATCAAGGTCCGCGAAACGATCAAGCAAGGCCGCAGCGTCTGGCAGGCCGCCGATTAGGGAACGACGCGCCGCGCCGCGACGTCGGCGAGCATCGCTTTCAGCGCCGCCGCGTCGTACCAACGCTCGCCCGTCATCACGCCGAGCGGCGTGCGCAAGGTCGCAGGCTTTTCCAGCGGATTATCGGCAACGAGCAGCAGGTCGGCGCGATAGCCCGGCGCCACGACGCCGAACTTCACCGCGCCCGGCACCGTCTTCGCGATGAATTCGCCCGGCGTCCGCGTCGCCGCCGACAGCGCCTGCCACGGGGTCAGCCCGGCCGCCAGCATCGCGTCGATTTCCTCGTGCAGGGCAAAGCCCGGCACCTGCCCGGGGATCGACGGCGCGTCACCGCCGGTGATCAGCGGCACGCCGGCGTCGGCCATCGCCTTCACGAAGCGCGCTTCGAACGCGACGCGGCGCGAGAGGTCGACCGCCTTTTTCTGATAGCCCGACCGCGCCCAGCCGATCCGGTCCCCCGGCGACAGATAGCGCGCCTCGGGCGCCGCGAGATAGGCTTTCACCACCTCGGGCTTGCCGAACTGCGCCGCGATGGTGCGATAGTTGAACAGGTCCGACGTGACGAAGGCGCCATGCGCCTTCACCAGCGCGATCGCATCGGCGATCCGCGCGTCGTCGGGCGGCGCGTTCGGATCGTCCGCGGGCGGCTCGGGAAAGAAGCCGTAGAAGAATTCCTCGACATGCGCGACCATCGCCTGCCCCGCCGCGAGCTGCCGCGCGAGCCCGACCGCCTTCGCATTATGCCCGACGACGCCGATCCCTTGAAGCTTCGCCTCGTCGGCGAGCCCCGCGAAAGCCTCGGCCGACAGGTTCGTGTAAACCTTCATGAAGCTGTAGCCGTTCGCCTTTGCCAGCCGCACGATCGCGCGCCCCTCGTCGGCGGTCCGCACGACGAAATGACCATATTGCGGGTCGCCATCGACGACAAAGGCCGTGAAAATCTGCGGCCCCGGCACCTCGCCCTTGTTCACCGCGATCCGCGTCCGTCCGTTGAAGGCGTTGGTCGCCTCGCCCATGTTGAGCATCGTGGTGACACCGTTCGCGAGCAGCAACGTCAGGTCATCGCGCGTCGTCACATGATTGTGCATGTCGGCGAGCCCCGGCACCAGCCACGCGCCCTTGCCGTCCACCACCTGCGTCCCCGCGGGCAGTTTCGCCTTGGCCCCGATGCTCGCAATCACCCCGTCGGCGACGATCACCGTCGTGCGCGGAATCACGCGTTCGCGGTCCATCGGCACGACGTTGACGTCGGTGAAGACGATCGTCTCGGCGCGCGCGAGCGTAGCGCCGGCGACCAGCAGCCAGAGAGCCAGAAGCGCGCGAAGAGCCGCGCGCATCCTCAGCCCAGCGCCTTTTTCAGCAGTTCGTTCACCACCTGCGGGTTCGCCTTGCCCTGCATCGCCTTCATCGTCTGGCCGACGAAGAAACCGAACAAGGCTTCCTTGCCGCCCCTATACTGCTCGACCTTGTCGGCATTGGCGGTAAGGATCTTCGCGATTTCGGCCTCGATCGCGCCGGTGTCGCTCGTCTGCCTCAGCCCCTCGCGCTCGACGATCGCCGCGGCGCCGTCACCCGTCTCGAGCATCTTCTCGAACACCGCCTTGGCGATCGTCCCCGAAATCGTGCCATCGGCGACAAGGCCGAGCAGCTCGGCGGCGTGCGCGGGCGAGACCGGCGAGTCCGAAATGTCGCGGCCCATGCGGTTCAAGGCGCCGAACAACTCGCTCGTCACCCAGTTCGCCGCCGGGGCGGGCTTCGCGCCCGCGTCGAGCAAATTGTCGAACCAAAGCGCCGCCTCGACCTCGGCGGTCAGCACGTCGGAGTTATACGGCGAAATTCCCGCCGCTAGATAGCGCGCGCGCTTGGCGTCGGGCAGCTCGGGCAAGCTGTCGCGGCACTCGGCCAGAAACGCATCGTCGAGCTCGAGCGGCAACAGGTCGGGATCGGGGAAGTAGCGATAATCATGCGCATCCTCCTTCGACCGCATCGATCGCGTCTCGTTACGGTCGGGATCGTACAGCCGCGTTTCCTGCACCACCGTGCCGCCGCTTTCGATCAGTTCGACCTGGCGCTTCGCCTCGCCCTCGATCACCGCCATCACGAAGCGCACCGAATTGACGTTCTTCGTCTCGGTCCGCGTCCCGAACTCGTCACCGGGCCTCCGCACGCTGACGTTGACGTCGGCGCGCATCGAGCCTTCTTCCATATTGCCGTCGCACGAGCCGACATAGCGCAGGATCGAGCGCAGCTTGCGCACATAGGCGCCGGCCTCGGCGGGCGAGCGCATGTCGGGGCGCGAGACGATCTCCATCAGCGCGACCCCCGAACGGTTGAGGTCGACGTACGACATCGTCGGATGCTGGTCGTGCATCAGCTTGCCGGCGTCCTGCTCGACATGGATGCGCTCGATCCCGATGCGCTTCGCTTCGGGCAGGCCCGCCTTTTCATCGGCCTCGATCGTCAGCGAACCTTCGCCGACAATCGGATGATAAAGCTGCGAAATCTGATAACCCTGCGGCAGATCGGCGTAGAAATAATTCTTGCGGTCGAACCGCGACCATTTGTTGATCTCGGCCTCGATCGCCATGCCGGTGCGCACCGCCTGGCGGATGCACTCGCGGTTCGGCACCGGCAGCATCCCCGGCATCGCGGCGTCGACCAGCGACACCTGCGTGTTCGGCTCCGCCCCGAACGCCGTCGCGGCGCCCGAGAACAGCTTGGCGTTGGAGGTGACCTGCGCATGGACCTCGAGGCCGATCACGACCTCCCACTCGCCGGTTTCGCCCTTGATGCGATAGTCAGACATCAATCAAACTTTCCTTGTGTCCCTGCGAAGGCAGGGACCCATCACCTGCCGCTTCAAACTGGCACCATCCGGAGATGGACCCCTGCCTTCGCAAGGGTACAGACTGCATTACCACCACTTCTCCGCCCGCGCCGTAAAGCCCGCCCGCTCTTCAATGGCCAGCCCGGCGTTCAGCACACCCTGCTCGTCGAACGCCTTGCCGATGATCTGCAACCCCAGCGGCAGCCCTTCGCGGTTCAGCGCCGCGGGGACCGACATCGCGGGCAGCCCCGCAAGGCTCGCGGGCACCGCGAACACGTCGTTCAAATACATCGCCAGCGGATCGGCCATCTTCTCGCCCAGCCCGAACGCCGCCGACGGCGCGGTCGGCGCAAGGATCACGTCGCACATTCCGAACGCCTGTTCGAAATCGCGCGCGATCAGCGTCCGCACCTTCTGCGCCTGCGTGTAATAGGCGTCGTAGAAGCCCGCCGACAGCACATAGGTGCCGATCATGATGCGGCGCTTGACCTCGGGCCCAAAGCCGTCGGCGCGCGTCGCGGCGTACATGTCCTGCAGCCCCGCGCCCTGCGGCAGATCGCGCAAACCGTACCGCACGCCGTCATAGCGCGCGAGGTTCGACGAGGCTTCGGCGGGCGCGATGATATAGTAGGCGGGCAGCGCATATTTGGTGTGCGGCAGGCTGATCTCGACCACGTCCGCGCCCGCATCCTTCAGCATCGCGATCCCGGCATCCCACATCGCGTCGATGTCGGGATCGATGCCTTCGAGGCGATATTCCTTGGGAATCCCGACCGTCTTGCCCTTGAGATCGCTCGACAAAGCGGCTTCCCAATTGGGCACGGGCAAATCGAGGCTCGTCGCGTCCTTCGGATCGAAGCCCGCCATATTCTCGAGCATGATCGCGCAGTCCTTGACGTCGCGCGCCATCGGCCCCGCCTGATCGAGCGAACTCGCGAACGCCACGATGCCCCAGCGCGAGCAGCGGCCATAGGTCGGCTTGATCCCCGAAATGCCGGTGAACGCCGCGGGCTGGCGGATCGAACCGCCGGTGTCGGTCCCCGTCGCCGCCGGGCACAGCCGCGCCGCGATCGCCGACGACGAGCCGCCCGACGAGCCGCCCGGCGCGAGCGCCGCATTGCCGCCATCCTTGCGCTTCCACGGGCTGATGACATTGCCAAAGTAGGAGGTCTCGTTCGACGATCCCATCGCGAACTGGTCGAGGTTGAGCTTGCCGAGCATGCCGCAACCGGCGTCCCACAGCTTTGCCGAAACGGTCGATTCATAGCGCGGGACGAAGCCTTCGAGCATGTGGCTCGCGGCGGTCGTCTGGACGCCGTTCGTCGCGAACAGGTCCTTCATCCCGATCGGCACGCCCGACAGCGGCTTCAGCGTCCCCGCCGCGCGATCGGCATCGGCCGCCTTCGCCGCCGCGATCGCATGTTCGGGCGTCTCGACGATGAACGCATTCAGCGCCTTCGCGCCCGCGACATTGGCGTTGAACGCCTCGGCCACCTCGACGGCGCTGAAATCGCCTGCGCGGTGCCCGTCGCGGATCTCGGCGACGGTCAGGTTGGTAAGCTCGGTCATCACTCGATCACCTTGGGAACGCCGAAAAACCCGTGCTGCGGCGCCGGCGCATTCGCCAGCACATCGTCGCGACGGCCGCCGCCGGTCAGCGGGTCGGCGTCGACGACATCGTCGCGCAGCCGCAGCGTGTTGGGGATCACCGCGGTCATCGGTTCGACCCCGGTCACATCGACTTCGCCGAGTTGCTCGACCCAGCCCAAAATGCCGTTGAGTTCGCCTTCCATCGCGGCGGCTTCCGCATCGCTGATCGCGATGCGCGCCAGCGACGCGATTTTCCTTACTGTTGCCTGATCGATTGCCATGATCGCCCTAACTTTAACGAAGCCGCGCCGCTAGCATCCCCGCTGGATTGCATCAAGCCGCGGCCATAGAAACTCGGCAAAAACCCTCGTCATTCCCGCGAAAGCGGGAACCCAGCCGGCCCGCCGCTCATGGGTTCCCGCTTTCGCGGGAATGACGAGGGAGGGATTGTTCGGGAGAAGCTAGTCGAACGCCCCCGATTCCGGCTCGCCGTTCACCAGCACGCGGCGCTGCGTCACCGTCTCGACCTCGATCCGCGCTGTCGACAAATCGACCGCCGGCTTTTTCCCCGGCGCGGGCTTGGCCCAATCGCCCTGCACCCATTGTCCGGCGTCATTCTGCGTCACGAAGTCGAAATTCAGCGCATCGCCGGGCTCGTTCTGCCCGAGCACCCCGATCCTTTTGTCGTCGAGCCACACCGCGACGCACGCCTTGGCGCGGCTGCACATATAACTTCCCGCGATCCGGTCGAGCGCCGCGGCGGGCAGGGCGCGGCCCGCGGGAATGACACGCAACCGATCGGCAAACGGCTTCAGCAACACCGCCCCGCGCGGCCCGCCCAGGTCCCAGCGGTTCTTCGCCGCCAGCGCCGCCTTCGCCGCGTCGGCACGCGGCTTCCGCGGCGAGCGCGCTAGCTCCGTCAGCGCCGCGCGCCCGCTCGGCCCGAAATCATAGGCCATCGCCGCCCAGTCGAACTTTTCGACCGGCGTCGCCCCCGATTTCAGCCGCGCCACCTGATCGCGCGTCGAAATCGCCCCGAAATCGAGGATCGGCAGCGCGAGGAACAGCGCGAGCAGCGCCAGCCCGATCGCGAGCTTTTGCTGCAACGGCCGCAGCAGATCGTCGAAATCGCGCCGCCCCTTCACCACCGCCCACAGGCCAGCGATGCCATAGGCGAGCGCGATCAGCGCCGCGATCACGCCCCAGATGCGCTCGGGCGTCCAGCCATATTGAATCACCCGCAAGTGCATCGAATAATAAGCGATGCCCGCCAGCGGCAGCACCGCGACCGCCAGCACCGGCGCCGCCCAGCGCAGCGCCGGATTGGTCGCGCGGTCGTCGCCGCCATTGCCGATCACCGCATTGGCGAGCAGCACCGCGAACGCCGCGACCGCCATCATCACCGCCGCGGTCGAAAAGCCCGAATCCCACAGCTTCTGCAATCCCGTCTCCGCGAGCGAGAGCAGGAACAGCACCAGCGCGACCGCGAGCGCCGGTGCGAGCACCGCGAGTATGATCATCACCAGCCGCTGCAAGGTCGCAACGAGCTTGTCGCGCTCGCGCAGCAGCCCGACCGCGCCGCCGAACGCCGCGCCCGCGAGCATCCAGCCAAACCATTCGCCGTTCAAAAGGTCGAAGATCAAATTGATCCCGATCAGCTTGAACATCTGCCCGATCAGCACGGTGAGCAGAAAGGTGATGCCGACGAACGCCAGGCTCGCCGCGCCGATTACCGCGTCGGTCCACGCATGGCTGTGCAATCGCTGGTACGGCATCTGCCACAGCTTCCAGAAGCGCCAGTCGGGCGCGACGTCGCGCCGCGTCTGGAACAAAGGCGTCGCGACGAGCACCGCGAGAATGCCCGACCAGAAGGGCCATTCGACCGGATTGCCCTGGATATTATAGGCCGCTGTCGCCCGCGCGATCAGCCCGAGGATCACGCCCCAGCCGAGCGCGAAACCCAGCGCCCAGTGCCAGCGGCGCAGCTCGACGCCGAGCACGAGCACCACCGTCGCCGCCGCGATCCCCGCCGCCAGCGCGCTGCGCCAATGCGCGAGCGCATCGTCATAATGGTGGTCGATCAGCAGGTGAAAGGCGAGCCCCGCGGCGGCACAGATCGCCGCCATGATCCATGGGCGCAGCGGCCAGGGCGGATCGCTGTCGTCCAGCCGCACCGAAACGCTTGACGATCGGGCGGGCGAATCGGCGGCGGCGGCGGTTGCAACTGCGTCGGTCATGCCCACATCTGGGCTTGTTTCGTGGCGCGCGGCAAGCCAAAGCTGCGCCAGAGCCCACAATAAATAGGGACAGTCCCTATTTAATTAGAAGAGACGTTCGAATGCTTTCGCATCGCGCCGATTAAATAGGGACTGTCCCTATTTATTGCCCGCAGGCGAAGACCTGTCCCCCTCCCCATGGAGCGCCCATTTGGCCCGCAAGTTTCTCTACATCATCGCCGCGATCATCCTCCTCATCCTCGCCGCCGGGGTCGTCTACCAGCTGTTCCCCGGCTGGATCGCGCGCACCGCCTTCGTCCCCAGCACCGAATTCAAGCCGCAGGCCGCGGTCGCGCCCAACGCCTATGACGACCCCAAAATGTGGTTCGCGCGCCCCGGGATGGAAAAGGACCCGTCGGCCTGGCGCCCCGCCGCCGACGGCAGCGAAACCCCCGGCACCGAGCTTCCGGGCGAAAAGGCGGCCGGTCAGCTCATCCCCCCCGCAAAGGCGGCGCAGACGGCCGCCGAAGCCCCCTTCCCCCGGGGCAACGCCGCGGTCTTCTTCGTCCACCCGACCAGCTATTACAGCCGCTCGAGCTGGAATGCCCCGCTCGAGGATCGCGATTCGGACCATCGCGCCAACCTCTTCGTCCAGGGCATGGCGAGCGCCTTTGCCGACGCGGGCGAAATCTGGGCGCCGCGCTACCGCCAGGCGACGCTCGGCGCCTTCCTCGCCGAGGACCGCGTGACCGCGGGCAAAGCGATCGACGCGGCCTATCGCGATGTCGAGGAAGCGTTCGACGCCTTCCTCGCCGCGCAGCCCAAGGATAAGCCGATCATCCTCGCCGGCCACAGCCAGGGCGCGCTCCACCTCACCACCTTGCTCAAGACCCGGATCGCCGGCACCCCGCTCGCCAAGCGCATCGTCGCCGCCTATGTGATCGGCTGGCCGGTCAGCCTCGAAACCGACATCGCCGGCCTCGGCCTGCCCGCGTGCCAGACGCCCGAGCAAAAGGGCTGCATCCTCGGCTGGGCGAGCTTCGCCGAGCCCGCCGATCCCATCATGGTCACCGACGCCTATGACGGCACGATCGGCTTCGACGGCCGCCCGCGTGCGGGCACGCGGATGCTGTGCACCAATCCGCTCACCGGCATTCCCGATACCGCCGCGCCGCCCGAAGCGAATATCGGCACGCTGAGGCCGACCGAAGGCTTCAAGTCGGGGTCGCTGATCGCGGGCAAGATCGGCGCCACATGCGACGACACGCGCGGCTTCCTGATGATCGGCGACGCCGACATCGCGAAGGAGTATGTCGTCGCGGGCTATGTCCTCCCCGGCAACAATTATCACGTCTATGACATCACCCTCTTCTGGGCGAACGTCCGCGCCGATGCGCTGCGCCGCCTCGCGACCTATGAAGGCAAGCCGTCGCCGGTGCCGCCGGCTACGGAGCCGATTGCACCAGCCTCGGCTCCGGTAACTGCGGCACCGAAAACCTGATTCCGTTCGCATCGAGCGAAGTCGAGATGCCCATCGTCAGTGCGCGCCCCCACGGTGTCTCGACTTCGCTCGACACGAACGGGTAAGGGAGGCAGGCCATGATCACCACCGCCGCCCCCGACTTCGCCGCCCACTTCCCCAACGGCGGCCGTCTCATGGGCCTCGACGTCGGCACGAAGACCATCGGCGTCGCTTTCTGCGACACGAACTGGAGCTTCGCGACCCCCGACAAGACGATCATCCGCAAGAAATTCTCGGTCGACTTCGAAACGCTGAAATCGCTCATCGCGCAGCATGTTATCGTCGGCCTCGTCGTCGGCCTCCCGCTCAACATGGACGGCAGCGACAGCCCGCGCACGCAGAGCACCCGCGCCTTCGCGCGCAACCTCGCCCCGCTCGCTCTCCCGCTCCTGCTCTGGGACGAACGCTGGTCGACCGCCGCGGTCGAGCGCGCGATGATCGCCGCCGACGTCAGCCGCGCCAAACGCGCGACACGCGTCGACAGCGCCGCCGCGGCCTTCATCCTGCAGGGCGCGATCGACGCGATGACGCGTAGCTAAAACCGTCGCCCCCGCGAAGGCGGGGGCCGCTGGCAACCTTACGCTACGCCGATAGCGGCCCCCGCCTTCGCGGGGGCGACGGCCTATCTTCACTTGCGATTTCCGTAACTCGTGCGTAGACGCTCCCCTTTAATGACAAACTCCACCACCCGACCCGCCAGCGACTATCCGCCCGGCGGCGATGCCTTTCGCCATCGCCACCTCACCGGCATCGCCCCGCTCACCCCGTGGGAAATTTCCTACGTGCTCGACGCCGCCGAAGAGTGGGTCGAACTCAACCGCAGCGGCGCCGCCAAGCATGACGACCGCCTCGCGGGCCTGACGATCATCAACGCCTTTTTCGAGAACTCCACCCGAACGCTTCTGTCGTTCGAGATCGCCGGAAAACGCCTCGGCGCCGACGTCGTCAACATGCACGCCGCGCAGTCGAGCGTGAAGAAGGGCGAGACGCTGATCGACACCGCGATGACATTGAACGCCATGCGCGCCGACGCGATCGTCATCCGCCACGCCTCGTCGGGCGCGGTGCAGCTCATCGCCGACAAGGTCGACTGCCCCGTGCTCAACGCCGGCGACGGCCGCCACGAGCATCCGACGCAGGCGCTGCTCGACGCGCTCACCATCCGCCGCCGCCTCGGCCGCGTCGAGGGGCTCACCATTGCGATCTGCGGCGACGTTCTCCACAGCCGCGTCGCGCGCTCGAACATTCTCGCGCTCACCCTGCTCGGCAATGAAGTGCGCGTCGTCGCGCCGCCGACGCTCACCCCGCCCGCGATGGAGCGCATGCACGTCACCAGCTTCACCGACATGGACGAGGGAATCCGCGACGCCGACGTCGTGATGATGCTCCGCCTCCAGAACGAGCGCATGGACGGCGCCTATCTCCCCTCGGCGCGCGAATATCACGCGCTCTACGGCCTCACGCCCAAACGGCTCGAAAAGGCCAAGCCCGACGCGATCGTCATGCACCCCGGCCCGATGAACCGCGGCGTCGAGATCGACAGCAGCATCGCCGACGACCCGGCGCGCTCGACGATCACCGAACAGGTCGAAATGGGCGTTGCGGTGCGCATGGCATGCCTCGACATCTTGACGCGCCGCCAGCGGGGAGTGCCGGGATGGAACTGAAACCGCTTCACATCGTCAATACCCAGTTGATCGACGGCGACACGCCCCGCCCCGGCAGCCTGCTCGCGGTCGATGGCCGCATCGCCGCGCTCGACCCCACCGACATCCCCGACGGCACCGAAACCGTCGACGCCAGGGGCCAATGGCTCGCCCCCGGGATCATCGACCTCGGCGTCTTTGCGACCGACAAGCCCGCCTTCCACTTCGGTGGCATCACCCGCGCCGCGCTGATGCCCGACAGCGGCCCGCTCGACGGCGCCGGGCTCGTCGAGCGCGCCGCCAAAGGCGGCAAGCCCGACCTCTGGGTTCACCCGCTCGCCGCGGCGACTAAGGGGCTCGAAGGCAGGGAGCTCGCCGAGATCGGCCTGATGAAACAGGCGGGCGCGCGCGCCGTCGCCACCGGCCGCGCGCGCATCGCCGACAGCGGCGTGATGCGCCGCGTGCTGTCCTACGCGGCCTCGCTCGGCCTCGTGACGATCATCCACGCCGAGGATGAAGGCCTCACCGCGGGCGCGGTCGCGACCGACGGCGAAATGGCAACGCGCCTCGGCCTCGCTTCCGCCCCCGCCATCGCCGAGGCGATGGCGATCGCGCGTGACCTCGCGCTCGTCGAGGAAACCGGCGCGCCCGTCCATTTCCGCCAGGTCACCACCGCGCGCGGGCTCGACCTGATCCGCGCCGCCAAGGCGAAGGGCCTGCCCGTCCTCTGCGGCATCACCCCCGCGCACCTGCTGCTTTCCGACACCGCGATCGGCGATTTCCGCACCTTCGCGCGCCTGTCGCCGCCGCTCCGCAGCGAGGACGACCGCCACGCCTGCCTCGCCGCGATCAAGGACGGCACGATCGACATCTTGTCGTCGGGCCACGATCCGCGCGGCCCCGAGGACAAGCGCCTCCCCTTCGCCGAGGCGCAGCCCGGCATGGCGGGCGCCGAAACGCTGCTTGCGCTCGGCCTCGGTCTCGTCCGCGACGGCCACATCTCCCCCGGCCGCCTGTTCGAACTGCTCGCCGCCACCCCCGCCTGCCTGCTCGGCGTCGACGCCGGGAAACTCGCGCCGGGCAAGGAAGCCGACCTCATTCTCGTCGATGACGGCACCCCGTGGCAGGTCGACGCGAAGAAGATGGCGGCCTGGGCCGGCAACACCCCCTTCGACGGCATGCCCGTCCAGGGCCGCGCGACGATGATGTGGAAGGGTGGCGTGCGGATACGCTAGGTTGGCTTGGGGCGGTGAGCGGACGTTGCGGTCCATTGAGCCCCTCCCCTACAGGGGAGGGGCTTTCATCTCCCTACGGCAGCTTCCGGTCGTTAGCCGCCCCTCTTTCCCCGTTCGTGTCGAGCGAAGTCGAGACACCCATCGAGAGAACGCCTGCCCGAGGGGCATCTCGACTTCGCTCGATGCGAACGGGCTAGGTGGGCATTGCGGCCGCTACCGACCGCCCCGTCACCCCCAAAAAACAGAGAGGCGCGGCCTCGCGGCCACGCCCTCCCCCCTTATTCTCGAAAATCCGCTTTATCGCGACGCGAGCCGCATCGAACCCGCCTTCGCCGCCCACTGGATCGTCTCGCCGCCGCCCATCGCGCGGATGAAGCAGGTCTGGCCCTGCGCCTTCAGCTGATTGCACAGGCTCGTCGCGTCGCTACGCGACGCTAGGCCGTTGACCGTCAGGCGATAATAGTTGCGCCCCTTCACCGTCGCGGCGTGGCTCGACGCCGGGAAATTCCCGAGCATGGCATTGCGTTTTTTCAGCGTGCCCCATTTTTCCTTCGCGATCGCCAGGCTGTCATAGGCGCCCAATTGCACCGCCCAGCCGTCGGGATTTTTCGCATCGAAACCCATCGCCTTGGGGATCAGCACCGTCGCGAGTTCAAGCGCCTGCTGCTGCGCGGGGCGGATACGCCCCTCGCCCTGGGCGCGCGGCGCGGCGCGATAGGGTGTGGTTTCGGCTAGGATTATCTCGCCCGCCGGCTGCGGCTGCGGCAATTCGGTGACCGGCACGACGCCGCCTTCACCGCGCACCGGCATCGGCAATTCGACGCTGCGGATCGCGCTGCTCGCGTCAGCGAGCACCGGTGGCGGCGGCGCATAATCGGCGACCGGCGCCGGATCGACGCTCGCGAGCTGGGTCGCGGGCTCGCTTACCGGCTCGGCGGCGGCCATTTGCGTATCGGCGAAATTGCTGAGTGCGAGGCGTACCGGCATCCCGGCGTCCTGCTGCGCCTCGGTGCCGATCAGGCTCGCGACGCGAACCTGCGCATTCGGCTGTTCGGCGAGTTTCGACCATTCGGCCATCCGGCCTTCGAGCTTGTCGAGCGACAGATCCTGCGACGCGACGATGCGCGCCTGCGCCCAGCGGCCCGACAGCGCGAGCGCGAGCGCGAAATTCTGCCGCGTCCGCGCTTCGGCACCCTCGGCGCGCGCGGCTTGGCTCAACACATAGAGCGACCCTTCGGCATCGCCCGCCAGCGCGAGCGCCAGCCCCAGGTCCGACGCCGGAACCGTGTCGCGATGCCGCGTCAGCAGCGCGACCGCCTCGGCATTCCTGCCCTGCGCAATTTCCGACAACGTCAGCGACAGGATCGTGTTGCTGTCCGCCGCACCCAATTCCATCGCTTCGGTCAGCGCCGCGCTCGCCGATGCGAAGCGGCCGTCACCCAGGTAAGCCTGACCCAGCAGCGCGCGAAAGCCCGCGTCGCGCGGGCTGCCCGCGACCGCGGCTTCGGCGAGGCCGACGGCCTTGCTCGCCTTGCCCGCTTCGAGCGCGGCACGCGCCTTGTCGGCCGATTTGGCGGCGAGCGCGGGCACGCCGGCTGCGCGCGACGGCGCGTCGGCCATCTTGCCCATGCCGCTGCATCCGGTCGCCACGCCGAGGATGAAGCCCGAAAGGGCCAGATTCTTCAGCAATTTGCGGTTCATGTCAGTCCCCCCAATATTTTCAGCGCCGGACGCGCGCCGGACGTGCGGCCGGCAGGCGGCTCGCCATCGCGTCGATTTCGGGCAGCGACGCCAGATATTCGTCGAGCAGGTCGGTCAGGATCACCTGCGACGACCGGTTCGTCACCGCGCTCGCGAGGCGCAAGCGCAAATGACGCTCGGCGTCGAGGCGCAACGTGAAGGCCGCCTTTTCGCGCGCCCGCAGCGCGCGCGGCGCCTTTTCCTTCTTCGGTGCGGGTGCCGGACGCGCCTCGACCTTGCGCGCCACCGCGGCGACGCGTTCGATCAGCGATTCCTGCTGGCGGACGACCTCGGGAACTTCCACCGCTTCGGCTTCGAACTGGTCGGCGCCATAATCGTCGCTCAGCCCGCTATATTCGGTTGAAAATTCAGGCTCCGGCTCGTGATGCACGCTATCGTCGACCGCCTGTTCGGCCTCGACATTATGCGCCAGCACCGATCCGGTGAGCAAAGGCTTGAGGTCGAGCATCCGCGCGGGTTCGCTCGACTGGTCGGGATCGACATCATAACCCATGTCGTTCCAGCCAAGATCGTCATAGCCGCCGGTGTTGAGCGGCGCGGGGCCGCTGCCGAGCGGTTGGCGGCGCATCGCGGGACGCGCTCCGCCCTTGCGGGCCAACAGGCCGGCGCTCAGCGATGCGAGGGGTTTCGGTTCGCCCATGGTTCCCGCTCCCGTCACTGACCGGCGATGCGGCGGCCAAAGCCACCGCCCATCGGGCGGACCGCGCCGTAATTGCCCTGCGTCGGGACCGGCGCGGCAAAGATCGTGCGGCGGAAATTCTTTTCGAGGCGATCGTTCATATAGGTCCAGAGCTGCCGGATCTCGTCGGCCGAGCGGCCGTTCGGATCGACCTCCATCACCGTGCGCCCGTCGATCATCGACGCGGCATAGTCGGTGCGGTGGTGCAGCGTGATCGGGGCGACGGTGCCGTGCTGCGACAGCGCGACGGCGGCCTCGCTGGTAATCTTCGCTTTCGGCGTCGCGCCGTTGACGACGAACACCAGCGGCTTGCCCGCGCGTTCGCACAGGTCGACGGTGGCGCCGACGGCGCGCAGATCGTGCGGGCTGGGGCGCGTCGGGACGACGATCAGCTCAGCGACCGAAATCACGCTCTGGATCGCCATGGTGATCGCCGGCGGCGTGTCGATGACGGCGAGTTTGAAGCCCTGCTGGCGCAGGATTTCCAGGTCGGAGGCGAGCCGCGCGACGGTGGTCTGGGCAAAGGCGGGAAGGTCGGTCTCGCGCTCGTTCCACCAGTCGGCGAGCGAGCCCTGCGGATCGATGTCGATCAGGACGACGGGGCCGGCGCCGGCAAGCTGCGCCTGCACCGCCAGGTGCCCCGACAGCGTCGTCTTGCCCGACCCGCCTTTCTGTGAAGCCAATGCCAATACGCGCACTGCGTTACCCCCTCGGAAATCCAAAAATCGGCGAAGGAATGCCATGCGGGGCGCTAAAATTGGGTTAACGATGATAAAAAGAGGTTGAACGACTTACTCGCGAATATGGTAAACAAACCCTCAACCCCAACCTGTCCCGGAACGGATCAAGTTCGGTCAGGCCGCATTTGTCGCTAACGCCGTGTTAGCCAATTGGCGCTATGAAGCATCCGGGGACTGCAGCCGCTGTCATGCCGCGCAAGTCATTGGAGAATAAGATGCCTTCTTTCCGCACCGCCGCTTTGCTGGCCTTTCCGCTCGCTTTGGCTTCGATGCTGGCGGCGCCCGCCCTCGCCGACGTCAAGGACGGCGTCGATGCGTGGCAGGCGGGCAATTATCAGGCGGCGGTCGCCGAATGGCGCCCGCTCGCGATCGGCGGCGATGCCGATGCGCAGTTCAATCTCGGCCAGGCGTACAAGCTCGGCCGCGGCGTCCCGACCGATCTCAATCAGGCCGAAGCCTGGTATCGCCGCGCCGCGAAGCAGGGGCATTTGCAGGCGGAGGATAATCTCGGCCTCGTGCTCTTCACCGCTAACCGCCGCCAGGAGGCGATGCCCTTCATCACCCGCTCGGCGGCGCGCGGCGAACCGCGCGCGCAATATGTCCTCGGCACCGCGCACTTCAACGGCGACCTCGCGGCCGAGGACTGGCCGCGCGCCTA
The DNA here is from genome assembly GCF_011926545.1 of Sphingopyxis italica. Classification (GTDB taxonomy): domain Bacteria; phylum Pseudomonadota; class Alphaproteobacteria; order Sphingomonadales; family Sphingomonadaceae; genus Sphingopyxis; species Sphingopyxis italica. Next base: position 40,308 of record NZ_JAATIT010000007.1, on the reverse strand, counting down.
TGCGCTCACCAAGCGCGCGAGCGACGCGGGACTCGCCATCGCGTCGGCGCGTCTCGTCCAGCTCGACAATCTGATCCCGCTCGACCAGCGCCAGCGCGGCCTCGCGATGATCCCCGACATCGAGCGCAGCGAACAGCGGGCGCGCCTCGCCGCGGTCAGCGCCGCCGCGCCGCCCGCGCCAAAGCCCACGCCCGCCCCGACGATCAAGACCGCGAGCCTGCCCGCCTCGACCCCCGGCACGAGCTACACCCCGCCGCCGGTAATCAAGCCGCAGCCCGCGCCCGCACCCACGTCGAAGGTTCCCGAACCGATCCGCAGCGTCGCCGTGCCGCCCTCGCCCGCCGCCAGCGCCGCTGCGGCGGCTGCCGCCGAAGCGACCGCCGACGCCGTCGCCGCGACCGCCCAGCCGGGCACCACCTACGCGCCCCCGCCCGAAAGCGGTGCGCTGCCCCCGGCGAAACCCGCGCCCGCAAAGGCCGAACCGGCCAAGACCGCCCCGACGCCCGCCCCCGTCCGCGTCCACAACGCCGCCGCCGCCAGCGCGTGGCGCGCGCAGCTCGGCGCCTTCGGCGTCGATGGCAACGCGCGCAAACTCTGGGCCACGCTCGAAAAGAAGAACCCCGCCGTCGCCGCGCGCCAGCCCTATCTGGTCAAAAACGGCAAGCTCACCCGCCTCCAGGCCGGCGGCTTCGCGAACAAGGCCGAAGCGGATAGTTTCTGCGCGGCGCTGCGCAAGGACGGTCAGGCCTGTCTGGTCGTCGATAAATAGCAGCGGGCGCCAATCCGATCATCGCGGATCGAAACGCCGCCTCTTCTTCTCCGTTATCCCGGCGAAGGCCGGGATCTCGCCGGTGCGTCAAAACGATAGGGTGAGATCCCGGCCTTCGCCGGGATGACGAATGAGAGAAATGAGCAGTCGACCGCTATTTCGCCCCCGCCCGCTCCTCGGCCAGCCGCTTCGCCAGCCGTTCGCGCGAGCGGTCGGCATAGGCGCGGCATGCGCCCGGCGCGTCGCTATACCGCCCCGGCCCCGCATTGTCCGGATGCGCCGAAATCAGCACGTCGCACGGCATCGCATCCATCTTGCGATAGCTTTCCTCGAAGCCGGCGACGAACGGCGCGCCGGCCTTTGAGGTAAAGCGATAACCCTCCGCCGACACCGGGTTGAGGCTCGATGCGAACACGACCGTCTTGCACGCCCCGCCCCCATTTTCTTCGGCGCACGCCGGCCAGTGCCAGCTCATGCTGCCCATCGTGTGCCCCGGCGTCGCGACCGCGGTGATCGCCGCCCGGCCAAGCTTCAGCACCTCGCCATCCGCGACGACGCGCACCTCGGCCACCGCCGGCCAGCTCCCGCCGTATGCGAGCTGCGGATCGTCCTTCGCGTGCCGCCCCGAGCGCAGCCCCTCGGCGCCGCGCTCGCTCGCCACCACTGTCGCGCCGGTGTCGCGCGCCAGCGCCGCCAGCCCGCCCGCATGGTCGAAATGCGGTTCGGTGCTCAGAATAAATTTAATGTCTTTGGGGTCGAACCCCAGCTTGCGGACATTGGCGAGGATCGCGGGTGCCGCCTGCGGCAGCGCGCCATCGACCAGCACCAGTCCGTCGCCCGTGTCGATCAGCGCGACGCTCATCCCGCCGAACCCGACCAGATAGGTGCCGCCGAAGATTTTCTCCGGCTCCGCGGGCGCCAGCCATTCGGCGGCATAGGACGTCTCGATCGGCCGCGTCAGCGGATCGACCGCCGGCACCGGCGCCCCGATCACGCCCGCGAGCCATGCGAACAGGCTGATTGCATCGAACATCTTCGTCTCCCTTCGCCCCCGAAATGCCAAGCGACGCGCCCCGCGACAAAGCATCATTTCTCGACAAAGCCATGAGAATAATTGATGACTTGGCCATGGACCGCGCCCAACTCCCCTTGAACGCTCTCCGCGCCTTCGAGGCCGCGGCGCGCCACCTCAATTTCACGCGCGCGGGGCTCGAACTCCATGTCAGCCAGGGCGCGGTCAGCCATCAGGTCGCCGAGCTCGAACGCCGTCTCGGCACGCGGCTCTTCCACCGCCTGCCGCGCGGGCTCGCGCTCACCGATGAAGGCCATGCGCTCGTCCCCGTCATCGCCGAGGCGTTCGACCGCGTCGCCGCGACACTCGACCAATATGCCGACGGCCGCTTCCGCGAGACGCTCAAGCTCGGCGTCGTCGGCACCTTCGCGACCGGCTGGCTCCTCCCGCGCCTCGACGCGTTTGCGCGCCTGCACCCCGCGATCGACCTCCGCATCGCGACGAACAACAACCGCGTCGATCTCGCGGGCGAGGCGCTCGACTATGCGATCCGCTTCGGCGACGGCGCCTGGCACGGCACCCAAGCCGAGCGCCTCCTCGCCGCGCCGCTGGCGCCGCTCTGCACCCCCGCGATCGCCGCGCGCCTCAAGACCCCCGCCGACCTGATCCCCGAGCGTCTGCTCCGTTCGTACCGCGCCGACGAATGGGCGCTCTGGTTCGCCGTCGCGGGCGTGCCCGTCCCCGTCCTGCGCGGCCCGGTTTTCGACAGCTCGGCGCTGATGGCGGCCGCCGCCGCTTCGGGCCAGGGCGTCGCGCTCGCCCCACCGTCGATGTTCGCCCACGACCTCGCCGCCGAACGGCTCGTCCAGCCCTTTGCCGTCGAAATCGACGCCGGCCGCTACTGGCTCACCCGCCTGATGTCGCGCCCCGAGAGCGAAGCGATGCGGCGGTTTCGGGAGTGGCTGCTGGAAGAGACCGCCGCGCCGGACGCCGCGTAAACCAACCCGATGTTGACGTCGTTAATATTACGACATCGCCATGGTAACATCGTAAACATTGAAGGCTATTCCGCCGGACGCCGCAATATCTTCGCCATCGCCTTCCCCTTGGCGAGTTCGTCGATCAGCTTGTCGAGATAGCGCAGCTCGCGCATCAACGGCTCTTCGATATTCTCGACCCGGATGCCGCAAATCACCCCGGTGATCAGCGACCGCGCCGGATTGAGCTTCGGCGCCGCGGCGAAGAAATCCTCAAAAGTCGTGCCCTTCGCCAGCTCGGCCTCCAGCGCCGTCTTATCATACCCCGTCAGCCAGGGAAAAATCTCGTCGACCTCGGCCTTGGTCCGCCCCTTCTTCTCCGCCTTGGCGATATAGTGCGGATACACGCTCGCGACGCTGATCGAATAGATGCGGTGCTTGGTCATCGGCTGCCCCATCTGCCGAAACGCTCGCGCAGACGAAGAAAGGAGGCGATTGTCTCTCCGTGCATTTCCGCCGTCCGCCGGCGTATATTGGCTGCATAGCGCTTGGCCTGCTCCGGATGCGGGGGAACACGCTGCTTAAGCCTGTTGAAAGTAAGCGGTTCGAGAGCGGGATCGACCGTCAGCCACGGCTGCTGCAACAACCAATCGTGGAGATGCGAATGAAGCGCCCCCGACTCCTTCTCAAGAGCATCAAACCGATCGTCGAACGGATAGAAGCTGCGGATGGCTTCCAGTTCCTGCCCGCTGCGGGTGAGCTCCTCGATCATATCTTCGTTCAGTGTCGCGAAGGCGATAAAATCGTCCAGCAGCTGCTGATACTGGAAAAGCCCCATATGGTCGAGCAATTGGGAAGCGCGTGCCCACGCCGCCGGGTCGGGAATATTCCCCGCATATTGGGCGTGCCCGCCGTTCTTATACTCCCCATGGTAGGTCCACAGGTCGTAAAAATGCCCGGCGTAGGGAGGAAGTTCTTCCGTCTTGTAGCCCCCTTGGCTTTCGCCAAGCGCATAGTCGACGTAACAGCCGATCCACAGGCATAGCGACTGATGTTCGGGTTCGTTCGCCTCGGAAGGCGACACGATAAAGGTTTCGATCCGCCCCTCGACCACGCCCTACCCCATCACCCACTGCCGCCGCGAATAGCCCTGCGCCCAAAGCAGCGCGGTCAAATCATGATGCCGGATCACCGCCGCCGCCGCTTCGCCCGCCGCGGGGTGCGGGTAATAGCCGATCCCGAGGCCCGCGCTCGTGATCATCGGAATGTCGTTCGCGCCGTCGCCGACCGCCAGCGTTTCGGCGAGCGGCAGGCCGTGCTTCGCCGCCTCGGCCTTCAGCGTCTCGAGCTTCGCCGAGCTGTCGACGATCGGCTCCAACACCCTGCCCGTCAGTTTGCCGCCCACAATCTCCAACTCGTTCGCAACCACCTTGTCGAACCCGATCGCTTCGCCCACCGGTCCGGCAAAGGGCATGAAGCCGCCCGATACCAGCACCGACCAGGCCCCATGCGCCTTCATTGTCTGCACCAAGGTGCGCGCGCCGCGCGTCAGCCGCACGCGCTCCATCCGGCAATCGACCAGCGTGCTCTCGGGCATCCCGCCGAGCAGTCCGACCCGCTCCTCCAGCGCCGCACGAAAATCGAGCTCGCCATTCATCGCGCGCTCGGTGATGGCCGCGATCTGCGGCTTCAGCCCCGCATAATCGGCCAGCTCGTCGATGCACTCGACCGTGATCATCGTCGAATCCATGTCGGCGATGATCAGCTTCTTGGTCCGGTCGCCCAGCGGCTGGACGACGATGTCGAGCGCGCCATGGTCCATGGCCGCCAGTTCCTTGCGCGCGCTGACCAGACTGCCGTGAAAGACGATGTCGGCCGCATCGCCGACGTCGAGCCAGTGCGGCGCGCCGACATCGTGCCCCGTCGCCGCCAGCCGGTCGATCCCTTCGCGAACCACCTCGTCGGTCAGCTTTCCGGCTGCTATCAGCGTCGCGACGAACATGGCATCTCCTTCTTTCTCGACCGCCAATGCGCGGCTGCCCGTGGCACTTATCGCCGGACCCACCGCCAGCGGCAAGAGCGCTTTGGCGGTTGCACTCGCAAAATCGCTCGGAAACGGGACGCCCGGACACGCAATGGTCGTCAACGCCGACGCGAGTCAGGTCTATGCCGACCTCGCCATCCTCTCGGCCCGCCCGACGGACGACGAGATGGACGGTGTGCCGCACCGCCTCTTCGGCCATGTCGACGGATCGCAAGCGCATAATGCCGCGCGCTGGGCGGGCGAAGCGCGCGGCGCCATCGCCGAGGCCCACGCGGCAGGCCGGGTTCCGATCCTCGTCGGCGGCACCGGCCTTTACCTGCGCACCTTGCTCCATGGCATCGCGCCGGTGCCTGAAATCGACCCGCAGGTCCGCGACGCCGTGCGCGCGTTTCCGGTGGCCGAGGCCCATGCCGCGCTGGCGGTGGCCGACCCCGCCGCCGCCGAACGCCTCAATCCCGCCGACACCACGCGCGTCGCCCGCGCGCTCGAAGTCGTCCGCGCAACCGGCCGCACCTTGGCCGACTGGCAACAGGCGCGCGAGGGCGGCATCGCCGACACCATCGCCCTCGCCCCGCTGATCCTGCTGCCGCCGCGCGACTGGCTGCGCGCGCGCTGCGATGCCCGTCTTGTCCAGATGTTCGAGGGCGGCGCCATCGAAGAAGTCGAAGCCCTGCTCGCGCGCGAACTCGACCCCGATCTCCCCGCGATGCGCGCGATCGGCGTGCCGCAGATCGCCGCTCATCTGCGCGGCGAAATCAGCCGCGCCGACGCGCTCGAAGCCGCGCAGGCGGCGACCCGCCAATATGCGAAGCGCCAATATACGTGGTTCCGCCACCAGCCACCCGCCGACTGGCCGCGCCACGAAGAGTCATTAAACATCGATTCTATTGATCAATTAGCAATAATATTACGTGATAGACTGTTGACAGGATAGAATCATACACCTATTGCCCGCAACCCTGTTGCAGCGCACAAGCGCTGCGTTTTTGCGTTGAAAGGAGTTTCGTCGTGACGGAAATGAGCGGTGCCGACATGGTGGTTCAGGCGCTGGTCGACCTCGGGGTCGATACGGTGTTCGGCTATCCGGGCGGCGCGGTCCTTCCGATCTATGACGCGCTCTATAAGCACCCGACGATCAAGCACATCCTCGTCCGCCACGAACAGGCGGCGACGCATGCGGCGGAGGGCTATGCGCGCTCGACCGGCAAGCCCGGCGTCGTGCTCGTCACCTCGGGCCCCGGCGCGACCAACGCCGTCACCGGCATCACCGACGCTTTGCTCGATTCGATCCCGATGGTCGTGCTGACGGGCCAGGTGTCGACCGCGCTGATCGGCACCGACGCGTTCCAGGAATGCGACACCGTCGGCATCACGCGTCATTGCACCAAGCATAATTATCTCGTGATGGACCCCGACCGGCTCGGCGCGATCCTGCACGAGGCGTTCCACATCGCAACGCACGGCCGCCCCGGCCCCGTCGTGATCGACATCCCGAAAAATGTGCAGGTCGCGACGGGCGAATATGTCGTGCCCGAAAAGATCCTGCACAACAGCTACCGCCCGCAGGTCGAACCCGACGCCGACGCGATCAGCCAAGCGATCGACATGATCGCCGCCGCCGAACGCCCGGTCTTCTACACCGGCGGCGGCGTGATCAACGCGGGTCCCGATGCCAGCGCGGCACTCCGCCAGCTCGTCAGCCTGACCGGCGCGCCCGTCACCTCGACGCTGATGGGGCTCGGCGCCTTCCCGTCGGACGACGACAAATGGCTCGGCATGCTCGGCATGCACGGCACCTATGAAGCGAATATGGCGATGAACCGCGCCGACCTGATCATTGCGGTCGGCGCGCGCTTCGACGACCGCGTGACCGGCCGCCTCGACGCCTTTTCGCCCGATTCGAAGAAGATCCACATCGACATCGACCGCAGCTCGATCAACAAGATCGTGCCCGTCGACCTCGCGATCGTCGGCGATGCCGGCCGCGCGCTCGATGCGCTGATCGCGGGCTGGCAGGCGAAGGGCCTCAAGGCGCGCGATCTTGGCGAATGGTGGCGCCGCGTCGACGGCTGGCGCGCGACGCGCTGCCTCGACTTCCCCGAAAAGAAGGAAGCCGACGCCGACATCATGCCGCAGCGCGCGGTGAAGGCGCTGTTCGACGCGACGCGCGGCCGCGACCCGATCATCACGACCGAGGTCGGTCAGCATCAGATGTGGGCGGCGCAGCATTTCGGCTTTTCGGCGCCGAACCGCTGGCTCACCAGCGGCGGGCTCGGCACGATGGGTTACGGCTTCCCCGCCGCGGTCGGCGCGCAGATCGCGCATCCCGACCGCCTCGTCATCTGCATCGCTGGCGAGGCCTCGCTCCAGATGAACATTCAGGAAATGGGCACCGTCGCGCAATACCGGCTGCCGGTGAAGATCTTCATCCTCAACAATGAATGGATGGGGATGGTCCGTCAGTGGCAGGAACTGACCTATGAAAGCCGCTATTCGAACAGCTATTCGGACAGCCTGCCCGATTTCGTGAAGCTCGCCGACGCCTATGGCTGGACGGGCCTGCGCATCGACAATCTGGGTCAGCTCGAGGACGGCATCAAGCAGATGATCGAAACGCCGGGTCCGGTGATCGTCGACTGCCGCGTCGCACAGCTCGCCAACTGCTTCCCGATGATCCCGTCGGGCGCCGCGCACACCGAAATGCTCCTCCAGCCGAACGACATCACCGGCACGATGGACGACGAAGCCAAGGCACTGGTGTAACATCATGAAAATCAAGACCGAAGCCGGCGAGCGCCATGTGCTCGCCATCACCGTCGATAACGAAGCTGGGGTGCTCGCCAAGATCACCGGGCTGTTCACCGCGCGCGGCTATAATATCGAAAGCCTGACGGTGGCGGACATCACCGCCGACCACGCGCTGTCGCGCATCACCATCGTCACCTCGGGCCCGCCGCCGATCATCGACCAGATCATCGCGCAGCTCGACCGGCTCGTCCCCGTGCACAAGGTCATCGACCTCAACGACGCGGGCGAGGCGCATGTCGAACGCGAAATCGCGCTCGTCAAGGTCGCGGGCACCGGCGACAAGCGCATCGAGGCGCTGCGCATGGCCGACGTCTTCCGTGCCAAGGTCGTCGACACGACGCTGACCAGCTTCATCTTCGAGATCACCGGGAACAGCGACAAGGTCGACCGCTTCATCGCGCTGATGCGCGAATGCGGGCTGGTCGAGGTTGGCCGCACCGGCGTCGTCGCCATCGCCCGCGGGTCGGAGGCGCTCTGAGTTTTAACAGGAATGACGGTCCAACCTTCGTCACCCCGGACTTGATCCGGGGTCCATGGATGCCGGATCAAGTCCGGCATGACGAAAGAAAATAGGGAAGAATGACATGCAGGTTTATTACGATCGCGACGCCGACCAGGATCTGATCAAGAGCAAGAAGGTCGCCGTCGTCGGCTATGGCAGCCAGGGTCATGCGCACGCGCAGAATATGCGCGACAGCGGCGTGCGTGAAGTCGCGATCGCGCTCCGCCCCGGTTCGGCAACCGCCAAAAAGGCCGAAGCCGCGGGCTTCAAGGTGCTTTCGAACAAGGAAGCCGCCGAATGGGCCGACGTCATCATGATCGCCGCCCCCGACGAGCATCAGGCGAAAATCTACGCCGACGACATCGGCCCGAACATGAAGCCCGGCGCCGCGCTCGCCTTTGCGCACGGCCTCAACATCCACTTCGGCCTGATCGACGCGCGCGCCGACATCGACGTCTTCATGGTCGCGCCCAAGGGCCCCGGCCACACGGTGCGCAGCGAATATCAGAAGGGCGGCGGCGTCCCCTGCCTGATCGCCGTCGCACAGGAAGCGCAGGGCGCGGGTTCGTCGGGCAACGGCTTCGCCAAGGCCCTCGCCCTCTCCTACGCGTCGGCGGTCGGCGGCGGACGCAGCGGCATCATCGAGACGACCTTCAAGGAAGAGTGCGAAACCGACCTCTTCGGCGAACAGGCCGTGCTCTGCGGCGGCATCACCCACCTGATCCAGGCGGGTTTCGAAACCTTGGTCGAGGCGGGCTACGCCCCCGAAATGGCCTATTTCGAATGCCTCCACGAAACCAAGCTGATCGTCGATCTCCTCTATGAAGGCGGCATCGCGAACATGCGCTATTCGATCTCGAACACCGCCGAATATGGCGACATCAAGACCGGCCCGCGCATCATCACCGACGAAACCAAGGCCGAAATGAAGCGCGTCCTCGCCGACATCCAGTCGGGCCGCTTCGTCAAGGACTTCGTGCTCGACAACCAGGCCGGCCAGCCCGAACTGAAGGCGAGCCGCAAGGCGGCCGCCGCGCATCAGCTCGAAAAGACCGGCGCCGAACTGCGCGCGATGATGCCGTGGATCGCCAAGAACCAGCTGGTGGACAAGTCGAAGAACTGACGGCCCCAACAGGCCGTCACCCCGGACTTATCCGGGGTCCAGCCTGCGAAGGCCTTCCCCAGTCGCGGGCGAGGAGCTAGGGCCGGATCATGACATCCGACCTCTCTTTCGCCTGCGACTGCGGGACCGTTTCGGGCATGTTGATCGATGTCGGCCCCGATCAGGGCGATCATGTCGTCTGCCACTGCACCGACTGTCAGGATCTTGCCCATTATCTCGGCCACGCCGGGCGAATACTCGACGCGCATGGCGGATCGTCGCTTTACCAGTCGCGATGCGCGCACCTCCGGCTCGACACCGGTCGCGACCAGCTTGCCTGCGTCCATTTGACCGACAAGCCGATGCTGCGCTGGTACGCTACGTGCTGCCGCCTGCCGCTATTCAACAGCCATGCGAACGGCAAACTCCCCTTTTTCACGGCGCAGTTCGTCGCTTGCGACCCTGCGACGCGCGATCGACTCATCGGTCCGCCGCGCGGGCATCTCTTCCTTCAGGAAGGCGTCGGTGACACCAGCGGCTTGCCCAAAATGAGGACAGCTACGATGATACGGCGTTTTTTTGTGCGCGTGATCAAGGACTTGATCTCGGGCGATCGTCGGCGGTGCGCCCTGTTCGACGCCAAAACCCTCGAACCGATCGCCACCCCGCACCGGCTGACCGGCGAAGAACGGCAGGCGCTGAAAGGGCGTCGAACCGACGCGAACTTCGACCCCGTTTAGAAACATCGTCATTCCCGCGAAAGCGGGGACCCAGCGAGCTGAGGTTGCTACTGGGTTCCCGTTTTCGTGGGAATGGCGAAGGATAGGACAGAATGCCGAACTCTCCCTTCGACGCCCACCGCCGCGACCTCGCCGCGCTCGCGCACGACAGCCGCCGCCGCACGCTCGCGCCGCGCGCCGGCCGCGATTTCGCCTCGAACGACTATCTCGGCCTCGCCGATAGCGACGCCCTGCGCACCGCGCTCGCCGCGGGCATCGAGCGCGGCCTTCCCGCGGGCTCGGGCGGCTCGCGCCTACTCCGCGGCAACCACAAGGAGCATGAGGCGCTCGAAGCCCATGCCGCGCGCCACTACGGCAGCGAGGCCGCACTCTTCTTCGCGACCGGCTTCGCCGCCAACGCCGCACTGTTCGCGACGCTGCCGCAGCGCGGCGACCTTATCGTCCACGACGCCCTCATACACGCGAGCGCGCACGACGGGATGAAGCTCGGCCGCGCGGGAACCGTCGCCGCCGCGCACAACGACGCGCAGGCGTTCGACGACATCATCGCGCGCTGGCGCGCCGGCGGCGGCGCCGGGACGCCGTGGATCGCGGTCGAAAGCCTCTACAGCATGGACGGCGACCGCGCCCCGCTCGCGCAACTCGCCGAGGTTGCCGACCGCCACGACGCCGTGCTCGTCGTCGACGAAGCGCATGCGACTGGGGTCTACGGAACCGCGGGTCAGGGCCTTGCGCATGCGATTTCGGGCCGTGATAACCTCGTCACGCTCCACACGTGCGGCAAGGCGCTGGGCTGCGAGGGCGCATTGCTCTGCGCGCCGCAGATCGTGCGCGACTTCATCGTCAACCGCGGCCGCCCCTTCATTTTCTCGACCGCGCCTTCGCCCTTGATGGCGTGGCTCGTCCGTCAGGCACTCGAAATCGTCGCGAACCAGCCCGAACGCGCCGCGCGCCTCGCCGCGCTCGTTCGCTACGCCGAAAAACGCCTCGCCGCACTCGACCTGCCCGCCAGCGGCTCGCAGATCATGCCCGTCGTGATCGGCGACAATGCGCGCACGATGCGCATTGCCGCCGCGCTGCAGGCGGCCGGCTTCGACGTCCGCGGCATCCGTCCGCCCACCGTGCCGCACGGCACCGCGCGGCTACGCATCGCGATCACACTCAATGTTGACGAAGCCAACATTGATGCGATGACCGACGCGCTCGCGCAGGCGATGGCGGCGGCATGACGCGCTTCATCGTCACCGGCACCGACACCGGCATCGGAAAAACCATATTTTCCGCGGGGTTGGCACAGGCGACCGGCGCGCCTTACTGGAAACCGATCCAGTCGGGCCTCGAAGAGGAGACCGACAGCGAGACCGTCGCGCGCCTCGCCGGCGTGCCGGTCGGCCCCGAAGCCTACCGCCTCGTCACCCCCGCCTCGCCGCATTGCGCCGCCGAAATTGACGGTGTTAACATCGACATCGAAATGCTCGCCCCGCCGCCCGGCGACCTCATCGTCGAGGGCGCCGGGGGTGCGCTCGTCCCGGTAACCCGGACCACGCTCTACGCCGACCTGTTCGCGCGCTGGCAGATCCCCGTGATCGTCTGCGCACGCACCGGTCTCGGCACGATCAACCACAGCCTGCTCACGATCGAGGCCCTGCGCGCCCGCGGCGTCCCGATCCACGGGCTCGCCTTCCTCGGCGATGCGGTGGAGGACAGCGAGGCGATCATCTCCGACATTTCGGGCGTGCGTCGTCTCGGGCGCCTGCCGGTCGTCGCGCCGCTGACGCCGGAAACGCTGGCGCAGGCGTTCGCCGCCAATTTCGACTGCGCGGATTTCGCATGACTTCCCCCGTCTGGCACCCCTTCACCCAGCACGGCCTCGGCGATCCCATCCCGCTGATTTCGCACGCCAAAGATGCCAAACTCTACGCCACCGATGGCAACAGCTGGATCGACGCGATCTCCAGCTGGTGGGTCACTACCCACGGCCACGCGCATCCGCGCATCATGGCCGCGATCCGCGACCAGTCCGAAAAGCTCGACCAGCTCATCTTCGCCGGCTGGACGCACGAGCCCGCCGAGACACTCGCCGCCGAACTGGTGCGCATCACCCCCGCCCCGTTGACGCGCGTCTTCTTCTCGGACTCGGGCTCGACCAGCGTCGAGGTCGCGCTCAAGATGGCGCTCGGCTACTGGTTCAACATCGGCGAGGCGCGCAGCCGCATCCTCGTCCTCGAACACAGCTATCATGGCGACACGATCGGCACGATGTCGGTCGGCGAGCGCGGCGTCTACAACCGCGCCTGGCAACCCCTGCTCTTCGACGTCGACACCATCCCCTTCCCGCACGAAGGCCTCGAACAAACCACGCTCGACGCGCTCGAAGCCGCCTGCCTGCAAAAACCCGCCGCCTTCATCGTCGAACCGCTCATCCTCGGCGCCGGCGGTATGCTCATCTACCCCGCATGGGTGCTTGCCGAGATGCGCGCCATTTGCGCGCGTCACGGCGTGCTTTTTATCGCCGACGAGGTGATGACCGGCTGGGGCCGCACCGGCACGCGCTTCGCCTGCGATTCTGCGGGCGTCATCCCCGACATCGTCTGCCTCTCCAAAGGTCTGACCGGCGGCGCGCTCCCGCTCGCGGTGACACTGTGCATCGAGCCGATTTTCGCGGCCCATCTCTCGACCGACCGCGCCAAAACCTTTTATCATTCGTCGAGCTACACCGCGAACCCGATCGCCTGCGCCGCCGCCAACGCCAATCTCGAAATCTGGCGCGACGAACCCGTCCAGCAGCGCATCGACGCGCTCGCCGACGCACAGGCGGCGCATCTTTCGCTGCTTTCACATGATCGGCGCGTGCAAAACCCGCGCCGCCTCGGCACGATCGCGGCGCTCGACATCGTCGTCGCGGACTCGGGCTATCTCTCGAACCTCGCCCCGCGCCTCATCGCCTTTTATCGCGACCGCGGCGTCCTGCTCCGCCCGCTCGGCAACACGCTCTATGTGATGCCGCCCTATTGCACGACGCCGGACGAACTGGCGCAGGTGTGGGACGCGATCGGCGCGTCGCTCGATATTCTCGGGGGCTCTCCAGGCTAAAACCGACCTCTCGATCCTCCCTGTGGCGAAGCCATGGGGAGGGGGACCGCGCCCGCAGGGCGTGGTGGAGGGGCTGCGACGGTGCGCCATTGGCCCCTCCGTCAGCGCGTCGCGCTGCCACCTCCCCATCGCTTCGCGACAGGGAGGAGCTTAGGGCAGATCACCACCCCAAAACCGGCGCCTCCGGCGGGTTTACAGTCGATATAATCAAAAAAAACGGGGCGAGCCAAAGGCCCGCCCCGCATATCTTGCCCTGTCATCCAAGCTTACATGCCGTCCAGGCCCTTGCTGACCAGGATGTTCACCGCGACGCGGCGGTTCTGCGCCTTGCCCTCGGGGGTGGTGTTGTCTGCCGCCGGATCGGCTTCGGCCATGCCCGTCGGGCTCAGCATGCGATAGGGTTTCCAGCCGCAGGCCTGCTGCAGATGGTTGACCACGCGGCCGGCCCGCTTTTCGCTGAGCTCCTGGTTGAGCTCCTGGCTGCCGGTGGAATCGGTGTAGCCGACGACGAGCAGCAGCGCGTTGTCCATGCCCTCGGCCTGGTTTGCCGCGCTGCACAGATCAGCCTTCGCCTGTTCGGTCAGCACCGCCTTGCCGGTGTCGAAGTTCACGTTCGTCGTGGCTTTGACATTATACTGGTCGATGTCGCCCACGCGGCCGCGAAGCGCCTCGGTCGCCGCCGTCTGCTGCGCGAAACGCTGGTCGGTGCCGGTGTGGATCATCGACGCGGTGCGCAGGTCCTTGCTCTTGAGGTTGACCTCGTTCGCCACCAGGCCGCCATCCCATTGCAGGGTGTCGACCTCGACCGGCAGGCCGTTGAGCAGCGAATTCGCCGCGAGCTTGTCGCGGTCGAGGCCCAGAAAGCCGCCGCTGCTCTTGATCTTGGTATAGTCGGCGATCGCGATCGCCGTGTTGTTGCCGTCGGCGGTCGTCACCTGCATCCGGCCGTCGCTGCGCGCGGAGATGATGCCTTCGACCTTCGGTCCCTTGGTCATCTGATCGGGCGAAGGCAGCTGACCGTAAACGGTCGTCATCACTTCGCTATCGGACGTCTCTTGCGCCTGCTCTTGCGCCTGCGCGGTCAGGCCGCCCGTCGCCGGTGCGGCGAGCATCGCCAGCATCAGCATTGCGCCTGAACTCTTCGAAACGGCACCCATATCCTACTCCTTCAATTGAACCCAGCTGCCCCCGCAGCAAGGGCCCGCCTGCTGACGTGGCCCTTTCTGGGACATGAATACTCGCGGGCCCCGCGAAAGTTGCGCAGGTCGTCGGGGGTCCTGCACGACACGGCGATAAGGCCGTGCCGCACAATCGAAATTTTTTCGTTCGCGGATCGATGGAAGGGAACCGGGGGGATCGAAGGCGCTCCCCGGCCCCCGTCGCTCTCACTCGCCGAATTTGGCATCGTCGGGCATCGCCGCCCAATTCTTCTCTGCCGCCGCGATATGGCCCGCCCGGTCCATATCCCACTTCGCCTTCACCTCCTGGTTGAAGTTCAGGTAAAGCTTGCCGTCGACGATCGCATAGGCCAGCGGATCGCCCGTCGCGAGATAGCCGCGCGACATCGCCCACGCGCAATGCCCGCCATATCGCGGCATGAACGCCGCCGGGTCGGCGCGGAATTTCGCCGCATGTCCGGCGCTCGCGAAATGATAGATCGCGCCGTCATGCTCGACGGCAAAGGCGGCGTCGCCCTTCACCGGCACACCGTCGCCCTCGAAATAGCTCACCGCATCATAACCGCTCACCGCGATGTTGCCACCGTCAACACCGACATAGACCGGCTTGGCATAGGCCTCCGGCGTGAAAGCCGCGACCGACAGCGGCGCGAGCACCGCGGCGAGCAGCGCGAACAGGGCTTGGTTTTTCATGATCTATCTCCATCTTGGTCGCATCGGCCCCGCCGGCCTCCGTCGCCACCCAATTCGCACCGAAAGCGCAACAGGTTACGGCGACAGTTCGGCTTAGGTTCATCTGCGGCGCTTCATCTGCCATGCAGGGGACCGGGGTCTGGGAACGCGATTGTGACGAAGAAAAAAACCGGCCTCCTCCCCCTCCTCGCGGCGCTCGCCTTTACCGCGCCGGCGCTCGCGCAACAGGATGACGGCAGCCTCGCGCAGTCGAGCACGCCGCCCGAGCGCACCTCGGTTCTCTATACCTATGGCGACGAGCCCTGCCCCGAAGCGCAGGAGGGCGAGATCGTCGTCTGCGCGCAGCGGCCCGAAAGCGAACGCTATCGCGTGCCCCAGGAATTGCGCGAGGAATTGAAGGAGGAAGAGGCCGTCGGCGGCGGCAGTTGGGCCTCGAAGGTCGAAGGCTATGAAAATGTCGCGCGCGCCAGCCGCCCGAACAGCTGCTCGCCCGTCGGCAGCTACGGCTTCAGCGGCTGCGCCGCTGCGGCGCTGCGCGACTGGTTCGAAGCGCGCCGCGCGCCCTGATCAAAGAAACGCTGCGTTTCTCCGCCGCTTGTTGACGTCGTCCACCGCCTTCGCCTAGCCTCCGCCGTCCCAACAGGAGATCGCCCATGCGCCGCATTGCCCCCCTCGCCGCTATCGCCCTCATCGCCGCCGTCGCCACCCCGATCGTCCTCGCGCAGGGCGGCTCCGCCCCCGGCGCCCCCGACAAATCGCGCGTCACCGCGGGCACCTATGCCGCCGACCCCGGCCACACGATGGTCGTCTGGGAAGTCGACCATCTCGGCTTCAGCAAATATACCGGCATCTTCGGCGACGTGACCGGCACGCTGGTCATCGACCCCGCCAACCCCGCGGCCGCCAAGGTCGACGTGACGATCCCCGTCGCCAAGGTCACGACCGCCAGCGCCGGCCTGACGAGCCACCTGCTGCGCGCCGGCAAGGACGGCGGCAAGGCCGACTTCTTCGGCGCCAACCCCGCCGACGCCAAATTCGTCTCGACCAGCGTTGTGCTCGACGGCGACGAAGCCAAAGTCACCGGCAATCTCACGCTCAACGGCGTGACCAGGCCCGTCACCCTCGACGTCGATTTCCACGGCGCGGGCGTCGGCATGAACAAGAAGGAAACCGTGGGCTTCGAGGCCGAAACCACGATCAAGCGCAGCGACTTCGGCGTCTCGATGGGCATCCCCTACGTCAGCGACGCCGTCGAACTCGAAATCCACGCCGCCTTCGAAAAGCAGTAAGGCGCGTTCATCGCCGAGCCAGAAAGGTGCGCGCATGATCCCTCCTTCAAGGGAGGATCATCATGCGCAGCCTGCTTCTAGCCCTCACCCTCACCACCACGCCCGCCCTCGCGCAGGCGAACCCCCAGATCGACTATCCCGCCTTCCTGGCGCTGACCGCCAGCGTCGCCCCCGAACGCGCGCAGCGCCTCATCGCCTTCGACGCCTTCAAGGCCGAGGCCGCGAAGCCCGAAGCCCTCCTCCTCGACGCCCGCTCGAAGGACGCCTTCCAGCGCGGCCACATCCGGGGCGCGGTCAACCTCCCGCTCACCGACTTCACGGCGACAAGCCTCGCCGCGGTGATCGGCGCCAATCCCGACCGCCCCATCCTCATCTATTGCAACAATAATTTCTCGAACCACCAGAGCCCCGTGCCGCTCAAACGCGCCGCGCTCGCGCTCAATATCCAGACCTTCATCAACCTCGTCGGCTATGGCTATCCGAATGTCCGCGAACTCGCCGGCGTCGTCGATTTCACCGATCCGAAGGTCGAGTGGGTGACGGGCTGAGCCTTCCCGCGACGCAATTTTCGCGCTCCCCCCTTGCCAAGCACGACATTTTGCATCACTAGAGCGCCCATGCGCGGCAACGCCCTTCTTCTTCTGCGACTTACACGCCCTTGGGCGTGACACTGGCTGCGCGCTAGTCGCGGCCACCCGCTCAAGGGTCCGATCGACAAGCACTCGCAACCACCAGAAGAAGTTCAAACCCCATGACCATGCTCCGCGACCCGTCCGCGAAATATTCCGCCTTCCCGCAGGTTCCGCTCACGAACCGCGAATGGCCCGCCCGCGTCACCACGAGCGCGCCGATCTGGCTCTCCACCGACATGCGCGACGGCAATCAGGCGCTGATCGACCCGATGGATGCCGAGAAAAAGGCGCGCTTCTTCGACCTGCTCGTCCGCATCGGCCTCAAAGAAATCGAAGTCGGCTTCCCCAGCGCCGGCGCGACCGAGTTCGACTTCATCTCCGGCCTCGTCCGCGATGGCCGCATCCCCGAAGACGTCACCCCGCAGGTGCTGACGCAAAGCCGCGCCGACCTCATCCGCACCAGCTTCGACAGCCTCGCGGGCGCGAAGACCGCGATCGTCCACGTCTATAACGCGGTCAGCCCCGCGTGGCGCAAGATCGTCTTCGGCATGGAGATGGACGAGATCAAGGGCATCGCGATCGACGGCGCGAAGCAGCTGCGCGACAACGCCGCGCGCCTGCCCGGCACCGACTGGCGCTTCGAATACAGCCCCGAAACCTTCTCGACCGCCGAAATCGATTTCAGCATCGAGGTGTGCGAGGCGGTGATGGATATCCTCCAGCCGACCGCGGACAAGCCGATCATCCTCAACCTCCCCGCGACGGTCGAGGCCTCGACGGCGAACATCTACGCCGACCAGATCGAATATTTCTGCAAGAACCTCCCCAACCGCGACCGCGCGATCATCAGCCTGCACACCCACAACGACCGCGGCACCGGCGTCGCGGCGGCCGAGCTCGGCCTGCTCGCGGGCGCCGACCGCGTCGAGGGCTGCCTGTTCGGCAATGGCGAGCGCACCGGCAACACCTGCCTCGTCACCGTCGCGCTCAACATGTACACGCAGGGCGTCGACCCAATGCTCGACTTCTCGAACATCGACGAGGTCATCCAGACGGTCGAATATTGCAACAATTTGCCCGTCCACCCGCGCCACCCCTATGGCGGCGAGCTCGTCTACACCGCCTTTTCGGGCAGCCATCAGGACGCGATCAAGAAAGGCTTCGCCGCGCGCGAGCGCCAGAATGATCAGCGCTGGGAAGTCCCGTATCTGCCCATCGACCCCGCCGACCTCGGCCGCAGCTACGAAGCGGTGATCCGCGTCAACAGCCAGTCGGGCAAGGGCGGCGTCGCCTGGGTGCTGGAACAGGACAAGGGCCTGAAACTCCCCAAGAAAATGCAGGCGAGCTTCAGCCATGTCGTGCAGGCGGTCGCCGACAGCACGAGCCGCGAACTCGGCGCCGAGGATATCTGGCACGCCTTCGAGCGCCAATATCTGACCACCGAAGCCAAACGCTTCCAACTCGTCGACTGGTCGGAAAGCCATGCAGGAAGCGACCGCATCTTCGCCGGCAAGCTCACCATCGACGGCACCCCGCGCAGCGTCAGCGGCCGCGGCAACGGCCTGATGTCGAGCGTCATCGCCGCGCTCGCCGAAAGCGGCGGCCCCGTGATGGACATCGTCGACTATAGCGAGCACGCGATCGGCCAGGGCAGCAATGTGCAGGCCGCGGCTTACGTGGAGTGCCGCACCGCGGACGGGAAAAGCCTGTTTGGGTGCGGGCTGGATACCGACGTTGCTACGGCGAGCGTGCGGGCGATCCTTAGCGCCGCGAACGGGGCTTAAATCTAGTTTCAAGCAAAGTGCTCGACAGCTTCGTATATCAAGGTAATTAAGCCCGTAAGGGGCAACATGATCAGACATATCGAAGCTCTCGAGTATCTTGGCTTAGCGGCCGGCGGCCGGAACGAACCGTTACAGGTGACGGGCGTCGACGGAGAAGGCGAGTTACTCGATCTATACCTTAAGCCGTCCGGTCGACCCGAACTTGGATTTGAAGGCCTCTCCAACGAGCTTCTTGCAGCGATGATCGCCGGCGAGCTGGGCCTTCCAGTTTGCGAGCCCCTCATTGTCAGCATGACCCCTGAATGGATAGCAACAATTCCAGACGACAGCCTCCGAGCAGTGCTTCAGCAGAGCTGCCCTTTGGCTTTCGGGTCAAAGGGTGCTGGCAAAGGCTGGAAGCTGTGGTCCGATGGCGACACCATTTTGTCGGACCGTCGCGCGACCGCCCTTTCAATTTTCGCCTTTGACGCGTTTACCGGCAACGCCGACAGAAGAGACGTCAAACCGAATCTGTTGGTACGTGGCCCCGATCTCAGAATTATCGATCACGAACTTTGCTTTGGACTTCGAATGAAGCTGTTTCCTCGTGTAGCCCCTTGGGAGCTGGGAAACCTGTCTCATCTCACCAACGCCAACCAGCATATCCTTGGCCCATTGCTAAAGGGCAATAGGGCGCTAGACTTCGCGGCGCTACGGACACCGTGGGCCGATATCGCCGACGACCGCCTAGCCGACTTTGAGGCTTGCATTCCTATTGAATGGTCGGCAGCAGCGGCCGCGATGACTGACGCGATAACTCACGTTAAGACTGTGCGTGATAGAATCGACGACTGCCTCGTAGAAATCGAACGGACTTTGCGATGACCATCCGCAATCCATATTCATATGTGCTGCTGCGATATCGGCATGATCCGTTATCGGGCGAATTCCTCAACGTCGGCGTAATCCTTTACGCCCCGGAAACTCGTTTTCTGGGCGCAAAGATGCGCAAGACGCTCGGCAGACTTGGCAAAGCCTTTCCCGGCATTCAGAAAGCCGAGGTCACGCAGGCCTTGGGCGCAATCGAGCGCGCCATCGATCGTAAGCGCAAACAACTGAAAGAACAGTATCTTTTTGGTGATGACCTGAAGGATGCGTTGGCTATCGCTAGCTCGGTTCTTCCCGTTGATGACAGCAGCTATGTGTGGAGCCCTCTTCGCACCGGCTTGACCGATGATCCGACCAAAGCTCTTCAGATTATATACGACCGGTTCGTCTCCCAGTATGACGAAGAGAACAAGTCGGGCCGCGATGACGCCGCCGTTTGGCAGCCTGTAAAAGAGATTCTGTCCGCTCGAAACTTGATCGATCGATTGCATCCGAAAACGATCACCTCGCCCGTTGATGAGGTAGAATTCGTCAACGCGTGGAAAAATGGCGTGTGGCATTGCTATCAGCCGCTTTCGTTTGACCTCAGCACGTCTGAAGGAATCCGTGAGAAGGCAGCAAGGTGGTCGGGGCATATGACCGGCCTGTCGAAATCTGATGAACATATACAACCCTACTTCATCGTGGGCGCTCCGGCGCACGCCGAGCTTAAAAAGGATTACAGCCGGGCAATCGAGCTACTCAAGGCCAGTGCGCTAGAGCCAAGAGTATTCGAGGAAAATCAATCCGATGAGTTGGCTGATCTGATTGCCTCACAAATGAATAGGAGTGCGCGGGCCTAAACGCCAACGCAGGGGATCAAACGGAAAAACCCCTTTCCTACATTTCACCCATATGGTTCATTCTATCGGTTTCACCCAACCGAAAGGACGAATCGATGGACGTCTCCCAAAACCCCGCCGATATCCCCGCACCCGCCAGCTATCACTGGACCCTCGTGCTCCAGCGCGCGTTTCTCGAGCATCTCGCCGCCACCGGGTCGGTGAAGCTCGCCGCCCAGCGGGTGAGCATGTCGACCGGCGCGGTCTATCAGCTTCGCCAGCGGCCCGAGGGCGCCGCGTTCAAGCTCGGCTGCGGCGCGGCGGTGCTGATCGCGCGGGCGCGGCTCGCCGACGAGCTGCTCGACCGCGCGATCTGGGGGCATGAGGAGACCGCCGAGCTGATGCGCGAGGACGGCCGCAGCTATGCCAGGCGCCGCCGCCTCGACGCGCGGCTCGGCCTCGCGATGCTCGCGCGGCTCGACCGCATGGCCGAAACGCGCGCGCTCGCCGGCGAGGATATGCTCGCGCAGATCATCGCCGGCGACTGGCCGGGTTTCCTGTCGCTTTTCGACGCCGCGGCCGCCGCGCACGACGCGGAGCGGACGGAGGACCAGCCGGATCGCCATCCCGAGGGCCTCGCCGCCGCCCTCGCCCTCTGGCTCGCCGCGCGCGACGATCGGGCGAATCCGCTCGCCGCTCCCGGGCAGGACAGCGCGATCGCGAGTGAAGTTCCGCAGTTTTCCGACGATTTCGATGGTGATCGCGAAGACGCCGAAACCCCCGAACAGGCCGCCGCCGCGATGACCGTCTGGTTCGACGACCGCGCCGGCGACTGGCGCACCGACTTCCCGCCGCCCGACGGTTTTTACGGCCATGAGGAGGGCCAGTTCGGCGACCCCGCCTATGCCCGCGCGCTCGACGACGACGAGCTCGACCTCTACGCGCTGCTCCGCGATGCCCAGGCCACCCCCTTGCGCCTCGCCGGCGAAGCCGCGCGCCGCGCCTTCTTCGGCATGCCCGAACCCGCGAACGATCCGGCGCCCGATTGCGGACTGAAGGCACGGAAAGGTGCGAGCGGCTGACGCCCTCCCCACCCTGTCATCCCCGCGGAAGCGGGGACCCAGCGAAACAAGCTAAACAGCGCGGCAGCGCTGTAAGGAAACGTCGCATCTGGGTCCCCGCTTTCGCGGGCATGACAAAGGTTTGGATGCTCGAAAATCCTCCAATCTTGACTTTTTGGGAAAAACCGCCATATTCGCCAAGCTATCGTCGCCTGCGACGGAAATTTACGGCCCTTCGGGGTACTATCTTCCCTTCACACGCTACCAGCTCCGCCGGTGCTTTTGCCGGTGGATTCCCGTTTCTCGTGAAAGGAAACACTCTCATGGCCATCGGCACCGTAAAATTCTTCAACAGCGACAAGGGTTACGGCTTCATCGAAAATGAAGACGGCTCGGGCGACAGCTTCGTCCACATCACCGCGGTCCAGGCCGCGGGCATGGACACGCTCCACAAGGAACAGCGCGTCTCCTATGACCTCGAAACCGGCCGCAATGGCAAGGTTTCGGCGATCAACCTCCAGTCGGCCTGATTATTGGCCAAAGAGGAACTGATGACCTTCGAGGGGCAGATCGACGAGATCCTGCCCGACGGTCGCTTCGGCGTCGTGCTCGAAAATGGTCATCGGGTGATCGTCTATACGGCAGGCCGGATGCGGCGTTTCCGCATCCGGTCGGTCGTCGGCGACGCCGTGCGCGTCGAAATGACGCCCTATGACCTGACCAAGGGCCGCCTCGTCTACCGCGAACGCGGGGGCGCGCCGGTCGGTCCCGGCCAGCGCCAGCGGCGCTGACCCGGGCCCGTGGGGCCGGCGCCATGGCGCCGACCCTGAACGACAACGACAATGACAACAATGATTTGCAATCAAAAATAAAGATGATGAATATGTTTACCAATCAATCGATTATCCCGCGCCTCGCGGGACTCTCGCTCGCCGGCAAGGCGATCACCCTTCCCCCGGCACCGCGCCGCCGTTCGCCGACGCTGTCGCGTCGCGAACTGCGCCGCCTGATCGCCGATATGGTCGACTGACCCCAGTCGACCGACTGAAACCGAAAGGCCCGCTTGCAATGTCCGCCACCCGCGAATTCTATCTGGCCCAGGCCGCCCAGTGCGACGCCGCAGCCGCGGAAACCGCGCTGGGGCAGGTCCGCGACCGCAATTTGCGCGCCGCCGCCGCATGGCAAGCGATGGCCGACAAGCTCGAACGCGCCGAAACCGCGCGCGCCGAGCGCGAAGAGGCGGTCGCAAAGCTCCGCGCCGCCGCCGCTTCCTGAATCGGCCCACCCGCTATAGCCAAAGCGATGCTGGCCCACCGCCTCGCTACCGCCGCCGACCTGGGCGCCTTGCGCGAGGTGATGGCGATCGCCATCGCCGAACTGCAAAAGGGCTTCCTCTCCGCCGAACAGATCGCGGCGAGCCACGCCGTCATGGGGCTCGACACCCAGCTGATCGCCGACGGCACCTATTTCATCGTCGAGAAAGAGGGCCGTATCGCCGGCTGCGGCGGCTGGTCGCACCGTGCGACGCTCTATGGCGGCGACCATAGCGCCGATCTGCGCGACCCCGCCCCGCTCGACCCCGCCATCGACGCCGCGCGCATCCGCGCCATGTATACCCACCCCGGCTTCGCACGGCGCGGCGTCGGCCGCATGGTGATGAGCCTGTGCGAGGATGCGGCGCGCGCCGCGGGCTTCCGCCGCGCCGAGATGATGGCGACGCTGTCGGGCGAGCCGCTCTACCGCGCGTGCGGCTATGTCCCGATCGAACATGTCGAGGCGCCCGGGCCGAACGGGGTCGTCGTGCCGCTGGTCCGCATGGGAAAGGCGCTCGATTGATGGCGGGGCGGCCGCTAATCGACGACCCAATAGTCCGTCGCGCCGGCGGGCACCGATCAGCCGACCGACACGAAAGCCGTCACCGTCAGCCGCCCGGCAACCGGATCCGCTGTCAACGCGCTCACCGCCGAAATCGCCCCGCTGTGCAGGTTCCAGCTGCGATAGAGCAAGGCGCGATTGTAGCGCGCCGGCTCGGTCCGGACGCATTCGAACAGCGGCGTGTCGCCGAGCATATATCCGGGCGGCGGCGTCCCGCCATGGCGTATCTCGGTATCGAGGTGACGGAAGAAAAGATCGCGCCGCCCCTCGGTCACCGTCTCGAAACCCGTCGCGCGGTGGCGGAAGAAGGCGGTGCCGTCGCCGCCTTCGGGCGACAGATAATGGACAAGCGCGATGCGGTCCTCGGTAAAGGCGTCGACATGCGGCAGCCGCTGCGGGATCGTCAGCTCGCCGGGCGGGGTCGACACGATCGAAAAGCTCGCATCGACGACGTGCAGCGGCCCTTGCCGCCCGAAGGCGGCCGCAGCCGCGGCGATCACGGGAAGCTGCGTTGCCAGATAATTCTCGGGCAGCGTCGCGCGCACCCCGGGATAATGGTTGAGCGCCGGGGCGAAGTCCGCGGCCGCGGCAAACTGACGCAGCGCATCGGGGTCGGGCGCGAAATCGTCGAGTATGACCAGCGGCTGCGCCTCGCTTCCGATCGTCTCGACGCGCATGCCGGTCATTTGCCGCACGCCGCCGCGCGGTCCAGCAGGAAATCGCGCTCGCGCTCGTTCGCGGTCAGCGCCGCGGCGGCCTCGAACGCCGCCTTCGCCTCGTCGCGGCGCCCGGCGCGGAACAGGAAATCACCCCGCGCGGCGGGAAGCGGCGCATAGTTGCGCAGCGTCGCCGCGTCGGCGATCTGGTCGACCAGCCGCAGCCCGGCCTCGGGTCCGAATGCCATGCTGTGCGCCACCGCGCGGTTCAGTTCGACCACCGGCGACGGCATCACCTGCCCCAGCCGGTCGTAGAGGCCGGCGATACGCCGCCAGTCGGTCGCTTCCGCGGTGCGCGCCCGCGCATGGCACGCCGCGAGCGCCGCCTGCAGCGCATAGGGCCCGTCGGCGCCGCCCAGCGCCGCCGCCCGATCGAGCGCATTCAGCCCGCGGCGGATCAGCAGCTGATCCCAGCGCGCGCGATTCTGCTGCGTCAGCGGCACGAAACGCCCGTCGGACCCGGCGCGCGCCGACAGTCGCGACGCCTGAATCTCGACCAGCGCGAGCAGCCCCAGCACCTCGGGCTGTTCGGGCATCAACCCGGCCAGGATGCGCGCCAGCCGCTGTGCCTCGGCGCAAAGCGGCGGGCGGACGAGCGACGGCCCCGCCGTCGCGGCATAGCCTTCGTTGAAGATCAGATAGACGACCTCGAGCACCGACCCGAGCCGGGTCTGAAGTTCGGCACCGCGCGGCACCTCGAACGCCAAGCCCGCCTTGGCGATCGCCTTCTTGGCGCGCGTGATCCGCGCCGCGATTGCCGCCTCATTCGACAGGAAGGCCCGCGCGATTTCCTCGACCGTCAGTCCGCCGACCAGCCGCAGCGTCAGCGCGGCGCGCGCCTCGGGTGAAATCACGGGATGGCAGGCGGCAAAGATCAATCCGAGCAATTCGTCGCCCAGCGGATCGTCGAGCGCCGCCTCTGCGGCTTCCACGCGCATATCCTGTTCCTCGTCGAGCTCGCGGCCGATTTCGGCCTGTTTTCGCGAGCGCATCGCATCGTGCCGGACGCCGTCGATCAGCCGCCGCTTCGCCGCCGCGGTCAGCCAGGCGCCCGGCCGGTCGGGCACGCCGGTCTTCGGCCATTCGGTCAACGCAATCAGCAGTGCGTCCTGCGCCAGTTCCTCGGCCCGGTCGACGTCGCGCGTCATCCGGGCGAGCGATGCGAGCAGCCGCGCCCGCTCGATCCGGAACACCGCCTCGATCGCCCTATGGGTTTGGTCGCGGGTCTCGTCCTTCGCCATGCCTGCCTTCTCGGGCAAGGGAGCCGGGGAGGCAAGCATGGCGACCGGCATCGATTATTCGCCGCTGAGCCTGTCGCGCAGTTGCTGCTCGCGTTCGGCGAGTTCGGGGGTCAACGCGTCGCCGAAATCTTCCATTTCATAGAAGGGACGGATTTCGAGTTCGCTCGGTCCCGGCATCGGATTCGGGCAGCGTTTCGCCCAGGCGACCGCCTCGTCCATATCCTTGACCTCCCAGACCCAATAGCCCGCGACCAGCTCACGCGCCTCGGCGAACGGCCCGTCGATCACGGTGCGGCTCGCGCCGTCGAACGCGATGCGCTTGCCTGCGGAAGAGGGCTTGAGTCCGTCGCCGTCGACCATGACGCCGGCATTGACGAGCTCCTCGTTATACTTGCCCATCGCCTCGAACATTTCGGTCATTTCCTCGGTCGGCGGCAGGCCCTTTTCGCTGTCCTCGGTCGCTTTCACGAAAACCATCACACGCATTTTTCGTCTCCTTTTGATCGGGCCAACAGCGGCTCCTGTCCTGACGACGAACGAGCCGTCGCCAAATCGACACGAGCCGGAGAAATAATTTCAAGCGACCTCCGCCAGCGACCGCGGCGTCGAAAAACGCTGCCGATACTCGTTCGGCGACAGGCCGATCAGGCGGTGGAACAATTTGCGGAACGCCGCCGCATCCTCGTAACCGACGCTCCACGCGATCTGGTCGACCGTCCGCTTGGTGAACTCGAGCAGCTCGCGCGCCTTGCCGACGCGCAGATGCTGGACATATTCGACCGGCGTCATCCCCGTCGCCGCCTTGAACCGGCGCTGGAACGTGCGCTCCTCCATCCCCGCCTCGCGCGCCATCTCGGGCACAGCGACGGGCCCGACACCCTTGGCCTGCAACCAATGCTGCACCTTCAATATCGCCTCGTCGCCATGCGTCAGCCTCGGCGCGAAGCTCGCATAATGTTTCTGCTCGCGCCCCGACGGGTCGATCAGCAGGAAGCGCGCGGTTTCCATCATCACCGTCGGGCCGAGCAGCCGCTCGACGATGCGCAGCCCCAGGTCGGTCCACGCCATCAGCCCGCCGGCGGTGACGATGTCGCCGTCGTCGACCACCATCCGGTCGGCCTCCATCCGCACGTCAGGAAAACGGCTCCGGAACTCCTCGGCGAAGAACCAGTGCGTCGTCGCCGGCCGCCCCGCGAGCAACCCCGTCGCCGCGAGCGCAAAGGCGCCGCCGCAATTCGACGCGAGCACCGTGCCCTGCGCGTGCCGGTTGAGCAGCCAGCGCGCATAGGGTTCGACCTCGCCCGGCTCGAGCAGCTTGTGCAGGCTGCCCGGCGCGATCAGCACCGCGGGTGAATTGCCCGCCGCTTCATCGGGATGGCTGTCGTACCAGCGCGCGAAGCCGCCGCCCTCCTGCAAATGCCAGTGGCTGACGCGGAGCGGACGCCGGCCATGATCCACCGCAAAGCGCCCCGCGACGTCGAACAGGTCGGTGATCCCGTGCACCATGCCCATCTGACAATCGGGATAGGTCATCATCCCGACCTCGATCAGCGGCCCATGGGCTGCGTCCGGCACCTTCAGCTTCGGCATGGTGGCTCCTTTGTCGGAATCGGCCCGGATAATGTCGCGTCCGCCAATCCCGAGCAAGCGCGCATCGCCGTATCTGTTGTTTCACCGGGACGGACACCCCGCCCTCCAGACGGAAAGGAACCATAGCATGACCACCATCACCACCAAGGACGGCACGAACATTTTCTTCAAGGACTGGGGTCCGAAGGACGCGCAGCCGATCCTCTTCTCGCACGGCTGGCCGCTGTCGGCCGACGCCTGGGACGCCCAGATGGTCTTTTTCGCCAACCGGGGCTTCCGCACCATCGCCCACGACCGCCGCGGCCACGGCCGCTCGGATCAGGTCTGGGACAACAACACTATGGACCAATATGCCGATGACCTCGCCGAACTGATCGAACAGCTCGACCTGAAGGACGTCATCCTCGTCGGCCACTCGACCGGCGGCGGCGAAGTTACCCGCTACATCGGCCGCCACGGCACCGCGCGCGTCGCCAAGGTCGCGCTGATCGGCGCGGTGCCCCCGCTGATGCTCAAGACCGAAGCCAATCCCGGCGGCCTCCCGATCGATGTCTTCGACGGCATCCGCAAGGGCACCTTCGACAACCGCCCGCAATTCTTCAAGGACCTGACGCTGCCCTTCTACGGCTATAATCGCGACGGCGCGGCGGTTTCGGAAGCGGTGCGCGACGAATTCGTGCGGCAGGGCATGAACGGCGGTCTCAAGGGCCTGCTCGACAGCATCCGCGCTTTTTCGGAAAGCGACTTCAACGAGGACCTCAAGAAGTTCGACAAGCCCACGCTCGTCCTTCACGGCGACGACGACCAGATCGTGCCGATCGGCGCCGCGGCGCTCTCGACGGTCCAGATCGTCAAACAGGCGGTGCTCAAAGTCTACGAAGGCGGCGCCCATGGCCTCACCGTCACCGAGCAGGACCGCTTCAACGCCGACCTCCTCGATTTCATCAATAGCTGATCCGGACATGCGGGGCGACGGTCAGTCGTCGCCCCCAACAGGGAGTAAAACCATGATCCTCGGCCTCACCATCCCGCAGTTCACCGCGCTCCATGTCGCGATCAGCCTGATCGGCATCGGCGCGGGCCTCATCGCCCTCCCCGCGTTCGCGCGCGGGCGCCTCCTCCGCCGCACCACCCATATCTTCCTGTGGGCGACACTCTTCACCAGCCTCACCGGCTTCCTCTTCCCGATAGTCGCCTTCACCCCCGCCCTCGGCACCGGCATCCTCTCGACGCTGATCCTCATCTTCGCATTCGTAGCCTATTACGGCCGCAAGCTCGCCGGCCGCGCCGCCACCGTCTATGCGGTCAGCGCCACCGCCGCGCTCTACCTCAACCTCTTCGTGCTCGTCGTGCAGTCGTTCCTCAAGGTCCCCGCGCTCAACGCACTCGCCCCCAACGGCACCGAACCGCCGTTCGCCGCGGCCCAGCGCGCGCTCCTGCTCGCCGCGATCCTCTTCGGATATTTCGCGGTCAGGGCCAGCTGGCGCCCTATCGCTGCCTAATCATCGCCGAAACGACGCAAGGGCGGCCCCGCGGCCGCCCTTGTCGTGTCAGACCCACATCGCATTGAGTGCGATCACGATCGCCACTTCGGTAAAATTCCCCATCCCGTGCGCGACCATCGGCGCGAGCAGGCTCCGCGACCGCTCCATCAGCCAGACGTAGATGAGGCCCCAGGCAAAAGCGTAAATCTGCTGCGCCATCGCCTGGTAAAAGGGATCGACGGTGAAGGATTTCCAGTGCGCCACCCCGAACATCAGCGCGACGATATAGGCCGCGACGGGCAGATCGAGCGCCCCGATCCGCAGCCGCCCCGGGACGAGCACCACGAGCATGCCGACCAGCAGCCCACGAAAGATCGTCTCCTCCGCCAGCCCCGTGGTAATCATCCCGAGCAGATAGCCCGCCGAATCGAGCGGATATTTCGAATAGCTCATATCGGGCGCGGTCTGCGCCGCAATTGCGGGCCAATAATCGGCGACGAGCATCACCAACCCCATTGCGATCCCGATCAGAAAGGCGAGCCCGGCATAGCTGCGCCCCGACGGCCAGCGCAGATGATCGTCGGCAGCGGGAAGCAACCGGCGCATGATCAGGATCGCGACGAGGCCAAGCAGGGCCTGAAAGGCGATGGCAAAGAGCAGGAATACCGAGACATGATCGGTCCACAGCGTTTCGCCAGCCCGGTAGATCGCGCGCGCGGGAACACGCCCGAGTTCGAGCAGCCCTTCCATGAGCAGCGCGGCGAAGAGGATCGGCCAGAGGCGGAAACGGAAGCCGGAAAGCGCCACAGTGGGGCGCGGCGAGGCGGGAGAGAGGCTGGTCATGCCGGCAGTCTAACGCGCGGGCCCTACCCCTTCTTGAACAAATGTGACTTGCGACGACTAACGACCGGTAGTTGCCTCACTTTCATCGGCTCAGCGCACCGCTACCCGCCAGCGCCGCGGCGACATCCCGGTCAGCCCCGTCACCGCCCGCGTCATATGCGCTTGGTCCGCGTAGCCCGCCTCAACCGCGATCCCGGCAAGGCCGTCGCCACTCCCGACGATCATCCGCCACGCGCGTTTCGCCTGGCAATCGGCGCGATAAGCGGCGGGCGTGACGCCATAGAGCTTTTCGAAACTGCGCGCGACATGCTCGCGCGAGCGGCCGCGCGCCGCCGCCCATTCGCCGATGCGCGGCGATGCCGACGTGCGCAAAGCGGCCGACAACTGGTCGGGCAAGTCCTCTTCCTCGGCCGCCAGCGTGGGTGCTAGGTCGCTCAGCAGCGCCGCCACCGCCTCGACCGGATCGCGTTCCGCCAGTCGAACGATCCGGTCGGGATCGGCGATCCGCGCGCGCGCCGGCCAGTCGCGGCCGTCGAACGGCAGCGGCAGGTCGAGCACCACCGTCCGCTGGGCCGAAATCCGGTCGCGGTGTGCCGAAAAGGGCGCGTGGAGCAGCACTTCGCCCGCCCGCGCCGCCATCCGCCCGACATCGCCGGCTTCCTCATATGCGCCGGTCAGCACGACCGTCGCATAGGGTTCGCGATGATAGTGGCGCGCGATTTCGGCCGCGGCGGGCAACTGGCTGGGCTGGAGCAACCGCATCGCCCGATAATGTCGCGCCCCGCGGTCGAGGGCAACCGCCACCGGACCAACCCCCGTCTCCGCTCGATGGACAGCGAGGGCACGCACAAGTTAGGACGTCCGCTCACAGAACATGCGAGGAGCGACCGCGATGAACACACCTCCCTTCACCCTTCGCGCGATCGACCATGTGGTCCTTCGCGTCGTCGATCTCGACCGCATGGTGGCCTTTTACCGCGAAGTTCTCGGCTGCACCGACGAGCGCGTGCAGGCCGAAATCGGCCTCTATCAACTGCGCGCGGGCGATTCGCTGATCGATCTCGTCACCATCGACGGCAAGCTGGGCGCGATGGGCGGCGCGGCGCCGGGGCGCGAAGGCCGCAACCTCGACCATTTCGCGATCGCGATCGCGCCGTTCGACGAGCCGGCCATCCGCTCCCACCTCGCGCACCACAACGTCGCGATCGAACAGGCCGGCCCGCGTTACGGCGCCGAAGGCGAAGGCCCGTCGATCTACATCAGCGACCCCGAAGGCAATATCGTCGAACTCAAGGGTCCCCCGTTCGATTGAATATCTTGCACAGCTTTCCGTTTACGTTAAGGTCAGTTTCAATTGGCAACCGGAGAGACTGATTCATGGCCCTTCCCCCGATTTTCGACCGCCTGCGCCTGCCCGTCATCGGATCGCCATTGTTCATCGTATCGGGTCCCGACCTCGTCATCGCGCAGTGCAAGGCGGGCGTGGTCGGCAGTTTCCCGGCGCTCAACGCGCGGCCGCAGTCGCTCCTCGACGAATGGCTGCATCAGATCACCGAGGAACTCGCCGCGTGGGACCGCGACAATCCCGACCGGCTGTCGGCGCCCTATGCGGTCAACCAGATCGTCCATAAATCGAACGACCGGCTCGAGGCCGACATCGCGACCTGCGCCAAGTGGAAAGTCCCGATCACCATCACCTCGCTCGGCGCGCGCGAGGAACTCAATCAGGCGGTGCACGGCTGGGGCGGCATCACGCTCCACGACGTCATCGACGACCGCTTCGCGCGCAAGGCGGTCGAAAAGGGCGCCGATGGTCTGATCCCCGTCGCCGCGGGCGCGGGCGGCCACGCCGGCCGTCAGTCGCCCTTCGCGCTGGTGCAGGAAATCCGCGAATGGTTCGACGGCCCCGTCGCGCTGTCGGGCGCGATCGGCCATGGCCGCTCGGTCCTCGCCGCGCAGGCGTGCGGCGCCGACCTCGCCTATATCGGCAGCGCTTTCATCGCGACCGCCGAAGCCAACGCCGATGAGGGCTACAAGAACGGTATCGTCGAGGGCCGCGCCGCCGACATCGTCTATTCGAACCTGTTTACCGGCGTCCACGGCAATTACCTCCGCCAGTCGATCGTCTCGGCCGGCATGGATCCCGAGAATCTGCCCGAAGGCGATTTGAAGACGATGAACTTCGGTTCGGGCGGCAATACCAAGGTCAAGGCGTGGAAGGACATCTGGGGTTCGGGCCAGGGCATCGGCCCCGTCACCGCGGTGCGCCCGGTCGCCGAATATGTCGCCGAACTCGAAGCGCAATATCTCGCGGCGCGCCGTGAGCTCGAAGCGAAGGTGCGGTTGTAAGCCCGCCTCGCCAAGCCGTTCGGCGAATGTCGGCTTTGGGGTGGTGAGCGGACACGCCAAACATTCGTCATTCCCGCGAAAGCGGGAACCCAGTGCGGGATCAGCTTACCCGCGCTCTGGGTCCCCGCTTTCGCGGGAATGACAATGTAAAAGACGGCAGCAATCGGCCCAAAGCCGACCTCATCTACCCCCCGAACAACCGGTCGATCGCCTCGTCCAGATAGGGACGGTCGACGAACAACCGCATCGGATCGCGCCGGTTCAGCCAGAACCCCCCTCCGTGTCCGTCGGTCAGCGCCCGCCGCGTCGTGTCCTGCAACAGCCGCAGGCGCATGACGGCGGTGCGGCGCGCTGCCCGGATGTCGGCCGGCGCCTGTAACGCGAAATGCGCCCTGATCCCTTCGACCCGCGCCGCGACGACATCGCTGTAACCCCGATGCGGTCCGCGATGCAGCGCATGACCCGATCGCAGCGCGGCCGGCTCGCACGCCGGCAACACCAGCCCATTGGATGCGAAATTCTGGAGCGCGAACCCTTCGCCGTGGAGGTGATCGAACATCGCCGCCATCTGCGCGCGTCGGAGCAAGGCGATCGGGATCAAATGGTGGCGCTGAAATCCGGACAGCGGCGGCGGCGCCCCATGCCAGCCGCGCCCCGGCATCAACCGTCGCGGCCGAATTCGACGATCACCGTCGATCTTTGGCTCGCGCCATCCATCGGCGGCAACAGGTCGATCCACTCACCCGCATCCAGCCCGCGCATCGTCCGCGCGGTGCGGACCGGGCCGTTGAGCATCATGTCGAGCGCGAGCCGCGACAGCCGCCGTACCATTTCGGCGACCGTCCAGCCCCCCGGGATGCGCGCTTCCAGCTCCTGCCCGGCGAAAAGCGCCAGCCCGCGCGTTCCGATGCTCGCGCCGCTCGCCGAATCCTTGCGGCGAAAGGCGACCAGGTGCAGCACCGGCGGCATCCCGCTCGCCAGCATTTCGGCGATCGAGGCGCGAAACTGCGGCGCATCGGACCATAGCCGCGCGGGCGACCAGAAGAGATGGCTGGCATCGAACAGGTCAATCAGCAGCACCATCATCTTGAAGAATTCGCGCATCCGCGTCGTCTGCGACGACGATACGGCGCGATCACTTTCGGGAATGAAAATCCAGCAATCCCCGCTCTCGCGCCATCCGCGCGGCAGGCTGGCGGCGAGCAGGCTCGTCGACGGATGATCGGGATCGGCCAGATCGAGCGCCGCGCCGGCGGCGGGGCCGGCGAGGACCGACACCGCCCCGAACGCCATGCGAAAACAGGGCGCGGCGATCCGCGCGTCGGGGGCCGTGCCCGCATCGCCGATCCGCTCGGGCTGCAATCCCATATGCCGAAGCGATGTTTCGATCGCGTTGCTCGATGCGCCGCGCATCGCGGGTCCGAGGATCAGCGCGAAGGGTTCCGGCGGAACCGGCAGGATCAACGCATCGCGGTTATCGGCATCCATCTGCTGCGCGCCCTTCATGGGTTCGCCGCTTGCATCGCAAGACCGACCGGAATGTTCAAACGCTTATTGGCGTATGTCGGAAAGTTAATCGGGCGCGCCCATGCCTCGCCGGCGACGTCAGATCGCAACCTGACTGCCCAGTTCGACGACGCGGTTCGTCGGCAGGCGGAAATATTCCATCGCACTTTCCGAATTGCGCAGCATCCAGGCGAACAATTTTTCGCGCCAGATCGGCATGCCCGGCTGGCTCGCCGCGATCAAAGTCTGGCGCGACAGGAAAAAGCTCGTCTCGAGCATCTTGAACTCGCCGCCGCAGCTCGTGACGCGCCCCAGCGCGGCGGGCACGTCGATCGGCTGCATGAAGCCGTAATTCAGGATCAGCCGGTGAAACCCCTGCCCCAGATCGTCGAGCGCGCAATGATTTTCCGCGCGCACATAGGGAACGTCGGCGATCTTGATCGTCAGCAGGATGATGCGCTCGTGCAGCACCTTGTTGTGCTTCAAATTGTGGAGCAGCGCGTGCGGCACGCCGTCGGCGCTCGACGTCATGAACACCGCGGTCCCCGGGACGCGCGTCGCGCTGTTCGCCGCCGATTTGACGAACACCGGGATCGGCATCGCGCCCTCGGCCATTTCCTGCTGCATCAGCTTGCGTCCGCGCGACCAGGTCGTCAGCATGGTGAATATCGTCAGGCCGATCGCCAGCGGCACCCAGCCGCCGTCGGGGACCTTGATCAAATTCGCACCGAAATAGGCGATATCGACGATGAAGAAGACCGCGAGGATCGGCAGCGCCTTCCACGCCGGCCATTTCCACAGCGTGAACAGCACGACGCTCAGCAGGCAGGTATCGATGAACATCGCCCCCGTCACCGCGATGCCATAGGCGGCGGCGAGGTTGCTCGACGATCCGAAGCCGAGGACGAGGATGATCACCATCACCATCAGCCCCCAATTGACCATCGGGATATAGATCTGCCCCTGCGCCGAGGCGCTCGTATGCTCGACACGCAGCCGCGGCATGAAGCCCAGCTGGATCGCCTGCTGGGTCAGCGAGAAGGCGCCCGAAATCACCGCCTGGCTCGCGATGATCGTCGCGAACAGCGCGAGGATGACGATCGGCACCCGCCACGCATCGGGCATCATCAGGAAGAAGGGATCCTGGATAATGCCGAGCCGCGCGCCCATTTCGGCTTCAAGCACCATCGCGCCCTGCCCCATATAGTTGAGCATCAGCGCCGGCAGCACGAAGGTCAGCCAGCTGAGCCCGATCGGGCCGCGCCCGAAATGCCCCATATCGGCATAGAGCGCCTCGGCGCCCGTCACCGCCAGCACGACCGCGCCCAGCGCGATGAAGGCGGTGAAACCGTCGACATAGAAGAAGCGCAGCGCGTTCACCGGGTTCAGCGTTTCGACGATGATCCCCGGATGATCGACGATATGGATGAGCCCGAGGATCGCCAGCATCGTGAAATAGGCGAGCATGATCGGCCCGAACAGCATCCCGACCTTCGCCGTCCCGCGCGACTGGATCGCGAACAGCCCGATCAGGATCGCGAGCGCGATCGGTACGATATAGGGCTCGAACCCCTTGTTGACGTAGGAAAGCCCCTCGGTGGCCGAGAGCACCGACATCGCCGGCGTGATCATGCTGTCGCCATAGAAGAGCGCGGTCGCGAACACGCCGAGCAGGATGATCGGCCAGGTCCAGCGCTTCTCGCCCGACGAGCGGCTGATCAGCGCGAGCAAAGCCAGACTGCCCCCCTCGCCCTTGTTGTCGGCCTTCATAATCGTCAGCACATATTTGAAGGTGACGACGAGCATCATCGACCAGAAGACGAGGCTCAGCACGCCATAGATGTGCAGCCGGTCGGCATCGATCGAATGGTGGCCCGCAAAGGTCTCGCGAAAGGCGTAGAGCGGGCTGGTGCCGATGTCGCCGAACACGACCCCGATCGCGCCGACGGCCAGCTTCAGCTTGCCATCGCCCTCATGCCCATGGCCGTAATGGCCGGTGTCGGCGGCGGCTTCGAGGGCAGCTGCGGCGCCCCCGCCCGCCTGTTGCGACTCAGCAGTCATCGCGCGCCTTTAGACGAGCCCGCGCCTTTGGAACAGGTTTCAATTCGCGGCGTCCCCGGCCGGTGCATCGGCCGGGGTTTCGCCCGAGGTTTCGGGAGGAAGCCGCGGCCCCAGCGCCTGCCGCAGCTGCGCCAGCCGCACATCGAGATCGCGCCGCCACGGCGCATCGGCGGGGCTGCGCGCGAGCAGCCCGCTCCACACCGCCTCGGCGCCCTTCAGGTCGCCGCCCTGCGCGAGCGCGAGCCCCGCGAAGAAAGGCGGCGCCGGATGCGACGGATCGCGCTTCGCCGCCTCGTCAAACGCGAGCGCCGCCGCGGGCGACATCATGCCGCCGCCATGCGCGGCGAGCGCGTTGCCGAGCCCGACCCACAGGTCGACATTGTCGGGATATTTCTCCAGCCCTTTTTCGAGCGTCTTCGCGGCGAGCTCGGTCTTGCCCGTGCGCGCGAAGCCGTCGGACATGCCGAGCCATTGCGCCGCGGGACCAAAACGTTCGGCCATGCCCTGCCGCTGGTCGGTGATCGCCTCGCCAAAGCCGTCGGGCTCCTCAGCCGTCACAACGGGCTTGCCCGGCAGCGCCGGATTCCCCTGCAACGCATAGCCCGCGAGCCCCAGCATCACCGCCGCCCCGGCGAGCGGCCGCGCCGCCGTGGGCAGCTTGCCGAGCCAGAATATGCCGCCGATCGTCAGCGCCGCGGCGAGCAGGACCCAAAGCCAGATCATGCGGCGTCCTCCGTATCATCCTTGCCGCGCCGGAACCGGCCGAACGCCAGCCATCCGCCGATCGCGAGGAACAGCAGCGGGCCCAGCCAAAGCAATGCCGTCGCGCCGTCGAACGGCGGGTCATAGCTCACCCAATTGCCATAGCGCGCGACGAGCCAGGCCTTGATCTCGCCCGGACTCTCGCCCGCCGCGATCTTCGTCCGCACCTCGTGCCGCATGTCGCCCGCCAGCGGCGCGTCGCTGTCGGCGATCGATTGTCCCTGACAGACGAGGCAGCGCAATTCCTCCATCAGCGCCTTGGCGCGCGCTTCCTGCGCCGGATCCTTGAGCTGCTGATAGGCATAGGGCGCGGGCGGCAAGCGGTCCTGCGCCGCCAGCGGCAGCGCCAGCGCGCCGAGCAGACAGAGAAGGGTCAGCCGCAATGTCACTTCATCGCCTCGAGCTTCGCAACGATCTCCGGCACCTGGTCGGCCAGGATCACGCCCTGGATCTGCTCGCGGATGATGCCCTTGCCGTCGATCAGGAAGGTTTCGGGCACCCCCGACGATCCCAGCGCGATCTGGACGCTGCTCTGCATGTCCGCCCCGATGCGGTCGAACGGATTGCCATATTCGCGCAGGAACATCGCGACATCGTCGGGCCGGTCGCGGATCGCGATGCCGTCGATCGGCACCCCCGCGGCCTTCAGCGCCTCGAGCTGCGGCGCCTCGGCGCGGCACGGGATGCACCAGCTCGCGAACACGTTGACCAGCCGCGGCTTGCCGTCGGCGAGCTGACTGCTCTTCAGCCCCTCGACCCCCGCCGTCGCGGGCGGCAGGTCGAACAAGGGCATCGGCTTGTCGATCCACTGCGACTGGATCAGCGTTTCGGCGGGCGTCACCAGCCGATAGATGAAGGCGCCGAACAGCAACCCCATGATCGCCAGCGGCACGAACAGGACCCAGCGATTTGTCATGGCGCGAAACGTTCCTCCAATTTGCGGGCACGCCGCGCGCGCCAGATCGCCAGCAATTGCGCGCGCCCCAGCATCGACAATGTCGCGCCGACCGCGATCAGCGCGCCGCCGAGCCAGATCCACCACACCAGCGGTTTCCACCACAGGCGGATCTGGTAGCGGTCGGCGCGGCCGTCGTCGCTCGTCACCGGCTGGCCCAGCACGGCGTAAAACTGCCCGCCCGGGCGCGTCAGCAGCGCCGCTTCATTCGTCTCGGTCGGCGCGGTGCCCATCAGCCCGGGGAAAGTCCGCGCCTCGGGTTTCATCGTGAAACGGCTCCCCGACGAGGTCGTCGCGACCAGCGTGCCCTCGATCGCGGTATAATTCGGTCCCGCGACGGGCTTCACCCCGGCGAACTTCACCGAAAAATCGCCGATCCTGATGTCGTCGCCGGGAGCCGCCGCGACCAGCCGTTCCTTGATGAAGGCGCTTTCGGCACCCATGCCGGCAAGGCACACCGCGACGCCGAAATGCGCGATGACCATGCCCCAGGTCGGCAGCGGCGTGCGGCGGAGGTTGCGTCCCCACAGCGGCGCGAGGCTCGCGACCGCGACGATGCCCGCGACGGTCATGCCGAGCAGCGGCAAGATGCCGACCTTGCCGCCGAACAGGATCAGCGCGAACAGCACCGCCGCCCCCGCGAACAGCGCGAGCGGCAGGCGGGACCAGAGCCTTTTGCCGTCGTCCTTGCGCCAGCTCAAAAGCGGCCCCGCCACCATCACGAGGCAGAGGATCAGCGCGAGCGGCCCCGCGACGCGGTTGTAATAGGGCGGCCCGACCGAAATCTTCTCGCCCATCGCCTCGGCCACGATCGGATAGAGCGTGCCGAGCAGCACGAGCGCGAGGATCGTCGTGAGCAGCAGATTGTTGATCACCAGCGAGCCCTCGCGGCTCAGCAGCGCGAATTTCTTGCCTTCGGCGACCGCCCCGGCGCGCAGCGCGAACAAGGTCAGCGCGCCGCCGATATAGATCGCCATCAGCACGAGCAGGAAGGTGCCGCGCTCGGGATCGACCGCAAAGCTGTGGACGCTCGTGAGCAGCCCCGACCGCACGATGAAGGTCCCGACCATCGACATCGAAAAGCCGATCACCGCGAGCATCACCGTCCACGCGCGCAGCGCGTTGCGCGTGGCGGTCACCGCGACCGAATGGAGCAAGGCCGCGCCCGCGAGCCACGGCACGAGCGACACATTCTCGACCGGGTCCCAGAACCACCAGCCGCCCCAGCCGAGCTCGTAATAAGCCCAATAGCTGCCGGCGGTGATGCCGAGCGTCAGGAATATCCAGCTCCCAAGCACCCACGGCCGCATCGCGCGCGCGAAGGCCGGACCGATTTCGCGCGTAATCAGCGCGCCGACGGCGAAGCTGAACGCGACCGACAGCCCGACATAGCCGACGTAGAGCGTCGGCGGATGGAACGCCAAGCCGATGTCCTGGAGCAGCGGGTTGAGCCCCTGCCCGTCGGGCGGCGCCACCGGCAGCCGCTTGAACGGGTTCGACGAGAAAAGCAGGAAGGCGAAGAAACCGAGGCTCAGCGCCGCCTGCGCCGCGAGGGTCGCAACCAGCGTGTCCTCGCGCAGCCTTTTCTCGAAAATAGCGATCAGTCCGCCCGACAGCGACAGGATCATCAGCCACAGCAGCATCGACCCTTCGTGGTTGCCCCACGTCCCCGCGATCTTGAAGATCATCGGCTTCAGGCTGTTGCTGTTGCGCGCGACCAGCTCGACCGACATGTCCGACCGCACGAACAGCGCGATCAACAGCCCGAACGCGGCGGCGGTGAGCACGCCCTGCGCAACGCTCGCCGGCCGCACGAGCGCCGCCAGATCCTTGGACCCGCCGCGCAGGAACAATGTCCCCGCGACCAGCGACAGGCACGCGAGCGCGGCGGCGATCCAGAGGAGCGCGAGACCGAGTTCGGCGATCATACCCCCGCCGCCGCCTTCATATTCTTGGGCATGTCGCCCATCTGCGGCGGCATATAGCGCTCGTCATGCTTGGCGAGGATGCGGTCGGCGACGAAAGTCCCGTCGGCGCGCATCCGGCCGTCGGCGACCATGCCGCTCTCCTCGCCGAACAGGTCGGGGACGATGCCCTTATATTCGACCGGCACCGACGCCTTGCCGTCGGTCGCGACGAAACGGATCGTCAGGCCGTCGGCCTGGCGCACGATGCTGCCTTTGGCGACCATGCCGCCCAGCCGCATCGCCTCGCCGACTTCGGCCTTGCCGTCCTCGATCTCGACCGGCGTGCGAAAATAGGCCGCCTCGTCGCTGAGCGCGCTCGCTGCGAGCACGCCCGCGCCCGCAACGCCGCCCAGCGCGACCAGCGCCAGAATCAGCCGTTGATGCTTGGCCTTCACGGGCATCCCCTCAAAAAATAGGGACAGTCCCTATTTATTTGCAAGGCGCGCGCAACGCGCTCCACTGATCGCGGATAATAAATAGGGACAGTCCCTATTTTTTGCTCACCGCCCATCTTGTAGTTCCCTGCGATCCCTACGCAGCGCATCGCTGCGCTTCTCGGCCTTTTTCATCGCGCGCCAGCTCGTCCACAACACCGCGCCGGTCAGCAGCGCCGTCAGCCCATAGGCTGCGGCGACATACGCCCATTGCCCGCCCCCGCTGATCACCCCCGTCACGCCTCTATCCCTCCTCGTCGGCCAGTCGCCGCAATCGCGCCGCGACGCGGTTGTCGGCGATGATCCGCCGCATCCGCATCAGCACGATCGCCCCGAATAGCAGCGAAAAGCCGAGCACCGTCAAGCCCAGCGGCCACAGCAGCGCATTGTCGATGCTCGATCCGCCTAAGGTGATGCTCGGCCCCTGATGCAGGCTGTTCCACCACACGACGCTGCGGTTGATGATCGGGATGTTGATCGCGCCGACGAGCGCATAGATCGCCGCGCCGCGCGACAGCGAACCGCCTTGCCGCTGTCCGTCATCGCCGCTCGTCAGCGCGATGAAGCCCGCGTAGAGGAAGAGCAGCACGAGCATCGAGGTCATCCGCCCGTCCCACTCCCACCAGGTGCCCCATGTCGGCTTGCCCCAGATCGACCCGGTCGCGAGGCACAGCGCGGTAAAGAGCATTCCCGGCACCGCGATCGCGCGCGCCGCGATGCCCGACAGCGGATGCCGCCACACGAGCTGCACCAGCCCGGCGATCGCGAGCGAGGTCCAGCCGCCCATGCCGAGCCACGCCGACGGGACATGGACATAAAGAATCCGCGCGGTCTCGCCCTGCTTGTAATCGCCCGGCACCATCGTCAGCCCGGCCCACGCGCCGCCGAGCACGAAGAGCAGCCCGACGCCGAGCAACCACGGCGTCAGCGGCTTGGCGATCGCCAGAAAACGGGTCGGATTGGCATAGGCGTGCATCGGTTTCGCGTCGTCCTTAGGCGAGCCGGACAGGAGGGTCCAGCAATTTGCCCGGCGCGACTTGGCGAATGACGGGTTTCGGCGGTGGGTTCAACGGGTCGCCGCAACACGCTCAGCGAACATTTCAGCCGGTGTCTGATACATCAAGGTTTTTCTGGGGCGCTCGTTGAGCTGGCG
>NZ_JAATIT010000006.1 GCF_011926545.1 Sphingopyxis italica | reverse complement strand
CGCCGCAGCCCTAATCTCGCGCGCGCGGCCATCACCACCGTATTTTTGGAACGCGTTAAAACAATAATAACAACACGAGCTTCCTCCGCTATTTTTTCGACTCACCGGGGGGGGGGGCGCCGTCCGGCGCCCCGCCGCGTCCATGGCGCGCGCGCCGCCAGCCCCGCCGAAAACAGGACCGCCAACCCATAAGCCAGCGGCGGCGACCAGATGACGGCACGCGCGCCGGCTATCGCGCCGACCACGAGCATCGTCCACAGCGCCAGATGCGGCAACCAGCGCGCATCCCCGTTTCCGCGCAGCGCGTTGGCGATCTTTTGCCCCATGTGGACGAGCGTGCCCGTCATATAGGTCACGCCGACGACGGCCCCGCCCCGTCCCTCGATCGCCGCATTGACCATGCCCATCGCCGGTGCAAGGCAGGCGACCGAAAGCCATACAAGGTCGAGCAGGCGAAGCGTCCCCGCGATGGCGAGCAACATGGTGACGGACAGGAGGATCACCCCGCTCCGCCGGTCGGCGGCGCGCGCCGCGATGAGCGATCCGGCGACGACCCCGGCAAGGAACAGCGCGATGATCGCGCCCGCGATCAGCCCCGCCTCGGTCCATTCGGCCGCCCCGACCGCGAGCCGCGTCGAGTTCCCGGTCATAAATGACACGAAAAAGCCGCCCGATTCGACAAAGCCGATCGCGTCGATGAAGCCCGCAAGCGCCGAAACGCCGGCGGCCAACGTCTGTTGCGACCGATCGAAACGGATCATGCCGGCAGCGGTCAGCCCACGACCGCGTTACGCCGCGCGTAGAGGAAATAGACGGCCAGCCCGCCGATATTCCACGCGACGAACCAGAGCTGGGTCTGCACCGGCAGGCTGAAGAAGAGATAGATGCAGCCGAGCACCGCGATGCCGCCGACGACCCAGGGCAGCGGCGTGCGGAAGGTGCGCGGCGCATCGGGGGCGCGGCGGCGCATGATCAGCATGCACAGCGACACCGCGGTGAAGGCCGCGAGCGTCCCGGCGTTGGCGAGCGCGGCGAGTTCGCCGAGCGGGATGAAGCCCGCGAGCACCGCGACGACGAGCGCGGTGAAGATCGTGATCCGCACCGGCGTGCCGCGCGCCGACAGCTTCGCAAGGCCCGCGGGGAGCAGCCCGTCGCGCGCCATGGTGAAGAAGATGCGGCTCTGCCCATAGAAGAAGGCGAGGATCACGGTCGGCAGCGCGATGACCGCCGAGACCGCGAGATATTGCGCGGCGAGCGGACTGCCGAGTTCGCGCAGGATCAGCGCGAGCGGTTCGGGGCTGTTGGCGAAGCGGGTGTAGGCGATCGCGCCCACCGCGGTGACCGCGACGGCGATATAGATGGCGACGCAGGCGACCATCGAGCCGACGATGCCGATCTTGAGGTCGCGGTCGGGATTCTTCGCTTCCTCGGCCGCGGTCGCGATCGCGTCGAAGCCGTAGAAGGCGAAGAAGATGATCGCCGCCGCCGCCATCACCCCGCGCTCGACGCCGTCGGGTCCCATATGCTTGGCGAAGCCATAGGGGCTGAACGGTTCGAGATTGGCGGCGTCGAAGGCGGGCAACGCGACCGCGACGAAGACGACCAGCGCCGCGATCTTGACCAGCACGAGCAGCGCGTTGAGCGTCGCGCTTTCACGCGTGCCGACGAGCAGCAGCCCCGCGACGACGGCGATGATCGCGATCGCCGGCAAGTTGACGATGCCGCCAAGTTCGGGTCCCTGCATCAGCGCCATCGGGAACCCCGCCCACGCCTGGAGCAGCGGCGCGGCATAGCCCGACCAGCCAACCGCGACCGCGCTGACGACGAGCGAATATTCGAGGATGAGGCTCCACCCCACGATCCACGCGAGCAGCTCGCCGATCACGACATAGGAGTAGGTGTAGGCGCTGCCCGAGGCGGGGATCATCGTCGCCATTTCGGCATAGGCGAGCGCGGCGCAGGCGCAGATCAGCCCCGCGATGCCGAACGACAGGATGACCGCCGGTCCCGCCTTGTCGGCGCCGACGCCGATCAACGTCAAAATGCCCGTGCCGACGATCGCGCCGACGCCGAGTGCGATCAGATGCGGCCAACCGAGCGTCCGCACCAGCGTCTGCTCCCCTTCCCGCCGTTCCGGAACGATCGGTTTGCGACGAAACAGGCTGTCGGTCATGCGGTGGGCTCCCCCCTTGGGTGCTGGATATGTTTGGGCTGCTTGTAAGGGCGTGGGGGGTGAGCGCAAGGTGCGTGATGGGGATGGCGAGTGACGGCTTTGGGGTGGTGAGCTGTCATAGCCCTCTCCCCTTCAGGGGAGAGGGTTGGGAGAGGGGGCCGAAGCGGTTCATGCCCCTCTCAACTGCGGCTAGCCGGACAAGCCGGCAAGCCTTCGTATCTCTCCCCTGAAGGGGAGAGAGCAATCGCGCTTCGGCCGCAACCGGTCGATACCTGCCGCTGCCGCCCTTCAGACCAGCGCCTCGATCGCTTCGGCCAGCTTCGCATCGCGCTCTGACAATCCGTCGGCGTCGTGCGTTGTCAGCAATATGTCGACGCGGTTGTAGACGTTCGACCATTCGGGGTGGTGGTCCATCTTTTCGGCGATGATCGCGATACTCGCCATGAAGCCGAAGGCCCGCGCGAAATCGTCGAATTTGAACTGGCGCGTGATCGCGTCGCGCGACGGTTCGTGCGTCCATTCGGGAAAGCGGGCGAGGAGCGCGTTGCGCTCGGCTTCGTCGAGTTTCTGCACCATGATTTATCTCCCGCTGGTCAATATCGCGTCGCCGCCATAAGGAAGGGCGCGATGAGCGACAAG
Organism: Sphingopyxis italica; assembly: GCF_011926545.1. GTDB lineage: Bacteria > Pseudomonadota > Alphaproteobacteria > Sphingomonadales > Sphingomonadaceae > Sphingopyxis > Sphingopyxis italica. The sequence continues at coordinate 124,532 of NZ_JAATIT010000006.1, read as the reverse complement.
AGTGCCCTTCCCGATTTACCCGCCGGCTGGACCGGCGCCCCCCCCGACGCCGACGCGCTGTTCGCGATGGCCGAGGCGGCGTTGGCGACGATGCCCGATGTGTTCAGGCCGCATATCGAGGGCGTGGTGATTTCGATCGAGGAATTCGCCGACGATGAGGTGCTCGCGTCGCTCGACATCGAGCATCCCTATGAGCTCACCGGCCTTTACGAAGGCCGCCCGCTGACCGAGCGCAGCATCGGCGAGAGCGGCGGGATGCCCGACCGGGTGACGCTCTATCGCATCCCCATCCTCGTCGAATGGATCGAGGCGGGCGAGAAGCTCGAGTGGCTGGTGCGCCATGTGCTGATCCACGAGATCGGCCATCATTTCGGTTTTTCCGACGAGGATATGCACGCGCTGGAAGATATGGCGTGACCGAGCTGTTGCGGCTGGACGATGTGGCGTGCATTCGCGGCGACCGGTTGCTGTTCGAGGGGCTGTCGCTGGCGCTGAACCGCGGCGAGGCATTGTGGCTGCGCGGGCCCAACGGCGCGGGCAAATCGAGCCTGATCCGGCTAGCCGCAGGGTTGTTGCGCCCCGCCGCCGGGACCGCCCTGCGCCGCGAACGCGTCGCGCTGATCGACGAGGCGGCGGCGCTCGATGCCGAGCTTCCCTTGCGCCGCGCGCTCGATTTCTGGGCGCGGGTCGATACGGTCGACGGGCACAGCGTCGACCGCGCGATGGACGTGATGGCGCTCGCGCCGCTCGCCGAGGTGCCGGTGGCGATGCTGTCGACCGGGCAGCGCAAGCGCGCCGCGATGGTCCGCGTGATCGCGAGCGGCGCGCCGATCTGGCTGCTCGACGAGCCCGCGAACGGCATGGACGAAGCGGCGCAAGCGCGGCTGGTCGCGGCGATCGCCCGGCATCGGGCGAATGGCGGGGCTGTGATGCTAGCGTCGCATTTTGCGCTGGGGGTGCCCGATCTGGCGGAGCTGGATATGGGGGCGCTGGCGTGAGTCCGACACAGCATCGCGCCCATTCCGTTCGTGCTGAGCTTGTCGAAGCACCGTCCTTATTCTTGCGGCGCTTGAAAGAAAGAACGGCCCTTCGACAAGCTCAGGGCGAACGGGTTTATGGAGAGTATAGCACGGAAAAGGGCCGATGACCGCCCTTCTCGCCCTTTTCTGGCGTGACCTGCGCCGCGCGTGGGGCAGCGGGGCGCTGTGGTTGCCGGTGCTGTTTTTCCTGCTTGTCGCGACGGCGTTTCCGTTCGCGGTCGGCCCCGATGCACCGCTGTTGAGCCGCGCGGGGGGCGGGATGGTCTGGGTTGCGGCCTTGCTCGCGGCTTTGCTGCCGATCGACCGGCTGGTGCGGCCCGACAAGGATGCGGGGGTGCTCGATCAGCTTGCGGTGCGCGGGTTCGCCGACGAGGTGATCGCGGCGGTGAAGATCGGCGCGCATGCCATCGGTTTCGGGCTGCCTTTGCTGATCGCATTGCTCCCGGCGGCGGCGCTGCTGGCGCAGGATGCGGCGCGCGTCGAAACGCTCGCGGCGGGGATTGCGATCGCGGTTCCCGCGCTCGCCTCGCTCGCGGTGCTGAGCGCGGCGCTGACCGCGAACCACAAGGGCGGCAGCGCGATCGGCGGGCTGCTTGTGCTGCCGCTCGCGGTGCCGCTGCTGATCTTCGGCGCGGGGATGCTCGACCCGTCGGGGCGGGGGGCGGTGAAGCTGCTCGCGGCGACGAGTTTGCTGCTGACGGTGATCGGGCCGTTCGCGGCGGGGGCGGCATTGAGGGGGCTGCGAGAGTAGGGGGCGACTGTCTCCTGTTCCCGTCATGCTGAGCTTGTTCGGCATCCACGAACAGCGTTCGCCCGCGAAGGCGGCGCCAGTTGGTTCTCACACAAAGACACGAAGAGGGCCGCTGGGGCCGATAGACCCATTCCTCCTTCAACAATGCGGCTGTCGCAAGGTTGGAAAGAAAAGCCGCTTCGCGGCGAGCGCGACCTCTTTGTGTCTTTGTGTGAAACAAAAACACTGCCCCCGCGGAATGGGTAGGCCATGGATGCTGAAACAAGTTCAGCATGACGGGATTTTGGAGGCGACCGTGTCCGCAAAAGAAAAGGGCCGGAGTTGCCCCCGGCCCTTCCCTTAAATCATTATGGTCCGATCAGGCGCCGACGACCTCGGTCGTATCGATTTTCACGCCCGGGCCCATCGACGACGACAGCGCGACCTTGCGGACATATTTGCCCTTGGCGCCCGACGGCTTCGCCTTGACGATCGCATCGACGAAGGCGTCGAAGTTCTGGCGGAGCTTCTCCTCGCCGAACGACAGCTTGCCGAGGCCGGCGTGGATGATGCCGACCTTTTCGACGCGGAATTCGATCTGACCGCCCTTGGCGGCCTTCACGGCTTCGGCGACGTTCGGGGTGACGGTGCCCAGCTTCGGGTTCGGCATCAGACCCTTCGGACCCAGCGTCTTGCCGAGGCGACCGACGATGCCCATCATGTCCGGCGTCGCGATGACGCGGCCATAGTCGAGGTTGCCCGCGAGCATGTCTTCCATCAGGTCTTCGGCACCGACCTTGTCGGCGCCGGCGGCCAGCGCCTTGTCGGCATTGTCGCCGCGCGCGAACACGGCGACCTTGACGTCCTTGCCGGTGCCGGCGGGGAGCGTGACGACGCCGCGGACCATCTGGTCGGCGTGGCGCGGATCGACGCCGAGGTTCATCGCGATTTCAAGCGTTTCGTCGAACTTGGCGGTCGCCAGCTCGCGCACCAGCTTGATCGCTTCATCGACGCCGTGCAGCTTCAGCGCGTCAACCTTGCCCTCGAGGGCCTTCTGCTTTTTGGTCAGCTTGGCCATGGGTTCAGCCCTCCGTCACTTCGAGGCCCATCGAGCGCGCGCTGCCCTCGATGATCTTCGTTGCCTGTTCCAGATCGTTCGCGTTGAGATCCTTCATCTTGATCTCGGCGATTTCGGTCAGCTTCGAGCGCGCGATCTTGCCGCCGCTGATCTTGCCGGGCTCCTTCGAACCCGACTTCAGGTTCGCGGCCTTCTTGATCAGATAGGTCGCCGGGGGCGTCTTGGTGACGAACGAGAAGCTCTTGTCGGCAAAGACGGTGATGATGGTCGGCGTGGGCGTGCCCTTGTCCAGGGAATCGGTCGCGGCGTTGAACGCCTTGCAGAATTCCATGATGTTGACGCCGCGCTGGCCGAGTGCCGGCCCGAGCGGCGGCGACGGGTTGGCGGTGCCGGCGGGCACCTGCAGCTTGATATAGCCGCTGATCTTCTTGGCCATGATGGCCTCCTTTCTTTCTGTCGCCCCGGACCTGGATCCGGAGCTCAAAATAAGCGGTCAAGCAGAAGGGCATCACCCCTTCCTCCCGCGCGGAATCGCAACCGTGTCTGATGCGAAGCGGCGCCCATATAACCAAAGGCGCCGGAAAACAAGCCTTATTGGGGGCGGTAGCGGATCAGCCCTTCCTGCGCGGCGGTGGCCATCAGCGTGCCATCGCGGCGGTAGATCGAACCGCGGCACAGACCGCGGTCGCCGCCCGTCCACGGGCTGTCCATCACAAAGACGAACCAGTCGTCGACGCGCACGTCGCCGTGGAACCACATCGCGTGATCGAGGCTGGTCGACACCATGCCCGGGGTCCAGAAGCTGACGCCGTGCGGCAACATCGCCGAGGAGAGCAGCCCCATGTCGGACGCGAAGGCGAGGAAACCGCGGTGGAGCAGCGGATCGTCGCCGATCGGCGCGGCGACGCGGAACCATTGATAATGCTGCGTCGCCTTGTCCGAAGCCGGCGGGCGGAAGCTGCGCACCTCGAACGGACGGCTGCGCGCCATATGTGCGAGCTGGCGGTCCGAAATATGCGGGTCGGCGGCGATGAAATCGGTGAAGTCCCAGCATTCCTCGGGCGGCAGCAGGTCGGGCATCGCGACCTGATGCGACAGTCCCTCGGCGGGCCGCTGGAACGACGCGGTCAGGTTGAAGATGACCTTGCCGTCCTGGCGCACGACGACGCGGCGGTTCGAAAAGCTGCGGCCGTCGAAGTCGCGGTGGAGGCGGAAGTGCAGCGGCTTGGTCTCGTCGCCGCCGCGCAGGAAATAGGCGTGGAGCGAATGCACCTGCTTGTCGGGATCGACCGTGCGCGCGGCGGCGGTCATCGCCTGCGCGATGACCTGGCCGCCGAAAATCCGGTCGCGCGAGGTGGTCGGACGCGCGGGAAAGGTGAATTCGTCGTCGACGCCCGGCACCGCGTCGAGGTCGAACAGGCGCGCCACCGCGCCGACAACCTTGTCGGCGGGCGTGCTGCTGTTGATTTCACGCGCGAGATCGAGGCGCGCCTGCAGCTCTTCGGGCGTGAGGCTCATGCGCTATTCCATCGGGCTGGGGGCGCGGCGCGCCGTTATTTGAAGCGTTCGACCTGTTCGAAGTCGAGTTCGACCGGGGTGGCGCGGCCGAAGATCGACACCGACACCTTGACGCGCGCCTTTTCGAAATCGAGTTCCTCGACCAGCCCGTTGAAGCTGGCGAAAGGACCGTCGAGCACCTTGACCTGATCGCCGATTTCATAATCGACGCGGATTTCGGTCTTCGGACGCGCCGCGGCCTCTTCCTTGCTGTTGAGGATGCGCGCGGCTTCGGCTTCGCTGATCGCCTGCGGCTTGCCCATCGAGCCGAGGAAGCCCGTGACCTTCGGCGTATTCTTGACGAGGTGATAGACATCGTCGGTCATCGTCAGCTTGGCGAGGACGTAGCCGGGGAAGAATTTGCGCTCGGCCTGAACCTTCTTGCCGCGCTTCACCTCGGTGACGGTTTCAACCGGCACCTCGACGGCTTCGACGAAGTCGGTGAGGCCCATGCGTTCGGCTTCGGAAAGCACCGAATCGCGAACCTTGTTCTCGAAACCCGAATAGGCGTGAATGATGTACCAGCGCGCCATATGTATCCGTATCCTGTCCCTGTAACCGCGGGCGTCAGCGCGCGAGCGACGTCAGCCAGCTGACGATGAAGTTGAAAACCGTGTCGACGCCAAGGAAGAAGAGCGAAAGGATCGTCGTCATGATGAGCACCATGATCGTCGTCTGCACCGTTTCGCGGCTCGTCGGCCAGACGATCTTGCGCGCTTCGGCGCGCACCTGATTGATGAACTCAGCCGGGCTGGTCTTGGCCATGTCGATCGTCCTGTCCTAACAGCGTCAATGATCCGGGCCAGATGGGTTGCCGCCGCCCGCTCGTCAAGCGTGCTTTGGGCAAGTGTCCGCCCACCCTCCCCGAGCATGTCGGCGAAAGGCGGAAGGAAAACGGCGCATCTGTCCGAATGAAAGCGGCCTTTACTTGGGCGGCGAGGCGATTGCAAGTCAAAGGCGGACGGGTATTCGGCCGAGTTCGCGGTGCATCCAGATGAGCAGGCCAATCATGGCCATCCACGCCGCCGTCGGTTGCAGCGCGAAGATCAGGTGCAGCTCGCGCGCCGCCGCCTGGCCGTTCCGCGGATCGAAACCGACGAGGTCGAGCGCCGCGTAGCTGACCGCGATCGCGGCGGCGACGCCGAACTTCGCCATCAGGTTCAACAGCGCGAAGAGAAAGGCCGACCGATTGCGTCCGCATCGCTCGCTGTCGCGCGGAATCAGGTCGGCGAGCATCGAATAGATGAAAAGCAGGCCGACGAAGCCGGTGCCGAGCATCAACGAGAAGCCGACCGCCTGCCCCAGCCCGCGCGGCTGCTGCGCCAATGTCGCGATGAGCAGGCCGCCGATCAGCAGCCCCATCGCCATCATCATCGGCGGCTTGCCGAAGCGGCGCGCGAGGAAGGTCCATAGCGGCGATGCGAGCGCCCCGCCAATGAAGCTCGCGAACAGCAGGACGGCGCTTTGCCGGTCGAGGTCGAGCACCGCGGCGGCGAAGAAGACGAAGAGCGACGTCAACGAGCCGAAGGCGAAGCTGTTGAGGAATTGCACCCCGAGCAGCAGCATCAGCGGCCGGAAGGACAGCGAGGCGCGGATTTCGTGCCGCCATCCGAAGCCGGATTCGGCCATCACCGTGCGCAAGGGCACGCGGCGGATCGCGAAGAGCGCGATCGGGACCAAGAGGAGGAAAAGGCTGGCATAGGCCATGATCCGTCCTTGCAGGCTGAGCCCCGGGATCAGCAGTTGCGCCGCGGCGGGCGCGGCGAAAGCGAGGATGAGCGCGATCTTCGCGAACCAGTCGCGCATGCCATAAAGGAGCGCGCTGTCGGCGGGCGTGCGGACGAGCGCCGACCCCCACGAGAGCTGCGCGACCTCGTAGAGGCTATAGCTCGAGTAAAAGAGCACCATCATCAGGAAAAGCGCGGCGAAGGGCAGCTGATTGCCGACGGTGACGAGCGCGAGCAGCAGCAGCGACAAGGGCAGCAGCGCGAGCAGCATCCAGCGCCGGTGCGCGCCGGGCCCGGTGCGGACGCGGTCGACCATCGTCCCGATCAGCGGATCGACGACGCCGTCCCAGATCGTCGTGAGCGAAAAGAGCAGCCCAACGAGCGCGACCGAAATGGCCCCGCCCTCGGCGATATAGGGCGGCAGATAGACGCTGAACGGAAGGCCGAGCATGACCGTCGGCCCCGCCGTCGCGGCATAGGCGGCGACGGCGCGCGGACGCAGCGCGGAGGTTTCGGCGGCCGGGGCGGCCGATGGCAGGGCGGTACTGGCCAGGACGCGACACTCCCGAAACGGAAGCCGCAGGGTTTCAGTTATTTACAATGGTGTCAACAGGGTGCGGGGCGGGCGGGATGGCGATCCAAAGCAATGATTACGGTAAACTGTATCGGATCGACAACGCCGGAGCCCGAAAAGGTCGGATCAAGTCGCCAATGTTAGAAGAAGCGAAAGCACTACTTTCGCTGGCCTTTGTCCTATGGCGTTTTTGGACTCGACTCCGTCCCCGGTTTATGCGGCTTAGGCGGCGTTGCCAGCATCCGGCAAAGCGTATCCCGCTCTTTTTGATCGGTCTCAATCATGCCCCAGTTTAACTTAATGGACGCGCGGCTCAAACTCGAAAGGGCCCGCGAACACATTCTTGATGTTGAACGTGCCGTTGAGAATCTCACCGCTCCTGAGCTCTACAAAATCTCGATCCAGCGTGATGAAAGCCCTTATCTGAGCGTTGATTTTGAGACCCTCCATGACGGAAACCAATATCTTAGCGCGATCATCGGTGACGCGATCGGGAATCTGCGAAGCTCCCTTGATTATCTCATGGGAGCTGTGGTTAAGCCACTTGGCGGCAATCCAGCGAAAGTGACGTTTCCCTTCGCCGACAATGAAAAAGGGTTCAAAGGCGAGGTTAGAGCCGCCCCTCTCTTACTGACGCCCGACCTTGTCGACGTCTTCGATAAGATTGAGGCTTACGAAGGCGGGGCTGGTCGCAATCTTTGGGCCATCAACAAACTGCGCAACATCGATAAACACCGGTTGCTTATTACCGTCAATCACCTTGCCGGCATAAAGGCGAGTTGGCGGGCGGGCAGTTCCACGTTCACGAATTGTGGCATGTGGGTTGAAGCAGGCAAACAAGGCAAGGCCATCAGAGCACCTGCCGCGGATTTCGAGTTCACAAGCTATCCGACACCTATGTTCCAGATAATGTTCGACGAACCGAAAGTGCCTCCTTTCACGGAAGTAGGCCCATTTCTGCATCTCGCCGCGAGCGACATCGATAGCCTTCTCCAATCTCTAGAGAAGGTCTGAACTATCTTGCTTTGTCCCGACTTGATCGGGGATCCCGCTCAGCAACGTGAAAAAGCTGGACCCCGGAGCAAGTCCGGCGTGACGAAGAGAAATCGCGCTTTTGAATCTACCGAATCTTGAAATGCGACAGGAACGGCTGGAGGCGCCAGTCGATCTGTTCGCTGTCGAGCCATTCGACCTCGATCCCCATCAAGGTGTTCAGCATCGAATCGCCGACGACGATGTCGAAAAACAGGCGCGCGGCGGCGTCGGGGCGGTCGATCTCGGCCTTGCCCGTCGCCGCCCATTCGGCGAAGAGTTCGATCAGCTCCTCGAGCGCGGGCACATGAAGGTCGAGGTATATCTGCATCGCGAATTCATGGTCGCGCAGACTTTCGGATATCAGCATGCGCATCAGCGCGAGGGTGTGCGCCGATTCCATCAGCTCTTTCTGGCGATGCGCATAACGCTTGAGGATTTCGACGCTCGACAATTCGCGGGTCGCATCGTCGTCGAGCGACCGGAGCATCACTTCGTCGCACCAGCGCGTCGCGATCGCGCGAAGCAGACCCTGTTTGTTGCTGAACAGTTCATAGAGCGTCGCGAGCGAGCCGCCCGAGCGTTTGACGATTTCGGCAAGGCTGGTGCGTTCATAGCCCTGTTCGAGGAACAGCGACTCGGCGGCGTCGAGAATGGCGCTTTGCCGCCGCTCGCGTGGTGTTGAATACCTATCCGTTTGACATAAAGTCGATTCCGACATGCCCAATTTGGGATCCCCTCTCTTGCCCCTTTTTGTAATTTAAATTACACGACGCCTCAGCGCAAGCTTTTGCGTATATAACAATCCCGCACAACTGCGATTTTTCAGGGGTCCTTATGAGTCGCGTCCGTCCTCTCAGCTGCGCCGCCGGCGCTGCGCTGGCCTTGCTGCTGGCCGCTTGCTCGTCCGAGGCGCCCCCCGCGCCCCCGCCGCCCGAGGTCAATATCGTGACCGTCCGCACGCAAGCCGTGCCGAACGTCATAGAACTGCCCGGCCGGGTGCAGGCGTATCGCACGTCGGAGGTCCGCGCGCGCGTCAACGGCATCGTCGAGCGGCGGCTGTTCGACGAAGGCAGCTTTGTGCGCGCCGGAACGCCCCTGTTCCGGATCGATCCGCGCGAGTTGATCGCCACCGCCAATGCGGCGCGCGCGCAGCTCGCCCGTGCGCAGGCCACCGCAGCCAATGCACGGCAAGTGGTCGGCCGCTATCAACCGCTGCTTGCGGATCAAGCGATCGGCAAGCAGGAATATGATGCCGCGGTCGCCGCGCAGCGCACGGCCGAAGCCGACGTCGCCGCCGCACAGGCCAATCTGGAATCGGCGCGCCTCAACCTCGGCTATGCGTCGGTCACCGCGCCGATTTCGGGCCGCGCGCGCCGCGCCGAGGTCACCGAAGGGGCGCTGGTCAGCGCATCGCAAGGCACGCTGCTGACGACGATCGAACAGATCGATCGCGTTTATGTCAATTTCGGCCAGTCGAGTTCCGACCTTCTGGCGATCCGCGGCGACATGGGTTCGGGCAAGGTCAGCGTGCCGCAGCTCGAGCGCGTCGAGGTGCAGCTGATCCTCGAGGACGGCAGCGCCTATCCGGTCATCGGCCACCTCGACTTCCTCGACCTGTCGATCGACGAAGCGACGGGCACCGCGGCGCTGCGCGCCGAATTCCCCAATCCGAACTCGGCGCTGCTGCCCGGTCAGTTCGTCCGCGCCCGCATCTTCGCGGGCGACCGCGCCGACGGAGTGCTGATCCCGCAGCGCGCGGTCAAGCTGGCGGCGGATGCGGCGAGCGTGATGGTGCTCGACGCCAAGAATGTCGCGACGCCGCGCCCGGTCGAGCTGGGCGCGATGGTCGCGGGCCAGTGGGCGATCCTCGACGGGTTGAAAACCGGCGACCGGGTGATCGTCGACGGGCTGCAAAAGGTCCAGCCGGGCGCGCCGGTGCGGGTCGCGCCCGCCAAGGGCAAGTCGGTCCCGACGAAGCGCTGACCTGACATGACCCCCCGCTTCTTCATCGACCGGCCCATCTTTTCCTGGGTCATCGCCATCGGCATCCTGCTGGCCGGGATCATCGCGCTGCGCGGGCTGCCCGTGGAGCAATATCCGTCGGTCGCGCCGCCCTCGCTGACGATCAGCGTATCCTATCCGGGGGCAGACGCGAGCACGCTCGAGCAGAATGTCACGCAGGTCATCGAGCAGGAACTGAACGGGGTCGAGGGCTTCCTCTATATGGCCTCGACCAGCGAATCGAACGGCACCGCGTCGATCACGCTGACCTTCGAGGCCGGGACCGACATCGACAATGCGCAGATGGAGGTGCAGAACCGCCTGCGCCGCGTCGAACAGCGGCTGCCCGAAGACGTCCGCCGCCAGGGCATTTCGGTGACCGAGGCCAATTCGGGCTTTCTGCTGATCGTCGCGATCACGTCGAAGAGCGGCGAAACCGATCCGATGGAGATCAACAACTTCGCCAACACGCGCGTGCTCGACGAGCTGCGGCGCGTGAACGGGGTCGGCAACGTCCAGGCCTTTGCGCCCGAATATGCGATGCGCATCTGGCTCGACCCGCAAAAGCTCGCCTCCTACAACCTCTCGGCCGCCGAAGCGCTGGCAGCGGTGCAGGAACAGAATAGCCAGACCCCGGGCGGCCAGCTCGGCGACCAGCCGATCGCCAAGGGGGCGCAGCTCAACGCCGTGATTACGACGCAGGGCCGCTTCACCAAGCCCGAGCAGTTCGAAAGCATCATCCTGCGCGCCAACCCCGACGGGTCGGCGGTAACGCTGGGCGACGTCGGCCGCGTCGAGCTGGGCGCGGCGAGCTATCTCTTCTCGTCCGAGCTCAACGGCAAGCCGATGGCGGGCCTCGCGGTCCAGCTCACCCCCGGCGCCAACGCGCTGTCGACCGCCGAGGGCATTCGCACGCAGATGGCCGAGCTGGCGAAGGGCTTTCCGCCCGACGTCACCTGGTCGATCCCTTACGACACGACGCCCTTCATCAGCCTGTCGATCGAGGAAGTGGTGAAGACGCTGGGCGAAGCGATGCTGCTCGTCTTCCTCGTCATGTTCCTGTTCCTGCAGAACTGGCGCGCGACGGTGATCCCGACCGTGGTCGTGCCGATCGCGCTCGCGGGTGCCTGCCTCGGCCTCTGGATGTTCGGTTTCTCGATCAACGTGCTGACGCTGTTCGGCATGGTGCTCGCGATCGGCATCCTCGTCGATGACGCGATCGTCGTGATCGAGAATGTCGAACGCATTATGAACGAGGAACATCTGCCGCCCTATGAGGCGACGGTGAAGGCGATGGGGCAGATCACCTCGGCGATCGTCGGCATCACATTGGTGCTGATCGCGGTGTTCATCCCGATGGCATTTTTCCCCGGATCGACCGGCGGTATCTATCGCCAATTCTCGATGACGCTCGCGATCTCGATCGCCTTTTCGGCGCTGCTCGCGCTGACGCTGACCCCGGCGCTGTGCGCGACGCTTTTGAAGCCGCACGACCAGACCGAGCGCAAGGGGCGGATCGGGGCATTCTTCGACCGCTTCTTCGGCCGCTTCAACGACTGGTTCGGGCGCACGACCGACCGCTATCAGGGCGGCGTCGGCAAGATGCTCGCGGCGCCGCTGCGCTGGCTCGGCGTGTTCGCTCTGATGGTCGCGGTGACGGCTTTGCTGTTCACCCGCCTGCCGGGATCGTTCCTGCCGCAGGAAGATCAGGGCTATCTCGTCACGGTCATTCAGGCTCCCCCCGGCGCGACGACGCAGCGCACCAACGAGGCGACCAAGCAGGTCAAGGCCTTCTTCGCCGAGCAGCCGCAGGTCGCCAATGTCGTGGCGGTCAACGGCTTCAGCTTCTTTGGCCAGGGCCAGGCGAACGCCATCATGTTCACGCCGCTCAAACCCTGGGACGAGCGCAAGGGCGACGAGGACAGCGCCGACGCGATCGCGGGCAAGGCGATGGGCGCGTTCATGGGCATCAAGGAAGCGTTCGTCTTTTCGCTGAGCCCGCCCTCGATCCCCGAACTCGGCACGTCGAGCGGTTTCACCTTCAAGCTGCAGGACCGCGGCGGCAATGGGCGCGACGCGCTGATCGCCGCGCGCAACCAGATGCTCGGCGGCGCGATGCAGAGCAAGCTGCTCGCCAACGTCCGCCCCGAGGGGCAGGAGGACGCGCCCGTGCTGAAGCTCGACATCGACCGGATCCAGGCGCGCGCGCTCGGCCTGTCGATCGGCGAGGTCAATGCGACGCTCGCGATCAGCTTCGGCAGCGCCTATGCCAACGACTTCACCCGCGAAGGCCGCGTGCTGCGCGTGCTGCTCCAGGCCGACGCCGCGAGCCGGATGACGCCGCAGGATGTGCTCGACCTGCGCGTACGCAGCGCGAATGGCGACATGGTGCCCTTCGGATCGTTCAGCAGCGCCACATGGTCGGCGGAGGCGCCGCAACTGCAACGCTATAACGGCTATCCCGCGATGACGATCTCGGGCGAGCCCGCGCCGGGCCAGTCGACGGGCGAGGCGATGGCCGAAATGGAGCGGCTCGCGCAGCAGCTTCCGGCCGGCTTCGCGTTCGAATGGACCGGCATCTCCTATGAGGAGAAGCAGTCGGCGGGGCAGATCGGCATGTTGCTCGGGCTGTCGCTCGTCGTCGTGTTCCTGTTGCTCGCGGCGCTCTATGAAAGCTGGTCGGTGCCGGTCGCGGTGCTGCTCGTGGTGCCGCTGGGCGTGCTCGGCGCGGTGCTCTTCTCGATGTTCCGCGGTTTGTCGGCCGACATTTATTTCAACGTCGGGCTGATCACGATCATCGGGCTCGCCGCGAAGAACGCGATCCTGATCGTCGAGTTCGCGATCGAGCAGGAAGCCGAGGGCAAGTCGACGCTCGACGCGGTGATGGAGGCGGTGAAGCTGCGCCTGCGTCCGATCATTATGACCAGCCTCGCCTTCATCCTCGGCATGGTGCCGCTCGTCATCGCGAGCGGCGCGGGGGCCGCGAGCCGCATCGCGGTCGGATCGGGCGTGATGGGCGGGATGATCGCCGCGACTTTGCTTGGCATCTTCTTCATCCCGCTCTTCTATCTGTCGGTGCGCAAATGGCTCAGCCGCAAGCGGCCCCCCGCCCCTGCCGAGAAAGGCCATCATGAGGAACCCGGCCATGCGTAACCTGATCGCGCTGCTTGCGGCGACGACGCTCGCCGGATGCGTCAACATGGCGCCGAAGCACGAGCGCCCGCCGCTGTCGACCGCCGCCGACTATCCGGCCGAGTTCGCTGGCGACGTGACGCTGGGCCAGCGGGCGACCGATGTCGCGTGGCGCGACTTCTTCGCCGACCCGCAGCTCGAGGTGCTGATCGAACAGGCGATCACACGCAACCGCGACCTGGCGGTGGCGGTGGCGCAGATCGAGGAAGCGCGGGGCCTCTATCGCATCCAGGACGCCGACCGCCTGCCGACGGTCGGCGCGAGCGCCGATGCGACGCGGACGCGCAGCCAACTGGTCCCGAATACGGACCCTGCCATGACCAACCGCTATTCGGTCGGGGTCGGCGTGACCTCGTTCGAGCTCGATTTCTGGGGACGGGTCAAGAATCTGTCCGAAGCCGCGCGCAGCCAGTATCTGGCGACCGAAGCGGCCGAGCGGGCGTTCCGCCTCGCGCTCGTCCGCGACGTCGCCTCGACCTATTTCTCGTCGCGCGGCGCCGAGGAGCAGATCGAGCTCGCCGAAGCGACGGTGACGAGCCGCAAGGAAGGGCTGCGCATCGCCAAGCGCCGCCTCGATGCCGGGGTGACCTCGGCGCTCGACTATCGCCAGTCGGAAACATTGCTGACGCAGGCCGAGACCCAGCTCGCGAGCCTGAAGCTCGGCAAGGCGCAGGCCGATAATTTCCTCGCCGTGCTCACCGGCGGGCCGGTCGCCGGCCCCCTGCCCGGGCCGCTGCCGCTCGTCGCGCAGGCGCAATCGCCGACGCTGACCGCCGGCCTGCCGTCGGACCTCCTCGTCGCGCGCCCCGACATCCTCGCAGCGGAAGAGCGGCTGCGCGCCGCGCGCGCCAATGTTGGCGCCGCGCGCGCCGCTTTCTTCCCGTCGATTTCGCTGACCGGCAATCTCGGTTTCTCCTCGCTCTCGCTCGACAATCTGTTCAGCGACGACAGCATGACGTGGAGCTTCGGCCCGTCGATCAGCCTGCCGATCTTCGATTTCGGGCGCAACAAAGGCAATCTGACCGTCGCCGAAGCGCGCGAGAATATCGCGGTCGCGACCTATGAGCGCGCGGTGCAAGGCGCGTTCCGCGAAGTCGCCGACGCGCTCGCCGGGCGCCGCTACCTTGCCGAACAGGTCGAGGCGCAGGAGCGCGGCACGCTCGCGACGCGGCAGATCGCCGACCTTGCGCGCAAGCGGTATCGGGAGGGCGTTTCGACCTATCTCGAAGTGCTCGACGCCGAGCGCAATCTGTTCGCGTCCGAACAGACGCTGATCGAATTGCGCCGCGCGCAGGTCGACAATCTGGTCACGCTCTACGTCGCGCTCGGCGGCGGGCTGGTCGAGCGCCGGTAAGAGCGACATCGTGAGTGCCGAAGCCCCTGCCCTGCTCAAGGACATATTGGGGACCCGGGCGCTGGAGACGATCGCCGATGCGGGTTCGGCGGCGACGGCGCGCTTCGATCGCGCCGCCTTTGTGCATGCAGCGTCGGACGGACTCGACGCGCTGTCGATCATGGAGCGCGTGCGCCATATCGCCGATGCGCTCCATCCCGCGCTGCCCGGCGACTATGCGGCGCGTCTCGATGTCCTTCGGGCGATGGCGCCGCGATTGACGCATGGGTTTCAGGCGATCGCGATCACCGAATATGTCGCGCGCCATGGGCTCGATGATTTTGATGCGTCGATGGATGCGCTCGCCGAGCTGACGCGCTTCGGCTCGGCCGAATTCGCGATCCGACCCTTTCTGGCCGCCGATACCACCCGCGCGCTGATGGCGATGACGCGCTGGACCGGCAGCGGCGACGAGCATGTGCGCCGGCTGGCGAGCGAGGGCGCGCGACCGCGCCTGCCATGGGCGGCGCGCGTGCCGGCGCTCAAGGCCGATCCGACCTTGGCGGCGCCGATCCTCGAGGCGCTCAAGGCCGATCCCAGCCTTTACGTTCGCAAATCGGTCGCCAATCATCTGAACGACATCGCCAAGGACCGGCCCGACTGGCTGCTGGCGCGCCTTGCCGGCTGGCCGCAGGGCGACGCGCGCACGGCGTGGATCGTCCGCCACGCGCTGCGCACGCTGATCAAGCAGGGCGACCCCGGCGCGCTCGCGCTGATCGGCGTCGGCCATGGCGCCGCGGTGACCGTGCGCGATTTCGCTGTCGTCCCCGTGAAGGTGCGGCTGGGCGAGCGGATTGCGATCAGCGCGGACATTGTGTCGGATTCGTCCGACGATCAGCGGCTGGTGGTCGATTACCGCATTCACTACGCGCGCGGGGGCGGCAAGACCGCACCGAAAGTGTTCAAGCTCAAGAGTTTCGAGCTTGCCACGGGCGCGACCGCGCCGGTCGGGATCAGCCAGACGATCCGCGATTTCAGCACGCGGCGCCACCATCCTGGCCGGCACCGGGTCGAATTGATCGTCAATGGCCGGACGATGGCCGAAGCCGCGTTCGACCTGTTGTCCGGCTGACGCGACGGCCCGGAGTGTATTGAACATCAAACACCGTTTGTCCTGAGGAGGGACTGAGCCTGTCGAAGACCCGTCTCGAAGGATCATGCGCGGTGGTAGCGTCCTTCGAGACGCCATTTCGACAAGCTCAATGGCTCCTCAGGACCAACGGATATGACAAGGACAGGCCCTAGGGCGGCGTCGTCACCTGCGCCGGCGGTTCCACCTCGGCCGGTTCGGGCGTCCGGTCCTGGATCGGCAGCCGGAGGTCGATGCGGCTGCCATTGATTTCGGTCGAGATGACCGCGTCGCCGCCTTCGAGGCCGACGCGCGTGCGGTCGCCGATCGGGATGTCGCTGATATCAGGGATGTCGAGCGGCTCGACCGGCCCCGCCGGATCGGCGCGCCTCGGTCGCGGCGGCTCCGCCCGCTTGCCCGATGCCTCGGTCATGAAGTCGCGCCAGATGCGCGCGGGCATGCCGCCACCCGATATGCCGCGAAGCGGCGTGTTGTCGTCGTTGCCGATCCACACCCCGACGACGAGGTTGTTCGCATAGCCGACGAACAGCGCGTCGCGATTGTCCTGGGTCGTGCCGGTCTTGCCATAATTGGCCTGCGGCAGCCGCGCCGCGCGGCCGGTGCCGCGGTTGACCGCGGCGCGCAGCATCGTCTCGATATCCTCATGCACGCCTGATCCGAAGCGCGAGGGTCCCCAGATCAGATTTTCGAACCAACCCTTTTCGTCCGCCTTGAACGCGTGCGGTTCGACCGGATAGCTGTTCGCCGCGACCGCGGCATAGGCGGCGGTGAGTTCGATCAAGGTCATGCTCGACGTGCCGAGCGCGAGGCTGGGGTCGCCCTTCGGCAGCGGCGCGGTGACGCCCAAATCGCGCGCCATCGCGATCACCTTTTCGTCGCCGACTTCGCCGAACAGGCGCACCGCGGCGACATTGCTCGACGAGGCGAAGGCGTCTTCGAGGCTGATGTCCTTCGAATAGGCGCCGCCCGAATTTTTGGGTCGGTAGGAGCCCGTTTCGATCGCGCTGTTGTCGATCCGGTCATCCGGTTCCCAGCCCGCCTCTAGCGCCGCGAGATAGACGAACAGCTTGAAGGTCGAGCCGGGCTGGCGCCGCGCCTGCGTCGCGCGGTTGAAGGGCGAGGCGGCATAATCCTTGCCGCCGATCATCGCGACGACTTCGCCGTTCGGGCGCATCGCGACGAGCGCGACCTGCGCCTGGCCGAGCCCGGCGCGGCCGGTCACGCGGCGCGCGATCGATTGCAGCCGCGCGTCGAGCGTCGTCGTGATCGTCTGGCGCGAATAGCCGACGTCGCTCAATTTGCGCGCCGCCGGCAGCGCCCAATCGGCGAAATAGGTGCCCGTCGGCAGCGTATTGCGCGTGCGCACGTCGATGCGCGGGGTGCGGATCGCTCTCGCTTCGGCCGCGGTCATAGTGCCGGTGTCGACCATCGCGTTCACGACGAGTTTCATGCGCTTTTCGGCAAGGTCGGGATTGCGCGTCGGCGCGAGGCGCGACGGCGCCTGCACCAGCCCCGCGAGCATCGCCGCCTGCGCGGGGGTCAGCTTTTCGGGATGGCGGTAGAAATAATGGAGCGATGCGGCGCGCAGGCCATAGGTATTGTCGCCGAAATAGGCGTTCGAGAGATAGCGTTCGAGGATCTCGTCCTTGGTCAGCCAGGCTTCGAGCCAGAAGGCGATCAGCGCCTCGCGCGCCTTGCGGCCGAGCGTGCGCTTGGGCGTCAGGAAAGTGAATTTCGCAAGCTGCTGGGTGATCGTGCTGCCGCCTTGGGTCCGCCCGCTCGTGACATTGCTCCACACCGCACGCGCGATGCTGCGCGGGTCGATGCCCCAATGGCTGTAGAAACGCCGGTCCTCGATCGCGAGGAAGGCGCCGGTGACATGTTTCGGAAGCTTCTCCGCCTCGACTGGCGCATCGACGATCGCACCGGCGCGCGCGATCGGCGTGCCGTCGGAGGCGAGCAAGGTGATCTGCGGCGGCGCGATCGGTTCGAGCGATTTCGACAGCGGCGCGGTGAGCGCGAGCCAGCCGACGAGCAACAGGAACGAGACGCAGAAGATCGCAAAGCCGCGCGACAGACGGCGCATCCATTTGCGCCACCGCGTTTCGGGAACGGGCGGCGGCGGAGGCGGCGCCATGTCGGCGAAGGGTCCGACCGGCGCCATCGCAAGCGTGGGGTCGGGGCCGTCGGGTTTACGAAACCAGGTCATGCTTGGGGCCGTATTACAGGCCCAATACAGCATAAGCAAATGGATTGGGCGGGCGTCGTTGGAGCGGGGCGATTCTGACTGTCTCGTCAATCGACGGGGTCATCACGGTCCTGCTGCCGGGCGTCGCCCCCGTCCTTCTTGATGAAGCTCATCTTGCCTTGCGGCTCGAGGATCGCCCAGGCGACGTCGGACATCCGCCCGATCCCCGCGAGCCGCATTTCGGAAAGGATTTCGTCGCGCGTCAGCCGGTCGCGGCGCAGGTTTTCGCTCACGATTTTGCCGTCGCGCACGACCACCCGCGGCGCCCCGTCGAGCAGATCCTTCGCGCGCGGAAACAGATAGGTGGTCCAACTGAGGATGAGCGCCCAGAAGGCGAAGGTGCTGATGGCGAGCGTCGCGCCGGTCAGGCTGAAATCATTGTGCGTCACCCCCTGCTGGATCAGGTCGCCGAGCACGACGAGCACGACGAATTCGAACGGCGTCATCTGGCCGAGTTCGCGCTTGCCGAGCAGGCGGATGAGCAGGAACAGGATGAAGAACATCACCGTGGCGCGCATCACGATATCCATCAGGGAAGCACCTTGATCCGCAGCGGCATCGCGCCGACGCGGCGGTCGCCGTCGTACACCGCGATCTCGCCGCGCGTGCCCGCGAACAGCGGCGGGTTGATCTGGCCGTCGATCTTGACGTGCAGGCGCTCGCCGGCGCCCAGCGGGCCGTAGGAGAAATGGAAATATCCGTCCTCGAAGCTCTCTTCGGCGGGCGCAGGGATCATCGTGTTGACCGTCATGTCCTGCCACAGCGCCGGCGTCACCGCGATCACCGCATCTGCAAGCGGGGTTTCGGCGGTCAGCGTCAGGTCGGTTTCGAAGAATTCGCCGTTGCGGATGATCAGCGGCGTTTTCACGGTCAGGCGCGCCTCGCCGAAATCGGCGGTGCGCGGCGGGCTCGGCTGGCCGCCGGTGAAGCCAAGGACGGCGGCGAGCAGCAGGCTGCCGAGAATCAGGATCGAGATCGGGCTGGCGTGCCGGTCCCAGAAGCGTTGGTGCGCCGGCTTGGCATCCTCCAGTCCTTCGAGAGCCTGCATCCGATCCTCCTGCCTGTCCGCGGGCCGCGACCGGCCGGGAGCGCATATGGGACGCTTGGCGCGGCGGTTCGTTCCCGCGGGGTCAGCGGGCGGTGGCGGCGAGCGTATCGCGCGCGACGCGTTGCAGCGCCGTCGCTTGCGCATCGGAGAGGCCGAGTTCGTCGGCGCCCTTTTCCCTGGGGCCGAGCCTGGTCGGGTCGACGCCGGTGACCGCGCCGAAGGTGACGAGCGCCGAGAGATAGGTGCCCGCGACGCTCGCATGATAATGGTCGTAGGCCCAGAGGTCGAGCTGGCCATAGGCGATGCCGTCATAGGGGTTGGGGTCGGCGACCCCCGTCGTCATCGCGCGGTTCCATGCCTGTCCGACCGGCAGCACGCCCGCCACGCCGGGGTTCGCCGCGCGCGCGCGATCGGCGGCGGCGCGAAGGTCTTCGGCCATCGCCGTCACCGGCTTGCCATACCAATGGCCCCCCGGCTTATAGGTCTGATCGGCGCGCGTCCATGTCGACACGAGACGGATTTCGACGGCGGGGTTGCGCGCCTTGAACAGCGCGGTCAGCCGCGCGACGTCGCGCAGATAATGGGTCGGATCGCCGGGCTTCTTGCGGCTGAGCGTACTGAGTTCCTGGAGCACGACGACATCCCACGGCCGGTCGAAGAGCGCGCGCCGCTCGTCATAATGAAAGCCAAGCGTCTTTCCGCCCTGCGTCTCGAGGCTGACGCGATAGTCGAGCCCCGCCTGCTCGGTGAACAGCTCGAACAGCGCCGGCACGCCGCCATAGCCCGCCTTGTTGAGATCGGTGACCGAACCCGCGCGCCAGTTGCGCGCCGCCGAATGCGCGCCTTGGGTGAAGCTGTTGCCGATGAAGAGAATGGTTTTTGGTGCGGCCTTGGGCTCGGCCGCTGGCGCGGCGGTTTCACCATGCGGGGCGGTGCTGGCGATCGCCTGGCCGGGCGCGCACCCTGCCAGCGCCAGCAGCACCGCTCCCGACATGGCCTTCAGGGGTCCAGTGGAACGAAGCCCCAAAGCTCTTTGCATTGCATTTCCCATCAGAATTTCACCGTCGCGCCGATATAGAAGCGGCGGCCGGCAATATCATAGACGCCGTTCTGATTGGTCAAGCGCCCGCTTTCGGTCCCGCTCGGCAGGAAGGGGCTGACCGAATTGAACAGATTGTTCACCCCGCCATAGAGACGGAATTCCTTGCCGCCGCGGTCGACGTCGAACGACAGGAACAGGTCGTGCTCCCACACATCGCCGATATTGAGGAAGATCGGCACCTCGGCATTCGGGTTGGTTTCCAGCAGCGCGGCATATTGGTCGGCGAGCGAATTGCTGTCGTTGATCTTGCCATAATAGGTGGTCGTCCAGCGGATGCGGAAATTGTCGAGCTTCCAGCTCAAGGACCCGCGCGCGCGATATTTGAAGCTGCCTTCGGCAAGATCGCCGGCGAGGTCGTTGGTCACCGTCCCTTCGACGCCCTGGAACCGCACCTTCTGTTTCAGCACATGCGTGCCGTCATAGCGCAGGTCGAAGCGGCCGGGGATGCCGAGCGCGTCGTCGAGGCGGAAACGATAGTTGAAGGCGACATCGATCCCCTGCGTATCGAAGCGCGCGAGATTGACCTGCCGCTGGACCAGTTCGACGATCTGGCCGTTGTTCGCGTTGCGCGTGATGTCGGCGCAGAAGGGGTTGTCCGCCTGCGGCACGTCGGTGTCATAGCATTGCAGCTGGATGTCGCGGTTCGAATAGGCGTCGATCGCGTCCTTGATGCGGATGTCGTAATAATCGACCGCGATCGTCAGCCCCGGCGCGAAGCGCGGCGCGAGCACCGCGCCGAGCGTCAGCGTGTCGGCGGTCTCTTCCTTTAGGTCGAGATTGCCGCCATTGGGGCTGTAGAGATTGTTGCCCGCCTGCGTATATTCCAGCGTCGCGCCGTCGGTCGCCTGCTGCGCGAACAGCGCCTGGATGCCGGGGTCGAGCCGGCAGCTGGCGGCTATCCGCCCCGCCGTGGTCGGGGTCACGCCGTCGCACAGATCGTTGGCGGACTCGAAATTGCCGCGCGGCGGCGAGTAGAGCTCGGCGATGTCGGGCGCGCGCTGGGCGCGGGCGAATTGGGCGCGGAAACGGATGTCGGGGATCGGCGCATATTGGACGCCGCCGCGCCAGCTGAACACGGTGCCGACCCGGTCGATATTATAATCGGCGACGCGCGCCGACGCATCGACGCTGAGCAGATAGGCGCCGGGCGCGTCGCGGAGCAAAGGCACGCTGACTTCGCCATAGCCTTCGAGCGCGCGGATCGAGCCGCCGAAATTGGGCACCGCATTGCCCGTCGTGCCGCCCGTCTGCGACAAAATGTCCCCGGTGAGTTCCTGGCTGTCCTTGCGGTAATCGACGCCAAAGGCGGCGCCGACCGGGCCGGCGGGGAGCTGGAACAATTCGCCGGTGACGAAGGCCTGCCCGGTATATTGGCGGATCGTCAGTTCCTGATGCAGGTCGGCGCGGATCCAGGCGGCCATGTCGGGGGTGATCGAACCCTCGCCGAACAGGTCGATCGCGACGCAGCCCGCGGCGCGCGCGTCGGCGTCGGCACATTGCGGTCCGTTCGGACCCATTTCGGCGTTGAGCGCCTGCGTCAGGTTCATGCCGTTGATCTCGTTCCGGCGCCACTGATCCTGCTTATACTGGCCGTAACCGAAGCTTGCTTCCCAGTTCCAGCTGTCCGAAATCTTGCCGCGCAGGCCGGCCCAGCTGCGGATCGTCTCGCGCTTGTTCTCGGTGATCTGGCCGCCGACTTCGTCGAAACGGCGTCCCCAGGCGATGCCGGCGCCGCTCGTCGGCGCGTCGGCCCGGATTTCCGCGGGAACGAAGGGGTTGCATGGGCCCGCCCCCCGGCCGCTGACCGGGCGGCACGGCATCTTGCCATATTCGATCTCAGTGGTGACGCCGGTGACCGGATCGGTCAGCGGATAGGTCGAATTCCAGTCGATGCCGACCGATTCGCGCGCTTCGCCCGAGGTGATCCGCGAATATTGCAGCTGCGCGAACCCTTCGAGCGCGTCCGAAAATTCATATTCGACCTTGGCTGCGCCGAGATAGCGTTTGCGCGCGAGAATCAGCGAACGGCCGGTGCGCTGATTGTAACCGTCGCGATTGGGGAGGAAATAGCCGGTGTTGCCGTCGTCGGTGTCCCCGACCTCGATCGGCTCGCCCGTCTGGACATCGGGGCCGAGCGGCACGAGCACGCCATTGCGGTAATAGCGGTCGCGGCGCGAATTGGCGCCCGAGAATACGCCGCCCGGAATGAAGCTGCTGAGATCGCTCATCACCAGCGGCGGGAATTCGGACGCGGGGCGCGATCCGCTCGAAGGCTCGCCGTCGGCGTTGATATAGACGCCCTCGAACTCGTTGATGCCGTTTTCGAAATCATAGCCATAGGAGACCGGCCGCACCGCCCATTCGCGGTCGACCGCGCGGATACCCCAGTCGCGGTCATAGGTGCCGCTGGCGAGGAAATAGCCGCGGCCGTCGGCGAAGCGCGTGCCATAGGTCGCGCCGAGCGTGAGTTCCTGCCCGTCGCCTTCGGAAGTGAGGCCGGCGCGTGCGCGCAGCGTCAGGCCGCGCTCATTCTTCTTGGTGATGATGTTGACGACGCCCGCGACCGCGTCGGAGCCATAGACCGACGAGGTGCCGCCGGTGATGATTTCGACCCGGTCGATGAAATCGCTGGGGATCGTCGACAGGCTGACGAGGTTGCTGATCCCCGAGTTCGACACGGTGCGGCGGCCATCGACCAGGACGAGCGTGCGGTTCGAGCCGAGGTTCCGCATTTCGATCGAGCTGAGGCCCGAATTCTGCGTGTTGCCGGTGACCGTCGAATCGTTGGTTGAAGACGATAATTGCGGCAGGTCGGCCAGCGTCTCGCTGAGTTCGCTGTCGCCCGATTCGAGCAGGTCCTCGCTCGAAACCCCGATCACGGGCGCCGGCGTATCATAGGTTTCGCGCGCGATGCGACTGCCGGTGACGACGATCGCCTCTCCATCCGGTGCCGCGGCGGCGGTTTCGGCGGGCGCTTCCTGCGCGGCGAGCGGCGCGGCGAAGGCGCCGAGGCCGGCGAGCATCATCGCGGTGCGGCTGCTGTGGCGGGCCCAGCGGGCTTTGGTCGAAATCATTCTATCACTCCCCATTATCGTGTCGTTGTCCGGTCAATCGGCGTCTGTCTCGATCGGCTGCGCGGCGAGCGGCGCGGGCTCTCCGCGAAGCGCGCGATGGAGCGCGTCGCGGTCCAGCGCCTTTTCCCATCCCGCGACGACGATCGCCGCGAGCGCGTTGCCGATGAAATTGGTGAGCGCGCGGCACTCGCTCATAAAGCGGTCGATGCCGAGGATCAGCGCGAGCCCCGCGACGGGGACCGACGGCACGATCGACAGCGTCGCTGCGAGCGTGATGAACCCCGCGCCGGTGACCCCGGCCGCACCCTTCGAGCTGACCATCGCGACGAGCAGCAGTGCGAGCTGGTCGCCGAGGCTGAGATCGACGCCGACCGCCTGCGCGATGAACAGCGCCGCGAGCGTCATATAGATGTTGGTGCCGTCGAGGTTGAAGCTGTAACCGGTCGGCACGACGAGGCCGACGATGGGCTTGGCGCAGCCGGCCTGTTCGAGCTTCTGCATCAGGCTGGGCAAGGCGGCTTCCGACGACGAAGTGCCGAGCACGAGCAGCAGTTCGGCCTTGAGATAGGCGATCAGGCTGAAGATCGAGAAGCCGGACAGCCGCGCGACCGCGCCCAGGACGACGATCACGAAGAAAAGCGAGGTCAGATAGAAGGTCGCGATCAGCAGGCCGAGATTGGCGAGCGATTCGACGCCATATCGGCCGATCGTGAAGGCCATCGCGCCGAACGCGCCGATCGGCGCGAACTTCATCAGCATGCCGACGAGCCCGAAGAAGACGACCGAGACTTTTTCGAGCAGGCCGAGCACCTGCCGCCCCGGTTCGCCCGCGTGCGACAGCGCGAGGCCGAAAAGGATCGCGGCGAACAGCGCCTGGAGGATCGACCCTTCGGTCAGCGCCGAGGCGAAAGTGGTCGGAATGATTTCGAGCAGGAAGGCGGTGAGCGATGCTTCGTGCGCCTTCGCCTCATATTGCGCTATCGCCCCGGCATCGAGCGTCGCGGGGTCGATATTCATCCCCGCGCCCGGCTGAATCACATTGGCGACCACCAGCCCGACGATCAGCGCGAGCGTCGAAAAGAAGAGGAAATAGGCGAAGGTCTTGCCGACGACGCGGCCGAGCGTCTTGGTCTCGCCGATCGAGGCGATGCCCGTCGCGACGGTCAGGAAGATGACCGGCGCGATGATCATCTTGACCAGCTTGATGAAGCCGTCGCCGAGCGGCTTGAACTCGGTCGCGACCGACGGCCAATAATGGCCGAGCAGCACGCCGGCGAGGATCGCGCCGAGCACCTGGACATAGAGGTGCATCCACCACGGCCGCGCCTGCGGCGTCTGTATCGCTTTCGAATCGATCGTGGCTGCCACCAGCCTCTCCCCATTTTCGCACCCAAGAGCGCAGCTTGCGGCCGTCGGGCGGCCTTTCCAGCAATTTAGGAGCGAGGCGGAGCGGGGGTCAAATGGGACGCCGTTACGATATAATAGATTGTAATCTATCGGTTTTATTGACGGCGACATTCGCGGAACGGTCAAATTTGTGCGATTTTCCGCATACGTAGGAAAAGATTTGTGCAATAATCCGCACATGTCCGGTTCAACCGATTCTCCGCGAACTGCCTCGCAAGCGGGCCGCCGGCGCCTGATCGTCGCGATCGCCGCGGGGCTCGCGACCCTTGTCGTCGCCGGCTTCGCGCTCGCCGGCTGGTCGACCGATCGCGCGAGCGCGCAGGCCGATCTGGAAGCGCGCCAGAATGCCGGCGCCCACGCGAGCCTGCTCGAAAGCGAATTGCAGAAATTCCGCCTGCTGCCGCGCGTGCTCACCGAATTTCCCGACGTGCGCGCGGCACTCGCCGACAAGAGCGACGCGGCCTCGCGCCGCCTCGACCGCGAACTCGAACAGCTCGCGGCGCGCACCGACGCCGCGGTGATCTATGTCCTCGATGCCGGCGGCACGACGATCGCGGCGAGCAACTGGCGCGCGCCGACGAGCTTCGTCGGCGAGAATTACCGCTTCCGCCCCTATTTCCAGGGCGCGATGCGACGCGGCGAGGCCGAACTGTTCGCGCTTGGCACGGTGAGCGGGCGTCCCGGCTTCTATCTCGCGCGGCGCGTCACCGTGGACGGACGCCGGCTCGGCGTGATCGTGCTCAAGGTCGAATTCGACAAGCTCGAGGCGCGCTGGGCCGATTCCGCCGCGACGACGCTGGTGACCGACGCGGCGGGGATCGTCGTGATGAGCAGCGATCCGCGCTGGCGCTTTCGCTCGTTCGGACCGATTGCGGCCGAAACGCAGCGACGGCTTCGCGCGACGCGCAGCTATGGCGCGGCTCGGCTGGAGTCCTTGCCGGTTGATCGCAGCGGCGGCGACCTTCGCATCGGCGACGATATATTCCGTCAGGCGGACGAGCGCGTGTCGCTCCCCGGCAGCACGCTCCGCCTGCTCCAGCCCGCCGGGCCCGCGCGCGCCAGCGCCGGCGCGACCGCCCGCGTCGTCTTCCTGATCCTGCTGATCCTCGTCGGCGCGGCGATCGTCACGCTGCTCCGCCTCGTCGAGCGGCAGACGATGCGGCAGGCGGCGCACGAGGCGCTCGAACGCGAGGTCGCCGCGCGCACGCGCGACCTCAGCACCGCCAATGACGAATTGCGGCACGCGTCGGAGCGGCAAGCCGAAACCGACCGTCGTTACCGCGCCGCGCGCGAGGAACTGGCGCAGGCGAGCCGGCTCGGTTCGATCGGACAGATCACCGCGGGCGTCGCGCACGAGATCAATCAGCCGGTCGCCGCGATCCGCACCTTTGCCGAAAACGCGCGCGCCTATCTCGACCGCGAGCAAGCGGGCAAGGCGCGCGGCAATCTGGACCATATCGTCGAGCTGACCGCGCGCGTCGGCGCGATCACGGGCGAGCTTCGCAATTTCGCGCGCCGCGCGCCCGCGCCGCTTGGCCCCGTGCCGCTGCAATCGGCGATCGACGGGGCCTTGCTGCTGATCGGCGACCGGCTGCGCGCGCAGGGCATCGCGCTCGACGTGGGCATAGAGGAGCCGGCCGTTGCGGTCCACGCCGACCGCGTGCGGCTGGAGCAGGTGCTGATCAACCTGCTGCAAAATGCCGCCGAGGCGGTGCGCGACACCGAATGCGCGCGGGTGACGCTCGTCGCGCATGGCGACGGGCCGGTGCTTATCGACATTTGCGACAATGGTCCCGGCATCCCGGCCGACATATTACCGCAGCTGTTCACTCCCTTCGTCACCGGACGCCCCGACGGACTGGGGCTCGGGCTGGCGATCGCCAGCGACATCATGCGCGGCTTCGGCGGCACGCTGACGCTTGTCCCCTCGCCGCTCGGCGGCGCCGGCTTTCGCCTGACGCTGAGGCGCGCATGAGCTTCTTCACCGCCGAGCAGGTGATATTTTTCGTCGATGACGATGCGGCGCTGCGCGAGGCCAATGTCCAGACGCTCGACCTCGCCGGGCTGACGGCGGAAGCGTTTCCCGATGCGCATAGCGTGCTGCCGCGGATCGCCCCCGATTTTCCGGGCGTCGTCGTCACCGACATCCGCATGCCGGGAATGGACGGGCTCGAACTACGCGCCGCGATTCACGCGATCGATCCCGAGATTCCGGTCGTCCTGATCACAGGCCATGCCGACGTCGCGACGGCGGTGCGCGCGCTGCACGACGGCGCCTTCGACTTCCTCGCCAAGCCCTTTGCCGCCGATCATCTGGTTGGCGTCGTCCGCCGCGCGCTCGCGCACCGCGCGCTGATCCTCGACAACCGCCGGCTGACCGCGGCGGCGGCGGCGATCGACAGTCCTCTCATTGGCGAGAGCCCCGCGATGGTCCGGCTGCGCGAGACGATCGCGCAGCTCGCGCAGGCCGACATCGACGTGCTGATCGAAGGCGAGACGGGGACCGGCAAGGAGCTGGTCGCGCATATGCTCCACCGCCAGAGCCGGCGGAGCGCCGCATCATTGGTCGCGGTGAACTGTGCCGCGCTGCCGCAGGAACTGGCGGAGGCCGAACTGTTCGGCAGCGACCTGATCGACCGGAGTAGCGGCAAGCTGGGCCAGGCGGGGCGTATCCGCAGCGCGCATCGCGGGACGTTGTTCCTCGACGAGATCGACACGATGCACGGCGCGGTGCAGGCGAAATTGCTGCGCGTGATCGAGGAGCGCGAGGTGCAGCCGCTCGGCGCCAGCGCGCCCGAGCCCGTCGACCTGCGCGTCGTCGCGGCGACCAAGACCGACCTGATGGATGCGGTGCGCGGCGGCGCGTTTCGCGAGGATCTTTATTACCGGCTGCACGTCGTGAAGCTGCGCATCCCGCCCTTGCGCGAGCGGCGGTCGGACATTCCGCAGACCTTCGCCTTCTTTCTCGACGAAGCCGCGGCGAAGATGGGGCTGGCGGGGTTTCAAATCGATGACGCGGTGCGCCGCCATCTGGTCGAGCATGACTGGCCCGGCAACGTCCGCGAGCTCAAGAATTTCGCCTATAGCGTCGTGCTCGACCTGCCGTCCGACCCCGGCCGCGCGGCGATGCCCACCGATGCGCCGCTGGCCGAGCGCGTGCGCCGGTTCGAGGCGACGATCATCCACGACACGCTGGCGCAGACGCGCGGCCATATCGCCGAAACGATGGCGCGGCTGCGGGTGCCGCGGAAGACGCTCTACGACAAGATGGCGAAGCTCGGGATCGATCCCAAGCGGTTCCGGGGTTAGCAGGTGATCGCGTCGGCCGGAAACACCGCTTTTCCATTCTGTCATCCCGGCGAAGGCCGGGATGACGAGGAAAAGGTCTAACTCGCCGTCTACTTCCCCTGCGCCGCCAGCACGCGGAGGATGTTGCCGCTCCACATTTTTTCGATGTCGGCGTCCGAATAGCCCGCGTCCTTCAGCCGCTCGGTGACCTTGGGCAGCGCCGAAATATCCTCGATGCCCGGCAGGCCGCCGCCGCCGTCCCAGTCGGCGCCGAAGCAGATGTGGTCGACGCCGCCGACCTCGATCGCGCGCAGCACCATCGTCATATAATCCTCGAAGTCAGCCGCCCACAGTGCTTCGGTCTTGTCGAGGTCGCGCCACTGGCGGTTGAGGTCGGCCTGCTCCGCGGGCGACAGCGACCCGATCCGTTCATATTTGCCGAACAGCTCGCCGCGCGCGGGTGACATGTTCATCGGCGACATGAAGATCGTCGAAATGCACATCGCGCCGCCCTTCGCCGCGAGCGCCTTCAACCGTCCTTCGTCGAGGTTGCGCGGATGGTCGAATGCCGAGCGCAGGCTCGAATGCGAAAGCAGGATCGGATATTTGGAGAGCGCGAGAATCTGGTCGAACGCCGCGTCGGACGAATGGCTCGCGTCGATCACGATGCCGAGGCGGTTCATCTCCGCCACCCATTGCTTGCCGAGCGGGCTCAAGCCCTTCCAGCGTCCCTCGCCCGTCGCGCTGTCGGCGAATTGATTGTCCTTCGAATGCACCGGTCCAGCGAGGCGCAGGCCCTTGTCGTAAAACTCCTGGAGCAGCGACAGGTCTTCGCCGAGCGGATAGCTGTTCTCCATCGACTTGAAGGCGATGAGCTTGCCTTCCTTGTTCAGGCGCAGCGCGTCGGCGGCAATGAGCGCGGGCGCGATCGCGTCCGAATTGGCGGCGATGGTCCTGTCGATCAGGTCCGAGCGATCGCGCGCGAAGGCGAGCGCGTCGGCATAGCCCTTCGCGGTCAATGGTCCCTGCTCGGTATAGATGGCGAAGAAACCGCCATCGAGATTGCCGTCCTTCATCCGCGGAATGTCGAGCTGCGCCATGTCGTCGGCGAGGCTATGGCGGTCGGCGAAGTTCCAGCCCGCGCGCTCGAAATGGAGCGGGGTGTCGAGATGGGTGTCGAGCACGAGCATCCGGCTGTGGAGCGGCGCCTGCGCTTCTTTCGGCTGATCGCCGCCCGTCGAGCAGGCGGATAACGCGGTGGCCGTCAGCAGGATCGCGATAGGCTTCACTTCTTGTCCTCCACGGGCTTCAGGTCGAGATCGTGATAGTCCCAGCTGAAGTCGGCGATCTGACTCACCGCCTTCATCGTCACGCCCGTCACCTTGCCGTCGGCGTCGAGCGCGAAGGTAACATAGGCGGGTTCGATCGCCGGATCGTCGAACTTGGTGACGAAGCTGTCATATTGCCAATGTTCGAGCCGCCCCGCCATCCGCGGCGTCGAGGTGAAGTCGATCGTCAGCCCGTTCGCCCCCGACCCCACCACGACGTCGCCATACCAGGGATCACGGTAGCGCCCCGCATAGCCCGCCAGCGCGAGCGAGGGACCGCTCTGCGCCGGCGATGCCTTCGACTGTTTCAGAAACTCGACCCCGCCCGCGAGCCGCGCCTGATACCAATCCTCCCACTTCTGAATCCAGCCATAGTCGGGCTGGTCCAGATAATGGTCGAGCAGGTCATAGGTGAGGCCGAGGAGCATGCCGCTGTCCTCGCTGTTCAGCATGATCGCGAAGCCGACATTCTTGTCGGGGATCATCACGACGCGCGTGATCGACCCGAAGACCCCGCCGCCGTGCTGAATGATGCGGTGACCGCGATAATCCTGCACGTTCCAGCCGAGCGCATAGGCTTGCTGCGTCGGCTGCGCGGGTTTGAGCTCGGCGGGCAGCGGGGTGATCGGCACCGGCGTCACCGGGGTCCACATTTCGGCGGCCTGTTCCTCGCTGAACAGGCGCTTGCCGTCGGGAAGCGCGCCGTGCGCGAGCTGGATCTTGAGCCAGGCTGCCATGTCATTGGCACTCAATGCGAGCCCGCCCGCAGGCGCTCCGTTGCGCCCGAGTTCGTCGCGTTCGTTCAGCGCCTGTTGCGGGCCGAGGCCGCGCAAGGGGCCCGACAGTCGCGCGTGCGGCCATGACCGGTTGGGGATGCGGAAACGGTCTTCGCTGTCGCTCGTCGCATTCTTCATGCCGCCCGCGCGCAGCACGCGCGCGCGGATGAAATCCTCCCACGTCTGGCCGGTGACTTCCTCGATCAACTGGCCGGCGACCGCATAGAGGATATTGTCATAGGCGTAAGCCGAGCGGAAACTCGTCTTCGGCTTGAGGTAAGCGACGCGCTCGACCGTCTGTTTGCGCGTGAGGTGCGTGCGCGGCACGAACATCAGGTCGCCCTGCCCCAGCCCGAGCCCGCTGCGGTGGACGAGCAGGTCGCGGATCGTGATTTCGCGCGTGACCCACGGGTCGTACATGCGGAACCATGGCATATGCTGGATGACCGGATCGTCCCAGCCGATCTTGCCCTCGTCGACCAGCACCGCGAGCGCGGCGGCGGTCATCGCCTTGCCGGTCGATCCGGTCTGAAAGATCGTCTGCGCATCGACGGGCGCACGCTCGCCGAGCTTGCGCACGCCCCAGCCGCGCGACAGCGTCGTCTTGCCATCCTCGACGATTGCGATCGACACGCCGGGCGCGCCGATCTTGGTGCGCAGGGCCTCGACGCTTTCGCCGATGTCGGCGGGCGGCTCCGCCCACACCGGTACGGCGACCGACAGCATCAGCGACAGGGCAAGCAGGCGTTTCATGGCAGGGCCTCCATATGGGGAGCAGTGGCGGGGCGCAGCAGGCGCCAGGTGCCGAGGGTGAGCAAAGGCAGAACGAAAACGGCGAGGAACAGCCACGCGAGGAAGCGGTATCCGCTCGCGATCAGGTCGACGAGGCCGATGCGCCCCGCGACGAACATGCAGCCGGTGAGGATCACCGCGCCGATGATCGCGCGCGCGGCCGCCGAGAGCGGCGGGCGTCCGCGGCTTTCGACCGCGCCCGAGATGCGCTCGTTGACCGCATGGACCGCGCCGGCGCCGCTTTCGAGCAGCGCGGCGAAGATCATCACCTGAAACAGGATATGGAAGCCCGGCACATTCATCTGACGGAGCAGGAAATCGGAGGGCAGCGTCTCGTCGCCGATCGCGGGGTAAAAGGCCATCATCGCGACGAAGAAGAGGATCGCGGGGAGCATCGACAGCGGCCCCGCGATCAGCCCCGCGACGACCGCGTCGCGCTGGCTAGTCAGATGCCGCAGCACCGGGAGGATCACCACCGCGCCGACGATATTATAGCTCGCATAGGTGAGCCCGCCCGCCATCCAGTTCCCCGACGGCGGCGGCGCATTCGCGAAGCCCTGCCCGATCAGTCCGCCGAAGCTCGCGAGCGCAAGGATCAGGAACAGGCCGTAGACCGCGTAGAGCAGGATCGAGACATATTTGAACATCTGCTCGACGGCGCTGGTACCCCATGCGGTGACCGCGACGATCGAGACGGCGAGCAGCACGACGCCGGCGAGCTCGGGCCAGCCGAAGGTGGCGGCGCCGATCGCGCCCGCCGCCGCGCCGAACACCGCGAGGATCAGGACGACGAAGATCAGGTAGGCGGCTTCGAACGCGACCCAGGCGGGGCCGAGAAGTCCCTTGAAAAAGGCGCGATAATCATAGGCGTCGAGCTTGCGCGCGAGCGCGAAGGTCAGCGCGGCGACGATGCTCCAGATGCACGTCGCGAGCAGCATCGCGGAAAGCCCGCCCCATGGGCCCGACGGCACGAAATATTCGGCCAGCTCGCGCCCCGTCGCATAGCCGCCGCCGATGATGACGGCCTTCAGCGCAAAACCGGGCAGCAGGAAACGCTGGAACCAAGTGGAGTCCTGCGCCCTGCCGCCCGTCTCGCCCACACTCATGCGAGACAGTTTTCGACGAGCGCGTCGAAGGACGCACCGCCGCGGATCGGATCGGTGACCGGCAGGCCCAGCCGCCGGCGTTCGGCCGCCATCAGCGCCTCAGCCGCGTCGGCGTCGTAAGCCGAGGTGTTGAGGCTCACCCCGCCGCAGCGGATCGCGGGGTTGGTGCGGCTGCCGAGGCGGATCGTCAGGTCGATCACCTCCTCGATGCTGGGCAGCGTAAAGCTCTCCATGCCGAGGATCACCTTACGCGCCGGGTCGTGGCAGACGACGAACACATCGGGCTGGCTGCCGTGGAGCAGGCCGAGCGACACCGCGGCATAGGCGGGGTTGAAGATCGACCCCTGCCCCTCGACGAGATCCCAATGGTTTTCCGGCGCATCGGGGCTCAATATCTCGGCCGCCCCGGCTTCGAAATCCGACACCACCGCGTCCATCGGCATACCGCCGCCGGCGATCATGATTCCCGTCTGGCCGGTCGCGCGAAAATCGGCGTCGATCCCGCGCGCCACGAAAGCGCGATGGAGCGCGAGCGCGGTATATTTCTTGCCGAGCGCGCAATCGGTGCCGACGGTCAGCAATCTTTTGCCGCTCCGCTTGCGCCCGGTGGCGATCGGAATCGAGGGCGGCGGGGTGCGGACGTCGATCAGCCGCTGGCCGGTGCGCCGCGCCGCCTCGACGAGCGCGGGGATGCTCGTCAATCGCGTGTGAAGCCCGCTGACGATGTCGAGCCCCGCCTCCATCGCCTCGACGAGCACCGCGACCCAGGCGTCGCCGATGACGCCGCCCTGGTTCGCGACGCCGATCACCAGCGACTGCGCGCCCGCGGCGCGCGCCTCGGCGGGCGACAGCCGCGGCAGGCCGGCGCTGACCGAGCAGGCGCCGATGCCATATTCGCCGACGCAGCGGTCGGCCGCCCAGTCGGCGAGGCCGAAGGCGGTCTTGGCATAGCCCGCCTCGGTCGTGTCGCCGAGGAACAGCAGATAGGGTTGCGGCAGGGTCAGGCTTTCGGCCAGTCTGCCGGTGGGCGCGTTCATCTTGTCCAACTCCAATTCGCTCAGAAAGCCATGTCGAGCGCGACGCCGATCGTGCGCGGCTGCAACGGCGAGATCGCAAGGAAGCTCGGCCGGTTGAGCCCGTCGGCAAGCGTCGAACGCGCCATCTCGCCCTTGTTGTCGAGCAGGTTGCGCGCATAGGCGCGCAGCGTCCAGTGATCATCGAAGGTCACCGACGCATTGAGATCGACCGAGGTATAGGCCTTGGCGCGCGCGACGAGCGGATCGCTCTCGACCAGCGACAACCGGTTGCTCGCGTGACGGACACCCGCGCCGAAGCTGCCCTTGTTGCCGCCGCCCAGTTCGAATTCATAGTCGGCGCGCAGCGCGCCGCTGAACTTCGGCACCGCGGGCAGACGGTCCCCTTTGAGACCGCTGATGTCGGGCACGTCCTCGCTGAGCGACGCGTCGGTGTATGATCCCGTCGCGCTGATCGTCAGGCCCGGCGCCGGGCGCAGCGCCAGGCTGCCCTCGAAACCCTTGCTCGTCGCCTTGCCGCCATTCGCGCCGCCCGACACGCCGCCGAAGGCGCGCGTGACCTGAATGTCGGTCCAGTCCATCCAGAAGAAAGCGGCGTCGACCGACACCATGCGGTCGGCGAAATCGGCCTTCAGCCCGACCTCGTAATTCGTCATGCGGTCGGCATCGACGCTCGGCGGCACATTGGGGACGATGACGTTCGGGCCGCCGGGGCGATAACCCGTCGCGACGCGGGCATAGAGCATCGCGTCTTCATTGATATGGAATTGCGGGCTGACCGAGAAGGTCCAGACGCTTTCGGCCGATTCGCCCGGATCATTGGCGCTCGGCACGATCGCGCCCTCGCTGATCTGTGTGAAGGTCTGCTCGTTGCGCGCCCAGCGAAGGCCGCCGGTCACCTCGAACCGCTCGCTCAGCTTGAACGTCGCATTGCCGAAGACCGCATATTCCTTGTAGGTCGCGGGCAGGCCGACGATGGCGAGCGGGTCGAGCGGCACGATGACGTTGCCGTCCATGTCGAACGAGCGGACGAGCTGGGAATTGCTCGTTTCCTCGTCGGTGAAAAAGCCCCCGACAAGCCATTCGAAGCGCCCGCCGCTCGGCGAGGCGAGCCGCACTTCCTGCGTCCATTTCTTGAGCCCGAGGTCGAGCGAGAAGGGCGTGATGCCTGGGTCGATCGGTGGATTGGTCAGGAATGGAAAGAGCACGCCGAAGGCATAGCTCGCATCCTGCAGCTGGCGGCTCTGCGTCTTGCTGTAGGTCGTGGCCGAGGTCAGCGTCGCGGCGCCGAAATCATAGTCGATCGTCGCCGAATAATAGTCGAGATCGACGTCGTAGGATTCGGGCACATAATTGTTGAACGAATGGCCGTTGCCGAGCCGGTTGCCGTCGAGATCGGCGGCATAGAGGCCGTTGCCGTCCGAATCGAGCGACTGCCAGATCCCCGCGAGCTTGACGCTGAGTTGGGGCGTCGGCTGCCACAGCAAGGCCGCGCGGCCGCCGCGCTGTTCATAATCATTCTGATCCTTGAGCCCGGCGTTGTTGACGCTGTCGACCCAGCCCGGCGTCTTGCGCCACGCGAAGCTGCCCGAAATCGCGAGCGTGTCGGTCGCGATCGGCGCATTGACATAGACCTGTCCGCCCCAGCCGAAGCCGCTCGCGTCCTTGATCGTGAAGCCTTCGACGCCCGCGCGCACCTTGAATTCGCGCGTGTCGGGCTGGACAGTGACATATTTGACGAGGCCGCCGATCGAGCTGGCGCCATAGAGCGTGCCCTGCGGGCCCTTCAGCACCTCGATGCGTTCGAGGTCATAGGGCATCAGGTCGATCGTGAACTGCCCGGCGCGGTTGTAGAGCGCGCTCGACCCGACCGGCGCATCGTCGAGATAGATGCCGACCGTCTGGCTGGCGTTGAGCGGCGCGACGCCGCGCAGCGTGATCGTCGTTTGCCCCGGCGTGCCGCCGTTGCTGACGTTCATGCCGGGAACATAGCCCGCATAGTCGACGAGCGAGGCCGAACCCTGTTCCTGCAATTCCTCGCCGCTAACGACGGCGATCGAGATCGGCACGTCCTGCACATTCTGGACGCGCTTCTGCGCGGTCACCACAATCTCGCCCGCGGCTTCGATCGCGCCTGCCTCCTGCGCCTCTGCCGGCATCGCAACGGCGACCGCGACCATGCTTGCTGCAACGAAAAGTCCCTTGTTCATCGTCTTACCCCCAGACTTGGGCGAGCAGGCGGCGGAAATTGCCACCGAGCACGGCCCGGATGTTATCGTTCGAATAGTTGCGGCGAATGAGTTCCTCGGTGAGGTCGAAGGTCTTCAATGGATGGTCGAAACCATCGATGTCGATCTTGTCGCGAAAGGCGTAGCTGCCCTTGTAGCTGCCCTTGAGCAGCGCATATTCGTCCGGCTTCATATCGTCATAGCCGTGAAGGTCGGCGTCGGAGCCGATGCCGACATGGTCGACCCCGACGAGTTTCGCGACATGGTCGATATGGTCGGCCATATGCCCCACGTTGGTCGGATCGCTCGTGCGGACAAACATGCGGACGCCGGTGATGCCCATCACCCCGCCCTTCGTCGCGAGCGCCTTGATCGCCGCGTCGGTCTTGACGCGCGGATGATCGACGAGCGCGCGGGCGTTGCTGTGGGTGATCGCGATCGGCCCCTTGGCGATTTCGATCGCGTCCAATGTCGTCTTGTCGCCGCAATGCGAAACATCGACGAGCATCTTCTGCTTTTCCATCTCGGCGATGATCGCCGCGCCATAGTCGCTGACGCCGCCGTCGACGCGCTCGGTGCTGCCCGAGCCGATCAGGTTTTGCGTGTTATAGGTGAGCTGCGCGCAGCGAAGGCCGAGGCGGCGGAACAGCGCGACGTCCTCCACGCTCTCGAACTGCTCGGCATTCTGGATGCCCATGATGACGGCGCATTTCTTCTCGGCCTTGGCGCGATCGAGATCGGCGACGCCATCGACGAGCGTGAAGACATGGCTGTTGCGTCCGGCGAAGCCCTGCCACCCCGCGAGAAATTCGAGCGCCTGGCGCTTCGCATCGGGGCCGCCGAGGCCATAGGCGTTGTGGAAGCCGGTGATGCCCGACGCCCGGAACTCGGCCGCCTCGGCATCGGTCAACCGGTGCGCGACATAATTGGCGTCGAGCGTGATCTTGAGCGGCGCGAGCATGTCGATGACGAGCGAGGATGCGACGAGGTCGACCGCGCGGCGCGAATAGGTCTTCGCCGGCGCCGCGGCAAAGGCATAAGCGCCCTTGTTGATCATCGGCGCCGACAAAGCGCCCCCCACCGCGCCCGCGAGTGCCGCGCGGCGCGTCATACGGAACGACCCGGTCATTCCATCCTCCACCTGTGATAATTCTTATTTGCCGACTATTGTCCTAATCAGAAAATTGTCAACCCGTTTAGGACATATTCTTGATAATTTTCGTCATCCCGGCGAAGGCCGGGATCTCGACCTATGGAGGGCGGACGACGGGACGGTTACCCGCCCCAAACCTCTTCCGCGCAATGGATCATGCCGCCGCGATATTCGACGCCGGGCACGCGGTCGCGCGCGAGGAAGGTCGGGCCGTCGAGGTCGACGATGTCGCAGAGCTGCCCGACCAGATAGGAGGGCGCCATCGACAGGCTGGTGCCCATCATATTGCCGACCATCACGTCGAGCCCCAGCGCCTTTGCCTGCCGCGCGATCGCGAGGCCCTCGGTCAGCCCGCCGCATTTATCGAGCTTGATATTGACGACGTCGAAGCGCCCGACGAGCGAGGCGGTGTCGGCGAGCGAGAGCGCGCTTTCGTCGGCGACGAAGGGCAAGGGGCGTTTGAGGCCGTCGAGATCGGCCTCGCGCCCGCGCTTCAGCGGCTGTTCGAGCTGCGCGACGCCATGCTCGACAAGCACGGGCAGCAAGCCGGCGAGCGTCGGACGGTCATAGCCTTGATTGGCATCGACGCCGATCCACGCGTCGGGCCGTGCGGCGCGGATCGCCGCGACGCGCAATATATCCTCGTCGAGGTCGCCGGTCAGCTTGACCTTGATCGGCGCCTGCGGGTCGATCGCCAGCGCCGCCTTCGCCATGGCTTCGGGGCTGTCGGCGCCGAGCGTCAGCGTCGAGCGCAACGCCCTCGGCGCCTCCAGCCCGGCAAGCGCCCAGACCGGCCGTCCCGCCCGCTTCGCCTCAAGGTCCCAGAAAGCGCAGTCGAGCGCGTTGCGCGCGCCGCCGGGCGGCAGCAGATGCTGCAATTGCTCGCGCGTCGCCCCGCGCTGAATGTCTTCGCGAACGCGTGTCGCCTCGGACAGCATATGGTCGATATCGTCGCCGAGATAATAGACCCCGGCCCCCTCGCCCCGCCCGACATGCGTGCCGTCCGAAATCTCGGCAACGAGCAGCGCGGTTTCGGTGAAGACATGCCCCGAAATGCGGAACGGCTGGTGATAGGGAAAGTGCTCGACCCGAAGGTCGAGCGTCAATTCCCGGGTATTTTGCGTTGCCATCAATAGACCATTCCGAAGCCATAGAGGTGGAAGACGAGCGTCACCCAGACGAGCACGAGCGCGGCGAGGATCAGCAGCACCGCGCCGAGCTTCATCGTCCAGCGGCGCTTGTCCTTGATGCAAAGCCACAGGTGCCACGCGGCGGTCGCGAGCAGGCCGAAGGCGGCGAGCGGCGTCAGGATGCGCAGCAGGTGGATAAGCCAGTCGAGCGGGCCGCCGATGGCGCCGATGTCGGCCGAGAAGGCCGCGATCAGCCCGATCCAGCCGGCGAGCGCGCCGAGCGCGAGCCAGGCGAAGACACGGCTCAGACGATAGGCGCGGAGCGACTTGCCCTGGAGCGCGAAATCGGCCTTGAAGCTGCGGCGCACCAGCGCGCGCACCGGCCACGCCAGCGCCGCGAGCAGGATGATGCCGAAGGCGAGGAGCAGCGCGGGGTTGAGCCAGGCGGCGTTGACGCTGGCGGGCGCCGGTTCGAACACCATGAAGGGCGATCCGGCATCGATGCTCCAGCGCACGACGCGCCCGTCCTTGAGCTCGGCAGCGAGCCGTTCGCCCGTGCCGGTGTCGCGCCAAACGAAGGGTTCGACCTCGACCCAATCGCGCGCGCCGGCGCCGAGGCCGTCGAGCGCGGGAACGCTGATCTTGCCATCCTCGGTCAGGCCGATGGTCGCCTGGCCGAGCAGGCCGAACAGGCTCATGAAATTGGTGAAGGAGCCGCGGCTGCTGATATAATTGCCAGCCATCATCTGTGCATGTTCACGCGCCGTTTTGGCATCGACCTGCGCCGGCTTTTCGGCCGGACCCGGCAGGTAGCGATCGGCGAATTTGTGGAAGAGCGCGCTGCGCACCGCGCCCGCCGCGCCGTCCTTGCCCGGGCTGTTCATCGAGATGAAGACGCCGGTGTCGGCATCCGGGAACAGCCAGAGGTAGGAGTGGAACCAGACGGTGTCGCCGCCATGCGCGATCGCGCGCTGACCGTTGACCCATTGTTCGTAGAAGCCGAGCGCCATGCTGTTGAGCGGGCCGACGCCGGGCGCCTTGAATTCGTGCATCAATTTCGCGGTTTCGGGCTTCATCAGCCCCGCCCCGTCGTTGAGGTGCGCGATCATGAACTTCGCCATGTCGGCACCGCTCGCCGACAGGCTGCCCGCGGGCGCGGGGATCACCATTTCGAACGGCTCGGGCTTTTGCGTGACGTCGGGATAACCCTTCGACATATGCGGCACGAGGCGCGCGGGAAGCGGCTGGCGGAACGTCGAATGCGTCATGCCGAGCGGCTTGAAGATATGGTTTTCGATATAGGTGTCGAAATTTTCGCCGCTGACGCGCTCGACGATATAGCCGGCGAGCGCGGTCGCATAATTGGAATAGGCCGGCGTCGTGCCGGGCGCGAAGACGCGTTCGGGCAGCGCGAGCGGCATCTGCTTCTTGAGCGTCATCACCGCTTTCGGATCGCTGCTGATCAGATGGCGTATCGATTCCTCGAAGCCCGCGGTGTGCGTCATAATGTTGCGCATCGTGATCGGCTTGCCGTCATAGGGCGGAATCTTGAAATCGAGATAGGCGTTGACGTCCTTGTCGAGGTCGATCTTGCCCGCCTCGACCTGCTGCATCACCG
Source organism: Sphingopyxis italica (assembly GCF_011926545.1). Lineage (GTDB taxonomy): Bacteria > Pseudomonadota > Alphaproteobacteria > Sphingomonadales > Sphingomonadaceae > Sphingopyxis > Sphingopyxis italica. Next base: position 85,783 of record NZ_JAATIT010000006.1, on the reverse strand, counting down.
CGGTCCAGGTGAAAAGCTTCGACACCGATCCGGGGCGGAACAGCGTTGTTTCGGGCAAGACGGGCGCGCGCTTGGCGACATCCGAATAGCCATAGCCCTTCTGCAGCACGACCTCGCCGCCGCGCACGACGACGACGACCGCGCCCGGAATGCGCCCGCGTTCGAGCGCATAGGGCAGATAGCCATCCATCCACGCCTCGAGATCCTTGGGATCGAGCGGAGCGGGCGCCGCTTGTGTCTTTGCGGCCGGAACGGCTGCTTCGGTCTTTTTGACGGCGGGCGCCGGCACCGGCCCCTGCGCCGCCAGTGGCAGCGCGGCAAAGGCCGCCAGCCCGATCATCGCCTTACGGATGAAACGCATCGCTCTCCCCTTATTGTATGGCGCGTCCTGTCACACCTTGCGGCAAGTCGCGCGACCCCTTACCAAGGACCAACTTCTGTTAGCCCGATAGGGACATAATGATCCTGATTAGAAAATTGTCAAACGGGGATTGGAAAAACTGATGGCGGACCGTGCGCCCCCGCCGACGCTCGGCGCGGTGATGAAGGGCATTCGCGCGCGCAACGGCTGGACGCTCAAGGAAATGAGCGCCAAGTCGGGCATTCCCGTTTCGACGCTGTCGAAGGTCGAGCATGACCGGCTGACGCTGAGCTACGACAAGCTCCAGCAGCTGAGCCAGCGGCTACAGATTCGCATGTCGGACCTGTTCGCCGAGGATGAGGAGGACACCGCGCCGCGCGTCACCGGGCGCCGCAGCATCGCGGCGATCGATCGCGCCGCGCGCGTCACCACCGACAATTACGACTATCATTATCTCTGCACCGATTTGCGCCAGAAGCGGATGATCCCGATCCTGACGCGCATCCGCGCGCACAGCGCGCGCGAGTTCGGCGAGCTCGTCCGCCATCAGGGCGAGGAATTCATCTATGTCCTCGAAGGGCGGATCGAGGTGCACAGCGAATTCTACGACCCCGTCACGCTCGACGTCGGCCAGGGCATCTATATCGATTCGTCGATGGGCCACGCCTATGTCGTCGCCGACGGGTTCGACGAAGCCCTCGTCCTCGGTGTCTGTTCGAGCGCCGATGACGGGCTGATGGACAGCTTGATGAGCCTTCACGGATAAAAACCTCAAAACGGGAGAAAAAAATGGCCTCGCCCCGACGCTTCGCGCCCTCGCTTTTGCTGCTATGCAGTTCGATGCTGGTTTCGGCGCCGCTCGCGGCACAAGCCCCGGCCTATGACCTGATCATCCGCGGTGGCACCCTCTATGACGGGTCTGGCAAGCCGCCCGTCGTCGGCGATGTCGCGATCAAAGACGACCGCATCGTCGCGGTCGGCAAGGTCGAGGGCGAGGCGAAGCGCGAGGTCGCGGCGAAGGGCATGGCGGTCGCGCCGGGCTTTATCAACATGCTGAGCTGGGCGACCGAATCGCTGATCGCCGATCCCAGAAGCCAGAGCGACATCCGGCAGGGCGTGACGCTGGAGGTGATGGGCGAAGGCTGGTCGATGGGGCCGATGAACGCCACGATGAAGCGGCAGGAGACCGAGCGGCAGGGCGACATCAAATATGACATCGAGTGGACGACGCTCGGCGATTATTTCGGGTGGCTCGAAAAGCGCGGCATTTCGACCAATATCGCGAGCTTCGTCGGCGCCGCGACGGTGCGCGTGCACGAGCTGGGCGAAGGCGACGTCGATCCGAATCCCGAGCAGCTCGGCCGGATGCGCGCGCTGGTGCGGCAGGCGATGAACGAAGGCGCGATGGGGGTCGGCAGCTCGATCATCTATGCGCCCGGCTCCTACGCCGAGACCGACGAGCTTGTCGCGCTGACGACCGAAGCGGCGAAATGCGGCGGCATGTATATCAGCCATATGCGGTCCGAAGGCGACCGCATCGAGGAGGCGGTCGACGAGCTGATCGAGATTTCGCGCCGCTCGGGCGCGCCCGCCGAAATCTATCACCTCAAGATGGCGGGGCGCAGCAACTGGGGCAAGCTGGATACGATCGTGAAGAAGATCGAGGATGCGCGCGCCGCGGGGCTGCGCATCACGACCGACATGTACACCTATACCGCGGGCGCGACGGGGCTCGACGCCGCGATGCCGACGTGGGTGCAGGCGGGCGGGCTCGAACAATGGATCGAGCGGCTGAAGGATCCCGCGATCCGCGCGCGCGTCGCCGAGGAAATGAAGAAACCGGGCAGCGACTGGGAAAATCTCTATTTCGGCGCGGGCGCCGACAAGATGATCCTGTCGGGCTTCAAGAATGACGCGCTGAAACCGCTGACCGGCAAGACGCTCGCCGAAGTCGCGGCGATGCGCGGCAAGTCGCCCGAGGAAACCGCGATGGATCTCGTCGTCGAGGACGGATCGCGCGTCGGCACCGTCTATTTCCTGATGTCGGAGGACAATGTGCGGAAACAAATCCAGCTGCCGTGGATGAGTTTCGGGTCCGACGCGGCGTCGCAGGCGCCCGAGGGTGTGTTCCTGAAATCGGGCGCGCATCCGCGCACCTATGGCAATTTCGCGCGGCTTCTCGGCCGCTATGTCCGCGACGAGAAGCTCATTCCGCTCGAACAGGCGGTGTACCGGCTCACCACCCTGCCCGCGACCAATCTCGGCATCAAGGACCGCGGCGCGCTGAAACCCGGCTATTATGCCGATGTCGTCGTCTTCGACCCGGCGACGATCGGCGACCGCGCGACCTTCGAAAAACCGCACCAATATTCGGTCGGGGTGCGCGACGTGTTCGTCAACGGCGTCGCGGTGCTGCGGAACGGCGAGCATAGCGGCGCGACGCCCGGACGCGCGGTGCGCGGCGCGGGCTTCAACCGCTGCTCCTAGGCAGCGAGCGGCATCCCGGCCAGCAACCGCCGCTGCTCGGCGGGCGACCGGAACAGGAGATCATGCGGCAGGCCGAGCCGGACGCTCGCCTGGCAATGCGGCGCTTCGCGATCGACATGACGGTCGGCGAGCCGGCCGGCAATCCGCAGCGCGGTGCGGTCGAGCCGCGTCAGATCATAGCGCGGGCCGAGATCGAGCGTGCGGCGGATATGATCGGGGAGCAGCGACACCGACGCGCGCGCGATCGCGCGATGCAGGAAGCGCGGGGCACTGGGCGCCGCCTTGCCCGACTGGATAATATCGAGGAATTCGAAGATGATCGGATGCGCTTCGAAGCGCGGTTCGAGTTCGGCCATCATATCCATGAACGCGGCCACCGTCGGCGGCGTGCGCCGCGCCCCGAATTCGCGCCCGATCGCATCGCCGTCGGCCATGAAACGGTCCTTGTCGGCCTCGCTCAGCACATGGACGAAGCGGTCATAGGCCATCAGGAAGCCATAGGAGGCGGTCGCGGCAACCCAGTCGAGCAGCAGCGGGTCCAACGCGCGATATTTGTCGCCGGCCGGCGTTGCGCCCTTCACCTTGCCGTGCATGCGGTTAACCTTGCCGATCACCTCCTTCGCTACGCTCGCGGGGCCGTAGCAGGCGAGCATCGCGACGAGCCCGGTGCGCCGCGAGCGGCCGATCGGGTCGGCCTTGTAGGTCGAATGGTCCCACACCCCCGAGCGGATGCGCGGCTCGGCGAATTCGAGCAGCACCGCCGCGATTCCGCCGATGCCGAGCGCGATCGGGTTCTTGTAGACGCGCCACTGGACGCTGTCCGGCGCGAGCAGCGCGGGTTCGCCGAGGGGCGCGGTGAAATCGATCGCCGTCCCCAGATAATCATCCTGCATCGGCAAACGCGCCACGCGATGTTTCTCCCTTAAAAGTCATAACCCAGCGTGAGGCCCCAGGTTCGCGGCTGGTTGGCGAAGCGCACGACGACATTGGCGTTGCTGGCGACCGCCGACCAATAATATTTGTCGAACAGATTCTTTGCCCAGAGCGATACCGACAAGCCGCTTTCGTGGCGCAGGCCAAGACTCGCGTTGACGGTGCCATAGGCATCGACCTTGTAGAGATCGAGATCCTCGAAAATCGTGTTCGACTCGCTCTGATACCGCGCGCTCACCGCGCCGGTCAGGTCGAGCGTGTCGCTGACCGGCGTGTCATAGGCGAGCGTCACGCTGCCCTGGAATTCGGGGCTGTAGATGAATTCGGCGCCGTCGAAATTCTCGGGCTGTCCCGCCGCGTTGGTGCCGTCATAATCGTTGATCCGCGTCTTCAGATAGAGCGCGTTGGCGGCGATGGTCAGCCCCGTCGCAGGGCGGATCGTCAGCTCGCCCTCGACCCCGTAAGCCTCGCTGTCGGGCACATTGTCGAGGCGCGAGAGCGCGGTGTAGATCGGATCGGCGAAATAGGTGCTGATCTGCTTGTCGCGATAATCATAGTAGAAAGCCGAGAGATTGGCCTGCACCAGCCGGTCGGCGAGCGTCGCTTTCACCCCGACTTCATAGGCGGTGAGTTTCTCCTGCGTCACCGGCGCATTCTGGCGCGCGAGGTTCGCGGCGTTGATCGGCGTCGTCCCCGATTTATAGCCGCGCGATACTGAGGCATAGAGCAAAGTGTCGTCGTTCGGCGACCAGTCGAGCGCGACGCGCCACGCGACATTATTCTCGTCGAGTAGCGACTGGACCTCGCCGAAGGTGCCCGTCTCGGGATCGAAAGTGTTGCACTGACCCTCGGCGATTTCGGGCGCGAGCACCCCATAGGTCTGGAAATAGAGCGCGCGGTTCACGACGTTGACGTTGGGCAGCATATTGCCGTTGAAGTCGCGCGAGCAGCCGTTGTAGCGCTGCGTGTCTTCGGTATAGCGCACCCCAACGGTGAGCTTGAGCTGATCGGTGAGTTCGGCATCGGCATTGCCGAAAATGCTCCAGGTTTTGGTGCGGATGCGGCCGAAATCTTCGTAGGTGCGGAACGCCTGCGATAGTTCGAGCGGGGTGTAGCCGCCCGAATTGAACGGCGTCCCGAGCAAAGGCACGCCCGCCCCGCGAATGAGGCCGACGTTGGCGTTCTGACCGAGCATCGTGCGGTTCGAATCGATGATCCGGTCGTTGGCGTAATAGGCGCCGACGAGCCAGTTGACCGCCCCCGTCTCGCCCTCGACATGCAGTTCCTGTGCGAAGCTCTTGATCCGCCCGACCGTGTTCTGGAGCAGGATTTCGAACGGCGCGCCGCTCCAGTCCGAGAGCGCATTGCGTTTGAAGTCGTTATAGCTGGTGAGCGAAACGAGCTTCATCGTATCGCCGAGGTCCTGATCCCAGCGCAGCTTCAGGCCCCAGAAACGATTATCCTCGGCAAGCGGGCCGTCGAGCCCGAGCCCGGTCCCGATGTCCGCCGAGCGCGCCGCTTCGGGCGCCCAGTCGGCTTGGCTCGCCTTGGCCGGGAAATTGTTCGCGATATAGTCGGCGAGGCCCGGCGTGTTGAAGAAGCGCGAATTGCTGGTGCCGGTGACCGGGTTGGTCGCGGGCGTGAAGCCGATCCCCTGCCCCGCGACGGTGTCCGACTTGTTCTGCCACCAGGTGACCGACAGGTCGATGCTGGTGCCGGCGCCGGGGTCGATCGCCAGCGAACCGCGGATGCCGAGCTTGTCGACTTCGCCCAGCCGCTCGCCGCGCGTGTTGCTGACCTGCCAGCCCTTGTCGCTATTCTCGCTGCGGAAAGCGATGCGCGCGGCGATGCCTTCACCGAGCGGTCCCGAGATGTGGCCGCCGATATTGTACGTCTGATAATTGCCGAGGTCGGCCTTGATGCTGCCTTCGAAGCTGTCGGTCGGCTTGGCGGTGATGAAGTTGATCAGGCCCGCGGTGGTGTTGCGGCCATAGAGCGTGCCCTGCGGCCCTTTCAGCACTTCGACGCGTTCGAGGTCCATCACCGGGCCGGTATTCATGATCGGATAGGCGTAAGCGACTTCGTCGACATAAGTGCCGACGGTCGAGGTCGAGGACAGGTTGATCGTGTTGAAGCCGATCCCGCGCAGCGTATAGGTCGGCACGCCCTGATAGCTTTGCGATACAGTGAAACTCGGCGCCACCGTGGTGAGGTCGCGCATGTCGGTGACGCGCAGATTTTCGAGCGTTTTGGCATCGACCGCCTGGATCGCCATGCCGATATCGTTCATCGATTCGGCGCGGCGCTGCGCGGTGACGATGATGTCGCCTTCGGCCGCGACGCTGTCGGGTGCCGTTTCCTCCGCCGCAAAGGCCGGTGCCGCGACAACGAGGCCGATCGCCGTACCCGCGCTCCAGAAAATACGCATTGCCTTCATCACTCATCCTCCCTCAAACGGCTTGTCGCGGAGCTCGTCGATGTGCGAGCGTCGCGCGAAACCGGACCGTGACAGAACAAGGGATTGCGGCCGCGCGAACAAGCTGACACCTGTGTCAGGGAGCGGAGGGACAAGCGGGTGATTGACGAGAGGGCGGAATGCTGGTCGGACATGCCGGGGCTGATCGCCGCCGTGCAAGCGGCTGGCGACGCGATCGGCCTGTCCTATGTCGCGGCGCAAGCCGACCTGGGCGATCCCGAACCGATGAGCGACGCCGAAGGCCGTCCCTATGCCGAAACGAGCTTTCGCTGGGTCGATCCCGACTATGCCTATTGGCGCGATCGCAAACTGGCGCTGCATATCGCCTTCCTGACCGCGGCGCGGCTGACCGGCGAGCCCTTCTACTATAGCGACGGCCGCCTTCGCACCTGGCGCCCGACGCAGTTGCTCGAAGCCGTCGATTGCTCGCAGGCGCGCAACACGCCCAATTTCGGCGAAGCGATCATCGCGCCGGTGCATTTGCCGCGCGGGCTGGTCGGCGCGGTCTTCTGGTGCTCGCGCGAGCCCGTCGGGGTCGAAGCGATCTTCGCCGAGCAGGCCGGCCATCTGCACAACCTCGCGGTCAAGCTGGTCGCGACGCACAATGAAGCGCGCGGACGCCCGCGCAATGCCACCGTGCCGCAAACGCTGACGCGGCGCGAGGTGCAGTGCCTGCGCTGGGCGGCCGCGGGAAAGACCGACGGCGAGATCGGCATCATCCTGGCGCTGTCGGTGTCGACGGTGCGTTTCCACCTGCGCAACGCCGCGGCGAAGCTTGGCGCCACCGGGCGCGCGCAGTCGATCCAGATCGCCGCGGGGCTCGGCTTCGTCGGCGCGCGCGCGGCCTGATGCAGGTGCCAGCTTGGCCCGGCATCGACCGAGAGCTTAAGCCGGAGCCATGGACATGCTGCACGATCCGGCGCTGATCGCCTTTCGCGACGAGGTTCGCGTCTTTCTGACGGCGCATCTGCCCGACGACCTTCGGCTGGCGGCGGCGCGCGCGACCAGCGTCTTCATCGATCCCGAGGTGTCGCTGCCGTGGCAGCGCATATTGCACGCGCGCGGCTGGGCGGCGCCCGACTGGCCCGCCGAGTTCGGCGGCCCCGGCTGGAGCGAGATCGAACGCTATATCTTCGCCGCCGAGTGCGCGCGAGCCGGAGCTCCCAACCTCGCGCCCATGGGGCTCAAGATGGTCGCGCCGGTGATCATGCACTATGGCAGCCCCGAGCAGCGCGCCCATTATCTGCCGCGCATATTGGCGGGCGAGGATTATTGGTGTCAGGGCTTTTCGGAGCCCGGCGCGGGGTCGGACCTTGCCGCGCTGCAACTGCGCGCGGTTCCCGACGGCGAAGATTATGTCCTGAACGGGTCGAAGATCTGGACGACGCACGCCCATTTCGCGAACCGCATGTTCGCGCTCGTCCGCACGTCGAACGAAGGCAAGCCGCAGGCGGGGATCAGCTTCCTGCTGCTCGACATGAAGGCGCCCGGCATCACGGTCGAGCCGATCCGCACCCTCGCCGGCGATCACGAACTCAACCAGGTTTTTTTCGACGATGTCCGCGTGCCGCGGGCGAACCGTCTCGGCGGCGAGAATGAGGGCTGGTCGGTCGCCAAGCATCTGCTGACCTTTGAGCGCGGCGGGAAATATGCGCCGGGGCTGATCGGACGGCTCGAACGACTGCGCGCCCGCGATGACGTCGATCCGGTGCTGCGGGCGCAGCTCGACCGCGAGGCGGTGACGCTGAAGGCGCTGCAGGCGCTCGAACTCAAGGCGATGCGCGGCGTCGGCGGCAGTCCGGCGCTCTATGCCTCGGCATTGAAGGTTTTGGGGACCGAGACGGCGCAGCGCATCGACACGCTGGCGTGCGAAGTCGCGGGCCATGCCGCATGGGCCGACGCCGACGGCCAGACGCCCGCCGAGCTGGCGGTCGCGGTTCCGCGCTACCTCAACGACCGCGCGGCGAGCATCTATGCGGGGTCGAACGAAATCCAGCGCGACCTGATCGCGCGGGTGATGCTGGGTTAAACCGCCGCCTCGGCAAAGCGCGCCAAATGGCCGGCGCGCGGCCCGAATGCCGCCGCGATCGCCAGCGCGCGCTTGAAGTGGCCGCCGAGGCTCAATTCCTCGGTCAGCCCCATCGCACCGTGGATCTGCACCGCGCTTTCGCCGACGACCCGGACCGCGTCGCCGACCTCGATGCACGCGGCGCTGACCGCCTGCGCCCGGTCGGCACGATCCTGATCGACCGCGACGATCGCAACCTCGGTGAGCGCCGCCGCCTTCATCGCCGCGAGTTGCATGTCGGCGGCGCGGTGGCGCAGCGACTGAAAGCCGCCGATCGCGGTCCCGAACTGCTTGCGCTGGCCCAGATAGTCGATGCTGCCCGCGATCATGTGCTGCATCAGGCCCACCGCCTCGGCGCAGCGCGCCGCGAGGATCAGGTCGTTCGCATGGTCGGCAAGCGCCCGCGCTTCGTCCCCATCCGAGAGCAGGACCGCATCGCCGGGCTTGAGCGTGAAGGCGAGATCGGCCGACACGCTGCCGTCGTGCATGATGCGATGCCGCTGTTCGACCTTGTCGCCGTCGGCGGCGATGAGCAGCAGCGCATCGTCGCTTGCGAGCAGGAGCAGGTCGGCTTCCGCCGCGCCCGCGACCAAGGCCGCGCCACCGCGCACCAGCCCGCCTTCGACCACCGGCATCGCGGCGGTCGAGGCGGCGCAGAGGATCGCGATGCGGCGGCTGCCCCCCGCCAGATCGCCGAGCGCCGGATGTCCGGGCGCCACGCGCGCGAGGAGCGCGCTCGCCGCGACGTGCGATAGCCAGTCGGCGCCCGCGAGTGCCGGACCCAGCTCGGCCATCACGAGCGCGATGTCGATCGCGCCGCCACCGAAACCGCCGACGCTTTCGGGCAGCGTAATCCCGGCAAGGCCGAGCGACGCCGAAAGATCGCGCCAGCCGGGGTGCGGGTGGTCGGCGAGGAAGCGCTGGACGCTTTCCCGGAGCAGCTGTTGCTCTTCGCTAAGCGGAAGATCGAGTGCGGCCATGTCAGAAGGCCGGACCGGCGGGTCGCGGCGATTGGTCGGTGTATGTCATTTGCTCTCCCGCATCACTTGTGCAGCGCCGAGCGGCGCGGGTCTAGCTGATTGGTGTGGCAGGTCGGCCCGAACGAATGACGCCGAGCCCCGATTGCTGCATATACTTAGTATTAAAAGTATCGCATGGGACAGCAATGCAAGGCTTGGGGCGAATCGAAGACGCGGCGCGGCGCGGGGGGAGCGCATGAATCCCATCTGGCTTCCCGCGTCGCTGTTCGGCGGCTTGTTCCAGGCGTGGCGGACCGCGCTGCAACAGCGGCTGCGCGCCGAGCTCAGCGTCAGCGGCGCGGGGCTGGTGCGCTATCTCTATGGCTTGCCTTTCGCTTTTATGTTCGCGGCGATCTGGCTGACGATGCGGGGCGATGCGGTGCCGGCGTTTGGCACCGCCTTCGCGGGCTTCGCCATCGCCGGGGCGATCACGCAGATGGCGGGGACGATCCTGCTCATCATGGCGTTCGGGCATCGCGGATTCGTCGTCGGCACCGCCTTTTCGAAGACCGAGGCGGTGCAGGCGGCGCTCGTCACCGCATTGTTTCTCGGCGAGCGGTTGCCGCTGCTCGCGTGGATCGGGATCGTCGCGGGGGTCGCGGGGGTGCTGGTGCTCGCGCTCGCCGGACGCGGGGTTTCGGGGCGCGAGATATGGCGCGCGCTCGGCCAGCCCGCCGCGCTGTGCGGGCTCGGCGCGGGGTCGATGTTCGCGCTCGCTGCGATCGCGGTGAAGCTCGCGACCGCCGAGCTCGACGGTGTCGACCTGATCGGCTCGGCGCTCGTCACGCTCGTCGTCGTGATGGCGATCCAGACCGGGCTGCACATCCTTTGGGCCGCGCTGCGCGACCGCGACACGCTGCGCGCGGTGTTCCGGACGTGGCGCAATTCGAGTCAGGTCGGATTGTTGTCGGCGCTCGGGTCGGCCTGCTGGTATATCGGCTTTGCCGCGGCCCCCGCGGCGCTGGTGCGGATCGTCGGACAGGTCGAGGTCGTGTTCACGCTCGGCTTCGCGCATTTCTATCTGCGCGAGCCGGTGCGCTGGCACGAGATCGCCGGACTGCTGCTCGTCGTAGGCGGCGTCGTGATGGCGCTGATTGCGACCTTTTAGGGAAAGGCGGGCGCCTTGCTGACCATCGCCGGCAAGGGACGGCCCATGACACCCGCAAGCCATCCGGCTGCATCGACGACCTGCGGCAGCGTTATACCCGTTTCGATGCCGCTGCGTTCAAGCATGTAGATTACATCCTCGGTCGCGACATTGCCCGCCGCGCCGGGCGCAAACGGACAGCCGCCGAGCCCCCCGAGCGACGCGTCGACCGTCGCCGCGCCTTCCTTTACCGCCGCCCAGACATTGGCGATGCCGGTGCCGCGCGTGTTATGGAAATGGACGCGCACGGGCAGGCCGCCGACCGCCTCGCGCACGCGGCCGATCATCTCCGACACCCCCGTCGGCACACCGACGCCGATCGTGTCGGCGAGCGCGATTTCGCGCGGGCGCGCGTCGGCGGCGCGCTTCGCCATTTCGACGACGCGGTCGATCGCCACCCTGCCCTCGAACGGGCAACCGAAAGCGGTCGCGATGGTGATCTGGCCGCTGCGCCCCGCCTCCCGTGCCAGCGCGACGATCTCGATCGCGGCGGCGAGCGATTCATCCGAGCTTTGGCCCTGATTGCGGATGCCGAAACTGTCGCTCGTCACGCACACCGCGCCGAGTTCGTCGATGCGGCCGGTCGCAAGCGCGCGCTCGGCGCCGCGGCGGTTGAGGACGAGGCCGATATAGGTGACGTCCTCGCGCTCGGGCAGCATCGCGACGAGGTCCTCGGCGTCGGCGAGTTGCGGGACCTTCTTGGGATTGACGAAGCTCGTCACCTCGATCCGGCGCGCACCATAGTCGATCGCGCGGCGGATCAGCGCGAGCTTGTCGGCGGTCGATATGATCGTGGCTTCGTTCTGAAGCCCGTCGCGCGGGCCGACCTCGACCAGTTCCACGGCATGATTTTTCAACATCTTGCGTCCTGATTATCTTGAGTCATTTAGCAGGTTGAAAATTACATAGCATTCTAAGTATACAAAGGCCATGGGCGAGGCAGGCCGTCTTACCAGAGTCGGCCGCGAAAGGAATGATATGAGCGAAACGGGCAGCGGGGGGGCACTGGAAGGCATCAGGGTCGTCGAGATGGGGCAGCTGATCGCCGGGCCCTTCTGCGGGCAATTACTCGGCGATATGGGCGCCGAAATCGTCAAGCTCGAACCGCCGGTGACCGGCGACCAGATGCGAAACTGGGGCCAGGGCGACAAGCCGAGCTGGTGGCGCGTGATCGCGCGCAACAAATATTCGGTCGCGGTCGACCTGCGTAGCGAAGAAGGTCAGGTGCTCGCGCGCGAGCTGATCGCGAAAGCCGACATCCTCATCGAGAATTTCCGCCCCGGCACGCTCGAGAAGTGGAACCTCGATCCCGCTGAGCTGCGCAAGACCAACCCCGGGCTGATCATCGTGCGCGTGTCGGGTTACGGCCAGACCGGGCCCTATTCGGCGCGGGCAGGGTTCGGCGGTATCGGCGAGGCGATGGGCGGCTGGCGCGGTATCGTCGGTTATCCCGACCTTCCCCCCGCGCGCATGGGGGTGTCGATCGGCGACACGCTCGCCGCCACTTACGGCTGCATGGGGGCGCTCGCCGCGCTCCATCACCGCGGCAGGACTGGCGAAGGCCAGATCGTCGATTCGGCGCTCTATGAAGCGGTGCTGCAAGTGATGGAATCGACCGTGTCGGACTATTCGGCGAGCGGCACCAAGCGCCGCCGCACCGGATCGACGCTGCCCGGCATCGCGCCGTCGAACGTCTATCCGTGCAAGGACGGCGAATATCTGATCGGCGCCAATCAGGACGGCGTCTTCGCGCGGCTCGCCGCCGCGATGGGGCGCCCCGAACTGGCGAGCGACGAAAATTATGCGACGCACCGCGCCCGCGGCGCGCGGCAGGCGGAACTCGACGCGCTGATCGGCGAATGGACCGCGACGATGACGATCGCCGAGCTCGAAGCGAAGATGGTCGAAGCCGGCGTGCCCGCGGGCCGCGTGTACGATGCCGAAGATATGCTCGCCGATCCGCATTTCGCCGCGCGCGACGCATTGGTGACGGTCGCCGACGCGGAATTCGGCGAGGTCACGATGCAGGGCGTGTTCCCCAAGCTGTCGGCGACGCCGGGCAGCGTGCGGCGCCCTGCCCCACTCACGGTCGGGCAGGATGGCGCCGAGGTTTTGAAACGCTGGCTTGGACGGGAGGCTTGACGCGATGATCACGCTGTATGGCGGTCCGACGCCCAATGCGCGCAAGATCGCGATCGCGCTCCTCGAAATGGGGCTCGACTGGCGGCTCGAATATATCGACATCCTCGCGGGCGACCAGCTGACCCCCGAATTCCTCGCGCTCAATCCGAACAACAAGACCCCGGTGATCGTCGATGACGAGGGTCCTGAGGGGCCGAGCTTCGTGCTGTGGGAGACGGGCGCGATCCTGCTCTACCTCGCCGAAAAGACCGGGCGTTTCGTGCCAGCCGATCCGGCGAAGCGCGCGATCTGCTGGCAATGGCTGATGTTCCAGGTGTCGGGCGTTGGGCCGATGTTCGGGCAGGAAGCGCATTTCACTCATTATGCCAAGGACCGGCACGAATATGCCATCGCGCGCTACAGCCGCGAGGTCGACCGGTTGATGATGGTCATCGACAAGCGTCTTAGCGAAGCCGAATGGCTGGCCGGAGACGATTATACGATCGCCGACATGGCGACGCTGCCCTATCTGCGCCGCCAGCTGATCGAGAAGGCCGGGCGTTTTGCGAACGTCGACCGCTGGGGCGCCGCAATGCTCGAACGCCCGGCGGTCGCCGAAGGCATGACGGTCGGCGTCGCGCGCGCCGAAACGATCGAGGGCGGGCTGACGGGTTTCACCGACGAGCACCGCGCGATCCTGTGGGGCGATAGGCAGCACGCGAGACGTTGAGGCGAGCTGCCGGCTTGGGGTGAGGAACGGGAGGTTCTCCACTTTCGTCATCCCGGCGAAGGCCGGGATCTCGCCGGTGCGTCATTCTGATAGGGTGAGATCCCGGCTTTCGCCGGGATGACGATGAAAAGGATGGCCGCTACCGGTCGGAAGCAGACCTCAATCCCCCCTCACCGCCGCATGGTTCGCGTCGCCGAACATGTTCGACCATTCCTTTTCGTCGAGCGTCTGGTGGCGGCCGACATATTTCGCCGGCGCCTTCAGATCGTCGCGCGCCATCGCCCGCTCCACCGCGGGACGTTCGCGGATGCGCTCGAACCAGGCGTGCATCGCGGGCCAATCGTCGAGCCCCATGCCCATGACGAAGGCCGAGGCGCGGCCGGGCCAGATCGCCATGTCGGCGATGCTATAGTCGTCGCCCGCGATATAGGCGCTTTTCTCCAGCCGCCTTTCGAGCACGGTGAGCAGCCGGTTCAGCTCCTTCGTATAGCGTGCGGTCGCATAGTCCTGCCCCGCCGGGGCGTAGCGCAGGAAATGGCTCGCCTGCCCGCCCATCGGCCCGAGCCCCGCGACCTGCCACGTCAGCCACGACAGCGTCGCCGCGCGCGCCGCACCCAATGCGGGCAGGAAGCGTCCGCTTTTCTCCGCCAAATATTGCAGGATCGCGCCCGATTCGAACACGGTCACCGGGCCGCCGCCCTCCGCCGGATCCTGATCGACGATCGCCGGGAGCTTATGGTTCGGGTTGATGCGTCCGAATTCGGCGGTCAGCTGGTCGCCGTCGAAAATGTCATAAGGAATGACGCGGTAGGACGCCCCGATTTCCTCGAGCATGATCGCAATCTTCTGCCCGTTCGGGGTCGCCGAATAGTGAAGGTCGATCATCACAGCACCTCGTGGATCACATGCCGCACCCCGAAATCGGTGCGTTCGCCGACGCCGACGGCGAGCACGCCGTTCAGCCAGCCATATTTCGCGCTCGCGGTTTCGAACACCGGTGCGATTCGCAGATAGTATCGCGAGGGATCGGCGTCGGGCACCGCCGGGTCGGCGAAGGTCGCGCGCACATCGTCGGGAATGATGTTGCGCCCGGTGTAGCTCAGATAGATAAGCTCGCCGTCATCGGTCCGCCACACCGCGCGCGCATCGAAGGTGCCGACCGAGGCGTCGTCGCCAAGCCGCCCGCTGCGCGACCAGTTGCCGCCGCCTGGCAAGACTATGCCGTTGATCCGGGGTCCGAAAAACCTGCCGCCGCTGATATAGCCGAGCCGCTGGTCGCCAAAGGGCGAGGCGCCGATGCCGATGATCCCCCCGCCCACTTCGAACTCGACGGTGCACAGATGGCGGGTCGCCAGCGCCGCCGGGCCCCCACGCGAATTTTCTTCGTTCATCATGCGAATCCTCTTCCTGCCTATGGACAAGTATAAAACCATTAGTATACTAAGGGTCAATCAGATTGACGGATCGGAGACCATTCCGGGACCGCGACGACAAGCTCCATGGGAGGGTGAAGATGAAGGCGCATAACCAGTTCCTGCTATCCGGCGTTGCGGCGATCGCGATGCTTGCCAATGCCGCACCGGCGATGGCGCAGGCGGCCCCCGCCGACGCGGCGCCCGTCGCTGCATCGGAGGCCGACGACAGCAACATCAACGAAATCATCGTCACCGCGCAGAAGCGCGAGCAGAATTTGCAGGACGTTCCGATTTCGATGGAGGTCGTCAGCGGCGAAAAGCTTTCCGACTTCAACGCTACAGACATCAAATCGGTGATGAACTACACGCCGAACGTCTTTGTTCAGACGACCGCCGGCAACGACGTCATCTATATCCGCGGTTTCGGGTCTCCACCGTCGAACTTCGCCTTTGACCAATCGGTCTCGCTCTATGTCGATGGCGTTTATGCCGGGCGCAGCCGCCAGGCGCAGGCGCCCTTCTTCGACCTCGAACGGGTCGAGGTGCTGCGCGGGCCGCAGGGGGCATTGTTCGGCAAGAACACCGCGGCGGGCGCGGTCAGCGTGGTGTCGGCCGGGCCGACGTCGACGCCCGAAGGCGCCTTCACCGCGCTCTATAATTTCGACCACAAGGGCATCGACATGTCGGGCTATGTGGCGGGTCCGCTCAGCGACACGCTCGGCGCGCGCTTCGCCTACAAGATCGTCAAGCAGGACGGCTATATCTATAACCGCGCGACCGACCATGACGATCCCGAAACCAAGAAGCAGCTTGCCCGCCTGACGCTGCGCTGGGAGCCTTCGACCAGCTTCGATTATACGGTGAAGGCCGAATATGGAAACACCGACGTCGTCGGCGGCATCACCGTGTCGAGCCCGCTGACCAGCGAGCAGGATCCGCAGACGACGCGCTATCTGGAGCGCGCGGCGCTCGGCGACGAAGGCAACCGGAATGAATCGGTGATGGTCTCGGGTGTCGGCAATATCGCCCTCGGCGACTATACGCTGACCTCGGTCACCGGCTACAGCTGGTTCAATTCGATGATCGTCAATGGTTTCGACCAGACGATTCCGAACAGCGGCGGCGCGTTCACCAACAATTCTGTCTATAACGCCTTTCCCGAGCGGTTCGAGCAATTCTCGCAGGAAGTGCGAATCCTGTCGCCCGTCGGCGAGACGTTCGAGTTCATCGCGGGCCTTTATTACGACCACAGCAAATATCAGCTCGAACAGTTCCAGGGCTTCAACATCCTCGATCTGGGCGGCAGTCCCTATTTCGGCCGCATCGACAGCGTCTTCAACCAGACCGCCGACAGCTATTCGGTGTTCGGGCAGGGCACGCTCAACCTGACCGACGCTTTCCGCGCGATCGGCAGCCTGCGCTATACCCACACCGAAAAGGACGGCGATTTCGCGGCGGAGCTTGTCTATGGCCCCTTCCCGATCCGCCCGATCTCGAGTGCCGAAGGCTCGATCAGCGAGGGCAATCTCGATCCCTCGGTGACGCTGCAATACGACATCGCTCCGCGCATCATGGTCTATGCGACCTGGGGCCGCGGATCGAAATCGGGCGGCTTTGTCAGCAATACGCTCGGCACTGTCGACAGTAGCTTCACCTTCGAGCCCGAACGGTCGGAAAATTTCGAGGCGGGGGTCAAGTCGACGCTGTTCGACGGCGCGGTGATCGCCAATGTTTCGGCCTATCACACCCAGTTCAAGAATCTGCAGGTGTCGGTCTATCGCCCCCAAACATCGAGCTATCTGACCGGCAATGCCGCAAGTGCGACATCGAAGGGCATCGAAGGATCGCTCAGCATCTTTCCCATCCCCAATTTCGATATCACCGCATCGGGCGCCTATCAGGACATCGCCTATGACGATTATCCCGGTGCGGCGTGCCTGGCGGCTCAGGTCGCCGACGGCAGCTGCGTTCCGACCGATCCGACAAGCATCGCGAACAACAATCTTGCCGGTTATCGCCCGGCCAACACATCGAAGTTCACCGGCAGCGTCACCGCGCACGCCCGTTTCGACATGTCGGAGGATCTGAAGCTCGACATCACCGGCGTCGCCGCCGGCCGGTCGAAATTCTATAATTCCGACGATCAGGATCCGGTCTTCGGCCTCCAGAAGGGCTATGTGAAGCTCGACCTGCGCATCCAACTCGCCGACCGGGATGAAAACTGGCATCTCGCGCTGGTCGGCAAGAACCTGACCAATGAGCTGACCACCGGCAGCGCCTTCCGCTTGCCGGCGCCGATCACCGAGGTGTCGCGCGCGATCCTCTATCTGGAACCGACGCGCAATATCTCGGTCGAGGCCGGGTTCAAGTTCTGACGATGTCCCAGGGATCGGCCGCGGCCAAAGCTTTCCTCGACAGGGAAGCGGCGGCCGCGGTCGTGACCTGTTACGCGACCGCGCTCGATGCGCGCGACTGGCGCGCCTATCGCGCGCTTTTCACCGACGAGATCGCGATCGATTATGGCGCGATCGGATCGCTTGTCGGCGAAGTGCCCGCCGACGAGTGGACGAACCGCTGCCGGACGCTCGAAGGTTTCGACGCGACCGCGCACCAGCTGCACAATGTCATCGCCACGATCAACGGCGACCGCGCGACGGTGACGAGCATCGTCGATGCCGTGCATGTCGTCGGCGCCGGCGACCGCGCGCTCCTCGGCGATCTGATCGGCCGCTACACGCACCGGCTGGTGCGGCGGGATGGGTGGAAGATCGCGGGCGTGACTTTGGCCGTCGTCGCCTATCCTGCGGGGAAAGACGCGTTCGAGGCCGCTTTCGCCGCCGCACGCGCCATTCTCGCCGAAGGAAATCCCGCATGATCGACGTTTATTTCACCCCCACGCCGAACGGCCACAAGGTTTCGATCATGCTCGAAGAAACCGGGCTTCCGCACCAGCTGTTCGCGATGAACATGCTCGAGGGCGACCATCTGACCCCCGAATATCGGCGGATCAACCCCAACGGCCGCCTGCCCGCGATCGTCGACCATGAGCCCATCGGCGGCGGCGCGCCGCTGCCGGTGTTCGAGAGCGGCGCGATCCTGCTCTATCTCGCCGAGAAGAGCGGGCAGTTGCTTCCCGAAAATCCGCGTCGCCGATCGCAGGCGCAGCAATGGCTGATGTGGCAGATGGCGAGTTTTGGCCCGATGCAGGGTCAGGCGCATCACTTCATCCGCTATGCGCCGGAGGGGCAGGCTTATCCGGTCGAACGCTATCGCAACGAGACGTTGCGGCTGCTCCACGTCCTCAACGGGCGGCTGGGCGAAGCCGATTATCTGGCGGAGGAATATTCGATCGCCGACATCGCGGCATGGCCGTGGACGCGCGCGATCCGCGCGATCGGGCTGACGCTCGACGATTATCCCGCCGTCGCCGACTGGTTCGCGCGGATCGACGAACGGCCCGCCGTGCTGGCGGGGACCGACGTCAAGAACGCCGCGAACCTGTCGAGCGCCCGCCCGGTGCTGACCGAGGAGCAATGGTCGAATTTGTTCGGGAAGAATATGCTGGAAGCGCCGGCGCGGTGAGCACGCTCGTCATTGCGAGGAGCGAAGCGACGAAGCAATCCAGGGGCGGCTCTGCGCCGCTCTGGATTGCTTCGCTTTGCTCGCAATGACGACGTTGGGCGCTACACCGTATCGGCATGTCCCCACTGATATTCGACCTCGCCATTCAGCCGCCGCACCGCGACCCAATCGCCGCCGGCGAGACTGTCATCCTCGATCAGCGCCGCGACGCCCCCGGCGATGTCTTCCGGCCGGCACGCCTCATTATTCGCGAGCACCGCCTTCATCCATTCGGACTTGCCGCCCGCGCCCGTCGTGTCGAGAATTGGCGTATCGACGAGCCCCGGCAGCATCCCCGCGACGCGGACATTGCATTCGTCTTTGAGCGGCGCGCAGCAGCGCGTGAACATCATCACCGCCGCCTTGGTCGTCGCATACATCGCGTCGTAGAATCCGGTGCCGAGCGCGACGGTCGAGACGGTGTTGACGATCACCCCGCCCCCGCGCTTCCGCATCGCCTGCACCGCGATCTGCGTCGCCGCGACGAGCGAGGTGATGTTGACGTCGATGATCCAGCGGACGCGCGCCGCATCGACATCGGGAAATTGCGGCAGGCTCGACACGACGCCGGCATTATTGTGGAGGATATCGACGTCGCCATGCGCGCGGAACCAGGCTTCGGTCGCCGGAATGTCGGAGAGGTCCAGTTGGTGGACGCTCGCCCGCGCGCCCTCGGCCTCGACCAGCCGGGCGGTCTCGGCCAGCCCCGCCGCGTTGACGTCGACGAGCGCGATCTCCGCCGCGCCGCGCTGTGCCAGCATCACCGCGGTCGCGCGACCGATGCCGCCCGCCGAACCCGTCACAATGGCGCTTTTGCCCCTGATATCCATCTCTTCTCTCCCGTCGATTTTGCCGTTACCGTAAAGCACGTTGACAGATAAACTTAAATATCTAAGTATTTTTGGACCAAGAAGACTCGTGCGCATTGGGGAGAGTTATGTCGCAAGCTACCGCCCTTGATGGAGGCGCCCCGGTTCCCGACAGCGGCCTCGCGCTGCGCCGTAATGTCGCGCTGGTCATGCTGTTTATCGTCGGCACGATCAACTTCGTCGACCGCCAGCTTTTGTCGGTGCTCGTCGAGCCGATCCGTGCCGAAATGGATTTCAGCGACACGCAATTCGGTCTGCTCACCGGCTTCGCTTTCGCGCTCTTCTATGCCGCCGCCGGGGTGCCGGTGGCGATGATCGCCGACCGCTGGAACCGCATCAAGCTGATCGGCATCGCCTGCGTCGTGTGGAGCGGCTTCACCGCGGCGTGCGGCATGGTCTCGAACTTCTGGCAACTGGCACTGATGCGCTTCGGCGTCGGCGCGGGCGAAGCCGGCGGAACGGCGCCGTCGCTGTCGGTGATCGCCGATTATTATTCGCCCGCGCGGCGTCCGCTCGCGATCGGTCTCTTCACCCTAAACGGGCCATTTGGCGTGTTCGTCGGCGCGACCTTCGGCGCATGGGCCGCCGCGAATATCGGCTGGCGCAACGCCTTCATCGTCATCGGCATCGTCGGCATCCTCGTCGCGCCGCTTTTGATCTGGCTCGTTCGCGAGCCCGCACGCGGAGCGATGGACGCGCATAAGCCGGCCGATGAGGCGCTGCCCTTCAGCCAGAGCCTCGCGATGTTCATCCGCCGCCCGTCGCTGCGCATGGTGATGATCGGCAGCGGGCTTGCCGCCTTCGTGAGCTATGGCATGCTCAACTGGATTCCCGCCTTCCTGATGCGGACGCAGAAGATGCCGTTGGAAGCAATGGCGACCTGGTTCGGCCCGGCCGCTGGCATTACCTTCGGTATCGGCATTCTCGGCGGCGGCTGGCTGGTCAGCCACCGCGCGAAATATTCGGCGCGCGCTTATGGCACGATCCCCGCGCTCGCGACCGCAGTGCTGATCCCGACCTTCATCGCGGCGCTGCTGGTCGACACATGGCAAGCGTCGCTCGCGCTGATGCTGATCCCGATGGCGGCATGCACCGCCTATGTCGCCCCCGCGCTCGCGCTCGTGCAGAATCTGACCCCGCCGCGCAGCCGCGCGACCGCCGCGGCGGTGCTGATGCTGATGTTCAACATCATCGGGCTGGGGCTCGGCCCGCTGTTCGCCGGGGTGGTCAGCGATAGTCTGAAGCCCGTCCATGGCGACGAAAGCCTGCGTTGGGCATTGATGGCGCTGATGCCCTTCGCCGCCGCCGCCGGCCTCGCCCAGTATCGCATGACGCGTTATCTCGAAAAGGATTTCGCCGAATGACCGACGTCGCGGGCAAGACCGCCTTCGTCACCGGCGGCGCGAGCGGTCTCGGGTTCGCGACCGCGAAGGCCCTCGCGGCGAAGGGCGCGTCGCTGATCCTCGCCGACATCGACGGCGCCGGCGCCGAGGCGGCCGCAGCCACGCTGCGCGGCGACGGCGCCGACGCGCTCGGCCTCCAGCTCGACGTCACCAGCGAGGACAGCTGGGCCGCCGCCGGCGCGAGGGCGCGCGAGTTCGGCCCGGTGCGCATCCTGTTCAGCAACGCCGGGGTCGGCGGCGGATCGGGGCCGTTCGAGCAGTACGACACCGACGTCTGGCGCTGGAACTATGCGGTCAACGCGCACGCGCATCTCTACGCCTGCCGGACCTTCCTCGCCGACATGAAGGCCAGCGGCGAACCCGGCCACCTCGTCATCACCTCGTCGATGGTCGCGATCGTGCCGCCGCCGATCTCGGTCGCTTACATCAGTTCCAAATATGCGACGCTCGGCATCGCGATGGCGCTGCGCAACGAGTTGGCCGGGACCTGCGTCGATATTTCGGTGCTGATGCCCGGCATGTCGGCGACGCGGATCGTCGAGACGACGCGCGACCTGCGCCCGGTTGAAGTCGAGGCCGGCAAGGCCGCGGCGACGAGCCAGGCGATGCAGGGCGTGCTCGCGGGCGGCATGGCGCCCGACAAGATCGGCGCGCGGGTCGTCGAGGCGATCGAGGCCGGCGAATACTGGATTTTCACCCACCCCGAATGGAAGGCGATGGCCGAACTGGTGACGCGGGACATGCTGTCATCCTTCGGTCCCTCGGCCGATCCCGACTATAGAGGCGACGACATCGACGGGCTGATCGCGGCCAATGGCGGCCGCATGTTCGGCGCCAAGATTTAAGGAGAGCATCATGGCAGAGCAGAACGACATCCGCGACATGGCGCAGCGTTTTTTCGACGCGATCGAGGCGGGCGACATCGAGACCATGCAAAGCAGCTTCACCCCCGATGCCGAAATCTGGCACAATACCGACGAGTTGATCGTCACCCCGGCGCAGACCGCGCAGACGCTGACCGGCATGGTCGCGCGGATCAAGGACCGCGAATATGCCGACCGCCAGCTCACCATTTTTCCCGGTGGCTTCGTCCAGCAGCATGTCCTGAAAGGCAAGCGCGTCCGCGACGAGGGCGAAGTGCGCCTGCCCTGCGCGATCATCTGCAAGGTCGAAGACGGCAAGATCACGCGGCTCGACGAATATTTCGACAGCGCGCACGTCGCCGAATTCCGCAAATTCGCGAACGCGTGATGTCAGTGCCGCAAAACACCTCGTCATTGCGAGCGCAGCGAAGCAATCC
Organism: Sphingopyxis italica; assembly: GCF_011926545.1. GTDB lineage: Bacteria > Pseudomonadota > Alphaproteobacteria > Sphingomonadales > Sphingomonadaceae > Sphingopyxis > Sphingopyxis italica. Next base: position 63,833 of record NZ_JAATIT010000006.1, on the reverse strand, counting down.
AGAGCGGTTACCGCACGCTCTGGATTGCCGCGTCGCCTTCGGCTCCTCGCAATGACGACATTGTGAATTCGAGAATTTTTCAGGAGTATCCCATGCCCGTCCTGCGCCAGGTTCCCCGCTCGGAAGTCACCGACGAGACCGTTCTAGCCTATTACAACCGCCTGTTCGGCGAGCGTGACCCCGTCGCCGAGCCCGGCACCGCGACGGGCACGCCCGGCGACTGGTGGACGGTGTTCGCGCTGTCGCCCGACATCTTCGAACATGCGGTCAAGGGTTTCGCCGTTTATCGCAACCCCGCGCGCACGATCGACCCGGTGCTCCGCGAGCTCGGCCAGACGCGCGCCGGCTGGGTCAAGGGCAGCCAGTTCGTTTTTTCGCAGCATTGCAAGTCGCTCCGCGGCCTTGGCGTCAGCGAGGAGAAGATCGCCGCCATTGCGCACTGGCAGGTCGCCGATTGCTATGACGAACAGGAACGCACCGTCCTCGCCTATGCCGATTGCCTCGCCCAGGCGAGCGGGCGCGTCCCGCTCGAGGTCTTCGACAAGCTCAAGACCTTCTGGAACGACGAGCAGATTTTCGAATTCACCTACATCACCTGCCTCTATGACATGCACGCCGTGATCACGCGCGCATTGCGCATGGAATATGACGCGCGCGAAGACCCGATCGTCGAGGTCGCGGCGCCCGAGGGCTTCAGCGCCGCCGACTTCCTCAGCGCGCCGCGTCCGGCCCAAGGGTGAGCGACTACGGCGCTCTCCAGGTCGTCGCGACCGGCCTGCGCTTTCCCGAAGGGCCGGTGCCGATGGCCGACGGATCGGCATTGCTCGTCGAGATCGCGCGCGGCACGCTGACGCGGGTCACGCCCGACGGCAGCTTGTCGGTCGTCGCAGACCTCGGCGGCGGACCGAACGGGCTCGCGATCGGCCCCGATGGCGCCGCCTATGTTTGCAACAATGGCGGATTCGAGTGGATCGAGGCGGGCGCCCTGCTCTTCCCCGGCCATGCCGCGAACACCGAACCCTGCGGATCGATCCAGCGCGTCGACCTCGCGACCGGCGCGGTGACCATACTTTACGACAGCTTCGAGGGCGAGCGCCTCAAAGGTCCGAACGACATCGTCTTCGATGCAAACGGCGGTTTCTGGTTCACCGATCACGGGCAGGTTCGCGCGACCGGCCGTGACCATGGCGCGATCTATTACGCCGCCGCCGACGGATCGCGGATCAGCCGCCAGCGTGCCGATATGATGGGGCCGAACGGCATCGGCCTCTCGCCCGATGGCGGAACGCTCTATGTCAGCGAGACGATGACCGCGCGCGTCTGGGCGATGGAGATCGTCGCGCCCGGCACCCTCGCGCCGCCGCCGCCCTGGGCGCCCGGCCGCTTCGTCGGCACGCCGCCGGCGTTTCGCCTGCTCGACAGCATGGCGATCGAGGAAAGCGGGCACATCTGCGTCGGCACGATGGTCGAGGGCGGGATCACGATTTTCGACCCCGACGGCAGCGGTTCGGAGTTCGTGCCGCTGCCCGATGTCGGGATCACCAACATCGCCTTTGGCGGCGCCGATCGGTGTGACGCCTATATTACGGCGTCGACGACGGGGACGCTGTATCGCGTCCGCTGGCCGCGTTCGGGGCTGAAACTTCATAACCGTCAACTTAATTGACGATTGATCGCGAAAATGATAAAAGACTCGGGGAGAGGATAAGATGAAATTTTACAATAGCGTCGGCCCCAACCCACGCGTCGTGAAGCTGTTCATGGCCGAAAAGGGTATCGAGATCCCCGAGGTCACCATCGACCTGCGCGGCGGCGAGAACCGGCGCGCGCCCTATAATGTCGATGTGAACCCCGCCGGGCAGACGCCCGCGCTCGAGCTCGACGACGGCGGCATGCTCTGCGAAGTCACCGCGATCTGCGAATATCTCGACGAACGCTTTCCCGAACCCACGCTGGTCGGGTCGAGCCCCGAGGAGCGCGCCAACACACGCATGTGGACGCGCCGCGTCGACCTCAAGATTTGCGAGCCGCTCACCAACGGCTTCCGCTTTGCCGAAGGGCTTCCGCTGTTCGAGGCGCGGCTGCGCTGCCTGCCCGAGGCCGCCGATGGTTTGAAAGCCACCGCGCAGGACGGGATCAAATGGCTCGACGCGCAGATCGCCGGGCGCGAATTCATCGCGGGCGACGCCTTCACGCTCGCCGACATCATGCTGTTCACATTTCTCGATTTCGGCGCGTCGGTCGGGCAGCCGCTCGACCCCGCCAATAGGAATATTCTCGGCTGGTTCGAGCGGACGAAGAGCCGCCCCAGCACCGCCGCAAACTAAGGAGACGGATGATGGCTGCAGAAAATAGCGAATTCGAGTTTTGCGGGGTCAATCACCTCGCGCTCGTGTGCAAGGATATGGCAAGGACGGTCGAATTCTATCGCGACAAGCTCGGCATGCCGCTGACCAAGACGATCGACCTGCCCGGCGGGCGCGGCCAGCATTTCTTCTTCGACATCGGCAACGGCGACAGCCTCGCCTTTTTCTGGTTCCCGAACGCGCCCGAAGCCGTTCCCGGAATCTCGGCCCCCGCGGCGCTGCCGACCAAGGGCAGCTTCGTGTCGGCGCACGGGTCGATGAACCATATCGCGATCAACGTCCGCGCCGACAAATTCGACGATTATTACAACCGCCTGATCGAAAAGGGCATCGAGGTGACCCCGGTGCTGAACCACGACGACAGCCCGACGCAGTCGTCGGCCGAACTCCATCCCGGCGTCTTCGTCCGCTCGGTCTATTTCTTCGATCCCGACGGCGTCTGCCTTGAATTCGCGGCATGGACCAAGGAATTCGATGAGCGCGACGTCGCGCACGATCCGGTGCAAGCCGACGGCACGAAACGCGAAGGCTTTATCACCGCGCGGACGCCGGTGCCCGCCGAATAGACATTCCCAACGGTACCACTGGGAACTCCTCCTGGACCCGGCCTTTGGCCGGGTTCTTTTTTGGGAGAGGAGTGGATGGCGGATTTCGGCCGGAAGCTGACCTTAATCCTCCCTGCGGCGAAGCCGTGGGGAGGGGGACCGTCGCCGCAGCGATGGTAGAGGGGCAGCGACCTCGCTCTATAGCCCCTCCGTCAGCGCTTCGCGCTGCCACCTCCCCATGGCTCCGCCACAGGGAGGATTTTAACGGCAGCTCCCCACCCCAAAGCCGACGCCTCCGCTACCCCACCGCCCGGTCGCGCCCTTCCCAATAGGGCGCGCGGAGTTCGCGGCGCAGCACCTTGCCCGACGGATTGCGCGGCAGCGCGTCGATGAATTCGATGCTCTTGGGCACCTTATACGCCGCGATCCTTTCGCGCACCCACGCAACGACATCGGCCGGATCGAGCGTCGCGCCCGTCGTGGGCACGATCAGCGCCTTCACTCCCTCGCCCCATTTGTCGTCGGGCACGCCGATCACCGCGACGTCGGCGACGCCGGGGCAGCCCATGATCGCGCTTTCGACCTCGGCCGGATAGACATTCTCGCCCCCCGAAACGATCATGTCCTTGATCCGGTCGTGAACGTAGTAGAAGCCGTCGGCGTCGCGATAGCCGACGTCGCCGGTGTGGAGCCAGCCGCCCGCCAGCGTTTCTTCGGTCGCCGCGGCGCGGTTCCAATATTCCTTCATCACGATGCCGCCGCGGATCGCGATCTCGCCGATCTCCCCCTCGCCGAGTTCCTTGCCCTCGCCATCGAGGATCGCCATTGCGGCGCCCGGCCAGGGCTTGCCGCACGAGGTGAGCTTGCCCGGCAGATCGTGCGCGGCCGGCGACAGGTACGAACCCCCGCCGGCCGACTCGGTCATGCCGTAGAACTGCACGAAATCGCAGCCGAAGGTCGCGCGCGCGCGCCGCAAAACATCCTCGGCGATCGGCGAGGCGCCATAGGCGATCGACTTGAGCCGCGGATAAGCCCCCACATTCGCATCGGGCTGGAGCAGCATCATCTGAATCATCGCGGGCGCGAGGAAGGCGTGCGCGACATGCTCCTCGCGCATCATGCGCACGGCGTCGACGGCGGTGAAATCCTTGACGAGCACGAGGCGGCCGCCCTGCGCCAGCCCCGAGAAGCTGACGTTCGTCCCCGCGACGTGGAACAGCGGCATGACGATCATCACCGTCTCGTCCTCGCCATAGGCAAAACCGTCGACCTCGGTCGCGGCTTCGAGGAAGGTGCGGTAGTTCGCGTTGGTCAGGACGACGCCCTTGGGCAGCCCGGTCGTCCCGCTCGTGTAGAGCTGGAGCACATCGTCGGCGAGTTGCGGCGGGTCGGCGAGCGGCGCATCCGATGCGGCCCCCAGCCACGCGTCGAACGGCTCGAACGCCGGATGCTCGCCATAGAGCGCGATGAGGCGCGGCGGCGCGGCGAGACCGGCGACCGCGGCGAGCGCGCAATCGAAGAAATGCTCGCCGACGAACAGCAGCTTCGGCGCAGCATCGCCGAGGATGAAGCCGATTTCGGCGGGCGCGAGGCGGCAGTTGATCGGCGCCAAACAGGCCCGCGCGCGCGCCGTCCCGAAGAAGAGCGGATACCAGCTATCATGGTTCTTGGTCAGCGCCGAGACGCGATCTCCAGGCGCGGCGCCCGCAGCGATCAGCGCATGGGCGACACGGTTCGACCGCGCATCGAGCTGCGCGAAGCTCGTCTCGCGCGTCCCATATTTTACCGCGGTCGCATTGCCCCTTACCCGCGCCTGCGCCGCCGGAATGTCCGCCAGCGTCCGGATGGCCTCCAGATCGATCATTTTGCTCTCCCAACCGTCGTTTCGACTTGAATTAGATAGAATACTAAGCAAATGTTTGGCCAGCCCAAAAATCGAGAGGATTGGCCTTGTTCGACCACCCCATATTGCCGACGACGATCGTCGGAAGCTACCCCCAGCCGGACTGGCTGATCGACCGCGAAAGACTGAAGGCCAGCCTGCCCCCGCGCGTGCGCGCCGAAACGCTGTGGCGCGTCCCCGAACCCTGGCTCGCCGACGCGCAGGAAGCCGCGACGCTGATGGCGATCCGCGATCAGGAGGAGGTCGGCATCGACATCGTCGGTGACGGCGAAATGCGCCGCGAAAGCTATTCGAACCGCCTCGCGACCGCGCTGTCGGGGATCGACCGCGAAAAGCATGGCTCCGCGATCGACCGCACCGGCAACGCCAATCCGGTGCCGCTCGTCTCGGGCCCGATCCGCCGCGTCGCGCCGATCGAGGCGCAGGATGCGGCGTTCCTGCGCCGCCATTCGACCAAGCCCGTCAAGCTCACCCTGCCCGGCCCCTTCACCATGACGCAGCAGGCCGAGAACGGCTATTATCCCGACGCGAAATCGCTCGCGATGGACTATGCCGATGCGGTCAATGCCGAGGTGAAGGATCTGTTCGCGGCGGGCGTCGATGTCGTCCAGCTCGACGAACCTTATTTGCAGGCGCGCGCCGCCGAGGCGAACAGCTATGCGATCGAGGCGATCAACCGCGCGCTCGACGGGGTCGGCGGCACGACGGCGCTCCACATCTGCTTCGGCTATGCGATGGTGCATCACGGTGCGGGCGCGACGGGGCCGAAGCCCAAGGCCTATGATTTCCTTGCCGAACTCGAAGCGTCGGCGATCGACGTGATCTCGGTCGAGGCGGCGCAGCCCGGGCTCGACCCCGCGATCCTCGCCGAACTGCCGACCAAGACGATCATGTATGGCGTGCTCGACCTGTCGATCCCCGACGTCGAAACGCCCGAGGTGGTCGCGGGGCGCATCCGCGAGGCGCTGCGTTACGTCGACGCCGAACGGCTGTGGATCGCCCCCGACTGCGGGATGAAATACCACAGCCGCGAGCATTCGCAGGCCAAGCTGAAGGCGATGGTGGACGGGACGGCGATGGTGCGGGCGGAGTTGACCTAACCTGATGTCGTCATCCCGGCGAAGGCCGGGATCTCGCCGGTGAGATCCCGGCCTTCGCCGGGATGACGAATTGGTCAGGCGTCGACGAATTCGGTCAGCAACGGCACCACCACCTCCGGCGCCTCAATCATCGGCAGATGCCCCGCCCCCGCGATTACCTCCAGCCGCGCCCCCGGGATGGCGCGCGCGATCTCGTCGTGATGCGCGCGGCTGGTGATGCCGTCCTTCTCGCCCCAGACCAGCAGCGTCGGCACCGCGATCTCACCGAGGCGGGGGCGGCTGTCGATGCGCGCCATGATCGCGCGCTGCTGGGCGAGGAAGGTGTCAGCGCCGGTATCGGCCGCCATCCGCCGTGCGATGCCGAGCAGCCGTTCATCGCCGCGCTTCTCTTCGGGGAAGAGGATCGGGATGCGCTCCTCGACGACCCGATCGAAATTGCCGCTCTCGACGAGGTCGATATAGCCCTGCCGCCGCGCGGTCTGCGCCGGGCCATCGGCCGAGGCGAGGGTCGCGATAAGCGCGAGCTTCGCGACGCGCTCGGGCGCGCGGCGCATCACCTCGAACGCGACGAAGCCGCCCATCGCATGGGCGATAAGGATGAATTTCGGCGGGGCGTTGTCGAGCAGGCGCTGCGCGAAGCCGGCGATCGTGTCGTCGCTGCGGTTGTCGACGACGGTGACTTCGCGGTCGGGCCAGGCTTCGAGCAGCGGTTGCCACACAGTCTCGGTCAAAAGCTGTCCGGTCATCAATACAATGGGGAGCGACATTAAATCACCTGATGAAGAAGTTGAACGCCCGCGACAAGGCGGCGGCAGTTTTCATGCGCCACGGTCAGACTGCGCACCAGCGTCTCCGGCGTGAGCCAGGCGATATGCGGTGCGAACACCGCGTTCGGCAGCCCGAGCAGCGGACTGCCGCGCGGCAGCGGTTCTTCGGCAAAGACGTCGAGCCCCGCACCGCGCAAATGGCCGGAAGTCAGTGCTTCGACCAGCCGCGCCTGATCGACCAGTTCGCCGCGTGCGGTGTTCACTAGCACCGACCCCTTCTTCATCGCGAAGGGATCGATCGACGACCGGGTTTCGTCGGTGAGGGGAATGTGCAGCGACACGATGTCGCTTTCCGCGAGCAGGCGGTCCAGCGGCCAATATTCATAGGGCACGTCGCGCGCGTTTCGGGCGGTGTAGACAACCTTTGCGCCGAGCGCCGCGAGCGCAGGCGCGAGCAACTGCGCCGAATTGCCGAAGCCGACGAGCCCGACGGTGCGCCCGCCGATTTCGCCGACCTGATCGAGCTCGGACGGATCGGCGGTCCAGCCCTCGCCCGCACGCGTGCGCGCATCGAAGAAACAGGTTCGGCGCAGCACCGCCATCATCAGCGACAGCGCCATTTCGGCGACCGCCCGGCTGTTGGTGCCCGGCATGTTGCACACCGCGACGCCCTGCGCGCGCGCGGCCTCAAGCGCGATCGTATTCACCCCGACGCCGAGCTTCTGGATCAGCTTCAAATTCGGCGCCGACGCGATGAATTCGGGAGTGACCGGGGTCAGCACATGGAGCAGCGCGGTGATGTCGGGCGCGACCGCATCGAGCGGCGCGGCCTCGTCGATGTGCGTCACCGCGCCGGGGCCGAAGATCGCATCGACCGCGTCGCGAAAACCCGGGCTTGGGCGCGCGTGGAGGACGATCATGCCGTCACCCGGCCGATCGACCCCGCAAAGGCCGAAAAGCCCGCAAACTCCGCGTCGGCGCCCATTGCTTCCTCGATCCGCAGCATCTCGTTCCACTTTGCCATACGCTCGGAGCGCGTGAAGCTGCCGACCTTGAGCTGGCCCGCGTCCCACCCGGTCGCGAGGTGCGCGATGGTGACATCCTCGCTTTCGCCCGAGCGCGCCGAGACGATCGCCCCCCATCCGCGGGCGACCGCGGCGTCGAGCGCGGCCTTTGCCTCGGTGACGGTGCCGACCTGGTTGACCTTGATCAGCACCGCGTTGCACACCGCCGCCTCGCTCGCCCGCGCGACGCGTTCAGCATTGGTGACGAGCACGTCGTCGCCGATGATCTGCACGCGCTCGCCGATCGCCGCGGTCACCGCCGCCATCGTCGTCCAGTCGTCCTGCCCCGCCGGGTCCTCAATCGACAGGATCGGGTAGCGTTTCGCCCAGTCGATGATACGCGCCGCCATTTCCTCACCCGACAGACGGCCGTCGTCGAGCGCGAGATCATAGCCGCCCGCGTCGCCGAGCTCGTTCGCGGCGATGTCGAGCGAGATGAACACCTCCTCGCCCGCGCGGTGCCCGCTCGCCTCGATCGCCTTGGTCAGCGTGTCGAGCGCATCCTCGTTCGACGCGAAGTTCGGCCACCAGCCGCCCTCGTCGGCGACCCCCGACAACGGGCCCTTCGCCTCCATCAGCTTGCCTGCGGCGCGATAGACATCGTCGGTAATCTCGAGCGCGCGGCGAAAGCTGCCCGCCTTCGGACACATCACCATGAAATCCTGCACGTCGGTGCGCCGCCCGGCGTGCGCGCCGCCGCCGAAAATCTGGATTTCGGGAAGCGGCACGCGTACCTTGCGATCCCCGGCAAGATAGCGCCACAGCGGCTCGCGCGCGTCGGCCGCGGCGGCGTGGAGCACCGCCATCGACACCGCAACGATCGCGTTCGCGCCGAGCCGCGCCTTGTTCGCCGTGCCGTCGAGGTCGCAGAGCGTCGCATCGACCGCCGCTTGATCGCGCGCGTCCATGCCGGCGATCGCGCTTGCGATTTCGGAACCGATCCCCGCCACCGCGCGGTTGACGCCGAAGCCGCCAAACGCCGCGCCTCCGTCGCGTAGGTCGATCGCCTCATGCGCCCCGCGCGAGGCCCCGGCGGGGGCGATAGCGCGGCCGATGGCGCCCGATTCGAGCACGACCTCGGCCTCGACGGTGGGCCGGCCACGCGAGTCCCAGAGCTGGCGGCCGGTGACGGAGGCGATACGCGAAGTCATGCAATTGTCCTTTTCCAGTTGGCGACGAGCGCGTCGATCGGCTCTGGCGCGGGGATGCGCGCGCGCGCCTGATCGCGCACGATACGCTTATGTTCGGGGTCGGTGAGGTAAGGCGCGGGCGACTTGCCCTCGACGCGGGCGAGGAGCAGCGCGGCGGTCAGCTTACCCGCGCGGAGCAGCAGGCCGCCGTCGTCTTCCCAGTCGATGCCGGCGCGGTAGGCGGCGACGAGCGCCGCCGCCGCTTCGTTCATCCGGCTATCGCCCGACCACACCGCCTTCAGCAGCAGATGCGTCGTGCAAAAGGCGAGGTCGAAGGCCGGATCGCCATAGACCGCGCATTCGGCGTCGAGGAACACCGGCCCGTCGGCGCTCACGAGGATATTCTTGGGGCTGACGTCGCCATGGACGAGCGCGATCTTGCGCGACACCAGATCGTCGGCGAGCGTGGTCAGCGCGGGCGCCAGTTCGCGATCATGCCGCGCAACATAGAGCAGGAAGGGATCGACGCGCAGCGCGCGGAACATCTCGTCATTGGGGAAGTCGGCGCGGTCGCCGTCGTTGTGCGCGGTCGCGGCGTGGACCGCGGCGATGCCCGTCCCGACCTGCGCAGCAAAACCGGGGTCGACGCGGCCCTCCATCAGCTCGTCCTTCCAAACCGGACAGCCAGGAAGGAAGCGCATCGCGAAGGCATGACCGGGCAGTTCGGCGAGCACCTCGGGCGCGATTCGCGCATCGCCCCCCCGCGCGCGCCGCAGCCAGCGCACCTCGCTCGTCCCGCGCTCGACCGGAGCGAGCCATTCGGCGGCGACGCGAAGCTGCGGCAGCGGGCGCTTGACGACGATTGGGCCGGTCGGGGTCTCGACCTTCCACACGTCGCACGACACGCCGCCGGTCAGCGGTTCGAGGACGACATCGCCCTCGCCCACCAGCCCGGCGGCGCGCAATCCATCGACGATGTCGGCATCCGCCGTCACGTCAAAGCTTCTCCTTGATCCATGCGCCGACGAGGTCGGCGGCCGTCTGCCGCTCCTCTATCGAATCCTCGAAATAATGCGCGCCGGGGATGAGTTCGAGCTTCTTGTCGCTGGACCCCAGGAAATCGAAAATCTTGCGCGCATCGCTCGGGAAAACGCCGGTGTCGGCGGTCCCCTGCACGACGAGCGCCGGGGTGTCGTGTTTGGCGAGATGCGGCTGCCCTTGGCACGGCGACGTTTCGAGGCTCCACATATTGAGCCAGGTCTTGATCGTGTTCGCGCGGCCGATGCTCGGCGTGCGGTTGGCGACCGCGGGGTCGCCGCGATAACACCAGTTGGGCTTGCGGTCCGACGGGTCGATCGCGGGATCGACGCAGCGGATGTCGCCCCAGCAACGGAACATCGGGAAGATGCGGTCGGGAATGCCCGCATCGTTGAGCCGCTTCAGCTCGGCCTTCGCCCAATCGGTGATCCGCTGGTTGCGCGCGCGCTGCGCGGCGCGATATTTTTCGATGAAGGCGTCCGAATAGGGCGGGCCGTTATCCGGGTTGAACGGGTCGAGTGCGGGATCGGTGGCGACGGGATCATTCTCGTCGATCACCGACGCGTCCATCCAGTCGGTCAGCACTTCGGGGCGTCCTTGGTGGGCGTTGAAGCTGATATAGAGGTCGCCCTTGACGAGGCTTGCGAGCGCATCCTGCCCCACCGATGGCAAGCGATCGGTCAAGGTCGGCGCGATCGCTTCGGCCTGATAGGCGCCCATCAGCGAGCCCCCGCCCGAATTGCCGAGGATGACGATCTGCTCAACCCCCGCCTCTTCCTTCAGCCATTTCATGCCGACGCCGATGTCGAGCACCGCATGTTCGAGAAGGAACTGGTCCTCGACGCCGCGATAGCGCGTGTTCCAGCCGAGAAAGCCGAAACCCTGCCGCGCGAACCAGGGCGCGATATAATGTTCGGAGAAATCGACGTTATAATGCGTCGCGATAATCGCGACCTTCGGCCGCTTGCCACTTTGGGTCCAGTAGATGCCCTGGCACGGATGCCCGCCCGCCTGGATGCGCGGCGCGGTCGGTGACACGCGTCCGATAAATTGCGCGTCGAGTCCTTCGATGCCGTTGGGGTTCATTAGTCTCTCCTGCTTATTGTTTATGGGTGGGATTGCGATGCGCGCAGAGACGCAGAAGCCGCGAAAATTCTGGTTCACGCGGAGACGCGGAGACGCGGAGGATCCATGCCTTCGTCACCCGGACTTGATCCGGGGCCCGCCTTCGTCCTCAAGAAAAGGCGGGTGCCGGGTCAAGCCCGGCATGCCGGGGAAAAGCGGCAGGCGGCCCTCCGCGTCTCCGCGTCTCCGCGTGAACAATAATTCGTGCGTTGCGGTCATCGGCTGACCTCGAAAGGCAGCTTGTACCCCTCGAGCCCCGCGCGGATCGCCTTCTTGTCGATCTTGCCCGTCGGGCCGAGCGGGATGGTATCGACGAACAGCACATCGTCGGGCATCCACCATTTCGCGATCTTGCCGTCGAGATACGCCTTGAGGTCGTCGGCCGAGGCGCTCGCTCCCTCCTTGAGCTGACAGAGCAGGATCGGCCGCTCGTCCCACTTCGGATGCGCGACGCCGACGACTGCGGCATTGGCGACCGCGTCGTGCCCCATCGCGATATTCTCGATCTCGATCGAACTGATCCACTCGCCGCCCGATTTGACGACATCCTTCGCGCGGTCGGTTATCTGCATATAGCCTTCGGCGTCGATCGTGCTGACGTCGCCGGTGTCGAAAAAGCCTTCGTCGTCGAGCACCTCACCGCCCTCACCGCCATAATAGGCGGCCGCGATCGTCGGCCCCTTGATCATCAGCCGTCCCGGCGTCCTGCCGTCGTGCGGCAGGCGATTCCCCGCATCGTCGACGAGCTTCATATCGAGTCCGCAGAGCAGCCTTCCCTGCTTCAGCTTATACGCCATCTGTGCTTCATCGCCCTTTGCCGCGACCGACGCATTGGGCACCGACACCGTACCGAGCGGCGAGGTTTCGGTCATGCCCCAGCCCTGGATGACGTCGACGCCATAATCGTCGCGAAAGGCGCGGATGATCGATTCGGGGCACGCCGAACCACCGATCGTCACGCGCTCCAGCGTCGTGAAACGTTTCCCATTCTCCTGCATATAGGTGAGCAGCATCTGCCACACCGTCGGCACCGCGGCCGAATAGGTCACGCCCTCCTGCTCGATCAGATTATAGATCGATTCGCCGTCCATCCGCTGGCCGGGCAGCACGAGCTTCGCGCCGACCGCGGGCGCCGAATAGACGACCCCCCACGCATTGGCGTGATACATCGGGACGACCAGCAGCACCGTATCGCGCGCCGACAAGGCGAGCGCATCGCGCTGGAGCGTCATCAGCGCGTGGATATAGTTGGAGCGGTGCGAATAGAGCACGCCCTTGGGATTGCCGGTCGTCCCGCTGGTGTAGCAGAGCCCGCACGCGGCATTTTCATCGAACCCGCCCCAGTCATATTCGGCGGAATGCTCGGCGATCCAATCGTCGAAGGCGACCGCCGGAAAGCGGGTTTCGGGGAGCGACGCGCGGTCGCAGAAAAAGATCACCTTCTCGATCGACGGCACCTGCGGCAGCAATTGCTCGACTAGATCGGCGGTCGCGGGGTCGGCGATCAGCAGCCGGTCGCCCGCATGGTTCGCGATATAGGCGATCTGTTCGAGGAACAGGCGCGGGTTGAGCGTGTGGAGCACCGCGCCCATCCCCGCCGCGCCGTACCAGGCGGAAAGGTGCCGCGCGCCGTTCCACGCCATCGTCGCGACGCGGTCGCCGGGCCCGATCCCCTCGGCCGCCAGCGCGTTCGACACACGCTTCGCATCCGCATGGACGTCGGCATAGGTCGAACGGGTGACGCGTCCCTCGGCATCGCGCGACACCACCTCGCGCGCGCCATGCCAGTTCGCCGCATGGTCGATGATCCGGTCGACCGTCAGCGGCACATTCTGCATCAACCCGTCCATGCGGCCTCTCTCCTTGTCGTTATAATAGGTAGTATACTAAGTATTTTGCCTTTGCAACGCCGCTCCGCCTTGCCTCGCCCGCCTCGCTCTTCTAGCGTGACGGCGTCGGCATTCCGCCGGCAACAGGGGGCACAGCATCGCGTCATATGCGCACCAATCAGCTTATCATCGCGCTTTTTCAACGCTTCTGCTGGCTCGACGAAGGGCTGCAGGCGCGGCTTCACGATCATGGCTGGCCCGACGTCAATCGCCCGCAATCGATGGTGATGACCAACATCGTCAGCGGCGTCGTGCGCCCGTCGGACATCGCGCGCAATCTCGGCGTTTCGCGGCAGGCGATCCACAGCACGATCAACCAGATGGTGAAGCTGGGCATGGTTCGACTCGATGTCGATCCCGACGATCGCCGTCACATGATCGTATCGCTGACCGACCTTGGCGCGCGGATGCGCAAGGATGCGCAGCGGTCGATGGACGCGCTCACCGCGCAGATCGCCGACCGTCTGGGTCAGGACCGGTTCGACGCGCTGCTCGCCGCGCTCGAGGCCGACTGGGGCGATAATATCGCGCGCGCGCCGGCCCCTTCGCGGGGCCGCTAGGCCGCGAGTGCCTTCGCGACGGCGATCAGCCGCCCCGCGGTCATGTCGACGAGCGAGGCGGGCAGCCGCTCCTTCAGGCTGCCGTCCTCGGCAAAGGCGGCGTGCGCGGCGGGGACGACGACCTGCTCGGGGATCACGAGCATCTGGATCGTCGACAGGATCTGGCGGAGGTGCATCAGCCCGCGCAGCCCCCCGAACGGGCTGATCGACGCCGACATGACCGCCGCCGCCTTGCCGCGATAGGCGGTGAGCGCGACGAGCGATTCGTCGCCGGTCGGCCGCGACGCCCAGTCGATCGCATTTTTGAGGAGCGGCGGCAGCGAGCCATTATATTCGGGCGATACGAACAGCAGCCCGTCCTGCGCCGCAAGGAGCGCCTTGAGCTTTAGCGCATCGGGCGGAAAGGCGTCGGCTTCGAGCGCGGCCGAATAAAGCGGCAGATCGAACGTCGCGAGGTCGACCCGCGTGACGCTGGCGCCCTGCGCTTCGAGGCTGGCGGCGGCGAGTTCGCCCAACGCACGATTATAGGATCCCTCGCGGATGCTCCCGACGATGACGGCGATATTGGTCATTTTTCCTCCCGGACAATATGATTAGAATACTAACTTATTGTCCGGTCGCGAGGCAAGATCAAGCTGTCAGGCCTTGATATCCGAAAGCACCGCGAGCTTGCGCGTTTCGTCGGCGAGGTTTTCGATCACGCGGCGCATCAGCCCCTGCAGCACCTCGACCTCCTCGTCGCTCATGCCCTTGGTCGCGATCTCGTGGATCTCGGCATTCATCGGCGCGAGGACCAGCTCGAGCTTCTTGGCGTGCGGGGTCAGGTGGATGAAGGTCTTGCGGCGGTCGTCGGTCGTCTTCTTGCGCGTGATCAGCCCGGCCTTTTCAAGCCCCTTCAGCGCGACCACCGTGGTCGGTTCGCGCATGCCGACGCGTTGGCTCAATTCGCGCTGAGTGATGCCATCCTCGCGCCACAACTGACGCAGGAAACGCCACTGTCCCGCCGAAACATCATGCGTCAGCGTGCGGCGCTCGAGCAACCGCGAAAAGGAACGGAAGACGACCCGCGCGAGGTAGCCGATGCTGTTTTCAGGATCGGTATAATATTCGGCTGGATTCCGATAATCCTTTGTTTTCTTGACCAAAATCCTGCTCCCCTGCCGCGGCGCCCAGATGCCGGCCCGCGCTGGAACGAATCTTAGAACGCGAAGGTTCGTGCGGCAACCATCTTCGTCGCCGCCTCCCGCCCGGCGGCCGTTCAACCCCGCGATAATGTTGGACAAGCTTCGCCGACCGATATACTTAGAATACTAAGTTAATGGAGGCGATGTGCAAAAATTCATTCGGGTGAAAGCGGCCGCGGCGCCCCTGCCGCTCGCGAATGTCGACACCGACATGATCATTCCGGCGCAATATATGAAGGCGCTGACGCGGTCGGGCCTCAGCCGCCATCTGTTCCGCGAGCTGCGCTTCGACGAAAACGGCCGCGAACGCGAGGATTTCATCCTCAACCGGCCTCCTTGCCGGGGGGCGCGGATCATGGTCGCCGATCGCAATTTCGGCTGCGGATCGTCGCGCGAACATGCGGTGTGGGCGCTCACCGATTTCGGTATTCGCTGCGTGATCGCGCCGAGCTTCGGCGATATCTTCGCGGGCAATGCACGCAAGAACGGTCTGCTGCTGATCCGTTTGCCCGATGAAAGCTGCGCCCGGCTGCGCGGCGAGATCGAAGCTGCGCAATATGCGCCGATCGAGGTCGATCTCGAAGCGCAGCACATCCGCCTCGCCTCGGGCGAGACGATAGCTTTCGAAATCGATCCGGGCGACCGCCGCATCCTGATGGAGGGGCTCGACGATATCGACCGCACGCTACGCCACGCCGAGGCGATCGCGCGGTTCGAAACGGCGGTCTAGCCGAGCATATCGGGCGACGCGATACGGCCCGCGATGGCGCTCGCCGCCGCAAGCGCCGGGCTCATCAGGTGCGTCCGCCCGCCGCGTCCCTGACGGTTCTCGAAATTGCGGTTCGAGGTCGCGGCGCAGCGTTCGCCGGGCCGGAGCCGGTCGGCATTCATGCCGACGCACATCGAACAACCGGGTTCGCGCCAGTCGAAGCCGGCGGCGCGCAGCGTATCGGCGATCCCCTCGTCCTCGGCCTGTCTTTTGACCAGCCCCGATCCCGGCACGACCATCGCGCGGACGTGCGGCGCGACATGGCGGCCGCGCACGATGTCAGCGGCGACGCGCAAATCCTCGATCCGGCTGTTGGTGCAGCTACCGAGGAATATGCGGTCGAGCCGTTGTCCGGCGATCGGCGTCCCGGGGGCAAGATCCATATAGGCGAGCGCACGCTCGGCCGCAGCGCGCGTGTCGGGATCGTCCATCGTCGCGGGATCGGGGATCGGATCGTCGATCGCGACGACCTGCGACGGGTTGGTCCCCCAGCTCACCATCGGCCGCACGCCCCGCGCGTCGAATCGCAGTTCGCGGTCGAATACCGCGCCGGCGTCGCTCGCCAGTGCCGCCCAGCGCGCCAAAGCGGCATCCCATGCGTCGCCGCGCGGCGCCGCCGGACGGTCCTTCAGATAGGCGAGCGTCGTGGCATCGGGCGCGACCAGCCCGGCGCGCGCGCCCATTTCGATGCTGAGGTTGCACAGCGTCATCCGCGCCTCCATCGACAGCGCGCGCACCGCGTCGCCGGCATATTCGATGACATGCCCGCCGGCGCCGTCGACGCCGATCGCGCCGAGCAAATGGAGCGCGAGATCCTTCGCATGGACGTGCGGCGCCAGCGCGCCATCGACGGTCACGCGCATGTTGCGCGAGCGTCGCTGGCGGACCGTCTGCGTCGCGAGCACATGTTCGACCTCCGACGTCCCGATCCCGAAAGCGAGCGCCCCGAAAGCGCCGTGGGTCGAGGTGTGGCTGTCGCCGCAGACGATCGTCATTCCGGGCTGCGAACGTCCCTGCTCGGGCCCGACGACATGAACGATCCCGCCGCGCGGATCGCCCATCGGGAAATTCTCGATCCCGAAACGGCGGGTATTCTCGACCAGCGCCTGAAGCTGCGCCCGCGCCTCGCCATCGGAAACCCCGGCGGGGCCCGCAGCCTGTCCTGCGGTCGGGACATTGTGATCGGACAGCGCCAGCGCCCGCTCGGGCCGCCGAACCGCCCGGCCCGCCGCCGCGAGCCCGACGAACGCCTGCGGCGAGGTCACTTCGTGCAGCAGATGCAGATCGATATAGAGCAACGTCTCGCCGTCATCCTCGGCGACGGCGTGCGCGTCCCATATCTTGTCGTAAAGCGTGCGCGGGCCCGTCACAGCGTCCCCACGATGGGGCTCGGTCGGCATCTCGCACATATTTCCGGCATCAGTATCCTCATCCATGACATTTACTTAGTATACTAACTATATGTCATGAATCCGGTCGCGGCAAGTGACCTTGAAGCTGGAAGGGATGAATTCGGGCAGCACGAACGGCGTGGGCGCCGGACCTTCGGACTATTTGCCGTCGAAGGGCGGTTCGGCCGCCGAATAATCGCCCGTCCCCTTCGCCGTGCCGATCGAGGATATGACGATCAAACCGATCGCGATCCATTGCGTCAAGGTCAGCAGTTCGCCGAGCAGGAAGAAGCCCATCAGCGCCCCGACCGCGGGTTCGGCGCTGAGCAGCGTGCCGAAACTGTTCGGCGGCAGGCGGCGCAGCGCCACCATTTCGAATCCAAAGGGAATCGCGCTCGACACAAGGCCGACGACCAGCCCCAGCGCCAATATCTCCGGGCGGAGCAGTTCGGTGCCGGCGTGGAGAACGCCGATCGGCGCCGCGACGAGAGCCGCGACGATCGTGCCGCCCGCGGCGGCGGCGGGCCCATGCTGCGCGCCCGCGCGCTTGCCGAGCAATATATAGGCGGCCCAGCAGGCGCCCGCGAACAGCGCCAGCGCGACGCCCCGCCAGTCGAGATGCGCCGTGCCCTCGCGCAGCGGCAGCAGGAGGAGCAGGCCGAACACCGCGATCCCGATCCACAGAAAGTCCGCGCGCCGGCGCGAGGTCAGCACCGCGACGCTCAAGGGACCGATGAATTCGATCGCGATCGCGATGCCGAGCGGAATATAGCTCAGCGCGCCATAGAAGCTGAGGTTCATCGCGCCGAGGACGACGCCATAGGCGAGGATCGATCGCCACCCCCCGCGATAGTTCAGCCGCCACGGGCGCAGCACGATCGACAACAGGATCGCGCCGAAGATCAAACGCAGCGCCGTGGTCCCCGTCGGCCCCACCATCGGGAACAGGCTCTTCGCCAGCGCCGCGCCGCCCGTCACCGACACGAGCGACAGGAACAATGCGCCCAACGCGAGCAAATCGATCTTTCCGCTGGCGGGACTCTGGGCGACAGGAAGGGTCATTGGGTTCGTCGTTGGACAAGGGCGGGTCAATTCGCAAGGTGCGATCGATGTGCCTCCGGGCACAAGCCCGTCGTCGCAATGAAAATGTCCCGATCGAGCCATCGGGCTATTCTTTCGGCACCCGAGGCAGGATCGCGCTGGAAGATTCGAACATCGCCGCGTAAGGCGCGGGCCATGAGGATCGCGATCATCGATACCAGCACAACGCGCGCGGCCATCATCTCCGATGGCTTGCGCGAGGCGGGACTCGACGATCTGGTGCTGATCGACCCCGGCGGCGCGCTCGTCCGGCAGGTCGAGGCGGCGCAGCCCGAAGTCGTGCTGATCAACCTCGAAAACCCCAGCCGCGACCTGCTCGAGGATTTTTTCGCCATGTCGCGCGCGCTCGCGCGGCCGATCGCGATGTTCGTCGATCAGAGCGACGCCGAAGCGACGGGGGCGGCGATCGACGCGGGGGTGTCGGCCTATGTCGTCGATGGCCTGTCGAAACAGCGGATCAAGCCCGTCATCGACCTTGCCGTCCGTCGCTTCCAGGCCTTTTCGCGCCTCCAGCGCGAACTCGACGAAGCGAAAAACGCCCTCGCCGAACGCGCGGTCATCGACAAGGCCAAGGCGATATTGATGAAGCGCCGCCAGGTCGACGAGCCCGCGGCCTATGCGCTGCTGCGCGGCCAGGCCATGCGCACCAATCGCCGCATTTCGGAAATCGCGGAGGCGATCGTCACCAGCGAGGCGCTGATGGGAGACATGGAATGAGTGCCGAGAGCTTCCGCATCGGCTTCCTGCCCCTGGTCGACGCCGCCTTGCCGATCCTCGCGCGCGAACTGGGATTCGCCGCGCGCGAAGGGGTCGAAATCGAACTCGTTCGCGACATGACCTGGGCGACGGTGCGCGACCGGCTGCTTTTCGGGCAGACCGACGCCGCGCACATGATCGCGCCGCTCGCGATCGCGACCGCGCTCGGCCGCGACCGCCCCCCGGTGCCGATGGCGGTGCCGTTCGTGCTCGGCCTGAACGGCAACGCGGTCACCTTCTCGGCCGCGCTCTCGCAGGAATTGTCGCTCGGAAACGAACTCGGCGATCCGTCGGAGATCGGCGCGGCCCTCCGGCGCGCGGTCGCGGCGCGGCCGACCGCCGCCGGCCGGCTGCGCTTCGGGGTCGTGCATCGATACTCCAGCCATAATTATATGCTGCGCTACTGGCTCGCAGGGGTCGGAATCCGGCCCGACGAGGATGTCGAGATCGTCGTGGCCAGCCCGCCCTTCGCCGCCGACGCACTCGCCGCCGGCGAGCTCGACGGCATTTGCGTCGGCGAGCCATGGAATTCGATCGCGGTCGAACGCGGCGTCGGCCGGATCGCGCTGGCGACCGCGCAAATCTGGCGCCGCGGGGTCGAGAAGGTGCTGGCGATGCGCAGCGAGATCGCCGACGAGCGCCGCGACGCGGTCGAGGCACTCGTTCGCGCGCTGCATCATGCCGCCGCCCATTTCGTCGAGCCCGCCAACGCCGGTGAATGCGCCCATCTGCTGGCACGCCCCGAATATCTCGACGCGTCGCAGGATGCCATTTTGCGCGCGATCACCGATCGCATTCGCGTCACCCCCGGCAGCGAACCGATCCACTATCCCGACTTCATGTTCCAGTATCGCGAGGCGGCGAATTTCCCCTGGCGAAGCCAGGCCGCATGGCTCTATTCGCAGATGATCCGGTGGGACAGCGGCCGTTACTCCGAAAGCGACGCGGCGACGGCGGCGGGCGTGTTCCGCCCGGACATTTACCGGGCCGCGCTCACGGGTACGACGGCGCCCCTTCCCGGCGCCAGTTCGAAACTCGAAGGCGGGCTGGGCGAGCCGATCGGTGCGGGGTCCGTGCAAGGCCGCCTGATGCTCGGCAGCGATCGCTTTTTCGACGGCCGCGCCTTCGATCCCGATGATATCGAGAGCTATCTCGCTGACCTTCCGTAACTGTGCCCCTGCCTTCGCAGGGGCGCAGGGCATTTATGCTGCACTGCAAAATATTCTCTTGCCGACGACCCGCGAATCAGGCAGTTTAACCCCACTCGGCAAGGATGCCGGGGCAGGATAATGCGACGATCGCTCCAACGAGGGGGCTGGTCAGCAGGCGGACAGGGAGCCCATTCCCTGTATCCCACAAGGCAATGAAGCCGTCAGGATGCGCTCGCAAGGCCGCCGTCCTGGCGGCTTTTTTATTGCCCGTCACAAAAGGGACGGACGATGACGAGCGCAACCGGAGATGCCCGCGCGGCACCCAAATCGAACTTCTGGGCAAGCGGACACTGGCCGACGCTGGTCGCGGCCCTTCTCTATTTCGACCTCGCTTTCATGGTTTGGGTTATCCTCGGGCCGCTCGCGCCCGCGATAGCGGAAGATCTGGGGCTGAGCCCGGCGCAGACAGGCCTGATGGTCGCGGTGCCGACGCTGGCGGGCGCGGTGCTGCGCGTCGCCGGCGGCCTGCTCGTCGATCGCATCGGGCCGAAACGCTCGGGCGCGATCAGTCAGGTCATCGTCATCGCGGGTCTGTTCACAGCATGGCTTGCGGGCGTGAGCAGCTTCGCCGGGACGCTCGCGCTGGGCGTCATCCTCGGCTTTGCGGGCGCGAGCTTCGCGATCGCGTTGCCGCTCGCGAGCCGCTGGTATCCCCCCGAGCATCAGGGCAAAGCGATGGGGCTCGCCGGCATGGGCAATTCGGGCACCGTGCTCGCGGCGCTCTTCGCCCCCGGCCTCGCCAAGCTGTTCGGCTGGAACGCGGTGCTCGGCCTTGCCTGCATCCCGCTGACGATCGTCTTCTTCGTCTATCTCGCGATGGCGAAGGACGCGCCGAACGCGCCCGCGCCCAAACGGCTCGTCGACTATTTCCAGCCGCTCAAGACCGCCGACGCCTGGTGGCTGATGGCATTCTATGCGGTGACCTTCGGCGGCTTCGTCGGGCTCGCCGCCTCGCTGCCGGTCTATTTTACCGACCAGTTCCACCTGACCCCGGTGACGGCCGGATATTGCACCGCGGCCTGCGTCTTCGCCGGATCGCTGGTGCGGCCACTGGGCGGCGCGCTCGCCGACCGGATCGGCGGGGTGCGCGCGCTGATGATCGTGTTCGTCATCGCTGCGTTCGCCCTCGCCGGGGTACCACAGGCGACCGCCATCCCCGCCGCACTCGCTTTTTTCGTGATCGCGATGCTCGCGCTCGGGATCGGCAACGGATCGGTGTTCCAACTCGTCCCGCAGCGCTTTTCGGCCGAGATCGGCTTGATGACCGGGCTTGTCGGCATGGCTGGCGGGGTCGGCGGCTTCACCCTCGCCTCCTCGCTCGGCATCGCCCGGCAGTGGACCGGCAGCTTTGCGCCCGCCTTCCATCTCTTCGCCGCTCTCACCATCGCCGCGCTCGTCGCGCTCGTCCTCGTCAAGGACCAGTGGCGCCGGTCGTGGGCCGCCGCCGACGGCGTGCGAATTTGAACCTCTCCCCAATATTCGACTGGATCCGATGATGGAACATAGCCCCCTCTCCCCCGACGCGGACACGCGCGAACATCTGATCGTGATCGGCAACGGCATGGCCGGCTGCCGCGCGGTCGAGGAATTGCTCGCGCGCGATCCGGCTCGCTACCGCGTGACGATCTTCGGCACCGAGCCGCGCGTCAACTACAACCGCATCATGCTCTCGCCCGTGCTGGCGGGCGAGAAATGCTTCGACGACATCGTGATCAACGACGCGGACTGGTATAAGTCGAACGGCATCGCGCTGGTCGCCGGCGATCCGGTGGTCGGGATCGACCGTGAAGCCAAGATTGTGACGACGCGCGGCGGCGTGGCTGAAAGTTATGACAAGCTGCTGATCGCGACCGGCTCCGACCCCTTCATCATCCCCGTGCCCGGCAAGGATTTGCCCGGCGTGATCGCCTTTCGCGACATGGACGATGTCGACACCATGCTCGCCGCCGCCGATGCCGGCGGCGATGCGGTGGTGATCGGCGGCGGGCTGCTCGGGCTCGAGGCGGCGCACGGCCTCAGCTTGCGCGGGATGAAGGTCACGGTCATCCACCTGATGCCGACCTTGATGGAACGCCAGCTCGACGAAGCCGCGGGCTGGCTGCTCAAGCAGGCATTGGAAGCGCGCGGCCAGACGATCCTGACCGGCGCCGACACCGCCGAGATCGTCGGCGACGGCAAGGTCGAGGGGGTGAAGCTGAAGGACGGGACGCTGATCCCGGCCAGCCTCGTCGTGATGGCGGTCGGCATCCGTCCGTCGACCCAGCTCGCCCGCGACGCCGGGCTCGCGGTCGGGCGCGGCATCCAGGTCGACGATCATATGGTGACCAGCGATCCTTCAGTGCTCGCGGTCGGCGAATGTGTCGAGCATGACGGACAGGTTTACGGCCTCGTCGCGCCCTTGTGGGATATGTGCCGCAGCCTAGCCGACGGGTTGGTCGAGAAACCGACGGGCTATCGCGGATCGGTAACGTCGACCAAGCTCAAGGTGTCGGGGATCGATGTGTTTTCGGCGGGAGATTTCTCGGGCGGCGACGGGTGCGAGGATATCGTGCTGCGCGACGCCAGCCGCGGCGTCTACAAGCGCGTGATCGTCCGGGACGACCGCATCGTCGGCGCGGTGCTTTATGGCGATACCGCCGACGGCAGCTGGTATTTCGACCTGCTCAAGAAGCAGGAAGATGTGTCGCAGCTTCGTGACCTGCTGATCTTCGGCCAGGCCTTCGCCGCGGGAGGCGGCGCGGCGGACCCTAAGGCGGCCGTTGCGGCGCTCTCGGACGATGCCGAGATTTGCGGCTGCAACGGCGTCACCAAGGGCCAGGTCGTGTCGTGCATCGCCAAGGGCGCGCACAGCCTCGATACGGTGCGCGGCACCTGCAAGGCGTCGGCGAGTTGCGGGAGTTGCACCGGGCTCGTCGAGAATCTGCTCGCGCTGACGCTCGGCGACGATGTCCAGTCGGGTCCCAAGACGATGTGCAAATGCACCAGCTTCGGCCACGACGACGTCCGCCGCGAAATCGTCGCGCAGGCCATGCGCTCGATCCCCGAGGTGATGCAGAAGCTGCACTGGACGACGCCCGACGGCTGCTCTTCGTGCCGCCCGGCGCTCAACTACTATCTGCTCTGCGCCCTGCCCGGCGATTATGTCGACGATCAGCAGAGCCGCTTCGTCAACGAGCGCCTCCACGCCAATATTCAGAAAGACGGCACCTATTCGGTCGTGCCGCGCATGTGGGGCGGGCTCACCAACCCGACCGAATTGCGCGCGATCGCCGACGTCGTCGAAAAATATGATGCCCCGATGGTCAAGGTGACCGGCGGCCAGCGGCTCGACATCTTCGGGATCAAGAAGGAGGATCTGCCCGCGGTCTGGGCCGATCTCAACGCCGCCGGGATGGTGTCGGGCCACGCCTATGGCAAGGCGCTGCGCACCGTGAAGACCTGCGTCGGGTCCGAATGGTGCCGCTTCGGCACGCAGGATTCGACCGGGCTCGGGGTCAAGATCGAACGGATGAGCTGGGGCAGCTGGATGCCGCACAAGTTCAAGATCGCGGTGTCGGGCTGTCCGCGCAATTGTGCCGAGGCGACGATCAAGGATTTCGGCGTCGTGTGCGTCGACAGCGGCTATGAACTGCACGTCGGCGGCAACGGCGGCATTCATGTGCGGGCCACCGACCTCCTCTGCAAGGTCGCGACCGAGGAGGAGGCGATGGATTATTGCGCGGCCTTCATCCAGCTTTACCGCGAGGAAGCGCGTTACCTTGAGCGCACCGCACCATGGATCGAGCGCGTCGGGGTCGATTACATCAAATCGCGGATCGCCGACGACGATACCGGCCGCGAGGCGCTGCGCGCGCGCTTCCTCCATGCTCAGAGCTTTTCGCAGGACGACCCGTGGGCGCAGCGCGCCGAGGGCGCCGAGGCCGAGCATCATGCGCCGATGGCGCGCTTCACCCCGCAGAAGGAAATCGCATGACGACCACCGCAGAATGGCTCGACATCGGCTGGATCGACCAGATCCCGGTGCGCGGCAGCCGCACGGTGCAGGTCGAGGGCGGCGACGACATCGCTCTCTTCCGCACTGCCGAGGGGAAGGTCTTCGCGCTGCTCGACCGCTGCCCGCACAAACATGGGCGGCTGAGCCAGGGGATCGTCCACGGCGGCGCGGTCGCCTGTCCGCTGCACAATTGGCGGATCAGCCTGTCGACGGGCGAGGCGCTCGGCGAGGACAAGGGCTGCACGCCAACCGTGCCGGTGAAGATCGACGGCGGCCGCGTCCTCATCTGCCGCGCCAGCACCCTGAAGGCGGCGGCGTGAATCCCCCTCTCCCCTTCAGGGGAGAGGGCCGGGGAGAGGGGAACGACCGTTGAGCATTTCCCCGCCCTATCCCGCTCTCCCAACCCTCTCCCCTGAAGGGGAGAGGGCTATCAGAACCACCTGCGCCTATTGCGGCGTCGGCTGCGGCATTCGCGCGAGGGTAACCGGCGAGCGGACAGTCGAGATCGCGGGCGACCCCGATCATCCCGCCAACCGCGGGCGCCTCTGCTCGAAGGGGACGCACCTCGGCGAGACGGTTGGCCTCGAAGGCCGCCTGCTCGCGCCGATGATCGCGGGCAAGCGCGCCAGCTGGGACAAGGCGCTCGATCTGGTCGCCAAGCGGTTCAAAGAAACGATCGCCCGCCACGGCCCGAACAGCGTCGCCTTCTATGTCTCGGGCCAGCTCCTCACCGAAGATTATTACGTCGCGAACAAGCTGATGAAGGGCTTCATCGGCACCGCGAACATCGACACCAATTCGCGCCTCTGCATGTCGAGCGCGGTCGCGGGCCACATGCGCGCGTTCGGTGAAGATGTCGTGCCCGCGACTTATGACGATCTGGATGCGGCCGACCTGTTCGTCCTCGTCGGGTCGAACACCGCCTGGTGCCATCCGATCGTCTATCAGCGCATCCGCGCGCGCTGCGAGGCGGGCGCGAAGCTCGTCGTCATCGACCCGCGCCGCACCGAGACCGCCGAGGAAGCCGATCTTCACCTGCCCCTCCGCCCGGGCAGCGACGTCGCGCTGATGAACGGGCTGCTCCGGCATTGCCGCGAGGCGGGCGCCATCGACGAAGCCTATCTCGCCGCGCATGTCGCGGTTCCGCAAGATTTCTGGAACCAGCTTGGAGAGGGGAATGACCTGTGGTCGGTGGCGCGCACTTGCGACGTGCCCGCCGCCGACCTCAGGCATTTCTACGAACTGTTCGCCGCCACCCCGCGCACCGTCACCCTGTTCAGTCAGGGGATCAACCAGTCGACCGCGGGCACCGATCAGGTCAATGCGATCACCAACCTCCATCTCGCGACCGGGCGGATCGGCAAGCCCGGCGCCGCGCCCTTTTCGATCACCGGCCAGCCCAATGCGATGGGCGGGCGCGAGGTCGGCGGTCTCGCCTCGACGCTCGCGGCGCATATGGATTTCGCGCCCGAAAACCGCGCCCGCGTCCAGCGCTTCTGGGCCGCGCCCACGATGGCGGAAAAGCCCGGCCTGAAAGCCGTCGATATGTTCCGCGCTATCGGCGAGGGCCGGATCAAGGCGCTGTGGGTCATGGCCACCAACCCCGCCGTGTCGATGCCCGACGCGAACCGCGTGCGCGAGGCGCTCGCCGCCTGTCCCTTCGTGGTCGTCAGCGACGTGATCGAAAGGACCGACACCGGCGCCTTCGCGCATGTCCGCCTCCCCGCCGCGGCATGGGGCGAAAAGGAGGGCACCGTCACGGGCAGCGACCGTATGATCAGCCGCCAGCGTGCGCTGTTCGCGCTGCCGGGCGAAGCGATGCCCGACTGGTGGATCGTCAAGGAGGTCGCGCGGCGCATGGGGTGGAAAAATGCGTTCGCCTACGACCGGCCCGCCGACATCTGGCGTGAGCATTGCCGCCTGTCGAACTACGACAATGATGGCGCGCGCCGCTTCGCGCTGCCGGGCGCGGCCCAAGGCGGCAATGCCGCCTATGACGCGATGAAGCCCTTTCGCTGGGGCGGCGACCGACCTTTCGCCGACGGCCGCTTTTCCACCGGGGACGGCCGCGCGCGGCTGGTCGCCGTCGCGCAAAAGGCGATGCCCGAGCCGCTCGTCCAATGGCCGCTGACGCTCAACACGGGGCGTTATCGCGATCAATGGCACAGCATGACGCGCACCGGCCTCGCGCCCAAGCTCGCGCGCCACCGCGAAGAGCCGCTCGTCGAGGTCCACCCCGACGACGGCGCGCGGCTCGGCCTGACCGACGGCGGCCTCGCGCGCGTCGAGACCCCGCAGGGCGACAGCCTCTATCGCGTCGCCTTCCACGCGGGCCAGCGCCCCGGCGAGCTGTTCGTGCCGATCCACTGGACGGACCGCACGGCCAGTGGCGGCCGCACCGGGCTGCTCCCGCGTCCCCTCGTCGACCCCCTATCGGGCCAGCCGGGTTTCAAGCGCACTCCCGCGTCGATCTCCGCCGTAACACCCAAATGGCGCGGCTTCCTGCTGCTCGCGCACGAATTGGCCGAAACGCCGCGCTGCTTGTGGGCAACGCGCGTCGCCGTGCCCGCGGGCGTGATGTGGGAGATCGCGGGCAACGGCGACCTCAAAACGATCGAAGCGCTGCTTCCCAAGGGCGAGCGCATCGAGGCACAAGACGCCGCGCGCGGAACGCGGCGCATCGCCATCGTCGCGGGCGGCCGCCTCGCCGGCGCGCTCTTCGTCACCGAAACCGGCGAACTGCCGCCGCGCGACTGGCTGATCGCACAATTGAGCGCGCCCGACATCGCGCCGACCTTGCTCGCCGGCCGCGCGCCGGGGGCACAGATCGACCGCGGCCCGGTCATCTGCGTCTGCTTCGACGTCGGATTGAAAACGATCGTCGCCGCGATCCGCGACCAGAGCCTCGCCGACGTCGCGGCGATCGGCGGCGCGCTGGGCGCCGGCACCAATTGCGGTTCGTGCCGCCCCGCGCTCGCGCGCATATTGACCGAGGAGACGAGCGATGCGGCCTGACGACTTTCCCCCCGGCACGGTATGGCTGGTGGGCGCCGGCCCCGGCGACCCCGAATTGCTCGCCATGAAGGCGGTGCGCCTGATCGAAAGCGCTGACGTCGTCTTTTACGACGCGCTCGTCGGCAGCGGCGTCCTCGATCTCATCCCCGCGCGCACCGAGCGCGTCAGCGTCGGCAAACGGTCGGGCCGCCATTCGAAGGATCAGGCGACCATCGACGCCCTCCTCGTCGCTGCCGCACGGGCCGGCAAGCGCGTCGTCCGGCTGAAAGGCGGCGACCCGACGCTGTTCGGCCGCGCGACCGAGGAGATCGGCGCGCTGAAAGAAGCCGGCTTTCCCGTCCACATCTGCCCCGGCATCACCGCCGCGAGCGCCGCCGCCGCATCGGCGGGGATGTCGCTGTCGCTGCGCGGCGTCGCGCGCGACGTCCGCTTCGTCACCGCTCACAGCCGCCGCGGCGCCGCGCTCGACATCGACTGGTCTTCGCTGGCGCGTGGCGGATCAACCCTCGCCTTTTACATGGGACGCGAGGCGGCGGGCGAAATCAGGCGCGGGCTGATGCAGGCGGGGATGCCGGGCGAGATGCCAGTGATGATCGCCTGCGAGGTCAGCGGCCCCGGCGAGCGGCGGCTCGTCACCAGGCTCGACCTTCTCGACCTCGCGACCAAATCCTTCGCGGCGGGCGCCCCGACGCTCATTCTCGTCGGCGCCGCCGTGATGCTCGCCGGCAGCGCGGCGGCGCTGCCGGCGAACGCCTCCAGCGCCGCCTTCGGGCAATAGCAGCGGTCGTCAGCGCAATTTTCGTCCCTCGGCATCCCACACCTCGACGGTGCCGAGACCCAGCGCGCGTATCTTCGCCTCGATCTTCGACAGGTCGCCGACGATCACCCAGCTCATCGCGTCGGGACGCAGCATCTCGTCCGCCGCCTTGGTGATCGCCGCGGGCGTCAGCGCACCATATTTGGCCGGCAGGCTCGCCAGATAGTCATAGGGTTTGTCGTAGAGCGACACATATTGCAGGTAGCTGACGAACGCCTGGTTCGTTTCGAACTGCCCGGGCAGCGCCAGCACATTGCCCTTCACCATCATGTCGAGCTCGGCCTGCGTTGCGGGGCGCTCGCCCCGGATCGTGCGGATTTCCTTGTCGATCTCCGCCAGCGCCTCCGCCGTCTTGTCGGTCTGCACGCTCGTCGCCACGCCGAAATTCTGCGGCCCGCGCTGCGCGTTGATGAAACTGCTCGCGCCATAGGTCCAGCCCTTCGCTTCGCGCAGGTTCATGTTGAGCCGCGCGGTGAAGCTGCCGCCGAGCACGCCGTTCGCGGCATCATAGTCGAAGTTGCGCGGATCGAGCCCGTCGGGCAGCAACTGGCCGACGCGGATCACCGACTGGAGCGCCCCCGGCTTGTCGACCAGCACCACCCGGCTCGCGGTCGCGAACGGGATTGCGGGCACGGCCTTGCCGCCCTTGGCCTCCGCGGGCGGCGTCCAGCCGCCGAAGCCTTTTTCGAGCAGCGCCGTCAGCGTCGCCAGCGTCGTGTCGCCGCTGGCGTAGATCACCGCATTGTCGGGACGCACCCAGTTCGCATGCCAGCCGGCGACATCGGCGCGCGTGAAGGCGTTCAGCGTATCGGCCCGCCCGCCAAGCTGCGCGCCATAGGGATGCGCCGCACCGTAAAGGACATTGGTAAAGGTCCGCTGCGCGATCGCGGTGGGTTCGGCGAGCGATTGCGAAATGCCCGACAGGCTGAGTGTGCGAGCGCGCTCCATATCCTCGGCGCGGAAGCCCGGATTGCGGACATAATTCGCCCATAGCGCAATCGTCGCGGGCAGCTCGCGGCTGAGCGAAGAGAGCAGAAAGCTCGTCGTGTCGCTACCCGAACTCGCATGAAGCCGCGCGCCGAGCGCCGCCTGCTGCTCCTCGAACGCCTGCGCGGTCAGACCGGCCGGGCCGTCGCCCATCAACTGCAAGGTGAAACCGCCAAGCCCCTTTTTGTCGGGTGCGTCGGCCGCTGTCCCCGCGTCGAACACGATCGCCATGTCGACCGTCGGCACCTTGCGGCGCGGCGAAAAGACGACGCGAATGCCGTTCGAAAGCCGCGCCTCCTCGGCGACCGGCAGCGTCAGGCCGGGCGAGGCCGCGAGATCGGGCAGCTTGCTGCGGTCGGCGCCGTCCACGGTCGTGCTGTGCGCCGCATAGGGAAGCACCGTCAACTTGTGCGCGCCGCGGGTCAGCCAGTCTTTGGCGTCGGCGAGCACCGCCGGCCCGGTGACGGCGTCGAAACGCTTGTTGTCCTCGGCATATTCGGCCGGATTGTTCGCAAAGATCAGCCCGTCCGCAAGCGCCATCGCGCGGACATAGACCGACTCCAGCGCGCGGATATTGTTGCCGTAATTGGTCACCTTCGCGCGCTTCAACTCGTCGGCGGTGGGGCCGCTCGCAAGGAAGCTGCCGACCGCCCGCTCGATCGCGGCCTCGGCCGCTTTCGGATCGACCCCGGCCTTCAGCCGCGCGTCGATCGAGAAGATGCCCGCGACCGCCATCGGCTGGTAATTGACCGACACCGACGTCGCGAGCGGCCGGTCGAGAACCAGCGCCTTGTAGAGCCGCGACGTCTTGCCGCTGCCGAGCGCGCTCGCGGCGGCGCGCAGCGTCGAGGACTGCGGCGTGCCGCGCCCGGGCACCGCCCAACTCCACGACACCGCCGCCTGCGGCACATTGTCGAGCATCGTATCGCGCTTGTCTTCGGACAGGCTCGGTACCCAGGCGGTGGCACGGCCGACCGGCGGGCCCGCGGCCACGCTGCCGAAATATTTCTCGGCGAGCGCCCGCGCCTGCTTCGCATCGACATCGCCCGACAGCGACAGCACCGCATTGGCGGCGCCATAATATTGGCCGAACCAATCCTTCACATCGGCCAGCGACGCCGCGTTCAGGTCGTCCATCGAGCCGATGATCGGATGATGATAGGGATGTCCCGCCGGGAACAGCGCCCGCGCGGTGACGTCGTCCATCTTCGCATAGGGCTGGCTTTCGCGCTGCCTTTTCTCATTCTGGACGACCCCGCGCTGCTCATCGAGCTTGGCCTGCGTGATCGCGCCGAGCAAATGGCCCATGCGGTCCGATTCCATCCACAGCGCGCGTTCGAGCCCCCCGGTCGGGACGACCTCGTAATAATAGGTCTGGTCGAAAGAGGTCGCGCCATTCACCGCCGAGGCGCCGATTTCCTGGAGCGGCGGAAACCATTCGTCGTCGCGATGTTCGGACCCGTTGAACATCAGATGTTCATAGAGATGCGCGAAGCCCGACTTGCCCGCCGGTTCGTTGGCGGAACCCACATGATACCAGACGGCGACCGCGACCTTGGGCGTGCTGCGATCCTCGTGGACGACGACGCGCAGGCCGTTGGACAGCGTGAACTGCTCGAAGGGCAGCACCTCGTCGGCGTGCGCGGGCTGGACGAGCGAAAACGCCGCGGCCGCGGCCGACAGCAAGAGGCTGGTACGGATCATAAGGAGAAGCTCCTGTCGCATCTTCGGGGGAAATCCGGTCGGCTGGTCCGGGACAAGAACAGCCGGCCGGAAGGGAAATGGACGTCAGAAAGTGACGGCGACGCCGGCTTTGACGCGGCGGCCGCCGAGATAGGTCGCGCCGCTGTAGAAGCGCGGCGTGTCGCCCAGCCCGCCGACCGAGCCGAGCAGATCGGGGCTGTCCGTGCCTTTGAGCAGATCCTCGCCCTCGACATAGAGGCGCAGTTTGCCGAAGCTTGGCTGCATCCAATATTCGAAGCGGAAGTCGAGCGTGCGGACGCCCTCGCGATAGACCGAGAGGCCGCGCGGGTAGAAATTGTCGAGCGTGCGCGACTGGAAACCATAGGCCAGCGTCGCGTCGATCCCATATTTATTATAGGTCAGCGCGACCGTGCCCGAATGTTTCGGCTGATTGTTGAACGAAATGCCCGAGAATTCATAGACTTCCTCCCCGGGGGCGCCATAGGGCCAATTGTAGATCTGCCCGCGCTTGCTCTTGGTGAAGGTGTAATTGGCATAGATGCCGAGCCCCGAAAGCGCACCGGGCAGGAAGTTGAAGCGCCGCTCGGCCTGCGCCTCGATCCCCCATATCGTCGCCATCTTGTTGCTGTTCGACGGCGTCGACCCGGTGATGAAGTAATTTTCGGGATGCGCGGGATCGAAATAGGGCGCGCCCTGGAAATAGATATGATCGGGCAGCGGCACCGCGGCGAGCTGCGCGGGCCCGTTCGTCGCATTCGCCTGGAGCAGATTCTTGATCCGCTTGTAGAATCCCGACAGCTTCAGCACGCCGATATCCTGGTCATAATATTCGACGCTGAGGTCGAAATTATGCGTCGTCGCGGGCTTGAGGTCGGGGTTGCCGGTGTTGATCGTCAGCACCGGCTTCAACCCGTCGGGCCCCGGAATCGGGATGTTGATGAAGCTGATCCGCGTCTGCGCCGACAGCTGGCCGATCTGCGGCCGCGCGACCGACAGGAAATAGCCGCCGCGGAAGATCAGATTGTCGCTTTGACGATAGTTGAACAGGATGCGCGGCAGCCAGTCGGTCGTCGTCGCCTTCTGGCTCGCCAGCCGGGTGAAGTCGTTCTGGAATTTGAGGTCGATGCCGAAACCGCCGCCGTTCGACGGGTCGATCGGCCCGATATAGGTCGGAAAGACCAGATTGTCGGCCTCCAGCCGCGTGCGGTTGAGGCGCACGCCGCCGATGATTTCCAGCTTGCCGATGTCGAGGCGCGACTGGACATAACCCGCGAGATTCTGTTCGAGCGTGCGTTCGCGGTTGATATCCTCGGGCAGGACGATCGGCGTGAGTTGCAGTCCGCTGGTGCCGCCGACATAATCATTCACATTGTCGACGAAATCCCTGAGCGAGTGCTCGCCGATCACGACGAAGCGCGAGCCCGTGACGCCGATGCGCGAAAGATCGTTGGGGACGAGGGTGAGCGGCAGCGCGCCGATCGGGACGTTGCCGCCGAACTGCGAACGCGCGAGCCGGCTCTGGAACTCCACCCGCTCGAACTGCACCCCCGCCTCGACATAGGTCAGCGGACCCCAGCCGGCGTTGAACTTGGCGCTATATTCGGCGGTATAGCGGTCGTTCTTGCCGCGCGTGACGTCGATCTGACCGCTGGCGGCGTCGATCGTGAAATTGGACGCGTCGTTGACGAAATCCCATCCCGCCTCGGTCAGCAGCGGCAGTTGCAGCCCCTTGCCGCCGCGCGGGCCGAACGGTGTGACGATATAGCCGAGCGTCGGGTCGGTCGCCTGGGCGAGAAAATATTCGGCGCGCGCATCGGCGGCGGGCATGCGGAGTTGCAGGCCGAAATTCGACGGATGGCGCTCGCTGCCATGCGCGTAACCCAGCAGATATTCGAACTCGAACCGCCCCGCCTTGGTGCTGCCGCCGAGGCTGTAGGTGTCGGTGATGTTGCGGGCATTACGGTCGTAGACATAGTTTTGCGTATGCTCGATCGCCTCGTTGCCCGGCGTGAGATCGAGAACCAATGCGGTGCGATTGCCGCTGGTCGGCGTCGCGACATAGTCGAGATCGACGCCGAAGCTTTCGTTGAGCTGCGTCGTCGTGCGGCGTGCCTCGCTGTGCTGATAGTCGAATTTCAGATTGCTGTGGTCGCCGACCTTCCACTCGGCCGACAGCGTCGCGGCGATATTTTCGGTCTCGACATGGTTGAAACTGGTGCCGAGGCTGAGCGGAAAGGCGCGCGTCGCGTCGGGCAGGAAGGGAAAGGTCGCGAGCGGGTCGACCGCATCATATTGTTCTAGCGTCGGATTGCCGTCGGCATCGGGCGGCAGAAACTCGCCATAGCGCAGATTGTGGCCATAGCTGATCGAACGGTTGCTCGACTTGCGATATTGCACCGAGGCGCTGAGCCCGAAATTCTCGTCGGCGCCGAACTTGCCGGCGATCGTTCCCGACACCAGCACATCGTCGCTGAAACTCCTGCCGCTCTTGCCCCCCTCGATCAGCAGATTGGCGTAACGCCGCGGCCGGTTGAGCGGCGACAGCGTCTCGATCTCGACCAGCCCGCCGGTCCCCGCGCTGTCCTGGCTCGGCAGCAAGCTCTTGCTGATCGTGATCTTGCTGACCGAATCGGCGAGCATGTTCGACAGGTCGGCCGAGCGCCCGACACCGTTGCCGACCGGCAGGTTCAGGCCGTTGAGCTTGACCGCGTTCATGTCGGGGTCGAGCCCGCGGATCATGATATTGGTCCCGTCGCCGGTCAGCCCGTCGCGCTGGAACGAGACCCCCGGCACGCGGCGCAGCGCTTCCGAGATCGTCGTGCCGGTAAAATTGCCGAGATCGTCGACCGAGACGACGTCGGAGCTGTTTTCGGCGGTGCGCTGAAGGTTGAGCGCGTTGGCGCGCGCACTGCGCGAGCCATAGACGACGATTTCGCCGGCCGCGTTGCTGCCCTCGTCCATCCAGAATTCGGCATTGGTCTGCTCGCCCCGAACCACATCGACCCGCGTCGACTGCTCGATAAAGCCGAGGAAGGAGACGGTCAGCGTATAAGTGCCGGTGGGAACGCGCGCGAAACGGAAATTGCCGAGATCGTCGGCGGCCGCGACCTGCCCCGTTTCCTCGATCCGCACCAGCGCGCCGGAAATGTTGCGATTGCCGTCGGACTGGGCGACGCGGCCCGAGATCGACCCCGCGCCCTCGGCCGCCGGGCGGTCGGAGGCGGTCGAAGGCGCGCCGCCCGACGGGCGGGTCACGATATAGGAACCGCCCGCGGTTTCGCGCAGGACCAACCCCGACCCCTCGATCAGCGCGCGATAGGCGCCGCCCGCCGTATAGCGGCCGCGCAGCGACGGCGCCGTCTTGCCGCGCACCACCGAGCTTACGAAGACGATATTGGTGCCGGTCTTCGACGCGACATCGCGAAGCGAGCGGGCGAGCGGCTGTTCCGACAGGTCGAGATCATATTCGGCCTGCGTCCGGGCCGCGGCGGTGTTGGAGACGATGGCAATCGTTGCGGCACAAGCCGCGAGCGTGGCTTTCGAAATCATCAATGGCCCCCTGATGAGCGGGGTGTTGCTTGCGACCCGCCTCTTTCAAGCAGACGCGCGATCGCCGCAAAACCGACATCGGAATGAAATAAAATTTTCGTGTTTGGCGGATGGCGAAATATTATTACGGTTTTCATCGGTTTAACCGATGCGCCGCCATGGCCTAACGACCAAGGCGGATCCGGCCCGCATCGCGATCGACGTTCAAGCCGTGGAGCGCGGCGACCGCATCGGCGAACTCCGCCGTGTCGTTGGTCGCGAAGACTCCCGACACCGTCAGCGCGCCCAGCCGGGGGTCGGCTATGTCGACCTGCGGCCCGCCATAGCGGTTGAGTTCGGCGATCGCCGCCGACAGCGGCGTATCGTTGAACATCACCTGTCCGCGCCGCCATGCCGTTGCGGCCTCCGACGAAACGGGCGTCACCATCGCGGCGGTATCGGCCGCGGCGGCGAACCGCTCGCCCGGCGTCAGCATCGTCGACTGGACGGGGCGCGCGGCCGCGGGCGAGGAATAGGTGTCGACGCGGACCTTTCCGGAAATCAGCGTCACGGTGACGGCATTGCCCGCCTTGCGCACGATGAAGCTCGTGCCGATCGCGGTAACGCTCTTGTTCCCGGCCGTGACGACGAAGGGCCGCGCCGGATTGCGGGCGACCTCGAACATCGCCTCGCCGTCGTCCATGACGATTTTGCGCGCCGCCTCCTCATAACGGACGCTGAGGTGCGTATCGGTGTTGAGCGCGATCCGCGTGCCGTCCTCCAGCGTCGCGACCTTCTGCTCGCCGATCGCCGTCGCATAGCCCGTCGGCTGCTGCATCAGCCACCATCCCGAAACCAGGGCGACGATCAGGAAGGACGCGACGAGCGCCAGCGACCGGGCGCGAGCGCCTATCCTGTTCCGGAACACGGGCAACGGATCGGCGGCGCTTTCGCCGCCGTCGCGCAGCGCGGCGGCGCCGGGCAGGATCGCCCACAGGTCCATCGCCTTCTCGAATGCGCCGCGGTGACTCGCATCGGCATCGAGCCAGGCGCGCAGCCCCGCCTCGGTGGCTTCGGTCCGCCCCGTCGATTCGAGGCGGGCGAGCCATGCGGCCGCTTCGGCCGCCGTCCGTTCGGATGGGCTCTGCCCGCTCACCATTGCTCCATCCATTTCATCAGTTGCAGCGTCGCGCGCGCGACCTGCTTTTCGACCGCCGCGACCGACATATTTTCCGAGCGGGCGATCTCGGCGAAGGGAAGATTGTCGAGTCGGCGCTTCAGCAGGATGCGCCGGGTCCGTTCGGGCAATTGGTCGAGCCCGCGCGCGGCATGGACAAGGCGCGCACGCTCCTCGACGATCTGCCCCGGATCGGGCGCACCATCGGCGATCGCCTGGATGTCGTCATGCGCCGCGAACGGCGCGCGCCGGTTCCTGCGCGCCCGGTCGATCGACAGATTGACCGCCGCCGTCACGAGCAACGCCTCCCTCGACTCCGCCGCATGGGCCCGTTCATATTGCTCGACCTTGATAAAAGCGTCGTGGACAAACTCGTCCGCATCCGCCGCGGAAACGCCGCGCCGCATCACCGCCCGTCTGGCTTTTGCCATCATCTCAGCGAGGCTCGACATGCCGCTCCCGAATTGCCCTTTGCTTCCCTAGACGAACGAGGTCGCATTTTCCGACAAGGAAACCAATGCCATTTCCCGGCGGCGCGAATCCTTGGTATCGGGAAGGTTCCGGACAAGTGGAACGGAAGAATCCGGGCCCGGCTATGCTCCCCGCCTGCCCCGTCCCGGCAGGTGGCTGAGCACGCTTCGCATCGCGAGACTGGAGTGGATGCGGGCTACGCCCGGCAGGCGCGAGAGGATATTCTTGTGAATCCCCTCATAGGCCGCGGCGCTCGCGGCCGAGGCCCGGAGCAGATAATCGGCGTCGCCGGTCATCAGGAAACATTCCTCGATCTCCGGATGCTGGCGCACCGCTTCTTCGAACCGGTTGAGATAGGCCTCGGTCTGCCGTTCGAGGCTGATCCGCACGATCGCGATAACCCCGCCCTCCTCCGGCGCCGCTACGATGGCAGTATAACCGCGGATCACCCCACTTGCCTCGAGATTGCCGACGCGCCGCAGGCAGGCCGAGGGCGACAGGCCCACCTCCGCCGCCAACTGGCTGTTCGGGATGCGGGCGTTGCGGCGCAGCAGCCTCACAATATTCCGGTCGATCGAGTCCATGGCGCAATATCATTCCATTTCTGTCGATGATTGTTGCAGATAGCACCGATTTTTGCCGAAACGAACCATAGTTCGATCGAACATTCGAACAATCTTTGTCTAGATGCAATGCCCACCGGATGCACCGGCGGGGATCGAGGATATGGATATCGGGGGCTTGAGCGGCGGGCGACTGCGCATCGACCTGGGTGCGATCGCGGCCAACTATCGGCTGATCGCCGAGCGTGTCGCTCCTGCCGAAGTCGGCGCCGTCGTCAAGGCGAATGCTTATGGTCTCGGCGCGATCAAGGTTGCGCAGGCATTGTGCGATGCGGGATGCCGGCTTTTCTTCGTCGCCCATCTGGGCGAGGCGCTGGCGCTGCGCCCCGCCTTGCGGGCCGAATTCAGGCTGGTCGTGCTCAATGGCCTGCCGCCCGGTGCCGAGGCACTGTGCGCCGAGGCCGCTATCACTCCCGTCCTCAATTCCCCCGAACAGGTCCATCGCTGGGCAGAAGTCGCGCAGAAGGCCGGAACGCGGCTGCCCGCGGTGCTTCAACTGGACAGCGGCATGGGACGGCTTGGAATAGCGATCGAGGATCTGGCGCCGCTGGCCGGCAACGCCCAATTCCATTCGGCGATCGAGCTCGTCATGGTCATGAGCCACCTCGCCTGCGCCGATACACCCGAGCACCCCGCCAATGCCGCACAGCTCGCCTGCTTCCAAACCGCGGCCGCGCTTTTCCCCGGCATTCCCCGCGCGCTTGCCAATTCGGGCGGCGCCTTCCTGCCCGCCGATTTTCACGCCGATATCGTCCGGGCCGGCATCGCGCTTTACGGCGGCGCGCCGAACCAGAGCGGCCTCAATCCGATGCGACCGGTCGTCGACCTTGAAGCCCGCGTTATCCAGATTCGCACGATCGTGGCGGGTGGCGCGGTCGGATATGGTCACAGTCATTATTGCGAACGCGAAAGCCGCATCGCCACGATCGGTGTCGGCTATGCCGACGGATTGCCGCGTTCGCTCGGCAATCGCGGTGCGGCCTGGCACGCCGGCGCGCGGCTGCCGATCGTCGGCCGCGTGTCGATGGACAGCATCACGATCGACGTCACCGCGCTCCCGCCGGGCGGCATCGAGGTCGGGGGCTGGGTCGAGCTGATCGGCCCGCACCAGTCGGTCGACAGCCTCGCCGACGACGCGGGAACCATCTCCTACGAGATGCTGGCTGGCCTCGGTGCGCGCTACGACCGGGCCTATCTCCCTGCATCGGTGCGCGACCGGGCAGTGGCGGCATGAAGGTCGCGGTTCTTGGCAGCGGCGTCATCGGCGTCACATCGGCCTGGTATCTCGCCGAAGCCGGGCATGATGTCGTCGTGATCGATCGCCAGCCCGGCCCGGCGCTCGAGACGAGCTTTGCCAATGCCGGCGAAATCTCTCCGGGCTATGCTTCGCCCTGGGCCGCGCCCGGCATCCCGCAAAAGGCGATCCGATGGCTGATGATGCGGCACGCACCGCTGATCCTCCAGCCCGAGGTCGATCGCGAGATGCTGGGCTGGTTGTTCGCGATGCTGCGCAACTGCACGAGCGCCCGCTATGCGGTCAATAAGGCGCGTATGGTGCGGCTTGCCGAATATAGCCGCGACCGGCTCATCGCGCTGCGTGCCGACACCGGCATCGCCTATGACGAACGGATGCAGGGAACGCTGCAACTGTTCCGGACGCAGAAGCAGCTTGATGGAACCGCGAAGGACATCGCCGTTCTCCAGGCCGGCGGCGTCCCGTTCGAACTGCTCGATCGCGAGGGGTGCATCGCGGCCGAACCCGGCCTCGTTGCGGCGCGCGAGAAGATCGTCGGCGGCCTCCGTCTCCCGGGCGACGAGACGGGCGATTGCTTCATATTCACCGGCGCCCTCGCTGCCATGGCCGCCGAGCGCGGCGTCGCTTTCCGCTATGGCGAGGCGATCCGTTCGCTGGCGGTCGAAGACGGACGCGTCGCGGGGATCGAAACCGA
This sequence comes from Sphingopyxis italica, assembly GCF_011926545.1. Taxonomy (GTDB): domain Bacteria; phylum Pseudomonadota; class Alphaproteobacteria; order Sphingomonadales; family Sphingomonadaceae; genus Sphingopyxis; species Sphingopyxis italica. The sequence goes on along the minus strand of NZ_JAATIT010000006.1, from coordinate 25,669 downwards.
CCACGGCCGGATCACCGCCGATCGCTATGTCCTGGCGCTCGGCAGCCATTCAGCGGCGATGCTGCGGCCGCTTGGGCTCCGGCTGCCCGTCTATCCGGTAAAAGGCTATTCGATCACCGTCCCGATCGTCGATCCGGCGCGCGCGCCCGAATCGACGTTGATGGACGAAAGCTACAAGATCGCGATCACGCGACTCGGCGACCGCATCCGCGTCGGCGGGATGGCGGAGATTTCGGGATACAACAACGCGCTGCCCGAACGCCGCCGCGCCACACTCGTCCACTCGCTCACAGACCTCTTCCCGGGCGCCGGCGACATCGACGCCGCCAGCTACTGGTCGGGACTGCGGCCGATGACGCCCGACGGCACGCCCGTTATCGGCGAGACCCCCTACGACAATCTCTTCCTCAACACCGGCCACGGTACATTAGGCTGGACGATGGCCTGCGGGTCGGGCCGGCTGATTGCCGATCTCGTCAGTGACCGTGCGCCCGACATCGAGGCTGCCGATCTTTCCATCGCACGTTATGGCGTGCGCTGACGTTGCCCATTCACCAAATGAAAGGAAAAGACATGACCATCACCCGCATCCACGCCGGCGCGCGCATGAGCCAGGCCGTCGTCCACGGCGACACCATCTATCTCGCAGGCCAGGTCGGCGCTCCTGGCGAAAGCGTTACGAACCAGACGCAGACAATCCTCGGCCAGATCGAGGCGCTGCTGGCCGAAGCCGGCTCGGAAAAGGCAAAGATCCTGTCAGCGACGATCTGGCTCGCGGACATGGCGGACTTCGCCGAAATGAACGCGGTCTGGGACAAATGGGTCGACGGAAAAGACGCCCCCGCCCGCGCCACTGGCGAAGCCAATCTTGCGACGCCCGCCTATAAGGTCGAAATCATCGTCATCGCAGCGCGTTGATCCAAACAGGGCGGAGAACCGCGAAGCGGTCTCCGCCAATAGGCGTTCCCATGGCGGCTCATGGCCGCTTTGAGACCTTCCGCTTTTCGGAAGGAATCCGAAATAGCGGACGTTGGGCAACTCGCCGCCGCGATGACGTGAATCGATCATTTGCAATTATTCAACCCCGTTCCACCCGGCCGGAAGAGGATGAAGCTCAGTATTGCCAGGATCAAAGCCCCGGCACCCGCATAGATCATCACGAGACCGAAACCCGCGATGAGCCCGTGCTGTACGGCCGCCTCCGGCAGGTTGCCGACGATCATCCGATCTGTCGCGAGCGCTTCGGCATTGCCCGCCGCGATCGCCTCCGCCGCACCCCGCAGTTGCGCGAGTTCGATTCCCTTCGGCACGGCGCGTTGCAGCGCAGAGGCGATCCCTTCGACGAGAAATATGCCCATGAGTGCGATGTTCACGGCCAGCGTTATCAGCCGCGCGCTCATATCGATACCGGACGCCATACCAGCACGGCTCGGAGGCACTGACGCCGTCGTGGTATTGGTCACGGGCGTATTGGTGATACAGGAAGGAGCATTTCCTGGACCAAATCGACGAGCGATGCCTGCTCGCCTTTCAGCGAGCGAGGGAAATGAACGGCGTGTATTCGCGCGCCGAAGTCGCGGACACGGTCACCCTCATCGACGTGTCGGCGCGCTCGACACGATCGTCGCGTGCCGCGCCGCGAAGGCCACACGATCGAGGTCGGTTACAATCGCGCCAGCGCCTACATCGTCGACAAGTTACGCTGCACGACAAATGGGTTTCGAGCTGATCGCTCTCTTTGTGACGTTTACCACTCCGGCCACGCTGATGCTGTTGGCCCGCGCGGCGATCTACCGCGATCGGAGCGAAGCGGCAGCCGATGTCCCGACGGACATCGGCGATGGAGCGGACACGCGCCCGGGCGCGAAGCGGGTTCCTTGAGGCGGCAGTTCGCCGCGCTCACATCGCGATGTCGAAGCTGTCGGCCCGGGCGAGACGCCATGCCGCGCCGTAGAAGTCCCTGTCCGAGTCCCCGTCGAGGAGTTCGCCATTCGCGAGAAAAATGTGGAGCTGCGAGAACAGCCTGATCTCGGTGAGGCTGACGCGCCGGACGAGATGGTGCGGGCCTAGCCGGCTCGGATGATCGAGCCCCGCCGCGGCGATCATCTCCGACAGCGCCAGCAAGGTATTGCGATGAAAATTATGGACGCGGCCGGCCTTGTCGCTCACGACGAGCGCACGCTGCCGTATCGGATCCTGCGTCGCGACGCCGGTCGGGCATTGGTTCGTGTGGCACGACAGCGACTGGATGCAGCCGATCGCGAACATGAAGCCGCGCCCCGCGTTCGTCCAGTCGGCGCCGAGCGCCATGACGGTGGCGATATCGAACGCACTGACGATCTTGCCCGCGGCGCCGATCTTGATCCGGTCCCGCAATCCCGCACCGACGAGTGTGTTGTGCACGAAGAGCAGGCTTTCGCGGAGCGGCATGCCGAGGTGATCGGTGAACTCCAGCGGCGACGCGCCGGTGCCCCCCTCGGCGCCATCGACGACGATATAGTCGGGCAGGATACCGGTCTCGAGCATCGCCTTGACGATACCCATGAACTCCCAGGGCTGGCCGACGCATAATTTGAAGCCGACGGGCTTGCCGCCCGACAGCTCGCGGAGCCGGGCGATGAACTGGACGAGTTCGATCGGCGTGCCGAAGGCCGAATGCCCCGGTGGGGAAATGCAATCGCGGCCCATCGGTATGCCGCGGGTGAGAGCGATTTCGGGGGTCACTTTCTCGGCGGGCAAAATACCCCCTTTGCCGGGCTTCGCCCCCTGGCTGATCTTGAGCTCGATCATGCGGACCTGCGGATCGGCGGCCTGCTCGGCGAAGCGCCCCGCGTCGAACCTGCCCGCATCGTCGCGGCACCCGAAATAGCCGCTGCCGATTTCCCAGATGAGATCGCCCCCATGCTCGCGATGATAGGGGCTGACCGATCCTTCGCCGGTGTCGTGTGCGAACCCGCCAAGCTTCGCGCCCTTGTTGAGCGCACGGATGGCGTTCGCGCTGAGCGCGCCGAAGCTCATCGCGGAAATGTTGAAAATGGAAGCCGAATAGGGCTGGCGACATGCCTCGCCGCCGATCGGAATCCGGAACGAGGCCGGGTCGGCGGCAGGAACGGGCTTCGTAGAATGGGCGATAAACTCGTAACCATTCTCATAGACGTCGAGGAGGGTGCCGAATGCCCGGTCGCTTACCTCATTCTTTGCGCGCGCATAGACGAGCGAACGCTGACTGCGCGAGAAAGGCGTCTCCTCATGCTCGTCCTCGAAAAGATACTGCCTGATGCCTGGCCGGATATCCTCGAAAAACCAGCGAAGGCGCCCGACGACCGGATAGTTGCGGCGAACCGAATGGAGCGGTTGCCCGAGATCGTACAAGCCGAGCCCCGATAATATCACCCCCGCGACAAGGAGAGCCCAAGCCCACGGCGCGGGAAGCCCCGGGATCGCAAGGAGTGCGGCGGCTAAGCAGAGCGCGAGCGGGGCGAAACGAATGAAGGACAAAAAAAAGACTCCCAATGGGCGCGATGCGCTCCGCGATGCTGCGCGAGAAAGGCATGAGGGTTAGCCGAAGGCCAGCCATACGCCCGCGATCGCGATTGACGCTGGCAAGCATATGAGAAGTACGACTTCGAGAACGGAAACCCCAAGGTGTGCACGGTGATCGTAATAGAAAAGCGCGAGCTTGCCCGACAACCGCTCGTCGGCGGTGAGGACGGCCTTGTCGATGAGCGATAGACGGCGGAAATCCCGAACCAGCGCCGCCAGTTCCTGCTCGTCGAGACCCGGATAGCGATCGAGCGATCTCTCGACATCCTCCAGCTTGGGCGAACGGGGCCGCCATCGCTGCGCCCGCGACTCCTGTTTCTTCATCGTTCATGCCCCTTTCCGCCGGGCAGGGACAGAAGGGAAACGCCGTGCCCCGCCGGCCCGGCGTGCGCCGCGTCGGCGACGCGCGCGGCGGGAGGGCTCGCCGCGATCAGCGCCGCCGTGACGGCGAACGAGAAGAGGGCGGTTAGCGTCCATCCGCGGCGCGGCTTCCGCGCGATCGCGAACATCAGGCTATATGCGCAGACGACCGACCCGACGAGTACGAGGCCGAGAATGTCTTCGAGGTTATAGTTCCAGCCGGCCGCTGGAACTGCCAATTCGGATATCATGCCCAACTCCGATAATCAGGACGGGCGCGCGATCATCGTTCCGATCGTCCAGCAAGCGCCGAAGAAGAGAAGAATGAAAGTCGCGACCAGCAGCATTTGCGCGCGGCAGCCAAGCTGCAGGGGCGCAGCGGGATGTTCGGAAGTCACGGGTGGCGGGGTCTTCACGCTTCGGCCTCCCCTTATTCCGGCGGCGCGCAGCGTGCGTGCAGGACGCTGACAAGCGCCAGCATCTCGCGCCGGGCGGTTGCCGGCGCGGCAATCCTGGGATCGCACCATAGATCGCTGTAGAGGCCGGCATAAGCACTTAGCCCGGTCGCCTTTGAAGCGCCGGCCACTGCCAAGCGTTTCTCGATCGCATCAGCCGCCTCCGCTGCGCGCCCGAGCGGCAGCCCGTGCCCGGCCATGCCATTCCACGCCGCCCGGCGCTGGGCTTCCACCGCGAGCCACCCGGGCGGGGTGGCGAAATGGCATTGCAGCGCGCTCGCGATCGCGTCGGGCCGCGCCGCCTGCGATGACAGGCGGAGCGCAGCGGCCAATAGCTGGTCTTCGGCGACCGGCGAGCATTCGAGCCGCTCGATCACGGTCATGCCGTCGTCATCGAGCGAGCGTACACGCGCCGCCTCTTCGGGATGCGCCAGCATCGCGCTCGCGCGGCGCGCGGCATCGCCCAGAAGATGGCTGAACAACACCTGCTGTTCCAATGGACCATTCACGGTAACCTCCGTTGTCGCGCGCTGAGGCGCGCGCGGCATTCAGGGCTGCAAACCGGGGAAAAGTAGCGGGCTCTTGCGCTCGATCGAGAAGTGAACGGTTGGCTGGCGACTTGCCCCGGTCCTGCCGGCGACGTGCCGGACAAGCGCGCCGACATGGCGGGCGCGCGCAGCGGGTGGGACGAGGTAACACCCCGGAGCCGCGACATGCGGATCCGGGGCGGCTAGCGTTCGAGCAGCCGTCCTACATAGTGCGCGAAGCGCGCAAGAGATGGAGCCTTGTCGCTCATGGTGCGACCAAGATGGCCCGACGCAGCCGAAAGTCAAGCATGGGTCATCCCTGCTCGGCTCGGGCGCGAATCGCTTCGGACGTCCGCGGAGCGGCGACGCTGGAGCGGGGCCGGTGCGCCATCAACCCCGCGAGCAAGGACGTCTCGTCGGGCCGGCTCGCCACCTCGATCGAAATGCGCGAGAAAGAACGAAACGGCACGGCGGCGGCATCGGAGATGCAATGTACGGTGCCGCGCCAGTGCGGTTCGACGTCCTGGAGCCAGCGCGCCACATGCGCACCGGCACGCGGCGAGTGGATCAACATATGGTCTATCGCATCGATATGGCCGGCCACCCGCTCGAGGTCCCGGCGGTCGTTCTCCAGTGTCTCGTAGATCGCAAGCCGGCTGACGCGGTGGCGCGGCCCGAGCAGGGCGCCGAGGTCACCGGCGGGCCTTGCGGCGCCGATATGGAGGATCGCCGCCGGCGCGGTAAGCTCGCGCGTGATCGTGCCGGCGAGATCCGAGATATTGCCACTGGCCGACCGGACACGGCGGTATCCGCAGGTCTGCGCGAGGCGCGCACTATGGTCGCCGACCGCGAACACCGGAATCTCCGCGAGTGCGGGCAGGAAGCGGTGGAGCCGGACCCCGTTCAGGCTGGTAAACGCCAGCGCGTCTGGCACCGCGAGGACAGCGGGGACATCGAGACCCAAGACGCGCAGTGCCGGCGCGCAGAGCGTTTCATAGCCCGCGCCGGCTAGCCGCTTGGCCGTCAGGCGGTTAAATGGATCGGTCCGCGTCACCCAGACGCACGGGCGGCTCATGGCGCGTCCACCGCCCGCGCGGCGCTACGCCAATAAGCATCGACGCAGCGCGTCAGAGCCAGAAAGGCGACGGGTACATCCCTGCCGATGATGTCCTTCAACAGCGGCACAAGATTGTCGCCGAAGCGGCTGTAAACCTCGCGGCGCAGCGCGGGCGCCGCCGCTTCCGGTTTGAGGCGTCCTTGATAGGCGGCGAGCGTCATGCCCAGCAGCTTGTCCGCGGCATCGGCGGCATCTGCCGGGCTTCCCACTTCGGTGCCGGCAAGCAGCGGTGCGGCCGCCGCGGTGAATGCCGCCCGCCTTTGTTCGAGGAGACGGAATGCGTCGGCCTCGGACATAATTTTTTCCATGATCAACTCCGCGCATGAATGCGCCACCAGACCCGCAGACGCGAGCCTCAAAAATTACGGGAATGGGACCGCGAGCGGGTCCTGCGGACGGGCCTCGGGACGCCCATCCACGCTCAAGCGGAGAGGCGGTGCTCCGAGGCCGGACGGCGCGTGAGCAGGCAACCGGCGTGGGCAAGAAAGCGAAGATGCTTCTCGAACGACATGGGAGAGCCTGTAGCATGGCCCGCAAGGAACCTCAAATAGCTGCCCCGCGCTTGCTGCCGCAAAACTCCCGCGGCAGGTACCAACCCGAAAATCGCGGCTGCGGAAGGATATTTGCGGGCGATCCGGCCGGCGCTGGAAGCCTTGCGCGCCGCGTCGAATTTCTTCCCCGCCGCCGCCCTGACGCCCGGGTGTCGGAACGGGGCGAGCGTAGTCGGGGTGCTCGCATAGCTTGAGAATGTCGCCGGGGGCATCGGCGAGTTGGGCGGCGACGGCGTCGCCGAACCGCTCGGCCCAGTCGAACGCCGCATCCGGCCGTTTCCACTGCACCTCGCCCAGATTGTGAACGACATTGCCGCTGGCAAGGATCATCACGCCCCTGCCGCGTAAGGACGCGAGCCGCGCGGCCAATTGATAGCTCAGCGGGCGGAGCGCGTTGATCGACAGCTGCACAACGGGAACATCGGCCTCGGGATAGAGATGAGCGAGCACCATGGCCGATGAAAAGCGCGGGTGGGCGGAGCGCGGTGCTGACCTCTTCGTTCACCTCGTCTCCTTTCGGCAGCGTTGCAAGCCCGCCCCCATCGGACCGGAGCAAACTTTGAAGGACGAGCCTCTTTGTAGCCGCCCACCGAGCATCCTGTGCTATAGCGCATGCAACGCAAGGTGACGAGGAACCGCCCCTCTCTTTCAGGAAAGGGTTCGCATGACGGAACATCAAGACAGCGCCAGACCCGAAACGGTCGCCGCGCCGCACAGCGCCCCGAGCGACACGCGATTTGACCCCATCGCTCCGCCGATTGCCCTTGCAGAATTCCTTGGAGGTGTCGAAAGCCCTGCCGTGCATCCAGCGACAACGCATGTCGGCATGGGAGTCGCAGCGCGCGCGGGCGCTGGTATCGATGACGACCACATCCGGCTCGAGGCCGAAGCGGACCTCCTCGCCGACCTGAAGGCGGGCCTCCCGGCCCGCCGCATGTGACACGATGTCCGCGTCGCTGCTCGCCATCGACCTCCTCGGCATCATCCTCGCCATCCTAGGATTTCTGATGGCGTTCAGACCGGCCACCTTCCGCCGGCTCATGCGGATGCCCCCGCCCGCAGCGCGCGACGGCGAGGACGGCCCCACCGACCCCCTCACCTACCTGCTCCGGATCGCGGGCGTGATGATCTTGATGTTCGGGATCGTACTCGCCGGCATGTTCACGCTCGTTTATGGCGTGTGAAATGAACGATGCGTTGCACCGGCTATCTTATGTATAGCGACGGGAGCTTGTAATGGGCCCCTCGGAGACTCCTGGCCCGAGGTTTCAGTGCGGATGCAGAGACAGTCAGAATGGGTGGCAGACCGGTTCGCCCCGCAAGCTCGCTGTTGTGCCGGCGCCGAAAATCGCCCGTGATTATTGGGGCCTTTCCGCCGATGCGACGCTGCGCGATGTCGTTCTGGTCGTCAGGGCAGATGAGGCGCATCACCGCGATGTGAACCATGGCTTCGCCAACGAACTCGCCGGCCTCCCCGTCGGTCCCGTCGCCGAATTCCCACCGCACGTCACGCTCGAGCCCAACTGGAAGAAGGCCGCCTGAGCGTGCCCCGAACGAAGGAGGAAGGACATGGACCCGTCGTCGCACTCTTCGCCAGCGACCCTGCCCTTCTCTCCTCGCTCCGGTTTTTCTTGTCGTTGGAAGACTATCGGCTTCGGAGCGACGGCGAACCGCCCGCTCCCGGCGAGTGCATGGTGATCGACCAGACATCGGCGATCCGGCCTTGCATGGCTCGCAAGCCTGCGCACGGTCGGCCATGCGTCTCCGGCCCTGTTGCTCGTCACGCGTCCGGACAGCACCGTCCGGGCATGGGCGGCGGCGCCGAGCGCGCGGCTGATCGACAAACCGCTGACCGGCGATGAGCTTACGAAGCATTGGAAGACATCTTCGGTCATGGGTCAGCAGCCTGACGTCCCCATTCCTTGTCCAACATCGGAAAGAAACAGTGCGAAACGCATCCACCGACGCCATGGCCATCGTCAAATCCAGTGCTCCGGCACTCGAAAAACATGGCCCAGCAATTCCGTCGCGCAAAGACACGATCGGGGCACTGCCTCCTGAGGTCCGACCTTACAAGCGAACCGCGAGCTTTACCGAGACGACCATCCCCGCCGGCTTGCTGGCGGAGCATTCGACCAAGGCGGGCACATGGGGCCTGATCAGTGTCGAAGAGGGCGCACTACGGTATGTGATCACCGACCCGCGTCGTCCGTATCGGGAATCAGTCCTGTCGGCGGACAGCGACGCAGGCATCGTCGAACCGACGATCGTCCATCGCGTCGAGCCGATCGGAGCGGTTCGCTTTTATGTCGAGTTCTTCCGGTAGGGGTGGAACTTGGTTCTGGCCGGTCGGGATCGATTGGCTCTTGATTTCAATCTCTGAAAAATGGACTTGGGCCAGCGCACGAACCAGATGACGTAGCGCCTCGAAGATCAGCGGAAACGCCGGCAGATTTCGCCGGCGCTCCTGATAGGCGCTGAAATATTGTCGAGGAAGAGCGATCCGGCGTCCTGGTCTGCATAAGATCTCCCGCCTCGAATCCGTTCGATGACACTCTCGGTGCCATATCGTGAATTCACGCGGATTGGAACACGACAGGTTTTGCGGCGTCATTCGGACAGGTTCCGCAGCGACTGCAGCTCGCATCGCGGGAATTCCCGGTTACCGGAAATTAAGACGATCGGAGCAATATCAACGCCATGGACAGATCGGCCCCCACCGCACCGATCGCGACGACATTTCGCCAGCGTATCTTCCCCGACCCGGCATTGCTTCCCCTGCCGGTCTATCGGGACTTCATCGACATGCTCTACAGCATGCGATTCCCGATTTTTGGCTCGGGGGTCGTGTTCGTCGGCATCTGCCTGCTCGTCGGTCGCCATCTGGGGAGCGACTTTCTGCTCGCACTCGCCGCCGTCGGTGCGCTTACGACATTCGCACGGCTCGCAACGATCAGCGCCTTTCACCGAGTTGCGCCCATACTTCGTTTCGAAGAACTCAGGCGCTGGGAACGCCGCTACGCCGCCGGCAATCTCGCGTCGGCGGCGCTGCTGGCCCTTCTCAACGTTGCGGCCATCGCAGAGCATAATCCGCTCGTGCATCTCATCACCGTGAGTCTCGTGTTCGGGTTCGGCGCGGGCGTGGTCGCGCGCACATCGGTGCGCCCGGCGATCTGCGTCGCCGGCCTTCTGGTAGCCACTGTGCCGACCGTGGCCGCGCTCGCGCTCCATGCGGCGGTTCCGAACGCCACGTCGCTTCACGGCGAGATGTTTCTCGTCGAAGCCTTCATCGTCGCGGCGATCACCGGGCTCAGTCTCCAGACGGTCGCGCATCTTTATCGATCCGCAGTCGAGCATCACGCTGCGCGTCACGACATGGCGAGACTTGCCCGCACCGACGCGCTCACCGGCCTCTCGAACCGTCTTTTGCTGCGCGAGCAATTCCAGGACCGGGCGGCGACCGCCGTGCGCGCGAAAAATCTGGTCGCGCTCCATTATCTCGATCTCGACGGCTTCAAGGCCGTAAATGACCGCCACGGTCACCCGGCCGGCGACGCGCTCCTGAAGCGGGTCGCACGGCGGCTTGAGGAGATGATACGCGCCGACGATGTCGTCGCGCGCCTCGGCGGCGACGAGTTCATCGTTTTGCAGGCTGGGATCAGCGAAGAGAGTGAGGCCGAAATGCTCGCGCGCAGAATCATCCGCGAGGTCAGCAAGCCCTATGTCATCGACAATGTATCGATGTCTGTTTCTGTGAGCGTCGGCATCGCCACGGCTCCGAAGCTCGGGCTGGAGCTCGAACGCCTCCTCGGCTGCGCCGATGCAGCGCTGTACCGGGCGAAGGCCGGCGGCAAAGCACGAGCCCTGTTTTGCCTCGAAGCCGACGCGGCCGACGCCGAACTGGCGGCCTGAGCCGCTCTCACCAGAGCCGGAACCGCGGATCCGAAAGCGGTTTCATCAGCAAGCAAACGATTTGAAGAAAATACCCAAAGCGGCTTGAGGCCCGCGTCGGCATTCAAGCTGCAGCAAATCGGCCGCCCGCCGGCCAACTGCTGTCTGGGACTGTCCCGCTCACTGTCCGCTACCATCGCGAAGCCCGTGCGCACGCCCGCCTGTCACCCGCGACCAAGCGGGAGGCTGCTGTGACCATTTCTTCAGCCAGTCCGGCACCCGTTCTGCCCCGATTGCGCGGCTCACGAGATAGCCTTGGGCGATGTCGCATCCGAGCTCGCGCAACTGGGAGAGCTGATTCTCGCTCTCGACGCCTTCGGCGACCGTGGCGATCTTCATGCGATGCGCAATGTCGATGACGCCGTGGACAATCGCGAAGTCGGCACTGTCGGCGCTGTCGAGCCGCGAAATGAAGGACCGGTCGATCTTGAGCACGTCGACCGGAAACTGCTGCAGATGGGTGAGCGAAGCATAGCCGGTACCGAAGTCGTCAAGGGCAATGGACACGCCTTCGGCAACGAGTGTTCGCAGAGCTCGATCCACGTTCGCAGCGAGGTGATCGACGAAGACACTTTCGGTCACCTCCAGTTCGAGCAGCGCGGGCGAAAGGTTCTTCTCCCAAAACTTCGTCAATATGCGGTCGGCGAAATCATCACGGCGGAAGTCGGAAAGAGAGCCGTTGATCGCGATACGGCCAAAGGTCACACCTTTGTCGCTTAGACGTTCGATGTCGACCAGGACGCGATCGATCATCCGGTCCGTCAGGGAACGCGCGAGCAGCGCATCTTCGAAGGCGGCGCGGATGCTGTCGGGAGGTTGAAGACCGCGCCTGTGATGGTGCCAGCGCAGGAGCGCCTCGAAGCCCACGACAGCGCCCGTCTTCAGGTCGATCTTGGCTTGGTAGAAGGGAATGATCCGGTCGTCGTTCAACGCGTCGCGGGCCTCGCGCAGCATTGCCTTCCGGCTTTCGGCGGCTTCGCGCATTTCTGGCTGAAACGCGCATATGGTGCCCGCCCCGTCGGCCTTGGCGGCATAGAGTGCCAGATCGGCGCTCTTGAGAACGGCCTCGGCATCGCTCCCGTCGGCTGGCCAGCGCGCCGCGCCGGCGCTGATGCTGACCTCGACCACTCCTTCGTCGATGATCAGCGCGTCGGCTACCCCGTCGAGGATGGAGGTCGCCGCCGGTACAATCGGCTCGTCGGCGCGCAACCCCGTTACAATCGCGGCGAACTCGTCTCCGCCGAGTCTTGCGACAGTGGCGTCTGCTCCAAGATTCGCCTGGAGCCGGATCGCGACCGTCCGTAGGAGCTGGTCGCCCGCAGCATGGCCCATGCTGTCGTTCAGAAGCTTGAACCCGTCGATATCGATGACGATGACCCCTACGCACGATGCGTTGGCCGACGCGGCGCCGAGTGCCGCTTCGAGCACCTCTCCGAACAGCTTGCGGTTGGGAAGCCCCGTCAGCGGGTCGTGATTGGCGGCCCAGCGAAGTTCCTTCTCGGCCTCTCTCGCGGCGGTGACGTCGAGGAGCGCGCCGATCGACCGCACGGCTTTTCTTTCATCGTCGCGCACAACATAACCGCGGGAAAAGAGTTTGATGAATTCGCCGCTTGCCGCACGGAAACGATATTCGTGGTTCCAGCTGTCCTGGAGGTTGGCAAGGACCCTGTCGTAGGTTGCATCCACCGCCGCGAGGTCTTCGGGGTGGATGCGCTCCCTCCACCAGGTGACCGGGGTTCCTCCGGCGGCCTCTGGATAGCCGAGCACTTGCTCGACACCATTTCCCCATTCGATCCGGCCGGTGCTGTGCGACCAGTCCCAGATCACATCGTTCGTCGCGCGCGATGCGAGACGGTAACGCTCCTCGCTTTCGCGCAGGCCCAACTCGGCGGTCACCTGGTCGTGGATATCCTCAAGCGTCCCGTACCAGCTGGTAATGCGTCCGGACTGTTCGCGGCGCGGATTGGCGCGCGCCCGGCACCAGCGGAAGCCCCCGTCGGAATGGCGCACCCTGTAGCGCACGTCGGCGACTCCATTGTCATCGGAGGTCAGCGCCTCGTTCCAATGAGCAAGGACTTCGGGCTGGTCCTCGGGATGCACGGCGTCGACCCATCCCCAACCAAGCGCCGTCTCGGCCGGAACGCCGGTGAGCTCCGTCCATCGAGGTCCGACCTCGACGATCCGCCCCTCGGGGTCGCTGATCCAAGGAATCTGGGGATTAAGCTCGACCGAATAGCGATAATGTTCCTCGCTGCGCTGCAATGCCTCGATGAGCGCCGCCATTTCCGACCGCGCGTGCAGGGATTCATAGACGGCGGAGCGCGTAGTCGCGATCGTCCGCAATATCACCCCCGCGCCGAGCAGAAAGGTCAGACCCATGCCGGTGAAGTAGAAATCCCGCGACAAAAGCAGCCCGATTGTGACGGGCATCGCACCGAACAGGAGGACGAGGCGCGCCGCGGCGGGCAGCGCCTGTAGGCAGTAGCAACAGCTTATGGATCCGACGAATATGAAGAGAGCGATAGCGGTCGTGTGGAACGGATCGGCAGAAAGGAAGAGATAGAGTCCCCAGCCACCGAAAAGGAAGCTGAAGACCCCCGCCCTGGCGATCGTCCCGCGAAGATACCGGCGCATGTCGTCGTGGCTCGTCGCCCGCCCGCGCCGGGCGTACCAAGCGGCGCCGCGGACCGCGATGATCGCGGTCAGAACGAGCGGCGCTATGAAGCTGGCCGCCCACGAGCCGCCGTCCGTGGTGACGAGCGCGAGAAACAGGACGTTGAGGAACATCAACGCGTACAAGAGTGGCACTTGGCGCGCGAGGCTCGCATATTGCTCGCCCAGAACCGCTTCCGATTGATCCAATGATTTGCCGTCGGCGATGAGGGACATTTGCTCTGCTATCCCGCTAGATCCTGACCCGAGCGATATTCCTCCCTAATTAACGACAGGTTTAACCGGCGGTTGCGTAGGCCGGAGAAATTGAATTGCGGAGTCGGCGACGCCATCGACACAAGCGGCGGAATTGGCGATTTCCGGATGCGCGGCCCCGCCTTCGCGGGGGCGACGGTTATGAGGAATGTCGTCAATCCGCCTCATTCCTGCCATTGAGGCCGCGGGCGATCCCGCCGGTCGCCGCAACCGCTGGCTCCGGCCGAATGAGACTGTCATAATCGGCATAAATCGGGAAAATAAGAGATCCGCGGGCGCGCAAACCACAATCTCGGGGAGCGCGACCCGCCGTACCGGATTAGGCGTCGATCCCGAGCCTGCCCACCGCGCTCCGGCGTTGCCCGTATGCCGAATACAGGCCTAGACCAATCAGATTCCATACCAGACACCATAAGAGAGTTTCGGCCGGCAAGCTCAGGAAGAGGTAAAAGCAGCCTCCGATTGTTCCAAGCCCGACCAGCCATACCGCGCGAATGCGAAATGGCCGTGGAATGTCCGGTGCGCGGCGACGAAGGACGAGCAGGCAGAGGCCGACCGCTGTGAAGGCGATCAGCGTGCCGGCATTGGCGAGCGCGGCGACCTTGCCGATCGGAAGCAGCCCGGCGAGTACCGCCACGATCGCAGCCGTCAGCAGCGTGATGCGCGTTGGCGTGCCGCGTGCTGAAATACGCGCCAGGCGCTGCGGCAGGAAGCCGTCGCGCGCCATCGCTAAAAAGATTCGGCTTTGTCCGTAGAGAAAGGCGAGCAAGACGGTTGGCAGGGCGACGACGGCGGTCGTCGCAACAATCTGCGCGATGCCGCCCTGCCCGATCGAACGCAGGATCAGCGCCAGCGGCTCGGGACTGTCGGCAAAGCGCGTGAACGAAATCGCACCCACCGCCGTAGCCGCGACCAGCATGTAGATGAGCGTGCAGACGGTCATCGATCCGATGATTGCGATCGGCAGATCGCGCGCGGGGCGTTTTGTTTCCTCCGCTGCCGTCGAAATCGCATCGAAACCGTAGAAGGCGAAAAAGATGATCGCCGCGGCGGCCATGACCCCGCGCTGCACCCCGTCGCTGCCGACCTGGGCGGTATAGCCAAAAGGCATGAAGGGCTCGAAGTTCGCGGCGTCGAAATGGGGCAAGGTGTAGCCGACGAAGAGCAGCAGCGTGACGATCTTCACGACAACGAGCACCGAGTTTATCCGTGCGCTCTCGCGCGTTCCCAGCAACAATAGCCCGGCGACCACGGCGATAATGCCCACTGCGGGAAGATTGATCAGTCCGCCCAGTTCAGGTCCGTGCGTCAACGCTTCCGGAAAGCCAACGCTCATCAAAAGCGGCGACGCATAGCCCGACCAGCCTACCGCCACCGTCGAGACGACGAGCGAATATTCGAGGATCAAGCTCCAGCCGACGATCCACGCAAAGGCTTCGCCAAGGCCCGCGTAGGAATAGCTGTAGGCGCTACCCGCCGCGGGCATCATCGCCGACAATTCGGCATAGGCGAGCGCCGCGCAGGCGCAGACCGCCCCCGCGATGGCGAAGGATATCAGGACGGCGGGCCCCGCCCGATCGACGCCGACGCCGATCAGGGTCAGGATTCCGGTGCCGATGATCGCGCCGACGCCCATCGCCATCAGTTGCGGCCAGGACAGGCTCGGCGGCAGCGCATCGGCGCTGCCTTCGCCGGGCGGCAGGATGGGTTTGCGGCGGGTCCAGTTATTCATGATGCGTCTCCCAAATATCCGGCCCGATGATCCGGGTCCGCCGCTCACCCCAATGCGTCAGTTCGATGCGTCCGTTCAGGGCTTTTCGTTCGGGAACAGCAGCAGCCAATCGGCTTCGGCCTGGATGCGCGCGAAGAAGCTCCAGCTGTCGACCGCGATCGACCGCTTGAGCCAGGGCTTCGCCTTCTCGGGCTCGCCGCTCAGGATATAATAGTTGGCAAGACTATAGGCGGTCGAGGCGGCCACGCCGTCGGCGGTCGCGAACGCGCGGCCACTGTCCTTGTCGCTGAAGAAACTGTCGGCGGCACGATTGCCTTTGAACAGCTGGATGCCGTCGAAATAGGTGTCCGACCCGCCCTTCGGATGAACCTCGAACAGCGTCAGGTCGTAATCGTCGAGCAGCTTCTGTGCCTTGCGCATATTGCCGGCGCGCGCGAGCGACAGATATTCCCAATAGGTGTTCGCGGTCCGCGCCTCGACGTCGTGGGTGAAGGCTGCCGATTCCGCCGATTTGGCGAACCATTTCGCGGCATTTTCGAAGTCATGCTTACCGAAATAAGCCTGCCCGAGGTGGTAATAGAGATAATATTGCACGACATCGGGGTCGCCCGGGAAATAGTCGGGTCCCGGCTTCTCGCGTTCGAGCGGCTGGTTTTCGTAAAGCTTCGCCGCCTTCAGCCCCAGTTCGATCGACTTGTCGAATTCGCGCAGCGAGAAAGCGCGATGTGCGCGGTGGCGGAGCAGCTTGCCCGAATTGGGGAAACGCTTCAGCGCCTGATCGTAGACCGACGCCGATTCCTTCGTATAGCCTTGGTAGAAGAGAATGCGTCCGTACCAGGTCGCGCTGTCGACGGTCATGTTCGCCTCATACGCGGCCTTCGCATCGCGCGCGGCGCGTTCGAGCGTCTCGACCGAGGCGACGTTTGCATTGCGCGCCGGAGCGGTGACCATCCTTTCACCGAGCAGCGACATGCCCTGGAAGCTGCCTTCCTGCGCCATTGCCGCGACGGGCGACGCAATCAGCAACAGGCCGGCCGATATTAGAAATTTCAAATGCTTGCGGTTCATCATAAATCCTCTCCGAACAAATCCGTGTCGTCAGTCGATGTCGAAATCGAACTTCACGCCCTGTGCGAGCGGAAGCTCCGTCGAATAGTTCACCGTCGCGGTAACGCGGCGCATATAATTCTTCCAGCTGTCGGAACCCGATACGCGGCCGCCGCCCGTCATCTTTTCGCCGCCGAACGCGCCGCCGATTTCGGCCCCGCTCGTTCCGATATTGACGTTGACGATTCCGCAGTCGCTGCCCTGCGCCGACTGGAATGTCTCGGCCTCGCGGACATCGCTGGTGAAGATGCACGACGACAGCCCCTGCGGCACACCGTTCTGGAGCGCGATCGCCTCCGCAAAATCGGCGTAGGACAGGACATAGAGGATCGGTGCGAAGGTTTCTTCGCGAACGATTTCGCTCTGCGCGGGCATCTCGACGATCGCGGGGCGGACATAATAGGCCTCCGGCGATCCCGCGACCTCGATCCGTTCGCCGCCGTGGACGGTCCCGCCTTCGCCGCGCGCCCGATCGAGCGCGCGCTGCATCGCGTCGAACGCCGCCTTGTCGATCAGCGGTCCGACGTGCGTCATATCGTCGAGCGGGCTGCCGATGTTGAGGCTGCCGACCGCGGCGATCAGGCGCTTCACGAAATCGGCGCGGATGCTTTCGTGAACAATCAGGCGGCGAAGCGTCGTGCAGCGCTGGCCGCACGTGCCGGTCGCGGCAAAGATCGTCCCGCGCAGCGCGAGCCCGATGTCGGCGCTCGGCGCGACGATCGCGGCATTGTTGCCGCCAAGTTCGAGCACCGGACGGCCGAAGCGGCGCTGCACGCGCACTCCAACGTCCTGCCCCATGCGAACGCTGCCGGTAGCGCTGACGATCGAAATCCCCGGATGGTCGGCGATGATGCCGCCGCATTCGGCGTCGCCGATCGCGACCTGAACCAGATGATCGGGCGCAAATTCATAATCGGCCGCGACCTTCTGGAGCAGCTTTGCGAAAGCGAGGGCGGTCAGCGGTGTCTTTTCCGACGGCTTCCAGATCGCGCTGTCGCCGCAAACGAGCGCGACCGTCGTGCCCCACGCCCACACCGCGGCGGGGAAATTGAACGCCGAGATCAGTCCGAGGACCCCAAGCGGATGCCAATATTCGGTCAGCCGGTGCTCGGCGCGCTCCGACGCGATCGTCAGCCCGAACAGCTGCCGCGACAGGCCGACGGCATATTCGCAGATGTCGATCACTTCCTGCACTTCGCCGCGAGCTTCGGTCAGGATCTTGCCATTCTCGATCGTCAGCAGGCGCGATAGCACCTCCTTATGTTCGCGCACGAGCTGGCCATAGCGCCGGATCAGTTCGCCGCGATGCGGCGCGGGCACCTGTTTCCACGCGACGAAGGCGACTTCCGCATTGGCGACCATCGCATCCATGTCGGTGGCGCGGTGCATCTTGAGCGTCGCGAGCGCCGAGCCGTCGATGGGCGAAAAGACCGCAAGGTCCGATCCGAGATCGTCCGAAAGCGAAAGGCCGAGTTCGCCGAACAGGTCGACAATGGCGTCGGCGAAGGCGCCGGGTGCCGGCTGGCCCGGCGAAGAGGAGAGAGACGTATCAATAGCGTTCATGTGATGTCCGTTGAAAGCGTTGCAAATAATGGAAAAGCGGCCGGATCAGGGCGCGCGCACCTCGTGACGAATGACCTGGCCGTCCTTGATGACGGTGGAGGCATGCTCGAGCAGCGTGATGTCGCGATAGGGATCGCCCGCGACGGCAATCATGTCGGCATATTTGCCCACTTCGATCGTGCCGAGATTGTCCGATTGGCCCAGCAGCGTCGCCGCATCGACCGTCGCCGAGCGCAACGCCGCCATCGGCGTCATCGGTCCCTGCTCGACCATCAGGCGGAACTGGCGCGCGTTCTGTCCGTGCGGCGACACCCCGGCGTCGGTCCCGAAAGCGAATTTGACCTTATGCCGGACCGCGAGGCGGATATTGCGCCCCGCGACCCGGCGTGCTTCGGCCATCTTCGCCTGCACCGCCGGGCTGGCATCGCTGGTCTTGCGGCCGTCGAGCAGGCCGAGCGTCGGCACGAGCCAGGTTCCGCGCGCCGCCATCAACTTCGCGGTCTCTTCGTCCAGCCAAGTGCCGTGCTCGATCGAATCGACGCCTGCGCGCACCGAGGCCGCGATGCCTGCGCCACCGTGTGCGTGCGCCGCGACCTTGAGCCCGAGGCCGTGCGCGGTGGTGACGATCGAGGTCAGTTCATCGTCGCTGAGATGCTGGCCGAGCCCGCGCGCCTGCTGCGACATGATGCCGCCGGTTGCGGTGATCTTGATCAGGTCGGCGCCATATTTCGCCGCTTCGCGGACACGCAGCGCGCATTCGACCGCGCCGGTGCAAGCGCCGGTATAATCATAGGGATAAAGCGCCTCGGTCGTCTTGCGGTTGAGTCCCGACATGTCGCCATGGCCGCCGACGATCGACAGCGAGGTGCCCGACAGGAAGATGCGCGGACCGATGACCGTGCCGTCGTTGACCGCATCACGCAGCGCGTGGATCGAATAGCCATCCGACCCGACATCGCGCACGGTGGTGAACCCCGCCTCCAGCGTCTTTTTCGCATTGGAAAAAGCGAAGAGTGCGACATCCTCGGCGGTATTGATCGCCGCCGACCATAGTTTCGTTTCGGGCGAGAAGCTGAAATGGACATGGGTGTCGATCAGCCCGGGCAGCAGCGTCCGGTTGCCGAGGTCGATCGACCGCGCATCGGGCCGCTCGACGTGGCCCGGCAGGATTTCGGAGATCCGCCCGCCGCGCACCACAACGGTCGTCGGCCCGAGCGGCTCTTCGCCCGGAATCGTAACGACGGCGCCTGCGTGAATCACCAATGTCCTGGCGGCGTCGCCGCCGGCCGGCGCCGCAATAGCTCCGCCGGAAAGCGATGCGCCGATCGCCAACACCGACAATTTCTTCATGCCGCCCAAGCGAATTCTCCCGTCAGCCCACGCCGCGAGGCCACCTCTGCAGCCCTCTCCATTCGCATAGGAAGTTTTTGCTAGTTGAGCAATAATTTTTATGATAGGAAAAATTTAGAAATTATGACACAAGACGGAAACCATAGCATTTCCAGTGGGGAAGCAGGTCCAAAGGAGGGAAAAATGTCGAAGTTCGTGTCACGCCTGTTGTTGTCGTCTACGCTCGCGTTCGCGATCACGCCGATGGCGTATGCCCAGTCGGCGCCGCCCGCCGACGACGGCGCAGAAACCAGCGAGGGCGGCAACGACATCGTCGTTATCGGAACGCGCCGCAAGGATCGCTCGATCACCGACAGCTCGGTCGCGATCGATGTCATCTCGCCCGAACAGATCAACGCGACGGGTTATTCCGATGTCAACGACGCCCTGCGTACGCTGGTGCCTGCGTTCAACGCGCAGCGCCTGCAGGGCAACGACGGTTCGTCGTTCGTGCGTCCGGTCACGCTGCGCGGCTCGCCAGCCGACCATGTGCTGCTGCTGATGAACGGCAAACGCCGCCACCGCGCCTCGATCGTCCAGATCGGCACCGGCCATGCCTCGACCTCGGGCTCGCAGGGTCAGGATTTCAACGTGATTCCGCCGATCGCCCTGTCGAGCGTTGAAGTGCTGCGCGACGGCGCGTCGGCCCAATATGGTTCGGACGCGATCGCGGGCGTGATCAACTTGGAACTGAAAAAGGCCAGGAGCGGCGGCTCGATCATGGCCCAGGTCGGCGAATATTATGAGAGCGAAGGCCGCACCTATGACATTCAGGGCCATTTCGCGGTTCCGGTCGGCGACAACGCCTATTTCAACGTCGCCGCCCAATATACCGACCAGGCCAAGGCCTATGCCAAGAAGGCGACGCACGCCGGCGCCGAAGCACTGAAGGCGCTGCGCGTCCCTGGTATTCCCGAGCATCCCGAGGGCAATCTCGATCCGCGCTATATGGCGTTCAAATCGGTTTGGAACGCCGGCATCGAACTGAACGACGCACTCGAACTTTACAGCTTCGGCAACTATATGACGGGCAAGAGCTCGGTCACTTTCGGCCTGCGCCAGCCCTTCACGGCGGGCGGACTGAACGGCCATGGCACCTACGCCGACTCGGCGTTCGACCTGTCGCCGGCACATCCCGAGGAATTCGACCTCACCACCATTTATCCCGGCGGCTTCACGCCTGAATTCCGCGGCCACCTCGAGGATTTCAGTGCGCTCGTGGGCCTGCGCGATCAGGAAGGCCCGCTGACCTGGGACTTGTCGGCGCGCTATGGCACCAACACGGTCGATTATACGATCACCGGCACGATCAACGCGTCGATGGGCGTCGAGTCGCCAACCTCGTTCAAGCCGGGTTCGCTGACCCAGCGCGAAATCCAGTTCGACGCCGAAGTTTCCTATGAACTGAGCAAGGACGTCCTTGTCTTTGCGGGCGCCAGCCACCGCAAGGAGACCTATGTCATCGGCGAAGGCGACGTCGCGAGCTATACGACGGGTCCGCTGCAGGACCTCCCCGCCGGATCGAACGGCTTCCAGGGCTTCTCGCCCGAATTCGCCGGCAGCTTCGATTCGAACAGCTATGCGGTATTCGGCGAAATCGATGCCGACATCACGCCTTGGTGGAACCTGTCGGCGGCCGCCCGCTATGAAGACTATGACCAGTTCGGCGACAACTTCAGCTACAAGGCGGCGACGCGCTTCGAACTGAGCGACGCTTTCGCGCTGCGCGGGTCGGTCAGCACCGGCTTCCGCGCTCCGGCGGCGGGACAGGTGTTCGGCACCAGCCTGACGTCGCAGCTCGACGGCGTCGGCGGCTTCATACTCGACGCCGTGCTCGTCCCGGGTTCGCCCGCGGCGCAGGTTTTCGGATCGAAGACGCTGATCCCCGAAACGTCGTTCAACATGTCGGCAGGCATGGTTTTCACCGGCCTCGACGGCTTCCTCGCGACGCTCGATTTCTATCAGATCGACGTCGACGATCGCCTGCTGCTGACGCCGTCGCGCGACACGACCGCAGCCGAGCGCGCGGCGCTCGCCGCGATCAACTTCCCGAACGGCGCCGACATCGAACAGGTGCGCTATTTCCAGAACGAAATGGACACGCGCGTGCGCGGTTTCGACCTTGTCAGCACTTATCGCCACAGTTGGTCGGACAATGCCTCGACCGACTTCAGCCTCGCGGTGAACTATAACGAACAGCATCTGCGCGGCGCGCCGCCTCCGGGCTTCAGTCCGGCGATCGTGACCGAGTTCGAACGCGGAACGCCGCGCTGGCGCGGCAATTTCTCGACGACCACCAAGGTCGGCGATTTCGGCTTCATGGCGCGCGCGATCCACTATGGCGCATGGCGCCGCCTGGACGGCGCGACCTTCCTGCCGCGCAAAGCCGTGACGCTGTTCGATGCCGAAGTGACCTATTCGGGGATCGAGGATGTCGAACTGAGCATCGGCGCGCGCAACCTGTTCAACATCTTCCCGCCAGACCGCGGTCCCGCGCGCGCCCGGGCTGGCCTGATCTATGACAATCACAGCGTATTTGGGGTCGCCGGGGGCTTCTATTATTTGAATGCTAAGTATAAATTCTGATCTCGTCTGTTCGAGATCGGCCTCTATTTCCGGTGGGCACATACGGAACTGGCATATCGGATATGCCAATTCCGTAGCCTATCGGAAATTTGTGACCTATAGGTGGCAGTGGCTGATTGGCTGGACCTCTCCCCCAGCCGCCCCCTATCGGCCGATGCCGTGCGCTCTCGAGCAAGTGAAGGATTGGAGATTTATGCCGCCCAGAAATGGAGACGAGCCGGAAGTTTTGGGTGCCGTTCGTACCGCGAAGCGGCCCCGATCAGAAGGCTTTCATCTGGGTGAGCGACTGCGCCAGTTGCGCAAGGAACGCGGAATGACGCTGGAGGACGCGGGCCGCCTGACGGGCCTCGCCGCCTCGACGCTGTCGAAGATCGAAAACGACCAGATGTCGCCGACGTTCGACGTCGTGCAAAAGCTCGCGGTGGGCTTCGACATCGACATCACCGAATTGTTCGCAAGCAATTCAGGGCAGGATGCCGCAGGCCGGCGCAGCGTCACGATGGATGGCGCGGGCCGCCTGATGGAAACCGCGGTCTACCGTCACCGGCTGATCGCAGCGGAGCTCAAGAACAAGAAGATCCTGCCCTTCGTTACGACGATCAAGGCGCGCAGCCTCGAGGATTTCAAGAGCTGGTCGCAGCACAGCGGCGAGGAATTCCTCTATGTGCTCAAAGGCGAAATCTGCTTCCAGACCGAGCATTATGAACCGGCATATCTCGGCGCCGGCGACAGTATCTATATCAACAGCAGCATGCAGCACGCCGCCTATTCGACGAGCGAGGAGGATGCCGTCGTGCTGTGGGTCAACACCGGCTGAACGCCTGCGCGCTCGAGCCGATCATCGGGCTTGCAATAATTTTCCGATACGCTAATTTATTTCCAATAGAGAATTGGAGAGGGCGAAGCTATGGACAGACGGAATTTCATACTGTCGGGGGCGTCCTTGTCGGCCACGATGGCGCTGGCGCCCGCGGCGGCGGCATGGGCGAAGACGCGTCCCCTCACCTTCGACGCGATGGGCGAGGTGCGGTTCGAATATGACGCGGCGCTGATCGGGCAGATGCGTGCCAGCGGGCTCGACGCGATCACGATCACGCTCTGCGACCCCAAACATTATGAAGCGCAAGCCTATGAGGATGCGGTGCAGGCCGTGCTCGACCATGACGCGCATATTGCGAAGCATCCCGAGCTCTTCCTGAAGGCAACCAGCACGGGCGACATCGACGTCGCGCGCCGGAATGGCCAGCTCGCGCTGTTCTACCTGTTCCAGAACAGCACCCAGTTCGGACGCGACCTCGACAATGTCGACCTGTTTCACAAGCTGGGCGTCCGGTCGGCGCAAATCACCTATAACGACCAGAATTGGGCGGGCGCGGGGTGCAAGGAACTCGGCGCGAACGGGCTCACCCACTTCGGCCGCGACCTCGTCGGCCGGATGAACGAGCGGCGCATGCTGATCGACCTGTCGCATGCGAACATGCAGACGATGGCCGACACGATCGCCGCGTCGAAGGTGTCGGTGATCGTCTCGCACACCGCGTGCATGGCGGTGCACAGCAATATCCGTAACACGACCGACGCGAACCTGCGCCTCCTCGCCGACAAGGGGGGCGTCGCCGGGATCTGCCAGATGCGGCCGTTCCTGACGACGAAGCGCGACGATGCGCTGCCCGAATATTTCCGCCACATCGATCACGCTGTGAAGGTGATGGGCGCCGACCATGTCGCGATCGGCAGCGACCGCGACCACCGCGTCGTCGAGATGACCGACGCCTATATCGCCGAACTCAAGGCCGAAGAGGGCGCCAACTTCAACGAGGCCGATTGGCCGCTGTTCATCAACGAACTCAACGGCCCGCGCCGGATGGAGGTCGTGTGGGATGGCGTACGCAAGCTGGGCTATCCGGCCAGCACGGTCGAAAAGATCATGGGGACCAATGTCCGCCGCATCTATCGGGAGGTGATCGGATGAGCCCGCGCGTCGTGGCTTGCGGCGCAAGCGCCATCCTCGCCCTGATACTGGCGGCCGTCCCCGCGTCGGCGAACGAAAAAGTCCCTGGCGTCGACGCGGGGAATTGCACGACCAGCCTGATCGGCACCCAGCTCAGCCTTCCCGTCTTTTCGGCGGCGACGCAAAAGCGGCTGGACGAAGACATCGAAATCGCGCGCGCCGCGCTTCGCATCGCGCCCGATCGCGAGGAATCCCATTTCTGGCTCGGCCGCAGGCTCGGCTATGCGGGGCGGGTGTGCGAGGCGATCGCGGTGTTCAGCGACGGGCTGAAGGCCTTTCCAGACAGCTACAAGCTGCGCCGCTATCGCGCGCGTCACCTAGCCCGCGCGCGCGCCTTCGACGCAGCGCTTGCCGACTATCGCGATGCGCTGGCGCTGATGGAAGGAAAGCCCGACAGCTTCGAGCCTGACGGCCTGCCCAATCCGGCCGGCCTCACGATCGGCACCTATCGCAGCAACATCATCTATTATCACGCACAGACGAGCTTCGCGACGGGCGACTATCCGACGATGGTCGCCGGCATGGCGAAATCGCTCGAACTGTCGGCCGATTTCGCGCGCGACGACATGCGCGTGCCGACCGCCTACTGGACCTATCTCGCCTACCGGAAAATGGGCGAGCACGACAAGGCGCGTGCGGCGATCAACGCGATCGAACCGGGGCTCAAGCTGATCGAGAATTTCACCTATTATCAGGCGGTCCAGATCATGCAGGGACGCCTCGATCCGACGGCCGTCAAAGGCACGCGCGACAGCACGATCAAGTTCGCGATCGCGATGGAACGCCGCTTCGCCGGCGACGAGGAAGGCGCGAAAGCACTGCTTGCCGAGATCGTTCGCGAAAATCCGCAGGGCCATTGGCCTTCAGAAGCCGAACTCGCGAACCCGGATCGGAAAGCGCGTTAACTGACGAGCCGTCCCGCCAAGTCGGTTAAGAGTTAAAGGGTGGCCAAAGCGGCCGAAATTAGCCGGTGGCGGCCGGGGCGGCGCCGATAACGAGTTGCAACGGGGGGCTTCTCGACGGTTCGCATTCATCCAACGTGCCGCATGTGCTGTTCTCCATCGATCCGCCGAAATTGCCCCCATCCTGAAGGCCGCGAAAATCGCCAACGTCGGTCTTTTGAATAATGACGGGCATGTCGAAATTTTCGCCACGACCATCCCGCACCTTCATCCGTTTGCGCCGAGCTTGGTGAAAGTGCTCGCAGAGCAGAGCGTTTCGTCCGCTTGAGCCAGAAGCTCGCCCTCACGAGCCTACTGCTCGTAGAAGAGAGATTACTTGAGGCTCACTGCCGCAGCGATATTTGCCGCGCAAGACCCGTCCAATGGCGGTCGATCTCCCGAGCGGCGCGCGAGGTGCCGCGGCTGGGGTAATTATGCGGGCTTTTGCGTTAGAGGTGGGCCGGAGGGTTGGCAGCAAAACTAGTTCGCATGAATTGAAAACTGATCGGACTAATGGCTGCTTTCGGGTATCCCGTTCGGAAGCTCCTAAGGCTGAGATCAGGCGTGAAGCGGATGATCAGTCCTCAGACGACCTGATCGATACCCCCAACTTGCAGCTTGAAATAAATTTCGCGCTCATGCGCGAATATGAAATAGCGATATTTCAATCACTTAAATTCAAGGAGCCGGAACCTGGTAGCCAATCCGCATTTAAGAAAATCATTTATTTTCAATGCCTTAGATAGCTTGGTAGCGGAGGAGCGACTTGGCCATAAGCGGGGATTGCGCCGGATCGCGATCTAACGTCTGAAATGGGGTGGGGAGCGGACGTTATGGACGAGCGCGTTGCTCCATCCAACGCTCAAGATAGTGGACGATAACAGAGCCGAAAAATAGTTGAGCTGCGG
>NZ_JAATIT010000005.1 GCF_011926545.1 Sphingopyxis italica | reverse complement strand
CTGCTCTTCTGAAAACCTCGTCCGCTTCATCTGTCCGTCCTTCCTTCAAGGCCGGACTCTAATCACAGTTGGAGGAAAATCAGGGGGTCACGTCAATCGGCCTCCCCATTTCATCTGATATTTTTGATATTGGGGAATTTTCGGATGCGCAAATCGTCGAGTATTTGTCAAAACGGAATATTACTCACTCTCTACCTATATGGCTTCCGAGGAGACCTTTGCTTATAGGTTATTTGGCGGCGAGTGGCATCCTAGACGAAATGATCGATTCCAATGAAGATAGCCCCGCAATTGGCTGGGATTACCTGATTTCAAGGATTTGCGCCCGAGAGGTAAAACAGGTCGCCGATGTGGCGGTAGAGCCCGAAACGCTCAGGACGATGCTTGAGCGCTTGGCAACAGTCGCTCGGTCCAAAGAAAACGGCCGAGGCCCCTTAGACTCAGATGCAATAGCTTCGGCGTTCCGCGACGCATTTGGTCAAAGTCCGAACGAGAGAACTCAGGTATTGCTATTGCGCCTGCCCGGGCTCGCATCTGTTCCCGGCAGTGAGAACTCTCGGGAGTTTATCGACGACGATCTAACCGACGCATGTCGCGCCGGAGACGTTCTAAGATTCATCGCAGCGCCGCATGACGACACGGTAGATTTTTCCGAAGCAAGCGTGGAACTTGGCGACATTGGCTCTCAGTTGATTGCGAATAAAACAAAGAATTTGTCTAGTAAGCAGTCATCTCACGCTCTACAAATTTCTTCTGATCGTAGATTTAGTTATCTATCCTTAGATATACTTAAAAGTCTACAGATAAACTCTGCATCATACGAAGGAAATCAAATAAGAATAGTAGATGGCTATTTTAAAGTCATTGAGCTATTAGATTCTTCTGATTTTTCTCGTGTCACATTTTCAGAATGTCTTATTGAAAGTGTTGATATTTTGGCTGGAGAGGGGTCAATTATATCAAGAAATCTTCCGAATTTCGAACGATGTGCAATCGGAACATTATCTGGAGTAAAAGGTCTCGAAGATCTCCCAAAAGGAAAATTTGACGATGGGTGTCAAATTGAAAGGTTTTCTGGAATTGGGAACACGAATGCAGAGATACTAGATTCAGATTTACCGATGAGTGTTAGAGTATTAATGACGATCTTAAAAAAGACATTCTTTCAAGCTGGCGGGGCTCGACAGGAAGCAGCATTGTACAGAGGGCTCGATGTTCGAGCCAAAGCGTATGTTGCTGATATTTTATCCATTTTGCAAAGGAACGGACTTTTACGTCCATCGACCAAAAATGGCCCGACCTTATGGCAGGCTCAACGCGAGAAGATCGTTGAAGCCCGTGCAATCATGGAGGCACCCGTTACAAACAAGTCTTCTGTAATTAGGGAAGTACGGGAATTGTGAGGCGTGTGCGCATGACACTTCCATGACGCTCCCTGTCACAAACACGTCACACAAAAACCCCAAATGGCCCTCAGCGAGTCGCCGCGGGGGTGGTGGCTTGGTTCGGTAACGACCCCCACCACAGGATTGTCCCATGCTGCAGAAATTCGCCCTGATCGCCGGCGCCGCCACAGTCGCGCTGGCGCTGTCCGCGTGTCAGGATCAGGCGTCTTCGGGCGGCGGGGCGCGCGCTTATATCAGCGCGGTCGGGTCTTCGACCGTCTACCCCTTTGCCACCACGGTCGGCGAGAAGTTCGCCGAGGCGACAGGCAACAAGACGCCGAAGATCGACAGCACGGGCACCGGCGGCGGCTTCGAACGTTTCTGCGCCGGCGTCGGCGGCGACACGCCCGACATCGCCAACGCATCGCGCCGGATCAAGAAGAAGGAATTCGACACCTGCGTCGCGAACGGGGTGAAGGACATCGTCGAAGTCCAGATCGGCATCGACGGCATCGCGCTGGGTGAGGCTTCGCGCGGTCCGGGCTTCGAGCTGACCGAAGAGGACGTCTATAAGGCGCTCGCGGCGAACCCCTATGGCAAGCCCAATACCGCGAAGACGTGGCAGGACGTGAACCCCGCGCTTCCCGCGGTCGCGATCTCGGTCTTCGGCCCGCCGTCGACGAGCGGCACTTATGATGCGTTCAAGGAGCTGATCCTCGGCACCGGCTGCGACGCCAACCCGCAAATGAAGGCACTGAAGGACAGCGACAAGGACAAGCATGAGGCGGTGTGCACGACGCTGCGCGGTTCGCCCTATTATGTCGAGCAGGGCGAGAATGATAACCTCATCATCTCGAAGCTCGACAAGAATCCGACCAGCCTCGGCATCTTCGGCTTTTCCTATCTCGACGCGAACAAGGACAAGATCAAGGCGGTGCCGATCCAGGGCGTCGCGCCGACCTATGCGGCGATCGCCGACGGCAGCTATCCCGGATCGCGCCCGCTGTATATCTATGTGAAGAAAGCGCATGTCGGCGTCGTTCCGGGGCTGGCCGAATATGTCGCCGAGTTCCTGAAAGGTGCGGCCGATGGCGGTTATCTGAACGCCAAGGGGCTGATCGTCTCGCCGAAGGACATTGCAGCGACCGCGGCGGCGAACGGCAAGAATATGACGGCGCTGGATGGCAGCGAGCTGAAGTAATTACCCTCCCGCTGGTGGCGGGGCGGGTTCGTTCGTCCGGCCGCCGTTTTTGCTTTCCCCTTCCCCGTTCGTGTCGAGCAAAGTCGAGACACCCATCGGGTCAGCGCATGGTCGAGAGGCATCTCGACTTCGCTCGATGCGAACGGAAATGTGAACCCAGTCCATGAGGACGATGTGACCTTCAACGCCGCCGCCCTTTTGCTTTTGATCGCAGGCCTCGCGCTGATCGGCTGGCTCGCCGGCCGCGCGCGGTCGAACCTGCTCGCCGGCCGCGCGGGGGCGAAGTTGCATTCGCGGCCGCAATATCATGGCTGGTATGTCGCGCTGTGGCTGTTCGCCCCCGCCGCGCTGTTCCTCGCGGTCTGGGCGTCGGTCTCGCCCGCGCTGATCACCAATCAGGTGCTGACGACCGAGGCGGCGGAGAACCTGCCCGAATTCGGGTTCGAGCGCGGCGCGATCCTGTCCGACGCGCGCAATGTCGCGCAGGGGCGACAGGCCGACGTTCGGCTGCCCGCCGCGGCGCCGCTGGTGAAGCCCTATGCCGACGCGAGCCACCAATATGCGTGGATCGGCATCGCGGCGATGCTCGCGTTGGCGCTCGCGGGCGGGCTTTACGCCTTCACGCGCATCCGCCCCGATTTCCGTGCGCGGAGCCGCGTCGAGAAGATCGTGATGATGCTGTTGCTGCTCGCGTCGCTTGTCGCGATCCTGACGACCTTCGGCATCGTGCTGTCGCTATTGTTCGAATCGATCCGCTTCTTCCGCCTCGTCTCGCCCGCCGAGCTGCTGTTCGGCACCCACTGGGCGCCCACCAGCGGGGCGCCGCAGCCCGACACCTTCGGCGGCATTCCTTTGTTCTGGGGCACGGTGCTGATCGGCGCGGTCATCGCGATGATCGTCGCGATCCCGATCGGCATGATGACCGCGGTCTATCTCACCCAATATGCCGCGCCGGCGGTGCGCAAATGGGTGAAGCCTTGCCTCGAGATTCTCGCGGGCGTGCCGACGGTCGTCTATGGCTATTTCGCCGCGCTGACGGTGGCGCCGGCGCTGCGCGAATTCGCGGTAATGCTCGGCATTCCTAACGCCAGCACCGAAAGCGCGCTCGCCGCGGGGATCGTGATGGGGGTGATGATCATCCCGTTCGTCTCCTCAATGGCCGACGACAGCATCAACGCCGTGCCGCAGGCGATGCGCGACGGATCGCTCGCGCTCGGCGCGACGCCGAACGAGACGATCCGTCAGGTGCTGATCCCCGCCGCGCTTCCGGGCGTGATGGGCGGCATATTGCTCGCGGTCAGCCGCGCGATCGGCGAGACGATGATCGTCGTGATGGCGGCGGGCCTGTCGGCGAACATGACCGCCAACCCCTTCGCCAGCGTCACCACGGTGACCGCGCAGATCGTGAAATTGCTCACCGGCGATCAGGAGTTCGACAGCGCCAAGACGCTGGCGGCCTTCGCGCTGGGGCTCGTCCTGTTTATCGTGACCTTGCTCCTCAACATCGCCGCGCTGCGCATCGTCAAAAAGTATCGCGAAGCTTATGAATAGAGAGACCGCCCCCACCGACTGGAAAGGCGCCGTGATGCAAAAGCGCATCGCGGGCCGCTACGCCGCCGAGCGCCGGTTCAGGCTGTTCGGGCTGGGCGCGGTGCTGCTGTCGGGCGCTTTTCTCGCCTTCCTGCTCTTCGTGATGGTCGGCAACGGCGCGCGCGGCTTTACCTATACCAGCGTCGCAGTGCCGATCGATTTCAAGGCCACGCCGCTGACGATCGACACCTCGCGCCTCGGCGATGCCGACGCCGATCAGGTGATCGCGAATGCCGGCCTGTCCGACATCGTCGCCTTTGCCGCCGACGAGGCGCTGGGCGACGGCGGGTCGGCGCTGATCAGCGAAAATGCGTGGAAAGAGGTTCGCAGCGCGATCAAGGACGACCCCGAATTGCTCGACGCCAAGACGGTGTTCGACCTGCCCGCCGCGTCCGAAGTCGACATCATGGCCAAGGAAGGCTCGCGCGGCGCGCTCGGCGCCCGGGTCGCTGCGCTGGAGAAGAACGGCAAGCTGTCGACCGGCATCCACTGGCCCTTCTTCAAGAACGCCGACGCGACCGACCCCGCGGTCGCGGGTATCTGGGGCGCATTGAAGGGATCGGTGCTGACGATCTTCATCGCCTTCCTCATCGCCTTTCCGACCGGGGTGCTCGCGGCGCTGTATCTGGAAGAATATGCGCCGAAGAACCGCTGGACCGACCTGATCGAAGTGTCGATCAACAATCTCGCCGCGGTGCCCTCGATCATCTTTGGCCTGCTCGCGCTCGCGGTGTTCATCAACTGGTTCGGGCTGTGTCAGGCGAGCCCGCTCGTCGGCGGCTTGACGCTCGCGCTGATGACGATGCCCGTGATCGTGATCGCCAGCCGCAACGCGATCAAGTCGGTGCCGCCGTCGATCCGCGACGCCGCGCTGGGTGTGGGCGCGAGCCCGGTGCAGGTGGTGTTCCACCACGTCCTGCCGCTCGCGCTGCCCGGCATATTGACCGGCACGATCATCGGCATGGCACGCGCGTTGGGTGAGACCGCACCGCTGCTCTTGATCGGAATGCGCGCCTTCATCGGCGACGTTCCGGGCGGCGTCTGCTCGCCTTCGACCGTGCTGCCGATGCAGATTTTCCTGTGGTCGGACGAGGTCGACCGGGGCTTTGTCGAGAAAACCTCCGCCGCGATCATCGTGCTGCTTATCGTACTGCTGTCGATGAACGCCTTTGCGATCTACCTTCGCAACAAATTCGAAAAACGCTGGTGAAGCTGACAGGCATGAACATGACCCAAGAAGACCTGACCATTACCGACCCGAAGATGAAGGCGCACGGCGTCAACGTCTTCTATGGCGAGAAACAGGCGATCAACGACGTGTCGATCGACGTCGGCACCGACCTCGTCACCGCGTTCATCGGCCCGTCGGGTTGCGGCAAGTCGACCTTCCTGCGCTCGCTGAACCGCATGAACGACACCGTTGCCAGCGCCAAGGTGACGGGCCGGATCGAACTCGACGGCGAGGATATCTATGCGCCGTCGATGGATGTCGTGCAGCTGCGCGCGCGCGTCGGCATGGTGTTCCAGAAACCGAACCCCTTCCCCAAGTCGATCTATGACAATGTCGGTTATGGCCCGCGCATCCACGGCCTCGCGCCGAACAAGGCCGACCTCGACGTCATCGTCGAACGCGCGCTCGTGCGCGCCGGCCTGTGGGACGAGGTCAAGGATCGCCTCCAGGAAAGCGGCACCGCTTTGTCGGGCGGCCAGCAGCAGCGCCTGTGCATCGCGCGCGCGATCGCGGTCGACCCCGAAGTCATATTGATGGACGAGCCCTGTTCGGCGCTCGATCCGATCGCGACCGCGAAGATCGAGGAACTGATCCACGAACTGCGCGGCAAATATGCGATCGTGATCGTCACGCACAATATGCAACAGGCGGCCCGCGTGTCGCAGCGCACCGCCTTTTTCCACCTCGGGACGTTGGTCGAATATGGCAAGACCACCGACATCTTCACCAACCCGCGGCAGGAACGCACCAAGGATTATATCACCGGCCGCTACGGTTGATCCGTAGCGCAACAGGACGAAAACGATGGCATTAACGAACGATCATACGGTCAAAGCCTTCGACGAGGACCTCAACCGCCTGCGCGGGCTGATCAGCGAGATGGGCGGCCGCGCCGAACAGGCGCTGCTCCAGGCGATGACCGCGCTCAGCAAGGGCGACCTCGACCTCGCGGCGCAAGTCGTGCGCGACGACAAGAAGATCGACGCGCTGGAGGCCGAGGTCGAGCAGCTCGCGGTGCAGACGATCGCGCTGAGGGCGCCGATGGCCGACGATTTGCGCGAGATGATCGCGGCGCTCAAGATCGTCTCGGTCGTCGAACGCATCGGCGATTATGCGAAGAACATCGCCAAGCGCGTCGCGCTGATGGACCAGACGCGGTCGATCGAGGCGATCCCGCTGCTCACGTCGATGTCGTCGATCGTCGCCGAACTGATCCATGATGCGCTCGACAGCTTCGCCGCACGCGACGCCGAACTCGCGGTGCGGGTGACGGTGCGCGACAAGAGTGTCGACGATTTCTACAACAGCATCTTCCGCACCCTCGTCACCTTCATGATGGAAAATCCGAAATATATCTCGGAAAGCGCGCACCTGCTGTTCGTCGCCAAGAATCTCGAACGGATGGGCGACCATGCGACCAATATCGCCGAGATGGTCCATTATGTCGTGACCGGCGAGCGGATGGAGGAACGCGAGCGCGGCGAACAGCCCGAAGATGGCGCCGCGGAGCAGGAGCAAGGTTGATGCCGCAGCCCGACCTGCTGCTGATCGAGGATGACGAGGCGATCGCCGAACTCATCGTCTGGCATTTCGCCCGCGAAGGCTTCTCGGTTCGGCAGACCCCCGACGGCGAACAGGCGCTGATCCTCGTCGAGGAACGCGTCCCCGACATCGTCCTGCTCGACTGGATGATCGAGAGCCTGCCCGGCATCGAGGTCTGCCGGCGCCTCCGCCGCAACCCGAAATCAGCGAACGTGCCGATCATCATGCTCACCGCGCGCGGCGAGGAAGAGGACCGCATCCGCGGGCTCGAGACCGGCGCCGACGATTATGTCACCAAGCCGTTCAGCCCGCGCGAGCTGGTCGCGCGCGTCCAGGCGGTGCTCCGCCGCCTGCGTCCCGCACTCGCGGGCGAGATGCTGAACTATGCCGATATCGA
This sequence comes from Sphingopyxis italica, assembly GCF_011926545.1. Taxonomy (GTDB): domain Bacteria; phylum Pseudomonadota; class Alphaproteobacteria; order Sphingomonadales; family Sphingomonadaceae; genus Sphingopyxis; species Sphingopyxis italica. The sequence continues at coordinate 130,866 of NZ_JAATIT010000005.1, read as the reverse complement.
GCTCGATTCGGTCGCGCACAAGGTCGTGCGTGCGGGTCAGATCGTCGCGATGGGGCCGACCGAGTTCCGCCTGCTCCGCCATTTCATGGAGCATCCGGGCCGGGTGTTTTCGCGCGGACAGCTGCTCGACAGCGTTTGGGGCCAGGACAGCGATATCGAACTGCGCACCGTCGACGTCCATATCCGGCGCCTGCGCAAAGCGATCAACCTGCCGGGCACGAGCGACATCATTCGCACCGTGCGCTCCGCAGGCTATGCGCTGGATGCGGGGAAGAGTATTTAAATATTCGCCGCGACCGGTTTCGGCCGGAACACGACATTTTATATCTCGTCACCCTGAACTTGTTTGGCGCCTATCCCCTTCGCATACGTGAATTGACGAATGCCGGTGGTTATGCGTAGTCTACCCCGCGAGGGGGAAAGTGATGGCAGTATTCGAGAAGATGCGCGTGTCGTTGGCGCTGGTGGATAAGACGCCGCTATATGGCGAACAAGAAGCGCCAGCGAGATCGCGAAGGGAATTCTTCGAAGATGCCTTTCGTGAACGCCGAGACTTCCTGCCAGCTCGCGGAAAAGCAAAGCTGACATTCTGGCCGATCGCGGCACCCAGCGGGTTCGTTGCAGGATTTTTCGGGCGCGAAATCGTTCAGAAGGGTCACAGCGGACCCGAAACTGCGTTTACCGAAATTCTGATCGAAAACTGGGAGATTTCCCTATTCGTGATGAACGTGGCTGCCGATAGTCAAGTATGCTGGATGCAAATTAAAAGTGATGTTGGCTCGCCTAAATCAATTCTTGAATCATTTCTTAAACATATATCGAAAAAATCATCTTTGAGTGAGTGGACTCCTCATGTAAAATACATGGACACTGATGGTTTTTATTGGGAAGCCGTTCGAGCGAATAAGGACGTTCTAACAAAGCTAGAGTTTACGTTCATTCCGCCTAACGCCCTTAACCTGCGCGATACGGTTGGTATTTTTACCCGCCTAGCGAATGAGCAGGTGCATCCCGATACCATCACTCACACTTACCGGGCGCCTCCTGGTCAGATGGAACCGGAATCGGAGCTCGCCGGAGCGAGTGCGGAAATTGCGATGGAAGGCGGCGGCGAGGCAAAGGCGTTCGCAGGAAAGAAAAAGGTCTATGATTCTAATGATGACCGGACCCGAGAAGAGGTAGACGATGACGACTTGCCAACACCCTCGCAACCGTCGTTCATTCGGCGGGTAATAGACAGACTATGGCCTACGTAATCCGATGGTGCGGCCTCATAGGCCTAGCAACCTTGGTCATTGCCCTGACCGTGGTGCATCCTCACGTGCTCGCGGCAAACGAGTTTTTGCACGCGTTTGTTTCACATGAGATGCTGGCGCTCCTGATCGTCATTCTGACCATAACTCTAGCATCGATCGGAAACATACATCTTACGCTCTCGCGGATCGTGCGGCGCTTCAAGAGTCACGCCGACGGTGAATTGGCCGCCGCTCCGGCGCGTCAGGAGTTGGACTCTAACGCATGGTCGCTTTTTTGGGCATTTGTTGCGTGTGTCGTTGTTCTGCTGATAAAAGGGGGCTTCCCGACCGACGTCTACATCGTGTCGCTGATGAACGGTTTTGCTCTGATAATTCTGGCTTTCAATATGGCGGTTCTGCACGATATTTATTCGACGGTTTTTGATTTGGTGCGGCAGGATAGCACTTCCGATGAACACAAGCCCGACGCATAAGCCCTACTCGCTTCGCAAGGCGAGAGAGGACGGTAGCGTTGATCAGTTCGCCGCCGACCATGAAGCCGATCCCCCCGGCGACGAAGCCGCGCTTATCGCGACTTTGCAGTCAATGGCCGGAAAGTCGAAAGAAGCTCCGGAAGCATCGACGCCGGATCATTGCGACGATTGAAGCGGAATTCGAATTCCTTGGCATAGCGGCCAAGATATTTCGGGCTGACGCTAACGTGGGTGCCGCTGATCGAGCATTTCAGGTGGCGCCAGAAACCCTCGATTGCATTGACGCTGGCGCCGTTTGAAGCGGCGTATTGGCCTTTGTTGTGCTGGACCGTCATGTGGTCGTAGCCAAGCTGATTGAGGAAGCGATAGCTACCAAACTCGTCGGTCGCGATGGTCGTGCCGATCGTCACGTTCGCCTGAATGAGGGCTTCCATAGGCTTGCGGTGGCGGCTCGAAACGACCTGCGTAACCACGTCGCCGCCGCGTTCGAGCATCCCGACAACAACCGTCTTGTTGCCCTTGTAGCCGCTGCCCTTGCCCGAAACCGATCCGCCAACCAGCGTTTCGTCGATCTCGACAATCACACCTTCGCCGCCAACTGGGCCGCTACCATCAACGTCTGCCATGTGCTGACGAATGAGCGTCGCCATGCGCCATGCCGTTTTGTAGGTGACACCTAGCTGGCGTTCCAATTCCTTCGCGCTGACACCGTGCCGCGTCGTCGTGAACAGGTGGATCGCATAGAACCAAAGCTGCAACGGGGTGCGGGTCTGTTCGAACGGGGTGCCGACAGTCGGGTGAAGGTGATGGCCGCACCACTGGCACGAATACGCGCGCTCGGCTTTGATGCGATACCAGTTCGAAGGGCGCTCGCATGACGGGCACTCGAAACCCTGCCCAAAGCGGACGTTGAACAGGTGCGTCAGACAGGTTTCATCGTCCGGAAAGAGACGGAAAAACTGGGTGGTTGTTAGGGGCTTCTTGCTCATGCCCCAGTATATACGTCATTCCGTTACGTATGTAAAGGGGATAGATGCCAACTTGTTTCAGGGTCCATGGCCCGGCCGTTTCCTTCGACGCTGCGCGGGATTGGAGGTCAGGCCATGGATGCTGAAACAAGTTCAGCATGACGAAAAATATACGACCGCTCCCCACCCCAAACCTGCCATCCCGATCAGAACACCAGTTGCGCACGCACTCCGAAACTGTCGACGCCATAGCTGCGGTCGGCGCCAACCGGGATGACCGCGTCGCGATATTGCAACCGCGCATAGTTGACCATGAAGCGGACATAATCGATCGGATTCCAGATCAGCGACGCCATATAGCCGTCCTGCTTGCCGCCGACGATGCCGTCGTCGTTGAGGTCGAGATGGTCGTAACGCAGATTGACCTGCCAGGCGCCGATCCCGCCGCTTCCCACCGGCTTCTTCACCTTGATCCCGCGGAACATGCCGCCGCGATAGGACCGCGTATCGTCGGTCAGATACAGACCGGCCTCGACCGCGCCGCCGAAAAATTCGGGGTCGGCAAACCCGATCCGCGTGACCTTTTGCCAATAGGTCTCGGCAGCGGCGTGCCAACGGCCGCGAACGACCGCCGCTTCGAGACCAAAGCCGCTCTCGGAATCGGCATCCATTTCGGGCGTCGAGATGAAGCGGACGTCGGCATTGTGGATCAGCGGGCGCTGGCGATAGCGAATGGATTCGACGCTGTCGCCGATGCGCCGCCAATGCGCCGACGCGCCGAGATGCAATTGCGTCTTGCCCAGCTTCGGCGCGAAGACGATACGGCCGTCGGTGCTGATCCCGTCATTGCCGCTGTCCAGCGCCTCGAAATTGTCGGTGAACACCCCGCCCTGCAGCAGCAGCGCGTCCTTGGCATATTCCACCGACACGCCGACGCGCCGGGTGAAGCCGAACGCGTCGGTAAAGGCCGCGCGCTCGATAAAGCTGGTGTCGTTGCTGCTCGACAATTCCTCGAGCCCCTGAAAATTATTATGCTGCCCGACCGTCAGTTTCAGCGGCCCATGCTCATAGGCCAGCAGCGCATCGGTCACCTCGACGTCGCCGGACGCGAAATCGGCCTCGAGCTTATATTCGAAGCCGCCGGGGATCGTGCCCTCGACGCCCAGCCGCGCGCGGCGCAGTTCGTTCGTAAAGCCCAGCGCGGGGTTGGATACCGCGGACGGCGCGCCGACGTAACCCGCATCGATCAATATCCGCCCGCGCGGCTTGAAGCTCCAGCCGCTTTCTGTGCTGATTACGGGCGCGCCCTTCCACTTCACTTCGGTTGTCGACGATGGGGCTGGAGCCGGCGTGGGCACAGGAACCGGCGGGGGCGACGCCTGATCGAGACGCGCTTCGAGCGTTTCCACCTTGGCCCGCAGCGCCGTCAGCTCGGCGCGCAGCGCGGTCGCTTCCTCGGCGCTCATCGCCTGCGCATGAGCCGTTGTCGGCAGACTGAACATCGACGTCGCCAACAAGGCGGCGACCAGGGCGTGGCGCATGAACGAAAGCTCCATTGCGAAAAGGTGACTGTTCGATGGCGCAATATTGCTGGATTGTTTCAGAAATGCGTCATCGAAATGACGCTTTGGCGACAATCGCCCTTTTTCCGGCGCAACCATCCCCCCTTGCCTGCCCCGGACGAACGGCTAAGGACGGTCGCGTTTTTATTGGCAACTGTTCAACTTTTTCCGGGAGACCACCATGACGATCAAATTTGACGGCCGCGTTGCCATTGTCACCGGCGCCGGCGGCGGTCTGGGCCGTGCCTATGCGCTCGAACTCGCACGGCGCGGCGCGAAAGTGGTCGTCAACGACCTCGGCGGATCGCGCGACGGCACCGGCCATTCGGATGCCGCGCTGCAGGTCGTCGAGGAAATCCGCGCCGCCGGCGGCACCGCCATGTCCAACGGCGGCAGCGTCACCGAATATGAGCAGATGGTCGAGATGGTCGCCAAGGCCAAAGAGGAATGGGGCGGCGTCCATGTCCTGATCAACAATGCCGGCATCCTGCGCGACAAGAGCTTCGCCAAGATGGAACCCGCCGATTTCGACCTGGTGCTGAAAGTGCATGTCAGCGGCAGCGCCAATGTCACCAAGGCATGCTGGGAAACGATGCGCGAACAGGCCTATGGCCGCATCCTGATGACCGCCTCCTCGACCGGCCTCTACGGCAATTTCGGGCAGGCCAATTATGGCGCGGCGAAGCTGGGCCTCGCGGGGCTGACCAAGACGCTCCACCTCGAAGGCGCGAAATATAACATCCGCTGCAACACGATCGCGCCGGTCGCGGGCACGCGGATGACCGAGGATATCTTCCCCGCCGAATTGTTCGAAAAATTCACGCCCGAGAATGTCGTCCCCGCCGCGCTCTATCTGGTCAGCGAGGATGCGCCGACCAACATGATCGTCGGTGCGGGCGCGGGCGCGTTCCACGCCGCCTATGTCACCATGACCCCCGGCGTCGCGCTTCCCGAAGACGAACGCACGCCCGAAGGCGTCGCCGCGGCGTGGGAAAAGATCATCGACCGTAATGGCGAGACCGTCCCGCAGTCGGGCAGCGAACAGTCGATGGCGGTGATGAAGGCGTTGCAGGCGCTGGGCTGAGCCATCGATCCATGGGTATCGCCGACGAAACCGGCGATACCCATGGCGACATCAATGCCGCGCAACCGCGCCGTCGGCCAGATGCACGGCCGCAACCGGCACGGCCAGCTTCGCGCCATGCTGGCTTATGATGCCCGCGATCTTCAACAGCAGGTCTTGCTTGACGCGCATATAATCCGTGTAAGCGGTAATCGCGCCCGACGTGTAAGCATATAAATACAGCTTCAAAGAATATTCGCCGTAACTGTCGAACCTGAAAATCAGATAGTCTCCCATTTCAGGATGTTCTTCCAGCATATCGTTGACGTCCGCAACAATGGCGGAAACCTTGTCTATATCTTCCAGGCGCACATACACATATTCCGAAACCTGGCGGAACGACATGCGCGAATGATTGACGATCGTCTCGGTGTTGAACTTGGCGTTGGGGACGAAGAAGGGCTTGCCGTTCCAATCGAGAATCCGGGTCGCCCGCCAGCCGATATGCTGGACCTCGCCCGCCTGCCAACCGATATATCCGCCCGTCGAGGGCGTTCCGGGGAATACGATATGATCGCCGACCTTGAATGGACGGCTGGCGTAAATCGTGGCGCCGCCCAGCAGGTTCGCGACCAGCCCCTGCGCCGCGAAGCCCAGCGCGATGCCGGCGACACCGCCGAAAGCGAGCAGGCTTGTGATCGAAAAGCCGAGCGTCTGCATCATCACCAGCGCGGCGATCACGACGATCGCGGCGGTGACGGACTTGCCGATGGCATCGGCCGCAGTTTCGTCAAAATCCGATCCTTGCGCCTTCGCGCGGCCGTGCAGATTCTCCCTGACCTGCCGCGCCAGTCGGATCAGGAACCAGGCCGCTATGCCGACGGTCGCCACATCGCGCACCGGCGGAAACATCTCGGCGAGAAGCGGCATCCGTCCGTCGGTGGTCAGCACGCTCGCGGCGATGCTCAAACCGATAACCCACACGATACATTGAAGCGGCGCATTCAGCGCCCCGAGGATGGCGTCGCGCCATGCGTGCTCACTATCGCGCGGGCGATTATAATGTTTGCGCAGGACAAGGTGGATGACCAGCGTCGCGATCAGCGCACCGAGCAGGATGAAGATGAGGTAAGCCAGGTTTTGCCAGTGATTGTAAAATTCGGTGACCGTAGTTCTTAAAAAATCCAAACCTTGCGACTCCTTGCTTGGGTGGTTTGCGGCAATTTCGCCCCCGAGTTTTCTAATCGTCCGGCGGGCGTGTTGCCGCCGTCGGCCTGGCGCATCGCTCAGGCCATTTCGATATCGCGTCTTCTCGTGGGATGGACCATTGGATCAAATTTGGCATGGGCCGTCAACCGCAGGTGCGGACGCAAGTGACGGCCTCCGCCCGCGCCACGCTGTATTGACTCACTAACACGCCCGTGCGATAAGAGCTGCGGGGCAAGGGGATCGGACAAAAAGGACGACCCCGATGTATAGTGAAAGCGACCTGCAAGCCGCGGTCGATGCAAAGGTATTGACGCCGGAGGCCGCAACGGCTTTCCGGTCGCATATCGCATCGGTGCGCGCCGCCCCCGGAGCGGACGAGGAATCATTCCGCCTCATCACCGGCTTCAACGATATTTTCGTCAGCATCGCGGCGGTCATCCTGCTCGTTGCGGTCGGCTGGATCGGCGCATCGATCCATACCGCGCTCGGCGGCGCCTTCGTTGCCGCCTCGGCGTGGTTCCTTGCCGAATATTTCACCCGCAAACGCCGCATGGCGCTGCCGAGCATCGTGCTCGTGCTCGCCTTTTCGGGCGGCGTCTTCGCGACGATGGTCGGTTTTATCGTCAAACATGGCGAGGATATTTTCGGGCATAGCCCCAGCGAAACCGTCGGCGCGGTCTTGGTGGGCGCGATGGCGCTGATCACCGCCGCGGCCACTTGGGCGCACTGGAAACGCTTCATGGTGCCGATCACCGTCGCCGCCGGCACCGCCGCGCTCGCGGCGACCGCGGTGGCGCTCGTGCTCGCGATCACCGGAATGCCCAGTCCCGACGGCACGCTGCCGATGGTGCTCGTGCTCATCGCCGGGCTCGGCGTCTTCACGCTCGCCATGTGGTGGGACCGCAGCGACCGGGTGCGTCAGACGCGGCGCAGCGATGTCGCCTTCTGGCTCCACCTGCTCGCCGCGCCGATGATCGCGCATCCGATCTTCCACCTGCTCGGCGTCACCGATGGCGGCAATATCGGCAGCGGCGCCGCGGTGCTCGTGATCGGCGTGTATATCCTGTTCGGGCTGATCGCGCTCGCGATCGACCGCCGCGCGCTGCTCGTCTCGGCGCTCGCCTATGTGCTCTTCGCGATGACGCAGCTGTTCCGCACCTTTGGCGCGGTCGAGCTCAACGTCGCGCTGACCGCCTTCGTCATCGGATCGGCGCTGCTGCTGCTCTCGGCCTTCTGGCAGAATGCGCGTGCGGTCGTCGTCGGCGTCCTGCCCGACGATCTGGCGAACCAGCTGCCCGCGACCGTCCGCACCGCCGGCGGCGCGGCGCAAGCATAACAGGCCTACTGACGCACCGGCTTCCACCTTGCGAGCCGGTTTTCTAGGGCCCCGGCCAAACGGCCGGGGCCCCTTTTTCGTCGCCACCGTCCCGGTCCGCCGGACACCCGGAAATGATTCGCCCCCTTGCCTGAACGGTGAGGCACGGTATGAGAAGCGCGGATCCGCGGGGCCAAGCATCCTGTGGACCGTGCTTTCGTCTATGCCGCAACGGCGAGGCGTTCGTGCAGCCAGCAACACGGCGCGGACGGGCGGGTCCGGGTCAGGAAATGTGCCCCTCTCCCAGGTGAAGCGATGACACCGCCGAACATATTGATGGTCGAGGATGATCCTCCGATCCGAACGCTGACCGCGCGCGCGCTTCAGGAACATGGCTATATCGTCCGCACCGCGGGCACCGCGCCGCAGATGTGGGACGCGCTGAGGGCGGCGCCCGCAGACCTGTTGCTGCTCGACATCATGCTGCCCGGCACGTCGGGGATCGACATCTGCCGCGAAGTCCGGCGGACGAGCGACGTTCCGATCATCTTCCTGTCCGCGAAAGGGACCGAGACCGACCGGATCGTCGGCCTCGAGCTGGGCGCCGACGATTATCTCGCGAAACCGTTCGGCGTCCGCGAGCTCGTCGCGCGCGTGCGCGCCGTGCTGCGCCGCCACGCGATCGAGCGTCCGGTGGCGGACCGCGAACGCGGCCTGATCCGCTTCGACGACTGGACCGCCGACCTGCCCCGACGCCAGCTCACCTCGCCCGATGGCGCCGCGGTGGAGCTGACCGGCGCCGAATTCGACCTGCTCGTCAGCCTCTGCGACAATGCCCAGCGCGTCATCGCGCGCGAGCGGCTGATCGAATTGTCGCGCACCCGGCTTGGCGACAGTTCGGATCGCAGTATCGATGTGCTGATCAGCCGCCTGCGACGCAAATTGTCGAACCCCGGCAAGCCGGCGCCGATCGTCACCGTTCGCGGCATCGGCTATATGCTCAACGTCCCCGTGGAGCGGCTTTGAGCCTGTTTGAAAAGCGCGGGTTCGGCCTGTTCGGACAGATCGTCGCAATCCTGTTCGCCGCGGTGCTGCTCGAAAGCGCCGCGAGCATCTTCCTCTATGAGCGCGCGAGCCAGTTTTCGATCAACGGCGACAAGGCGCGGCGGCTTGCCGAGCACCTCGTCCTGTCGGGCAAGCTGATCGAGGAAGCGCCGCGGTCGCAGCGCGACACGGTGGCGTCGGAACTCACGACGACGCGCTATCATCTCGTATGGCAGGAACGGCTGGTCAATCCGCCGCCGGTGTCGCCAAAGCTCAACCAGATCACCAAGCAGATCCTCGACTGGGAGCCCGAGATCCAGGATCGCGACCTGCGCCTCTATCTTCAGTCGCCGGGGCTGCACAGCACCATATCGGGCGCGATCCGGCTGAACGACGGGAGCTGGGTCAGCTTCAGCGCGCGCGATCATGTCCGCAAGCTCGACCTGACGCTGTTCCGGACCTTGCAGACGCTGGTTCCGGCGATCGCGCTCGTGCTGCTCGCCAGCCTGCTCATCCGCCACACGCTCCGCCCGATGCGCGACCTGACGCGCGCGGCCGAAACGCTCGGCAAGCGCGATTTCGTCGACGTCCCGCTGCGCGGCCCGGCGGAGGTTCGAAAGGTCATCGACGCTTTCAACGATATGCAGCACCGCATCACCGCGATGATCGCCGACCGCACCCAGGCGCTCGCGGCGGTCGGGCATGATTTCCGTACGCCGCTCGCGCGGCTGCGACTGCGCGCCGACAGCGTCGCCGATCCCTCCGTCGGGTTCGCGATGGAGCAGGACATCGGCGAGATGGAGCGCATGATCGACTCGCTGCTCGCGTACCTCTCGGGCGATATCGACGATCCGACCGAACCCGTGGCGCCGACCGACATCGCGGTGATGTGCGCGACGGCCGCCGACGAGGCGACCGACCGGGGGCATCACGTCCGCTATGCCGGGCCCGACCATCTGGTGCTGCCCGTCCATGGCATCGCGATGAAGCGCGCGCTCCTCAACCTCGTCGGCAATGCGCTGCGCTTCGGGAGCGAGATCGAGGTGCGGCTGCGCAGCGGCGAGCGAAACATTGAAATAGAGGTCGCCGACGACGGCCCCGGCATCCCCGAACATCTGCGCGAGGAAGCCATCCAGCCCTTCGCGCGGCTCGACAGCGCGCGGACGCGCGACACCGGCGGGTTCGGGCTCGGCCTGTCGATCGTCGACCGCATCGCCCGGATGCACGGCGGCTCGCTCGAACTGGACCGGAGCCACCTCGGCGGTTTGGCCGCACGCCTGCGCCTTCCTGTCGGCTGAGAAACATTTCGTTACATTAACGCTGCACCGCAGCAAAGTTCGATCGCCATGTGCGTGAAACCAACCAGCAAGGAGTGGTTTCATGAACGACCTCATCGGACGCGTGTTCGATTTCGAAAAGCGCGTCTTCCCCAGCCGCACCGACCTGTTCGCAAAGCTTGTCGCCGACGGCCAGAGCCCGAAGGCGCTGATGATCTCCTGCGCGGACAGCCGCGTGGCGCCCGAACATGTCATGCAGGCGGAACCCGGCGACATGTTCGTCTGCCGCAACGCCGGCAACATCGTCCCGCCCTTTGCGACGCAAAATGGTGGCGTGTCGTCGACGGTCGAATATGCCGTCGCGGCGCTGGGTGTGCGCGACATCATCGTCTGCGGCCATTCGGACTGCGGCGCGATGAAGGCGCTGATGAACCCGCACATGATGGAAGGCATGCCGAACGTTGCCGCATGGCTGCGCCACAGCCACGCCGCCGAACATGTCGTGCGTTCGGGTTATACCGACCTTGACGATGCCGGCCTCGTCCGCGCTGCCAGCCTCGAGAATATCGTCGTTCAGCTCGCGCATCTGCGCACCCATCCGTCGGTCGCGGCGGGTATCGCGCGCGGCGAGATTTCGCTGCACGGCTGGTTCGTCGACATTCACCTCGGCGAGGTGATGGGTCTCGACGGCGCCAGCGGGCAGTTCGTTCCGATCCGCGCCAACGAGCCCCTGCCCGTCGCGCTCGCCGCCGCGCAGCGCCTCGCGATGCACCAGCGCCCGGCGCAGGCGGCCTGAACATGGCGAGCCAGGCTCTCCCCGCCAGCTCGGCCAGCGGCTTTTCGCGCGATTTCGCGGCGTCGATCGTCGTGTTTCTCGTCGCGATGCCGCTGTGCATGGGCATCGCCGTCGCCTCCGGACTCCCGCCCGAAAAGGGCCTGATGACAGGCATCATCGGCGGGCTCGTCGTCGGCATGATCGCCGGATCGCCGCTCCAGGTCAGCGGCCCCGCCGCCGGCCTCGCGGTGATCGTTTTCGAACTCGTCCGCACGCAGGGCGCCGGGGCGCTTGGCCCCATCCTGCTCATCGCGGGCGCCGTCCAGCTGATCGCGGGCGTGGCGAAACTCGGCGGCTGGTTCCGTGCGATTTCGCCCGCGGTCGTCCACGGCATGCTCGCCGGCATCGGCGTGCTGATCGTCATCGGCCAGTTCCACGTCCTGTTCGACGCCAAACCCTTGGCAAGCGGCCTTGAAAATATCGCCGCGATGCCGGGGCGCCTGCTCGGGCTCGACGCCGCCAGCCCCGGCGGCGCCGAACTGGCGCTGGTGATCGCCGGCATCACGATCGGCATCATGCTCGCGTGGGAAAAATGGCGTCCGGCGTCGATGCGCCTCGTCCCCGGCGCGCTGCTCGGCGTCGTGGCCGGAACGGTGACCGCACTCGTTCTGGATATGAACGTGGCGCGCGTCGAAGTGCCCGACTCGATCCTCGCCGCGATCACCCCGCCGACCGCCTTCGCCAGCTGGCTGACCCCGGAAATCATTGCCGCCGCCGTCGCGGTCGCCTTCATCGCCAGCGCCGAGACATTGCTGTCGGCGGCGGCGGTCGACAAGATGCACGATGGTCCGCGCAGCGATTTCAACAAGGAACTGCGCGCGCAGGGCGTCGGCAACATGCTGTGCGGCGGCGTCGGCGCGCTGCCGATGACGGGCGTCATCGTCCGCAGCTCGGCCAACGTCCAGGCGGGCGCCGTGTCGCGCCGATCGACGATCCTGCACGGCGTGTGGATCCTCGCCTTCGTCGCGCTGCTTCCGTCGGTGATGCGCGCGATGCCGATGGCGACGCTCGGCGCGGTGCTCGTCGTGACCGGCTGGCGGCTGGTCAAGCTCGACCATGCGCGCGAGTTGCTCAAGCATCACGGCGTGCTGCCGGTGGTCATCTGGGCGACGACGCTCGTGCTCGTGGTCGCGGTCGACCTGCTCACCGGCGTGATCGTCGGCATTCTCTTCTCGCTCGTCGAACTCATCCCCCATGTCCGCCGCCTGCGGCTCAAGGTGGATCATTCGGACAATGAAGATGGCACGCGCGTCAGCCTGTCGGGCGCGGCGACCTTCGTCCAGCTTCCCAAGCTGGAAGACACGCTGGGCGCGATCCCGCGCGACAGGGCGGTCACGATCGACTGCGGCCGGCTGTCGGGGCTCGATCACAGCTGCGCGGAATTGCTGCGCGACTGGGTCGAACGCCGCAAGAAGCATGGCAGCCCGACGGTGCTGCTGGGCGACGACAAAAGGCTGCGGCGCCTCGCGGCAGCCTAGCAAGCTCCCTTACGGGAGGAACGGGTGTGGGTCAGGCGACCAGAGAGAGGCCTGATCCACACTCGCCGTTGGGGCGGCGCTGCGACAGCAGCCTTCCCAATTGAATCGTCATCCCGGCGAAGGCCGGGATCTCACCCTATCGCTTTAACGCACCGGCGAGATCCCAGCCTTCGCCGGGATGACGGCGTGGGGGCGCCGTCAGTCGCCGACGAGCTTCATCAGCTTGCGTTCGACGGGAGCGAGCACATTCGAAAGCTCGTCCCCGCGTTTCAGGACCGCCCCGGCTTCGGACACAAGCGCCCACATGCCTTGACGGCTCCGCAAGGCTGGGCGTTTTTCTATGCGATATTCGGGGCGCTCGGCGGCACGGCGAAAGGCCGAAAAAATGGCGGCGTCGCGGTGGAAGTCCATCGCATAATCGCGCCAATGCCCCGCCGCAACCATCCGGCCGTAAAGGTCGAGGATACGCATGAGTTCAGGGCGCTCGAAACCGGTCTGCTGCGGAACCGCTCTATTTCCGAACGGCAGGGGCGTCACCGTCCCCATCAGGCGCGGGTCCGGCTCCCTTTGCGCCGGGGCGCCTCGTCATCCACGACGCCAAGCTCACGTTCGTCGAGCAAAGCCTTCAGCTGTTTCTGCATCAAATCGAGCTGGCATTGCAGCAATTCGACCTTTTGCGTCGCGGGATCGAAGGTCTCGCTGCACGGCGTGCCATAGGGCACGAATTCACGGGCATATTCGGTCGCATCGAGCAGCGTCGAGCGCGCCGGGATGCCGACCATCACCGCACCCTCGGGCACGTCCTTCGTCACCACGGCGTTCGCGCCGACGCGCGCGCGCGCGTTGACGATCACCGGGCCGAGGATCTGCGCGCCCGATCCGACGATCACGTCGTTGGCGAGCGTCGGATGGCGCTTGCCGCCGATGCCGTTCGCGGGGTCGGTGCCGCCGAGCGTCACGCCCTGATAGATGGAAACATTATCGCCGATCTCGGCGGTCTCGCCGATCACCACGCCAAAGCCGTGATCGATGAACAGATGCGCGCCGATCCTCGCACCCGGGTGAATGTCGATCGCGGTCAGGAAGCGCGAGAGATGATTGATGAAGCGCGCGAGGAAGAACAGCCGCGCCTCGAACAGCCAGTGCGCCACGCGGTGCATGCCGACCGCGAGCAGCCCCGGATAGAGCAATATTTCCCAGCGCGACCGCGGCGCTGGGTCGCGCGCCTTGATCGAATCGAGATAGGCGACCAGCCCGTTGAACATATAATGTCCCCTGCGACCCCGTTTGTTGCGGTCAAGATAGAGGCTCGGGAGCGCCATTTCCAGCCCCGGTGCGTTTTTCCTCGTCAGCGGCCGAAAAGCCCGATGCGCAGGAGGAGCAGGCCTTCGCCGCGAAGATCTCGCGCACCGTCGCAGCGCGCGATCGCACCGGCCCAGCGATCGAGCATCAGGAGTGCGCGGTCGCCGGCAAAATCGCGGCGCTCCGGCGCGCCGAACTCCTTGGCATCGCCCAGTAACGCCCGCGCTTCGGGTTCGGCTTCGACGACCCCGGCGCCCCAAAGAAGACCCCAGCGTTTGCCGCCCGCCCCCGCCCCGCCCGACAGCGCAAAAAGTTGCGCGCCAAAGCTTTCGGACGCCGCGCGCCGTTCAGCGTCGCTCTCGGCCAGCAGCATCGCTTCCGCCGCATCGACGAGCGCGTCGAGCCCGCCCTGCCCCGCCCACGTGCCCTGAAGTTCGGCGAGCAGCGGCTCGCCCTTGGGTAGCGCCTCCGGGTCGGCCGCGATCATCGCCGCCATGTCCCGCCACCAGGCGAGCTTGATTTGCCCGATCAACGGCTCGCGCGCGTCGATGAGCAGCTTGGTCAGCCGCGCCGCGAGTTCCCACAACCCCGCCATGGCCGCGCGCCGCGCCTGCGGCACCGCGACCATGACGCGCGGATCGCGCATGTCGGGATAGAAAGCCGTCTCCGGGTCGTCAGGCGCGATTGCGGACCGCTTTCACGGCCGCAACGACGCGCGGCGTATCGATCAGCGCGGCCTTTTCGAGATTATGCGCATAGGGCAGCGGCACATCCTCGTTGCACACGCGCATGACGGGCGCATCGAGATCGTCGAAGCCATGCTCCATCGCGACCATCGCGAGTTCGCTGGCGATCGAGCAGACCGGCCAGCCTTCCTCGACAATGACGAGATGGTTCGTCTTCTTGAGGCTCGCGAGCACCGTCGCGGTGTCGAGCGGGCGGATCGTGCGGAGATCGATGACCTCGGCGTCGATACCTTCGCCCGCCAGCTGGTCGGCGGCTTCGAGCGCGAGCCCGACGCCGATCGAATAGCTGACGATCGTCACATCGCTACCCTGACGCATGATCCGCGCCTTGCCGATCGGCAGCACGAAATCATCGACGTCGGGAACGTCGAAGCTGCGGCCGTAGAGCAGCTCGTTTTCGAGGAAGACGACAGGGTCTTCGGTGCGGATCGCGGCCTTCATCAGTCCCTTGGCATCGGCGGCGTCATAGGGCGCGATCACGATCAGGCCGGGGACGCTGGCGTACCAGGGCGCAAAATTCTGGCTGTGCTGCGCGCCGACCCGCGCCGCGGCGCCGTTCGGGCCGCGGAACACGATCGGGCAGCGCATCTGGCCGCCCGACATATAGTTGGTCTTCGCGGCCGAGTTGATGATGTGATCGATCGCCTGCATCGCGAAGTTGAAGGTCATGAACTCGATGATCGGCTTCAAACCGCCCATCGCCGCGCCCGCGCCCAAACCGGCGAAGCCATATTCGGTGATCGGCGTATCGACGACGCGCTGCGCGCCGAATTCCTGAAGCAGACCCTGCGTGACCTTGTACGCGCCCTGATATTCGGCGACTTCCTCGCCCATCACGAAGACGCGGTCGTCTTTGCGCATTTCCTCGGCCATCGCATCGCGCAAGGCTTCGCGGACGGTGAGTTTCACCATCGCGGTGCCTTCCGGGATCGCGGGGTCCGATGCGCGCTCGGCGGCGGCGGGGGCGGCAGCCGGGGCGGCGACGGGCGCCGGTGCTTCGGCCTTCGGCTCAGGTGAAGCGGCGGGTGCGGGCGCCGCCGCCGGAGCAGCCGCTTCCTCGCCCTCACCCGTGATCGTCGCGATCACGGTGCCGACCTTCACATTGTCGGTGCCCTCGGCGACCAGGATCTGGCCGATCGTGCCCTCGTCGATCGCTTCGAATTCCATCGTCGCCTTGTCGGTTTCGATCTCGGCGAGAATGTCCCCCGATTTGACCGTGTCACCTTCCTTGACGAGCCACTTGGCGAGCGTGCCTTCTTCCATCGTCGGCGACAGTGCCGGCATCTTCAGTTCGATGGCCATCTCAATATTGCTCCACCAGCACGTCGGTATAAAGTTCATGAAGTTCGGGTTCGGGCGCGCTTTCCGCAAAGTCGGCGGACTCGGCCACGATGGCGCGGATTTCCTTGTCGATCGCCTTGAACTTGTCTTCGCTGATGCCGGCGTCGGTCATCAGCTTTTTCAGATGTTCGATCGAATCGCTCTTGTCGCGCACCGCCTGCACTTCCTCGCGGCTGCGATATTTGGCGGGGTCGGACATCGAGTGGCCGCGGTAGCGATAGGTCTTGAGCTCCATCAACACCGGCCCCTTGCCCGCACGCACCCAGTCGAGCGCGACTTCGGCGGCGCCGCGCACCGCGAGCACATCCATGCCGTCGACCTGCATGCCGGGGATGCGGAAGCTTTCGCCGCGGCGATAGAGCTGGTCCTCGGCCGACGAGCGGTTCACCGAGGTGCCCATCGCATATTGATTATTTTCGATCACGAAAATGATCGGCAGCTTCCACAGCTCGGCCATGTTGAAGCTTTCGTAGACCTGGCCCTGGTTCGATGCCCCGTCGCCGAAATAGGCCATCGCCACGCCGCCGTCGCCGCGATATTTGTGCGCGAAGGCGAGCCCGGTGCCGAGCGACACCTGCGCGCCGACGATACCGTGGCCGCCATAGAATTTATGCTCGACGCTGAACATGTGCATCGAGCCGCCCTTGCCCTTCGAGATGCCGGCCTGGCGTCCCGTCAGTTCGGCCATGATGACCTTGGGATCGATGCCATAAGCGAGCATGTGGCCATGGTCGCGGTATCCGGTGATCACGCTGTCCTTGTCGCCGTCGAGCGCCGATTGCAGCCCGACCGCCACGGCTTCCTGACCGATATAGAGGTGACAGAAACCGCCGATCAGGCCGAGGCCGTAAAGCTGTCCCGCCTTTTCCTCGAAACGGCGGATGAGCAGCATTTCGCGGTAGAATTTCTCCAGCTCCTCGGGCGACGCGTCATAGGGGACGGGATCGCGCGGCATCTCGCGATTGGTCGCGGGGGCCGGGGTGGATGCAGTCTTTTTCGGCGCGGGGGAGGTGCGCGCAGGTGCTTTGGCCAAGACGGGTTCCTTTGCATTTAGCCGTTACGGCAAGGCTCCCTATAGGAGAGCCGCGCAGCACTTGGCAACGCCCACCATGGCAGGGGGCGGCCTCAACCTACGTATGCAGCAGAAACATGGCAAAGCCGCCGAAAAAGCGCCTCAGGGCTTCGCGTCGGGCTCCATTGGAATGATATATTCGTCGGGGTGATAGGCGCCCAGCTTCTCGCGTACATATTCCTCGGCGAGATCGGGATCGACACGGCCGCGGTCGAGCAGGTTGACGCGGTTCTGAAGCTCGTTCTGCTTCTTGGTCAGCTCGCTCAATATGACGCGCTTCTTCTCGACCGACTGACCATAATCGCCCCAGGCGTAAAGCCCGGTGGGACCGAAAATGATGTAGCCGATCATCGCCAGCACCACGATCACCGCGATCGCGGGACCGGCGGCCCGGTGCATCGATTTGCGGAATTTGTGGCGCTGCGTCATTCCGGCCCTTGAATCAGAGTTGATTCGTGGCGTCAAGGCGTCAAGCGCGGGTTTTCCGCAGCTTTGCGATCAGCCGAAAATCGCTGCGCCCGGATAACGCGCCATATCGCCCAGCTCTTCTTCGATACGGATCAGCTGGTTGTATTTCGCGAGCCGGTCCGAGCGCGCGAGGCTGCCCGTCTTGATCTGGCCGCAGTTGGTCGCGACCGCGAGGTCGGCGATCGTCGCATCCTCGGTTTCGCCCGAACGGTGCGACATCACCGCGGTGTAGCGCGCGCGGTGCGCCATATCGACGGCGTCCAATGTTTCGGACAGCGTGCCGATCTGATTGACCTTGACGAGCAGCGAGTTGGCGAGGCCGTCTTTGATCCCCTGCTCCAGACGCAGCGGGTTGGTGACGAACAGGTCGTCGCCGACGAGCTGGCACTTGTCGCCGACGAGGTCGGTGAGCGCCTTCCAGCCGGTGAAATCATCTTCGCTCATCCCATCCTCGATCGACTTGATCGGGTAATCCTTGACGAGCGCGGCGAGATATTCAGCCATCTGTTCGGGGCTCAATGAAAGCCCCTCGCCGCTGATTTCGTACTTGCCGTTCTTGAAGAATTCGGTCGCGGCGCAATCGAGCGCGAGCACGACATCGCTGCCGAGCTTGAAGCCCGCCTGGTCGACCGACGCGGCGATGAAGTCGAGCGCGGCGCGCGTCGAGGCGAGGTTCGGCGCGAAGCCGCCCTCGTCGCCGACCGCGGTCGCGAGACCCTTCGCCGACAGGCCCTTCTTCAGCGTGTGGAAAATCTCGCTGCCCCAGCGCACCGCTTCGGCGATGCTGCCGGCGCCGACGGGCATGATCATGAATTCCTGCACGTCGATCGGATTGTCGGCATGTTCGCCGCCGTTGATGATGTTCATCATCGGCACCGGCAAGGTGCGGGCGGAAACGCCGCCGACATAGCGATAGAGCGGCAAACCGCGCGCATCGGCTGCGGCCTTTGCGGCGGCGAGGCTGACGCCGAGGATCGCGTTGGCGCCGAGCCGGCTCTTGTTCGGCGTGCCGTCGAGATCGATCATCGCCATGTCGAGTTCACGCTGGTCCTCGGCGTCGAGGCCGATCAGCGCCTCGGCGATGTCGCCGTTGACCGCCGCGACCGCCTTGGTCACGCCCTTGCCGAGATAACGCGACTTGTCGCCGTCGCGCAGTTCGACCGCCTCGTGCGCGCCGGTCGAGGCGCCCGAGGGCACCGCGGCGCGGCCGAAGCTGCCGTCCTCCAGCAGCACATCGACTTCGACGGTCGGGTTGCCGCGGCTGTCGAGGATTTCGCGGCCGTGGATGTCGATGATGGCGGTCATGGCATATATCCTGCTGGCGCCCCGAACGGAGCGGGGAGAGAAAGGCGCCCGCCTGTTATCGACGCCTTTCCCCTAGTGCAACTGCTGCATAGGAATTTTGCGCGGCTATGGAACCATTGGCTGCGCCTTGCTATATATCAAGGCAGGACCAAAGGGGACGTTCGCCAAGGCGGCGCCCGATAAAAGAAGAAGAGGACAACGCCGATGGCCAAAGCCGCTACTCCCGCGACGAAGAAAGTCGCCGCTCCCCGTCCCAAGGCGCCCGCGAAGGCCGCCGCGACCAAGACCGCGCCCGCGCGCAAGCCCGTGGCAGCGAAGGCGGCCAAGGATCATCCGATCCGCGACCAGATCGCCGCGACCCGCGACACGATCAAATCCGAAGCTTCGAAAAAGGCCGCTTCGCTGAAACAGGACGCAACGACGCTGAAGAATCAGGCCTCGACCAAGGCGCGTGACGCCGCGACCAAGGGCAAGGACAAGGCCGCCGAAGCGGTCGGCAGCCTCGCCAAGCTTCTCGAGGACAGCGCTGGCACCGTCGACAGCAAGTTCGGCAAGCAATATGGCGATTACGCCCGCTCGGCCGCATCAACCGTCGCCGGCCTCGCGACGACGCTCGACAAGAAGGATCTCGACGAGCTCGCCGCTTCGACCCGCGACATGGTCAAGAAGAACCCCGCCATTGCGGTGGGTGCCGCCACGGTGATCGGCTTCGTGCTGGCACGGATGCTCAAGGGCAGCTCCAACGATTGACCGGACCTTGGCCTCTGCAGAACCAAATGGCCCGCCGGCGCCCGACGCGCGCAGCTTTGACGGAGTAAGCCACGGCTATGCGCCCGACGGGCGTCCGCTAACCCCGCCCCCCGTTCCGCTCGAACAGATCGTCGGCGACGTCGTCGACAATCTGTCGGCGACGGCCAAGGCGGAACTTGCGCTGCTCGAAGCGCGTAGCGAACTCGCGCTGCACGGCGCGACCTGGACCGCGGCGTGGGGCACGGTCGCGGCCTCGGCGCTGGGTATCGCGATGCTCGCGCTGGCCTTTGGCGCGATCCTGGCGCTCGCGCCGCATGTCGGACCGTTCGTCGCGACCCTGATCGTCGTGGCGGTGCTACTCGTCGTGGCGGGCTTCGCCGGCTGGCGCGCGCAGCGCAGCTATGGCGACATTCGCACCGCGCTCCGCAGCGACCTGACCAGAGAAGGGATCGATGATGCCGCGGATGCGTAATCGCCTGATCGCGGCGGCGCGCCGCTCGATGCTCCAGCGCGGCGAACTCCACCGGCGGCTCGACGTCGCCAAGGCGGCGTTCAAGCCGTCGGCGCTCGTCGATCGCGGCAAATACCGGATCGGCGAGAAGGTCGACGACACCGCGCATTTGGTGCAGCAGCAATTTCGTGACAATCGCTGGCCGATCGCGATCGCCGCGGCGGCGGGCGCCCTATGGCTGCTGCGCGAACCGATCAAGGAGCATGCGCCCAAACTGACGCGCAAGATTCAGGATTTGGCGGCCGAGGTCGCCGATCATTTTCGTAGCCCCGACGAAGCGGCCGACGAGGATGAAATTGACACTCTGGAGGAAGATAATCATGAAGCCGTTCGGTGAAACCGCCCGCGAAACGCGTGCCAAAGCGAGTGAACTTGCGGAGAAAACCGCCGAAAACGCGCGCCTGACCGCCGAGGCGGCAAAGGCGCGTATTCAGGACGGTTACGGCCGCGCCCGCGCCGCGACCGAGGATTTCGCCGCCAAGGCGAGCGAGCAGGCCGGCGTCGCCCGCGAAGCCGCGGGCGAGGCGTATGAAAAGGGCAAGGTGCAGGCGAAGCGTGCGAACGGCAAGCTCAAGAAAGCCGCCGAGAAGCAGCCGCTGACGTTGGTCGCGGGGGCCGTCGCGATCGGCGCGCTGCTCGGCTCGCTGCTGCCCAAGGGTGTCCGCAAAGACGAGGAATGAGCCGCACTTGCCGTTAGGGCGAAGCACTGGTAGGGGCCGCGGCTTCTCCCCTCCCCCGCGCTAACCCGCAAGGAAAGCTAGCCATGAGCAAATTGCATCTCGTGTTCGGTGGACGCGTCAGCGATCCGCAGGGCCTCGACTTCGTCGACCTCGCCAACCTCGACGTTGTCGGCCTCTATCCCGATTATAAATCGGCCGAAAAGGCATGGCGCAGCGCCGCGCAGCGCACCGTCGACGACGCCGAAATGAAATATGTCGTCGTCCACCTGCACAAATTGCTGCAGCCCGACGCGGAGGCCTGAAAGATCCTCGCCCCAGCGAAAGCTGGGGCCGCTATCGTCGAGGCACATCGCCTGCGATCCCAGCTTTCGTTGGGATGACGTGATTACCGGAAATTGTCGGCGTAGGCCTGAATCTTCAAACGCCGCTCGGGGGTCGGCGTGACCTCGACCTCGATCCCGTTCTTCTCGGCATAGGCGACCGCCTCTTCGCGGCTCGCGAAGCCGAGGCGCAGCTGGCGCTGCGTGTCGCCGCTGCCCGCCCAGCCCATCAGCGGATCGGCCTTGCGCGCTTCGGCAGGCGCGAATTCGAGCATCCAGCGCCCGGTCCCCGCGCGTCCCGACTGCATCGCATTCTTGGGCTTCTGGAAAATACGCGCTTTCATCGGGGTCGTCCTGTGTAACCGGGGCCTGTGGCGCCGCCTTAGCGCCAAGCGGCGCGCACGAAAAGAGGCCTATTGCGCATCGCGCCGCGCCTGCGCCGCTTTCGTCATCAGCGTCGGGCGCGCGTTTGCCGGATCGTCGGGCCAGCTATGCTTGGGGTAGCGCCCGCGCATCTCGCGCGCGACATCGTGCCAGCTTCCGTTCCAGAAGGAGACGAGGTCGCGCGTCGTCTGGATCGGCCGGTGCGCCGGCGAGGTCAGCGCGAGTATCAGCGGCACCGGCGGATCGCCGATCGTCGGATGGCGCGCGAGGCCGAACAGCTCCTGCACGCGCAGACTGACCGTCGGCCCACCGTCAGCGCCATAGTCGATCGGATGCCGGCTGCCGACGGGCGTCGTATAATCCGCTGGCGCATGTTTCTCGAGCAATTGACGCGCCGGCCAGTCAAGCGTCGCCATCAGCGCATCGGTCAGCTTTCGGTCGCCAATGTCGCGGAGGCCGCGGCAGCCCGCGAGCAACGGCTCGAGCCAGAGTTCGAGGCTGTCGGCGAGCGCGCCCGTCGAAAGCGCATCGATCCCGGCGTAGGAGGCGCGCTGCCGCAGCGCCTGCGAGCCCGGTCCCCAGCCGATCAGCCCCAGCCCCTTGCCGCGCACCGCGGCCATGCGCACCGCGACATCGTCCCCGGCATTTTCGCTGCGCGCCGCCTGCCCGCTCGTCAGCGCGATCGCGCCGAGCCGCCGTTCGCGGCGATGGTCGACGCGGTCGTTCGCGGCATCGTAGCTGCTTGCCGAATGCGCCACCACAGAATCCACGAACAGCGCCTCGACCTCGGCCTGGTCGATCGGCGCGGCGGCGAGGATGCGTACGCCCGCCGCATGACCCTGCGCGTCGGCGATCGCGAGCCATTCGCTGCCGGCGAGCGGGTCGACCGGATCGATGCGATAGGCGCGGCCGCCGACGCTCAGATATTCGCCGCGCTGGCCCGCGCGTTGCCTTGCGACCCGATCGGGCCAGGCGGTCGCGATCCAGCCGCCGATCGAGCGCGGCTGAGTGTCATCGGTCTCCGCCGCCAGCTTCTCGCCGATGGTTGCGAGCCGGCGCGCGAGGCGCCATGCGCCTTCGCTGCGTTCATTACGTTGCCCGCGCCAGCGCCCGAGCCGCGCCTCGACATCAACCCCGCGCCCGCCGAGCCCGGGCTCGGTGAGCAGCACCGCAAGGCGCCCCGCCATTTCAGCTTCTCCCGCCCGCGCCGCATCGAGCAGCATATGCGCGAGCGGCACCGGCAGCGGGATGGCGGCGAGCGCCTTGCCGTGCGGCGTGATGCGGCCATCGTCGGTCAGCGCGCCGATCGCCTGTAATCGCGTCTTCGCTTCCGAAATCGCCGCTGGCGACGGCGGATCGAGCCAGCCCAATTGGCGCGGATCGACGATGCCCCAGCTCGCGCAATCGAGCACGACGGGCATCAGGTCGTTCTCGTGAATCTCGGGCGGGTCGAAGGGCGGCATGCCCGCGGTCGCCGCGGCCTCCCATAATCGGTAAGCAAAGCCCGGCCCCTGCCTTGCCGCACGGCCCGCGCGCTGTGTCGCCGACGCCTGGCTCGCGCGTTCGGTGACGAGCCGCGCGATCCCCGCCGCCTTGTCGAAGCGCGGGCGCCGCGACAGGCCGGCGTCGATCACGATGCGGACCCCGTCGATCGTCAGACTGGTTTCGGCGATGCTCGTCGCGAGGATCAGCTTGCGCCGCCCGTCGGCGTCGCGGACGAGCGCCTTGCGCTGGAGCGCCGGGTCGATCTGGCCGTGCAGGCGGTGGACGGCGAGCGGCAGGCGCGCCTCTTCGACCGCCGCCGCGGCGCGTTCGATGTCGGCGGCGCCGGGCAGGAAGGCGAGCATGTCGCCCTCGACTTCGTCGCCAATGGCTTGCCGAACCGCCCCCAGCACCGACGCCTCGAGCCGGTCCTCGGCGCGGCGGCCGATATGACGCAGCTCGAGCGGCCAGATCTTGCCCTCACTCTTTACCACCGGCGCGTCGCCCAGCAGCGCACCGAAGCGCGCGCCGTCGAGCGTCGCCGACATCGCGACGAGGCGGAGGTCGTCGCGTAGCCCCTGCTGCGCGTCGAGCGCGAGCGCGAGCGCGAAATCGCCGTCGAGGCTGCGCTCGTGGACTTCGTCGAACAGCACCGCCGACACACCCGCGAGTTCGGGATCGGCGAGGATGCGGTTGCGGAACAGGCCCGGCGTCATCACGAGCAGCCGCGTCGCTGCCGACTGTTTGCTATCGAGCCGCGTCGCATAGCCGACGCGCCCGCCGACCGCCTCGCCCATTTCCTCGGCGATCCGCTCGGCCGCGCCGCGCGCGGCGAGCCGGCGCGGCGAAAGCAACCACACCTTGCCCCTGCACCACGGTTGATCGAGCAGCGCGGGCGCGACGCGCGTGGTCTTGCCCGCCCCCGGCGGCGCAACGACGACGGCATTGGGCTTCAGCAGCAGCGCCGCCATGATGTCGGGCAGCACGGCGTCGATGGGGAGCGGCTGGGTCAATCGGATCGCTCCTGTCCCCGAACGCTCAATAAGCGCGCGAAACCGCGAAGGCGACCGCTTCGGTCAGCGCCGACTTGGCCTGGCTGGCGCGGAAGCCGCCGATCGCGTCGACCGCGCGCTGGCCGTAGTGGCGCGCGCGCGCCAGCGTATCGGCGATCGTCTCGTGCTTGTGAAGCAGCGAGGTAGCGTAGGCGAGATCCTCGTCCGATGTGCGGTGGCCGGTGATCGCCTGCTTCCAGAATTCGCGCTCCTCTGCCGACCCGCGCGCATAAGCGAGGATGACGGGCAAGGTGACCTTTCCGTCGCGGAAATCGTCGCCGACGCCCTTGCCCATCGTTTCCGCGTCCGAGACATAGTCGATCGCGTCGTCGACGAGTTGGAAGGCGATGCCGAGGTTGCGGCCATAGGCGTCGAGCGAGGCTTCGGTCGCCTCATCGCGCTCGGCGACCACCGCGGCGATCTTGCACGCCGCGGCGAACAACTCGGCGGTCTTGGCGTTGATGATCGCGAGATACTGGTCCTCGCTCGTCTCGATCCGCCGCTGCGCCGAGAGCTGGTTGACCTCGCCCTCCGCGATCACCGCCGAGGCGCGCGACAGAATCTTGAGCACTTTCAGCGAACCGTCCTCGACCATCACCTCGAAGGCGCGGCTGAACAGGAAATCGCCGACGAGCACCGAGGCGCTGTTGCCCCAGATCATGTTCGCGGTCTTGCGGCCGCGGCGCAGGTCCGACTTGTCGACGACATCGTCGTGGAGCAAGGTCGCGGTGTGGATGAATTCGACCGCCGCCGCCAATTTGCAGTGACGGTGACCCGGATAGTCGAGCAGCTTGCCGCACGCCAATGTCAGCATCGGCCGCATCCGCTTGCCACCGCCCGCGATCAGATGCCCCGCAAGCTCGGGAATCAGGGGCACTTCGGACTGCATCCGGTCGAGAATGACCGAATTTACCTCGTTCATATCCGCGGCGACGAGCGCCATCATGGGATCGAGCGAAGGCGGACTCTGCCCATGCAGCTGATGGATTTCGGCAGTCATAACGCGGCGACCCTTGGCCGCGCGGTCGCGATTTTGCAACGACTTTCGGCTTGCCAGCCGCCCCCCGCCGGTGCCAAGCGTGCCGGACATAAGAGGAGCCGCCTACCCATGGACGACCAGCTGAGCCGTTACCGCCAGAGCATCGACAATATCGACGCGGCGCTCGTCTATATGCTCGCCGAACGGTTCAAAGTGACCAAAGCGGTCGGCGAACTCAAGGCGCGCGAAGGCCTGCCCCCCGCCGACCCCGGCCGCGAGGAGCGCCAGATCGAGCGGCTGCGCGCGCTGGCGCGCGACGCTGATCTAGACCCCGATTTCACCGAAAAATTCCTGCGTTTCATCATCGACGAAGTGATCCGCCACCACCAGCAGGCGAAGCGGGAGCAAGGCGCATGACCCCGGACCATCCCATCTTCGCGCGCTGGCCCGCCGAGCATCCGGGCCGCATCCAGCTTTTTTCCGCGCCGACTCCGAACGGCGTGAAGGCCGGGATCATGCTCGAGGAAACCGGCCTTCCCTATGAGCCGCACCGTATCGATATTATGGCGAACGAGAGCCATGACCCGGCCTTCCTCGCGCTCAATCCCAATGGCAAGATCCCGGCGATCTACGACCCCGCGGGACCGGGCGGCAAACCGCTCGCGCTGTTCGAATCGGGCGCGATCCTTATCTATCTCGCCGACAAGAGCGGGCAGTTTCTATCGGCCGATCCGGCCGCGCGTTACGAGACGATCCAGTGGGTGATGTGGCAGATGGGCGGCGTCGGGCCGATGTTCGGCCAGCTCGGCTTCTTCCACAAATTCGCCGGCCGCGAATATGAGGACAAGCGCCCGCGCGATCGCTACGCGGCCGAATCCGCGCGGCTGCTCGGCGTGCTCGACGGGCGGCTGGCAAACCGCCACTGGGTGATGGGCGATGATTACAGCATCGCCGACATCTCGCTGCTCGGCTGGGTGCGCAATTTGACCGGATTTTACGACGCCGCCGAGATCGTCGGGTTCGAGCGGTTCGCGCACGTCCAACGCTGGCTGGATGCGGGACTGGCACGTCCGGGTGTGCAGCGCGGGCTGGAGGTGACGGCGACTTAAAAGGAAGCGGCGGTTTTCGACCGATTGCGGCCGAAGCGTAATTGCTCTCTCCCCTTCAGGGGAGAGATACGAAGGCTTGCCGGTTTTACCGGCTAGCCGAAGTTGAGAGGGGCATGAGCCGCTTCGACCCCCTCTCCCAACCCTCTCCCCTGAAGGGGAGAGGGCTATGGCAGCTCCCCACCCCAAAGCGGATGCTATCCCGCCGGCAGGCGCAGCCGCACGAGCAGCCCACCCAGATCCTCGCTCTCTTCCAGCGTGATATCCCCGCCGTAAATCTCCGCGACGTCGCGCACGATCGCCAAACCGAGGCCGGTCCCCGGCTTGCCGCTGTCGAGCCGCACGCCGCGATCGACCACGCGGTCGCGGTCGGCCGGCAAGATGCCGGCGCCGTCGTCCTCGATCAATATCTCGGCCATATCGCCTTCGCGACCGACCGTCACGAAGACGCTCCCGCCGCCATATTTCGCGGCGTTTTCGAGCAGATTGCCGATGAGTTCGTCGAGATCCTGCCGCTCGACGCGCACGATGACGCTCTTGTCGCCCGCCGCATCGAGCCGCACCTCGGGGTAAAGCGCAGCGACCGCGCGCGACACGCTGCCGACGCTGTCCCACACGGTCGCGCGCGCCTGCGCGGCGCCGCGGCGCCCGACCGCGCGGGCGCGGGCGAGATGATGATCGACCTGCCGCTGCATCGTCGCCGCCTCGCGCCGCACCGTTTCGGCCAGCTCGGTTTCCGAGCTGGTCGCGCTGTTGACGAGCACGGTGAGCGGCGTTTTCAGCGCATGGGCGAGGTTGCCGGCGTGAAGCCGCGCTTCCTCGGCCTGTTTCTCATTATGCGCGAGCAGCGCGTTGAGCTCGTCGACCATCGGCTGCACCTCGAGCGGCAGCGGCGCACTGACGCGGCGGCTCTGCCCGCCGCGCATCGCCGCGATCGCGCGCCGGATATGGCGCAGTGGCCACAGGCCGTAAAAGGTCTGGAGCGCCGCGAGGATGATGAGGCCGAGCCCGAGCAGCGCAAGGCTGGGGATCAGCGTCTGCCGCACCGCGCTGACCTGTGCGTCGAGCGCCTCGCGCGATTGCGCGATCTGGTATCGCCAATTGGTCGCGCTGCCCGGCAGGATGACGTTGCGTTCGAGCACGCGCAATTCCTCGTCGGGGAACTGGATGCTGTCATAGGTGTGGATCTGGTTGTCGACATGCGGTGTCGGCGCCGTCAAGCTGCGCTCCCACAGCGAGCGCGAGCGGTACGGCTCCTGCCCGCCCCCGCTGATCTGCCAATAGAGGCCGCTATAGGGTTCGAGGAAACGCTGGTCGCCGAGCGGCTCGATCAGCCGCACCTCGCCATCGGGGCCGATTTCCGACGAGCGGATCATTGCGATCAGCACATATTCGAGGCCCGAATCGAAATTGCGCGTGATCGCGGTCTTCAGCACCTGGTCGAGCGCGAAGCCGCCACCGATCAGCAACACCGAAATCCACAAGGCCGCAATCGCGATCATGCGCCGCGCCAGCGAACCGGTCATGCGGCCCGACAAGGCTATGGGCTTGATTGCCGCATCGGGATCGGATTCGACCGCCGGGGCGACGTCAGCCTTCGACATCGCTTATTGCGGATCGTCGAGTTGGTAGCCGAGCCCGCGGATCGTCGTGATAATGTCGGCACCGAGCTTCTTGCGGATGCGCGTGACGAACACCTCGATCGTGTTCGAATCGCGGTCGAAATCCTGATCGTAGATATGCTCGATCAGCTCGGTGCGCGACACGACCTTGCCCTTGTGATGGAGCAGATAGGACAGCAACTTATATTCCTGCGCGGTCAGCTTCACGGGCTCGCCGGCGAGCGTGACGCGGCCCGAGCGCGTATCGAGGCGGACGTCGCCCGCGATCAGCTCGCTCGACGCATTGCCCGAGGCGCGGCGGATCAGCGCGCGCAGCCGAGCGATCAGTTCCTCGGTCTGGAAGGGCTTTGCCAGATAATCGTCGGCGCCGGCATCGAGCCCCGCGACCTTGTCCGACCAGCTGTCGCGCGCGGTCAGGACGAGCACCGGAAAATTGCGCTTTTCGCGCCGCCAGCGGTCGAGCACGGTCAGCCCGTCGATTTCGGGGAGACCGAGATCGAGGATCGCCGCGTCATAGGTTTCGGTCGAGCCCAGGAAATGCCCGTCCTCGCCGTCGGTCGCGAGATCGACGGCATAGCCCGCCCCCTCCAGCGTCGCTTTGAGCTGCGGGCCCAGCGTGGGTTCGTCCTCGACAATCAAAATCCGCATTCAGGCGCCTTTCCTTTGCGAAACCGAACAAGGGCGGCCGCATGTTTCGACTGTGTATCAAGTCCGAACGTCCATCGCAAAATCTCGTTGCGACGAAACGGGCGGCCTTTGGAATTATCAGGGTTTGCGGCCGACGATCCGGCCCGTGCGGGCATCGACATAGACGACGACGACCTGGCTGCCGTCCATGAATTTAAGCTTGTAGAGCATCCGTCCTGCATCGAACTGCGGCCCGCCGAGATAGGTCATGTCGTTATAAGGCGCGCGCGAGCGGATGTCGGCGACCAGCTTGCCCAGCGGGACCACCTGTCCCTGCGCCGCCGCTTCGCGCAGATTGTCCTGGTCGCGATTGCGGTCGCCGCGCGCGACCGCGGGCGCCCCTGCCGACAGGAGCAGCGCGGAGATCAGCGAAAGGGTCAAAATGCGGGTCATGGCCGTTTCTCTAACGCGAAAGCATTGAATAGGCGATGAATGGGCGGGTCAGCCGCGGTTTGGGTTCCACCATGGCCCAACGGGGGGTCATGGTGGGCGCGACAGGGATTGAACCTGTGACCCCACCCGTGTGAAGGGTGTGCTCTACCGCTGAGCTACGCGCCCGTTCCGGTACGGGCCAAAGCCCGGCGTCCGAAAGCCGAACGTCCATAGCCGCTGGCGCGGTGAATGCAACGCCCATTTGCCCGATTTCACGCCAAACTTCGCTGGCAATGCAAATCGGGCCGCAGCTTGCGCCACGGCCCGAGATGTTTTTACCAAAAGGCGCGGCCGGGCTTAGTTGACGGCATCCTTGAGGGCCTTGCCGGCCTTGAACTTCGGCTGGTTCGACGCCGCGATGGTCATCGTTTCGCCGGTGCGCGGGTTGCGACCGGTCGATGCCTTGCGCTTGCTGACCGCGAAGGTGCCGAAGCCGACGAGACGGACTTCGCCGCCCTTCTTCAGCGAGCCGGTGATCGCGTCGAAGACGGCTTCCACGGCCTTGCTGGCATCACCCTTGGTCAGGCCGCTCGAATCGGCGACGGCGGCGATCAGGTCTTGTTTGTTCATGCCTAAGGAACCCCTGCATTATGGTTGAATGATTCTCATGGCCCGAAGCCATGGCGCGTCACTAACGATGTTTGCCCCCGTCTTGTCAAAGCAAAAAAGGGCGAAAAACGTTCCAAAACGTCGATTTTGCGACGAATTTGGGGTGAAACGCCGTCAAGCGGCGACGCGTCAGTGCCGAATCGTCGTTTCGGGGTCGCTTCCGGGCGGAACCGGCGGCGACGCGGCAAGCTCGTCGGCCTCGGTCCACTCGATCGGAACCACCGGCGACACCAGCGCCTCCGCCAGCACCTGATCGACGTGGCTGACCGGGATGATCTTGAGCTCGCTCGTGATATTCGCTGGGATTTCAACGAGGTCTTTTTCATTCTCCTCGGGAATCAGCACTGTCTTGATGCCGCCGCGAAGCGCCGCGAGCAGCTTTTCCTTCAAGCCCCCGATCGCGAGGACGCGGCCACGCAGCGTGACTTCGCCAGTCATCGCGACATCGCGGCGCACCGCGATCCCGGTCAGCGTCGAGATCATCGCGGTGACCATGCCGACGCCGGCCGACGGGCCGTCCTTCGGCACCGCGCCCTCGGGCAAGTGGATATGGATGTCCTTGCGCGCGAACAGGCTGGGCTTGATGCCGTAAGCCGGCGCGCGCGCCTTTACGAAGGACAGCGCCGCCTGCACCGATTCGGTCATCACTTCGCCGAGCTTGCCGGTGGTGCGAACCTGGCCCTTGCCCGATGCCGTCACCGCTTCGATCGTCAGCAATTCGCCGCCGACCTCGGTCCATGCCAGCCCGGTGACGGCGCCGACCTGGTCCTCCAGGTCGCCCATCCCGTGGCGGAATTTGCGCACGCCCGCGAATTCGGAAAGATTGTCGGGCGTCACCGTGACGCTTTCCGCCTTGCCCTCAAGAATGCGGCGCAGCGCCTTGCGCGCCAGACGCGCAATCTCGCGCTCGAGCGTACGGACGCCGGCTTCGCGGGTGTAATAGCGGATAAGGTCGCGCAGCCCCTCTTCGGTCAGCTCGAATTCGCCGGTTTTCAGCCCGTGCGCCTCGACCTGCTTCGCGATCAGGTGGAGCTTGGCGATCTCGACCTTCTCGTCCTCGGTATAGCCTTCGAGCCGGATGATCTCCATGCGGTCGAGCAGCGCCTGCGGCAGGTTGAGCGAGTTCGCGGTGGTGACGAACATGATGTCGCTAAGGTCAACGTCGATTTCCAGATAATGGTCCTGGAACTTCGCATTCTGTTCGGGATCGAGCACTTCGAGCAGCGCCGACGCCGGATCGCCGCGGAAATCCTGGCCGAGCTTGTCGATCTCGTCCAGCAGGAACAGCGGGTTCATCGCGCCGGCCTTTTTCAGGTTCGTCACGATCTTGCCCGGCAGCGAGCCGATGTAAGTACGGCGGTGACCGCGGATTTCGGCTTCGTCGCGTACGCCGCCCAGCGACTGGCGCACGAATTCGCGCCCCGTCGCCTTCGCGATCGAACGGCCGAGCGAGGTCTTCCCGACGCCCGGAGGGCCGACGAGGCACAGGATCGGCCCCTTCAGCTTGTTGGTGCGCGCCTGCACCGCAAGATATTCGACGATCCGGTCCTTGACCTTTTCGAGCGCATAATGGTCGTCGTCGAGGACGGCTTGCGCCTTGGCGATATCTTTCTTGAGCTTCGACTTCTTGCCCCAAGGCAGGCCGATCAGCGTGTCGAGATAGTTGCGGACGACGGTCGCCTCGGCCGACATCGGCGCCATCGCGCGCAGCTTCTTGAGTTCCGCCTGCGCCTTCGCCTTGGCTTCCTTCGACATTTTGAGGCTGTCGATCTTGAGCTGCAGCTCGGCCAGGTCGTCGCCGCCCTCGCCATTGTCATTGCCCAGCTCGCGCTGGATCGCCTTCAACTGTTCGTTGAGATAATATTCGCGCTGGCTCTTTTCCATCTGGCGCTTCACGCGGCCGCGGATCTTCTTTTCGACCTGCAGCACGCCAAGCTCGCCTTCCATGAAGGCGAAGACCATTTCGAGCCGCTTCGACGGCGCATCCTCGACGAGCAGCGCCTGCTTGTCGGAAACCTTGATGTTGAGATTGCCCGCAACCGAATCGGCGAGGCGCGAGGCGTCCTCGATCTGCGACAGCTGCACCGCGGTTTCGGCGGGCATCTTCTTGTTGAGCTTGGCGTAATTTTCGAACTGATCGACGACCGAGCGCATCAGCGCGGCGGTATCGACGCTGTCGTCGATGGTATCGCCGATCGACTTGACGCTGGCCATCACGGCCTTGTCTTCGGTCGTGAGCGCTAGCAGCTTCGCACGCTCCTTGCCTTCGACGAGCACGCGGACGGTGCCGTCGGGCAGCTTCAGAAGCTGGAGCACGGTGGCGATCACGCCGACGTCGTAGAGATCGTCGCGCTGCGGATCGTCCTCGCCCGGATCGAGTTGCGCGACGAGGAATATCTCCTTGTCGCTTTCCATCGCGGCTTCGAGCGCGGCGACCGAGCGGTCGCGGCCGACGAACAAGGGCACGATCATGTGCGGAAAAACGACGATGTCACGCAGCGGAAGAAGAGGATAGGATTGCGTCATTACGGCTCCTGGACGGGCCCCGCGACCGGGCGCACCGCCCTTCTTATAGGTGGTTCGTCGCTAATATGGCGTAACTTCGCACGCATTCAATGTCGCTGCGCTGAACAGCGCGATCTTAACCGGGGTTGGAGCCGGCTCAAAAAGGCAGTTTGAAGCCCGGGGGGAGCGGCAGACCGCTCGTCATCTTGCCCATTTCCTCGTTGCTCGCCGCATCGGCCTTTTCGCGCGCGTCGTTGAACGCGGCGGCGAGCAGGTCTTCGAGCATCTGCTTGTCAGACGGAACGATCAGGCTGTCGTCGATGCTGATCGACTTGATCCGGCCCTTGGCGCTCGCCAAAATCCTCACGAGCCCGCCACCCGAGACACCTTCGACCTCGACGCTGTCGAGCTTCGCTTGCGCCTCCTGCATCTGCGCCTGCACGGTGGCGGCGGCTTCCTGCGCCGCCTTCATCATTTCTTCGATCGATTTCATGGGTTCGACCTATGGCGATTGTCGTCGTCCTCGACAAGTCTCGCGTCGGGAAAAGCGGCCAAGGCGGCCTTCACGACGGGCAGTTCGCGAATCCGCGCGCCATTGTCGGCGAGCTTCGCAGCCTTCATCTGCCCCAGGCTCGGGCGCGCATCGCCTTCGCCCACGCGAACCTGCCAGCGGCTTCCCGTCTCCTTGAGCAGCGCCTCACCCACCCGCCGCGCGAAATCGCCGTCGAGCGCGGGCGCCGCCGCATGGACGATCAGGCCGGGTTCGAGCTGGAGAAGCTGGAGATGATCATAGACTTGCAACGCAAGCTGATGATTACCCGCGCTTTCGAGAAGCTGATGGATCTGCGCGATGGTCAGCGCGGACGCCGGGGTTTCGGCTGCGGGCGCATCGACGGGAAGCGCGGCGACGGTATCGCCCTGTGCCGCCGGTGCGGCGGGCGCCACCATCGGCGTCGCCGGGACACCGCCCTTTTCGAGCAGCTTCGCGAGTTCGCCCGGATCGGGCATCGAGGCGGCGTAAATCACGCGCAGCAGCAGCATCTCGAGATGCTCGAGCGGATTGTTCGCGCGAAGCACCTCGTCATGCCCCTTGAGCAGCAACTGCCACAGCCGATTGAGCGGCGCGAAACCGAGCTTCTGCGCCCAGTCGCCGATGCGTTCGCGGTCGGCCGCGGCGAGCGCGGGGTCATCGTGGCGCGACACTTTCGCCAGCGTGATCGCGTGGGTCAGGTCCATCAGCCCGCGCACCATCGCGACGGGCTCGATGCCGAGCGCATATTGCGCGCGGGCGAGATCGATCGCCCCGCCCGCGTCGCCGTCCAATATCGTCGCCATCAATTGGCCGATCGCCGAACGGTCGGACAGGCCGAGCATGACGCGCACCTGATCCGCGCCGATCTTGCCGCCGCCATCAAGGTCGGCGTGGGCGATCGCCTGATCGAGGATCGACAGCCCGTCGCGCACCGACCCCTCGGCGGCATTGGCGATCAGCCAGATCGCGGGTGCCTCGGCCTCCACGCCTTCCTTTTGCAGGATCGCGCTGAAATGCGCGAACAGCATGTCGGGGGTGATCCGGCGCAAGTCGAAGCGCTGGCAGCGCGACAGCACCGTCACCGGCACCTTGTTGACTTCGGTCGTTGCGAACAGGAATTTGACGTGCGGCGGCGGCTCTTCCAGCGTTTTCAGAAGCGCATTGAAGGCGTTACGCGATAACATGTGCACTTCGTCGATGATGTAGATCTTGTAACGCGCCGACACCGCGGCGTAGCGCACCGCCTCGATAATCTCGCGCACATCGTCGACGCCGGTGTTCGACGCGGCGTCCATTTCAATGACGTCGATATGCCGCCCTTCGGTGATCGCGCGGCACGGTTCGCACACCCCGCACGGATCGATCGTCGGCCCGCCCTGCCCGTCGGGGCCGATGCAGTTCAGCGCCTTGGCGATCAGGCGCGCGGTCGACGTCTTGCCGACCCCGCGCACCCCCGTCATCAGAAAGGCATGCGCCAGCCGGTCGCGCGCGATCGCATTGCCGAGCGTGCGCACCATCGCATCCTGCCCGATCAGCTCGGCGAAGGTCTGCGGACGATATTTGCGGGCAAGAACGCGGTACGGGCCTGAAGACGCCTGCGGCGCCGTCTCGGGCAGGTCCATTCCCAGCAGCGGGGTTTCGTCGTCGGCGGAATCGTCCATGGCCCCGTCTTAGGGGCGCGCCGCGGTCTTGTCGAAGGGGGAAATGGGTGGAAGCCGGAACGACCCGCGGCGAATTCGTTGCGGCTGCTTCCTTCCGGACCTGACCGGGTTGGCGAAGACCACGTCCGCCCGACTTCCGCGGCGCATATGGCCGCGGACGAGGCGAAATGCAAGCTCTGGCCTTACCATCCATATCGTCATCCCGGCGACGGCCGGGATCTCGACCTTGCGCCCTGACGAAACGGCGAGATCCCGGCCTTCGCCGGGATGACGGAAATGGGCTAACGCGGCCCCTGCATGTTGCGGCTTTCGGCGGGTATGTGCACCGTCAGGCCGTCCAATTCGGCGGTCAGCACGATCTGGCACGAAAGCCGGCTCGTTCGCCGCACCCCGGCGGCGAGGTCGAGCATATCCTCTTCCATCTCGCTCGCCGGTGGCAGGCGGTCGAAATCCTCCTTCGCGATGATGACGTGGCAGGTCGAGCAGGCCATCTGCCCCTCGCACGTGCCTTCGAGCGGCATCAGGTGCGCCTGCGCCACGTCGAGCAGGATCGAACCGGGCTCGGCTTCGGCCTCGGTTCGCCCTTTGCCGTCGGCGTGGATGAAAGTGACGCGCATCAGTTCACCCCCTGCAGGCGCGCGGCATCCTTGATGGCGGTCAAGCCCTCGCGCAACTCGGCCTCGGTCGTGTAGCGCCCCCAGCCGAGCCGGATCGAGGCGCGCGCATCGGCCTCGCTGACGCCCATCGCGCGCAGCACATGGCTGACCTTGCCCGACCCGCTGCCGCATGCGCTGCCGAGCGAGAAGGCGACGTTGCGTGCATCGGACATCAGGCGGAGGCCGTTCACGCCCTCGCGCCGGACGTTGAGGTTGCCATGGTAGCGGCGGTTCGCATCGCCGTTGATCGTCCATTCGGGGAGCATGTCGCGCGCGAGCGGCCAGAGCCGCTCGACATGCTCGGCATCGGCATCGAAACGCTCGGCGGCGAGCGCGGCGGCGGCGCCGAAGCCGGCGCACAGGGCGGGCGAGACAGTGCCGGAGCGCATCCCATGTTCCTGCGCCCCGCCGAACATCAGCGGCGGCAGATCGACGCCGTCCTTGATCCACAGCGCGCCGATACCCTTCGGCCCGTGGATCTTGTGCGCCGAAATCGCGATCAGGTCGGGGCCGTCGGGGATTGTGACGCGGCCATAGCCCTGCACCGCGTCGCAGAGCAGCAGGCTGTTCTTCGCGTGCGCGGCGGCGGCGAATTCGGCGATCGGCTGGATCGTGCCGACCTCGTTGTTGACCAGCATCGTCGCGACGATGCCGCCCTCGGGGATCAACGCCTCGTCGGGCGGCAGCGCCAGCCCCGCGCCATCGACCGGAAGGATATTCGCATTCAGTCGTTCGAGGCATTGCAGCGACGCGGCATGTTCGATGCTGAGCCCCGCGACGCCGCCCGGCATGATCTCCGCGCCGCGCAGCAGCGCCCAGTTGAGCGCTTCGGTCGCGCCCGAGGTGAAGAAGGTGCGCCCGCCCTTTGGTAGCAGCGCCGCGACCTGGTCGCGCGCGACCTCGACCGCCGCGGCGGCGGCGCGGCCGCCCTTGTGCGTACTCGACGGGTTGGCGAAACCGTCGCCCTCCCCGGCCCCTTCAAGCCAGCGCAGCACCGCCTCGCGCGCCTCGGGAGCGAGCGGCGTCGTGGCTTGGTAATCGAGGTAAATCATCCCGGGAGAAAGTCCTTATTGCGAGCGATTCGCAAAAGTTGCAAGTTGCGACCCTTTTTCTATATAGGCGCCAACTTCGCTCCGCCACCCCGCCCTTCGGCGAATCGGTGGCAAGCCTCAAAACATAAAGGTGCGCCCATGCCCGACGTCATTTTCCCCGGTCCCGAGGGCCGCATCGAAGGCCGCTTCTCGCCCCCGCCGCGCCCGCGCGCACCGGTCGCGCTGATCCTGCATCCGCATCCGCAGGGCGGCGGCACGATGAACGACCGCATCACGCAGGCGATGTACAAGAGCTTCGTCGCGCGCGGTTTTGCCGTGCTGCGCTTCAACTTTCGCGGCGTGGGCCGCAGCCAGGGCACCTTCGACAATGGCATCGGCGAACTGAGTGACGCCGCCTCGGCGCTCGACTGGGTGCAGTCGATCCATCCCGAGGCGCAGACGACGTGGATCGCCGGCTTCAGCTTCGGCGCGTGGATCGGCATGCAGCTGTTGATGCGCCGCCCCGAAATCCGCGGCTTCCTGTCGGTCGCGCCGCCGGCGAACATGTACGACTTCAGCTTCCTCGCGCCCTGTCCCTCGTCGGGCATCATCGTCGCGGGCGGGCAGGACGAGATCGTGCCGCCGGGCGCGGTGCAGAAGCTGGTTGACAAGCTGCGCACGCAAAAGGGCATCACGATCCATCACGACGAGATTCCGCGCGCCAATCACTTCTTCGAACATGAGCTCGACCAGTTGATGAAGTCGCTCGACAATTATCTGGATATGCGGCTCGCCCCCGATTCGCCGATCCGCTGAGTTTGGCAGCCTCGTCATTGCGAGGAGCCGAAGGCGACGCGGCAATCCAGGGGCGGCGTAAAACCGCTCTGGATTGCTTCGCTTCGCTCGCAATGACGATAAGGCTATTTCACCGGCACCAGCCACACCGCGACATTGGCGAACATCACCAGCGCGGCAATCAGCATCAGCAGCGCGCGGCGGCGGTCGCCCTTGCGAAAGACGAAGATCGCGCCGCCGGTGAGCAGCACGCCGGTCAGCATCAGGATGGACATGATCGTGTCGGACATGGGGCGGCTTTATCGACGCCGTCACAAATTTGCCACCTCGCTTATGGCCAATCCGCGCGGCTTCGCCTAAAGGGCGCTCATCGATTCCCTTGACCCCCGCGGGAGCCGCATCATGCGCATTGCCATCGCCTCCGACCACGCCGCTTACGAGCTCAAGGCCGCGCTTGCCGACTGGCTTCGCGAAGCCGGCCACGAAGTCGAGGATCTCGGCACCAACGGCCCCGACAGCGTCGATTATCCCGATTTCGGCTACGCCCTTGGCCAAGCCATCGCCGACGGCCGCGCGACACGCGGCGTTGCGCTCTGCGGATCAGGCATCGGCATTTCTATTTCGGTCAACCGCAACCCCGCCGCGCGCTGCGCGCTGGTCGGCGAACCACTGTCGGCAAAGCTGTCGCGCGAGCATAATGACGCGAACGTGATCGCGATGGGCGCGCGCCTGACCGGCATCGACATGGCGAAAGCGTGCCTCGACGCTTTCCTGACCACCGAATTCGCCGGCGACCGCCACGCGCGCCGCGTCGACAAGCTTTCGAATCCGCCGCAACTGGAGACCAGCCGATGACCACAGAAACCCTCGACAAGCCCATCAAATCGGCCGGCTATTTCACCGACGGCGTCGGCATGGTCGACCCCGCGGTTGCGGCGGCGATGAAGCATGAGCTCGAACGCGAGCAATATCAGATCGAGCTGATCGCGTCGGAGAATATCGTTTCGAAAGCGGTGCTCGAAGCGCAGGGATCGGTCTTCACCAACAAATATGCCGAGGGCTATCCCGGCCGCCGTTACTATCAGGGCTGTGCGCCGTCGGACGAGGTCGAAACCCTCGCGATCGACCGCGCGAAGCAGCTGTTCGCCGCGGGCTTCGTCAATGTCCAGCCGCACTCGGGCGCGCAGGCGAACGGCGCCGTGATGCTCGCGCTGACCAAGCCCGGCGCGACGATCATGGGCATGAGCCTCGACGCCGGCGGTCACCTGACCCACGGCGCCCCGCCCGCGATGTCGGGCAAATGGTATAATGCCGTGCAATATGGCGTGCGCCCCGACGACCATCTCGTCGATTTCGACCAGGTCGAGGCGCTGGCGAAGGAGCATCGCCCCTCGCTGATCATCGCGGGCGGATCGGCCTATCCGCGCACGCTCGACTTCGCGCGCTTCCGCGCCATCGCCGACGATGTCGGCGCGCTGCTGATGGTCGATATGGCGCATTTCGCCGGCCTCGTCGCCGGCGGCGCGCATCCCTCGCCGATGGAGCATGCGCATGTCGTCACCACGACGACGCACAAGACGCTGCGCGGCCCGCGCGGCGGCATGATCCTGACCAATGACGAAGCGATCGCGAAGCGGATCAATTCGGCGGTCTTCCCCGGGCTGCAGGGCGGCCCGCTGATGCACGTCATCGCGGCGAAGGCCGTGGCGTTCGGCGAGGCGCTGCGCCCCGATTTCAAGGATTATGCCAAGGCGACGATCGCCAATGCGCAGGCGCTCGCGAACCGGCTGAAGGCGCGCGGCGCCGACGTCGTCGCGGGCGGCACCGACACGCACCTCGCGCTCATCGACCTGCGTCCGCTCGGCATCACCGGCCGCGACGCCGACGAGGCGCTCGAGCGCAGCGCGATCACCTGCAACAAGAATGGCGTCCCCTTCGACCCGCTGCCGCCGGTCAAGACCAGCGGTATTCGCGTCGGGTCGCCCGCGGGCACGACGCGCGGCTTCGGCATCGCCGAGTTCGAGGAAATCGGCGATATGGTCGCCGACGTGCTCGAAGCCTTGCGCGACAAGGGCGAACATGGCGACGCCGACGTCGAGGCGAATGTCCGGGGCCGCGTCCGCGCTTTGTGCGAACGCTTCCCCATTTACGGAGCGTAAATTGAGCGAAGTCGAAATCGCAACGAACGGCTGCACTGGATGCGGGAATCCATTGTTCGCGGATGCGAAATTCTGCAGCGAGTGCGGGCAAAGCGTCAACGTGGTCGAACCAGAAACAGTAAAAAGCGCCGTTTCGACTTTCGCGCAGGGAACGGCGGTTGAAGCGAAAGTGCTGGCGTTGGACACCATTAAAAATAAGGATGTACAAAAAGTTGTCGCGGGCGCGGCCCTAGGAGCTGTCATTGCTCCAGCCATTCCGTTCGTTACGATATCTATGGGCGCTGTTTTAGGCGGCGGTTATGTATTGTACAAACGGTTGACCCGCTGAACAGCCAGCGATTTGGAAGAAATCACCGGTCCCGAAAAAAAGGAATCGGAAGAATGATAGAAGCTGGAGTAATAGCTATGGCGCGGCAGCACCCCGAGGAACCGACGCTGGTCGAACTCTCGATCGAAGAGGTCAAGGCGATGGGCAAGCAAGGCATGGGCCATCCCTCGACGCGCCCGGTGTTGACCGGCGGCGCCGTCGGTGCCGTCATCGGCGCCGTGCTGCCCGTCGTATCGTGGCCCGTCGGCCTGCTGGCCGGCGCCGCGGTGGCGCTCCACACGCGGGTGAAACGCTGACCGATGCGCTGCCCCTATTGCGGACATGAAGACAGTCAGGTGAAGGATAGCCGTCCGACCGAGGACGGCGCGGCGATCCGTCGCCGCCGCCAGTGCGAGGATTGCGGCGCGCGCTTCACCACTTTCGAGCGCATCCAGCTGCGCGAAGTCGCGGTGCTCAAGGCCGGCGGGACGCGCGAGCCCTTCGACCGCGAGAAATTGATGCGCAGCGTCCAGATCGCGTGCCGCAAGCGGCCGATCGACGGCGCGCGCATCGAACGGCTGGTGTCGGGAATCCAGCGCCAGCTCGAAACCTCGGGCGAAAGCGAAGTGCAGGCGCAGCAAATCGGCGCGATGGTGATGGAAGCACTCAAGGGCTTCGACAATGTTGCCTATATCCGCTTTGCCAGCGTCTATCGCGATTTCACCGAAGCCAAGGATTTCGAGGAATTCGCCTCGACGATCACCGAGGCGGCGCGGCCGATCAAATGACCGCGGCCGCCCCGCCCCCCGTCATCGTCCTCGTCCGTCCGCAGCTTGGCGAAA
This sequence comes from Sphingopyxis italica, assembly GCF_011926545.1. GTDB lineage: Bacteria > Pseudomonadota > Alphaproteobacteria > Sphingomonadales > Sphingomonadaceae > Sphingopyxis > Sphingopyxis italica. The sequence continues at coordinate 91,050 of NZ_JAATIT010000005.1, read as the reverse complement.
ATATCGGCAAGGCGGCGCGCGCGATGCTCAATTTCGGGCTGACCGAACTGCGCCTCGTGAGCCCCCGCGATGGCTGGCCCAACCCCGATGCCGGACCCGCGGCGTCGGGCGCCGATAATGTGCTGGCCGAAGCGCAGGTGTTCGATACGCTCGCCGATGCCGTCGCCGATTGCACGACCGTCTATGCGACCACCGTGCGCAAGCGCGGCGTCACCAAGCCGGTGCTGACCCCCGAGGCGGCAGCGCGCGAAGTCCACGCCAGCGCAGGCCGCTCGGCCTATGTCTTCGGCGCCGAACGCTCAGGGCTCGAAACCGACGACGTCGCCCTCGCGCACAAGATCGTCACCGTACCGATCAATCCCGAATTCGCCTCGCTGAACCTCGCGCAAGCGGTCATCCTGCTCGCCTATGAATGGTCGAAAGGCGTCGCACTCGCGAGCCCGCCCGACGTGCCGCTCGATCCCCCGGCGCCGCACGGCGAGCTCGAGGAATTCGTCCAGCATCTGGTCCGCGACCTCGACAAGAGCGGCTATTTCTTTCCGCCCGAACGACGCGAAATGACGCTGCGGACCTTGCGCACCGCGCTGACCAAGACGGGCTGGTCTTATAATGACATCCGTATGATGCACGGAATTGTCACGGCGCTGGGCCGCGTCAAGAAAAGGCAGTGAGACCGGCAGCCAGACGGCTACGCACCACGGCCAGATCAGCGATCGGCGCGCAGCCGGTCCCACTGGACCGCCTCATAGGCGATCGACTGCTCGACAAGCTCGTTCCACACCGCACGCAGCCGCTCGGGCTCCAGCCCGGCGGCTTCGGCCTCGCGCGCGACATTGCCCAGCACCTCGGCCTTGCGCGCCTCGTCGCGAACGGTGTCGCGGTCGGTCTTGATCCGGGCGGCGGCATCCATATAGCCGAAGCGGCGGACGAGCAGCGCGACGAGTTCGCGGTCGACCTGATCGACCCCGACGCGGACTTCGGTCATGGTTTCGCACTGTTCGGGACGTTTGGGTTCGGGAAGTTTGGCGGACGTCATGCGCGCTGCCTTTAACGGCTTTTTCGCCGCTGTCGAGCGCGCGGCTTGATGCTTGACTTTGCCGCCCTCCCCGTCTAACCGCGCGCCTTCGCAATGGACCCCGCACCCCGGTGAAGCGGTGGTCGCATATGGAGACTTCCATATGGTGCGACCCGGGAACGAGCCGAAATCCTTCGGCACACAGCAAATTGGAGACGACATATGTCGAAGCGCCAGAGCGCCAAGTATAAACTCGACCGCCGGATGGGCGAAAACATCTGGGGTCGCCCGAAGAGCCCGGTCAACCGCCGCGAATATGGCCCCGGCCAGCACGGTCAGCGCCGCAAGGGCAAGATGTCGGACTTCGGCATCCAGCTCCGCGCGAAGCAGAAGCTGAAGGGCTATTACGGCGACATCACCGAGAAGCAGTTCAAGAAGAATTATTTCGAAGCGTCGCGCATGAAGGGCGACACCGGTCAGAACCTGATCGGCCTGCTCGAGCGCCGCCTCGACGCCGTCGTCTACCGCTCGAAGTTCACCCCGACGATCTTCTCGGCGCGCCAACTCGTCAGCCACGGCCACGTCTATGTCAACGGCGTGAAGTGCAACATCGCGAGCCGCCTCGTGAAGCCGGGCGATGAAGTCACTCTTGGCAAGAAGGCGCAGGAAATGGCGCTGGTCGCCGAAGCGCAGAGCCTGCCCGAGCGCGACCTGCCCGAATATCTCGCCATCGACGGCACCAAGTCGACCTTCGTCCGCGTTCCGTCGCTCGACGAAGTGCCCTATCCGGTGAAGATGGAACCGAACCTGGTCGTCGAATTCTATTCGCGCTGATCGGACGGCATCGCTGGAATCAAGTGGGCGGCTCCGCAACGGGCCGCCCATTTGCTGTCCACCCTATTTGGCCAGAAACGCGTCGATGCGGCGCAGCATGTCGGTGCGCGCCGCCGCGGTTCCGAGGCTGTGGGCGAGTCCGGGATATTCGACCAGTTCGACCGGCCGTCCTGCGTCCTTGAGCGCGCGGACCATGGTTTTCGATTGCGCGATCTCGACATTCTGGTCGAGCGTGCCATGGAACAGCAAGACCGGCGCGTGGATCCGGCCCGCATTTTCGGCCGGCGATCCCTCGCGCAGATGCGGACCCGTGCCGATGAAATCGCGCTTGATCCGCCCCGAGGTATAGCGGCTTTCTTCGCGGCGAAGCTGCGACAGGTCGGTCACCGGCGCGATGGCGACGATCTTTTGGAACAGATCCGGCGCGATGACGCCCGATTGCAGCGCCGCATAGCCGCCATAGGACCAACCGACGATCGACAGCCGGCCGGCCGGCGCGCCCTCTGCGACCAGCCAGCGCCCGGCGTCGGCGACGTCTCCCACCGCGGTCCGCCACGATTGAAAACCATTGCGCTGATACCAATCGTCGCCATAGCCAGCCGAACCGCGAAAATTGGGCTGCAACACTGCGAAACCGCGTTGCGCGAAATATTGCGCCATCCAGTCGAACCCCCACTCGTCGCGCGCCGACGGGCCGCCATGGGGCATGACGATCGCCGGCAGCCCGGCGACGCCAGTCTTGCCGGGCGGCAGGGTCAGATAGGCGGGAATGCGCGTGCCGTCGGCCGCCGCATAGCTGATCGGCCGCACTTCGGACAGCGCGACACCCTCCAGCATCGGTCGATCCACCAACAGCGGGCGCAGACGCTTCGCGGTCGCGTCGAACAGATAATATCGACCCGCATCGGTGTCCGACCCGGCCCATAGCAGAAAGCGGCTTTCATCGACGGTCGCGTCGATGATGCGGACCATGCGGCCCTCGAGCGCCGTTTCGAGCTGCGCCGCCAGCGCCTTGATCCCCGGGTCGAAATAAACGGCGTGCGGCTTTTCGGTCGAATAGACCGCGCCGACCACGCGGCCGCCCTGACCGATCCGCAAAATATCCGACACATCGACTTCGGGATGCGCGAAAATGGTTTCGATCTTCGCCGCGCCCTCCAGCGCGATTCGCTGGATCGCCGTCCGGCCATCGACCTTGCCGAAACCGAAGGCATGGTTCGTCCCCTCCTCGATCGACACCGGACGGAATCCCTCGCCGGTCGCGATGTCATGGGCGGACAGCGGCTGCCATGCACCGCCGGTCTCGGGCCGCGCGAAATAGCGGAAGGTCTCGTCGACCATCCCGGTTCCGCTGGGCGCGTTGCTGACCAGCACGCGCAGCCGGCCGGCGTCGTCGGTCAGATAGCCGACCGCATAGGTCCGTGCCCCTTCGATCAGCCGTTCGTCGTCGTTGAAGGTGGAAATGCTGTTCACCGCCCCCGCGGGGCTGATCAGCATGATGCGATTGTCCTGGCCCGGCAACCAGTTGATCAGCTGGCTGCCAAATCGGACATAGCGATTCTCGCCGCGGATGAAGATGCGATTTTCGCCATCGGAATCGAGCGCGACCATCCGGCTGAAATGGACGATGTCCCGGCCCGCGGTCTGCCGGCCGCCGGTTCCGCACAGGATGCGCGCGGGGCTTTCCCAGTCGCACCAGAACAGAAACTCCGGCGCGCCATTGGCTCGCAATATGCGCCGTGGCGATGCGCCATCGTTCGTGCCGACCACGAACAGATCGTTGCCGCCGCGCGTCGATGGGGAGATGAACGCGATCTGGCCGCCGTCGGGCGACAGGCTGATGCTGTCGATGGCGCCCACGGCTCCGAAACGTGCGGCCGCGTCCTGCTCCTGCGCCTGAACCGGGCTAGCCAGCATAAACAGGACCATCGTCCACAGGCCGCGAACCGGCATCGACGTCGGCATTTTCCTCCGTCCCGTCAGCGCGGCAGGAACCCGGCAATGCGCGCCAGCATCGCGGTGCGCGCATCGCTGTCGCCCAAATCGTGCGCCAGCCCCGGATATTCGATCAACTCGACCCGCTTTCCGGCCGAATCCAGCGCGCGCTTCATAATCCGCGACTGTTCGATATCGACATTCTGATCGAGCGTCCCGTGAAACATCAGCACGGGCGCTTTGATACTCGCAGCATTCTGCGCGGGCGAACCCTCGCGAATATGCGGCCCCGACCCGATGAAGTCACGCATGATCGCCCCCGTGGTGTAGCGCTCGACCTCCTCCTTCAGCTCCGCGAGGTCGGTCACCGGCGCGATCGCGACGATCTTTTTGAACAGGTCCGGCGCCAGAACCCCCGATTGCAGCGCCGCATAGCCGCCATAGGACCAGCCGACGATCGACAGCCTGGCGGGGTCGGCTCCTTCTTTCACCAGCCAGCGACCGGCATCGGTCACATCGCCAATCGCGGTGCGCCACGACTGGAAACCATTGTCCTGATACCATTTGTCGCCATAGCCCGACGAGCCGCGATAATTGGGCTGCACGACCGCAAAACCCGCTTGGGCGAAATATTGCGCGAGCCAGTCGAACCCCCATTCGTCGCGCGAAGACGGCCCGCCATGCGGCATCACGATCGCCGGCAGGCCCTTGGCATCGCTGCGGCCCGGCGGGAGCGTCAGATAACCGGGGATCATCGTGCCGTCGGCAGCGGGATAGCGGATCGCCTCGACCGGCGAGAGCGTCAATGCCGACAGCAGAGGCCGGTCCTCAAGGAGCGGGCGAAGCTGTTTTGCCGCCGGCGTATAGCGATAATAGCGCCCCGGATCGACGTCCGACCCGGCCCACAGCAGCCACTGCAATTCATCGGCCGACGCATCGATGAAATAGACTTGGCGTCCACCGAGCGCGCGCGACAGCGAGTTCGCCATCGCCGCGACCTTGGTGTCGGTCGTTACCATCTGGCGGCGGTCGGTAGCATAGGTCGCGCCCACGACACGCTGGTCGCGGCCGACGCGCACCAGCCCGTCGACATCGACTTCGGGATGGCGATACAGGGTTTCGCCCTTGCCCGTCCCGTCGAGCTTCACCGCGACGACCGCGGTGCGGCCGTCCATCTTTGCAAAGCCGATCGCGCGGTTGGTCGCGGCATCGACGGCGACGGGATCGAAGCCTTCATTTGCACGCAGGTTGACCGTCGACAGCGGCTCCCAGTCGCCGCCGCCGGCGGGCCTGAAGAAATAGCGCTTCATCCCACTCAGATAACCCGTCTGCCCCGCCGCGCTGTGGGTCCCCATCACACGTACCGTCCCATTGCCGTCTGTGATGTATTCGACCGCGTCGCGCCGCGGCTTTTCGACGACCGTGATCGATCCGCTGGTAACGTCGACCAGATCGACGCCCATGCCTTCGTCATTCTTGGTGATCAGCGAGCCGATATTGCTTTCGGGAACATGGCTTCGCATCATCAGCACGCTGCCACCCTCTCCCGGCTGCCAGTCGATGACCCGGCCACCGCGAAAGTCATAGCCGCGTGCATGCTGTCCACGCCGCGTGCTGAGCACCTTGGTATTACCGCCGGCGGCATCGACGGCGACCAGCGTCGTGAAACCATAAATCTGTCCGCCATAGTCCTCGCGCCCACCGACCTGGCAGAGAATCCGCGCATCGCTGGACCATCGGCACCACAGCAAGGTTTCGGGATCGCCGCTCGCGCGCAAGATACGCCGCGGCGCGGCGCCGTCGGCGATCTCGACGACGTAGAGATCGTTCGCCTGTCCCTTGTTCGGCGCCACAAAGGCGATGCGCTGTCCGTCGGGCGACAGGCTGACCTGGGTCACGCCCGGCAGCGTACCGAACCGGCGCGCGGCATCACCCTCCTGCGCCTGCGCCGTTCCCGCCACCAAAAACAGAAGCGACAAACCAATCCAACCAATCCGCATCGAAAATCCCCCATTCAAAACCCCATAGTCTTCGACTGCTAGAGCGGTGCGCATTGTTTTTGCAAGGAACGAATGCCGCGCAAGTTCGGCAAGAGGTGTTGCGCCGGCCGCGTCGCGCTGGCACAAGCCCGATCGTCGCAAACGAAACTTTCCAAGGACATTTCCATGCTTCGCTTCCCCCGATCAACCGCGGCCTTCGCGGTCCTTCTGACCGTTGCCGCGTGCAACGCCTCCGACAAGGCGGCGACCTCCGCCGTCGCCATTCCCGATGTCGAAATCCCCGAACTGTCGCTCGCGACGCTTCAGGAAGTGACGAAAGAACTGTCGTCGGACGCCTATGAGGGCCGCGCGCCCGGCACGGAGGGCGAGGAAAAGACCGTCGCCTATATCATCAAGAAATATGAGGAAGCGGGGCTGACGCCCGGCAACAACGGCAAGTGGACGCAGGACGTGCCGCTGGTCGAGATCACCGCGAAGAACGCGACCCCGCTGAGCTTCACCGGCGGCAAGACTCCGGTCACGGCGCAATATGCCAAGGACTATGTCGCGTTCAGCTATCGCGTGCAGCCGAAGACCGCGGTCAAGGACAGCGACGTTGTCTTCGTCGGCTATGGCATCAACGCCCCCGAAAAGGGCTGGAACGACTATGCCGGGCTCGACGTGAAGGGGAAGACCGTCGTCGTCCTCGTCAACGACCCCGACTGGCAGACCAAGGAAGCCAAGGGCGAATTCAACGGCCGCGCGATGACCTATTATGGCCGCTGGTCGTACAAATATGAGGAAGCCGCGCGGCAGGGCGCCGCCGCCGTGCTGATCGTCCACGACACCGAACCCGCCGCCTATGGCTGGAACGTCGTCGAATCGAGCAACACCGGCACGCAATATCTGGCCGACAGCAAGAATGGCGGCGCCGACCAGACCGTCGCCAACGGTTGGATCCAGCTTCCCAAGGCGAAGGAATTGTTCGCGAGCGCCGGGCAGGATTTCGACGCGCTGCGCGAAGCCGCCAAGAAGAAGGGGTTCAAGCCCGTCGCGCTGACCGGCGTGAAGGCAAGCTTCAGCTTCGATAACGAGATTTCGAAGAAGATGTCGCGCAACGTCATCGGCGTCCTGCCGGGCGCCAAGCGCGCGCAAGAATATGTCCTCTACACCGGCCACTGGGATCATCTCGGCCGCTGCACGCCGGTCGATGGCGACGACATCTGCAACGGCGCGGTCGACAATGCGAGCGGCATCGCCGGCCTCGTGACGCTCGCGCAGGCCTTCAACAAGGCCGGCGCCCCCGACCGCAGCATCGTGTTTCTCGCCGTCACCGCCGAGGAATCGGGGCTGCTCGGTTCGAAATATTATGCCGAAAACCCGATCTTCCCGCTCGCGCAGACCGTCGGCGGGGTGAATATGGACGCACTCAACGCGATCGGCCCGGCGAAGGACATCGTCGTCGTCGGTGGCGGCAAGTCCGAACTCGACGCCTATGTCGAAAAGCTCGCCAAGATGGAGGGCCGCACGGTCAAGGCCGAACCGACCCCCGAAAAGGGCTTCTATTACCGGTCGGATCATTTCAGCTTCGCCAAGCTCGGTGTGCCGATGTTCAACTTCGGCAGCGGCGACGAACTCGTCGAAGGCGGGGTCGAGGCCGGCAAGAAGGCGGCCGAAGATTATGAAAAGAACCGCTATCACGCCCCGGGCGACGAATATGAGGCGATCACCAACTGGGACGGCATGATGTCGGACCTGCGCCTCTATTATGCCGCCGGCCGCATGCTGGCGATGACCGACGCATGGCCGAACTGGGTCGAGGGCGACGAATTCCGCGCCGCCCGCGACAAGTCGCGCGCCACGGCAAAGTAGGGTTTCGTCATTGCGAGCGAAGCGAGCAATCCAGAGCGGTTTATGCACGCCCTGGATTGCCGCGTCGCTTCGCTCCTCGCAATGACGAGAGAGGACGAGCGTCGATGACCTTCCGCATGCCCGCCGAATGGGCGCCGCACGACGCCGTCTGGATCGGCTTCCCGCACCTCGCCGAGGAGTGGGCGGGCGCGATCGATGAAGGGCGGCGCGACGTCGCCGCCTTTGCCAATGCCGTCCACGACGGCGGCCGCGGCGAAGAGGCGCGGCTGGTGGTCAACGATACGCGGCAGGCGGACATCGCCGCCGCGCTCGTCGATCCCGGCGTGCGCATATTGATCCAACCGCTGGGCGATATCTGGCTGCGCGATACCGGGCCGATCATCGCCGGAACGGGCGCGGCGCGCCGAGCCCGCAATTTCCGGTTCAACTGGTGGGGCGAGAAATTCGTCATGCCGGGCGATCAGGAAGTCGGCGCGGCGCTGGCACGGACGAGCGGGTTTCCGGTCGACGATCAGGACTGGGTGCTCGAAGGCGGCGGCATCGACGTCGACGGCACGGGGCTTTGCGTCACGACAGAGGAATGCCTGCTCAACCTCAACCGCAACCCGACGCTGACGCGCGAGGATATCGCGGTACGGCTGCACCAGTCGCTCGGCATCGAGCGGCTGCTGTGGCTCGGCAAAGGGCTGGTCGGCGACCATACCGACGGCCATGTCGACAATCTGGCGCGCTTCGTCGGCGAGGGGCGGCTCGCGCTGCCGGTCGCGGCGGGCGACGACGATCCCAACGCGCATATCTACGCCGACGCGCGCGCGCGCACCGCAGCCTTCGGCGGGGTCGAGATCGTCGATCTCCCCTCGCCCGGCCGCGTCGAAATCCGCGGCGAGATCGCGGCGGCAAGCTATATGAACTTCTATATCGGGAACACGACCGTCGTCGTGCCGACTTACGGGGTCGCGAACGATCAGGCCGCGATCGATACGCTCGCCGCGCTCTTCCCCGACCGCCGCGCGGTCGGTGTGCCCGCGCGCGGGATCATCGTTGGCGGCGGCAGCTTCCATTGCTCGAGCCAGCAGGTTCCGAGCTAGCATCGGGCGCGCAGCCCCCTATATTCCGTCCCGACTCCCGCACACCGGATAGGCCATGACCCGCACCATCACCGTCGCCGCGCTGCAGCTTCCCCTGCCCGGCCCCGTCGAACCGAATGTCGAAGCCGTCTCCGCGCTCGTCGAGGAAGCGGCCGCGAAGGGTGCGCAAATCATCCTGCCGCCCGAACTGTTCGAAGGCCCCTATTTTTGCCAGGTCGAGGATGAGGAACTTTTCGCCGCCGCCCGCCCGACCGCCGAACATCCGAGCGTCATCGCCATGCAGGCGCTCGCCGCCAAGCTGAAGGTCGCGATCCCGACGAGCTATTTCGAAAAGGACGGGCCGCATTATTACAACACCCTCGCGATGATCGGCCCCGACGGCGAAATCATGGGGACCTATCGCAAGAGCCATATTCCCGACGGTCCCGGCTATGAGGAAAAATATTATTTCCGCCCCGGCAACACCGGCTTCAAGGTCTGGGACGTGTTCGGCACGCGGATCGGCGTCGGCGTGTGCTGGGACCAATGGTATCCCGAATGCGCGCGCACGATGGCGTTGATGGGCGCCGAACTGCTCTTCTATCCGACCGCGATCGGCAGCGAACCCTATGACGTCGATCTCGACACCAGCCGTATGTGGCGCCGCGCGATGCAGGGGCATAGCGTGTCGAACTGCATGCCGGTGATCGCCGCGAACCGCATCGGGCCCGAGGGCGACGCCAATTTCTATGGCCACAGCTTCATCACCGACGAATGGGGCGACATGACGCAGGCGTTCGGCGCGGCCGAAACGGGCGTGCTCGTCGAAACGATCGACCTCGACCGCGCGGCGAAGCATCGCGCCGGCATGGGCTTCTTCCGCGACCGCCGGCCGCAGCTCTATGGGCGGCTCGTCGAGGACATCTGATCGCGCGCTAACTTTCGAAGCGGCGGATGCTTTCCAGGTCGGCGCGGTCAAGCGGCTGGGTCAGCCACAGCCCGCCGCGCCCGCCGCGCGACCAGCGCACGATGGCGCGGCGCTTGACCCCACCCGCGAGTATGAGGTCGAACTCCCTGCCGACCTCGAAATGGCCGTCATGGACGAAGCCGGCGCCATTCTGCGACAGGTCGACCAGTTCGATGGGCGTCGCCGCGCCCTCGTCGGTCACCGCCTCGGCCTTCGTTTGCAACGACAGGCGCGGCTGGCGATAGCCGGTGGCGCGTTGCTCGGCCGCCAATTGCTTGAGCACATGAGCGACGTCGACTTCCTGATCGAAGGACACCCCGCATCGCCCCGCGTCGGACCAGACGACCTCGCCGCGGATCACGACCGTATCCGAAAGCGCGACTTCCAGCTTTTCACCAACGGCGATTGGAACGTCAGCCGCGAGCATCATCCCGCGATCGGAAATATTGCGGACCCGCCACAGGCCCGCGTCGCCGTTGCGTATCACCTTGGCGATCCGCCAGACCGTGCGATAGCGATCGCCTTCGCGGCGATCGGTGCTGGCGGCAATGTCCTGCTCCTCTACCGGATCCGAGAAGCGACGTTGACTCATCTTATCCACCTTATCGAAGCAGCGCCGGATCGAAGCCCAAGCCCCCGCCAATTACTGCAAAATGCGCAAAATCACGCAATCTCTTACTCGGATTTATATGAAAATTCAATCATGTTGCGGATCATAATCAGCCCCGTCGATCAACAGCAGGCGCGCAAACCGGTCGCCCGCCGCCAGCAAATACTTCGTATTTTACATAATTTACGGTAGGCAGCCACGGCGATTAAGCGGGCAGCGAAGCCTCGCGAAAAGTCGGCCAGCGCCTTTTCAATAGCGGCCCGACAGCAGAGCCCCGGCGCCCGGAACCTCGGTCGGCAACCCGAGACGCGCGAGCATCTGGTGCGCGGTGCAGATCGCCGCCGAAACGACCGGCAAACCGATCGCGTCCTCGATCCGCTGCACCGAGGGAAGCGACGGCATCTGCACGCACGCGGACAGCACGAGCGCGTCGATATCAGTGAGATCAAGCCGCTTGTAATGATCGAGCAGATTGGCCGGGTCCTGCGCCGCGACCTCCAGATTGTCGGGGATTTCGAGCGCGAGCCAGTCGGCGACCTCGATGCCTTCCTTCGCAATATAACCGACGACCATTTCGGTCAGCGGCTTCATATAGGGCGCGACGAGCGCGATGCGCTTCGCCTGCAGCGTCTTCAGCCCTTCCACCAACGCACCGGCGCTGGTGACGACCGGCGCCGCATGGCCGTTTTCGACCGTGCGCTGGTGCAGCCGTGCTTCGGACGCTCGGTGATAGCCCTCGCCCATGCTCATAATCGCGACGAGGCAGGCATAGCCGAGCACATCGACCGCCGCGTCGGACAGTTCGAGCGCGCAGCGGTCGGAATCCGCGTCCATCGCGGCGAGTTCCTCTTTCGTCACCTTCTTCATCCGCATCCGCGACGAGTGGAAAGTGAAGCGTTCGGGCGCGACCGCCTCGCGCGCGCGGAGCAGCGCCGGGATCTCGGTTTCCATCGTGACGTTCGAGCTCGGAACGATCTGCCCGATGCGGATGGGACGTGTCATGTCGCGCGCCTCAGACCGCGACGATCGGGTTGCGCAGCGTGCCGATGCCTTCGACGGTGCATTCGACGACATCGCCGGGCCATAGGAACTCCTGCGGATCGCGGCCCGCGCCGACGCCTGCGGGCGTGCCCGTCGCGATGATATCGCCGGGTTCGAGCGTCATCACGCTCGATATATCGGCGATCAGTTGCGGCACGTTGAACAACATGAAGCGCGTGTTGCTGTTCTGCTTCTCGACCCCGTTCACATGCGTCAGGATATTGAGGTTGTGCGGATCGCCGATTTCGTCGGCCGTGACGATGCACGGTCCCATCGGCGCGAAGCTGTCCTGCCCCTTCGACACGATCCACTGCCCCGCGCGTCGGCAGTCGCGCGCCGACACGTCGTTGATGACGGTGTAACCGAACACATGATTGAGCGCGTCGCCCTCGGCGACGTGGCGCGCGGTGCTGCCGATGATCACCGCCAGTTCGGTTTCCCAGTCGAGTTGCTGCGTCACCTTCGCATTATGGCGGATCGGGTCGTTCCACGCGACGACGGCGGTCGGCGGCTTCGAGAAGATCACCGGCTGTTGCGGCAATTCGTTCGACGTGTCGAGACTGCGCGCCGATTCAGCGACATGCTCGGTATAGTTAAGGCCAATTCCGAAGATATTCTTGCGCGGCCGCGGGATCGGCGCGAGCAGCGTGACATTGCCGGCGGGCAGCGACGTGCCGACCAGATCGGCCGTGGCCGCCGCCGCGATGGCTTCCTGCAGAAAGCGGAGCGTGATCGGCCCGAGGTCGATGAAGTCGAGCATCGTCGAAGGCAAATCCTGCCCGATCGCATCGCCGAAATATTCGATGTCGATCACGAGCCCGTCGTGGAGGAGGCCGAGCCGCGGTTCGGTCTCGACCGTGCAATATGTCACGAAGCGCATGTTTGGTGTCCGTCATTGTCTTGGAGGGCTTCCTCGATCCGGACGCCGAGCGCCTCCATCACGGGGAAGTCGTTGAACGAGAAGAGGAAGGCTTCCTCGGATGCGTCGAGATTGACATGCTCGTGCCACACCCACGCGGGCACGCAGAAGATGTCGTGCGTGCCCCAGTCGAAGCGTTCGCCGCCGATGATCGAATAGCCGCGGCCGGCCGCGACATTATAGACGACGTTGCCGGTGTGGCGGTGCGCCTTGCCGCGGAAGCCGGGCTTCAACATCTGCATATGCGCGCCCATCGTCTGGAGCGCCCAGCCGCCGGTCAGCGGGTTGGAATAACGCACCATATGCCCGTCGAACGGCGTGCCTTCCGACACTTTGGCGAGGCTCCACAGCGCGTCGCGCGTCGCTTCCCAGCGATAGACCATCACCGGCGAGTAAGGCTTCTCCCACGCTGCGACGCCCTCGGGCCGCAGCGCAGCGCCGCCATAGCTCAGCGGCAGATCGTCGGCCGGAAAGGCCGCCGTCTGCGCGGGCTGGTCGTAGACCGCGTAAAAATTGGTCTCGAGGCTATTCATCAGCGGGATGTCGAGCCCGTCCTGCCAGATCGAGACCTCGCCGTCGGCCACGACGCCATGGTCGTGCCAGCACCCCCCCGGGGTCAGAACATAATCGTTGGCGCCGAGCGTGATGTGGTGCCCGTCGACGACGGTATAGGCGCCCTTCCCCTCCATGATGAAACGGTGCGCCGACGCGGTGTGGCGGTGCGCGGGCGTGATCTCGCCGGGGCGCATCGCCTGCATCCCGCTGAACAGCCAGCCGCAGACCGCGGTGTTTTCGCGCCCGGCGTCGCTGTCGTTGAGCAGGGTCACGACGCGGCGGCCGGCTTCCTCGGGTTTCACCAGATCGAGCGCGCGGAGGCACATGTCGCGCATCTCGGCGTAGCGCCAGAGCGTCGGGCGATAGCGCGTTTCGGGCTCCCACGGCTCGATCGCATTCGCGCGCTTCCAGAAAGCGCCTGCATTACGCGCCGCAAGCTCTTGATAAAAGGATTCGAGTTCGGGTGTGTCGGTGACGCGCGCGCGCCCGAGCACATCGTCGCGCGGGTCGATGATCGTGCTGCCTTCTGCCATCATGGCGTCTCCTCGTCGGGATCGACGCGCTGCGGCTCGTCGACGAACAGGGCCGACGCGCGGGGAGTCCGGTCGACCGTCAGGTTGAAGATATCGAAGCGGTTATAGCCGCCGATGATGTCGTGCATCAGCTTGGGACGGATGCAGTCGCCAAGGTCGATATCGGCATAGACGATGCCTTCGTCGTCGATCAGCGCCTCACCGACCAGATTGCCGTGCGGATCGATCACACCCGAAAAGGCGCTGTTCGGACGCGACAGCAGCTCGCGGTTCTGCGGACGGCCTTCGGACATTGTGTCGATGATTTCGGGGCTCACCGCCGAGCAGGCGACGATCGTGAAGACCTTGCCCTCGAAGCTGTGCGCGGTGGCGCGGATCTTGATCGCCTCGGCCATATTGTACGAAGCCGGCGCGACAGGCAGCGCGATATAATTGGCGACATGAACCAGTTCGCCCTGCGACAGCAAGGCGAAGCGCGCCAGCGTGTTGGTATTCTCGCCGCACGCCAGCGTGCCGAGCGGCCCGACGGGAGTGTCGTAAACGCGGATCGAATTGCCGTCGCCGCCCGCCCAGGTGAGCTTTTCGGCCCAGGTCGGCACCAGCTTGCGGTGGCGCCCGAGCAGGCTGCCGTCGGCGCCGATGATCAGGTTGGTGTTGTAGAGTGTCCCGACGCTCACCGGATCGCGTTCGTTGATCCCGATGACGACGGTGCAGCCATGATCGCGCGCCGCGGCGCAGAGCGCGGCAACCTCGGGGCCATCGATCGAGAGCGACGCGCGATACAGCCGCTCGTGCCATTCGGCGCCCTCGATCGGCGTCATCAGCCAGTTCCAATAGGGATAGGCGGACACGAATACCTCGGGGAAGGCGACAAGCTGCGCGCCATTGCCCGCGGCCTCGGCGATCAGCGCGCACGCCTTGTCGACCGTGCGCGCGGTATCGAGGAAGACCGGCGAAGCCTGCACAGCGGCAACGCGCGATCTGGGCAGAAAGGGAGTCGACACGTCGCTCATGTCACCGCCGCCCGCTGGTGATATTGCGGCTTGTCCCACGCGCGCGTCGCGCAGACCTTTTCGAGGCGGCGGGCCGTTTCGACCATGTCTCGATAACGGAGATAAAGCGGCGTCAGCCCGAAGCGCAAAATGTCGGGCGCGCGGAAATCAGCGATCACGTCATATTCCTTGAGCGCCTGCACGATCTGGTAACCCTGCGGATGCGCATAGGCGACCTGGCTGCCGCGCGTCGCATGGTCCTGCGCGCTGACCAGCTCGAAGCCATAGGCGTCGCACAAAGGCTGCATCTGTTCGATGAACAGGTCGCCGAGTGCGAGCGACTTGCGGCGCACCTCGGCCATGTCGGCTTCGAGCATCAGGTCGACGCCGACTTCGAGCGCGGCGAGGCCGAGCACCGGCGGGGTTCCGCACTGGAAGCGTTCGATCCCGGCGGCGGGGTCATAATCCTCCTCGAAAGCGAAGGGCCGCGCGTGGCCGAACCAGCCCGAGAGCACCGGCGTGGCGGCATGATGCCGCGCGGCCGCGAACAGATAGGCGGGCGCGCCGGGGCCGCCGTTGAGGAACTTGTAGCCGCAGCCGATCGCGAAATCGGCGTTCGCGCCATTGAGATCGACGGGGATCGCCCCTGCACTGTGGCTCAGATCCCAGACGACGAGCGCGCCGGCCTCGTGCGCCGCGCGCGTGATCGCCGCCATGTCGCGAACGCGGCCCGACTTGTAGTGGACCTGCGTGAGCAGCAACACCGCGACATCGTCGGTCAGCGCATCGACGATCGCGTCGGGCGCGACGGTCACCGCCTTCACGCGTCCGCCCGAAAACGCCTCGACACCCTGCATCATATAGACGTCGGTGGGAAAATTGGTCGCTTCCGACAGGATCACCGTCCGCTCATCCCGTAACGAAAGAGCGGCGGTCAACGCCTTGAAAATATTAACCGAAGTCGAATCGGTCGCGACGATTTCGCCGGGCTTCGCGCCGAGCAGCCGGCCGATCTTGTCGCCGATGCGCCGCGGCGCGGTCGACCATAAGGCTTCGAGCCACGAGGTGATCAGCCCCTCACCCCATTCGCCGCCGATCACCTCGGCCAGCCGCTCGCCCGTCGCCTTCGGCAGCGCGCCCAGCGAATTGCCGTCGAGGTAGATCAGACCTTCGCGCAGTTGAAAACGCTCGCGAAAGGGCGCCAACGGATCGGCGGCGTCGAGCGCCGACACATCGGTGGCAAACATCGTGTCGGTCATGCGATTTCCCTCAAGATAGCGCGCACCGGGCTGGCATCGGCGCCAACGATACGAAGCGGCAGCGCGACAAGTTCGTACCGGCCGGGCGGCACGTCATCGAGCACCAGCCCTTCCAGGATGCGCATGTCGGCCGCCTTCACCGCCTGATGTGCGTCGAGCGTCTTCGACTGTTCGGGATCGAGCGAGGCCGCATCGGTGCCGATCAACCGCACCCCCATGGACCCAAGCCTTGCGATCACATCATTGGCGATTGCGGTGAAATCCGAGTCCCATTGCTCGTGCGGGAACTGCTCATAGGTCCGCAGCAAGACGCGCTCGGCGCCCTCGACCGCCGCCCAGTCGATGTCGCTGATCTCGACCCGTCCGCGCGCATGGCGAACATCGAGCAGCACGCACGGCCCGATATAGGCATCGAGTTCGCAATCGGCCGACGAGGCGCCGTCATTGGCGTAATGCAGCGGCGCATCGCCGTGGGTCCCGGCGTGGAGCGGCGTGAACATACCGCCGACATTGACCGGGCATCCGTCGCCGATCACCGCATGGCTGTGGAGCGCGAAGACCGGCTCGCCCGGCCACACCGGTACCGCGGCGTGCAGCGGCTGCGAAATGTCCCAGATCCGGCTCATGCCCGCGTCCCCCCGGCATAGTCTCCGCCCCCATAATCTCCACCTTGGCGCGGCGCGACCATCTCGGTCCGCATCGACCAGAGTTCGGGAAAGAAGCTCAGGCTCAGCGCCTTGACCAGATAATTGACCCCCGACGAGCCGCCCGTCCCCGGCTTGTGACCGATCACCCGCGCCACCGTCTTCATGTGCTTGAAGCGCCATTCCTGGAAATAATATTCCAGCGCGGTGATCTTCTCGGCGAGCGTGTAGAGGTCCCAGTGCCGATCGGGGTCGGTATAGATCGCGAGCCACGCCTTCTCGACCGCCTCGGATGCCTCATAGGGCTTGGTCCAGTCGCGCTCCAGATGGTCGGCGGGAATATCGAACCCGCGGCGTGCGAGCAGCCGCAGCAGCTCGTCGTAGAGCGACGGCGCCTCGAACACCGCGCGCAGCCGCGCTGTTCCCTCGGCATCGTCCTTGTGGACGATCATCATATCCCCGCGCTTGTTGCCGAGCAGATATTCGAGCTCGCGATATTGCTGCGACTGGAATCCCGACGCGCGGCGCAGGAAACCGCGAAAGGTCAGGAAATCATGCGGAGTCAGCGTCGCGAGCACCTCCCAGCTGTGGATCATGTGCCGCTGGATCGTCGCGATCCGGTCGAGCCCCTTGGCCGCGATCTCCAGCCGGTCGGCCTTGATCGCGTCGTAAACCAGCCGTCCTTCGTGCAACACCAGCTTCAGCCAAAGCTCCATCGTCTGGTGCATGATGATGAACAGCATCTCGTCGGGCTTGTCCGACACCGGGACCTGCGCCGACAGCAGTTGCGCGGTCTGCAAGTGCCGCGCATAGGTCAGGCCATTGTCCCACTGGATCGTCTCGCCGTCGATCTCGGTCTCGAAAATGTCGGTGCCGCCGTCGCGTGTCTGCCTGATCATGGGCGTGCCTCTCCGCTTGCCGGACCGGCCGGCAGGCGTCCTTCATAAGCCAGATCGCCGGCCCAGCCATCCCCCGGTTCGATCGCCGGTTCACCCGCGATCTTGCGATAGATGGCCGCGAAGTCGGTTTCCTCGGTCGCGCACAGCAACGCCTCGAACCCCGCAATGACGAAATAGGTCTGCTGAAATTCGTCGAAATTATAGCGCGTGCGCATCACGCGTTCGATATCGAGCCAGATGCGCCGCGGTTCGGGCGCGGCGAGCGCCGACATGGCCTCGCCCAGGCTCGACATCAGCCCGCCGCCGAACGCCCGGAGTTCACCCTCCTCGACGACCAGCCCGAACTCGACGGTATAAAGCCACAGCCGCCCAAGGAAATCCGATGCACCCAGCTTTTCGGCGCGAAGCCCCGCCTGACCATAAGCGACGAGAAAGTCCGAAAAGGCGGGGTCGGCCAGCATCGGCACATGACCGAATATGTCGTGAAACATATCGGGCTCTTCGCTGTAGGCGACCTGCTCGGGCGGACGAACGAAATTGGCGGCGGGAAACCGCCGGTTCGCGAGATGCTCAAAAAAGGGTCCGTTCGGAATCCAGCCGGGCACCGCGACGACTTCCCACCCCGATGCGGGCTTCAACAGCGCGTTGAGTTCGGCGAAATCGGGAACTCCCCGCTTCAATTGGCGGAGGATTTCGAGGCCGTCGAGGAAAGAGCGGCACGCATAGCCATCAAGCGCCGCCGACTGCCGGTCGAACAGGCTGCGCCAGGTGTCATGCTGCTCCGCCGTGAACGCGGCCCAGCTTTGCGGCATCGTCCAATCGGCCGCGACACCTTCAGGCGGTGCATCGAAAATATGTGTCGCGGCCATCGGTCCTCTCCAAAACCTTCGACCGCCAGACTAGCGCGCGCGGGCGCGAACATTGTGCGGATTTCGGGGCGAAGCCGCAGCGAAAATCGATATTCGTTTGGTACATCGGCTAATTGGCAGGAATTTGTTCTTCCCTATTCGGTATGTGAGCGCCATTCTCGCCGGAACTCGCTTTAAGGACGGAACACATGGACAAGCTCGACTGGAAGATCGTCGCCGCGCTCGAACGCGACGGCCGCCAATCCTATGCCGATCTCGGCGAGCAGGTCGGCCTCTCCAAATCGCCCTGCTGGTCGCGCGTGAAAAATCTCGAGGAAAGCGGCGTGATCGATGGTTATGCCGCGCGCCTCGACCCGATCGCCATCGGCTTGGCGGTGCAGAGTTTCGTCGAGGTGCAGATCCGCTTCGACGCGCATATCGAATTCGAAGCCGCGGTCCTCGCGCACCCCGCCGTGGTCGAATGCCACACGACCGCGGGCGAAAGCGACTATCTGCTCAAGATCTTCGCGCGCTCGGCCGACCATCTCGACGAACTGCTCCGCCACAATCTGTCGAAGCTGCCCGGCGTCCAGCGTTTGAAGACGGTGGTGTGCCTCAAGACGATCAAGCGCCACGGCGATCTGGCCGAATGGGCGCGCACGACCGAGGGCCGCGACCGCGCCAATTGACCGCTCAAAAGCAGCGCGCCCGGAAGGCTTATCAAACTGCGTCGAGACTGCGGCTCAGCTTTGGAAAAAAAGGGCGCGTTCGAAAACGCGCCCGAGGGAGGACCTTGCGTCGTGCCGATCAGAAACGCTTGGTCACACTGAAACCGATGATGCGCGGGTCGAGCGTGAAGATATTCGCGCTGAGCCCGGTGTCGTCGCTGTTCGTGAAGGTGTTGGTTATCGGCGTGTCGTTGAACAGGTTCTTGACATAAAGCTGCATCGCGAACTGCGATTCCGGCCGTTCCAGCGTCACCGCCAGATTGGCATTGTCCCATGCGCGCAGCCGGTCATATTCGGTGTTGTAAACGCGCGCATAGCTTTTCGCCTGGCGGTAATAATCGCCGCGGAAGGTCAGGTTCCAGTCGTCGATGAAGAAGGTATATTGCGCGCCGATGTTGAAAGTGAAGCGCGGCGAATTGGGCAGCTCATTCCCTTCCAGATCGGCATAGAAGCCGCGGCCGCCGTTGGGCGCATCGGTGAGCGGATCGTAGGTGAAGCCCAGAAACTGGTCCCAGCGCAGATTGGTTTCGATACTGGGATTGAAGCTGCCGTAACGCGACGAGCCCGCACACAGGGCCGACAGCATGAAATCGCCGAGCCCATTGAAACCGCCGGCCGCGAAGGGCGAATTGAGGATCGCCTCGACCTTGTCCTTTGGCGCGATACAGTTGGAGGGCACCCCGAGTTGCGGGCGCACAACCACCCAGTCCTCATTCCCCTGCGTCCGGTTCATCACGTCGATCGATTGCGCGCCCTTGCCGATCCGCGTGCGCAGATAGCCGAAGTTGGAATCGATCCGGAAATTGCGCGACGGCCGCCACGCCGCTTCGAGCTCCAGTCCCCAGCTTTGCGCATCGAAATTTTCGTTGAGCGCAATGCGGTCGACGATCTGCGACACCTGATAATCGGTATAGTCATAGAAAAAGGCGGTGGCGTTGAGCGTCATCCTGCCGCCCGCGAAGCTGTTCTTCGTGCCGATTTCGAACGCATTGACATATTCGGGTTTGAACGTCGCGGCGAGCGGCTGATACTGGATCACCTTAGGATCGATATCGACGCGCGGCGGGTTCGAACCGCCGCCCTTGTACCCATGCGAAAAGGACGCATAGACCAATGTGTTGTCGGAGAAGGAGGTTTCGGGTTTCCAGTCGACCACCAGCCGGCCGGTGAAGGCGTCCCATTGCTGCTCGATCGGCGGCAGCGCCGGATAGCCGATACTGACACGCCCGCCGCTCGATGCGCCGCTCTCGGTGCCGAAATTCTGCGCACCGAGCAAAAGCTGGCTGGGAATCGGTGTCGAGGTCTTTTTGTCGTTGGTATAGCGCGCGCCGGCCGTGATCTTCACATCATCCGACACATTCCAGTAGGCTTCTCCGAACAGCGCCCATGACCGGGTTTGTACGACATTCTTGCTGCGGAAATAATTATGCCCTTGGCCATTGATCTGGTCGATGGTGTTCGGATCGACATAAATGCACTCGCGAAACTCATTGCCCGGGTCGCAATTGCGTGTCCCCGCTCCGAATTCGCCCGGCGCATCTTCGCGGTTGTAAAAATATTCGGCAAGCAAACTGAACATATTGCTAAAGACGTAATAATCGTCCTGCGACTTGAAATTCAGCGCATTGGCACCGACGCTGAAATTGAACGGCCCCGAAAAGTCCGATTGCAGCCGCAGTTCCTGCGTCCATTGCGAGTTGCGCGACTGGCTGACATCGACCGCCAGCATTCGGTCCGACGGGCCGAGTTGCGGATCGGTATAGATGCCGCCGGGCGTCGGGCCGGGAACGGTCGCACCGAAAGTCAATGTCGAATCGTTAAAGATTGGAGCCGACAGAAATCGATTATAATCTTGCGACGAATAATAATGATCGCTGGAATAGGCGGTCTGCGAGATCAGCTTCAGGTCGCCGACCCCCGCCTCGAGATTGAGCTGAAACACGTCGTTGTTGGCACGAAATCTCGGATCGTAACTCGTGGAAATCTCGCGCAAGTTCCGGGACTGCACGACATCGGCGTAGGGGTCGCGGCCAGGGTCAATCACACGAAGCGACGCGAAGCTGCCGTCGGGAAGCTGAACGAGGTTCAATCCGATATTGGCGGCAGCATTGACGAAAGCAAAGCTCGCCGCATTGGGCGCGCCAAAAGCCGCGTCGCTGTAAAGCGATCCCGGCAGGCACCCTTGGCTGAGCTTGGCACGCAAATAAGGATCAACTGCAGCGTTCCCAACGGTCTCGGGCCCCTCGTCGCGCGTACACAATTGCTTGCCCGTGCGCGAACGCTGGTCATCCTCCTCGAAATGCTGCCAGATGAAGCTGGCCTTCAGATTGTCGGTCGGTTCCCACTGCGCCGACACGCGCGTCGACCACAGGTCGCGATCGTTGACGCGCTGCTGGGTGAAGGTGTTGAAATCGAAACCGTCGCGCTTGGTCATCGCGCCCGCGGCGCGGACCGCCAGCGTATCGGTCAGCGGAACGTTGATCATCCCGCTCAACCGGCGCGTCGAAAAATTGCCGACCTCGCCCTTCGCCATCCCCTCGAACTCGTCGCTCGGCATCGCCGGGATGACGTTCACCACCCCGCCGGTGGCGTTCCGGCCATAGAGCGTCCCTTGCGGGCCGCGCAGCACCTCGACGCGCTCGAGGTCGAAAAACTCGGCTTCGAACAGGCGGTTGCGGATCAGCGGCGTGTTGTTGAAGCTGACCGCGACCGCGGGATCGCTCGAGGCCGAAATCGCCTTCGTTCCGATGCCGCGGATCGTGAAGTCATAGCCGCTGAAATTGCCCTTTGAAAAATTGACGTTGGGTACCGCGCGGACCAGTTCGGCGCCGCTCTCGACCTTGCGATCGTCGAGCGCTTTCGGCGTGAAGGCGCTGATCGCGATCGGCACGTCGCCGATCTTTTCCTCGCGCTTCTGGGCCGTGACGACGATCTCCGCGGGATCCTCGATCTCACCGCCGGCGGCGAGCGGGGTTACGTTTCCCTCCCGCGTCACCACAAAGACGTCGCCGTCGCGGCGATAGCCGAGCCCGGTCCCGAGCAGCAGCGCGCGCAGCGCCGTTTCGGGGTCCGTCCGTTTGCTGTGGCCCGCGGTGCGCTTGCCGTTGACGATCGCCGCATCGACGAGGATCGTCACGCCACTTTGCACGCCGAAGTCGCGCAGCGCCCGGTCGAGCGACTGCGGCGCTATGCTGTAACTTGTGACATGTTCGCGCGCCAGCGCCGCATCGCCCGAAAACGCCAGGCAGCCGATCGCCGCACCACTCAACAGAAATTTGCGCAAATTGCATGCACGAACCCGCATGTCCCCTCTCCCTCACCCTGTCCTGCGGGATTCATGTCCCGCTGCTGTGGCGCTCGATCCGGCGCCCATTCGAATAGACGCCCCGTTTTCGGACATGGGGGGATCGATCGAATAATATTTTCAACAATGTTAATATCTACGCCGGTGAACGCGTCGTTCGGAAAATTCGTCGGCCGGAGCGTTTTTCATCCCCCCTCTTGCGAATTTCCCGCGTCTACCCTGATAACTCCAGCACGATAATGGAGCCGCAACGACCGTTTTGGGAATGATGCCGGGATGACGCATAGGGTTGGGAGCATCTCGCAATGCCTGTTTTATCAGGGCTATTATTGACGATGGCTGTCCCGCAACCGGATCGGGATCTGGCCGCATGGATGACGGCCTATGGCCCGGGATTGCGCCGCTATTTCCGCCGCCGTGCCGATGATGCCGATGTCGACGATCTGGTGCAGGAGGTTTTCCTGCGCCTGCAATCGGCGCAGCTCAGCACGCCGATCGACAATGTCGAACGCTATCTGTTCGCCGCCGCGCGCAACGCGCTGATCAGCCGCTACCGCCGGCAAAAGGCGCGCGCGAGCCTTTTGCACGACGAGTTCGAAGACGTCATC
Organism: Sphingopyxis italica; assembly: GCF_011926545.1. Classification (GTDB taxonomy): domain Bacteria; phylum Pseudomonadota; class Alphaproteobacteria; order Sphingomonadales; family Sphingomonadaceae; genus Sphingopyxis; species Sphingopyxis italica. The sequence continues at coordinate 68,441 of NZ_JAATIT010000005.1, read as the reverse complement.
GAAATCTCCGAGCAACGGTCGCCCGAACGCATCGTGATCGGGCAACAGGAATATCGCCGCGTGCTCGAAGCGATCCAGAATCTTCCGCCGCGCGCACGCGAGGCTTTTCAATATCACAGGTTCGAAAATCTGACCTATCAGGCCATCGCCCAGCGGATGGGCATCTCCAGGGAGGCGGTGAAGGAGCTGATGCACCGCGCCCTCGTGCGCATCGTCGAAGAAATGGAGCCCGAGCTGTGAGCGGCAACGACGCCTTCGCCCGCGCCGCGCTTCGCGCCGAGGCGGTGCAATGGTTCAACCTCGAACGGTCGGGCGACATGACGGTCGACGACGAACTGTGCTTCCTCGAGTGGCTCGATCAGTCCGACACGCACCGCGACGCCTATCGGCTCGTCGAACGGGCGTGGCTGATCGCCGGCACGATCCCGCAAGAGCCCGAGATGCTGCCTCCGGCCGACTCGACCGGCGAACGCGGCAGCCGGCGATCGGGCTGGCGCCGGCATCTGGCGCTGGCGGCGTCGCTGCTGCTGGTCTTCACGCTCGGATGGTCCGCCTATCTGGGAGTTTTCCCGGGCTTCGGCACGACGACGGCCCAGCATTTCCGCACCGGCGTCGGCCAGACGACGACCGTCACCCTTCCCGAAGGCTCGGTCGTGACGCTCGATGCCGAAACCGAAATGCGGCTGCGCGAAACGCCGGGCGAACGCCGGGTCGATCTGGTCGCCGGGCGCGCTTTTTTCCGCGTCGCGCCCGATCCGTCGCGTCCGTTCATCGTCAACGCCGGCGGCAAGAGCGTGCGCGCGATCGGCACCGCCTTTGAAGTCAGTTACGAGCATGGCAACATGGTCGTCACGCTGGTCGAGGGGAAAGTGCGGGTCGAGGAAACCGGCTCCGGCTCGGGCAGCGGCACCGATATGGCGCCCGGCGGCCAACTCGTCATCGGCGCCGACCATAATTGGTCGCTCAGCCGGGTCGACGTCGCGAAGGAAACGAGCTGGACCGAAGGGCGCCTGATCTTCATGCGCGATCCTTTGTCGGAAGCGGTTGCCGAAATGAACCGCTATTCGCCGCGAAAGCTCGTCTTCAAGGACGGCAAGATCCCCGAAAAACAGGTCGTCGGCGTATTCCAGGCGGGCGACGTCGACGGCTTTGTGAAGGCGATGGAATTGAACGGCATCGCGCGCCGGGTGTCGGCGACCGAAGACGAGATTCTCCTCTCCGGAAGCGAGTAGCGCCGGTCAGGGTGCGGCCGGCGGAATTCCGGTCGGGATCAGGAACAACGGCAGGATGCGCGCGATCAGGTCGCGCATCGCGTCGTCGGGCTGGTCGAGCATCGCGCGCACATGGGGTCCGATGACGGCATCGCCGAACGCCGTCACCGCCATCATCAGCACCGCCGCGCGCACGCGGTCGGGTGCGGCTTCGTCGGTCGACTGGCCGACGATGGCCTCGACCAGCGCGCGCACCGCGGCGCGCACGGGTTCGAGTTGCTCGACATCGCCCGACAGGATGATCCATGCCGCGAGCGGTCCGGCGCCGCCCTTGTCGAACGCGTCGAACACGCGGTCGGCGACCGCGCGCGGCGCCGCGGCGTCGGTCTTCATCAACTCGACGACATTGCCGAGCGCGTCGGTCAGATCGCGCACCATCGACCCCATCAGCGCCGATTGCAGCCCCGCCGCCGATCCGAAATGGTGCAGTACGTTGGCGTGCGACATGCCGATCGCCTGCCCCACATTGGCGAGCGTCACCGCCGCGGGCCCGCGATCGAGGAGTAAGCCGCGCGCCGCCGCCAATCCTTCCTCGCGGACCTCGGCGCCCGAACGCTTGCGCCGTTTCTGGTGCGGCCGCGCTTGCTTGTACATGAACCATTCCCTTGCGGCCCCGCGCCCCGCGAAAGCCTCCGCCCGAAAGCCTTACTCGAAAGTGGCTGATTGTCACCATCATCGTCCACCTTGCGGTGCCTTCGGTTGCGTGATATATACATTGATGTTAATGTAACTTATATCGCAGAAAGGTTGCACGATGTCCGCTTCCCTCCGCACCCCCGACGACATTCGAATCGAAAAGCGCGACCTCAAATTCGGCCGCGAGAACCCGCCGCCGCGCTGGTGGCACAGCGGCGATCCCGGCCGCACCGCCTTTTTCAACGCGCTCTCCTCGACCTTCCCGGTCGGCGAGAAATTCTTTATGACGTCGGTGCGCCATTATCGCGAGGGCACGCCGCAGCCGCTGCGCGGCCAGATCGACGATTTCCTCTATCAGGAATCGATGCACAGCCGCGAACATGTCGTGTTCAATCGCCAGGCCGAGGACGCGGGCTTCGACATCGCATCGGCCGAGGAACGCGCGCGCCGGACGATCGCGTGGGTCAAGCGCCGCTCGCCGATCCAGCAGCTCGCCGCGACCTGCGCGCTCGAACATTTCACCGCGACGCTCGCGCACGATGCGCTGGCGAACCCCACCCATCTCGGCGGCGCCGCCGACGAAGCGCGGCAGCTCTGGCGCTGGCACGCGATCGAGGAAATCGAGCACAAGGCCGTCGCCTTCGATACCTATCTCCACGCCGCACGGACGATGACCCCGCTGCGCCGCTGGCTGAAGCGCAGCACGGTGATGTGCGTGACGACGATGCGCTTTCACTATGTCATCTTCCGCAACGCCGCCGACCTGCTCGCACAGGACGGCTGCAACAATTGGGCGACATGGAAAGGCCTGCTCGCCTGGCTCTATGGCCGCGAAGGGCTGATGCGCGCGCTGCTGCGCGGCGTCTTCACCTATATGAAGCCGGGCTTCCATCCGTGGGAACTCGACGACCGGCCGCTGCTCGAAGAGGCGCTGCGGCTGCTCGAAGCCGGCAAGGTCAAGGGGCTGGCGGCATGAAGCGAACGCTGATCCTTCTCGCCGCCGCGGCGTTCGCGACGCCCGCGGCGGCGGCGGACATTACCGGCGTCTGGGCGACGGGCAGCGAGGGCGGGCGCGTCGAAATCTACCGCTGCGGCGAGGCGCTGTGCGGCAAGGTCGTCGATGCCAAACGCCTGCGCGCCAACCCCGACCTGCGCGATGTACGCAATTCGGAACCCGAACTGCGTCATCGCAAACTCAAGGGTCTCGTCGTCCTGAACGGCTTCACCGGCGGCCCGACCGAATGGAAGGGCGGCCCCGTCTACGACCCCGAAACAGGCGACGGCGCGGCAAACGGCCGGCTAAAATTGCTGCCGGGCGGCAAGCTCGAACTCAAGGGCTGCATCGCCTTTTTCTGCCGCACCAAGATCTGGACCCGCGCCGGCTGACCCAACAACTCTCGCCGGGTCAGTGCTTCAGATACTGGCTCGGCGGGACGCCGAAGGCGCGGCGGAACATCGCGGCGAACCCGCTGGGGCTGTCATAGCCGACATCGTAAGTGACCTGCGTGATCGAGGCGCCCGCCGCGAGCAGAGACAGCGCCTCCATCAACCGCACCTGCTGCCGCCACACGGCGAGCCCCATTCCCGTTTCCTGCTTGAAACTGCGCGTGAAGGTGCGCCGCCCCATCGCCGCGAGCGCCGCCCAGTCGTCGATGTCGCGCGGGTCCGACGGATCGGCGATGATCGCGTTGCAGACGCGCAGCAGCCGCGGGTTCGAGGGCATCGACACCTGATAGGGCGCGTTGGGCATCCGCCCGATCTCGTCGAGCAGCAGCGCGATGATCCGCCCCTCGCGTCCGTCGACGTCGTAAAGCCCCGGAAAATCGACGACCTCGAGGATCAGCGATTTGACGAGGTTCGACACCTCGAACACGCGGCATTGCTGCTCATGCTCATGCCCCGCGCATGGCAGATAGAGCGTGCGGAGCGATACCGGGCCGCGGCAGGCGACTTCGTGCCGCGTCCCCGCGGGCAACCACACCGCGCGCTGCGGCGGGATGACAAAGCTCGTCTCGGGCGTGCGCACCGACATCACCCCCGCTGAGGCATAAAGGATCTGGATATGGTCGTGGCTGTGCATCGGATCGATGAAGCCCGCGGAATATTCATCCTGCAGCGCCATCACCGGACGGTCGTTGATCAGAATATCGACACTATGCTTCATGGCCCGATCCTCGCGAGTCTTGGACAAATACACCATATAGGCCGCACGCGCCGCTGACCAGCCGCACCGCGCCCACTGGCCTGTCCCGTGCGGTGATTGGCCCGTTTGGGCGATAGCGGCGGCCGTGTAGAAGCTATCAGACGGTCGAAGGATCGTTTCGAGAGGATATGCCAACTATGTCAAACGGCTTGAACGCCATAGAGGACGACATGGCCGACCCCGATATCCGCCGTTTCGTCGATGCGGTCAACGCCGCCTATGTCGAACATGCCGCCCCCGCCGGAGCCAGCATGGCGGTGCGCCGCGAGGTCGCCGAGCGCGTGCGCCGGCCGTGGCGCGAGGGTGGCCCGATAATGGCGGAGACCCGCGAAATGGACATGGACGGCGTTCGCCTGCGCCTCCACCGTCCGGTCGCGGACGCGAAATTGCCGGTGATGCTCTATATTCACGGCGGCGGCTGGACGCTGTTCAGCATCGACACGCACGACCGGCTGATGCGCGAATATGCCGGACGCGCCGGCGTCGCGGTGCTCGGCATCGATTACAGCCTGTCGCCCGAAAGCAAATTCCCCGTCGCGCTCGAGCAATGCGCCGCCGCGCTCGACTGGATCGCGGCCGAGGCCGGCGCGTTGAACCTCGATGCGAAGCGCGTGCTGATCGGCGGCGATTCCGCGGGCGCTAATCTCTCGGTCGCGACCTGCCTGCTTCAGCGCCAGCGCGGGCACCCGCTGCCCACCGCGATGCTGCTCAACTATGGCGCCTTCGCCCCCGAACGCACGCCGAGCTATTCGCGTTTCGGCGCCGGCGACTATTCGCTTGAATCGGATGAGATGGATGCTTTCTGGGCCGCCTATGTCGACGGGCCCGAACAGCTCGCCAATCCGCTCGTCGCGCCGCTGCGCGCCGACCTCGCCGGCCTGCCCCCCGCCTTCCTCGCGATCGCCGAATGCGACATCCTCGCCGATTGCAACGACGCCTTCGCGCGCAAGCTGGAGGAAGCCGGCGTCCCGGCCCGCGCCGTGACCTATGCGGGCGCGACGCACAGCTTTCTCGAAGCCGTATCGATCGCGCCGCTCGCCAGCCGCGCGATCGACGAGCAGGCGGCGTGGATCCGTGATATTCTGAAGGCATGACCAGCCCTTATAATCCGCGCGAAGCCGCCGACGTCCGTCGGCTCATCGCCGATTATCCGCTCGCCTGGCTCGTCTCGCGCGATTTTCACGCCAGCCCGCTCCCGCTGATTGCCGAAACCGACGCGGACGGCGCGGTGACCTCGCTGTTCGGCCATTGCGCGCTGCGCAATCCGCTGGTGGGCGATTTCCGCGCCGATCCGCGCGGACTGATCCTCTTCACCGGCCCCGAAGCCTATGTCCCGACGAGCTTGCTGTCGAAAGCCGACTGGGCGCCGACGTGGAATTATGCGGTGCTGCGCTTCACGGTCGAGATCGAGTTCGTTGGCGACGAAACGCGCGACGCCATCGAACGGCTCGTCGCCAAGATGGAAGGCGGCGCCTGGTCGACAGCCAGCCTCGGCCCGCGCTATGAAAAGATGCTCGATCAGATCATCGCGTTTCGAGCCCATGTCCGCTCGGCCGAGCACAGCTTCAAGCTCGGGCAGGACGAAAGCGCGCCGGGCTTTGCCGAGATCGTTGCGGGCCACAGCGACCGGACGCTCGCGGCATGGATGGAAGGACAGGCAAAGAGGTGAAGCTTTTCTTCGACGATCGCCAGACCGCCCACGCGCCATCGCGCGAACTGCACAATGGCGACTGGGTGCCCTATGCCGAAAATATCGAGCGCCCGCGTTCGATCGTCGAAGCTTTCACCGACTGGCAGCCCGTCCGCGACTTCGGCATGGCGCCGCTGCTCGCCGTGCACGATGCCTATTATATCGCCTTTCTCGAACGTGCGCATCGCGACTGGATCGCCGCGGGCCGCAACGGCGATGCGATCGGCTACACCTTTCCAATCAGGCGCCGCCGGCCGCTTGGCTTCGGGCGCATCGACGCCGATCTCGGCGCTTACAGCTATGACGCGGGGACGCCGATCGCGGCGGGGACGTGGGAATCGGCCTATTGGTCGGCGCAATGCGCGCTCTCGGCGCTCGATGAGTTGACCGGCAGCGACGCGCGCCACGCTTTCGCGCTCTGCCGTCCGCCCGGCCATCATGCCGGGCGCGATTATATGGGCGGCTATTGCTACCTCAACAACGCCGCGATCGCCGCGCGCGAGGCGCACAGCCGCGGCCTCGGCCCGGTCGCGATCCTCGACATCGATTATCACCACGGCAACGGGACGCAGGACATCTTCTACGAGGATCGGGATGTCTTCTTCGCCTCGATCCACGCCGACCCGCGCACCGACTACCCTTTCTATTGGGGCCATGCCGACGAGCGTGGCGAAGGCGCGGGCGAAGGCACGACGCTCAACCTCCCTCTGCCCCGCGGCACCGACGGGCAAAGCTATGCGCCCGCGCTCGACACCGCGCTGGCCGCGATCTCGGATTGGGGCGCGAAGTTCCTGATCCTCTCGTTCGGCGCCGACACGCACAGCAGCGACCCGATTTCGAGCTTCGCGCTCGAACGCGCCGATTATGTCGAGCTGGCTGGGCGCATCGCGTCGCTCGGCGTCCCGACGCTGATCGTGATGGAGGGCGGCTACGCCGTCGGCGACCTCGGGAAAAACGTCGCCGCTTTCCTTTCGGGGTTTCAGGCGTAAAGCTCGTATTTGGGGTAGGAAGCGGCCGGAACCGGTCGCTCCCAAAAAATGACCGCCCCGCCCTTCCGGCGGGGCAGCCGTTTCATCGTCAGTCCAGGCTGAACCGCACCGTCGCACCCACGGTTCGCGGCCGCGCGACCGATCCCGCGAAGGCGAAGGGCGCGTTCAAAATGCCATATTGGTTGAACAGATTCTTCGCGAACACACCCAGTTCGATCCGCTCGTTCACCGTGATCGACGCATTGAGGTCGACGAGGTGGAAATCGCCCTTCTCCAGCGTCCCCGCGAAATCGACGGGCGCGCTCGACAGATAGCGATGCGCGATGCCGAAGCGCGGCTTGAGCGGCGCATCGGCGAAGCTGAGGTCGAGCGAGTTCGACAGCGTCCATTCGGACGCGCCCGGCAGACGCGTTCCCTTCGCATAGCCGCCGCCCGGCGCGAAGCTGTCGGGGAGCAGGGTCGACAGCCGCGCATCATTATAGGCGATGTTCGACGAGAAGCTGAGGTTGCGCGTCGGACGCAGGTTCAGGCTGATCTCGACCCCGTCGATATCGGCGCCGCCGCCGTTGATCGTATAGGCGTCGAAGTCGACCGGCGTGAACAGGCGCGCCTGAATATTGCCCCAGTCGATATGATAGGCGGTGACATCGACGCTCAGCGTCTTGTCGATCAGGTCGAAGCGCGTGCCGATCTCGAAGTTTTTCGTCGTATCGCTTTCAAAGGTCAGCGGCAGGCCGGGGACCGCGGCCGAATAGACGTTGACGCCGCCAATGCGGAAGCCCTCCGAATAAAGCGCATAGACCATGAAATCGTCCGACGGTTTGTACGTCAGCGAGGCCTTCGGAATGAAATCCGAATCCTTGTCCGCCGCCGGCGCGAAATCGAACGGGTCGACCAGATTGGCGTTCGGCAGATATTGCAGGCGCGGGCGCGAACGATATTCGAACAGGCGGCCGCCGACGGTCAGCGTCAGCGTATCGACGATGTCGAACGACGCTTCGCCGAAGATCGCCTTTTCGGTGACCCGGTTGCTGCTGATCGTCCGCGTCGCGAGGTCGCCGGGGGCAAGCTCGCTGCCCGGCTGGCCGTCGAATTCACCCGGGTTCGCGTCGATATAATCGGCGATGCCCTCGATAAAGGTGCCGTCGGTGTTGTTCGAGCGCAGCCGCGTGTAATTGGCGCCGAGCAGCCAGCGAAACCGCCCGCCGTCGGGCGACGCGAGGCGCAGTTCGCCATATTCGGTCTTCGACTTGCCGTCGCTGCTCGCGAGTTCGGGCGTGTCGGTGCGCGGGTCGTTGCCGTTGAAGATCGAATTGTCGAACGCCAGATCGGCCTTCTTCTCGGTATAGCTGCCGACCGCGGTCAGCGTCGCAAAGCCCAGATCCTGCTCGATCCTGAGGCTGTGCATCATAAAGCTCGTGTCTTGATATTCCGCGACGTTGGTCGCGCGCTCGAACGTCTTGGGCGGGCCGAAAATCACATAGGTCTGATCGTCGAGATCATATTCCTGATACATGCTCAGCGCCGAGATGCGCGTCGTCTCGGTCGGGGTAAAGACGATCGAGCCGCGCAGGCCCCTGACCCGAAGGTCGTTGCTGCCGTCTTCGCCGAGCAGCGTGTTGTCGAGATAGCCCGCGTCGTAACGCTGCAGCGCGACGAGGCGGACCGCCAGCTTGTCGGTGACGATCGGCAGGTTGACCATCGCCTTGGCCGCATAGCTCGCTTCGCCCGCGCCCTTGGTCGTCGCCAGATTCCCCTCGAACCCGACGTCGAACCGCGAGGGGTCGGCCTCGTTCACCACATAGTTGATCGCGCCGCCGAGCGAGGACGACCCGAACAGCGTCCCCTGCGGTCCGCGCAGCACCTCGACACGCGCCACGTCGAAGCTGTCGACGTCAGGGATGACGAGGGGGAAGCCGGGCTCGATCAGCGGCACTTCGTTGAGGTAATAGCCCGTCGTCGCCTGATTGGCTTCGTGATAGGTCGACGACGCGACCCCGCGGATCACGACTTCGGACACGCCGGGCTGATAGTCGTTGAATATGACGCCGGGCACGCGGGTGATATAGTCGGAGAGGCTCTGGGCGTTGAGTTTCTGGAGCGTCGCTTCGCTGACCGCGCTCACCGATCCGCTGACGTCGCGCACCGACTGTTCGCGCTTGGCGGCGGTAACGACGATCTCGGTATCGTCGACCTCCTGTGCCGCCGCCCCCGTCGCATAGCCCAGCGCCAGGACCGAGATGCCGCACGCGGCGATCCGCCTGATCGATGCAAAGCCCATTTCTGCCTCCCTTTTTGATATTGCCTATTGGTAGGAAATTCCGATCCTCAAGCTAACATGCGAAATTGGCGTGACGGCGATGGTCGGGCCATTATCGAGCCGGATCGGGCCAGCGCCGGCGCGCAGGAAAGCGTGGTTTCGTGGGGACTTGCGGTCAAATTGCCCGATCGATGGATTGGGCGGCCTGATCGGCGCAGTAAGCCATTTGCTCTGCCATAGACTGAACGCGGCATCGTCATCGGTCGGAGAGGGTCGGCATGAAAGTCATCGAAAACAGGGGCCGAAGAGCCTTTATGGGCAGCGCCGCGATGGCGGCACTCCTGCTCGGCAACCGCGCCGCATGGGCGCTTGAGCGGGTCGCCGCCGGACACTGGCCCGCAGTCCCGCCGCCGCAATCGCCGCGCATTTCGAACGTCATCGAACAACTCGGCCGCACGCGCGACGACGCCTATAGCTGGATGAAATTCATCCCGGAAAGCGGCGAACGCAACCGCACCAATCTGCCCCCCGCCGTCGCGAAAATGCTCGCCGACGAAAACGCCTATGCCGATGCGATGCTGGAGCCGACCGCGGACGAGCAGGCTGAGCTGGTGCGCGCGATGCTGGCGCGCGGTTCGGATGCCGCCGCGGCGCCCGCGCTCGAAAAGGACGGCTGGACCTATTCGTCGGCGATCCCAGCCGGCGCCACGCACGCGCGCTACACCCGCCAGCAGGGCGGCGGAAAAGCCGAACTGCTCGTCGACGAAAGCGTGCGCGCCGAAGGCCAGCCCTATTTCCGCAGCACCGGCCACCAGCCGAGCCCCGATCACCGCTGGTTCGCCTGGGCCGAGGATGTGATCGGCAACGACCGCCACCGCATCTGCATCCGCGACAACGCCAGCGGCGCGATCCGCACGATCGTCGACAAGGACGCCTATGGTTATGGCGGGCTGGTCTTCTCGCCCTCGTCGCGCTGGCTGTTCTGGATCTGGCGCGACGCGCGCAATCGCCCGACGCGGCTCTATCGCACTTCACTCGACGGCAAGGTCACCGACCTCGTCTATGAGGAGAAGGACCCGGCGATCTTCATGTCGGTCAAGCGAACCGCGGCGGACGGCTTCGTCGCGCTGACGCTCGCCGGTCCCGAGACCGCCGAGGTTCGCCTCGTGCCCGCGCGCGACGAAGCCGCCGCTCCCGCCCCCGTCTGGCCGCGCAAGGCCGGCGTGCGCTACGAGATCGACGAATGGGACGGCAGCCTCGTCGCGCTGACCGACCTCGGCGACGCCTTCGACATGCAGTTGTTGCGCCTCGACCCAAAGGACTTCCGCACGCTCGGGGCGCTCGTCCCGCACCGCGCCGGCACGCCGATCCTGTCGATCCTGCCGTTCAAGCGCGCGCTCGTGCGGCTCGAACGCGCCGAGGGCCTGCACCGCCTCGTCATCCTCCGCGCCGACGGATCGGAACAGGCGATCGCGTTCGACGATCCCGCCTATGCGATCGAACTCCCGCTCGAACAAAGCTATGACGCCGCATCGGTGATGATCGCGCACCAGTCGCCCAAATCGCCGCGCCGCTGGATCCGCGTCGACCTCGCGAGCGGCGAACAGACGGTCGTCCGGCAACAGAAGGTCGAAAACTTCGACCCCGACGACTATCAGGTCGAACGCCTGTTCGCCCCCGCGCCCGATGGCGAAATGGTGCCGATCACCCTGCTCTCGCGCCGCGGCGCGCTCCAGGACGGCAAGGCGCCGCTCCTCCAATATGGCTATGGCTCCTACGGCGTCTCGAGCGATCCCGAGTTCTCGATCCCCGCGCTCGCGCTCGTCGATCGCGGCTGGCGCTATGCGATCGCGCATGTCCGCGGCGGGTCCGAGAAGGGGCGCCAATGGTTCCTCGGCGGCCGCAAATTCACCAAGCGCAACAGCTTCACCGATTTCATCGCCTGCGCCGAATATCTCGCGAGCGAAGGCTATACGGCGAAAGGCAAAATCGTCGCCTATGGCCTCTCCGCGGGCGGCCTGCTGGTGGGCGCGAGCATGAATATCGCGCCCACACTGTGGGGCGGCGTCATCGCGAAAGTGCCGTTCGTCGACATGCTCAACACGATGAGCGACGCTGCGCACCCGCTCGTCCCGCTGTTCCGCCCCGATTGGGGCGATCCGCTCGCCGATCCGAAGGCCTATGACTATATCGCCTCGATCTCGCCCTATGAGAATGTCCGCGCGGCCCCCTATCCGCCGCTGCTCTGCACCGCGGGGCTGAAGGACGACCGCGTCGCCTATTGGGAGCCGGCGAAGCTCGTTGCCGAAGTGCGGCGGCGATCGACGAGCGGCAATCCCGCGATGCTGATGACCGACATGGACAGCGGCCATCAGGGCAGTGCCGACCTCGCGAGCGAATATAGGGAAAAGGCGCTCTTCTGGGCCTTCGCCATGCGCTGCGTCGCATAGGCGGGAAGCTAACTCCATGATTTGATGAATGGATTAGGGGGTCTATCGCTTCCCGCAAGATTTGCCGCCGCCAATTCCCGCCGAAACGGTGCAAACCATGCTTAAATCCGGCCGCGCGCGCTCGTTAAATGTCGCATGACCACCAAAGCGACAGCATCGAACGAGCCGGTAGGGCGGCTCCTGGGTTGGCTGGGGCGTCGCCGCGCACGCGGCAGAGCCCCCGACGAAGGTCCCGCGCCGCCCGGCCCCGGCGGCCCGCGCCTTCTGGCGCGCGAGGCGCGCTACGAGCTCGCCGCCTCGATCACCTCTTTCCTCGTCGACAATGATCTCGACGTGTCGCCGACGAACCTCCTGCTCGCGCACGGCGCCTTTTCGGGACGCAATCCGCGGCTCGCGCGCCAGATCCTCGCGCAGGCGCAGACCGCCGAAGGCATCAGCCAGAAATGGCTCAACGAACTCGACGACCAGGAAGCGAGTCAGCCCGACCGCGTCGAACTCGACCGGCTGATGACGCGGCTCGAAACCAATATCGAAGCGTTTCAGGCGAATACCAAAGAGGCCCGGACGGTCACGAGCGACTATGGGATCGAGCTCGAACAGCATGTCACCGATCTCGAACAGCTCGAGAAGACCGGCCGCATCGTTTCCAGCCTCGCCGACCTCGCCAAAGTGATGCTCGACCGCACACGCCAGGCCGAAGACGACATGCGCAAGAGCGAGGACGAGGCGAAAGCACTGCGCCGGAGCCTCGAACGCGCCAAGCGCGACGCCGAACTCGACTATCTGACCGGCCTGCCCAATCGCCGCGCCTTCGAGCTTCTGCTCGACCGGCATCACAAGGAAGCGCGCGCCGCTCTCGAACCGCTCAGCGTCGCCTTCTGCGACATCGACGAGTTCAAGAAGGTCAACGACCTCCACGGGCACGAGGCGGGCGACCGTGTGATCAAGGCGATCGCCGACACGCTGGCGCGGATTTCGAACGACCATTGCCATGTCGCGCGCCACGGCGGCGAGGAATTCGTCATGCTGTTCCGCGGTCTGACCCCGACCGAAGCCGCCGCGAAGCTCGACGATGCGCGCGAGGCGCTCGCCGACCGGCGGCTGATCAACCGCAAGACCGACGAGCCCTTCGGCCAGATCACCTTCTCGGGCGGGGTCGCCGACGTCTTTGGTTATGGCGACCCGCGCGCCGCGCTCAAGGCGGCAGACGAGGCGCTCTACAAGGCCAAGGCCGCGGGCCGGAACTGCATCCGCATCGCCGACCCGGCCTAAGACACCCATTCCCGCGAGGGGGCGGGGAGCCGCGGACGATCGTGCACCAGCGCCGATCGTCCGCGGCTTTAGCCATTACGCCGTCGCCGGACGCGCCGCCGTCCACAGGCCGAAGCTCGCGATGATCGCATAGCAGATCAGCGGGACCGCCAGCGCGAGACGGATGTCGCCGCTGAGGTCGGCCACCGTTCCGAACAGAAACGGGACGATCGCTCCGCCGATGATCGCGGTGCACATGATGCCCGATCCCTGCGGCGTCCGTTCGCCGAGCCCTTCGGTCGCGAGGCTGAAGATCGTCGGAAACATCAGCGAATTGCAGAAGCCGACCAGAATCAGCGCCCAACCCGACAGCGCACCCGCCGTCACCGCCGACAGGATGATCAGCGAAATCGCGCCCGCCGCAAAGGTCGTGAGCACGCGACCCGGCTTGGCCAGCCGCAGGATGAAGCCGCCGAGCAACCGGCCGACCAGCGCGCCCAACCAGTACATCGCGACCAGCTTGCCCGCCGCCTGGAGCCCCAGTCCCATCACGCTGGGCTCGGCGAGATAGGCCATCAGGTTCGAACCGATCGCCACTTCGGCGCCGACATAGACGAAGATGCACAGCGCGCCGAACTGGACGCGGCGGTTGTGGGTCAACAAACCCCAGGTGCCCTCGAGCTTCACGGCGTCGGTCTTGGCGTGGTCGATCGCCGACCGGTACATCCAGAACACCGCCGCGATCACCAGCATCAGCACCCCGAGCCACATATAGGCGGTGCCGATCGACGCCCCCTCGGCGACGCGATAGGCCTGAATTTGCGCCTCGGTGGAGGTCTCGGCATCGATCGGCTGCTCATCGCCGAGCAGGAAGGCCGCGCCGCCATAGACCATCAGGAACACGCCGATCGAATTGAACGCCTGCGCAAAGGTCAGCCGGCTGTGCGAGGTTTCGACCGGACCCAGCGTCGTGATCACCGGATTCATCGCCACCTGCAAAACCGTGATCCCCGCGCCGATGCAAAAGAGCGCCGCGAGGAATCCGGGGTAGGACGCCGCCGCCGACGCCGGGATGAACAGGAATGCGGCGGCCGCCACGATGATGAAGCCGAGCACGAAGGTGCGGATATAACCGAGCTTCGACATGATGATGCCGGCGGGGATCGAAAAGGCGCCATAGGCGATGAAAAACGCCATCTGCACGAGGTTCGCCTCGGCATGCGTCAAATGGAACATCGGCTTGAATTTGCCGACCAGCAGGTCGTTGATGTTCGTCACCCCGCCGAGCAGGAAAAACACCGCAAAGGCGAGGATCAGCACGACCTTGGTGCCGCCCCCTCCCTTGCCCGGCTGTTCGGCCGCACCCGGGTCCACACTCGTCGCAACACTCGGCGCCAATGCCATGTCTCTCTCCCAACCCTGTTTTCTGGCTATCCCGCGCCCGGTCTTGTCATTTTGCGGCGGGCGGGCAAGGCAGATTCTCGCCGACGGCCTCGACATTCGTATTCAACAGGGTCGCGGCGAAGCCCTTGTCGGCCTTGACCGTCACCGCATTGTCGATTTGGCGCAGATTGGCCCCCGCATCGGCGAAGCAGCGTAGCGGCACCTTGATCGTCGAAACCTGCCCCTGCGCCGCCGCCTTGACCGCCGCCGAAACGTCGAACGCCCTGCCGCCGAGCGCGAGGCTGACCGGCGCAGTGCCGGCCGCATCGATCCGCCAGTCGACACGCAGCGCGAAGCTGTTGTTCAGCTGGCGCGACAGGTCGGCATAGGGGCCCGTCAGTTCGAGCGTCGCGGGACCGGTCCAGACGAAGGACTTGCCATCCTCCTGCGCGCGCACGTCGACCGAGCGCGCCGCGATCATGCCGCCGGGGCTCTCGATCGGTGCCGATTCGACCGGGCGCTTGCCGCCCGCGTCGGTGATCGAGAGCACCCACGGCGACCGCGCGCGGCCGCCCGCGAAGAAATTCTCGACGTTCAGCGCCGCCGAAATATCGACGCCCAGCTCTTCCGAAAGCTGCGGCACCGTCGTCGTCGCACCATATTTCAGCCCGTAGCCGACCGCGAACTGCGGCTTTTCGACCGGCGAGCGCGCATCGGCGGGCCAGGCGAAAGGCAGCGTGCCCGTAAAGCCGCGCACCGTCTTGCCATCCTTGCCCGCGATCAGCACGTCGGCGACGCCGGCGCCCTGCGAGCCCGGCAGCCAGCCCGCGACGAAGGCGTCGGCGGCATTGATCTCGGGATTGGTGAACATCGGTCGCCCCGACAGGAAGAGCGCGACGACGGGAATCCCCGCCGCCTTCAGCTTCTTGAGCGTCGCCAGATCACTCGCTTCGGTCGGCTGATAATCGAGCGTCGCGACGTCGCCCTGGAACTCGGCATAGGGCGCCTCGCCGAACACGACGATCGCGACGTCGGGCTTTTCCTTGAAGACGCCGCCCTCGGAGAGCGTCGCAACGCCGCCCGCGTCACGCACCGACTTGTCGAGTGCTTCCCAGATCGTCTGCCCGTTCGGGAAGTCGGAGCGCACGACGTCGGTGCCCTGCCAACTGATCGTCCAGCCGCCCGATTGCATCGCCATATTGTCGGCACCCGGCCCGGTGACGAGCACCCGCGCGCCGGGCTTGACCGGCAGGACGCTGCCGTTGTTCTTGAGCAGCACCAGCGACTTGGCCACCGCTTCGCGCGCCACCGCCAGATGCTCGGGCGTTCCGACCGCCTTCACGACGCTGCGGTCGACATGGCCCTCGGGAAACAGGCCGAGCTTGTATTTCACCCGCAGGATGCGCCGCACCGCATCGTCGAGGCGCGCGACCGGGATCGTCCCGTCCTTCGCCTGCTTCAGCGTCGTTTCATAGAGGCCCTTCCAGCTGTCGGGCGCCATGAACATGTCGAGCCCCGCGTTGATCGACTGCGCGCAGTCGGTGACGCTGCACCCCGCGACCTGCCCATGGCCATTCCAGTCGCCGACGACGAAGCCCTCGAACCCCATCTTCGTCTTGAGCGCGTCGGTGAGCAGCCCCTTGTTGCCGTGATGCTTGACCCCCTGCCAGCTCGAAAAGCTCGCCATCACCGTCAGCGCGCCGGCGTCGATCGCGGCGGGATAGCCCATGGCGTGCTTCGCGATCAGCTCCTTCTCGTCGATCTTGGCATCGCCCTGATCCTTGCCCTCGAACGTCCCGCCATCGGCGAGGAAATGCTTGGCGGTCGCGGCAACGTGCTGCGCATCGACGGTCTTGCCCGCGACGAGCGGCCCCTGCAGCCCGAGCACCATCGCCGTCGCATAATCGGCGACGAGCTTGGGATCGGCGGCATATCCCTCATAGCTCCGCCCCCAGCGCAGATCCTGCGGCACCGCGAGCGTCGGCGCAAAGGTCCATTCGATGCCGCTGCCCGCGATTTCGGCGCCGGTGACCGCGCCAATGCGCTGGATCAGCTCGGGATCGCGCGCCGCGCCCAGCCCGATATTGTGCGGGAACAGCGTCGCGCCGGGGATATTGTTGTGCCCGTGAACCGCATCGACCCCGAAAATGATCGGGATCGCGACGCCATTCGCCTGCGGTTTCATCGAGACGGCGCGAAACTCGCCGACGAGCTTCGCCCAGTCGGCCGCGCTCGACCGTTCATTGCCGTTGGGCCCGCTGTTGCCGCCGGCGAGGATCGAGCCGAGCGGATAGGTTTCGAGGTCCTTGGGCGTGATCGTGCTGATATCGCCCTGGATCAGCTGGCCGACCTTCTGCTCGACCGTCATCTTCTTCATCAGCGCGTCGATGCGCGCCTCGGTCGCGGCGTCGGTGATGGCGGCGGGGCTCTTCGCCGCGGGCCAGAGGTCGGGATGAACGGCCGCGGCCTCGCCTGCGTCCTGCGTCGCTGCCATTGCGGTTCCCGCGATCAGCAGCGCGGTCGCGATCACCATTGCCTGTCGGCGCATCGTCTCTCCCATCCCTCATAATGTGAACGTTATCAAGATTTCGTGTCGCATAGCGGCCAAATGAAATCAAGCAATCTGTTCAGGGCGGGATCAGCGCGGGCGCGGCATCGTCGCGAGCAGCAGCATCGCGATCATGGTCAGCCCGGCAAGCAACAGGAAAAGCGCGTCGAACCCAAAGCCGGGGACGAGCGAAATGGTCAGCCAGGGCATGATCAGCGACGGCACCGTATTGGTGAGGTTGAAGATGCCGAGATCGCGACCGCGCCGGTCCGAACGCGGCAATATGCGCAGCGTCTGACTGGAATGGAGCGACAGGAAGACCGTCGTCGCGACGCCGAAGACGAGGTAGCTCGCCTTCGCCAGATCGAGCTCGGTCGCCAGCGCCATGCCGGCCATCCCCGCCGCCGAAACCGCCGCGCTGACGACGAGCGGCAGGAAGGGCCGATCGTTACGGTCGGCCCAGCGGCCGCTCGCCAGCGCGATCGGCACCGCGAGCGTCAGCGCGATCCCGAAAATGCGCGCCTTTTCATTGTCCTGCATATCGGGATCGATCGACCGGAACCAGAAATAGAGATAGGCGAACAGCGCCGCCTCCGCGATCTGGACGAGCAGGCGTGCGAGCCACATCCGTACCGCGGGCCCGCTCGGGCGCTGCGGCGGCGCATCGACGGCGCGTGCGGGGGGCGCGGTCAGCTCCGGAAAAGCGCGCGGGCGGCCGAACAGCAGGACCGGAAGCACGGCCCCCGCGACGAGCAGCGCGATGACGATCAGGCGGCTCTCGCCCGCGACCAGTCCCGGCCAGGTCACGAGCGCGCCCGACCAGGCGCCGAGCGCGGGCGAGAAAGCGAGCAGCCCGCCGAGCAGCCCCTTTTGATCGTCGGGGACGCAGTCGCCCGCCCAGGCGGCGAGCGGCCCGAGCATCATGTTGAGCGCGAGTTGCCACGCGATGATGATGCCGACGAGCGTCCAGACATCCTCCGCCAGCGGAACGAGGATCAGCAAGGCGATGCTGAGGACCAGCCCCGCGAGCACCCATGCACGCCGGCTATGCGTGCGGTCGCTGAGCCAGCCGAAGACGATGCCCCCGGCGCTCGCCGCGATCGCGCCAAAGAAGGTGACATAGCCCAGGGTCTGGATATCGGCCGATCCGGCGAGCTCGGTCATCCGTGACGGCAGCCAGATCGTCAGAAACGGGACATAGGCGATCGCCCCGCCTGCCCAGGCGAGCGCATAGAGGACCAGGAACGGGAGAGACTGGCGCCGCGCTGCGGCCCCGTCAGCCATGGGCGACCGCCGGCGCGGCGGTCGAGCCGCGCAGAACCAATCCGCCCCGCACGCGCGTCGGCTCGGTCGGGCGCGGGGCGCCGCGCTGCGCCGCGATGATCAGTTCGACCGCGCGCGACGCGGTCTCGGCGACCGACTGGTCGACCGCGGTCAGCGCCGGCTGGGTGAAGCGCACGACGGGCGTGTTGTCGAAGCTGACGATCGAGAGTTGATCGGGCACGCCCAGGCCCCTGTCGCGGGCGACCTCCAGCGTCGCGAGCGCCATCTGGTCGCTGCTCGCGATGATCGCGGTCGGCGGGTTCGCACGATCCAGCAACTGCCGCGCGGCGGCGGCGCCCGACGCAAAGGTGAAATCGCCCTCGACGAGCAGCCCGTCCGTGGCCAGCCTCTCGCCCCCCATCTCGCCCTTCCACCCGTCGATGCGCCAGCGGCTGAGGCTATATTCGGGCGATCCCGCGATAAAGCCGATGCGCTTGTGGCCCAGGTCGATCAGGTGCCGCGTCGCGCGCCGCGCCGATCCCTCGTCGTCCATCGTCAGCGCGATTCCCGCCGCGCCGCCGCGCGACCCGATGCGCGCGAACGGGATTTTCTGCTGGTCGAGCAGCCCGACGATCAGGGGGTTGTCCGAATGCGGCGGGGTCAGGATCACCCCGTCGGGCTGGAGCGCCGCGATCGCCGCGCGCAATTCGCGCTCGACATGGTCGTTATGCGTGTCGACCAGTTCGAAGATCATGCGATAGCCATATTCGGCGCATTTCAGCATCCCGCCGAGCAGCATCTGGTCGACCCAGTCGACCCCCTGCCGCCCCTGCCAGTCGGCGATCGTGCGCTCGCGGTCGTTGATCGCGAGGATCAGATAGGATCGCGATCCGCTCATCCGCTGCGCCGCGATCGACGGCACATAGCCCAGCTTGTCGATCGACGCCTGGACGCGCTCCTTCATTTCGGGCCGGACGTTGGGCTCGTCGTTGATGACGCGGCTCACCGTCTGCAGCGACACGCCCGCGTCGGCTGCAACATGCTTGATCGTGACCGACTGCCGCCGACGCCCCATTATTTGTCTTGATCCCCCGTGGTGCCGCAATCGCTAACGCCATCGCCGCCGCATTGCCAGACGCGAACCCAATCTATTTCCATAAATTTCGGATAACCCTTTTCATCGACACCCTTCAGCCCGCGCCCCTCGGCGAGCCCGCCGCCGACCGCGAGGTTCAGGATCAGGTGAAAGGGCCGATCGAACGGCGCCGCGGGATCGCTCGACCCGCTCGTCGTCCACTCGCTCGCGACGCGCGTCGCATAGGGTTTGCCGTCGACCGTCCAGACGATCTTGCCCTTTTCCCAGACGATGCCGAAGATATGGAAACCGTCGAGCGGCGCCGGCAGCGCGGTCTCGTCGCCCTTATATACATTGTCCGGCCATTGCCCGCCGAAATGCAGCGTGCCGAGAATGCGGTTCTCGATCCCGCCCGCGCACTCGTCGCACCGCACGCCGAGGTTCACCGCCTCCAATATGTCGATCTCGCCCGACGCCGCCCAGCCGCCGTAATGATTAGTCTCGGGCAGCATCCAGATCGCGGGCCAAATCCCCTGCCCTTGCGGCAGCTTCGCGCGCACCTCGATCCGGCCATAGGTCCACGCCGACTTGCCGCGCGTGACAAGCCGCGCCGAGGTGAACGGCTTCGTCGCCTCCGCCTTCGCCTTTTCAGGATCGCCGCGCTGCGACAGCGGAAAGGCGGGTCCGGTCATCGCCTCCTTGCGCGCGGTGATGATCAGCTTGCCGTCCTCGATCGCCGCATTGGCGGGCCGATCGGTATAGCATTGGCGCTCGCTATTTCCGCCGCCCCAGCAATCGACGTCGAAATCCCATTTGCCGCGATCGATCACGCTTCCATCGAACTCGTCCGACCAGACGAGCCGCCAGCCGCCCTTCGCGGGCTCGCGCGCATCGGCGACGCCGGCGAACGCCATGGTCAGTGCCAGAAAGGCGACGCCGCGCATCAGGCCGCTTGCGGGACCGCCGCGCCGCAATAACGGGCGACATAGTCCTGATGCGCGGGCAGGCTGTCGACCGTCTGGCGCACCTCGCCGCGGATCGTTTCGAGCAGCCGCGCAAGCTCGTCGTCGCGCAATTTTTCGGCGATCGGGTGCCAGCTTTGCGGCTCGATTCCCTGCCCCATCATCACCTGCACCCAGCTATTCTCCGCGAACAATTCCTCATTCTTGCGGAACACGCGCCCCGTTTCGCGGAACAGCTCGATCTTCTGCGCCAGCGTATCGGGGATCGGCATCGCCGCGCAATGACGCCAGAACGGGCTGTCGCGGCGGTTGGTGACCTTATAGTGGAGGACGAGGAAATCGCGGATCTGGACCATGTCCTGCATCTGCTGCTCGTTATACTCGGCGATATCGCGTTCACTCACCCTTCCCGCCGGCAACATGCGGATGAAACGCAGCACCGACCTCTGGATCAGGTGGATCGCGGTCGATTCCAGCGGCTCCATGAAACCCGCCGACAGACCGACGGCGACGCAATTGCGATACCATTGGTGCCGCCGCGTGCCCGCGGTGAAGCGCAGGACATTGGGCTCGGTCAGCGGTTCGCCTTCGATATTGCCGAGCAACCGGTCGAGCGCCGCGTCCTTGTCCAGATAGCGGCTGCAATAGACGATGCCGTTGCCGGTGCGGTGCTGCAACGGAATGCGCCATTGCCAGCCCGCGTCGTGCGCCATGACGCGCGTATAGGGCACCGGCGGATGGACGTTCGGCGTCTGCAGCGCGATCGCGCTGTCGCACGGCAGCCAGTGGGTCCAGTCGTCGAACCCGGCGTGGAGCGCGCCCTCCATCAACAGCGCGCGGAACCCCGTGCAATCGATGAACAGATCGCCCTCGATCCGCCGGTCGCCGTCGAGGACGAGCGCCGCGATATCGCCGCTCTCCCCATCGAGTTCGACGCGCGCGATCCTGCCCTCGATCCGCTTCGTCCCGTCGACCTCGGCCATTCCGCGCAAGAAGCGCGCATAGAGGCCCGAATCGAGCTGATAGGCATAATTCATCCTGTCGTCGGGCAAATGCGCGAACTTGCCCTCCAGCGCCGCCTTCAACTCCATGCAATAATCGTCATAGGGCTGTTCGTGCCCCTTGGTCCGGCCATAGAGCCAGAAATGCTGGAAACCCGCCGACCAATGATCCTTCCCGGTCAGGCCGAAACTGTGGAAATATTGCGTCCCCAGATCCTTCCAGTCGTCGAACAAGATGCCGAGCTTGAAGGTCGCCTGCGTCGCGCGCATGAAATCGGCTTCGTTGATGCGCAGGATGCGGTTGAAATTGACCAGCGGCGGGATCGTCGATTCGCCGACGCCGATCGTCCCGATCGCTTCGGACTCCACGAGCGTCAGGTCGACCGCCGGCCCCAGCGTGCGCGCGATCGCGGCCGCCGCCATCCAGCCCGCAGTGCCGCCGCCCGCGATGACGATGCGCTGGACCCGTTTATTCTCGTTCATCGGCTGAGTGTCCTCAAAAGAAAAGCGCGCAGGCGTCCGGCGCTTTCGGGGGTGAGCCGCGCCAATATGCTGCGCGCCTTTTCGGGGATATGGTCGGTGACCTGCTCGTCATTCTCGAACACATAATGGTCGAACTGCTCGCGCCAGATCGCCTTGTCCTCGGGCGGCAGGTCGCGGATCGCGAGGATCGCGTGGTTAAGCGCGACCTGCGGCTGGCCCAGCCAGGCGGGCGTGCGGCGCCACCAGTAATTGACCAATATGTTGAAGTCGGCGAGCCCTTCGACATGGTGCCACCACATCGACGGGATGAAGATCGCGTCGCCGGGCTCAAGCTCCACCGTCTGTGCCTCCGCCATCGCGTCGATGAAGCGCGGATGCGCGGCGAGGTCGGGTGCATCGAAATCGACCATGCTCACCGCGCGGCCCGCCGGCGTGTGGTCGATCGGCCCCAGATAGAGGTTGCGGAACTGGTGCGGCGGAAACAGCGTGAAGCGCCGACGGCCGACCGCGCAACAGGCGAGATTGTCGGGAAAGTCGTTATGCGCGGCGATCCTGGTGCGCGTGCCCATCCAGATGCTCTTCAGCGGATCGCGGTCGCCCAGCTCGATCGGATTCGCGTCGTCGAGCCCGTCGAAATGCGACGGAATGTCGATCGAGGCGAGATAGACGGTGCGCGCCTCGCCCTGTCCCTCGGCCTTGTCGATACCGCCGAAGATGTCGGCGAGCTTGCCCGTGCCGACCCGGAAATTCATCTCCATCTCGGCATCGTAGAACAATCGCCCGTCATGGCCCGGCGCGCCGATCGACACTTTGAACGGACGGTCGCGCGCATGATCGAGCAAATAGCGCCGCGCGTCGCGCGCCGAGCGTTTGCCCGCTTCGACCAGCGGCCAGTCGGCGACAAGCCCACGCAGGACAAAGGGCTCGCGCGCGCCTTCCAGCAACGCGTCCGGCCCCGCCCGCTTATCCCATTCGCGCTCGGGCACCCGCGCCAGGCGGTCGGTAAAGGCGCCGCCTTGTTCAGCCACCGCCGAGCCTGCGATTCTTGCGCGCGACGAGCGCCGAGAGCTGCGACAGCGACGCCAGCGCCATGAACATCGGCATCACATGCCCCGCCGCGTGCAGCGCACCGAGCGCCTCGGCATCCAGCGCGCGCAGCTTCGCCTCGTCGATGATGTGAAAGCCGACGAGCGAGTTGACCGAGCCATCGTCGAGCGTGACTTCGAGGCTGAAGGGTTCGAGCAGGTCATAGGCGAGCAGCGCGTCATAGAAGGCGCGGCTCTCGCGATAGCCTTCGTCGAGGTCGCCGAGCCGCTCGGCAATCTCGTCCAGATAGGGTGTCGCCATGCCATTCTCGTCGAACAGCCGGACCCCCTCGCCGCCCCCGGCGATGCGCGGGTGCTCCATGTCGATATGGACCTGCCCCGGCCCCTCGCCGCCCGCCGGACGCCCGATCAGGAACGGCCCGATCGCAAGCGACAGCGGGCGATAGCCGGCGTCCCAGCGCGTGCCTTCAAGGAACAGATTCTCGCCGTTCTGAAACCCGAACATCGCCAGCGCGGTAAAATCGTCGCGCCCCGTTTCGCGGCGGAACAGGATCGGGAAATGCGCCTGCACGCGCCGGAATTCGCTCGGCACGGTCAGCGTCGCCATGATGTCGTCGCCGAGTTCCGCCGCCGCGTCGGTGCGGATGCGCAGGTCGTTGTGGGCCTTGTTGTCGAGGACGGCGTGGCGGGTCATCAAATAGCTTTCTTAAAACGCAGCGGTGGCAGGGGCGCCGGGTCGCTGCGCATCCAGATAATCGCGATTGGCGGGCAGCGCCGCGGCGAGCGACCGGGCGCGCCGGTGGTTGTCGGCGAGCAGGCCCGCCGCACGTTCGCAGGGCGGCAGATCGGCGGGGACCGGAAAGCCCATGCCATAGAGGATATATTGATGGCTCTCGGCGGAGAAAATCTCGTCGACGCGCGGGAAGTCCCAAGCGGACGGCGGCTGGTCGCGCCACAGCGCCAGCATCTCGGCCAGCCTTGGCGGGACATGCGCCGCCTCGCGCTGCGCCAGCCAATAGGGCTCGGCGCGCCGGCTGAGCACATAATGCAGCTTCAGAAACTCGACGATGCGGTCCCAGCGATAGCCGAACAATTCGTTGAACCGCGCCGCATGGATCGGCAAGGCCGCGCGGCTCGCGGGGAAATTGTCGATCAGCGCATCGACCGACAATTCGATCATCACGATCGCCGAAGCTTCGAGCGGCTCGATGAAGCCCGCCGACAGGCCGATCGCGATGCAATTGCCTTCCCAGAAGCGGGCGCGGTGCCCGGTCGGGAAGCTCAGCCGCCGCGCCGGCACCTCGGGTGCACCCGGCAGCACGCGCGCGATATAGGCGCGCAGCACCGCCTCCGCCGTCTCATCCTCCATGAAGCGGCTCGCATAGACGCAGCCGATGCCGCGGCGATCGGGCAGGCCGATGTCCCAGATCCAGCCCGCTTCGTGCGCGGTCGATATAGTCTGCGACGCGATCGGGCCGCCCGGCACCACCGGCACCTGCGCCGCGAGCGCGCGGTCGTTGAACAGCGTGTCGCCGCGATCGACCCACTCGACGCCCAGATGCCCGCCGATCAGCAGCGACGCATGGCCGGTGCAGTCGATGAACAGGTCGCCCTCGATCGCGCCGTTCTGGCGCGTCGCGACCGACGCAATCCCGCCGGCGCCGTCAGGACCGACCGCCGTGACATGATCCGGAATATGCCGCACGCCCAGCTTCTGGACCGCATGGCGCGCGAGCAGCGCCGCGAACTTCCCGGCATCGAGATGATAGGCATAGTTCGCCGCGCCCTGATAATCGGGCATCGTCCGCTGACGGGGCGCAAGGTCCAGGTCGCAGACATGCGCCTGCGGCGTCATCGCCGCGGCGAACGACAGGTCGGGAGCGCCCGAGCGCCATGCCGCGAGCAATTCGGCCGTCGGCGCGGCGGGCGGCGCGGTGAAGGGATGCAGGTAGCGATCGTCCGCCGCGCCGGTGACCCAGCCGTCGAACCGCGACCCCTGCTTGAACGAAGCGTCGCACGCGGCGAGAAATTCGCTCTCGCCAATCCCGATCGCCGCCAGCGTCGCGCGCATCGTCGGCCAGCTGCCCTCGCCGACGCCGATCGTCGGAATATCGGGCGCCTCGATCAGCGTGACCGAAAGCCGGCCCGCCATCGCTCGCGGCGAACTGGCAAGCCGCGCCGCCGTCAACCAGCCGGCGGTCCCGCCGCCCACGATGACAACCCTCTCGATCGCTTCATTCATTGCCGTCCGACCTAGCATATCGCCCGCGTCACGCAAAAGAGCCACGCCCGTCCGGGCGCGGCTCCCTTGTTATGAAAGCGGCGGACCCGCGCACCGCTTAAAAGTTGTACCGGACCCCTGCGGCATATCGGGCAAAACCGGGCGAGGCGTACGTCACATTGTTATCCGACCGCCGATGGACGCGGCGGCTTTCGCCGGTCAAGTTGATCGCCTCCACAAATCCTGTCAGTCCGGGCACGAACTCATAGCTCGCGCTGGCGTCGATCTGCCAATAGGCTTCGGTATAGGCCGGGTTCGGGCCGGTCGTGTTCAGAAACTCGTCGCGCCAGTTCCATGCGACGCGAGCCTGCAGCCCGCCCTTGTCGTAATAAGCGACCGCATTGGCACTGTCGCTGAGCCCCGGCAGCGCAAACTGCGCCACGCTCGCCGGCAAGCTGTTGTCGAACGTCGCGCTGCCATCGACGATCGTATAGTTCAGGATCACCCCAAAACCGGTTTCCCAGAAGCTGTGCTGAAGCGCGAATTCCCAGCCGTCGATCGTTGCCTTCTGGTCGCTGTTGACCGGCGTCGCAATCTCGAAATTGACGAGGTCGTCGCCCACCACGCCCAGGATGTCGCCCGTTGTGTAGCCAGCGGGATCGACGCCCGTCGGCCGGGTCGTCTCCGGGAAGGTGTCAAAGATATACTGGCGGATGTCATTTGCCCCCGCATTGGCCCCCAGCGCCGCGATGGCCGCCCGATACCGCGGACCGAAGGCGGGATGCGTCAGGCCGAAAGCGGTCGAATCGACCCGCTGTGACCCGATGAAGTTCGACACCTTCTTGCGGAAATAGCCTGCCGAAACATAGCTGGCGGGCGCATAATACCATTCGGCCGACAGGTCGATATTCTTCGATTTATAAGGAAGCAGGCCCGGATTGCCCTGGCTGCCGGTGCCCCCGCCGATACGGAAACCCTGGTCGATCGTCCGTCCGCCCTGCAGGCTGGCATAGTCGGCGCGGGTGATCGTGTGACTGTACGACGCCCGCAGCTTCACATTCTCGATCGGCTCGAGGTCGAAGTCGATCGCGGGCAGCCAATTGTCATAGTCGCCCTTGAACCGCGTAAAGTCATTATCCGGCGAAAAGAGCACATAGAATTCGTTCGCGGCGCTCCACGCCGTGCCGTTCGGGATGGGAACGATCGCCGACGCGTCGACCGACGTATGCTCATAGCGGACACCCGCGACCAGGTGCGCCGGGTTGCCAAACAGGTCGAATTTGTTCGCCACCTGAAGATAGGGCGCGAGCGTCTTTTCATTGAGGCGGCGATCGACCGTATAGTCGGCAAGGCAGCTATCCGCCGAACCCGCGCGGTTACAAGTGCCGTAAAGCCCGTCGATCAGATCGACCATCCGTTCGAAATCGAACGCGTAAAAGCTCTGGATCATCGCCGGATCGTTCGAACCCCCGATGCCCTTGAACTTGTCGGGCAAGCTGACCTGCTCGAAGATGTCGTCGGGAATGTCCGACGCCGGTCCCGCGCCGCTCCAGGTTTCGTTCTGAATAAATCCGTAAGCGGAACGCACATTGCTGTCGATATAGGATACGCCGAAATCAATGCTGTCGAGGAACGATCCGTCATGGTCGTAACTGCCGCGAAGCTGAATCTGATCGATTTCATTGCGGAAATACGCGTTGCGGAACGCATTGCCCGTGGGCGTGATCAGCGATGCGTCGAGCGGGTCGATCCCCGGGAACATCTCATAGGAGATGACCGGCAGATCGCTTTCGAAATTGATCCGCTGGTTCGCCACCCCGAATACCGAATTGCCGACCGACACGCTGGTGCCATATTTGTTGGCCGGTTTCGATGTGGCGCTGGAGTGGTGATAGTCGAGTTCCATGGTCACGCCGCCGGGCGCTTCCCATTTCAGATTGCCCGCGATCGAATGATTGACGCTGCGGTTAGCGGTAAGCGACCCGCTATAGGCCAAGTCCTTGCGTTCGCCGGCGCCGAATGCCTCCGAATAGAATATCGGCCCCGCAATCGGTCCGTCGGTCCACGCGCTGCTCGTGTCATTATGGTTGAACCATATGCCCACGTTGCTGTTGCGTACTTCGACGGTGTTCTGCGAGAACGTATATTCCAGCGTCGCGGTCAGCGAGTCCGCCGGGCGAATCTGCAAGACCGCCTGGCCGTTGATCCGCTCGCGGTCGATGTCGTTGAGATTGTAGGAACCGTTCTGCGGCACTTCATAAACGTCGGTCGCGCCGGGACGGTTGGTGATGTTGTCGAAGCGCGGGTCGCCCGGCTGCGCCAGCGATCCCCAGTTGTTTTCGGCGCCGGTATAGCCATCGCGCCAGTCGGAGTTGAAGCTGTTCTCGCTCGCCTTGCGCCGCTGATACGATCCGACGAGCAGGATACCGACGGTATCGTCGGCAAAAGTGTTGCTGATGATGCCCGATACTTCGGGGGTGATCGGATTGCCCTGATTTCGCGACGAGTCGAGCACGGCCTTGGCAGAGATGCTACCCCGAAGACCGGGGCGATCGAACGGACGCGGCGTGCGAATATTGATCGACGAGCCGATACCGCCCGACGCGATCGCCGCCCGGCCGCTCTTGTACACCTCGACCCCGGCCACGCCCTCGGACGCGAGGTTGGCGAAATCGAACGAACGCGACGCCGGCGCGCTGGCACCATCGCCAAGGAACGAGGTCGGCATCTGGCGGCCATTGACCGTCACCAGGTTGAATTCGGGGCCAAAGCCGCGAACCGTGACCAGCGACCCCTCGCCGCGCGACCGATCGATCGACACGCCGGTGATGCGCTGGAGCGATTCGGCGAGGTTGGTGTCAGGGAATTTGCCGATGTCTTCGGCGGAAATTGCGTCCACGACGCCCTGCGCTTCACGCTTGATGTCGGCCGACGCGGCGAGCGAGGCGCGGATACCGGTGACGATGATCTCGTCGCCGTTCACTTCGCTGCCGGCCGGCGCGTCCTGCGCGAACGCGACCTGCGCCATGCCCATCATCGACAGCGCCGAAGTTCCCGCCAGAAATTTGCCAAGCCACTGCTTTTGAGACGCCCGCATCCCCATTCCTCCCACTTAACCGCTCTCTTTTGGTGGCGGCATTCCCGTTATGTGAACGTTATCTAAATGGGAACGTTCTCATTGTCAACGCATCGAGCGTGGCTTTTGGGCCACAATGCGGGGCAAATTTGTGCAGCAAACGTATGCAGCAACGGCGCGCCGCCGAAAAGCTCAGCGGCTCCAGCGCGCGAAAATCGCCGTCGGCAGCAACAACCCCCGCGCCTCCTCGCGTACCGCGAGTTCGCCGCACTCGACCTGGCCCGGCAGGTCGGCGAAAAGCTGCGCGAGCAGCTCGCCGATCGCCAGCGCCGACATGCGCACCGCATAGACGGTGAGGAACAGCGCGCGGCTGTCGGCATCAAGCAATTGGCGGCAGTCGGCCAGCAGCGGCGCGAGCCCCTCCACGATCTGCCACCGCTCGCCGCCCGGACCGCGCCCGAACTTCGGCGGATCGAGCAGGATCGCATCGTAGCGCCGCTCGCGCCGCACTTCCCGCGCGGTGAATTTGCCCGCATCGTCGAGGATCCAGCGCACCGGCTTGTCGGCCATGCCGGCGAGCGCGGCATTTTCGCGCGCCTGCCCCACCGACTTCTTCGACGCATCGACATGCGTCACCGACGCCCCCGCGGCGGCGAGCGCCTGGCTGCCGACGCCGGTATAACCGAAGAGGTTGAGGAAAGCGGGATCGGCCTTGTCGGCGACCTGGCCGCGCAGCCAGTCCCACACCGGCGCCATGTCGGGAAAGAAGCCGAGATGGCGAAACGGCGTGCATTGGGCGGTGAAGCGCGTCTCGCGCCACGCGAGCGGCCAGCCTTCGGCGGGCACGGGCTTGTTATAATACCAGCGCCCTCCGCCGTCGTCGTCCGACGCCGGAATGAACTCGCCGTCGGCGGCTTCCCATTCGCTGGCGGGCAGCGCGGGCGCCCACATCGCCTGCGGTTCGGGACGGATGAAGCGATAGCGGCCGTAACGTTCGAGCTTGCGTCCGTTCCCGCTGTCGACCAGCCCATAATCGTCCCACGCCTCGCCGACGAGCGTAACGAGAGGCAGCAGCTCAGCCACGCGCGGCTTCCGCGAGGATGAACGCCTTCACCGCGTCATAGTCGCCGGGAAGCTTCGTATAGCGTTCCTCGCGCTCGAACAGATTGCCGAGGCGCGCGGGCAGCGGCGGGCGCACGCCGGTCGCGCGCTCGACCGCCTCGCGGAATTTCGCCGGATGCGCCGTCGCAAGTGTGACGACGGGAACGTCGGCATCGATGTCGAGCGCGCGCGCCGCGGCGAGGCCGACCGCGCTGTGCGGGTCGATCACCTGCCCGCCGCGCTCCTGCGCCCAGCGCAGCGCGAGCGCCATCGCATCGCCGTCGATGCTCGCGCTCGAAAACAGGTCGCGCGCGCCGCCCAGCATGTCGGCGGGAATCGTCATCGCGCGGTTCCGGTCGAACTCGCCCATCATGCCGGTAATCGCGCCGCCGTCGCGCCCCGCGAGGTCGAACAGCAGCCGTTCGAAATTGCTGCTCACCTGAATGTCCATGCTCGGCGTCGCGGTCGCCGTGACCGTGCCCGCGCTGTAATCGCCGCTGGTCAGTGCGCGGTGGAGGATGTCGTTGACGTTCGTCGCGACGACGAGCCTTGCCACCGGCAGCCCCATCCGCGCCGCGACATAGCCCGCGAACACGTCGCCGAAATTGCCCGTCGGAACGCTGAACGCCACTGGACGGTCGGGGCCGCCGAGCCGCACCGCGGCATAGAAATAATAGACGATCTGCGCCATCAACCGCGCCCAGTTGATGCTGTTCACCGCCGACAGCGTGACCTGCCCGCGCGCCTCTTCGTCGCCGAACAGCCGCTTCACCATCGCCTGCGCATCGTCGAAGCTGCCGTCGATCGCGATATTATGGACGTTCGGCGCGAGGACGGTGGTCATCTGGCGCCGCTGAACATCGCTGACGCGCCCCTCGGGATGGAGCATGAAGATGCGGATATGCTCGCGTCCCGCGACCGCCTCGATCGCCGCCGACCCGGTATCGCCCGAGGTCGCGCCGACGATCGTGATATCGGTCTCGCCGCCCGCGAGGAATTTTTCGAACAACTGCCCCAGCAGTTGCAACGCGACATCCTTGAACGCCAGCGTCGGCCCATGGAACAGCTCGAGCAGCCAATGGCGATGGTCGAGCTGCACCAGCGGCGTCACCGCATCGTGATTGAAGCGCCCATAGGCGGCCTTGCACAGCCCGCGCAGTTCGTCCTCGCTCAGCGCACCTTCGACGAACGGCGCCATCACCCGCACCGCGGTCTCGACATAATCGAGCCCGGCGAGCGCGCGGATTTCATCGAGGCTCAGCCGCGGCCATTTCGCCGGCACATAAAGCCCGCCGTCGCTGGCAAGGCCGGCAAGCGTCGCGGCACGAAAGTCGAGGGTCGGCGCGGAGCCGCGGGTGCTGATATAGTCCATGACGCAGATGCGCCTAGCGATGGTGGCTCAAGGCCGCAAGCGGCGACGGACCGCCAATATATAGATGACCAGCGCCGCGGCGGCGAACAGGAACCATTGCACCGCATAGGCGAAATGATTGTTCGGCGTATCGTCGGCCGATGGCACCCCGCTGGCGCGCAGGCCCGCGACGGGGCGATCAGCGACGAGCATCGCGCGCGCGGGCACCGCCTTGCCCATCGCGCGCGCCATCACCGTCGGCTGCTCCGGGCCGGGAACGATCGTCCCCAGCACGGTGCCGCCGCTCCATTGCGGCGTTTTGAAATCGTCGCCGATCCCGACATCGACGAGCACGCCCGGCCCCTCGGCGCCCGTCCGACAATCGGCGATCATGCGGATGCCCGACCGGCCCTTGCGGTCGGTGCCGCTACGCGGATCCCACCGCACGGGCTCGAGGCAGACGACGCTGCTCTTGCGATAGAGCATCGCATCGGGAACCGGCGGCAGTTCAGGATAGGTCACCAGCGACGACATCGCCATGTTGCGCTGGTAAAGCGCGATCAGCGCTTCCTTCTCGCTCTTGCGCTGGAGCTGCCATACACCGAGCGCGATCATCACCGCCACAGCCGCGAGCACGAGCAAGGTCGGGATCAGCGGCCAGCGGCGCACGGGCTGTTCGGCGGGTTCAGTCATCTTCTTTGTCCACCTTGCGCCCTTCGGCGGCCTGACGCTGATGCTCGCTCGCCATCAGCGCGCCCTTGCCGACGCGAAGGCCATAGACGACCGCGGCGGCGGTCAGCGGCACCCACAGGACGACATGTACCCAAAAGGGCGGCCTGACCACGGCATCGAGCGTCAATGCGACCGCGATCAGCAGCGCCCCGATGATCAGCGTCAGGAACGCCGCGGGGCCGTCGCCGACATTATAGCGGCCATAGTCGAGCCCGCAGCTGTCGCACTTCGCCCGGAACTTCACCGGTCCGTCGAACAGGGTCGGCGCGCCGCATTCGGGGCAAAGGCCAAAAAGGGCAGCGCGCCAGACCGGCGGCTGCCCCTTTTTGATTTGATCGCTGTCCAGCAATTTAATGCGCGGCGACCGGCGCGCCCCAGCCGCCCCAGACATAGACGATGATGAAGAGGAACAGCCACACGACGTCGACGAAGTGCCAATACCAGGCGGCGGCTTCGAAACCGAAATGCTGCTGCGGGGTGAAATGACCCTTATAGGTGCGCACGAGGCAGACGATCAGGAAGATCGTGCCGACCAGAACGTGAAAGCCGTGGAAGCCCGTCGCCATATAGAAGGCCGAGCTGTAGTTGCTCTGCCCGAAACCGAACGGCGCGTGCATATATTCATAGGCCTGGATCGTCGAGAAGACCGCGCCGAGGATGATCGTCAGCCACAAGCCTTTTTTCAGGCCTTCGCGGTCGCCGTGGATCAGCGAATGGTGCGCCCAGGTGATCGTCGTGCCCGAGCAAAGCAGGATCAGCGTGTTGAGCAAAGGCAGCGAGAAGGCGTCGATGACTTCGATGCCCTTCGGCGGCCACATGGTGATCGCGTCGGCGCCGTCCTGTCCGAACAGCGAGGTGACCGCGCCTTCGGCATATTCGATCGGCACCGGGAAGAGCGAGAAGTCGAACCACGCCCAGAACCAGCCGACGAAGAACATCACTTCGGACGCGATGAACAGGATCATGCCGTAACGCAGGTGCAGCTGGACGACCGGGGTATGGTCGCCGGCATGCGCTTCGTTGATGACGTCCGACCACCAGCTGAAGAAGGTCGCAATCACGCCCATGAAACCGAGCCCGAGAACCCATTTGCCGATGCCGCCGAAATGGTCGGTGTGCATCGCCATGACGAGCCCGAAGAACATCACGAGCGCAGCGACCGAGCCGATCAGCGGCCAGACGCTGGGGTTTACGAGGTGGTAGTCATGATGTTTCGCACCGGACATGGCGTGTTTCCCGTTTTTAGCAGCCCCAGCGTCGCGATTCCCCATCGCCCGCCGGTCTTGATTGACTCTTGGATGCGGCCTTAGCTCGCCTTTTTACCCTCGTCTACTGGATCGGAGGGATGGAAGGTGTAGCTGAGGGTGATTTCCTGCACGTCGCGCGCGTCGGGATCGTCCTTGATCTTGGGGTCGACGAAGAACAGCACCGGCATGCGCATTTGCTGCCCCGGCTCCAGCCGTTGCTGGGTAAAGCAGAAGCACTGGATCTTGGTGAAATATTGGCCCGCCTGGGTCGGCGTGACGTTGAAGCTCGCCGTCCCCACCACCGGCTGCGACGAATTATTCTCGGCGATGAAGATCGCCATGTCGCGCGCGCCGACGCTGACCGTGTCGCGCGGATGCTCGGGATAGAATTTCCACGGCAGGTTCGGCGAGACATTGGCGTCGAAGCGCACCGAGATCGTGTCCGAAAGGATTTGCGGCTCGGCCGCGGCGGCGACGGGATCGTACCGCTGCGTCGTGCCGCCGAAACCCGTGACGCGGCAGAAAAGATCGTAGAGCGGCACCGCGGCAAAGCCGAGCCCGGTCATCGCGAGCGCCATCAACGAGGCGAGGCTGGCGGTCTTCGCGTTCGGAGACAGCCGGCCCATCATGCGAAAATCTGCATCTTGGCGATGGTGATGAAGAAAAAGAGGATCGCGAGCGCGCCGAGCATCCACGCCATCATGTTCGCGCGGCTGCGCTGGCGGCGGCGATATTCGGCCTCGTCGAAGGGCTCAAGGTCGGGTTTTTCGGTCATAGCGGCCACCAGTGATCGGCGACGACGGCGCCGAAAAGAATGAAGAGATAGGCGATCGAATAAGCGAAGAGGCGCTTCTCGGGCTGCATCGTATCGCCCTCGCCCGTCGTGCGCGTGCCGACCTGGATCGAGAGAAGCACGAACACGGCCGACAGGACAACCGCGGTCCAGCCATAGAGCGCGCCGGTATAGCCCAGCGGCCACGGCGCGATCGCGGCCGCGGCCATGATCAGCGCATAGAAAAGGATTTGACGCCGTGTCGAGGTCTCGCCCGCGACCACCGGCATCATCGGAATGCCCGCGGCGGCATAGTCCGAACGCACGAACAGCGCGAGCGCCCAGAAATGCGGCGGCGTCCACAGGAAGATGAGCAGAAACAGCAGCACCGGCAGCGGCGCGACCGATCCCGTCGCCGCGACCCAGCCGATCAGCGGCGGAAAGGCGCCCGCCGCGCCGCCGATGACGATATTCTGCGGCGTCCGCGGCTTCAGCCACATCGTGTAGACGAAAACATAGAAGAGGATCGAGGCGGCGAGCAGCAGGGTCGCCTGCCAGTTCGACGCGAAGAGCATCAGGAACAGCGAAAAGGCCGCGAGCCCGACGCCGAACTGCAACGCCGTCTGCGGATCGAGGCGCCCGGCGGGCAGCGGCCGCCCCGCGGTGCGCTTCATCTTGGCGTCGAGCCCCGCCTCATACCATTGGTTGAGCGCGCCCGATGCCCCTGCCCCCAGCGCGATCGCGAGGATCGACGAGAAGGCGAGCACCGGATGCACCTCGCCCGGCGCCGCGAGCAGCCCGCACAGCGCGGTGAACACCACCAGCGACATGACGCGCGGCTTGGTCAGCGCGAACAGATCGCGCCAGTCGGCGGGAAGCGCCGTTTCGCCATGGGTCAGGCTCTGCGCCATGCTAACTCCAAACCCGAAGGCGGCGTCCCCTGCCGGAAATCAGCGGGGGACGCACGCAATCAGGCGATACGCGGCAGTTCGTTGAACTGGTGGAACGGCGGCGGGCTCGACAGCGTCCATTCGAGCGTCGTCGCGCCTTCGCCCCACGGATTGTCGGCGGCGCGCTTGCCCGCGACCAACGAGTAAAGGATGTTCGCGAAGAAGATCAGCACGCCCACGCCCATGATCACATAACCGTAGGACGAGATCAGGTGCCAGAAGGCATAGGCTTCCGCATAGTCGGGATAACGGCGCGGCATGCCCTGCTGGCCCAGGAAATGCTGGGGGAAGAACAGGACGTTCACGCCGATGAAGAAGATCCAGAAGTGCAGCTGGCCCAGGAACTCGCTGTACATCCGGCCCGACATCTTCGGGAACCAGTAATAGAAGCCGGCGAAGAGCGAGAAGACCGCGCCCAGCGACAGCACATAGTGGAAGTGCGCGACGACATAATAGGTGTCGTGCAGGTTCGTATCGACGCCGCCATTGGCGAGCACGACGCCGGTCACGCCGCCCACGGTGAACATGAAGATGAAGCCAAGCGACCAGACCATCGGGGTCTTGAAGCTCATCGAACCGCCCCACATCGTCGCGATCCAGCTGAAGATCTTGATGCCCGTCGGGACCGCGATCACCATCGTCGCCGCGGTGAAATACATCTTCAGGTTCACGCTCATGCCGACCGTGAACATGTGGTGCGCCCACACGATGAAGCCGACGACGCCGATCGCGACCATGGCATAGGCCATGCCGAGATAGCCGAACACCGGCTTGCGGCTGAAGGTCGAGATGATCTGGCTGACGATGCCGAATCCCGGCAGGATCATGATGTACACTTCGGGGTGGCCGAAGAACCAGAAGAGATGCTGGTAGAGGACGGGGTCGCCGCCGCCGGCCGCATCATAGAAGGTGGTGCCGAAGTTGCGGTCGGTCAGCAGCATCGTGATCGCCGCGGCGAGCACCGGCAGCGCGAGCAGCAGCAGGAAGGCGGTGACGAGCACCGACCACACGAACAGCGGCATCTTGTGCAGCGTCATGCCCGGCGCGCGCATGTTGAAGATGGTGGTGATGAAGTTGATCGCACCGAGGATCGACGCCGCACCCGCAAGGTGGAGCGAGAAGATCGCCATGTCGACCGCGGGTCCGGGCGAGCCGCTGGTCGACAGCGGCGCATAGACCGTCCAGCCGGTGCCGGCGCCAAGGCCGCTGCCGCCCGGGACGAACATCGACCCGACGAGCATGAAAAAGGCGACGAACGTCAACCAGAAGGAGACGTTGTTCATGCGCGGGAACGCCATGTCGGGCGCGCCGATCATCAGCGGCACGAACCAGTTGCCGAAACCGCCGATCATCGCCGGCATGACCATGAAGAACACCATGATCAGGCCGTGCGCGGTGATCATCACGTTCCAGAAATGCTTGGCCTGCACCTCGCCGGCGGCGCCGTCGAAGAATTGCGCCCAGCCGACCAGATGCTGGATGCCGGGCTCCGCCAGCTCCCAGCGCATCATGCCCGAAATCACGCCGCCGACGATGCCGGCGACGATCGCGAAGATCAGGTAGAGGGTGCCGATGTCCTTGTGGTTCGTCGACATGAACCAGCGGACGAAAAAGCCCGGCGTGTCGTGATCATGGTCGTGCGCATGGTCGTGGCCGTGCGCGGGTGCAGTCGCTGCGATATCGGTCATCTGTCGGACCCCTTGTTAATTCTTGGTAGCCGGCGCGGCGGCCGGGGCCGCTGCGGGCGCAGCTTCGGTCGTGGTGGCGGCCGGCGCGGCGGCGGGCGCCGCAGCCGGAGCGTCGGCAGCGGGGGCCGGCGCGGCGGCAGCGGGCGCGGCCTCGACGCCTGCCGGGTTGCCGCCCTTCGAGCGGACCCACGCTTCCCACTTGTCGACCGGAAGCACTTCGACGGCGATCGGCATATAGCCGTGATCGACGCCGCACAGTTCCGAACATTGGCCGTAATAGACGCCGACCTTGTTCGCGGTGAAGGTCGTTTCGTTGGCGCGGCCGGGGACCGCATCCATCTTGGTCCAGAAGGCCGGAACCGCGAAGCTATGGATGACGTCGGCGCCGGTGATGATCAGCTTCACCTGACGCCCGACGGGAACGACCATGCGGTTGTCGACGGCGAGGTGATAGGGCTCGCCCGCCGCTTCGGCCTTGTCCTTGGGCAGGATCTTCGAGACATATTCGCCGATGCCCTGGTCGGGATAGGCATAGCCCCAATACCACTGGTAACCCGTGACCTTGATCGTCAGCGCCTCCTTCGACGGCGGCTCATATTGCTGGGCCAGAAGCCGGATCGACGGCACCGCGATCACCGCGAGGATCAGCACCGGGATCGCGGTCCAGATGATTTCGATGAAGGTGTTGTGCGTCGTCTTCGACGGCACCGGGTTCGCCTTGGCGCGATAGCGGAACACGACCCAGAGCAGCAGGCCGAGGACGAGCAGCGTGATGATCGTGATGACGGGCAGCAGGATGACATGGTTGAACCAGTAAGCCTGTTCGCCGACCGGGCTGACCTGCGGCTGGAAATCGATACCCGCATCGACCGGTTGGCCGACGCCGGGGGTCGGCTTCATCGGGACATAAGTGGCGTCGCCGGCCGGGGCCGCAGCGGTCGTCGCTGCATCGGCGGCGGCCGGAGCCGGATTCGCCGGGGCCGTTGCCACGGGCGCTTCGGCCGGCGTTGCCGGCGCTTGGGCATGGCCGGCGCCCACCGCGCCGAGCGACAAAGCCGCCGCAATTACAAGGGTTTTCAAGCTCTTCATAAGGATAGTGCCGCCCGTTGCCTGTTGTTCTTATTGATGCCCCAGCCGGCCTTTCCCCACTGCCGGACATGCGTCCACGCAGCCATCGGACAGGCTGAATCTCGCGGGCGCTATAGACCCGCTTGCCGCTTGCCTCAAGCATCTCTAACACTATTTTGCGGCTGGTTAATCTTCGCCGCGCAAACCCGCTCGCCCGCCATGGGCGGCGCACAGGATAAAAGAATAATTCCTCCATGACCGACGATGAAATTCTGGCCGAATTCCGTGCCGCCGACGCCTTGCTCCAGGGCCATTTCCTTCTCTCCTCGGGCCGCCACAGCGAATATTATCTGCAGTGCGCGCGCGTGCTGATGGATACCGAGCGCGCCGGGCGGCTTGCCACCGCGCTCGCCGCGAAGCTGCCGCGCGAGCTGCGCCAGACGATCGACATCGTCGTCTCGCCCGCGATGGGCGGCGTGATTATCGGCCACGAAATGGGCCGCGCGCTCGGCAAGCCCGCGATCTTCGTCGAACGCCCGACCGGCACCTTCGAACTGCGCCGCGGCTTCGCGATCGATCCCGGCGCCAAGGTGCTGATGGTCGAGGACGTCGTCACCACCGGCCTTTCCTCGCGCGAAGCGATGGAAGCGGTGCGCGCCGCGGGCGGCGAAGTCGTCGCCGAAGCCGCGCTGGTCGATCGCTCGGCGGGCAGCAA
This sequence comes from Sphingopyxis italica, assembly GCF_011926545.1. GTDB lineage: Bacteria > Pseudomonadota > Alphaproteobacteria > Sphingomonadales > Sphingomonadaceae > Sphingopyxis > Sphingopyxis italica. Next base: position 31,009 of record NZ_JAATIT010000005.1, on the reverse strand, counting down.
CATCGACCTCGGCGTGCCTTTCTATCCGCTCGTCGCGATCAATTTTCCGACCTATGCCGAGGATGAACTGCCCGAAACGCTGGCAGGAACCGAAGCGATCAAGCCCGGCAGCCGGAGCCAGGCGGCTTGAGCGGCGGCGCCCCTTCGCGCCTGCGGCTCGGCGTCAACATCGACCATGTCGCGACGATCCGCAACGCGCGCGGGGGCGAGCATCCCGACCCGGTGCGCGCGGCGGAGATCGTCGCGGCGGTCGGCGGCGACGGCATCACCGCGCATCTGCGCGAAGACCGGCGCCATATCCGCGACGACGACCTCGCCCGCATCCAGGCCGCGACCGACCTGCCGCTCAACCTCGAAATGGCGGCGACCGACGAGATGCTCGAGATCGCGCTGCGCCACATGCCGCACGCGGCGTGCATCGTCCCCGAAAAGCGCGAGGAGCGCACGACCGAGGGCGGGCTCGACGCCGCGGGCCAGCACAATCATCTCGCCCCCATCGTCACGCGGCTCAACGACGCGGGCATCCGCGTCAGCCTGTTCATCGAACCCGATCCGCGCCAGATCGAGGCCGCGATGCGCCTCCGCGCCCCGGTCGTCGAATTCCACACCGGCCGCTACGCGCATGTCGAGGGCGAGGAACGCGCCGCCGAACTCCGCCGCCTCGCCGACGCCGCCGCGCTCGCGTGGAAGAACGGCATCGAACCCCACGCCGGCCACGGGCTGACTTACGAGAATGTCGTCCCGGTCGCCGCGATCCCGCAGCTCGCCGAGCTCAACATCGGCCATTATCTGATCGGCGAGGCGATCTTCACCGGGCTCGAGGATGCGGTGCGCCGGATGCGCGCGCTGATGGACGAGGCGCGAGGCGCGATATGAAGCGAGGCGCGATTCTCTCCTCCCTGTGCCGAAGGCATGGGGAGGTGGCAGCGCGAAGCGCTGACGGAGGGGCTAATGGCGCAACGTCGCCGCCCCTCCACCATTCGCTTCGCGAACGGTCCCCCTCCCCATCGCTGCGCGACAGGGAGGATTTCAGTTGATCATCGGTCTCGGCTCCGACCTCTGCAATATCGAGCGCATCCAGAATTCGCTCGACCGCTTCGGCGAGCGTTTCGAAAAGCGCGTCTTCACCGACGTCGAGCGCGCCAAGGCCGCGCGCCGTCCCTTCACCCGCGCCGGCACCTACGCGAAGCGCTTCGCCGCCAAGGAAGCCTTCTCCAAGGCCGTCGGCACCGGCTTCAAGCGCGGCGTGTTCATGAAGGACATCGGCGTCGTCAACGCCCCCTCGGGCGCCCCGACGCTCGCACTGACCGGCGGCGCGGCCGAACGGCTCGCGCAGATAACCCCCTCGGGCCACACCGCGCATATCCACCTGACGCTGACCGACGACCATCCCTGGGCGCAGGCCTTCGTCATCATCGAAGCAATCAAGGACTGACATTTTCATGGCGAAGCGCGGTGCGAGAAACGGGACGAAAGACGACGGCGGCTGGGGCAAGCTGATCCGCGATGTCGTGGTGATTTTGCTGCTCGTGCTCGGCATCCACAGCTGCGTCGCCAAGCCCTTCTATATCCCGTCCGACTCGATGATGCCGGTGCTGCGCAACGGCGACCGACTCATCGTCAGCAAATATCCCTACGGCTGGTCCTATTCGTCGGTCAGCTTTCACCTTGCGCCCAAGGTTGAAGGCCGTCTGTTCGCCAAGCTGCCCGAACGCGGCGACATCGTGGTGCTTGAGCATCCGGTGACGCGGATCGATTACATCAAGCGCGTCATCGGCCTGCCCGGCGATACGATCGCGCTGCGCAACGGTGAACTCAGCATCAACGGCAAGCCGGTGAAGCGCGAGGTCCAGCCGATGCTGTCGATCCCCGTCGATCCCAACCTCCCCGGCCCCGACAGCAGCCTGTTCCGCTTCGTCAACCGCGATGCGAGCGGCAAACAGGTCCTCGAACTGCCGATCGTGCGCGAAACGCTGCCCGGCGGCGCGACCTTCGACACGATCGACATGGGTCCCGGCTATCCGACCGACGATTACGGCCCCGTCACCGTGCCCGCCAATCATCTGTTCCTGATGGGCGACAACCGCGACGGCAGCGCCGACAGCCGCGTCGACGTCAGCCAGAAGGGGCTCGGCGGCCCCGTCCCCTTCGACGCGATCGCCGGGCGGGCCGAGATCATCAGTTTTTCGACCGATGGGACCGCCGAATGGTATAATCCCTTGAGTTGGTTCGGCGCGCTCCGATCGGACCGCGCGGGAACCGATCTGCGGCCCGAACGTCAGGGCAAATAGGACAACAGGGAGCGGACATGGCGGCGACGAGAAAGACGACGGGACCACGCGCCGCCGCTGCCGCCGCCGGGACCGACGCGCATACCGAAGCCCCCGGCCCCACCGAGATTCGCAGCCAGCTTGTCCGCACCGAACTGCTCAAGGCCGGCGTGTGGCTCGGGCTCGCGCTGCTGATCGGTCTTTGCATCATCCTGATCCAGCCGATCCTGCTGATCTTCGGCGGCATCGTCATGGCATCGATGCTCGACGGCGGCGCGCGCCTCCTCGGCCGCATCCTGCCGATCGCGCGCGGCTGGCGCCTCCTCATCGTCTGCCTGTCGCTCCTCGCCTTCCTTGGCTGGACCGTCATGTTCGCGGGCTCGCAAATCGCCGATCAGGCCGCGACGCTGCAAACCGTCGTCATGGCGCAGATCGAACGCATCGCCGCCTGGGCGAGCGATCATGGCATGGGCAGTTTCCAGCTCGACACCAAGACGATCACCGACAATATCGCCGGCACCGTCGGCCGCGTCACCGCCGCGGTGGGCACCGTGCTCGGCGGCCTGACCAGTCTCGTGATGATCATCGTGCTCGGCATCTTCATCGCGATCGAGCCGCGACTCTACGAGCGCGGCGTCGCGTGGATGCTGCCGATGAAGTCGCGCGAGAATTTCTATATCACCACCGCGCGCATGGGCTTCACGCTCCGCCGCCTGATGGCCGGGCGCCTGCTCGGCATGCTCGTCGAAGGGATCGGCACCTGGCTCGCCTGCCTTGCGGTCGGCATCCCGATGGCGGCGCTGATGGGACTCCTCACCGGCCTCCTCGCCTTCATCCCCAATATCGGCGCGATCGTCTCGGGCGTTCTGCTCATCCTCGTCGGCTTTTCGGCGGGAATGGATACCGGTCTCTACGCGATCCTGATCTATTTCGTCGTGCAGACGGTCGACGGCTATCTGATCGTCCCGATGGTCGCGAAAAAGACCGTCGACCTCGCCCCCGCGCTCGTGCTGGGCGCGCAGATCCTTTTCGGCGCGCTGCTCGGCCTGATGGGCCTGTTCCTCGCCGACCCGATCGTCGCGATGATCAAGGTCGCGCTGGAGCGCGAGGCCGAACGCAATGCGGGCGCGGCGGATACGAAAACGGCGGCGGGCACCTAGCCCCACCGCCGCTTCACTCTTCGCTGGCCGCCGGCCTTTACGGCTGCGGAGCACCCGGGGGCGGACCACCGGGGCCGCCCGGACCACCCGGCATCATCTGTTGCTGCTGCATTTGCTGCATCTGCTGCTGCATCGCGCGAACCTCGGCTTCCGAGCGGAAGTCGAGCAGGGTGACGGTGAAGTGCAGCGTGCTGTTCGCCGGAATCGGCCCAGCGGCGCGGTCGCCATAGCCGAGCTGCGGCGGAATGCTGATCTTGTATTCGCCGCCCTTCTTCATGCGGGTCAGTGCTTCGGAAAAGCCCGGAACGACCTGCGCGACCTGCATCGGCGCCTGTTCGTTCGCGTCGAAGACCGTGCCGTCGTCGAGCTTGCCTTCATATTTGACCAGCACGACATCGGCCTTGGTCGGGCTCGGCCCCGTGCCTTCCTTGACCACCTCGAACCCGATGCGCGGGGTCATGTGCCAGGCGAAGGCCGCCGCCACGCCGATGAGCGCGAGCACGCCCAGCCCCAGCAGCCACAACCCGCCCTTGCTCACCGGGCGCAATGGAACCGTCGTTACGCTCATGTCTGCTGATCCTTCCGCTGCCCCGACCGGGGCGAAAATGCTGGCGAGGCCTATAGGCGGTGCGGCGCCGGGCGGTCCAGAGGCAATATGCGCGCCGGCGCGTATCCGCCGAAGTCGGCATTGGGGTGGAAAGCGGACTCTATCGGGGGGCCTGACGCTGCGAAGTCGTCATGGTGTTGAAGCGTGCTTCGCCGATCTCCGAAGCGTGGCTGGACGCGAACCGGTAGACGAATGTTGCGACACCAGCGGTGCCAAGCAAGATCAGTCCCGGAACAATAAAGCCCTCCGGCCAATCCGCATTCCACGAAAGAAAAATCGCTGCCGTGACACCGCAAACTGCGACCACGGTGGTGCCACTACGTGCAGGACTTAAATCTCTATAGGATTTCTTGTTGCTAGGTGCGGTGGCGCACCACGCCATGAACAGGATCCACCATCCAAGCCGGACGTGATTATGTAGATCTCCGGGTATGTCTGTCGAGGGCATGCGCACGTCGATATACGAAATAAGTAGCCAAGCGCCCGTCGCCATCAGCAAGAGGCTTTGGGTGACCTGCCTCCAGAACGGCCTCGTGCCAAATTTTCGAATTAAACCGCCCATTAGCGCTCCTTGCCTGTCGGTTGACAGGCAATATGCACAACTTCGCCTAAGTCAGCAATCGGTCGAAACCCGCCACGCTCCGCACCAACGAAAAAGGGCGCCGCGTTGCCGCGGCGCCCTTTTCTCGATCAGGATCCCGAACGGGAGACGGTCTTACTTGATACCGTCGCGCTCCATCCGCTTGCGCTCCATCTTGCGGGCGCGGCGGACGGCGGCGGCGTGCTCGCGGGCACGCTTTTCGCTGGGCTTCTCGTAATGACGGCGCAGCTTCATTTCGCGATACACGCCCTCACGCTGCAGCTTCTTCTTGAGCGCGCGAAGGGCCTGGTCGACATTATTGTCGCGAACGATGATCTGCATACGCCGTGTCGTCTCCTGTTCGTCAAAACGGTTGGCCACCGGATGCTCCGGTCTGCCGTAAACCGCCGATATTCGGGCAATAAAAAGAGCGCCGCGATCACGCGACGTTCCGATGAAGCGCCAACTAGAGAGATTCGCGCCAAAATGCAAGCCCCTGCGCGGCGAACCGCACCCGCCGCGCTGTCGGACCACCCTGCCCTCCCCGGGATTGTGCCGCGCCCCATCCTTATGGCATAGGTAGCAGGACGAAACTAACATCATAATGAGGGACAGGCCATGGCGACCCAGCTCAAGCGCAACAGCAAATATAGCGAAGCCGAATGGACGGCGCGGCAGGAGCTTGCCGCCTGCTACCGCATCTTCGCGATGATGGGCTGGGACGAGATGATCTTCAACCATATCACGGTGAAGGTGCCCGACGAGGAAGGCGCCTTCCTTATCAACCCCTATGGCCTGCATTTCAGCGAAGTCACCGCGTCGAACCTGATCAAGATCGACATCGACGGCAACAAGGTCGACGAGGACAATCCCTGGCACGTCAACAAGGCGGGCTTCGTCCAGCACAGCCTGTTCCACCGCGTCCTGCCCGACGCGCACGCGATCATCCACACCCACACCACCGCGACGGTCGCGGTCTGCGCGCTCGAGGGCGGGCTCCAGCCGGTGAACTTCTACGCCTGCAACTTCGCCGGCCAGCTCGCCTATCATGATTTCGAGGGTGTGACGGTGCGCGAGGAAGAGGGCGAACGGCTCGTCGAGAACCTCGGCGACAAGCGCATCCTGATGCTCAAGAACCACGGCCCCGTCGTGATGGGCAAGACGCTGAGCGAAGCCTTCATCAAATATTGGGCGCTCCAGCGCGCGTGCGAGATCCAGCTCGCGACGATGAGCATGGGCAAGCCGATCACCGTTCCCCAGGAGGTCATCGCGGTCCATCAGCGCGACCTGTTCATGGCCTCGATCCCCGGCCAGGCGGGCAAGGCCGAATTCGACGCGATGGTGCGCAAGGTCGACAAGCTCGACACGAGTTGGCGTGACTAATCCGCTCGCTGCGCTAACAGGGGCGGCATGACGCGATTCTCGGTCAACGACCGCCCGGTCGAATATCGCATGGACCCCGAAACGCCCCTGCTCTGGGCGCTGCGCGACGCGTCGAACCTGACGGGGACCAAATATGGCTGCGGCACCGGCGATTGCGGCGCCTGCACCGTCGACATCGACGGCGAGGCGATTCGCAGCTGCCTCGTCACCATTGCCGAATGCGAAGGCCGCTTCGTCACCACGATCGAGGGCCTGTCGCGCGACCGCAGCCATCCGGTGCAGCAGGCGTGGGTCGCCGAGCAGGTGCCGCAGTGCGGTTTCTGCCAGTCGGGGATGATCATGTCGGCCGCCGCGCTGCTGCGCGCAAACAGCAACCCGAGCGATGCCGAGGTCGACGCCGCGATGACGGGCATCTGCCGCTGCGGCACCTATCCGCGCATCCGCACCGCGATCCGCCTCGCCGGCCGCGTGATCCGCGGCGAGGAGCGCATCGCCGCCGCGCCGCCCCCCGGAATCCGGCCCGAAGACGCCGCGCGCGCCGTCCCCGCGCTGCGTCCGCCGCGCGGTAGCTGAACCGCAGGCAACGATTCGGTCAGCTATCGATCATCTTGCCAATGGTAAGAATCGCTTCATCATCCCGGCTGGTGTCTCCAGCACACGGGACATGAGTTGGAGAATGGCGAGATGAAAAAGATGTTCGGAGGGTTGCTGATCGCGGCGACGATCCTGACCCCCATTGCCCCGGCGGCCGCGCAGGCGGCCGGCGAGAGGGTGCAGATCGCGCAGCGCGGCGACCGTGGAGACCGGGGCCCGCGCGGCCCCGAAGTACGGCGCGGCGGCAATCGCGGCGGCGAAGCCCGTCCGCAGCGCCAGCGCAGCGAGCAACGGCAGGTCCAGCGCCAACAGCGCAGCGAAATGCGTCAGCAGCGCAGCGAGACCCGCCAGCAGCGTGGCAACGACCAGCAACGCCGGGCCGAGCGCCAGCAGCGCGGGACCGACCAGCAACGCCAGCAGTGGCAACAGCGCCGCGAACAGCGGCAGCGTCAGGCGCAGCAGGTCCAGCGCCAGCGCGGCGGCACCTATGACCGCAACCGCGACGGTCGCACCGATCGCCAGTGGGATCGCAACCGCAACGGCCAGGTCGACCGCCGCTACGATCGCAACAATAATGGCCGCGTCGATCGCCGCTACGATCGCAACCGCAACGGCGATCTCGATCGCCGCTGGGACCGGAACAACAACAACCGCGTCGACCGGCGCGACGGGCGTTACGATCGCAATCGCGACGGCCGGATCGACCGGCGTTACGATCGCAACAACAATAACCGCGTCGATCGGCGGTACGACAACCGCAGGCACAGCTGGAACCGCGACTGGCGCAACGACCGCCGCTATGACTGGCGCAGCTATCGCGACCGGAACCGCAGCTATTACCGCATGCCGCGCTATTACAACCCCTATCGCGGTCGCGGCTATTCGCGGTTCAGCATCGGATTTACACTCGGCTCGCTCTTTTACAGCCAGCGTTACTGGATCAACGACCCCAGCTATTACCGCCTGCCGCCCGCCTACGGCGGTACGCGCTGGGTCCGCTATTATGACGACGCGCTTCTGGTCGATACTTACTCGGGCGAGGTCATCGACGTGATCCACGATTTCTTCTGGTAATATTCCTTTCGGTTATCAGATGACAAACTGAGGGGCCGGCTTGACCGGCCCCCTTTTTTTTGCGCGATTGACGGTCGCCAAAAATAACCGTCGCCCCCCCGCGAAGGCGGGGGCCTGGAGAGGATGCGCGAGGCCGACGGCCGCCCCCGCCTTCGCGGGGGCGACGATTGGTCCATTCCCCCTTGCCCTCCCCCACCCGCTCCGCCACGATGGCGCGATCAAACAGGGGAGGCTTCATGCGTAAATTGGGATTGGTCGCGGCAGCGACGCTCGCACTGCTCGGAACCACCGCGCACGCGAAAACCACGGTCATCTATGCCGCCCGCGTCATCACCGACGCGAGCAAGCCGGCGCAAGGCCCCTCGACCGTCATCGTCACCGACGATCGCATCACCTCGATCGCCACCGGCCGCGCCGAAGCGCCCGCGGGCGCCGAAGTCGTCGACCTCGGCGACAAGATTTTGCTCCCCGGCCTCGTCGATCTCCACGTCCATTTGACCGGCGATCCGGGCGACGATTACCGCGCCGCGGCGGTCGATCCCGACGAATGGGGCGTCGTCGTCGGCGCCAAGAACGCCGCGATCACGCTCCGCGCGGGCTTCACCACGGTGCGCGAGGCGGGGTCGGCGCAATATACCGCCTATGCGCTGCGCCGCGGCACCGCGAACGGCTTTATCGAGGGGCCGCGCATCGTCGCCGCCGGCCCGGCGCTGTCGATCATCGGCGGCCACGGCGACGTCACCGGCTTCCGCGAAGATGTCCACGACGTCCTCGACACGGGCTATACCTGCACCGGCGCGCTCGAATGCGCCGAGAAAGTGCGCAAGGCCTCACGCGCCGGCGCCGACGTGATCAAGATCACCGCGACCGGCGGCGTCTTGTCGCAGCAGGCGCGCGGGCTCGAAGGTCACTTCACCAGCGCCGAACTGCAAAGCATCGCCGACACCGCCCATTCGCTCGGACTCAAGGTGATGGCGCATGCCCACGGCGCGGGCGGCATCACCGCGTCGGCCGCGGCGGGCATCGACAGCATCGAGCATGGCACCTTCGCCGACGACGCGACGCTGAAGGTGATGAAGGCCAAGGGCACCTATCTCGTCCCCACCCTCATGGCGTTCGAGGGGATCCGCGAGCGGCTCGGCAAGGGCATCTATACCCCGACGGTCGAGGACAAGGTGCGCATGACGCTCGGCGACGTCGGCAAGGCGGTGACGCGCGCCAAGGCGCTCGGCGTTCCGATCGCCTTCGGCACCGACGCGGGCGTGTTCGAACATGGCCGCAACGGCGGCGAGTTCGCGCTGCTCGTCAAATATGGCCTGACCCCGCGCGAGGCCCTCGCCAGCGCCACGACGGTCGCCGCGAAGCTGCTGTCGATGGAAAACGAGATCGGCCGGATCGCGCCCGGCATGTCCGCCGACATGATCGCGGTGAGCGGCGATCCGCTCGCCGACGTCACCGCGCTCGAAAAGATCGACTGGGTGATGGCGCGCGGCCGCATCGCCGACTGACCCGGCAAGGTCACGCGGCGCGGCGCACCCGTCCCCGCGCCGGCGCGGCCGACTTCAGCCCGATCAGCGCGTCGATCTCGACCGCCTCGGCGAACTGGACGCCGACGCGGTTGTCCGCCGTCCAGCGCGCCTCGGCGTCGACCGACTGGCCGGCGCCGAAATCGAGCGTCAGGCGCGTTCCCGCCGGGACGTTCCACAGTCCTTCGATCAGCGCGCCGCGCGGCGACATATTGCGGACGATCGCTTCATAGCGATATCCGCCGCTGTCGATCTGGATGGTGCGAAAGACCGTCAGCCGCGGCTCGCGCGTGCTTTTGAAACCCTTCGCCTCGACGCGCCCGCCCCCCTCGCGGAGCAGCGCGACCACTTCGGCAAGGTCCATCGGACGGCCATAGATATAGCCCTGGACATGGCTGCACCCTAGCCCGCGGACCAGCGCGAGATCGTCGTGCGTCTCGACCCCCTCGGCGGTCGTCTCCATGTCGAGCGCGGTCGCGAGCCCGACGATCGACGAGATGATCGCCGCGTTCATGCTGTTCTTGTCGGCCGCGCCGAGAACGAAGCTCTGGTCGATCTTGATCTTGTCGAACGGCGCCTTCTTCAGATAGCCGAGTGCCGAATAACCGGTGCCGAAATCGTCGAGCGCGAGGCGCACGCCGGTGCGTTTCAGCTTCTGGAACATCGCCAGATTCTCGGCGCTTTCGTCGAGGAATACCCCCTCGGTGATCTCGAGCTCGAGTTGCTCGGGCCGGACCCCCGCCGCCGACACCGCGTTTACGATCGTCGCGGGCAGCTTTTCGTTGGCGAACTGGCGCGGCGAGACGTTGACCGCGACGCGGTAGCCCGGGCCGAGCTCCGCAATCGCGGCGCAGGCCGAGCGGATGATCCATTCGCCGATCGGCACGATCAGGTTCGATTCCTCGGCGATGGGGATGAATTTCGACGGGCTGATCGTGCCCGCGGTCGCATGATGCCAGCGGATCAGCGCCTCGAACCCCGAAATCCGCTCGCTCGCGACGTCGACGATCGGCTGATAGAGCAATTGCAACTCGTCCTTCGCCAGCGCGTCGCGCAGCGCGTCCTCGATCGCCTTGCGCTCGCTCGCCTGGTTGTGCATCGCATCGGCATAGAAGCGATAGACGCCGCGCCCCGCATCCTTCGCCGCATAAAGAGCAAGGTCGGCGTTGCGGACGAGCGCCGACGCGCTCACTCCCGGTCCTTCCGATACCGCAATGCCGATCGACGATCCGACGCGCACCTGCTCGCCCTCGATTCCGAACGGTTTCGCGAGGCTCAGGAGGATCGCATTGGCGATGCCCGCGAGCTTTTCGGGCTGGCTCATCTGCGGCACGACGATCTGGAACTCGTCGCCGCCAAGGCGCCCGACCTGCCCCTTGTCGCCGACGATCTGCGTCAGCCGCCCCGCGACCTGCTGCAACAGCTGGTCGCCGACGGGATGCCCCAGCGTGTCGTTCACCGCCTTGAACCGGTCGAGATCCATCAGCAGCAGCGCGCAGGGCTGCGGCTGGCCGCTATGGCTCTTCAGCGCGCGCTCGAGCAGGTCGGTGATGTGGCGCCGGTTGGCCAGGCCGGTCAGCGTGTCATAGCGCGCGAGCTGGTTGATCTCCCGCTCCGACCTTTTCTGGTCGGTCAGGTCGGTGCCGCTGCCGCGAAAGCCCTGGAAATTGCCGAACTCGTTGCTGATCGGCTGGCCCGAAATCGACCACCAGCGTTCCTCGCCGGGCACCGCCGCCTGCACCGTCAGCTCCTTGAACGGCGTGCGCGACGACAGGCTGAACCCCAGCGTGCGCTCCTCGCTCTCGTCCTTGCCGACGCGCTTGCGGATGATGTCGGTAAAGGGATGGCCGAGCAGGTGGGCGAGCGGCCGGTCGAGGCGCGCCGCGACGGTCGGCGAGATATAGACGAGCCGCCCGTCGCGATCGGTTTCCCAGAACCAGCCGCGCCCCGCGCGTTCGAAATCGCGCATCAGGTTGAGCGCGCGCTGCTGATCGCCGATCGCGAGGCGCGCCGCGCGCGTCGCGCGCCGTTGATGGCGGACATCCTCGCGCATCATCGCGATCAGCAGGCCGAGGAAGATGAAACCCGCAACGCCGAACGGCCATGACGCGACCCCGATCGCGCCCCCGAGCACGGTCGCTCCGGCAAAGGTGAAGAAGGCCGGCCGCACGATCGCCGCCGCCGACGCCGCGACCAGCAGCGAGCCGACATGGATCGCGGTGAAAGCGTCGAAATAGCTGCCCTCGTCGGGAACCGCGATCGCCGCGAACATCGCCGCCGCGTTGAGCAATGTGCCGAGCGCGATCAGCGCCATGCACAGCATCGCCATCGTCCGCACCCGCTGGTGGGCGATCGGTCGCGGCCGGCGCATCGCCTGCCCGATCACGGTCAGCACCACGTCGCACGGAAGCCCGGCCGCCATCACCAGCCAGTGCGAGCGATGATCGAGGAAGCCGGCGACGCCCGGCAGGAAGGCAAAGGTCAGGAAGGCGAGGACGCGGCCGATCAGCACATAATGCCACAGCTTCGCGACGCGCATGACGTCGGTGACGAATTCGGGCGAATCGAACGGCGACTCGCCCGCCGCCTGATCGCCCGCTCCCGGCCGGATGATGGTGCGCCTTACCCCCAATTTCCCGATATTCCCCGCTTTCCGTTATGGCGGTTTCAGTGGTCGAAGGGGGTTACCAAATCCTTACCGCAGCGCCCCGATTTCCGCCGTTATTGTGCCAAAACGGAAGGGGTTACGTTTCGGTTCGCAACTTGTTATGAGTCGGCCATGGCTGCTGTTCGCTTGTTCCCGCCCGACCGTTTTTTCGACCGCGCCCAATGGTCGGCTATCACGCGCGCCTCATCGTGGCGCGGCATCTGGCTGGTGGCGCACGCATGGATCGTCAGCATCGCGCTCGTCGGCCTCGCCGCTTGGTCGCAAAACCCCGCGCTATGGCTGATCGCGGTGATCTTCGTCGGCGGCCGCCAGCTCGGCCTCGCGATCCTGATGCACGACGCGGCGCACGGCGCGCTACACCCGAACCGGAAACTCAACAATTTCCTCGGCCAGTGGCTGACCGGCGCCGCGGTCGGGTCGGACCTCATCGCCTATCGCACCTATCACCTCCAGCATCATAAATTCACCCAGCAGCCCGAGGACCCCGACCTGTCGCTGTCGAAACCCTTCCCCACGACGCGCGCCAGCCTGCGCCGCAAGATGCTGCGCGACCTGACCGGGCAGACCTTCTTCAAGCAGCGCATGGCGCAGTTCGGGTTCGCCTTCGCGGGTCTCAAGGCGATGCTGCGCGGCGAGGCGGCGCAGAAGGGCGCCGCGAGCACCAAGGCCGGCACGCCGTTCAACAAACAGTCGGACGACGGCATGACGTCGCCGACGATCGACGTCGCGGGCGCGATGGCGGTGGCGCGCGCGGTCGGCCGCTTCCTCACCGTCCAGGCGGGGCTGCTCGCCCTGTCGCTCGCGCTCTATGGCTGGACGCCCTGGCTGCTCTGGCTCGCCGGGCTCGCGACGACCTTCCAGCTTTACCTGCGCGTCCGCAACATCGCCGAACATGCCTGCACGACGACGGGCAGCGAGGACCCGTTCACCCACGCGCGCACCACCCACGCGGGCTGGCTCGCGCGCGCGACGGTCGCTCCATATTGGGTGAATTATCACGCCGAGCATCACCTGTTCATGGGCGTGCCCTGCTACCGCCTGCCCCAGGTCCACGCCGCGCTCGGCCGCTCCGGCAAGCATGATATGATGACGATCGCGCCGAATTACACGGCGGTGTTGCGGCAGGTCACCGCTGCCGGCTGATCAGCCTTCCTGCACGAACCGCGCTCCCGCGCGATCCTTCACCGTCTTCGCCGGATCGAAGATCATCCCGTTCATCGCGACATAGACCCCGGGCGGCAACGTCTGCACCGCCGCCAACGCAAATCCGACGTTGAATTCGGCGTCGCTGGCGCGCACCGACGCGGGCTGCATCGCACCCGTCATCACGATCGTCTTGCCCGCAATCCCCGCGAGCACGCGCCCGGTGACGACCATCGTATCGGTGCCATGCGTGACGAGGATGCGCGACGCGTCGCTCGCGGCGACCGCGGCGCGGATCGCCTCACGGTCGGCATCGCCCAATTCGAGGCTGTCCTTGCGCATCAGCTGCGTCACGCGGTGCGCGACATGGACATTATTCTCGCGCAGCATGTCGGGGATCGCCGCGGGCCCGATCTGGAACTCGCTCAAGGCGTCGAAATAGACCTTGTCGATCGTCCCGCCGGTCGTGAAAATGTCGATGACATCGCTCATGCCAAAGCCTCGGCGATCAGCCGCCGCGTGTTGTCTATCCCGAACAGCGCGATGAAGCTCCCCATCCGCGGCCCCGCGCTCGATCCGAGCAGGGTCTCGTAGAGAGCTTTGAACCAATCGCGCAGGTTTTCAAAGCCAAAGGCCTCGTTCTTGCCGATCTCGTAAACGATATTCTGGATGTCGTCGGCCGACGCATCGGCGGGCAGCGCAGCCAGCCTGCCGTCGAGTTCCTCCAATGCCGCCCCCTCGCCGCCCATCGGCTTGCGGCGCTGCAAGGTCGGCGCGACGAAATCGCGGTTATACGCCATCGCATTGTCGATCAGCCGGTCGAGTTCGGGATAACTCTCGGCATTGGCGCCCGCGACATATTGGCCGAGGTAGCGCCAGATCTGCTCCTTCGACGCATCGGCACCCATCACTCCGACGAGGTTGAGTAGCAGCCCGAAGGTCACGGGCAACTCGGTCGCAGGAACATCCTCCCCGCGCGCGACATGGACATGATGCACCGGATTGCCGAGCTTCTTGTCGCCGTCCTGTCCGGGATAATTGCCACGCATCTGCAGATATTCGTCGACCGCCTTCGGCACCACGCCGATATGCAGCTGCTTCGCCGCCTTGGGCTCGCGGAACGCGAAGAAAGCCAAGCTTTCCTCGCTGCCATAGCTCAGCCATTCCTCGATCGACAGGCCATTACCCTTCGACTTCGAAATCTTCTCGCCCTTCTCGTCGAGGAACATCTCGTAGATCAGCCCCTCGGGCTTGCGCCCGCCCAATGCCTTGGCGATCTTGCCCGACTGGACGCCGCTGTCGGTCAGGTCCTTGCCGTACATCTCGTAATCGACGCCCAGCGCGACCCAGCGCATCGCCCAGTCGACCTTCCACTGCAACTTCGCGCCGCCGCCCAAAACCGAATGCGTGATCGTCTCGCCTTCGTCCTCGAACGACACGAGCCCCGCGTCGGCATCGACCACCGTCACCGGCACCTGCAGCACGATCCCCGACCTGGGACTGACCGGCAAGATCGGCGAATAGGTCGCCGCCCGCTCGGCGCGCAGCGTCGGCAGCATGATGTCGAGGATATCCTGATTGTGGCGCAGGACATTCTTCAGCGCATCGTCGAACGCACCCGCCTTATATTGTTCGGTCGAGCTCACAAATTCATATTCGAAGCCGAACCGGTCGAGAAACTCGCGCAGCATCGCATTGTTATGATGCGCGAAACTTTCGAACTTGCCGAACGGATCGGGGATTGCGGTCAGCGGCTTGCCCAGATATTCGCGCAGCATGTCGCCGTTCGGCACATTGTCGGGAACCTTGCGCAGACCGTCCATGTCGTCGCTGAACGCGACCAGCCGCGTCGGCGCGGCCACCCCGGATTCTTTGGCGGTCAGCGCCTCATAGGCGCGCCGCACCATCGTCGTGCGCAGCACTTCGTTGAACGTGCCGATATGCGGCAGCCCCGACGGGCCATAGCCCGTCTCGAAAATCACCGCCTCGCCGCCGGGCTTTCCATCGGGATAGCGTTTGACCAGCTTGCGCGCTTCCTCGAACGGCCAGGCCTTGGACGTTTGCGCGGGTTCGCGCAGCGAAGGATGAAGGTGCAAGTCGGTCATCCCGCGCCCATAGCGGCAAGCGGGGCCAAATCGAAAGGCAAAATTGTCCCGCCGCGAACCAACATCATTACCGGAAAATTTACCATGACAGCATAACGTCCCGGCCATGGACAATTTTCGCCTTCCCGCGGCCCGCGGCCACAAGCGCACCCCGGTGTCGATCGACGTCACCGTCAACGGCATTCTCAATTTCGTCGACGGCCGGATCACCGATCTGTCCGAAGGCGGCGCGCGCGTCGACGGGGCGAGCATGCCGGCGCGTTCGCGCTGCGAAATCCATTATGGCGGTCAGGTCACCTACGCGGTGGTCATGTGGGCGGAGCACGACCGCATGGGCGTGCGCTTCCCCTATGAGCTGGCGCAAGGCGCGCTCTACAACGCGCTCCAGAGCGCGCGGAACGCGGCGATGATCGAGCCCGCGCAAATCTTCCACAGCAGCCGCCCGCCGGTATTCGGACGCCGCGGATTGAGCTGACTTTCGATCCTCCCTGTCGCGAAGCGATGGGGAGGTGGCAGCCCGTAGGGCTGACGGAGGGGCCTTGGCGCCACCGTTGCCGCCCCTCCACCATCCGCTGCGCGGACGGTCCCCCTCCCCATCGCTTCGCGACAGGGAGGATCGGGCAACCTTGCCGCGTTCCTCTTTTGTCCCTAGCGTAGGGCGATGGCGCCCGACCCGCTTACCCTGCCCGCGATCCACGCGAGCCATATCGGCATCTGGCTCGCCGACACGCACGGCCGCGTCCAGCGTGTCGGACGCGGCGAGGCGATCGCGGCGGTCGCGGCGACCCCGCACCTCCTCCTCAATGCGACGCTGACCGGCGACCGGCTCGGCTATCCCGAACTCTCGGGGCTCGACCTGCTCGAGCTTTTCGCCTTCCTCTATCCCGCGCGCTTCGCGGTGCCGACCCCGGCGGGAATCGCCGCCGCCGTCGGGCTGACCCCGCCCAAAGCCGAAGAAGACATCGCCGCCTTCCTGCCCCAAGCGGCCGCGGCGATGCTCGCCAGCCTCGGCGACCCCGGCTGGCCCGAGCGCGAGGGCGCATGGCACGGTGCCGAAGCACTGGCGCGCCAACGCTGGTCGTGGGCGCCGCTCGTCCAGCCGCGCCTCTCCCGCCCCGACGCCAACGATCGGTGGCTCTTCGCCCGCCTCCCCGAATGGGAGGAAAGCTCGCCGCGCGGCGCGCCGCGCCAGGTGACGATCGACGAAGCCGACGTTGCGGCGCGGCTCGACCGCCTGACCGGCGACGGCGCCGAACGCCGTCCAGGGCAACAGGATTACGCCCGCGCCACCGCCGCGATCTTCGCCCCGCGCGAGCGCAAGGACGCGCCGCGGATGCTCGTCGCCGAGGCCGGCACCGGCATCGGCAAGACATTGGGCTATCTCGCCCCCGCCAAACAATGGATCGACCAGTCGGCGGGCAGCGTCTGCATCTCGACCTTCACCAAGGCGCTGCAACGCCAATTGTCGCGCGAGACCGAGCGGCTCTACCCCGACGCCGCGACGCACCGCGAAAAGGTCGTCGTGCGCAAGGGCCGCGAAAATTATCTCTGCCTGCTCAATCTCGAGGACGCGCTGCAGGGCGGTTTTTCGGGCCGCGCCGCGATCCTCGCGCAGCTCGTCGCGCGCTGGGCCGCCTACAGCCGCGACGGCGACATGGTCGGCGGCGACCTGCCCGGCTGGCTCCCCGCGCTGTTCCGCCGCAACGGCACCACCGCGCTCACCGACCGGCGCGGCGAGTGCATCTATGCCGGCTGCCCGCATTTCCGCAAATGCTTCATCGAACATTCGGCGCGCGCCGCGACGCAGGCCGACATCGTCATCGCCAATCATGCGCTGACGATGGTGCAGGCGGCGCGCCCGCGTGACGGCGGGGCTCCCGCGACGCGGCTGATCTTCGACGAGGGCCATCATCTGTGGGACGCCGCCGACAGCATGTTCGCCGCCGCGCTCACCGGACAGGAAGCGGTCGAAATCCGCCGCTGGGTGCTCGGCCCCGAAGGCAAGTCGCGCGGGCGGCGGCGCGGGCTCGCCGCACGCCTCGCCGATGTGGCAAGCTATGACGAGGCGGGCGACAAGGCGATCCAGGCGGCGATCCAAGCCGCCGCCGAACTCCCCGGCGACGGCTGGCTCGGCCGCCTGTCCGAAAACGAGCCGTGGGGCGCGATCGAACGGCTGCTCGTCGCTGTCCGCGCCATGGTTTATGCACGCGGCATCGACAGCCGCACCGCCGACACCGGCTATGGCCTCGAAACCGAACTCGCCGACCCCGACCCCCAGCTCGTCACCGCCGCTGCCAGCGCGAGCGATGCGATCGAGGCGCTGCTCCGTCCCCTGATGGCGCTCGGCAAACGGCTTGAAGCGTTGATCGAGGACCCGCCCGACTGGCTCGACGGGCAGGCGCGCGCCCGCGTCGATGGCGCGCGGCACAGCCTCGGGACGCGGATCGACACGCTCGGCAGCTGGCTGTCGCTGCTCGGCCGCGTCGGCGGCCCCGCCGATCCCGATTTCGTCGACTGGCTCGCGGTCGACCGTTACGACGGGCGCGAGTTTGACTGCGGTCTTCACCGCCACTGGCTCGACCCCGCGCGGCCGATCGCCGAGGTCGTCTATCGCCCTGCGCAGGGCGTGCTCGTCACCTCGGCGACCTTGCGCGGCGGCGGGCACGGCCGGGGTGGCTGGACCGACGCCGACATCCGCACCGGCGCCCGCCATATGGAGGGCGGCGTCGGCCATTTCGCGGTGCCGAGCCCGTTCGACTATGCGCGCCAGTCCGAAGTGCTGATCGTCACCGACATCGCGCGCGGCGACCTGCCCGCGCTCGCCGGCGCCTATAGCCGGCTGATCGAGGCGGCGGGCGGCGGCGCGCTCGGGCTGTTCAGCGCGATCCGGCGGCTGCGCATCGTCCATTCGCGCATCGCCGACCGGCTCGCGCGCGCCGGGCTGCCGCTGTTCGCGCAGCACGTCGACCCGCTCGACACCGGCACGCTCGTCGACATCTTCCGCGCCGACCCGCACGCGTCGCTGCTCGGCACCGATGCGCTGCGCGACGGCGTCGATGTCCCGGGCGATTCGCTTCGGCTGGTGGTGATGGAGGGTGTGCCGTGGCCGCGCCCGACGATCCTCCACGCGGCGCGCCGGGCGGCACAGGGCGGCAGCGCCTATGACGATATGGTCATTCGCGGCCGCATCGGGCAGGCGTTCGGACGCCTGATCCGCCGCGCCGACGATTTTGGCCAATTCGTCATGCTCTCGCCCAGCTTCCCCTCGCGGCTGCTCAGCGCCTTTCCCGAAGGCACCCCCATTCGCCGCCTGCCGCTCGACGAAGCGGTCAACCATGTCGCCGCGGCGAACGTCGAACGCAGAAAAAGCGCCTTCCCGGCCTTTTCACCGTCATAAGTTTGCGGCACAAGGCCCGCGAAATCGAGGGATAGCGCAACGGCGCGGGGAGATATTTTGAAGAGTTTGACCATCCTGCGCCACGCCAAATCGGGTTGGGACGTGGCCGTCGAGCGCGACTTCGACCGTCCGATCAACAAACGTGGCGCGCGCGGCGCCGAATTGATCGGACAGTGGCTGAAACGGCAGAAACTCCCCGTCGACCGCATCATCGCCTCGCCCGCAGTGCGTGTGACCGAAACGCTCGACATCTTCCAGCCCGCCGCCGGCCTCGACGCGCTCGAACCCCATTGGGACCGCCGCATCTATCTCGCCTCCGCCGCGACGCTGATCGACGTGATCCGCGATACCGGCCGCGACGCCGGGCACCTCCTGATCTCAGGCCATAATCCCGGCCTAGAAGACCTGATCCTGATGCTCGTCCCCGAAACGCCGGGCGACGACCTCCGCGCCAGGGTCGAGGAAAAGCTGCCGACGTCGGCGCTCGCGCGCCTCGATCTCGACATCGCCGACTGGCACGGTCTCGACATCGACGTGGCGCGTTTCGCGGACTTCATCCGCCCCCGCGACCTCGACCCCGCGCTCGCCCCCGCCATGGACGACGACTGAGCGCATCCTTCGGCCCGGCTGAAAACGACCGATTGCGGCCCTCATATTTCTCATTAGCCCGTCATTCCCGCGAAAGCGGGAACCCAGAGCGTGCGCCAGTTGATCCCACCCCGGGTTCCCGCTTTCGCGGGAATGACGAATGTTGGGAATGACAGCTCACCATCCCAAAAGCCGCCTCGCCGGCCGCAACCGCCCTTACTTCAACCCAGCGCCGCAGCCAGCCTCTGGCGCAGCGCCACGAGTGCTTCGACCGGAATGCCCCCCGCCCGTACCGGTGCCCCCGCCTCAAGCGTCTCGCGCGGCAACGGCGGGCGCGGGGCGGCGGGCGCGGCGCCCGGCTCGGAAGACAGCGCCTTGCGCGCGCCATCGACCGTAAAGCCCTGCACATGCAGCAAATGATGGATACGCTCGGCGAGCGCGACATCCTCGGCGCGGTAATAGCGGCGACGGCCCGACCGCTGGAGCGGCTTCAGTTGCGGGAAACGCGTTTCCCAATATCGCAGCACATGCGTCGGCACGCCGATGCGCACCGCGAGTTCGCCGATCGCCAGCATGGCGCCCGCCGCCTTGCCGTCATCGTCGGCCATGTCAGACCCCGACATCGATAGGGCGGAACCTATTTGCCGGCAACGCGCGCTCGCATCGTCTGGCTGGCGCGAAACGTCATCACGCGCCGCGGCAGGATCGGAACTTCGATCCCCGTCTTGGGATTGCGGCCGATCCGCTGCGCCTTGTCGCGCAGCACAAAGGTGCCGAAGCCCGAAATCTTCACATTCTGCCCGACCGCGAGCGCGTCGGACATATGGTCGAGAATCGATTCGACGATCGCCGCCGATTCATTGCGCGACAGCCCGATCTGCTGGTTGATGCGGCTGGCGATATCGGCTCGCGTAAGCGTCCCTGCGGTCATGTTGATCCCTTCCCCCTCTGAAGCGAAAATGCGCGACTGGTTCCCTGACAGCCCCCACCGTCACGAGTCCCACGCGCTTATGTAACAAATCGGAATTAATCCGCCAAACTGAAACGGATGGAGCGAGAAGTTGACGCGCCGGAGCGAAGCGTCAGACGCGCAGCACCGCCGCGCCCCAGGTGAAGCCGCCGCCCATCGCCTCGAGCACCACCAGATCGCCGCGCTTGATGCGCCCGTCGCGCACCGCGAGGTCGAGCGCGAGCGGCACCGACGCCGCCGAGGTGTTCGCATGCTGGTCGACCGTCAGCACGACGCGTTCGGCCGGCAAACCCAGCTTTTTCGCGGTCGCATCGATGATCCGCTTGTTCGCCTGATGCGGCACGACCCAGTCGATGTCCGCCGCCGACAGGCCGACGTCGCCCATCACTTCGCCCAGCACCGATGCCAGGTTGGTGACCGCATGGCGGAACACTTCGCGCCCCTGCATCCGGACATGGCCCACGGTGCCCGTGGTCGACGGCCCGCCGTCGACATAGAGCATATCTGCGTATTTTCCCTCGGCATGCAGCCGCGTCGCGAGGATGCCGCGGTCGTCGGCGACCTCTTCGGCCGACAGGACGATCGCACCCGCACCGTCGCCGAACAACACGCAGGTCGTGCGGTCCTCCCAGTCGAGGATGCGGCTGAACGTCTCGCTGCCGATCACCAGCGCGTGCTTTGCCGCGCCGGTGCGCAGCATCGAATCGGCGACCGACACCGCATAAAGGAAGCCCGAGCAGACCGCGGCGACGTCGAAGGCGATGCAATCGGGCACGCCGAGCAGCGCCTGCACCTTGGTCGCGCTCGCCGGGAACGTATTATCGGGGGTCGCGGTCGCGACGATGATCAGCCCGATGTCAGCGGGTTCGAGCCCCGCCGCCGCCAGCGCCTGCTTCGCCGCATCGGCGCCAAGCGTCGCGGTCGTCTCATCGGGTTCGGCGATGTGGCGGAAACGGATGCCGGTGCGCTCGACGATCCACTCGTCGCTCGTGTCGACGCGCCGCGCCAGTTCCGCGTTCGACACGCGCGTGCGCGGCAAGGCCGATCCGGTGCCGGTCAGGATCGCGCGCCGCGTCATGCCGCGCCGCCGCTGCGGAAATTCGCGAGATCCTCGGTCACCTGACGCGTAATATCCTTTTCGATCAGCTCGGCGCACAGGTGGACGCAGTTCGCGACTCCCTTGGCATCGGCGCTGCCATGGCTCTTGAGCACCACGCCGTTGAGGCCGAGGAACACCGCGCCATTGTGATTATTGGGGTCGAGATGGTGGCGCAGCAGCTCGGTCGCGGGGCGCGAGATCAGAAAGCCGATCTTCGAGCGCGTCGAACTGGTGAAGGCGCGGCGGAGCAGATCGGTCACGAAACGCGCCGTCCCCTCGATCGTCTTGAGCGCGATATTGCCCGAAAAACCGTCGTGGACGATCACATCGACATCGCCGCGCGACAATTTGTCGCCCTCGATGAAGCCCGCGAACTCCATCGGCAGCCCGTGCGCCTCGCGCAGCCGCGCGGCCGCATCGCGGATCTCGCCGGTGCCCTTCAGCTCCTCGGTGCCGATGTTGAGCAGCGCGACGCGCGGGCGCTCGAGCCCCATCGCGGTGCGCGCATAGGCGGCGCCCATCACCGCGAACTGGATCAGATTGTTGGCGTCGCAATCGGTGTTGGCGCCGAGGTCGAGCATGACGACGTCGTTGTCGCCGAGCGTCGGCAGCAGCGCCGCGAGCGCCGGCCGGTCGATCCCCGGCATCGTGCGCAGCGCGAGCTTCGCCATCGCCATCAAGGCGCCGGTGTTGCCCGCCGACACGGCGCCGCCGGCATCGCCGCGCTTCACCGCGTCGATCGCAAGCCCCATCGAAGTGCTCTTCGCCTTGCGCAGCGCCTGGCTCGGCCTGTCCTCGCCCGTCACCACGCCGTCGGTGTGGATGATATCCGACGCCGCGCGCAGGTTCGGGTGGTTTTCGAGCGCCGCCTTGATCCGCTCCTCGTCGCCGACGAGGATGAAGCGGAGGCCGTCGTGCTTGTGGCGCGCCATCGCGGCGCCGGCGAGCATCATGCGCACGCCGACGTCACCGCCCATCGCATCGATTGCGATTCGCGGTGTCAGTGCCATCTAATGCCCTCCGGCCTGTTTATTACGCGCCGACCGACACCACTTCGCGGCCGTTATAATGGCCGCAGGCGTTGCAAAGGTTGTGCGGGCGCTTCAGCTCGCCGCAGTTCGGGCATTCCTGAAAGGCTTCAACCTTCAGGCTGTCGTGGCTGCGACGCATGCCGCGCTTCGAGGGCGAGGTTTTTCGCTTGGGAACGGCCATGATTTTTCCTGCATTCTCAAATAGTGTGTCACGAATCGGCTACCCGGATTTGTCACGCCCGTTGCCGGAAATGACTGGCCCGCCCGCCGCGCCGAAGCCCATTCCCGCCCAGATGACGCAGGAAAAATCTTCCGCCGGAAGGTGCCTCAACGCCAGATGGTGTCGGGTGCCGGATCGGGCGCGGCTATAGCGTTTTTGCCCGCAAAGGCAAGCCCATTGCGCGCGGTGACGGCGGCGACTTCATTCTTCGGCGCGGGCTTGCCCTGCTCCCGGGGCAATGCCACATCTCTCCCACCGCCGGACCAACCGGCGCATGGGGGGAAACCATATGATAATCTTGCCGATCAGCCTGACGATCGCCGCCGGCGCGGCGCTGCTCAACCTGTGGCTCGCGCTTCGCGTCGGCCGCGTGCGCACGAAGGAAAAGCTCTTCATCGGCGACGGCGGCAACGATCTGCTCACCCGCCGGATGCGCGCGCACAGCAATTTCGTCGAAAACACCGCCTTCGTGCTGATCCTGCTCGCGCTCGTCGAACTTGGCTTCGGCTCGTCGATTTGGCTGTGGGGCGTCGGCGCGCTCTACCTCGTCGGCCGCATCCTGCACGCGCTCGGCATGGACGGGATGATGTGGGGCCGCATGGTCGGCACGATCGTCACCATGCTCACCCAGCTCGGCCTCGCGCTCACCGCGCTCGCGATCGTCTATCTCACGCCGGTGAACATCACCGCGACCGAGGTCGAAACGGTGGCAGCGGCGCCGAAGTAATTTCTCCCCTCCCGCTTGCGGGAGGGGTCGGGGGAGGGCCTGTTCCGGTCCAACCTGGGGGAAAAGCGACAAGCCCTGCCCTAACCCCTCCCGCAAGCGGGAGGGGGACTCAGCCGCCCAAAGCCATATCGCTCACGAACGGGTTCGTCCGCCGTTCGTGCGCGAAATTGCTGTGCGCGCCGTGTCCGGGCAGAAAGGTCGTGTCGCCGCCGAGCGGCCACAGCTTCCCCGTGATCGAATCGAGCAATTGCTGGTGATTGCCGCGCGGAAAGTCGGTGCGCCCGATCGATCCCTGAAAGATCACATCGCCGACGATCGCCAGCTTCGACGGGGCATGATGAAACACGACATGCCCCGGCGTGTGCCCCGGACAGTGGATGACATCGATCTTAAGATTGCCGACGGTGACCGTATCGCCATCGACCAGCCAGCGGTCGGGCTCGAACACCTCGCCGACCATGCCGAAACGCGCGCCATCCTCCGCGAATTGTTCGATCCAGAACCGGTCGTCCTCGTGCGGCCCCTCGATCGGCACGCCCAATTCCTTCGCGAGCATCCCCGCCTGCCCGCAATGGTCCATATGGCCATGGGTGACGAGGATCTTCTCGACCTCCACCCCGGTCTGTTGGACCGCTTCCTTGAGCTTGGGAAGGTCGCCGCCCGGATCGACGAAGGCCGCCTTGTTGGTCGCGGTGCACCACAGCAAGGTGCAATTCTGCTGAAAAGCGGTAACCGGCACGATCGCCGCGCGCATCGGAGGATTGGGAGCGTTCATGCCGGCCGATGTGGAGAAATACGGCGGAAATGACAAGAGTGGGAGCGGCAGCAGCGACCGGAAGTGGACCAAGGAGCCACAATCCCCGTTCGCATCGAGCGAAGTCGAGATGCCCCTCGGGCTAGGCGCTACGTCGATGGGCGTCTCGACTTCGCTCGACACGAGCGGGAATAGATGGCGGTCCCCTTCCACCCCTTAAACCGCCTCAGCGCAGCGTCATCGTGTCGCCTTCGACGTTCACCGCATCGAGCTTCGCCAGAAAGCTCTGCCCCAGCAGCGACACCCCCATGTCGGCATCGACCACCGCCGCCGGAACCTGCCGGACCTCGATCCCTTCGACCACGACGCTATCGAGCATGACGGTTCGCATCGGCACGTCGCCGCCCGCGGTGCGCGCCATGCCGCCGATCGGCAGGCTGTCGACATCGATCCCGATCGCTTCGGCATCGCGCCGCGTCAGCGCCACGATCGACGCGCCGCTGTCGACCATCATCCGGATATTGGTTCCGTCGACCTCGGTATCGGCATAGAAATGCGAGTCGCCCGACCGCCCGAGGCGCACTTCGCCGCCCGATGTCTGCGCGCCCGGCGCCGAAGGCCCCGAAGACCAGCCGCGCTTTTCTCGCTGCGTCGTCCAATTGCTATTGTCCTGCGCTTCCGCCACCGGCGCGCCATCTCCATCGCGCGCCGAACGGCTGGCGATACTCGCCACGCCCACCGACACCGCCGTGATGGCGACCGCCAAGCCAAGAAACCGCCCGATCATGGGCGGCTTGTCGCAGATTCGGGTTGGAGATTGGTTAAGCGGGCTCGCCCCGCTCGATAAACGCACGCCATGTCGGCGCGTCGCCGCGGACGCTGTAGGAAATCCGCGCACAGGCATAGGGCCGCCCCGGGCGATTGTCGGCCTCGCGCGCCGTCGCGGGCCACGCGCCTGTCCCGCCCGCCGACCAACAAACCAGCGCCTCGGCCTCCTGCCCCGCCTCGATCGCCGCGCGCTCGTCGGCGCTCATCGATGCGGCCGCGTCCCAACCAAGGATGACGCGATGCTGGAGGTTCTTCGCAAACAGCGCATGGCGAAACGGGCTGTCGCGATCGCCGAGCAGGCTCCTTATCCGCTCGCGATCGGCGGCGCTCAGCCATTTCCCGCCGAGCAGCGGCCCCCACCGCGTCTCGTCGCCCGAGCGCAGCGCAGCGGCAAGTTCGCCCGCCGCAGCCTCGAAACGCGGCGTCCAGACCGAATCCTCCGCCAGCGGCGCCAGCGCGGCGGCGGGTGCGGGCGCTTCGGGCGCGACGGGCAATAAAGAGGTCGGCGCCGCACCGGCGGCGGCGGACAGGGCAAAGGCGGCGGCAAGCGCCGACGAAATCAGCATGGCGCGCATGGCCGTCAATCTAGCAGCAAAGCCTGCGTCTGTCATGCGCCCGCGGCGAGCCCCTCGCGCATCCATCCCGGCGCCTCGGCGGCGTCGATACTCTCGGTTCGCCGATGCTCGACCGACCAGCCGAGTTCGGAATAGGCGACCAACTGCCGCTTTTCATCAGCCTCGGCGATCGGCACCACGACGATCCGCCGGTTGACCTTCTGCCGCCAGTTCATCCGCGCGGTATTTTCCTGCCCGACGTAACAGCCCTTGGTAAAGCTGACGCCGTTCAGTTCGGCGGCATTGCATTCGAGCCACAAGGTCGTGCCGTCGCCCAGTTCGCCGCGCCCCTCGGTCACGCCGAGCGCCAGCCGGTGCGCGCGCCACGCGGTGTCGGCGCCCCCGCCTTCACCAGCCGGTCCGAGCCACCGCTGGCCGAGCGCCGCCAGCCGCGGATCGGGCGCGCCCAGGTCGCCCGCCGGCGCCCAATGCACCGCGAGACCGGGCTCGATCGCGATTATGATCGGTCGGCGCAGACGATAGAGGGTCAGGCGCTTGACCAGCGCCTCGGCCGCATCGCGCTCGCAGTCGATCAAGATGTCCTCTTCGTCGGCCCAGATCAGGAAATCGAACGACGCCTTGCCCTGCGCGGTCAGCAGCGCCGCCCACACCGGCAGATTGCCCGAGGTGTCGTTGGTGACGAGACCTTGCAGAAAGCCGCGGACGTCCTCCCCGGAGAGACGGATGAGCGCGCGATCGTGAAGGGTGGTATTGGCCATGGCGATAATCTAGGGACGCCCCAGCCAAAGCCAAGCCCACTATCGACGAGTCTTTTCGATGACCGACCGCCTGACGATCCGCCGCCCCGACGACTGGCACGTCCATCTGCGCGACGGCGCGATGCTCGAACATGTCGCGCAATATACCGCGCGCCAGTTCGCGCGCGCGATCGTCATGCCGAACCTCTCGCCGCCGGTGACCACCGCCGACGAAGGCCGGGCGTACCGCGACCGCATCGTCGCCGCGGTGCCGGCGGAGCTCGACTTCACCCCGCTGATCGTCGCCTATCTCACCGACCACAGCGACGCGCACGAAATCGCGCGCGGCCATGAAGAGGGCGTCTTTACCGCCGCCAAACTCTATCCCGCGCACGCGACCACCGGCAGCGCGCACGGCGTCACCGACGTCGCGAACATCATGGGCGTGCTCGAACGGATGCAGGACATCGGCATGCCGCTCCTGATCCACGGCGAAGTCACCGACCATAACGTCGACATCTTCGACCGCGAGGCGGTGTTCATCGAACGCACGCTCGAACCGCTCGTTCGCGCCCTTCCCGCGCTCAAGATCGTCGTCGAGCATATCACCACCGCCGAAGCCGCGCAGTTCGTCGCGGGCGCCCCCGCCAATGTCGCCGCGACGGTCACGCCGCAGCATCTCCACATCAACCGCAACGCGATGCTCGTCGGCGGCATCCGCCCGCACGCCTATTGCCTGCCCGTTGCGAAGCGCGAGCATCACCGGCTCGCGGTGCGCGCCGCCGCGACCTCGGGCTCGCCCAAATTCTTCCTCGGCACCGACAGCGCGCCGCATGCGGTTCACACGAAGGAAGCCTCGTGCGGCTGCGCGGGCATCTTCAACGCCCCCTACGCGCTCGAAAGCTATATCCAGGCCTTCGACGAGGACGGCGCGCTGGCCCATTTCGAAGGCTTTGCGAGCGAGCACGGCCCGCGCTTCTACGGCCTGCCGCTCAATACCGGCACGGTCACGCTCGAGCGCGGCGAGACACTCGTCCCCGACCGCATCGGCGAAGTCGTCCCCTTCCACGCGGGCGAAACGCTGGGCTGGCGGCTGGCCTGATCCGTTGCCCCCGCCTTCGCGGGGGCGACGGTGATTATGCCACCTCGATCATCCGCTCGGCGCGCATCTTGCGCAGCATGTCGAAACTGAACACCGCGATACTGATCCAGATCAGCACGAAACAGGCGAGTTGCGCGGGCTTCAGCGGCTCGTGAAAAACGAACAGGCTGAGCAGGAACTGGAGCGTCGGCGCGAGGAACTGGACGAAGCCGAGCGCGGCATAGCTCATCCGCCGCGCTGCGGTGGCAAAGAGCAGCAAGGGCACCGCGGTGATGACGCCGCCCGCCATCAACAGCAGGCTAATCGAGCTGTCCGACCCAAAACCGCGCCCGTCGCCCGCCCACAGATACCAGGCCGCGATGCCAAGCGACGGCAAAAGCAGCACCGTCGTCTCGACCGAAAGCCCGGGGAGCGACCCCACCGGCACCACCTTGCGGATGAGGCCATAGGTGCCGAACGAAAAGGCGAGCGTCAGGCTGATCCACAGCGTGTCGAGCGCCCCCGCGAGCAGGATCGCGACGCCAACCCCCGCGATCGCCACCGCCACCAGCTGCAGCCGCGACAGCCGTTCGCCGAGGAAGATCATGCCGAGCATCACATTGACGAGCGGATTGAGATAATAGCCGAGGCTCGCCGCCAGCACATGGTCGGTGAAGATCGAATAGATATAGACGAGCCAGTTGACCGCGATCAGCAGCGAACTCGCAAGCAGCAGCCGCAGCGTCCGCCAATCCTTGAGCGCGACCAGATATTCGCCGATCTGCCGCCGAAAGAGCATGATCACGAAACAGAGCGGCAGCGACCAGATGATCCGCTGCGCGAGCACCTCGACCGGCGGGACGCTGCTGATCAGCTTGAAGAAGAGCGGAACGAAGCCCCAGATGCCATAGGCGGCCACCGCATAGGGCAGCCCGCCCTCATTGCTCCCCGCGGGGGCCGGTGTCTGTGCCATGGCTTTTGGCCTCTAAAGGATTTGGTGTCTAAAGGATCAGATGATGCCGCCGCCGAGCATCAGGCGGATGACGCCGATGACGATGACGACGATATTGAGGTTCCGCCCGCTCGTCTTGTCCGACATCGCGCCGAGTGCGAGCCCGATGACGGCGAACGGGATGATCACCCAATTCGCCCATCCGAGCAGCGGAATGAACGCAAAAACAGCCAGAACCAAGGCGATGGCGCCGATGATGAGCGATCCGATATTGAGCATGGACATGGTTCTCGCACGCCGCCCGCGATGCGGCAAGAGCCTTTCGGTTCGTCGATGGTCGCGCTCGCTTCGTCTTGTTGCCTTGGGTTCATGCAACGCGATCGGGAGCCGGGTCGTTTTCTTCCCGAAGCACCCGATCTCGCCAAGGGACGGAATTGCGGAACCAGGAAAGGACTATATTATGCGTATCTTCACAAAAGGCCTGATGGGCGCGTTCGTCGCCGCCAGTGTCCTTGGCACCACGCCGCTCCACGCCGGCGTGACGACCCCCGCCAAGGCGCCGGGCTATCACGAGTTCGAGCAGGCGTCGGACTTCTATCGCAAGCGCAAGGATCGCCGCCATTATGCGCGGGACGAGCGCATCGATCGCGACACCCGCATCTGGCGCGATAACAACGGCCGTTATCGCTGCAAGAAGGACAATGGCACGACCGGCCTCCTGATCGGCGGTGCGGTGGGCGGTCTCGCCGGCCATGAAATCGCCGGCAGCGGCGACAAGCTGCTCGGCACCGTGCTCGGCGCCGCGGGCGGCGCGCTGCTCGGCCGCGAGATCGACCGCGACAAATATCGCTGCCGCTAAATAACGGAAACCGTCTCGCGCGCGGGTTCGAGACCCCTCCAGCCCGCGCACGCTGATGGCGAGGACACCGGCTTACCGCCGGTGTCCTCAAGCGTATGCGCTTGCCGCGCGCCGCCTCTTGCCGCAGAAGCGTCGCCTACGCTCGCGGCAGAGAGAGGATCGCCATGCTCAACGGACCCTTGCTCGTCACCGAGCGCCTGATCCTCCGCCCGCCCGCGGCCGAGGATTTCGACGCCTTCGCCGAAATGTGCGCCGAAGAGGAAACGATGCGCTTCATCGGCGGCGCGTGCCCGCGCTCGGCGGCGTGGCGCCAATGGTGCACGCTCGCGGGCGCGTGGCATATCCGCGGCTTTTCGATGTTCTCCGTGGTCGAGCGCGACACCGGCCTATGGGTCGGCCGCCTCGGCCCGTGGGAGCCCGACGGCTGGCCGGCGCCCGAAATCGGCTATGGCGTCAGCGCGCGGTTCGCCGGCAAGGGCTATGCGTTCGAAGGTAGCGTCGCCGCCTGCGACTTCGCGGTCGAATTCCTGAAATGGCCCGAACTGATGCACAGCATCGACCCCGCCAACACGCGCTCGCAGGCGCTCGCCAAACGCCTCGGCGCGACGAACAGTGGCCCGACCCGACTCCCCGCCCCGTTCGAGGACGCCCCCGTGGACGCCTGGACGCAGAGCGCCGACGCGTGGCGGAGCAAGCGCCACGAACTCCGTCCTTGAGCGCGCAACATCCAAAAGCGTCTCGCCCCGAGACAGTTTTCTGCTAACAAACCCCCGATATTAACGCATTTTCTTTGTCCCTTTTTAACCAGGATCGGGCATTCCGGGAAAAGATTAAGGGAGTGTTAGCGATGATATTGCGCGGAAAATGGCTCGTTGCCGGTTTGCTGATCGCGGCGGCGCCGCTCGGCGGCTGCCGCGACAACCCCGATGCCGAGGCCGATCTCGCCCCGCTCGACGACGGGCTGACCAACGCCGACCCGGCGATCAAGGGTTCGCTCGAAGACAAGATCATGGTCGATCCGGCGCTCACGGGCCAATCGAACCGCAACGCCGTCGGCCCGGGCAACCGGCCGATCGACGGCGGCGTCCCCGGTGTCAGGAGCGGCAAGGCCGCAACCGCCGCCGAAGCCGCCGCGGCGCTGAAGGCCGGCAAACTGCTCACCGCGCCCAAGGCGCTTCCCATGGAGGCCGGCTGCAACGGCTGCGAGGCAGAGGCCCGCCCGGTCACCATCGGCGCCCTCGCGCGCGATCAGCAAAAGGGCGCCTGCGACGCCAAGCTGACCTACAGCAACGCCTGGGCGAACCGCCTGCCCGCTGCGTTCAAGGTCTACCCGCGCGCGACACTGCGCGAGGCCGCGGGCATCGCCGGCGGCAAATGCAACATCCGCGTCGTCAATTTCCAGACCGCCGCCTCGATGCAGGCGGTGCTCGACTATTATCACACGATGGCGATCCGCGCGGGCTATACCAGCGACCACCGCGTCAACGGCAATGAACATATGCTCGGCGGAACCAAGGGCGATCTCGCCTATGTTCTGATGATGCGCCGCGACGGCGGCATGACCGACGTCGATCTCGTCGCCTCGGGCGGCAAATAAGCCTCATCTTGCAAACATGAAAAAGGCCCCGGGGAGAGGGTTCCCGGGGCCTTTTTCGTGGCTTGCGTGACGAGCAAGCGGTCAGATCTTGTCGCCGAGCGCGCCCTGGACCTTGCCCTTCAGATTCTGGGCCTCGCCCTTGCGCTCCTGCGCCTCGCCTTCGGCGCGAAGGCGCTCGTTATCGGTCGCCTTGCCGGTCGCCTGCTTCGCGTTGCCGGCGGCTTCGTTGGCGAGGCCTTTCGCCTTTTCGGTGAATTCACCCATGGGGTATCTCCTTGCTTTTACAGAGGCGTAGGGACGCGCCTCTTGCCCAACCAACGACGCGCGTCCGCATATGTTCCGCTGCGTGAGGCGAGCCGTTCGGGAGCGAAGATCGCTGGCCGAAGTCGGCTTTGGGGTGGGAAGCGGACGTTTAGCTCCGCGCTTCCAAAGCTGATTGTGCCTTTTGCGCCTTAGTGCGCAAGCTTGGCCATAAGTGATGACT
>NZ_JAATIT010000004.1 GCF_011926545.1 Sphingopyxis italica | reverse complement strand
GGATTAGCAAGCGAAGCAGGCACGAATGATTGATTATCCGTCATATTGAGAAGGTAACTATGATCGCGATTGACCGCAATGTCCGCAACCGGTCGAAAGCCGCCGTCCTCAAAGCCCCCACATCTCCTTTTACATCGCTGTCAGTAGCAGCTAGCCTCGCTCTCCCCAGCAGGAGCAACCCGTCATGCCCGCCAAACCCGACAGCCTCGACCGCCTCGTCCAGCTCCTGTTGCTCGTCGCCGCGGTTACGACGATCGCCAACGGCGCCTTCATGCTCGCAAAACCGCTCGACTGGTATGTCTTCGTCCCCACGGTCGTCACGACCGGCCCGCCCAACGCGCATTTCATCCGCGACATCGGGCTCGCCTATCTGGGTTCGGGGCTGATCCTCCTCTATGCGACCGCCGATCCCGCCCGCCGCTGGCGCGCGGCATTCGTCGGCGGGCTGTGGCTGACCTTGCACGGCCTGCTCCACATCTATGAGGTCGCCGCCGGGATTTGCGGCCCCGCGACCTTTTGGGCCGACGCCCCCGCGGTGCTCGGCCAGCCCGCGCTTGTCATCGCGGCGCTCGCGATCCTGAAACTTCGCGCGCGCATTTGACAGCGCGCGCGTGCGCCGACACAGCACCGCCATGACCCTTTCGATCCGCCCCGCCACCCCCGCCGACCTGCCGCTGATCGCGCAGTTCATCCGCGACCTCGCCGAATATGAAAAACTGTCGCACGAAGTCCGCTTCGACGAAGCCAGGCTCGGCGAAAATCTGTTCGGCGCGCGTCCCTATGCCGAGGTCGTGATCGGCGAGATCGACGGCGCGGCGCAGGGCTTCGCGCTCTTCTTCCACAATTTTTCGACCTTCGAAGGGCGCCCCGGCCTCTATCTCGAGGATCTGTTCGTGCGCCCCGAAGCACGCGGCTCGGGGCTCGGCAAGGCGCTGCTCGCGCATCTCGCCCAGCTCTGCGTGGCACGCGACTGCGCGCGGCTCGAATGGTCGGTGCTCGACTGGAACGCCCCGTCGATCGGCTTCTATCAGAGCCTCGGCGCCAAGCTGATGGACGAATGGACCGTGATGCGCGTCGACGGGGATGCGCTGACGAAGCTGGCGTCCTCCTGAACATTCGTCACCCCGGACTTGATCCGGGGCCCATGACGCCGCGGCTGAAATGGATGCAGGATCAAGTCCGGCATGACGCAAGAGGGGCTGGCGTCCCCCTCTCGGCCTCCGCCGCTCCATCGGCCAGCTCGGCATATGCGCGTCGGCCAGCATACAACCCGGATCGATTGGATTTGTAGTCGTTTGCTATTTCTTCCGCGCGAACCAGACCAGCACCACGCCCACCACCGCAAGGATGACGCCATTGCGCGTCCATACCGTGTCGCCGAGCATGAAGCTCTCCGCCGGCCAGCGCACAATGTCGAGCCCCTGCAGCGCCCACAGCCCGCCGACGAGGATCATCGCCACCCCGACGATCGCCAAAATGCCTTTCAAAGCGCCCATCACACCCTCCCCGTCTTGGGCTGCAATCCGATCAGCGGCCGCAGCCAGCCGATGCTGCGCCCGATCGCATAGAAAAGCCAGCATCCAAGCGCGGTCGTGATCAGCAGGATGTGGAAGGAGGCGAGCGGCCCCACCCCAGCCACCAGCAACCCATAGCCGACGAGCACGATCACCGTCTGGTGAATGATGTAAAAGGGAAACACCGCCTCGGCGAGCATCGCGCGCTTCGGATGATCGCGGTTCCACCAGCGGTCGGCGATCCCGACCAGCGCGACGATCGCCGCCCAACCCTGCACCAGCCGCACCGCCATGAACCAGGTGACGACCCCCACCGGCGGCGGCCCTTCGCCCGGCGCCGCCCAGATCGCCCAGGCGACGTAGCCATAGGCCGCGACCGCGAGCACCGCCGCCACGGGCCAGCAGCGCGCCACCGCCATGAACAGCACCGGCCGCACGCGCAGCAGCCAGCCGATGAAGAAGGGCACCAGATAGTGAAGATGGTTCGGTCCGTCGTCGAACAGCGCATGGGTCTCGGGGGAGCCGGGAAAGGCGAACAGGATCGCCATCCACGCCGCGAGCGGCATCACCAGCATCCCCCACCCACCGAGCAGCCGCGCCGCCGCATCGGCGATTCGCGCCCGCGCCGCGTCGGGTATCAGTAGGAGCAGCAGCACCGCGAGCAACGTATAAACAAACAGATAGACGACGAACCACAGATGCTGCCACGTCGGCAGCACGATCCCGTCGACCGTCCCGAAGCGGAAATAGTCGCGGGTCCAGAAATGGAAAAAGCTCCCCGCATAACCATGCTGGGTGACAAGCTCGATCCACGGCTGCACCGGGATCACGACGATCATCCCAACGACGAGCGGGATCAGCAGCCGCGCGGCGCGCGAGCGCAGGAACGCCCCCGGCGTGCCCAGCTTCGCGAACAGCGCCGCGCTCGCATAGCCCGAGACGAGAAACAGCAACGGCAGCCGCCAGCTGTTCGTCGCCATCATCGGGATCTGCACCCAATCCATCGGCTGCGGGGTTTTGACGTGCCAGCCCCACGGCACGAAAAACATGCCGATATGATAGAGGATCAGCAGCGCGAAGGCGCCGATCCGCAGCCAGTCCATTCCATAATGTCGCGTCTTGTCCATCGCGGCGAATCTCCTTTGCCGGTTGAGGCCGCAGCCGCTAATCGGAAGGACGGCCGGCGGGCGATCCCGGCGGGACGAGATGCGGAGCCGGTGTGACGGACGAAGAGGTGCGAGGGACGAACGGCGGCGGTGCCGGGACGAGCGGATTGAGCGCCCGCGCGCTCACCGCGCTGCTGCTGGCGGCGATTTTCCTCTTCGGCCTCGTCCGTATCACCGCCAATGTCTATTCCTACATCGCCGACCGCGAGGGCGCGGGCCTCGCAACCTCGCCGGCGATCGCCTGGATGCTCGAGGGCAGCAGCCTCATCGCCTGGGCGGTGATGATGATCCCGTGCTGGTTCGCGGTCCGGCGCATCCGCCCGCCGCGCGTCCCCCTGCCCGCCGCGATCGCGATCCACGCGCTGCTCGCGATCCCCGTCTCGCTCGGTCATATCGCGCTGATGGTCGCCTTTCGCACGATACTGTGGTGGACGATGGGGCTCGATTATCATTTCACCTCGCCCGACGGATCCCCGATCCTCTATGAATTCCGCAAGGATCTCTCGGCCTATGT
This sequence comes from Sphingopyxis italica, assembly GCF_011926545.1. Classification (GTDB taxonomy): domain Bacteria; phylum Pseudomonadota; class Alphaproteobacteria; order Sphingomonadales; family Sphingomonadaceae; genus Sphingopyxis; species Sphingopyxis italica. The sequence goes on along the minus strand of NZ_JAATIT010000004.1, from coordinate 534,601 downwards.
CGAGCTCGTCTTCATCCTCTTCCTCGTCCAGTGGCTCGTCGCGCGCTACGCCGCGCCGCCCGCGGCAGCACCGCCCCGCGCGACGCTCGCGGTCGGCGACGGGGCGGTCACGCACCACCTGCCGATCGACGAGATCGAGCATGTCGGGGCGGCGGGAAATTATGTCGAGATCGCATGGCGCGGCGAGCGCCTGCTCCACCGCGCAACGCTGTTGGGGATCGAGGCCGACCTCGGCCCCGCCTTCGCCCGCATCCACCGGAGCCGCCTCGTCCGCAAGGGCGCGGTGCGCCGCGTCGTCACCCACAAGAGCGGCGACTTCGACGTCGAAATGGACAGCGGCGACACGCTGCGCGGCAGCCGGCGGTACCGGGGGAATCTCGAGGGGTGATAAGCCCCCACGTCCCAACTCTTCGTCATCCCGGACTTGATCCGGGATCCAGACAACGCCGCCGCAATGAATCCCGGATCAAGCCGGGGATGACGACTGTGGGTGACTTACCCCACCACCCGCCACGCCAACTCCGCGAACTCGCAGAGCAACGGCCGCGTATCCCTTGGGTCGATAATATCCTCGACCCCGAATTGCTCCGCGGTGCGGAAAGGCGAGCGCACGCGGTTCAATCGCTCGCGAATCGCCTCCAGATGCGCCGCCGGGTCGTCGGCCGCCTCAAGCTCGCTCTTGTACGCGACCTCGACCCCGCCCTCGATCGGCAGGCTGCCCCAGTCGCCCGACGGCCAGGCGAAGCGATACTGGAAGCGCTCGGCGTTCGACATAGCACTCCCCGCGATCCCGTAGGCGCGCCGCACCACCACGCTCGCGAGCGGCACCGTCGCGCGGTAGATCGCGTTCATCGCCTGCACCCCGTACCGGATCGTCCCCGTCCGCTCGGCCTCGCCGCCGATCATAAAGCCCGGATTGTCGACGAGGTGGACGATCGGCAGGCGGAACTGGTCGGCCATCTTCACGAACCGCTCGGCCTTCTCGCTCGTCTTCGCGTCCCACGATCCGCCGAGATAGGAGGGATCGCTCGCGAGCACCGCGACCGGCCAGCCGTCCAATCGTGCGAACGCGGTAATCACCGCCCGCCCCCAGCGCGCGCCCATCTCAAAGAAACTGCCGGAATCGAACACCGCGCCGGTGATCCGCCGCATCGAATAGACCTGCTTCGCCTCACGCGGCACGACCGACAGCAAGGCCTCCTCGCGGCGATCGACCGGATCGCTGCATTCGGTGCGGTGCGCGCGGTCGTGGATCGACGACGGCAGATAGGACAGGAACCGCCGCGCCGCCGCGAACGCTTCGGCTTCGCTCGCGACCTCGTCGTCGACGACGCCGTTGCGCGTATGGACGTCGCTGCCGCCCAGCTCCTCGCGGTCGAGCGTGTCGCCGATCGCCGCCGCGACCGCCGGCCCCGCCGCGAACAGCTGCGACAGCCCGCGCACCATGATGCTGTAATGGCTCGCGACGACGCGCGCCGCGCCGAGCCCCGCGGTCGGCCCGAGCGCGAGCGCGACGACCGGGACCGTGTCGAGGTTCGCGATAATCTCGTCCCAGCCGGGCACATGCGGGATATAGGTATAGCCCATATCCTCGAGCGACTTGACCGACCCGCCGCCGCCGGTGCCGTCGATCATGCGGATCAGCGGCAGGCGATATTCATGCGCCATCGCCTCGCACTGGATGAATTTGCGGTGCAGCGCCGCGTCGGCCGCGCCGCCGCGCACGGTGAAATCATCGGCCGAGGCGACCACCGGCCGCCCGTCGATATTCGCGCGGCCAAAGATGAAATTGCTCGCCGCCAGATCTTCCAGCTCGCCATCGGCGCCATAACGCCCGCGCCCCGCGATCTTGCCGATCTCGCGAAAGCTGCCTTCGTCGACGATCCCCGCGAGCCGCGCCCGCGCATCCATCTTGCCGCGACTATGCTGCCGCGCGACCTTTTCCTCGCCGCCCATCTTCTCGGCCATCACGCGGCGCTGCCCAAGTTCGCCCACTTCTTTTTCCCAGCTCATCGGCGAAGGCTATCTTACGTTGACGGAAACGTCATGCAAAACCTATCGTCGTGCCATGAGCCGCCCGATCGCCCTCGCCCTCACCGCCGCGTGTTTCGCGCTCGCCCCCGCGGCCGCCAGCGAGAAACGCACGATCCCGGGCGTCGAGGACGCTTATAAGACCGGCGCCTTCATCGCCGATCCGATGCCCGCGATCGACGCCGCGCTCGCGCGAGCGAGACAGTCGGGCAAGCCCGTGCTGCTCGTGATGGGCGCGAACGAATGCCACGACAGCGCGTGGCTCGCCAACCTCCTCGCCACCGACCGCTTCGCCCCCGTCCGCGACCGCTACGCGATCGTCTATGCCGACATCGGCATGCCGCATGTGAAGGGCTTGGGTCGCAATCCCGACGTGCCCAAACGCTTCGGCTTCCGCATCAAGGGCACGCCGACGGTCGCGATCCTCGACGCCGAAGGCACCGTCCTCAACCGCAAGGCCGCCCCCAAATGGCGCAACGCCGCAAGCCGCAGCGACGACGACATCTATGATGAATTGATGGATTAGGGAGAGAGATATGGTCGACACGAACCTTGCGGGGCGCGTCGCGCTCGTCACCGGCGCCTCGCGCGGCATCGGCCGCGGCATCGCGATCGGTCTCGCCGAAGCGGGCGCCGACGTCGCGGTCAATTACACCCGCGGCGAGGAAGCCGCCGCCGAAACCGTCGCCGCGATCGAGGCGCTCGGCCGCAAGGCGAAGGCCTATCAGGCGTCGGTCACCGACGAGGCCGCCTGCGCCGCTATGGTCGCCGCGGTCGAGGCCGATTTCGGTCCGCTGTCGATCCTGATCAACAACGCCGGCATCGCCAGCCGCGGGCTGTCGGTGGCCGACACCAGCCCCGAGGAAGTCGACAAGCTCTTCGCCGTCCACGCCGCCGGACCGCATCGCTTGTCACGCCTCGCGCTGCCGCAGCTCCGCAGCCACGCCCGCAGCGACATCATCGTGATCTCGAGCATCGCGACCTATACCCATTCGCCGAACGGCGCGCCCTACACGATGGCGAAGGCGGCGGGCGAAGCCCTCGCGCTCACGCTTGCGAAGGAGGAGATGCGAAACGGCGTCCGCGTCAACATTGTCGCCCCCTCGCTGACCGTCAGCGACATGGGCGAACGCCTCGCGCGCGCGATCACCGGCAACGACGACATCCACCACCTCGACGCCAAAATGCCCTTCGGCCGCGTCGCCGTCCCCGCCGATGTCGCCGCGGCGGTGGCCTGGTTCGTCTCGGATGCCAATTCCTATTGCTCGGGCCAGAAACTCAACATCGACGGCGCCGGTCAGGCGACGTTTCGGTAAGGTGAACCCGCCCGGTTTCGGCCGATTGCGGCCGTGCCGCATTAATCTTCGTCATCCCCGCGAAAGCGGGGACCCAGCGAGCCGACGCCGCAACTGGGTTCCCGCTTTCGCGGGAAGGACGAAGATTAGAAATGGCAACTCACCACCTCCAAACGGCCATTCCAACCAAACGCGCGATCAAAGCATCATTCTCCGCTAGAGCGACCCCATGCGCCCCGATTCGCCCTCGCCCGTCATCCCCTTCCTGATCGCCTGCGCGGGGATCGCGACCTATTCGGCGATGGACGTGCTGATGAAGGGGCTGTCGATCGACATCGGCGCCTATAACGCCGTGCTCTGGCGCACCGGCGCCGGCACGCTGCTGAGCGGCCTCCTCTATTTCGCGAGCCGGCCCAAATGGCCCGGCCGGGCGACGCTCCGGATTCACGCCTGGCGCTCGCTGTTTGTCGCGGGGATGGCGCTCTGCTTCTTCTGGGCGCTCGCGCGGCTGCCGATCGCCGAGGCTATCGCGCTCGCCTTCGTCGCGCCTTTGATGGCGCTCTACATGGCCGCGATCTTTCTCGGCGAAAAGATCGGCCCGCGTTCGATCGCCGCCTCGCTGCTCGGGCTTGCAGGCGTGATCGTCATCGTCGCGGGCAAGCTCGGCGGCGATTATTCGGACGAAGCCCTGTGGGCGGTCGGCGCGGTGTTCCTCTCGGCGATCTTCTACGCCTATAACCTCATCCTCGCGCGGCGACAGGCGAAGATGGCCGAGCCGATGGAGATCGCCTTCTTCCAGAATTTCTTCGTCGCCGCGATCCTCGCGCTGGGGGCGCCATGGTTCCTCGCCATCCCCGCCGCGGCCCAGACCCCGAACATCGTCGGCGCCGCGATCCTCGCGACCAGTTCGCTGCTGCTGCTAAGCTGGGCCTACGCCCGCGCCGAGACGCAGATCCTCGCGACCACCGAATATACGGGCTTCCTCTGGGCGATGCTCTTCGGCTGGTATTTCTACGGCGAGCCGGTGACGCTCCCGACCTTCATCGGCGCGCTACTGATCGTCGCCGCCTGCCTGATCGTCGCGCGCAAGGCCCCGCACGGCGATCCGGTGGATCCAGCGGCGGCTTAGAAAAAATATCTCACACAAAGGCGCAAAGGCGCGAAGAAGATCTCATTTAAACTTCGTTCGTGCTGAGCTTGTCGAAGCACTGTTCTTCTTTGGCGCTGCAAGAAAGAACGGCCCTTCAACAAGCTCAGGGCGAACGGGTTTTGAGGTATCTTCTTCGTGTCTTCGCGTCTTTGCGCGAAACAAATTCACACCGCGGCGCGCGAAAGCCGGTCGTTGATCGCCGCGCCCAGCCCCTCCATCGGAATCGCCGCCACCGCGATCTTCGCCTTCGCGCTCGCCGCCCCCGCGTGCAGCGCGTCGAACAGCCGTGCCGCGGCCTCGGTCAAATCGCCCGCCGCGCTCAGATCATAATCGCCCGCGACCGCCCCGAACCCGATCGCATATTCGTCCTCGGCAAAATCCACCGCCCCCAGCCGCACCGGCTTGCCCGGCGCATAATGGCTCGCGAGCATTCCCGGCGCGACGACGTCGGCGCCCTGACGCCCGGTCACCGGCAGCCCGCTCGCGGCCGCCAGCATCTCCGCCGTCACCGGCCCCGGCCGCAGTATCTCGACCGCGCCATCCTTGACCCGCGCGATCGTCGATTCGACCCCCGCGCTCGTCGGCCCATCGTCGATCACCAGCACGATCCGCCCGTCGAGGCTCGCCAGCACATGTTCCGCCTTGGTCGGGCTCACTCGCCCGCTCGCATTGGCGCTCGGGGCCGCGAGCGGCGCGCCGGTTGCCGCGAGCAGCGCCTGCATCGCGCGGTGCCCCGGCACGCGCAGCGCGATCGTGTCGAGCCCCGCCGTCGCGATGCTCGCCACCGGGCAGTCGGCCGACCGCGGCACCACCAGGGTCAGCGGTCCCGGCCAGAAGCGCGCCGCCAGCGACCGCTCGACCGCACCGAACACCCCCAGCCGCTCGGCGGCGTCGAGGTCCGGCACATGAACGATCAGCGGATTGAAATCGGGCCGCCCTTTCGCGGCATAGATGCGCGCGACCGCTTGCGGATCGCGCGCATCGGCGGCGAGGCCGTAGACTGTCTCGGTCGGCACCGCGACCGGCTCGCCCGCTGCGATCAGCGTCTTCGCCTCGGCGATAGCTGCGCTATCGAACGGAAGTATAATTGTGGACTTTGAGGCTTCGGCCATGCCGCGCTATAGCGCCCGCGCAACGATATTCACCAGCAAAGTGCCCAACCCATGTCTTACACGCCGCCCACGACCGAACAGCTCTTCGTCCTCAATCATATCGCACGCATCGACGCGATGGCGCAGCACGAGCGTTTCGCCGCCGCGACCCCCGACATGGTCGAGGCGATCGTCACCGGCATCGGCGAGTTCGCCGCCGACGTCTACGCGCCGCTCAACCGCATCGGCGATACCCAAAACCCCAAGTGGCAGGACGGCAAGGTCACCATGCCCCCGGGCTTCAAGCAGGCCTACAAACAGTTCGTCGAGGCGGGCTGGGGCAGTATCGACGGCCCCGGCGCCTATGGCGGACAGGACCTGCCCTTCACCCTCGCGACGGTGGTGATCGAGGCGCTCGGCAGCGCGAACATGGGCTTTTCGCTGTGCAGCATCCTCACCCCCGGCGCGATCCACGCGCTGATGGCCTATGGCACCGAGGAACAGCGGCAGACCTGGCTACCGAAGCTGGTCACCGGCGAGTGGAACGGCACGATGAACCTGACCGAGCCCGCCGCGGGCAGCGACGTCGGCGCGCTGCGCTCGACCGCGGAGAAGGTCACCGAAGGCCCGAACGCGGGCCTCTACAGGATCAAGGGGCAGAAAATCTTCATCACCTTCGGCGAGCATGACCTCTCCGACAATATCGTCCATCTCGTCCTCGCGCGCACCCCGGGCGCAAGCGAGGGAACGCGCGGCATCTCGCTCTTCCTCGTCCCCAAATACCGCCTGGACGCGGACGGCAAGCCGACGATTTCGAACGGCGTCCACTGCGCCTCGATCGAGCACAAGCTCGGCATCCACGGCTCGCCGACCGCGGTGATGGTCTATGGCGAGGATGAAGACTGCCTCGGCGAGATCGTCGGCGACGAAATGGGCGGCATGCGCGCGATGTTCGTGATGATGAACAATGCGCGGCTGATGATCGGCTGCCAAGGCATCCAGATCGGCGAACGCGCGACGCAGCAGGCGCAGCGCTTCGCCGCCGAACGCGTCCAGTCGGCGCTCGCGGGCTCGCCCGACCGCACCCCCGTCACCATCGACCGGCACCCCGACGTCCGCCGCATGCTGTGGCGAATGCGCGCGCAGACCGAGGCCGCGCGCGCGCTCACTTACTATGCCGCGGCGCAGATCGACTTCGGCAAACTCGGTGACGAGGCGGCCGCGATGCGCGCTGACATCCTCATCCCGCTGGTCAAGGCGCACGCCACCGACATCGGCTGCGAGGTCGCGAGCCTCGGCGTGCAGGTGCACGGCGGCATGGGCTTCATCGAGGAAACCGGCGCCGCGCAGCATTATCGCGACGCGCGCATCGCCCCGATCTACGAAGGCACCAACGGCATCCAGGCCGCCGATCTCGTCGGGCGCAAGCTCGGCATGGCGGGGGGCGATCTCGTTCGCGGCCTGATCGACGATATCGCGCACGGCGCCGCGGATTTCCCCGAATTGCAGCAGCTCGTCGACGCGTGCCGCGCGGTCACCGACTGGATGGTCAATGCGAACACCGGCGACCGGCTCGCGGGCAGCTACCCCTATCTCACCATGCTCGCGACGGCGACCTGCGGCTGGCTGATGGCGATCCAGCACAAGGCGGCGCGCGCCGCGCTCGACGAGGAGCACGGCGACCGCGCCTTCCTCGAGGCGAAGATCGTCTCGACGCGCTTCTACCTTCAGCAGATCGTCCCCGCGGCGACCGGGCTGGCGGCGTCGGCGCTCGCCGGCGACGCGGCGCTCGAACCGCTGCCGGCGATCGCCTGAAACCTCCGGAATCCTGCGCCGGACGCGTCACGGCGCGACGCGGGATTTCATTCATAATTAACGCGATGATAACCATCTGGCACTAGATGCGGACCGGCAATTGCTGGAGACGTGCGTGCCCTTCCCGGTCAAAAGTCTGATCATCAGCTGGCGAACGATCGCCTTCTCGCTGCTGCTCAGCATCGCGGCGGGGTTGTCGGCGATCACCGAACCGATCGACCGTATCATCGAGGCCGCGGTGGGCAGCGTCGCCTGGCGGCCGGTGTCGGGCGACACCGTTGTCGTCGGCCTCGACGACAGGACAATGCAGGCCGTCGAAAACAAGGATTTCGACGTCTCGCATCACGCTCAATTGATCAGCGCGGTCGACGCGTCGCCCGCCAAGCGGCTTTTCGTCGATTTTTCCTATGAACGCCGCCTCAAAGACCGCGACTTTCCCCAGCTGGTAAATGCCGTTCGGGATATGGGTCGACGGATCGTGCTCGCCGTACCGGGAAGCAGCACGACGGGCACCACCGCTGTGGTCGATTACTGGCCCGACCCCGCGTTCGGCACCCGCGCGCAACAAGCCTGTATCTGCTGGGAATATGAATTCTGGCAGGTGTGGAAAGTGCCTCTCGCGGTTTCGGCGAATGGTCGCTTGTTGCCCAGTTTCTCCGCCAAACTGGCCGACCGGCAACCCGCCCGGCCGGAAATTTTTGCTCTCGACCTTTCCTATGACACCGACACGATCAAACAATATAGCGCGATCGATGTGATGACGGGAAAGCTCGACCCCGAACTCCTGCGCGGCAAGGATGTGATCTTCGCATTCACCGCCGCCGCATCGCCGGACAAACATTATCTGCCCGGCCACGACAAGCTGCCTGGTGCCTATATTCACCTGATCGCGGGCGAGGCGCTCAAGCGCGGCGATCCCGTCGACATCGGCTGGCTCCCGGCTCTTGCGATCACCTCGATCATCCTGATCGGCGCGCTGACGTGGCAAAGCGGACGCTGGTATTCGCGTGTCGCGCTGGTCACGACGCTGCTGCTTGTCGCGGCCAAGGTTGCTTTGGGCTTGTCGCTCATAGCGACCCAGATCGGCGGCGCCTGCTTCCTGATGGCGGCGGTCAGCGCCAATGTTTCGCGCACCCGCCGCCGCCGCTCGGCGCAGCGTGAAAACCCGGTGTCGGGCTTGCCGAATTTCGAAGCCCTGCGCTCGCAGGCGGCATTCGGCAGCGCGACGGTCGTCGCTGCCAAGGTCGTCAATTTCGAGGATCTCGCCGCCTTCATCCCCGGCGACGGCATCGCCAAGCTCGTCGAACAGGTCACCCGCCGCCTCCAGCTCGCCTCGCAGGGCACGACGCTCCATCACGATCTCGACGGCACCTTCGCATGGCTTGTGCCCTATTATCAGCACAGCCAGATCGAGGGGCAGCTCGCCGGCCTCGCGGCGCTGTTCAACGCGCCGCTGACGATCGGCGAACTGCGCGTCGACGTCGCGATCGCCTTCGGGGTCAACGACGAATTCGAAGGCTCGAACGCGCAGCGCCTCGCCGCCGCGCTCGTCGCCGCCGAACGCGCGATCCGCACGCGGTCGCTGTGGACCAAATATACCTCGCGCCAAAAGGAAGACGCGGGCTGGCAATTGAGCTTCCACTCGCAGCTCGAAGACGCGCTGACCGGCGGCGACATCTGGGTCGCCTTCCAGCCGCAATATGCCATCGCGACGAACAAGCTCGTCGGGGTCGAGGCGCTTGCGCGCTGGACGCACCCGACGCGCGGGCCGATCCCGCCCGACGAATTCATCGTCCAGGCCGAAAAGAGCCAGGACATCTATCGCCTCACGCTGTTCGTAATGGATCAGGCGATCCGCTCGGCGGCGCAGCTGCGCGAGCGCGGCCTCCACATCAACATGTCGGTCAACCTCTCGGCGAGCCTGCTCGACCACAGCGATCTCGTCGGCACGATCCGCGTGATGCTGACCGCGCATCACCTGCCGCCCGAGATTTTGACGATCGAGATCACCGAAACCGCGCAGATCGAAAACAGCCGCCAGGCGCGCCAGACGCTCGCGCAGCTGCGCCGCACCGGCATCCGCCTGTCGATCGACGATTATGGCACCGGCCAGTCGAACCTCGAATATCTGACCGAGATCGAAGCCGACGAGATCAAGATCGACAAGCGATTCGTGATGACGATGCGCGATTCGCAGCGGAACCTCGAAGTGGTCAAATCGACGATCGATCTTGCGCATCGCCTCGGCGCCGTCGCGGTCGCCGAAGGCATCGAAGATGCCGAAACCATGGCGCTGCTCGTTGGCCTCGGCTGCGATGTCGGCCAGGGCTATCATCTTGGAAAACCGCAATTGTTTTCCGAACTGACCGCGACCCTCAGCGCCCATCCTCAAAACCGCATCGCATAACTGCCAAACTGGCGGCAATGCTTATAGTTAAGACTCGATTTACCTTACTAATTAAGGTATATGCTCCGTTAACTGTTCCTCGTGGGCAGTCTAAACAGGAGATTTGTCATGGGTTGGTTTTGGCGATTCCTGGGTGGCGGCGGCTCCGGCAACGGTGGCGCACAGGCCTGACCTGGAAACATTAGAGTTAGAGAAAGGGCCTCGGCATTGTCGAGGCCCTTTCTTTTTGTCCGGCACCGATTTCGCGCGCCGGGCGAAACCGTACGGACCCCGCATCGCATTTTTCCGCAGCCGTGAACGCGCCACGGCAAGCCCCTCTTCCCGACCGAAAAATTCCGATCGTGACGGGTATCCGTCGTTTCGCCCCGCAAAGCCGCGGAATGCCTTGCCCGCGCGCGTGGAAACGTCCATCGGCAGCGACGAGACGAATCAAATTATCGACGAGTTGAGTCTTCAACCTGTCATTTACCGTCTTGCATCGCCGCGCCGACGTGGCACTATAGGTGGTGGTTCAACCACGGGGGCACCCCAAGAAATAGTATTCGGCTGCAAGTGGCGGATTTCCGTCGTCCATCGCATATGGACGCGGAAAAACCCTTTCTGCGCCCAAAAAAGTGCCCCGCGGACGGGTTTTAGATGCTAGGATCGGGGCTTCGTCCCGAGTCGAACAAGACAGGAACAAGCGCACCCATGTGCGCGATCGGAACGGGGACGAATGCGATGGATTTTCGGGAAAGCGAACGAGTGGAGACGAGCGACGTGGCGACGATGGAACTGGCGAAGAATGACGCTCCGGTGACGCCCGAATCGACGGGCGAATCGGCTCCCGATTCGGCGCCCGCAGCAAAGCTCAATGACGGCAGCGAGCCCAAGGTTCACGCGCGCCGCTTCTCCATCGCGACCGACGCGAGCCGTGACGCGCTGCTCACCGATTTCGGCAAGGAAACGCTGCAGGACCGCTATCTCCTCCCCGGCGAATCATACCAGGATCTCTTCGCGCGCGTCGCCGACGCCTATGCCGACGATCAGGATCACGCCCAGCGCCTCTACGATTATATCTCGAAGCTGTGGTTCATGCCCGCCACCCCCGTGCTCTCGAACGGCGGCACCGGCCGCGGCCTGCCGATCAGCTGCTACCTCAACTCGGTCGACGACAGCCTTGAGGGCATCGTCGGCACGTGGAACGAGAATGTCTGGCTCGCCAGCCGCGGCGGCGGCATCGGCACCTATTGGGGCGCGGTGCGCGGCATCGGCGAACCCGTCGGTTTGAACGGCAAGACCAGCGGCATCATCCCCTTCGTCCGCGTGATGGACAGCCTCACCCTCGCGATTTCGCAGGGCAGCCTCCGCCGCGGCTCGGCCGCCTGCTACCTCGACGTCTCGCACCCCGAGATCGAGGAGTTCCTCGAGGTCCGCAAACCCTCGGGCGACTTCAACCGCAAGGCATTGAACCTCCACCACGGCGTCCTCATCACCGACGAGTTCATGGAAGCCGTCCGCGACGGCAGTGAATTCAACCTCCGCTCGCCGAAGGACCAGAGCGTCCGCGGCACCGTCGACGCGCGCAGCCTGTTCCAGAAGCTCGTCGAAACGCGCCTCGCGACGGGCGAGCCCTATATCATCTTCATCGATCAGGTGAACCGCATGATGCCCAAGCATCACCGCGACCTGGGGCTCAAGGTCACCACCTCGAACCTCTGCTCGGAAATCACGCTGCCCACCGGCCGCGACCATCTCGGCAACGATCGCACCGCGGTCTGCTGCCTCTCGTCGCTCAATCTCGAAACCTGGGACGAGTGGAACGGCGACAAGGTCTTCATCGAGGACGTCATGCGCATGCTCGATAACGTCCTCCAGGATTATATCGACCGCGCCCCGCCCGAAATGGCGCGCGCCAAATATAGCGCGAGCCGCGAACGCTCGGTCGGCCTCGGCGTCATGGGCTTCCACAGCTTCCTGCAGGCGCGCGGCCTGCCGTTCGAGGGCGCGATGGCGAAATCGTCGAACCTGCGCGTCTTCAAGCATATCCGCGCGCAGGTCGATCAGGCGTCGATGCTGCTCGCCAACGAGCGCGGCCCCTGCCCCGACGCCGCCGATCAGGGCGTGATGGAGCGTTTCAGCTGCAAGATGGCGATCGCGCCGACCGCGTCGATTTCGATCATCTGCGGCGGCACCAGCGCGTGCATCGAGCCGATCCCGGCGAACATCTATACGCACAAGACGCTGTCGGGCAGCTTCTCGATCCGCAACCCGCACCTCGAGGCGCTGCTCGTCGACAAGGCGAAGAACAGCGACAATATCTGGAACTCGATCCTCGAAAAGGGCGGCAGCGTCCAGCACCTCGACTTCCTGACGCAGGACGAGAAGGACTGCTACAAGACGAGCTTCGAGATCGACCAGCGCTGGCTGCTCGAACTCGCCGCCGACCGCACGCCCTACATCGACCAGGCGGCCTCGCTGAACCTGTTCATCCCGGCGGACGTCGAGAAATGGGATCTGCTCATGCTCCACTATCGCGCGTGGGAACTCGGCATCAAATCGCTCTATTACCTGCGGTCCAAGTCGGTGCAGCGCGCCGGCTTCGCGGGCGGGGTCGAAGCCGACAACACGCCCGAGGCCGCGAAGTTCGAACTGAGCGCCGAAAGCACCGATTACGACGAGTGCCTGGCCTGCCAATAAGGCGGCACTCCCCCTTCCTGTCATTCCCGCGAAAGCGGGAACCCAGGGCGGGGTTACGCAGCACCGGGTCCCCGCTTTCGCGGGGATGACAAAATAAAAACCGAGGATAGCCCGCCATGCCCCTTCTAGAAGCCCGCAAGACCTACAAGCCCTTCGAATATCCCTGGGCGTTCGATTTCTGGAAGCGCCAGCAGCAGATCCACTGGGTTCCCGAGGAAGTGCCGCTGGGCGAAGATTGCCGCGACTGGGCGCAAAAGATCAGCGACCATGAGCGCAATCTGCTCACCCAGATTTTCCGCTTCTTCACCCAGGCCGATATCGAGGTGCAGGATTGCTACCACGACAAATATGGCCGCGTGTTCAAGCCGACCGAGATCAAGATGATGCTGACCGCGTTCAGCAACATGGAAACCGTGCATATCGCGGCGTACAGCCACCTGCTCGACACGATCGGCATGCCCGAAAGCGAGTATGGCATGTTCCTCGAATATGACGAGATGCGCGCCAAGCACGACTATATGCAGCAGTTCGGCGTCGACAATGACGAGGATATCGCGCGCACGCTCGCGATGTTCGGCGGCTTTACCGAAGGCTTGCAGCTTTTCGCCAGCTTCGCGATGCTGATGAACTTCCCGCGCTTCAACAAGATGAAGGGCATGGGCCAGATCGTCAGCTGGTCGATCCGCGACGAAAGCCTCCACTGCGAAGGCATCATCAAGCTGTTCCACACCTTCACCAAGGAACGCGGCTGCCTGACCAAGGCGGTGAAGGAAGACATCATCGACACCTGCCAGAAAACGGTGCGGCTCGAGGATGCGTTCATCGACCTCGCGTTCGAACAGGGCCCCGTCCCCGGCATGACGCCCAAGGAAATCAAGCGCTACATCCGCTACATCGCCGACTGGCGCCTCGGGCAGCTCGGTTTCCAGCCGATCTACATGATCGACGAACACCCGCTCCCCTGGCTCGCCCCGCTGCTGAACGGCGTCGAGCACGCCAACTTCTTCGAAACGCGCGCGACCGAGTACAGCAAGGGCGCGACGCGCGGCGACTGGAACACGGTGTGGACCAGCTTCGACAGCCGCAAGAAGGCCAAGACCAGCGAAGACGCCGCCCCCGCGGGCGACGCCGAAAACGACGGCGAGGACATGTTCGCGAAAGCCGGCATCGCCGCCGAGTAAGCGACAAACCAAAACCCCTCCCGCCTGCGGGAGGGGCAGCGAAACTTGCGGGCTCGGCCCGCTAGTTACAGCGGGGAGGGCCAAGCGCCCTACCCCCAACCAAGACCAAGAAGTCAGAGGCCAAAATGACCGAAGAGAAAAAACAAAAACTCCTGATCCTCAGCCAGCCGCAGCGCACGTCGCTCGAAGGCCTGTCAAACCGCCGCCCCCAACTCCCCACCGACCCGATCCGCGACGAACTCGTCACGCTGGGCCTCGTGGTCAAACAGGGCGCCAAATGGGCCTTGACCCCGACGGGCAAGAAGGTGCTCGCGGCGAACTCGAACCGGCGGAACTCGGGCGGGTTTTCGGTTTAAGGTGAGCAAGAATGGTTAAAGTTGTATCTCTTTATAATCATAAAGGTGGCGTGTCTAAAACGACATCAACTTTCAATTTGGCCCATAAACTTCGCGACAGAGGGCATAAGGTCCTAGTTGTTGATGCAGATCCTCAATGCAACATGACCGAGTTGATGCTCGCCCAGCGCATCACCGAACTGGATGCGCAATCAGAAGAGACGGGCGAGGAGTATCAACTGGAAGGGACGACCCTTCTTCAGGCCCTGAAGCCACGCATTGAAGGTACTACTTCAGAGATAGATATTGATGCCGTCGAACTAATTGAAACCAAGGAGAATTTATTTCTTCTACGTGGGGACGTTGGGCTAAGCGACATTGAGGATGCGCTCTCAGAAGCTCACAGCCAACGATTCTCCGATAAGATTCATGAAAAGCGAACTTACGTTGCGATAGGAGACTTCTTTGAGAGAATCTCGCAGAAGCTCGGTTTCAATTTTATTCTGATTGACGTTGGGCCGAGCTCGGGAGCGATTACCCGAGCTTGCTTCCTATCATGCGATGGTTTCTTTGTTCCAACCGTGCCAGATCGTTTTAATGTGCAGGCATTGGGCACGCTATCAGCGATTTTCGATCGATGGCTCAAAGAACATAGTCAGATTGTAGACGACTTCAAAACTCTTGGACTACCCGTACGACCAGGTCGGCCAAAGTTTCTTGGAATGATCGTCCAGAATTTTAAGAAACTTAGCGGAGTACCCAAGAAAGGTTACAAATTTTGGATGGACAAGCTCCCAGTTCAATTTGCGGAAAAACTCAAACCGGTTCTTGAAAAATATTCAATTCCTGATGATGATCTGACGTTTGGTTACAATGGATCAAATTGCGCGGTTGCCGCAATTCCTGATTTTGTTAGCCTTGCCCCGTTAATGCAAGAACTTGGAAAGCCGGTTTTTGGAATCGAGCAAGCAGATTCAAAAGCTATTGGCCCTCAATGGCAGGGCAATGTCTGGATCGACAAGGTCGAAAGAATGAACGAATTCAGCACTGAATTTGACAGACTGGCTGAGATAGCAGAAAAAATCTGAACATGCCGCTTAATTACTATTTTCTTTCATTTATCGATATTCTCGGTTTTTCGGAAATGGTTAGATCAGACTGCCACTCCGGCAATTCCGGGCCGACATATCTTCCCATTATACAAGAAGCCCTTTCTGAAGCTCGAAAAATTGAACTGTCCGAAAGCCAAAAGCTGGTTCAATTTTCGGATTCAATCATAGTATCACGTCCGTATAATCCAGATATAGGTGCATTCAAAGAATTTATTGAATCAATATCCCTTCTTCAATGCCTACTTTTCCGTAAGGGAATACTTTGCAGAGGAGGAGTGGCTCACGGAAAACATTCGGAAGACAGCGATATAATATTTAGTCAAGCGCTTGTTGAGGCATATAGAATTGAAAATAGCATTGCACAATTTCCAAGAGTCGTAATATCTGATGATCTCTTGAATCTATTTTCGCCAGCAGGACTACCTTTAGCAACAGATACAGACGGACTAACTTTCGTAAACTATCTTCTAAGTATCAATGAAAATGAAATAAGTGAACTTTTATCAAATGCACTAGAGGCTACAAAGAGCGGTGGCGCTCGGGTTGCAGCAAAAGGCCGATGGCTCGTAGATTACTGCCGGTCTGTTTTTCCAGACATTGATTCGGAAGCCCCTAAAACCATGGCTTTTCATCACTAATGCATTGGGATTCGAACCCCAAATTGTTACGCCTGCCTACCAATTCGCCCTTAGTCTTTCCGCTTCGACACCAATTTCGATACACTGACCCCGCGGCACCCCCAAATCCTATTTCGCACACCCCGCCGCCGAAACCCCCTTTCCTACATTATCCGGCTATGCTCCAAACTGCCGGATGAGCCACATCGCCCCCATCCCCTCGCGCGGCGCCCGCCGCCGCAGCCGATGTCACCCCCGCGCTCGACGCCCACGGCCACGACCCCGCCGCTTACGACTGGGTGCCGGTGCTGAAAAAGCGCCGCAAGGACGGCTGGTCGCCCGACCGGCAGCGCGCCTTTATCGAGGCGCTGACCGACTGCGGTTCGGTCGCATCCGCCGCGCGCGCCGTCGGCATGTCCGAATCCTCCGCCTATCGCCTGCGCCGGTCGCCGGGGCGGAAGCGTTCGACCGCGCCTGGTCGGCGGCGATCGACGCGGCATCGAAGAAATTGCTCGACGCCGCCTTCGAACGCGCGCTCGTCGGCACCGACGAGCCGGTGTTCGACCGCGACGGCAACCGCGTCGGCCGACGCCTGCGCCAGAGCGATCGGTTGCTGATGTTCCTGCTGCGCGCCTATGGCCCCGACTGTTTCCGCGATGCCGCGGCCCGCGCCACCGCGCCCGCGGTCACCCCGGTGGCCGAGGCGCTGGCCCACCTGCACCCCGCACCGCCCGCCACACCGGCCGCGCTGATGGCGCCCGACGATCTGGCGGTCGCGCTCGAGGTGGCGCTGCCGCACTGGTATCGCGACGAGCCGGGCGAAGCGGTCCCGCTATCCCCGGCGATGCCGATGCACGATGAAGACAAGGCTGAACTTCGCTGAACTTTGAGACCACCAGAGCGACCCCGCGCCCCTCAATGCACCGTAACCGGCCGCATCACACCACCCACCCGCGCCACCGCGAACATCACCCCGTCGCGCACCACCTCGGGCGGGTCTTCGAGCATATAGAGCTTCACCAGCTCGCGCGTGACCTCGCTGTCGTCGTCGACGACCAGCCGTAGCGATTCCAGCCCGATATTGCCGCGCGCCACCACGACGCCGCGCACCAGCGCGAGCGGCCAGCGCGCGCTCGCGCCGCGATAGAGCGTCACCCCGTCGTGGCGCAGATAATCGCCGCGCCGCCGCCACATGCCGAAAACATAGACCCACACCATCAGCACCGCCACGATGCCGAGCAGCAGCAGCGGCTGCGCGAAGACGATATAGCGCAGCGCATCGAGCGGATCGCCGCCCCACTCCAGCCGCGCCACCAGCACGCCGAGCAGCACCGCGCAGGCGAACTGCCACCCCACCAGCGGCGCCGCGCGCAGCCGCGCCACCACCACCATTTTCCGGTCCCTGTCCGTCATCGCCGCCTAGATAGGCGGTGCGAGCGCGCCGCGCCAGTCCGCCGGACTTGCGGGCGAGCGATGCGATGCGGCCGATCCCTTGTCGCGCTTTGCCGGCTTGGTGGGCGGACATAAGATCCTCCCTGTCGCGTAGCGATGGGGAGGTGGCAGCGCGCAGCGCTGACGGAGGGGCTATAACGCCGCCCCTCCACCATCTCCCCCTCCCCACGGCTTCGCCGCAGGGAGGATCGGCCTGAACCGCATACCGCCCGCCCGCCGGGGTCAAGCGCCCTCGCCGCGCGGCGAAACGTCCCCCGCCGCCGCGCCGCCATGCTATGCTCCACCCGAAAGGAGAAAGCCCATGCAGGCCGTGACCGAAGGCGACCGCCGCAAGGAGGTGCGCATCCTCCTCGGCCAGATCCAGGCGCATCCTGAACGCGACTGGGCCGAAGCGCGCCGCCGCATCGCGACGCTCAATAAGCTGATCGCCGCCCCGCCCCGCCCGCGCGCGCACTAGGCTCAGGACCCCAGCCCCGCCACTCGTCGCCCGCGAGCGACGATCCGTCGCATTCGCCCGCCGCGTCATGCAACGAGCGGACATCGCGGCGGTTTCTCCGGCGAAGGCATCGGCGTCGCTCCTCACCCCCCCCCGGGGGCGACGCCGATGCCGACCCGATAGGAGAGAGAGATGCGCAAGCCCCCCGCTCTTGGCCCGCTGGCCCTTCTGGCCGCCGCCCCCGCCCTTCTCGCCGCAACCCCCGCACTGGCTCAGGCCATTTCCGCGCCCGTCTCCGCGCCGGCCCCCGCGTCTTCATTGGGCAGCGACGGCGTCGCGAACGTCAATCTCGTCGGACAGGTCGGCCTCGGCGGCAATGCCGCCGTTCAGGACGCGCCCGACCCCGTCGGGGCCACCGTCGATCAAGCCGATGCCGCGGTGCAGAAAAGCGTCGATGCCGCCAACCTCACGCTTGCCACGCGCGAACAGGTGCGCGCCGGCGCCGAGCTTTACGGCACCGACGGCCAGAGCGTCGGCACGGTGCAGAGCGTCGAGGGCGACACCGCAGTCGTCGTCCGCGGTGGCAAGCTTTACAATGTGCCGCTCGCCGAAATCTATCATGGCGCGGTGGGTGCCACCCATGGCCTCGTCACCAAGCTGTCGAGCGCCGAGATTCAGGCGCGCACGACCGCCGAGGTCGAATCGCGCTAACCCGACAAGCCGCGGCGACCTCCCTATCGGGAGACGTTGCCGCGCGCTGGGGGAGCCGGGCGCGCCTGGCTCCCCACCTGACGGAAATTAAGAGACCGCATCGCGTCCGCGATCGGGGAGGGTGCCGAATGCCGGCTCCCTCTCGCCGTTTCAGCTACCCGGAAATTCCGCTCCCGCGGTCACGTCGATCGCGCTCTCGCCGCCCGTCGGAATGACCGTGCGCCCGAACCAGACGAAGCGCGCGGTGGGCCGGGTCAGGTCGTTGTCGTATCGCGCCGCGACCGCCGCCGGATCATAGCCCATCCAGATCAGCGTCGCGGGGAAAATCTGACTCGCCGAATGTCCCGCACGCGGCGCCGCGGCATAGCGCGCCGCCGCCGCGCCGGGCAGGAAAGCGAGCAGCGGCACGCGAAATTCGTCGGCCACCGCCTCGCGGCTGCAATGCGGCAGCGCGCCTGGGGTCAGATTCTGCCCATGGTCCGAGGTATAGACGATCGCCACCGTCTCGCGGTCGATCCCCGCGAGCAGCCGCTCGAAAAAGTGCCGCTTCGACCAGCCGAGCGCGGTGTCATATTGCAGGCGCACCGGGCTGTCCGCCGCGATGGCGCCCGCCGGATAATGGTCGCGATACTGGAAATGCACCCCGCGCAGCACCGCGTAGGTGAAGCTGCGGCCGCCGCCCTTCATCGACGCGTTCAGCGTATCGGCGATCTTCAGGTCGGCATCGATCCCGCCGACCATCGGGCGATATTCGTCGATCAGCGCGCGCTCGGGCGGCAGCATCAGATTCTGCGGCGCCCCGGACGTCTGCCCGTCGATCAGCAACGTCCGATACCCCGCCATCTTCGCATAGGCCCAGATCGACGGCGTCGTGCGGAGGTCGCTCGCCGCCGACACCCGCCGCACATCGACCCCCGACCGCAGCGCGACCTGCGCCGGCGCGCTGCAATGCCCCATCGCCGCCGCGATCCCGAAGTCGCTATGCGCGACGCCCGCCAGCTTTGGTGCGATCAGCCGGCGGAACGGCGCTGCGGCGACGCTCTCGTCGATCACCCAGACGATATGCCGCGGCGTGCCCACGCGCGCATCGGGTTTCAGCGTCACCGGCGCGCGCGCCGGCGGCGGCGCTGCGGCGACAAGGTCCCAGCCCAGCCCGTAAAGGTTGCGCTCGGCCGCCTCGGGCCAAACGGGGGCGTGGCGATAGATCAGGCCCGGCAGGATAAGGAAGATCAGAAGCGTCGCGGCGGTCGCACGCCCCCACGGCATCCTTACCGCCCTCCGCGCCACCATCCGCGCCGTCCCGAACAGCGCCAGCGCCGCCGCGACCTGCGCCGCGACCCACAGGAAATCGGCGCCGAACTCGCCCGCGGCATTGCCCGCCTGCCCCGTCTCGGCGAGCATCCACGCGAGCGATCCGGCGTCGAGCAGCGCGCCGACGATCTGGCTATATCCGATGTTGATCAGGATCGAGCCGCCCGCCAGCGTCAGCAGCGCCGCCGCCCAGCGGCGCGGGAACAGGAACAGCGCCGCCAACATTATCGCCGCCTGAAACGCCAGGAACAGGAGCGCGGTCAGCGCGCTTTGCGGATCGCCCGCGGCTAGGCGATAGGCGATGCCTTGCGTCAGCTGAAACCGGTTCGCGACGGCATATCCGGCGCCGAACAACAGCATCGCGGCGATCAACCGCCACAGCGTGCCGCGCGGCCTCTTCTCTCGTCCCCCCCGTTCCATGGGAAGACCCTAAAACCAAGTCGTTGCAAATTCCCATATGAAAATGGCCCGCCCCAGGGGAGGGGGCGGGCCAGTTCGGTGCCGGCGCGCCCGATCGCGCGCCCGGCCCTCTGTTGTTTCGGGAAAGTCTATTCGGCCTCTTCGAACAGATCGACCGCGTTGGCGGCGTTCGCCGACAGGCGCACCGTGTCGCCCTCGACCGCGGCGACCAGGCCCGCGGGCAGATAATGATGCTTGCCGTCGCCGCTGTCGGCCTTGGTCAATTTGATGCGTTCGCCTTCGAGATGGTCGACGGTGCCGACATGGACGCCGTCGGCGCCGACGACATTCATATCTTCCTTGATCGCGCTATGGTCATGCTCTGCCATGGTCATTCTCCTAGCCGCTCCGGTGGAGGGAGCCCGGCGATCATACGCATGGAATCCGAGTCGGCTCCAGAGGCCGAGACAGGCCGCCCGAAAGCCGCGCTGGCTTCCTTCCCCCACTCCGCACCGCCCCGACGCCGAGGCGGACCCGCCGTCAGGATAGCTCAGCACCACGGCCGCCGCCGCCCCTCCCACGGCCGCGCCAGCCCTTCGGCGACGAGCGCCGATCCGACGCTGGCCCCGCCGCGCGTGACGATGCGCAGCTTGCGCCCATAACGGTCGGTATCGCGCCCCGTGCTTTCGAGAGTGAACGCGCCGGCATTCAACCAATCGCGGAGCCGCCCCGTCGCCGCCTCGCCGAGCGCCGCCTCTTCGGCGCAGCGCGCCGGATGCGTTTCGGGGGTGTCGATATCGGCGACGCGATATTTCTCGCCCGCGAACCAGAAGGTGTCGCCATCGACGACGCAATCGCGCCCGCCGCCGCTATGGCAAAAGCCGAAGCGCGCCGACAGCGCGTCGCGCGCGCCCGATCCTTCCGCCGCAAAGAGTGCGGCGAGCGGAGCGGGCACGGCTTGCGAACCGGCCGGAAAGCGCTGAAAGGTGGCCAGCGCGGCGACAAAGGCCACCACCATCACCGGCGTCAACCACAGGTTCGATCCGATAGGACGCCGCCGTCCGCGCATCGGTCCGCGGCGGCGAACGGCGCGGCGCCGCGGAGTGTGGAAATCGGGTCCCGACATGCCCGCGAGCCTACCGGCGAAGGCTTAGCGAAATCCCAACGAGGCCGCTCCGCTATGGCGACCAATGCGAGCCAATCGCGCCCGGTGCGGCGCCGCTTTGGCCGTGACCTTTATGGCTACGGCGCCCCGCGCGGTTCGTCGTCCTCGACCCCGCCGGGACCAAGCTCATCCTCCTCGTCGTCGTCGCTGCGTTCGCCGCGATAGGCGTCCATGTCGATGCGGCCCGACCGCTCCATCTGGCGCATATGGTCGACCAGATCCTGCGCATCGTCGCTCGCATCGCCGCTCGGCTTCTTGTCGCTGTCCTCCAGCCGCGCCTCGCGCCGCGCCGCCTCGGCGACGCTCTGCGCCTGCGCCGCCTCGTCATCCTGCTCGCGGTTGCGCGCCTCGGGGGCATCTGCTTCGGGTTTGCGGGGATCGTCGATCATGGCCGGCTCCTTTCAGGGATAGCCCGGAAACGCGCGGGGTCCGACCGCCGTTCCTCAGGCTGCCGCAGCCAGCACCTTATTCTCGATCACGCGGATGAACACGTCGGGATCCTGCGCGCCCGGAATCAGCATCCGTCCGCCCAGAATGAAGGCGGGCACGCCGGTGATATTCCGGTCGGCCCAATAGGCTTCCTCGGTGCGCACCATCTCGCCGAACTCGCGCGAGCCCAGGATCGCCGCCGCCCGGTCGCGATCGAGCCCGACCGATGCCGCGATGTCGGCGAGCACTTGCGTGTCGCCGACATCGCGATTGTCGATGAAATGCGCCTTGAACAAGGCGAGCTTCAGCTCGGTCTGCACGCCCGTAGGGCCGTCCTGATCGGGCTCCTCGACCGCGCCCGCCCAGGTCAGCAGGCGATGCGCGTCGAAACTGTTGCGCATCCGGAAATCCGGGCCGCGGTTGAAGGTGAAGCCCAATTCGCCCGCGATGCCGGCCAGCCGCCCCGTATTGGCGCGGCTCTGCTCGGCGCTGATGCCATATTTGCGCATCACATGTTCGGCGGCGTCCTCGCCCTCGGCGGGCATGTCGGGATTGAGCTCGAACGGGTGCCACTGGACGCGAAAATCCAGCCGGCCCGCGAAATGATCGATGACCTTGCGGAATTTCAGCCAGCCGATGATGCACCAGGGGCACATCACGTCGGACACGATGTCGACACTCAGGCGCGGCACGCGCGGTTCGGTCAAAATTCTTCTCCTGCCGGCGCGCCGCGCCGCGCTCAGTCGGCCGACCGTCGATCCTTGTCTGACCGCCGGTCGCCCTTGCGACGATCCGGCCCCTTGTAATTCGGGTCGTCGCCCGCACGACGGTCGCTTGACCGCCGGTCCCAACGCGCCCTCTTTTCCTCATCGCTCGCCATATGCTTCCTCCCCACCACAAAGGAACATGGAAAAAGCGACCCGGCGCGCAGTAACTCACAAAATGGTTAAAAAGACAAGCAACGCCGGAAATCCGCCATTTTTCAGCAGGTCAGCTTTGGGGCAGGACGCGGACATCGCTAATCCTCCCTGTGGCTTCGCCACAGGGAGGATCTTATGACCGCAACCGGCCTTCCCCTAGGACCAATCGACATTCAGAAGATGGCGAGTCGAAAATGGTGGTTTTCCGTGACCCGGAGCGCAGCGTGCTTTCTGCACGTGAGCACCGGAAGCTCGGAAAGCCGCCATTTGCAGGCCGCCAGAGCTGAATGTCGATTGGTCCTAATTCAATGCACCAAATCCGCCGTCCCATCCACCGGCCCCGCCGCCGGCCGCGACAGCACCCACCAGCTGCCAACCATCAGCAGCACGGTCAGCGCCTCGATGATCATCGCCTGCACGATCCCCGAATGGACCGGATCGCCGCTCGCCGCGCCGAACAGCCGGCCCGCGAGCGCGGTGCCGTACAGCGCGGCGGGGACCAGCAACGAGCGCACCCAGCCCGGCACCAGCGCGCCCACCGCGGCGGCGCCCGCCGCGACAAGGAAAAAGGCCGACAGGTCGGCGCGGATCGTGTTGATCGCGGCGCCCTCGACCAAAATGCCGAAGGTCTCGCCATAGGTCGCGGGGTCGAACAGCCCGCGCGCGCCGACGATGAAAAAGAACAGCGCCCATAAGAGGACGGCGCCGCGCAAAACCCAGTTGACCATGATTGCCTCTCCCTGTTTGCGCCGAAGCTGCGCCATCGGGGAGGAAAGTTCAATCTATTCCGGCTCGAAGTCCGCCGCGAACGTCTCTTCGATCCACCCGCCGCCGAGCACGCGCGAAAGATCGGCGGCATCGTACAACACCGCCGCCTGTCCCGGCGCGACGCCATATTCGGCCTCGGCGAAAATCAGCCGGTCGCCCGCGACGCGCGCGGCCACCGGCTTCGCCATGCTGCGCACCTTCGCCAGCACTTCGCGCCCATCGACCGCGGCGAGCCAGTTCGCCTCGCCCAGCCGCGCGCCCGAAACCGCAAGCGCGCGCCGCGGCCCGACGATCACCTGTTTCGCCGCGGCATCGAGCCGCACGACATAGAGCGGCTCGGCCTGTCCGCCGATCTCGATCCCGCGCCGCTGGCCGACCGTATAATGGATCAGCCCCTTGTGCGCGCCGAGTATGCGGCCGTCGACATGGACGATGTCGCCCCGATCGTCGGCCTCGGGACGCAGCTTCTTGACCAGCGTCGCATAATCGCCGTCAGGTACGAAGCAGATGTCCTGGCTGTCGGGCTTGCCCGCAACGCCGAGCCCGAGTTCGCGCGCGATCTCGCGCACCACGCTCTTTTCGAGCCCCCCCAGCGGAAAGCGCAGGAAGTCGAGCTGGTCCTGCGTCGTCGCGAACAGGAAATAGCTCTGGTCGCGCGCCGGATCGACCGCGCGGTGCAGCTCGGCGCCCGCCGGCCCCATCACGCGCCGGACATAATGGCCCGTCGCCAGGCAGTCGGCGCCCAAATCTTTCGCGAGGGCGAACAGGTCGGTGAACTTCACCCCCATGTTGCAGCGCACGCACGGGATCGGCGTCCGGCCGGCGAGATATTCGTCGGCGAACTGGTCGATCACCGTGTCGCGGAAACGGCTTTCATGGTCATGGACATGATGCGCGAAGCCCAGCCGGTCGGCGACCGCGCGCGCGTCGCGAATATCCTGCCCGGCGCAGCAGGCGCCGACGCGCTTCGCCTTGGCGCCATGATCGTAGAGCTGCAGCGTCACGCCGATCACCTCGGCGCCCGATCGCGCGGCGAGCGCGGCGACGACGCTCGAGTCGACTCCGCCCGACATGGCGACGACGATTCGCCTGTCTTTCAGCGGCATGGGCAGCTGAAAATCGGCCTGGGCGAGCCCGGCGGGGGAGGAAATCGTCGCGATCATGGTCGGCGCCATCTAGGGATGCCGGTCCCAAAATACCAGCTTTTCCGCCGCGCCTGTCAAGATATTGACGGGGGTTAATCTTCGCTAACAGGTGCTGAAACAGGCATTTACGGGACCTTAGCTCCTGTCGGCTAGATGAGTCGCATGAACCTCGATCCGTCCGATCTTCCGCGTATCGCCGGTGCGGCCCGATTGTCGAAGCCCGGCTTCGACATCATATTGGCCGTCTCCAGCGCGCGTCAGGCGATGCTGCCAACGGTGCGGCAGCTGCGGGCGCGGGCGCAGCGCGATCGCCATGCGGCAAAGCTTAACGCGCTCCGGCAAATATTGTGCGGCCGTCGCGGATCGACGGAACAAAAAGCTCGACCCGTCGTTCGCTTCCTCGATCTGTCCGACGATGCGAACGCCCTGCCCGAAACTATGAACAGCCTGTTTACCAGAGGATTTCAGCCGATGTTGAATCCCTCTGATTTAGAGCAAGAAGCGTCGGATACCCCCCCATCCGATGTTGAAAATATGGAATGAGCATGATCGAGAATCAGAAAATCCGCCCCGCGCAGGTCATCGGCCCCTTGGGCGAACCGCTGACGCTGGACTCGCTGCCGCCGCCGTCGACGACCCGTTGGGTCGTGCGCCGCAAGGCGGAGGTCGTCGCGGCCGTCAATGGCGGGCTCCTGTCCGTCGACGAAGCGTGCGAACGCTATGGGCTGACCCTCGAGGAATTTGCCGGCTGGCAACGGTCGATCGACCGCAGCGGCATGCCCGGACTGCGCGTGACGCGCATCCAGCACTATCGCGATCTCTACGAGCGCCAACAGCGTTTCTAAAGGGTCGCGGGACCGGACCAGGCATGAGAGAGGGCGCTTCGGGCGCCCTCTTTTTTTGTGCTTCCGGGTGGACAGCCGAGGGCGCCGCCCGCTACCGGCGCGGCATGACTATCACCGCGACGATTATGAACACCGCCACCGGCCAGCCGATCCAGAAGATGAGCTTCGGCCGCATGCCCAAGCCTTGGATCAGCTTCCATCTCGAAACCGGCGAACGCGTCACCGCCGAGCGCATCGACGTTACCCCGCCGGCGCCGGGGAAATTCGCCGCGACGGTCCAGATTTGGGTGAAGGTCAAGCCGAACGCCTGACGCAGCGCCCGCGTTCTTTAAAGAAAACCGGCGCGATTCCAATGCGATGACGATTTTGTTGCAACCCTATTGTTCATCCCGCGTTAAGCCCCCGAGTCAACTTTGGGAGTCACTCAATATGCGCAAGATGTTCATCACCCTCGCCGCCACTTCGGCCCTCGCGCTCGGCGCTTGCCAGAGCCCGCAGGCCGACAAGGTCGAGGATCAGGCCGAAGCCCAGGCCGAAGCGATCGACGATCAGGCCGACGCGATGCCGGAAGGCCCCGCACAGGACGCCATGGAAAACAAGGCGGACGTCGTCGAGGAAATGGGCGAAGAAAAGGCCAACGCGATGGACGACAATGGCGAGATCGCCCCGTCCGAAACCGGCGTCGGCGACACGCAGAAGAAATAAGGGCTGCCTTCCCTAAAGGGCAGGGCGAAGGGCGCCGGTTCATTCCGGCGCCCTTTGTTTTGCCCGTCCTGTTTTCCGCCGCCCTATTTTCCACCGTCCTGTGATCGCCGTCACCGCCGCGGCCCGCCATCAGGGTTAACAGCGCATTCGGGACGGGCACCCGCTTTCAGCGACCGCTCACGGACCACCCTCCCGTCGCCTCCAGCGACCCAGGGCGGCGGGAGGGACTATTCCCATTCGAGCGCGCGCAGCACATCCCGCACCCCCGGCGCCCCGGTATCGGCGCGCAGCGCCGCGATCGCCGCCGCGACGTCGAGCCTATATTCGGCGACCCCCGCCGACTCGCCCGCCCACCCCGCGCCGAGCGATTTGACCAGCCGCCGCGCCGCGGCATTCTCCGACAATATATGGACGTCGAGCTCGCCGAGCCCCTCGGCGCGGCAATGGACGAGCAGCGCCGCGGCCATCATCCGCGCGAGCCCCCGCCCCTGAAACTCGTCGAGCACCGCAACCGAAAATTCGCCGACCGGGCCGTCGTGCCGGTGCCGCACCGCATGCACCGCGCCGATCGGCGGGCGCCCCGGGCATTCGCTGCAGATCGCGCCCCACGCGATATGGTCGTGCCCGTCGACATCGGCGAGCCTCACCACCACCGCATCGGGCAGCACCGGCGCGGGCGAAAAAAAGCGCAGATAGCGCGACTCCGCCGACAATTTGGCGATTCCGTCGCGGATCAGCGGCGCGTCGTCGGGGGTGATGGTGCGCAGGCACACCGCGGTGCCGTCGTTCAGCGCGCTGTGCACCGCGATATCCTCGATCCGCGGCGGCATCTTCGCCGCCCGCTGCCCGTCCGTGCCGGTCATCGCAATCTCCCGATGCCCGACGATAGGCAATGCAAGGCATCGCGGCAATCACCGCACCGCCAAACCCTCAGCATTTTCACCGCGCCCAATCGGTGAAATGTTGAAAGCCGAACCGCGCTTAACTTTGGTAAATGTTGCATCCCGAAGTCGGAAAGGTTGCACCGCTGTGATCCCCGCCCACCCCGATATGACCATATGCTACGAGGTGCTCGGTGATCGTCTCGCGCGGTTGCGCCGGAGCCAGGGGCTGAGCAAGACCGACCTCGCCGACCGGCTCGGCGTCACCGTCACCTCGATCTGCTATTGGGAACAGGGCCGTTCGCGCCCGCGGCTCGCGCGGCTTCAGGCGCTCGCCGACCTCCTCGGCACCTCGCCGGCCGAGCTGCTGAGCCGCGACAGCGCGCCCGGCGGCGACCATCTCGCCGACCTCGTCGGCCGGATGCGCGCCGAAATCGCCTATGCCGCGGGCACCACCCCGTCGAAAGTGCGGATCACGATCGAAATCTAGAGCATCGAGCGTTTAATCTGATCCACCATCCCGTTCGTGTCGAGACGGCACGCTGCCCTGCCGCGCGCCTATAATCGGTCCATGCGCAGCCAGCGCCGGTCGCCGAGCCAGACCTTCGACAGCGCCTTGCCCGCCGCCGCCGCCTCCAGCCGCCTGCCCTGCATCGCCTCGCTCCGCTGGAGGCCATAGAGCGCCCAGCCATTGTTGGGCGTCTGCGCCAGCGCGCCGCGAAACGCCTCGCTCGCCTCGGCATAAAGGCGCTGCTCGAACAGCGCGGCGCCCAGCGACTGCCGGACCGGGAAATACCAGTAGGACGGCTCCTGATAGGGCAGCTTGCCCTCGATTTCGATCGCCTGCCGATACAGGCCGGCCGCCTCGTCATACCGCCCCCCCGCCGCGGCAAAGCGCCCGCGCGCAACCGTTTCGGCGAGCAGCACCAGATCCGGACCCGGCACGCTCTGATCGACCATCGCCTTGAACGCGTCCGATGTCCTGAGCTTCGCCATCGCCGCCAGCTCGCCGTCGAACCCCTTGCGGTCGCGCAGCCGCGCAAAGGCGATGCTCCGCGCATAATGCCGCATCGCGCCCGGATAGGGCAGCCGCGCGTCGGGCGCGGGCATCGCGAGGATCGCCTTCGGCTCGGCGAATTGCGCCATCGCGAAATAAGGTGCGGCGTCGATCGACTGGATCCACGCGATCGCCGCCGACGTGTCGGGGTCGAGCAAGGTCCGCAGCCGCCGCGCCTCCTCGATCGCGGTGTCAAGGTCGCCCGCCATCTGCGCCGAGGTCACGATGAAATGGACGTTGTGCGGATAATAGCCATAGCGCACGAGCCCCTGATCGCCCGCATCGCGGATATAGGCCTCGTCCGCCCGCGCCGCGGCGATATTGACGCGGATCGAGTCGGCGTGCCGCCCGCGCCGCTGATAGATATGCCCCGGCATATGGACGAGGTGCGCCGCGCTCGGCGCCAGCGGGTTCGCCAGCCGGTCGGCCGCCGCCTCGGCGCGCGCCGGGTCGGTCGATTCGACGAGGTGGATATAGAGGTGGTTCGCCTGCACATGGCCCGGATTGCGCGCGAGCACCCCCTCGACCAGCCGCACCGCCGCGCCGCTCCGCCCGACCGGCGTCTTCCCGTCGGCCTCCCAATAATTCCACGGCGTCGTGTTCATCGCCGCCTCGGCCGCGAGCACGGCGACATCGTCGTCGCCCGGAAAGCGCCGCGCGACCTCCAGCATCGCGTCGGCATAAGCCGCGTCGAGCGCCGCGCGGTCCTGCGCCGCATCGCGCGAATAGCGCCGCGCCACCGCCTCGATCAGCGCGCGCTCCATCGGCGTCGCCCCCGCGCGCAGCGCCATCGCGCGGTCCATCGCAGCCAGCGCCGCCGCCCGGTCGCGCTCGTCCATCGGCGCATTGATGTTCGGCCCCAGCGCCGCCGCCTCGCCCCACCAGCAGGTCGCGCATTCGGGGTCGCGCCGCTGCGCCTCGCGGAACGACCGCACCGCGCCCGCATGGTTGAAGCCATAGCTCATCAGCAGGCCCTGGCTGAAATAGCGCCGCGCCCCGTCGTCGCGCGTCGACACCGGAAAGGGCGATTTCGCGAGATCGGGATAGAGCGGGATCGTCCGCCCCGCGCTCGCCGGCGCCGCGACCGCCGCCGCGATCAACAGCTCGTTCGCCAGCATCGACCCCGCGCGCCGCGCGCCGCACGACAGGCTCGCGAGCCGGCTCGGGTCGAGCGCGTCGAGCGCCGCCGCCGAAAAGCCCGCGGGAGGCGTGAAACTCGCGGCCGACAGCCCGATGCCGACGGCCGCCATGATCCGGAACGAATGACGCATGACAATTCCCCTTCCCCAAAAGGTGAACCGAAGCAGCGCATATTCCTTACCACGAAAGCCGGAACGCCCAAAGCCCGGGCTTTTCCCCATTTTGCGTCCGGCCCGGAGGGTGCCCGCCGGTCGGCGACATAGGGAAGTTAGGCATCATCCCCCATGCGCAGCGCGGCGATGAACGCCTCCTGCGGAATGTTCACATTGCCATATTCGCGCATCCGCTTTTTGCCCTCTTTCTGCTTTTCCAGCAGCTTCTTCTTGCGGGTCGCGTCGCCGCCGTAGCATTTGGCGGTCACGTCCTTGCGCAGCGCGGCGATGGTTTCGCGGGCGATGACCTTGCCGCCGATCGCGGCCTGGATCGGGATCTTGAACATGTGGCGCGGGATCAGGTCCTTGAGCCGCTCGCACATGCCGCGGCCGCGCGTTTCGGCGGTGCCGCGGTGGACAATCATGCTCAGCGCATCGACCGGCTCGTTGTTGACGAGGATGCTCATCTTGACGAGGTCGCCGGCGCGGTGGCCGATCTGGTGATAGTCGAACGACGCATAACCGCGGCTGATGCTCTTCAGCCGGTCATAGAAATCGAACACCACCTCGTTGAGCGGCAGTTCATAGGTGATCTGCGCGCGGCCGCCCACATAGGTCAAATTCTTCTGCACCCCGCGGCGGTCCTGGCACAGCTTCAGGATCGGGCCGAGATAGTCGTCGGGCACGTAGATCACCGCCTCGATCCACGGCTCCTCGATCTCGTCGATGCGGTTCGGGTCGGGCATGTCGGCGGGGTTGTGGAGATCGATCTCCTTCGCCGCCTCATTCTTGGTGTGGCCGAGCTTGAGCTTGTAGACCACCGACGGCGCGGTGGTGATGAGGTCGAGGTCATACTCGCGCGTCAACCGCTCCTGGATGATCTCAAGGTGCAGCAAGCCGAGGAAACCGCAGCGGAAGCCGAAACCGAGCGCCGCCGAGCTTTCCATTTCGAACGAGAAACTGGCATCGTTGAGCCGCAGCTTCTGGATGCTCTCGCGCAGTTTCTCGAAATCATTGGCGTCGGTCGGGAACAGGCCGCAGAAGACGACCGGCTGGACTTCCTTGAACCCCGGCAGCGGCGCCGCGGCGGGCTTTTTCGCGTCGGTCACCGTGTCGCCGACACGCGCCTGCGCGACGTCCTTGATCTGCGCGGTGATGAAACCGATCTCGCCGGCGCCGATCTCGGTCAGCTCCTCGCGCTTTGGCGTGAAACAGCCGACGCGGTCGATCAGGTGGGTGGTGCCCGCCTGCATGAACTTGATCTGCTGGCCTTTTTTGAGCACCCCATCGACGACGCGCACCAGAATCACGACGCCCAGATAGGGATCGTACCAGCTGTCGACGAGCATCGCGAGCAGCGGCGCCGCCGCGTCGCCCTTCGGCGGCGGGATCTTGGTGACGATCGCTTCCAATGCTTCCTCGATGCCGATCCCGGCCTTGGCACTGGCGAGCACCGCATCGTCGGCGGGCAGGCCGATGATGTCCTCGATCTCGGCCTTCACCTTGTCGACGTCGGCCGCGGGCAGGTCGATCTTGTTGATCACCGGCACGATCTCATGATCATGCTCGATCGACTGATAGACGTTGGCGAGCGTCTGTGCCTCGACCCCCTGCGCCGCGTCGACGACGAGCAGCGCGCCTTCGCACGCGGCAAGGCTGCGCGACACTTCATAGGCGAAGTCGACGTGGCCGGGCGTGTCCATCAGGTTGAGCTCGTAGGTCTCGCCGTCCTTCGCGGTATATTTCAGGCGCACCGTCTGCGCCTTGATCGTGATCCCGCGTTCCTTCTCGATGTCCATATTATCAAGGACTTGCGCCGACATCTCACGCGCGGTCAGCCCGCCGGTGAACTGGATCAGCCGGTCGGCGAGCGTCGACTTGCCATGGTCGATGTGCGCGATGATGGAGAAGTTGCGGATATGCGAGAGCGGAGTTGTCATCGGGCGCCGTTAGCAGCGGAAAGCCGCGCTGTCAGCAGGCTTGACCATGCGCCAGCCAACGCGCGCAATCGTCGCGGACGCGGGCATCGGCATCGGCCATCCCGCGTTCGAGAATAGCACGCGGATCGGCCGCCACCGCCGCGAGCGCGGCGAGGGCATTCGCGCGGACGCGCGGGACCGGGTGCGCCCTCGCGAAATGGTCGGCGATGTCCCGGCCATTGGCGGTCAGATGCACCGCGCAGCGGAGCAGCAGCTCGCCGCTGGTCAGGGTCGGGCGCCGCGCGATGGTGCCGGCTTCCAGATCGACGATATATTGGTCGCGCCAGGGGATGTGCTCGCCCTCGTCCATGATGTTGAGGCTGACCGACAGGCTTTCGGGCGGGAGCTGGCTGTGGATGTCGCGGTGGGCGCGGTAGAGCATCATCTTGCCTTCGCCGAGCTGGCTGCGCCCGGCGAAGCTGAGGTTCAGCGGTTCGCCGAGGCGGCCGTCGACGGCTTCCGGGTCGTAATCATAATAGTCGCTGACATAGCCGGGGCCGAAATAGCCCGCGGTCAGGAAGCTGAAATTATGGTCGTGCGGGACGTCGTAGGAGAAGGCGGCGGGGCCGCTCGCGGCGGTGACGGCATCGGTCGCGGCGGGCCAGAGGTTGGCGCGGAGATAAAAGCCGCGCGCGCCGCGGTGGAGTAGGAAGACCTGCGCCGAATAACGGTTGATTTCGAGCTGGTCGGCGTAGCTTGCCTTGAGCGCCGCGATGACGCGGTCGGCGAGAAAGTCGCGGTTGCGCCCGAGCCCGGCGAGCAGCGCGGCGCAGCGCGCAACGCTTGTTTCGTCGGCGAGGTCGACGCCGCTTTCGTCGAGGCGCGCGGTGACTTCGGCGAGGTCGAGCGCGGGGCCGGCAGGCGGGTCGATCAGGCGGGGCATGGGGCGCTTAAGCCCTCCCCTTCAGGGGAGGGTTTGGGTGGGGCATGTTCGCCCGCATGGACAGAAACAGGCCCTCCCCAACCCCTCCCGCCAGCGGGAGGAGAGTTAAGAGCGCCGCGGTCGCCGCAGCGGCGCGGCGCACCTCGGGATGCGGATCGCCCGCCGCCATCGCGGCGAGATGCGACCGCGCCGCGACGCGGTCGAGCGCGACCAGTTCGCGCATCGCGTGCCAGCGCGCGGCGAAATCCTCGGCCCCGGTTTCGGCGGCGAACAGCGGCGCGGCGTCGGTGCGGCCGAGATGGCGGAGTAAGGTCAGCGCCATCGTGCGGAAGCTGCTGTCGCGGCGCGAGGCGCTGACATGGATCAGCCGGCCGCTCGCGATGTCATAGGCGCGGATCGGCAGCGGCGACGGCGGCTGCACCGCGAGTTCGAGCAGCAATATGTCGCGGCGGGCCTCGGCGAGCGACCAGCTTTGGCGCGCGGTATCGAGCTGGAGCAGTTCGCCGGTCCGGAGCGCGCGCGCGGGCTCGCTGCGGCACGGCGCGGCGGCGGCCGCGGTGAAGCCGCCCCCTTCCTCGGCCTCGTCCACCGCAACCTCGTGCCACAGGAGCGAGGCGTCCCCGCTCGCGAGGACGCGAATCGCGGCGCGGCCGGGAACGAAGACGGCGCTGGCGGGCGGCGCGACGCAGCTGCCCGCGGGACGGACGAGGAGCGTCACGCGAACGCCGCGGCGGTCGGCGAGGACGAGTCCGCCCGCGCCGCCATCCCCGCCGCCGACAAGCCGCAGCGGCGGGCGCGCGAAGGGGTCGGCGGCGAGGAGCGCGAGCGCGGCCTCGAGCCGCGCTTGCAGCCACGCCGTGTCCTCGAGCCAGGGGATAAGCCGCGCGAGCGCAACCTCGGCGGGCGCGCCCTCGACCGCGTCGATCGCGGCGAGCAGGCCCCCGGGCGCGGCGTCGGCGGCGCGCCATGCCGCATCGGTGGCGGCGACCGCGTCGCGGATATGCTGGCGGCGCGCAAGGTCGGCGCGGGGGAAATGGTCGTGGCGCGAGCGGGCGGTCATGCGAAAGGCGCGGAAACGGGCGGCGGAGCGCGCCGCCCGTTCCGCCCGCGATCAATCGTGGACGATCAGCGCGATGGTCACCGCGATCTCGAAGATCGATGGCCCCGACGTGGCGCTTTCGCCCATCAGCGACCCGAACAGCCCGACCGCGGTGTCGAGCAACGGCAGCGCGGCGATATCAACGGGCGGCAGTTCCATATTTCCTCCTGTCCTGACCGGCGGCGCGACCTGCCGCCACCCGCAGGGCTAGGTGGGCGCGGGGCGATCGCCGAGTTAACTTAACGTAATCCGTGTCTTGTCGCCGGTCGAAGCACGGTTGCCGGCGCGCGCCGACGGAGTAGGATGCGCCGTCACAACCGGGAGATTGCCCATGCGCCGCGCCCTATTCGCCGCCCTTACCGGGATCCTGCTCGCCGGCCCCGCCACCGCCGAGACCTTGCTCATCGGTAACAAGGGCGAGGATACGCTCAGCGTCATCGCGCTCGACAGCGGGGCGCAGCTCGCGCGGCTGCCGACGGGCCGGATGCCGCACGAGATCGCGATCTCGCCCGACGGCAAACAGGCCGCGGTCGTCGCCTATGGCGGCACGACGATCGATATATTCGACATCGCCGGCCGCACGAAGCTCAGGACGATCGACCTCAGCCCCAACCAGCGGCCGCACGGGCTGCTCTGGCTATCCGACGGGCTGGCGATCGCGCCTTAGGCGGGTCTGCCTTCTTTGGGATGGGAAACGGACGTTCCTGAACTTTCGTCATCCCGGACTTGATCCGGGATCCATGGCGGCATCGGAGTCATGGACCCCGGATCAAGTCCGGGGTGACGATGAGGAGCATATCCTCCCTGTCGCGCAGCGATGGGGAGGGGGACCGTCGCCGTAGGCGATGGTGGAGGGGCAGCGACGTCGCGCCATAGCCCTTCCGTCAGCGCTCCGCGCTGCCACCTCCCCATGGCTTCGCCACAGGGAGGATTAACGTCCGCAACCAGTCGTTTGCGGCCATCCTCACTTTCCGTTCGTGTCGAGCGAAGTCGAGACACCCATCGATGTAGCGCCAGCCCGATGGGCATCTCGACTTCGCTCGATGCGAACGGATTTAGGGCAGCTACGTCCGTTCCCGGCCGCTTCCAGCCCTTCCGTTCGCCGCCTTCAGCCCGCCAGCACCTTCGCCATCAGCCGCTCTTCCTTGGCGATCCACGGCGCCATGCTCGGCCGCGACAATATCGCCTCGCTCCACGCCGCGATTTTGGGATGCGCCGCCGCGTCGATGCCCGCGCCGCAATGCCGCAAATTCATCAGCGGCGACGCGACCGCCAGATCGGCGAGCGTCAGCCGGTCGCCGACGAGGAAGCCCGACGCGGGGATCGCGCTTTCCAGATAGGCGAGCAGCTTCGGCAACTCATCCGCTTCGGCCTCGGCCGCCGCCGCAAGATCGCCTTCGCGCCCCAGGAATTTGGGTGCGACGATGCGGTTGAAGAACATCTTGCCGCTGCACGCGGCGAACACCGTGTCGCCGAATTCCTCCCACCAGATCACCGTCCCGCGCTCCTGCGGATCGGCGGGGATCAAAGCCGGCTCGGGATGTTTCGCCTCGACATATTGGATGATCGCGCTCGAATCGGCGAGCAGGAAGCCGTCGTCGTCCATCGCGGGCATCTTGCCGAGCGGCGAGGCGGCGCGGAACCCCGGGTCGGGATCGCCGATACCGACGCCCTTCAACTCGAATTCGATCCCCTTCTCGCCCAGATAGGCGAGCAGCTTGCGCACGAACGGCGACACCACCGACCCGTAAATGATCATCGCGCTTCTCCCTTTTTCTCGCGCCACCATAGGCGAAAGGTTGCGCTTCGCAACCCGCCCCCCGCTGCCACCTTGGCACGAAATAAACTTGCCATCGGCGGCGCGGCATGGAACATCCGGCGATGGAGGGGGGCGCTGCCGCGGCAGCCATCAGGCAGGATATAGTGATGCGCCCTTCGTTATGGGCAGACCGGTTGCTGGCGCTCTCCGCCCGCTTCGTGGGTCTTGTCATATTGATCGCCACGCTGCTCGCCGCGGCGGCGAGCTTTCTCTACAATCGCCGCGAAGAGGCCGACCGCGCCGACCGCGTCGCGATGCAGATCGACATGCGGCTGCGCGATCATGTCGCGGTGCTCGAAGGCGTGCGCGCGCTTTATCAATCGGACAGCCAGTCGAGCGGCCCCGGCATCCGCGCCTATCTCGCGTCGCTGCGGCCGCAGGTCCACGCGCCCGGGATGGAAGGGATCGGCATCGCGGTGGCGATGCGGCAGGGAACGCCCGCGGCGGCCGAGGCGATGCTGCGCCAGAATTACGGCCGCGACATTCCCGTCTGGCCCGCGACCAGCCAGCCGATCGGCTTTCCGATCGTGCTCGTCGAACCCTATACGCCGCGCCGCGACGATGCGCTCGGCTATGATATGTACAGCGAGCGGGTCCGGCGCGAGGCGATGCGCCGCGCGTGGCAGACCGGTCAGCCCGCAGCGAGCGGGATCGTCCAGCTCGTCCAGGAAAAGGGGGTCGCCAAGCGCCAGCCGGGCTTCCTGATCTATGTCCCCATCTATGCCGGCCGCACCGCGCCCGGCGACACGTTCCCGCCCGCCGCCTTCGCCACCGCGCCGAACGCGCGGCCGATCGAGGCCTTCGTCTATGCTCCTTTCCGCATCGGCGACCTGATGACCGCGGTGCTCGGGTCGCAGATCGACACGATCGAGGGGTTGCAGATTTATGCCGGCGAGGGGCCGGCGGCACCACTCGTCTTCAGCCACGGCACGATGGGCTGGGATACGCACGAGGAGAAACTCCGCATCGGCGATCGGCAATGGACGATGCGCATCTCTTACGGCCGGCTGCTCGAGCGGATCGGCCGGCCGTTCGGCATCTTCCTCTTCGGCTTCGCGATCATGCTGCTCGCGATGCAGCTCCACCGCCTCCAGCAACGCCGCGTCGGCGCTTTTCAGGCGCTCGCCGACGAACAGGCGCGCCACGCCGCCGACCGCGAGTTGATGATCGGCGAAATGGCGCACCGCATGAAAAACGCCTTCGCGCGCATCGGCGCGCTCGCGCGGATCACCTTGCGCGAATCGACAAGCCTCGAGGATTTCGAAACCAAATTCGACGGCCGTATGCGCGCGCTGTCCGACGCGAAGCAGATGCTCGTCACCGGCGCGGTCGGCAGCGTCGAGCTCGGCTGCATCGTCCGCCGCGAACTCGAACTGGCGGGCGTATCGGCCGAGCAGCTCGCGGACGTCGCCGGTCCCGAGGTCCAACTCGACGACGAAGCGGCGCAGGCGCTGTCGCTCGCAGTCCACGAATTCGTCACCAACAGCATCAAATATGGCGCGCTCGCCGGCTACGGCCACCTCGCGGTCGGCTGGCACCGCGACGGGGGCGAGATCGAGCTCGACTGGACCGAAAGCGATCTCCCCGAAACCCCGCACATCGACACCGAAAGCTTCGGCACCCAGTTCATCCGCACCCTGATCGAGCGGCAGCTCAAGGGCAGCTGGAGCCGCAGCGCGGTTGACAACAGCCTCTCCATCGTCATTCGCTGGCCCGACGATGGCACCCCCGACTGACGACATGGGTTCTGACCCTCACTGGCATATCTGGATCGACCGCGGCGGCACCTTCACCGATGTCGTCGCGCGAAGCCCGAGCGGCGCGGTGGTCACGACCAAATATCTCAGCGAAGATCCCGCGCGCCCCGGCGACGCCGCGGTCGGCGCGATCCGCGACCTCACCGGCGCGGGCGCGGGTCCGCTGCCGCCGCTCGCGATCCGCATGGGCAGCACGGTCGCGACCAACGCGCTTCTCGAACGCAAGGGCGCGCCGACCCTGCTCGCGATCACCCGCGGTTTCGGCGATGCGCTGACGATCGGCTATCAGGACCGCCCCGAGCTGTTCGCGCGCCGCCTCGACCGCATTCCCCCGCCCCACGCCGAAGTCGCCGAGATCATCGAGCGCGTGAGCCCCGAGGGCGACATCCTGACCCCGCTCGACGAACAGGCTGCCCGCGCATCGCTCGAAGCCGCACGCGACCGCGGCCTCGCCAGCATCGCGATCGTCCTCATGCACGGCTACGCCCACCCCGCGCACGAGGGGCGCCTCGCCGAAATCGCGCGCGAGGCCGGCTTCACGCAAATCTCGACCAGCCACGACGTCAGCGCGCTGATCAAGCTCGTCGGCCGCGGCGACACGACGCTCGCCGACGCCTATCTCTCGCCGGTCCTGCGCCACTATGTCGATCAATTCGTCGCGCAGCTGGGGGACGGCATCGACCCGCAATTCATGAAAAGCTCGGGCGGTCTCGCCTCCGCCGCCGCCTTCCACGGCCGCGACGCGATCCTCTCGGGCCCCGCGGGCGGCATCGTCGGCATGGTCGGCAGCGCCGCGCCCTTGGGCAAGACCCGCCTCATCGGCTTCGACATGGGCGGCACCTCGACCGACGTCAGCCATTATGCCGGCCGCCTCGAGCGCGATAACGAGACCATCGTCGCGGGCACGCGCATCCGCGCGCCGATGCTCCGCATCCACACGGTGGCGGCGGGCGGCGGCTCGATCTGCCGCTGGGACGGCGCGCGCCTTCTCGTCGGCCCCGAAAGCGCCGGCGCCAACCCCGGTCCCGCCGCCTACGGCCGCGGCGGGCCATTGACGGTCACCGACTGCAATGTCCTGCTCGGCAAAATCCAGCCGGGTCACTTCCCCAAGCTCTTCGGCCCCAATGGCGACCAGCCCCTCGACCGCGATGTCGTCGCCGAAAAATTCGCCGCGATGGCCGCCGAAGTCGGCAACATCACCGCGCAAGCCCTCGCCGAGGGCCTGCTCGCGATCGCGGTCCAGCAGATGGCGAACGCGATCAAGCGCATCACCATCGCGCGCGGCCATGATGTGACGCAGGGCTACAGCCTCGTCGGCTTCGGCGGCGCCGCGGGCCAGCATGTCTGCCTCGTCGCCGACGCGCTCGGCGTGGACGAGATTTTGCTCCACCCGCTCGCCGGGGTGCTTTCGGCCTATGGCATGGGCCTCGCCAAACCTTCGGCAATCCGCGAGCGCACGCTCGCGCTGACGCTCGACGAGGATTGCGCCGCGACGCTCGCCGCCGCCGAAACCGACCTCGCCGAGCAAGCCCGCGCCGACCTCTCCCCGGAAGCCGAAACCACCCGCGAAACCCTGCTCTTCGTCCGCCTCGCCGACAGCGACAATGCGATCGAACTCGCGCTCGCGCCGCCCGCCGAGGTCAGGGCCGCCTTCGCCGCCGCCTTCCGCCAACGCTTCGGCTACGCCCCGCATGACAATCTGGTCGTCGACCGCATCCGCGTCGAACTGACCGAGGCGGGCGATGCGCCGGCCGCTCTGCCGACACCCGCCGCGTCGGCCGAAACCGAACCCGAAACCGTCACCGCGTGGCTCTCCGGCGCCGCGCACCAAGTCCCGCTCCATCAGCGCGCCAATCTGGCTCCCGACCGCACCATCGCCGGCCCCGCGATCATCATCGACGCGCTGTCGACAACGGTGGTGGAACCCGGCTGGCGCGCCGAAGTCCAGCACGAAGGCACGCTACTGCTCGCCCGCACCCGCGCTGCCGACGTCGCGGTCGCGGCGCAGGACGACCTTGTCCATCCCGACCCCATCCGCCTCGAAATCTTCAACAGCCTGTTCATGGCGATCGCCGAGGAAATGGGCGGCGCGCTTCAGCACAGCGCCTCGTCGATCAACATCCGCGAGCGGCTCGATTTCTCCTGCGCGATCTTCGATGCAGAGGGCCGTCTCGTCGCCAATGCCCCGCACATGCCCGTCCATCTCGGCTCGATGGGCGAAAGCGTCCGCACCATCCTTCGCCAAAGAACCACCGATGCCCGCGGCATCAAACGCGGCGACGCCTATGCGCTCAATGCGCCCTATGACGGCGGCACGCATCTTCCCGACATCACCGTCATCATGCCCGTGTTCGTCGAGGACCGGGACGCCCCCGCCTTCTTCGTCGCCGCGCGCGGCCACCACGCCGACCTCGGCGGCATCGCCCCCGGCTCGATGCCCCCCGACAGCAGGACCATCGCCGACGAAGGCATCCTCTTCGACAATGTGGCCATAGTCGACGACGGCCACTTCCTCGACGCCGAGGTCCACGCGCACCTCACCACCGGCGACCACCCGGCCCGCAACCCCGCGCTCAACATCGCCGACCTCAAGGCGCAGGTCGCCGCCTGCCAGCGCGGCGCGAGCGCGCTCGCCGACCTCAGCGCGACGCACGGCGCCGCGACCGTCGCCGCCTATATGGCGCACGGCCAGCGCCAGGCCGAAGCCGCCGTCCGCCAACTCATCGCGCGCCTCGACGACGGCAGCTTCACCTATGCCATGGACAATGGCGCCAAGGTCGCGGTCGCCGTCAGGGTCGACCGCGAGGCCCGCCACGTCACGATCGACTTCACCGGCTCGTCGGCGACCCTCCCCGACAATTTCAACGCCCCGCTGCCCGTCGTCCGCGCCGCCGTCCTCTATGTGCTGCGCACGATGCTCGACGACCCGATCCCGATGAACGAGGGCTGCCTCGCCCCCGTCACCCTGATCGTCCCTGCGGATTCGATGCTCAGCCCGCGCTATCCCGCCGCGGTTGTCGCGGGCAATGTCGAGACCAGCCAGGTCATCACCGACGCGCTGTTCGCGGCGTTCGGCGCGATGGCCCCGGCGCAGGGCACGATGAACAATTTCACCTTCGGGAACGACGCCTATCAATATTATGAAACGATCGCCGGCGGCTCGGGCGCCGGCCCCGGCTTCGACGGCACCAGCGTGATCCAGACCCACATGACCAACAGCCGGATGACCGACCCCGAAGTCATGGAAACGCGCTTCCCCGTCATCGTCGAGGAGTTCTCGATCCGCAAAGGCTCGGGCGGCGCGGGCCGCTGGACGGGCGGCGACGGCGCGAGGCGCCGCATCCGCTTCCGCGAGCCGATGGCCGCGAACATCCTCGCGAACCGCCGCCAGATCGCACCCAAGGGCCTCGCAGGCGGCGAAGACGCCGCGCCGGGGCGCAACTGGGTCGAGCGCGCCGACGGCTCGGTCGAGATGCTGGCGGCAACGGGCAGCGCCGACCTAGAATCAGGCGACGCCTTCGTGATCGAAACGCCCGGCGGCGGCGGATATGGGAAAGCGGGAGACGAGCGCCAATGACAATAGTTCACGCGGAGACGCGGAGACGCGGAGAGAATATTGAAACATTAAAGCCGTTCGCCCTGAGCTTGTCGAAGGGCCGTTCTTTTCTTCAGCGCGGCAGAATGAAGAACAGTGCTTCGACAAGCTCAGCACAAACGGTTTTGGGATATTCTCTCCGCGCCTCCGCGTCTCCGCGTGAACAAATTTCCCAGCGGTCGCAGGCGCGCACCTGATGCTCGTCCTGATCGGCATCCTCATCATCATCGCGGGCTTCCTGCTCCGCTTCAATCCGCTGCTCGTGATCATGGCCTCGGCGCTCGCGACCGGGCTCGCCGCCGGGCTCGACCTGACCGCGATCGTCGCCGCCTTCGGCAAGGCGTTCAACGACACGCGCTATGTCAGCATCGTCTGGATCGTCCTCCCCGTCATCGGCCTGCTCGAAGCTTACGGCCTGCAACAGCACGCGCGCACGCTGATCGGCCGGATGAAGGGCGCGACGCTCGGCCGCCTGCTCACTTCTTATCTGCTGCTGCGGCAGGCGATGGCCGCGGTCGGCCTCACCTCGGTCGCGGGGCACCCGCAGACCGTCCGCCCGCTCGTCGCCCCGATGGCCGAGGCGGCGGCCGAAGCGAAAAACGACGCGCTCACCGACGACCAGCGCGAGGAGGTCAAGGCCTTCTCCGCCGCCACCGACAATGTCGGCCTCTTCTTCGGCGAGGATATCTTCCTCGCGATCGGCTCGATCCTGCTGATGAAGGGCGTGCTCGAAGGCTATGGCTATATCATCGAGCCGCTGCACTTCTCGCTCTGGGCGATCCCGACCGCCATCGCCGCCTTCATCATCCACGGCCTCCGCCTCCGCCGCCTCGAAAAACGGATGGCGCAAAAGGCCATGGGGCAGGAGGCGAGCGCATGATCACCCTCGACTTCGTCTATGTTCTCGCGGGCCTGACCTTCGCGGCCTTCGCGCTGCTGGGCCTTCTCGATCGCACCAACCCCAGGCGTTTCGGCAACGCCGCCTTCTGGGGCCTGCTCGCGCTGTCGATGCTCGCGGGCGACCGGCTCGGCGACTTCGGCAACGGCCTGCTCGTCCTCGCACTCGTCGCGATCGCCGGCACCGGCCAGATCGGCCGCGCGCCCGGCGGCGACGTTCCCGCCGACGTGCAAGCGACACGCGCCGCAAGGCACGGCCCCTTCCTGCTCCTCGTCGCGCTGATCATCCCCGCCGTCGCGCTCGCGGGCACCTTCCTCTTCAAATGGATCCCCGGCCTCGCCGACCCGAAGCAGGCGACGCTCATCTCGCTCGCGCTCGGCGTGCTCATCGCGCTCGCGGTCGGCATGACACGTCTCAAACCCCCGCCTTTGCTCCCGCTTCAGCAAGGCCGCCGCCTGCTCGACGCGGTCGGCTGGGCCGCGATCCTGCCGCAGATGCTCGCCAGCCTCGGCGCGGTCTTCGCGCTCGCCGGGGTCGGCGAAGTCGTCGGCGACCTCATCGGCACCGCGATCCCCGAAGGCAGCCTGTTCGGCGCGACGCTCGCTTTCGGGCTCGGCATGGCGCTGTTCACCATGGTGATGGGCAACGCCTTCGCCGCCTTCCCGGTGATGCTCGCGGCGGTCGGCATGCCGCTGCTGATCGAGCAATATGACGGCGACCCCGCGGTCGTCGCCGCGATCGGCATGCTCGCGGGCTTCTGCGGCACGCTGATGACCCCGATGGCCGCGAACTTCAACCTCGTCCCCGCGGCGCTGCTCGAGCTCAAAAACCCCTATGGCGTGATCAAGGCGCAGATCGGCACCGCGGTGCCCTTGCTCGCGGTGAACATCGTCTTCATCTGGCTGTTTGCTTTCTGAAGATCCTCCCTGTGGCGAAGCCATGGGGAGGGGGACCGCGCCCGAAGGGCGTGGTGGAGGGGCCAGCGACGCTTACGCCACAGCCCCTCCGTCAGCGGCCACGCCGCTGCCACCTCCCCATCGCTGCGCGACAGGGAGGATCATCTTGGCTAGGAAAAATCCCATGCACCTCACCCCCACCCACG
Organism: Sphingopyxis italica; assembly: GCF_011926545.1. Lineage (GTDB taxonomy): Bacteria > Pseudomonadota > Alphaproteobacteria > Sphingomonadales > Sphingomonadaceae > Sphingopyxis > Sphingopyxis italica. The sequence goes on along the minus strand of NZ_JAATIT010000004.1, from coordinate 492,240 downwards.
CAACCCGCTTCGCGACCGCCACCCTCGCGCACCTCGGCCGCGAATATCCCTACAAGATGGACCTCGTCCTCACCGGCCCCGAAGACGCCAGACCCCCGCGCGAGCACCATCCGATCTTCCACGGCAGCTTCGACTGGCACAGCTGCGTCCATGGCTGGTGGCAGATCCTCCGCCTCGCGCGCCGCTTCCCCGACTTGCCCGTCGCCGCCGAAATCCGCGCGCGCGCCGACGAAATGCTGGTGCCCGAAAAAGTCGCGGGCGAACGCGCCTTCCTCGACCGTCCTTACTCCGCGGCGTTCGAGCGCCCCTATGGCTGGGCCTGGCTCCTCGCGCTCCATGACGAGGCCGAGCGGCATGACGCGCCGTGGAGCGCGGCGCTCGAACCGCTCGCGCTCGCCTTCGCGGCGCGTTTCCATGCCTTCCTGCCCAAACTCACCTACCCCTTGCGCGTCGGTACCCATTTCAACATCGCCTTCGCCCTGCTCCTCGCGCGTCACTGGGCGGAAACCCGCGACCCCGCGCTCGTCACCCTCATCGACAGCCGCGCCAACGAATGGTTCGGCGCCGACCGCGACTGTCAGGCATGGGAGCCCGGCGGCGACGAATTCCTCTCCTCCGCCCTCACCGAAGCGCATCTGATGGCCGTCCTCCTCGGCGGCGATTTCACCCGCTGGTTCGACGTCTTCCTCCCCCGCGCCGCGCAGGAACAACCCGCCACCCTCTTCACTCCCGCCACCGTTTCCGACCGCAGCGACGGCAAGATCGCGCATCTCGACGGCCTGGGTCTCAGCCGCGCGTGGAACTGGCGCGCCATCGCCGCCGCGCTTGGCCCCGCGCACCCCGCCGCGCCCGTCGCCGAAGCCGCGGCCCAGCGCCACCTCGCCGCCGCACTCCCGCACGTCACCGGCGACTATATGGGCGAACACTGGCTCGCGAGCTTCGCGCTCCTCGCGCTCGACGGCCTTTGACACCCGATTGACAAGCCCCGCGCGCGCGGCAACAGACGGCGCAAGGGGGAGAAGCCAGAGGTGAACGGAAAGATGCTGCGTCCCACATCGTTCGACGTCGCCGAGCGCGCCGGCGTGTCGCAATCGACCGTCTCGCGCGCCTTGCGCAACAGCCCCGGCGTCAACGCCGAAACGCGCGCGCGCGTCTCCGCCGCCGCGCGCGAGCTTGGCTATGTCGTCGACCGCCACGCCTCGTCGCTGCGCCTGAAAAGCAGCGAGACGATCGCGCTCGTCACCATCTGCCGCCCCGGCGAGGACCGCAGCGCGATCAACCCCTTCTATTTCGCGTTGCTCGGCAGCATCGCCGCCGCGACCTCGGCGCGGGGGTTCAACCTGCTCGTCTCGTTCCAGGAAAATCCCGACAATTTCCGCGCCGACTTCGTCGCCTCCGGCCTCGCCGACGCGATGATCGTCATCGGCACCACCAGCAACCGCGCGGCGTGGGATTATTTCGCGCAGGCGCAGGCCTCGGGCCTCGACTTCGTCTGCTGGGGCAGCCCGGGCAGCCCCTTCCACTGGATGCGCAGCGAGAATGACATCGGCGGCCAGCTCGCCGCCGAGCATTTCATCGCGACCGGCCGCCGCCACATCGCCTTCGTCGGGCCGCAGCAGTCGCCGCAGCGCCAGTTCGACGAGCGCCGCGACGGCTTCACCGCCGCGCTCGCCGCGCATGGCCTCACGCCCGTCGTCGCCGAGCCCCCCGCCGCCGCCGACCGCCACGCGCAGGGCGTCGCCGCGGTGCAGGCTTTGCTCGAAGCACACCCCAAAACCGATGCGATCTTCGCGGCCTCGGACATGCTGGCCCTCGGCGTGCTCCAGGGGCTCAAGGAGGCCGGCCGCCGCGTGCCGCAGGATGTCGCGCTGATCGGCTTCGACGGCATCCGCGCCGGCACCCTCGCCGACCCCGCGCTCACCACGCTCGAGCCCGACCTCGACGCCGCGGGCGAGGCGCTCGTCGCGATGGCCCTCGAGGATGACGAACGCACGCGCAGCGGCACCCGCATCCCCGTCCACCTCGTCGTCCGCGGCACCGCCTAGGCGCCCGGCTGCCCACGTTACCGTGACTTAACTCCCCGAAAAGTAACGCTTCGTTATCTACGCGGCTGCTACCGCCGGGGGCGGGGGCAGAAAGCGCTAGTGTGAACGGACAATTATTCATCTCGCTGCTCAACCCGGGCATCGGCCTGCTGTTCGCTGTCGCTTTTTTCCTGCTGTGGCTGAACCGCCGCGAGCGGTACGTGGCTTATGCCGCCGGCGCCTATACCGCGACCGCGCTCGCCTTCCTGATCCAGGACGTCGGCCCCGTCCTCCCGATGGAGCTGCAGCGGCTTCCCGCCAATTTCCTCTTCCTCATCACCGGCGTGCTGTTCGCCGCCGCGATCATCAAACGCTATGCGCTCCCCGTCCCGTGGCGCACGATGGCGGCGACCGTCGCGATCTCGATCGCGGTCTTCCTCTGGTTCCTCCTCGCCAGCCCCAGCATCGCCGCGCGCATCCTGTCGATCAGCATCGGCGCCGGCATCATCGCGATCATGGTCGTCGTCGCGCTCTGGCCGATCGAAAAGCGCCACCTCATCGACCGCGTGCTCTTCTGGGTCGCGGCGATCTCGGCGCTCAACCTCATCGTCCGCCCCGCCGTCTTGCTCTCGCTCCACGGCGGCTTCGACGATTATGTCGGCTTCCAGCAATCGCTCTATTGGACCACCGTCCAGTTCAGCCAGGCGATGGTGTCGATCGCCGCCGCGATCAGCCTGATGGTCGCGGTCGCGGTCGACCAGATCGCCGAGCTCCGCCGCGAGGTCGACGCCGACAATCTCTCGGGCCTGCTCAACCGCCGCGGGTTCGAAACCCAGGCCGCGACCGCGCTCCGCCGCTGCCTCGAGGAACGGCGCTCCGTCGCGCTGATCATCGCCGACCTCGACCGGTTCAAGTCGGTCAACGACAATCACGGCCACGCGGTTGGCGACGCGATCATCGCCGCCTTCGGCGCGCATGTCCGGCTGATCGGCCCCGCCGAGATGGTCGCGGGACGCATCGGCGGCGAGGAGTTCGCGCTGCTCCTCCCCGGCGCGGGTATCGAGGCGGCGCGCCAGCTCGCCGAGGCGGTCCGCACCGGCCTCGCCGCCGCCTGCGCCGGCCGCATCCCGGCCAGCCTCTGCCCCACCGCGAGCTTCGGCATCGCGATCGGCGCCCCCGGCACCGGCCTGCCCGCGCTGATGCACGAAGCCGACCAGGCGCTCTACGAAGCCAAGCGAACGGGGCGCAACCGCGTCCGCGCCTTCGCCCCCAAGCCGGTGCGCAGCGCCAACGGCGGCTGATCGCGCGGCAAGCCCCGGCTTATCGGCGCGTTAAGCCTCTTCCTCAACCCGCTCCCCACCCGCGCCGTCTTATCGCGGCACCGGACCAAGACCGAAGGGACAAGCGGATGATGCGGGGAACCGGACTGTTAGCGGACCAAAGCGGCGCCACCGCGATCGAATATGGCCTGATCGCCGCGTTGATCGCGCTCGCGTGCATCATCGCCTTCCAGACGCTCGGCCTCAATCTCGAAACCATCTTCACGACGATCAACGACGCGCTTAATACCTAGAAGCGGCTGCCAGGGCCGCGTCGCTGGCGCGCTGCGAGGCGAGCCGCCCGGCGGCTTCCCCCCTCGCGAACTGGCCGCAGCGCATGCACGCGCCGGTCTCGGCCTCCTGGGCCACCATCCGGGCGCGCATCCGCTCCAGCTTGCTGCCCAGCTTGTCGACCGCGCTTCCGGGATAGAAATATTTGATTCCCGCGCCGTCGAAGCGCCAGCCTGCCAGATGCTCCTCGGCGCTGATCGCCGCATCGCCGTCATAGCGCCGGTAATGCGTCCCCGCTGCCCCGCCGCCGCCGCCACCTTCGCCCGCGCCCAGCTCGCCGCGCTTGATGAGCAGCCCAAGCATCGAGTCCGACGGCATGATCCGCCGCTCGACCTCCTTGCCGTCGCGAATGATCACCATCTCGCGCCCCACGACCGCGCGTTCATAGGCGATCGCCGTAAGCCCGCGCTGCGCGCGCGCCAGCGCGGTCGAACAGGCGCGATCGAATGCGGCAAAGCGCCGCCGCGCGTCGTTCACCGACTTGCGGCTCATCCCCGCGACGCGCGCCGCATCGGTCACGCACCCCGACTGCGCAAGCACCGCCAGAAACCGCCGCGTCCGCACCATCGTCCACCCATCCTCGCGAATGCGCAGCCCGGGCATGAAGGGATTTTCCTTCACCCCCTCCCTTTCAGGGAGGGGCCGGGGGTGGGTGGCGCCCTTACGCAGCGCCTTCTGACTCCCCTCCCGCTTGCGGGAGGGGTTGGGGGAGGGCCCGTTCCGCGCCTCACCGCCGCCCGAAACAACAGCCGATTTCCCCCGCGAACCCCGCTCCACGTTACGCATCATAGCTCATCTCCCGAATCACTTGGAATGAATCAGGATCATTTAGAACCTATTTGGATAATTTAGGAAAGAAGAAAAATTCCCTCACGCTGCTCCCGCTCCCCGCACATGCGCATGAGCACTTGACGAAAGCACTTCACATCGTCTGATGATATATATGGCTAGCCCACGATCACCTGACAGGTCATTTCGTGTCGACAAAGGACGGTCGGTTCTTAAGGGCCACGGTCGCAAAAAGAAGAAGATTATGTCGCCCTATACTCCCAGTTGGAATTGGGCTTTATCGAAAAACGAGAACGCGAAGTTCCTAAAATGGTCGAGATTTTGAAGCGATGTGTCGAACGATTTTCGAACCGCTTTGAAACTCCGGACTGCGCCTTGATCGGCGGAATCGTCTTACTTGCTGCTTTTTAGTCTTAAATCCAATGACGGTGCAATTAGGGTGGGCGGCAATTTCGGTTACAGGTGCAACAATCACCAATTAGCGCCTACCCTCAAACCAAATCATCCACCCGAACCCCCAGCGCATCGGCCAGCTTCCGCACCGTCTCCACCGACCCCTTGCCGCGCCCGGCCTCGATATCGGCGATCTGCACCCGGTTGACCCCCGACACCTTCCCCATCGCCACCTGCGACAGCCCGCGCAGTTCGCGCCACACCCGCAGCGGGCTTTCGCCGGCGATCAGCCGCTTGGCGTATTCGGCGGGCACCAGTTCCTCCTCGCCCGCCGCCAGCGCCGCCTTGGTGCCGTCATAGGCGCGCAGGTCGGCCAGATCCTCGGCCGCTTCGCGGAGGCGGTCATATTCTTCGCGGGGGATCGTCACCATCTTGTTCATGGGATCATTCCTTCATTCATAGACGCTGCCGCGCGGGCCGATTTCCAGCACCGCCAGCACGACGCCATCCTCCATGATCACGCGCCAGTCGCCGACGCGCAGGCGGATCGCATCGCGGCCCTTCAGCGCCTTCACATTATTCGCCTGCGACGCGGGATCGGCGGCATAGGCCTCGATCTTGCCGACGATCCGCGCCGATGTGGTCGCGGGCATGCGCCGCAGCGCCTTGATCGCGGATCGCGTGTAGCTGATCGGCTTCATCGGACATGTGTAGTCTATAACTACAATGTAGTCAAGGACTACACCTCTTATCGTCATCCCGGACTTGATCCGGGATCCATTCCGCCGGCGCCGCATGGACCCCGGATCAAGTCCGGGGTGACGAGTTTGGGACGCGCGCCCTTTCTCCGCCTCCGCGCCTCCGCGTCTCCGCGCGAACCAAATCCCCCACCCCCTTGCATTTCCCACCCCCCGGCGTAAGGCGGCGCCAACATAAACCCGCGCGTGCGACTCCCGCTGGCCCCGCTCTCCCGCTTCGCCACCGGACAGTCATTCCCCGCCGCGCCAACATGGGGACTGCAATCCTATGACGACCACGGGCAACGACACGCTGGCCACCCGTTCGACGCTGAGCGTCGGCGATAAAAAATACGCCTATTATTCGCTCGACAAGGCCGCGGCACAGCTCGGCGACGTGTCGCGGCTGCCGTTCAGCATGAAGGTGCTGCTCGAAAACCTGCTGCGTTTCGAGGATGGCGGCTTCACCGTGTCGAAGGATGACGTGCAGGCGCTGGTCGACTGGCAGAAGGACCCGCGGGGAACCCGCGAGATCCAGTATCGCCCGGCGCGCGTGCTGCTCCAGGATTTCACCGGCGTTCCCTGTGTGGTCGACCTCGCCGCGATGCGCGACGCGATCGCGACGCTCGGCGGCGACACGACCAAGATCAACCCGCTGGTCCCCGTCCACCTCGTCATCGACCACTCGGTCATGGTCGACGAATTCGGTCATCCCAAGGCGTTCGAACAGAATGTCGAGATCGAATATTATCGCAACGGCGAACGCTACGACTTCCTGAAATGGGGATCGAAGAGCCTCGACAATTTCAAGGCTGTGCCCCCGGGCACCGGCATCTGCCACCAGGTCAACCTCGAACATATCGCGCAGGCGGTGTGGTCCAGCGAAGACGCGTCGGGTGAAACCGTCGCCTATCCCGACACCTGCGTCGGCACCGACAGCCACACGACGATGATCAACGGGCTCGGCGTGCTCGGCTGGGGCGTCGGCGGGATCGAGGCCGAGGCCGCGATGCTGGGCCAGCCGGTGTCGATGCTCATCCCCGAAGTCGTCGGCTTCAAGCTCACCGGCAAGCTGATGGAGGGCGTCACCGCGACCGACCTCGTGCTCACCGCGACGCAGATGCTGCGCGCCAAGGGCGTCGTCGGGCGCTTCGTCGAATATTACGGTCCCGGGCTCGCCTCGCTGACCCTCGCCGACCGCGCGACGCTCGCCAATATGGCGCCCGAATATGGCGCGACCTGCGGCTTCTTCGGCATCGACGACAAGACGCTCGATTATATGCGCCTGACCGGCCGCAGCGCCGAAAATATCGCGCTGGTCGAAGCCTATGCCAAGGCGCAGGGCCTGTGGCTGTCGGCCGATATGCCCGACCCGGTATTCACCGACACGCTCGAACTCGATATGGGCAGCGTGGTGCCCAGCCTTGCCGGGCCGAAGCGGCCGCAGGACAAGGTGATCCTCACCGCGGTCGACGACGAATTCAACGCCGACCTCAAGAAAATCTACAACAAGGATGCGGCAGAGCGCGTCGCGGTCGCGGGCAAGGATCACGACATCGGCGACGGCGACGTCGTCATCGCCGCGATCACCAGCTGCACCAACACCTCGAACCCCGGGGTGATGGTCGCCGCGGGGCTCGTCGCCAAAAAGGCCAACGAGCGCGGGATGAAGCCCAAGCCGTGGGTCAAGACGTCGCTCGCCCCGGGGTCGCAGGTGGTCACCGACTATCTCGCCAAGGCGGGGCTGCAGGATCATCTCGACGCGGTCGGCTATAATCTCGTCGGCTATGGCTGCACCACCTGCATCGGCAATTCGGGACCGCTCGCGGCGCCGATTTCGGAGGCGATCAACGGCAACAATATCGTCGCTGCCGCCGTGCTGTCGGGCAACCGCAACTTCGAAGGCCGCGTGTCGCCCGACGTGCGCGCCAATTATCTCGCCTCGCCGCCGCTCGTCGTCGCCTATGCGCTCAAGGGCACGGTGACCGAGGATTTCACCACCACCCCGATCGGGCAGGATCAAGACGGCAAGGACGTGTTCCTCGCCGACATCTGGCCGACCAATCAGGAAGTCGCCGACGCGATCGCCGGCGCGGTCGACCGCGACATGTTCGTCGCACGCTACGCGCACGTCTACAAGGGCGACGAGCATTGGCAGAAGATCGAGGTCGAGGGCTCGGACACCTATCAGTGGCGCGCGGGCTCCACTTACGTGGCCAACCCGCCCTATTTCGAGGGCATGTCGATGACCCCGGCGCCGGTGTCGGACATCGTCAACGCCAAGCCGCTCGCGATCCTCGGCGACAGCATCACGACCGACCATATTTCGCCCGCCGGTTCGATCAAGGCGGACTCGCCGGCCGGAAAATGGCTTATGGAACATCAGGTTAGCAAGGCCGACTTCAACAGCTACGGCGCCCGCCGCGGCCACCACGACGTGATGATGCGCGGCACCTTCGCCAACATCCGCATCAAGAATGAAATGGTCCCCGGCATCGAAGGCGGCATGTCGCGCTATGGCACCGAAGTCATGCCGATCTACGACGCCGCGATGCGCCACAAGGCCGACGGCACGCCGCTCGTCGTCATCGCCGGCAAGGAATATGGCACCGGCTCGTCGCGCGACTGGGCGGCGAAGGGCACCAATTTGCTGGGCGTCCGCGCGGTGATCGTCGAAAGCTTCGAGCGTATCCACCGCTCGAACCTCGTCGGCATGGGCGTGCTGCCGCTCCAGTTCCTCGAAGGCCAGAGCCGCGAGACGCTGGGTCTCACCGGCGACGATCAGTTCACCATCACCGGCGTCGCGGACCTGGGGCCGCGCCAGACGGTGACGGTGAACGTCACCCGCGCCGACGGCTCGACCTTCGCCTTCGACACGCTCTGCCGCATCGATACGGCGAACGAGGTCGAATATTATATGAACGGCGGCATCCTGCACTATGTGCTGCGCAAACTCGCCGCCTGACGCGGCAAACAGCTGATGCTATGAGCGCCCGCCCCCTATGGGGGTGGGCGTTTTCATTTGGAGAAGAAGCGCGATGGGCGCCGAAGTCATCATCGTCGAAGTCGTCGGCTGGACCGCCGCGGCGATCATCCTCGCCGCCTATATCCTGCTGTCGCTCGGCAAGCTCGAAGGACGCAGCTATCTTTATCAGTGGATGAATGTGATCGGTGCGGGCGGCTTCATCGTCAACTCGGGCTATAACGGCGCAATCCCGTCGGCCGTGCTCAACATCGTCTGGGCGGCGATGGGGCTGTTCACGCTGTGGAGCGTCTGGCGCGCACGGCAATCCGCACGCGCCGTTATCCCCTAACGCGCCGCGGTCTCGGCATTCCACGCCGCGACCTTCGCCCGTGTGTCGGCGAGCATCTTGTCGAGCGCGGCGCGGTCCTGAACCACGCCGCGCAACACCACGGTATCGATCGCGCGCGTCGCCGCGATGTCCTCGAGCGGATTCTTGGTCAGCAACACAAGGTCGGCCGCCATGCCGGGCAGAATCGCGCCATAACGATCGAGCTGGCCGAACCATGCCGGACCCGCACGCGTCGCCGAAGCGAGCGCCTGCGCCGGAGTCAGGCCCTTTTCGACGAACAGCTCGATCTCGTCGTGCAGCCCGAAGCCGGGATAGTTGAAGCTGTTCAAAAAGCCCGCATCGGTCCCCGCGATGATCGGTACCCCCGCTTCGGCGAGCATCGGCAGGATCGCGGCGACATCCTCGATCTGCTTATGTCGCGCCGCGATCGCCGCGGCATCGGCCTTCGCCGCGCGCTCGATCCGCCAGTCATAGGTCTTGCGCAGCTTCGGCCCGATATAGGCGAGACGCTCGTCCGTCGAATGATCGTCGCGGTCAAGATAGGCGATGATGCGGCTGCCGTTGAGCGTCGGCGTCACGAACACGCCCTTTGCGGCGAAGCGGCGATAGGCCGCCATCGCGGTATCGCGATCGAATCCCGCGTCGAGCCGGCGGTTCGCCTCGGCACGGTCGATGCGCTTTGCGGCGAAATCGGCGGCGATCGCGGCTTCGTCCTTCGCGCCGGCATTATAGGCATAGTCGAGATGCTCGATCGAACTGATCCCCGCGTCGACCGCCTGATCGACGGTCAGGGCCATCGGGATGTGCCCCGACGTCCTGAGGCCGAGCGCCTTCGCCCGCCGCAGCGCATAGAGGAAGAGTTCGGGTTTCAGCGTGCTGTCGGTGATCTTGACGAAATCGACCTTGTCCCGGTTTTTCAAGCGGTCGAGCGCGGCATCCACATCGGCCTCGCTGCCGACCTCGATCGTGCCTTTCCACACCGGCGCGATCCCTTCGATCTTGGCGCCCGAGGTCAACAGCCGGGGTCCGAACAGTTTTCCGCCGGCAATCTCGCCGCGCCATGCGAGCACCTGATCGGGCAGGTCGCCCGACGCGTCGCGGATCGTCGTGATGCCGTTCGCGACATAGAGCGGCAGCAGCGCCCTATTCTCTTCGATCAGTTCGGGGCCGCCGCCGAAATGGACGTGCATGTCCCACAGGCCGGGGATGAGGTAACGCCCCTCGCCCTCGATTATCCGGTCAGCCCGCCAGTCTTTGGCGATCGCGGAATCGCTTCCGACCGCCACGATATCCTCGCCCTTCAGCACCACCGCTTGCTCTGCGATCGTTTTCGCCGCTTCGACATCGACGATGGAGACATGGCGGATGATCACGTCGCCCTGCTTCGGCGCGGCTAGCGCAGGCGGCGCGAAAGCGAGCAGAATCGGGGCGAGAGCGAATAACAGTTGTTTCATGGCGGCAACCTCTTTTCCGGATAGCTGCCCTTAGCCCGATCGGGGGCGAGATCAAGCAACCCAGACGCCTTCGTCCTTGTGCCATTCCTCGATCGATTTTTCAGAATAGAGGTCGAAGGCCGCATCGTCGGGTCCGATGGCGGGTTCGACCCAGCCGGCCCTGTATTTGAGCATCAGATGAACGCGTGACGGCGGCGTCGGTAGCTCCGAATCGATCGCGCTTGCGAAGGGATGGACGAGTTCGGGCCAGTCCGGATCCAAGAGCCATAGAGCCGACCCGCACTCACGGCAGAAGCGCCGTTCGCCACTCGACAGCTTGCATATCGGATGCTCGTCATCCTCGATCCGCGCGCGATAGAGGCCCAGATGCTCCTCGCCATCGATCGTCAGGCTCGTCGCGTCGGCGCCGAGGTTGATCGCATAGCCACCGCCGCCCTGCTGCTTGCGGCAGATCGAACAATAACAGAGCTGATACGGAGCGGGCGTGTGGCTCTTCACCGAAAAGCGAACCGCGCCGCAGCGGCAAGAGCCATCGAGTTTGGTCGGCATGGAATGTCCTTTCGCGCGATTAAGGGTCGCTAGCGCCAACGCGCGATCGAAAGGAAGGTTCGTGGTGGGCGCTGACGGGCTCGAACCGCCGACCCTCTCGGTGTAAACGAGATGCTCTACCAACTGAGCTAAGCGCCCCCAATAATGTCGCCATCAGCGGGATGTGCGCCCCTGCCACAAGCCTCCGCCCCTGGCAAGCGATGCGTCGCGAGAGGTCAAAGCCAGCCGATGTGCTTGAAGCGCCAGAAGACGAGCCCCGAACCGCCAAAGATCAGGGCCAGCGCGAACGGATAGCCAAAGGCCCAGTCGAGTTCGGGCATGAACTCGAAATTCATGCCGTAGATGCCGGCGATCGCGGTCGGCACGGCGAGGATCGCCGCCCAGGCGGCGAGCTGCCGCGTGATCACGCCCTGACGCTGCTGTTCGAGCATGCCGTTGGTTTCGATCACCGACGCGGCAATGTCGCGCAGCCCGTTGAGACGATATTCGGCGCGCTGCACATGGTCCCAGACGTCGCGGTAAAAGGGGCGCACCGCGGCGTCGATATTCGGCAGATCATCGTCGGTCGTCAAACGGCCGGCGACCTCCTTCATCATCCCGACCAGCCGCTGGAAACGGATGATCTCGTGCCGCTGCTTGTAAAGGTGGCGAATTTCCGAAGCGTCGAGCGGCGTGTCCATCACGCTGTCCTCGACCCCCAACATCCGCTCCTCGATCGCATCGATCACCGGGAAATAGCCGTCGACAATGAAATCAAGCACCGCATAGAGAACATAGTCGGGGCCGTGCGCGAGTTTCGCCGGCAGGGTTTCGAGCCGCGCCCGGACGTCGGTGTGCGTCCGCGCCGACCCGTGGCGGACGCTGACGAAGAAATGCGGACCGATGAAGAAGGCCGTCTCCCCCGGCTGGATCGTATCGCCGTCGAGATTGGCGGTGCGGGAGATGACGAACAGCTGGTCGCCATAGGTTTCAACCTTGGGGAGTTGGTTCGCCTTCAGCGCATCCTCGACCGCGAGCGGATGCAGGCCGAACCGCCTGGCGATACCGGCAAGCTCGGCCGGCGTCGGCTCGTAGAGGCCGAGCCAGAAAAAATCGCCGGGGTCGCAATCCTCCGGAATCGCCTCGTCCGGGCCGAGGTCGCGGACGAGCTTGCCGGCATGATAGACGCGGGCGGCCATGATCGGCATCGGCGAAAACTCCCTTGATGTGGGGGTTACATAGTGCGCGCCCGCCTGAAGCGAAATGTCTTTAACCCGTCGCTAGATATCGCGGCTGTCATAGGCCCATTGCAGCAGCGCTTGCCGTTGCTTCGGCCGGCAAAAGGGATCGCCCGGCTCGCAATGCTTGCGTATCTGCGCGGCGTGGCGCCGGAACGCCCGCCATCGCGCGATCTGGCGGCGATCCTCGTCCGGCATCCGCCGCCCAGAATAATAGCGGCAATACCATTGAAACCAGCCCCGCGGATCGTCGGGATGGATCCAGCCCTTCTCGATCCAGACGCGGAGCGACACGCTGGCCCGAATCCCGAAATAGTTCAGCGAACAGTCGGGGCGTTCGGGCGCGAGCTTCGCGCGCCTGAACCAGCTCGCCGGGAATTCGGCGGTGCAGTCGGTCATATATTTGCCGCAGAATATGCCGAGGTTCAGCATCTCGGCTGGCGTCAGTTCGGGCTCGAAACCGGGATCGAAACACCCGCCCATCGGCGCGGTTCGCCTATAGCGATAGCCCTGCTGCATCCGGTCGTTCACGACCACTTCGACGGCATCTTTCATCGCGCGAAGCTAGCGGGCTCGCGACGGCCGGACCACGCTTATTCTTCGAGCGCCTCGAAATAGCGTGCGAGCGCATCGCATGCGCCTTCGGCCAGCGCGATGAAGATGCGCCGGCCGTCGTGCGGATCGGCCTCGCGCACGAAAAGACCCGCGTCGGTCATCGTCTTGATCCAGCGCAGCGCCGTGGTTGCGGGAACCGCGGCCGCGATGCACAGGCTCGACACGGAGACCGGCTGGCGTTCGAGCCGCGCGGCATAAAGGTCGAGTAACATGTCCCACGCCGGATCGGCGAACAGATCGGCGGGGAAATATTGTTCACGCATGCGCCGCTGACGCAGCATCCGCCGCACCGCTTTCGCACGCTGCCGGTCGAGCGTTCGTTCTTCGGGAACGAAGCTGCGCGGCATCGCGGCATAGTCCCGCGCCGGCGCGCGCACCTGACCCGGATAATCCGCAAACTCCTCGCCGCGCGGCGCAAAACCCGCCGGCGCGCCGGGAAGCCCGCCACTTTGTGCCGCCAGGTCCCCCAACAGGCGCGAGATGCGGGCGACCTCTTCCTGCAACCGGTCGATCCGCTCCATCGCATCGCCGCGCGCGACATCGTTGAGGGTCCAGTCGCGCGTGCGCCGGGCCGCTGCCAATGCGACGAGCCGGTCGGCCGGATCGGCATCGACGAGGAACTGGACATTGACCGACGCGGGGACGGCCGCGGCCACGCGATCGAGCGCCTCCAGCGCGGTTTCGCAGATCAGGTTGCAGCCGCCCTCTTCGGTCGCCGCGCATATCCCGGCAAGCATATCGGCTTCGACCGTCTCCGCCGCGGCGAGCCAGACGATGTCGAGCGTCGGCATCCGCCGGATAGTGTCGGCCGCGCCGGATGGGGACGCTATGCCGGCAAGACGCACATCCGCCAGGGACGCCATGTCGGACCAGTCGTCGCGCGGCCCGATAAACAGGAGCGGCGATGCGCTGCCCTTGGCGATCGGCCCTCGCAGCGCCGCAAGCGGGCGGGCATGGACCGCCGATGCGCCCATCCCGCCATCAATGATATCCTGATCGATCATAATGCCGTCCCCCTTGCCATCGCTCCACCCTGGCGTGATCATGCCGTCATTTCGGCATCATTCCCCTTTTGTTCGTTCCTGTTTGCCGCCAATCCGGACTCAAGCCCGATGGCGGCGTCCAATTCGGCCCGCCGCGGCGGAACTGATTAGGTCCATTTTGGACATGCTTTGTTCTCATCGTCAACCGATTATTCACGCTTGCCAAACCGCTGCGCGCGCGCCAGTCGATCCTTATGAAGCCCGGCCTTTCTTTGACGCGGTTGCGGTGGCGGCGGCGTTTCCGGTCGCTGCTGGCGCTCATTCTGCTTGGCGGGCTGGCGTTTGCGGCATGGATATGGCTGCCCGCGCCGGTCGCAACCGTGCCGCTGGTGCAGGTGATCGACGGCGACAGCCTGACGGCAAGGCAGGAGGGGGCGACCTTGACCATTCGTCTGACCGGCCTCGACGCGGTCGAATATCGGCAGGATTGCGGTAGCGCCGCCACGCGCTGGCCGTGCGGCCGCGAAGCGCGGACGGCGCTCGAAAAGCTGGCCGGCCGCGGGCCGCTTCATTGCGAACTCGCGGCGAAGGACCATTATGGACGCACGCTCGCCGCCTGTCGCACCGCCCCCTTCCCCGACGGCATCGACCTCGGCGCCGAAATGGTGCGGTCGGGCTGGGCGGTGTCGACGAGCGACGCCTATCTGCCCGAAGAAGGCGAGGCCCAGGCGAAGCGCCGCAGCATCTGGCGGGGCGACTTCATCCGTCCCGCCGACTGGCGGGCGACCCACGAGCGGCCCGCGACAGCGTTGATGCCGCCCGACGCATAGCAATGCCGCCTTTGCCTTGCCGCCGTTTCCGGCTAGGGCGAAACCATGCACAGCCTGTTTCCCGTCATGATCGGCGGCGCGATCGGCGCCGGTGCGCGCCATCTCGTCGGGCAGGCGATACTCGCGCGGCTCGGCCCCGGTTTCCCGTGGGAGACGCTGACGATCAATATCGCCGGCAGCCTGTTAATGGGCGTGCTCGTCGGCACGCTTGCGCGCGGCAGCGATGGCGGCGAAACCGCGCGGTTGCTCATCGGCGTCGGGATCCTCGGCGGTTTCACGACCTTTTCCTCTTTCAGCATGGAATTCTGGATGCTTTTCGAACGCGGCCATGAAGCGCAAGCGGCCGCCTATGTCCTCGCGTCGGTGACCGGCGCGATCGCCGCTTGCGGGCTCGGCCTGTTCCTGATGCGGCAGGTGCCGGCATGACGGACGCCAGAACCCCGCTCGACAGCGCAACGATAGCCGAGGAGGATGACGGCATCCGGCTCGACCGCTGGTTCAAGCGTCACCGCGAAGGGACGCCGCACGCACTACTCGCGCGCTGGGCGCGCTCGGGCCAGCTGACGCTCGACGGCAAAAAGGCCGATGTGTCGGATCGCATCGCGACCGGACAGAAACTCGTCATGCCCACGCCGCCGGTCGAGACCGTGGCGCGGCCGGCGCGCAAGGGGCGGCCGCTGACCGACGCCGATGTCGAACTGGCGACGGGGATGATGATCCACCGCGATGCGAGCGCGATCATACTCAACAAGCTTCCGGGACTCGCGACGCAAGGCGGCACGAAGACCGAGCAGCACGTCGACGGCCTGCTCGATGCGCTGAAATTCGACGGACCGACGCGGCCGAAGCTCGTCCACCGGCTCGACAAGGATACGTCGGGCGCGCTGCTGATCGCGCGCACCCCGCGCGCCGCAGCCTATTTCGCCAAGAGCTTTTCGAACCGCAGCGCGAAAAAGACCTATTGGGCGCTGATTGTCGGCGTGCCCGACATCCAGCAGGGCGAGATCGACCTGCCGCTCGCCAAGCAGCCCGGTTCGGGCGGCGAGAAAATGCACGTCCACGACAGCGGCCTCGCATCGAAGACGCGCTACCGCGTGATCGAGCGCGCGGGGAACAGCGCGGCGTGGGTCGAACTGCAGCCGCTGACGGGGCGCACCCATCAGCTGCGCGTCCATATGGCGGCGATCGGCCACCCGATCGTCGGCGACGGAAAATATGGCGGCAAGGGCGCGTTCCTGACCGGCACGATCAGCCGCAAGATGCACCTCCACAGCCGCCGGCTACGTATCGATCATCCCGACGGCGGCGCAATCGATATCAGCGCCGAACTGCCCGATCATTTCGCCGCGAGCCTCGACGATCTGGGCTTCGACCTGCTGCTCGGCGATATCGGGATCGAGGCGGGCGAAAAAGGTCCGCCGCCCAAATCGGCGCTGAAGGCGCAAGCGAAAGCGCACAGCAAGCAGATCCGCAAGGCACGGCGCGGCGAACGGCGCGGGCGTACGGCCGAGGGCAAGCCCACCGATTTCGTCGGCAAGCCAAAGCCGAAAGCCAAGGCGAAACCCGGCAAACCCGCGCCCAAGAAGCTTGCCGGCAAGAAGCCGAGCGCGAAGAAACATGCGGCGCGCCCACCCAAAGCAAGCTGATGCACCCCAATTCCGCCTTCCGCCCGCGGCAGGACGATCTCGCCGAATTGCTCGTGCGCGAGATCGGCTTTGCCGCGATCTTTGCGAGCACGCCCGACGGGCCACGCGTCGCGCATGCGCCAGTGGTGTTGAGCGACGACCGGGCCACGCTGCAATTCCACCTCGCGCGCGGCAATGCGCTCACCCGCCACCTGAGCGGCGCGAGCGCGCTCGCCGTCGTGCAGGGCCCCGACGCCTATGTCAGCGCGAGCTGGTACACCGATGCCGATCAGGTGCCGACGTGGAATTATGTGGCGATCGAGATGGAAGGCGTGGCGCGCAAGCTCGATGGCGCCGAACTGGTAGCGCAGCTCGACACTTTGTCCGCAGCGCATGAGGCTCGCATCGGCGCCCATCCGCCATGGACGCGAGCCAAGATGAACCCCGCACTCTTCAGCAAGATGACCGGCGCCATTGTCGGCTTCGAGATGCGGATCGCCGCGTGGCGTCCGACGATCAAGCTGTCGCAGAACAAGTCCGCCGACGAGCGCGAGCGTGTGATCGCGGGGGGTCGAGGCGAGCGGCCATGGCGCGCTCGCGCAGTTGATGCGACACCTTGGCGGCGATAGGGAGGACGCATGACCCAAGCCGACGATGCTCTTGCCAAGAAACGCTTCTTTGTCCTCTCGATCATGCGCCTTATGGGCGCCGCCTTTGTGGCGATCGGCTTCATCCTGATGGGCGGCGGTTTTTCGCTCGCGGGCCAGCCGACCGACCGCTGGATCGGCGTCGCGATCGTGCTGGTCGGCGCGTTCGATTTCGCGGTAATGCCGCTGCTGCTCGCGCGCCGCTGGCGTTCACCCAAAGAGCGGTGAAGCACTTCTGGAAAGAGGTTGCCGTCGTCGCCGAAGACGGCGGCTGGGGCATCGCGCTCGACGGGCGGCCGGTGCGCACGCCGCAGCGCGCGCCGCTGGCGGTCGCGAACGCCATGCTTGCCGAAGCCGTCGCTGCCGAATGGCGCGAGGCTGGCGAGACGATCGATCCCGCGGCGATGCCGATGACGGGGCTCGCCAACGCCGCGATCGATCTTGCGGCGCCGGACCCTGCCGCCTTTGCCGCGCCGGTCGCGGCTTATGCGCAAAGCGACCTCTTCTGTTACCGCGACGCGCGCGACGCGGCGCTCCAGGCCGAACAGGCGGCGGCGTGGAACCCCCTGCTCGCTTGGGCCGAGGCGCACTACGGCGTCGAATTCACGCTGACGCAAGGTGTGCTGCCGGTCGACCAACCCGCGGCGACGGTCGCGGCACTGCGCGATGCAGTGCTGGCGCAGGATCATTGGCGCCTCGCCGCGCTGACGCCGCTGGTGACGATCGGCGGCTCGCTCGTCGCCGGCCTCGCGTTGATCGAGGACGCATTCGAAGCCGATATTCTTTGGAACTCGGTCAGTCTCGACGAACTCTATCAGGAGCGCCGCTGGGGCGCCGACGGCGAGGCGCAAAAGGCGCGCGCCATTCACAAACGCGACTGGGACAATGCGGCACGGTTTCTAAATTTTCTCTAATCCAGAAGCCCGCTCGCATCGAGCGAAGTCGAGATGCCCCTCAGCCTGGCGCGATCTCGATGGGTGTCTCGACTTCGCTCGACACGAACGGGATATCGGAACTCGGGCTCTAGTCGGTAAAATTCGGCTTTCGCTTCTGCATCCCTGCCATCACCGCTTCCATCTGGTTCGGGGTCCGGATAACCTTCACTTGCTCGTCGCTTTCGGCCTGCAATATTTCGGCATCGCTCGCATGACCGAGCATGTTGCACAGCCGCTTCGCACCGCGGATCGCGTGAGGATTCTTGTCGGCGATCACTTCGGCAAGCTCCATCGCCCGCGCCAGCGGATCGTCCGATACATGCGTCGCGAAGCCGAGCAGTTTCGCCTCGGACCCGTTGAATTCGCGGTTGGTATAAATGAGCTCGCGCAGGACATCGTCGGCGACCTGCGTGCGCCACAGCGCCATGCCAGCGACATCGGGGACGAGGCCCCAGCGCATTTCCATGATCGCGATCCGCGTGTCGGGGTGAACGATGCGGATGTCGGCGGCCGCCATGATCTGGCTGCCCGCGCCGAAGGCGACGCCATGAACGGCGGCGATCACCGGCACCGGCAGCTCACGCCAGCCCCACGCCGCATATTGCGCGTTGTTCGCTATCCCGCGCGTCCGGCCCGACAGGCCACCGCCCGCGCTGCTCGCGCCCGGATCGCGATCGCCCGCGAGGCTCGAAAGATCGAGCCCGGCGCAGAAGGCGCGGCCTTCGCCCGACAGGACGACAACCCGCAGCCCGGCCGTCGCCTTCAACTGGTCGACCGCCTCGGCCAGCGCCTCCCACATCGCGGTGTCGAGCGCGTTCATCTTGTCCGCGCGGATCAGCCGGACGTCGGCGATGCCTCCCTCGAGCATCGTGATCGAGATACGGTCTTTCACGGTAAAGTCCTTTTCATCGTTTCAGCGCGGCTTCGACGAGCGGGAGCTGGTCGTTGCCAAAATACATGTCGTCCTTGTCGACAAAGATCGTCGGCGAACCATAGCCGCCGCGCGCGATCACTTCATCGGTATTCGCGCGCAGCCGCGCCTTGACCGTATCGCTGCCAGCCGCGGCGGCGAGCGCGACGCCGCCCAGCCCCTCGCCATCGGCGACCGCTGCCAGCACCGCGGGGTCGTCGAGATTTTCCTGCCGGTCGAAATAGCTCGCGAAGGCGCCGCGTGCAAAGCGGATGAGCGCCGCCTGATCCTCCTCGAGCGCGCAGCAGAAGCGCATCGCGGCGATGCTTTTGGCCGGATGCCATTGCGACGGGAAATTCATCGGCACATCCGCGAGCCGCGCCCAGTCCTTCAGTATCTTCCAGCTATGCTGGAGCCTCCGGTTGTCGACCTGTTCGCGCGCGGCATAGACGGCGGGGTTCACCGCGTTGAACACCGCGCCGACGAGGATCGGGCGGTACACCGCCGTCGCGCCCGTACGTTCCAGAACGCCCGGCAGGTTATGAAACGCGAGACAGGTCCAGGGCGAGGAGAGATCGAAGAAAAATTCGACGCGCGCCGTCATGCTCAGGCCTCCGCCTTTGCCTTCTCCCAATATTGGTCGCGCAGCAGCCGCTTGTAGAGCTTGCCCGTGTCGTGGCGCGGCAGCGCTTCGAGGAAGTCGATACGGCGCGGGATCTTCACGCCTGACAATTTCTCGCGCGCATAGGCGATCAATTCGTCGCGCAGCGCGTCGGTCGCATCGGCCATGTTGGCGGGCTGGATCACCGCGATCACTTCCTCGCCCATTTCGTCGTGCGGGCCGCCGACGACCGCCACATCGGCGACTTTGGGGTGGGTGACGAGATGGTTCTCGATTTCCTGCGGATAGATGTTCACGCCGCCCGAGATGATCATGAAGCTCTTGCGGTCGGTGAGGTAGAGGAAGCCGTCGTCGTCAAGTTTGCCCACATCGCCCAGAGTTGACCAGCCCTTGGCATTGCGACTGGAGGCGGTTTTTTCATTATCTCCATGATATTCGAAGATATTTTCGCTTTCGAAGAAAATGGTGCCTTCCTCGTTCGGGCCGAGTTCGGTCTCGTTGTCTTCGCCCATGATATGCACGGTGCCGAGGATCGGGCGGCCGACGCTGCCCTGGTGCGTCAGCCAGTCGGGGCTGGAGATGAAGGTCATGCCATTGCCTTCGGAGCCGGCATAATATTCGAAGAGCACCGGCCCCCACCAGTCGATCATCGCCTGCTTGACGGGCACGGGGCACGGCGCCGCGGCGTGGATCGCGACCTTCAAGGACGAGGTGTCGTAGCGGGTGCGGGCGTCGTCGGGCAGCTTGAGCATCCGCACAAAATGCGTCGGCACCCACTGGCTCGAATTCACGCGGTAAGTCTCGATGTGCGACAGCGCCGCTTCGGGATCGAATTTCTTCATCAGGACGACGGTACCGCCGAGGCGGTGGATCGTCATCGACCAGCGCAAGGGCGCGGCGTGATAGAGCGGCGCGGGCGAGAGATAGACGCTGTCCGAATTGATCTGGAACACCGCCGAGGCGAGCATGACGAGGCTGTTGACCGCGTCGATCGCCGGATCCTCGGGCAGCGGCACGCGCACGCCCTTCGGACGCCCGGTGGTGCCCGACGAATAGAGCATGTCGACCCCGGCGCGCTCGTCGGCAACGGGCGTCGCGGGCATCGCCGCGACGGCATCCTCCCAGCTTGCGTAGCCCGGAATATCGCCGCCCATCGCGAACCGCTTGATCCCGGTCGTCAGCTGCTGCGCCGCGCCCGCGAGGCTCGCCGAAACGACGAGGATCTGCGCGCCCGAATTTTCGAGGATATAGTCGGTCTCGTCCTGCGTCAGCCGCGACGAGATGCACACGTAGCGCAGCCCCGCGCGCTGCGCGCCCCAGGTCAGCCCGTAATAATGCGGTGTATTGTCGAGCATGAAAGCGACGACATCCTCATGCCCCAATCCGTGCGACCGGAAGAGCTGCGCGGCGCGGTTCGAGGCCGCGTCGAGTTCGCCATAGCTGATCGCCTCGCCCGTCTCCGCGACGGTAATCGCGGCTTTATCGGGATTGGCGCGGGCATGGACTGAAGGGTGCATCGGGCATCATCTCCGGAATCGCTGATTTCTTTATGTCGAAGATGAGTAGCAACCTGAAACTTTTGGTCAAGCAAGCTGGGGCTCGTGACAGGGTCGTCAATCGGGCCGCGAGCGCAGCGCATAGCCCCGCCCTTTCACCGTGTGCAGCATCGGCCAGTCGAAGCCGCGATCGACCTTGGCGCGCAACCGCGACATATGGACCTCGACCCGGTTGGTGCCCGGATCGAAGTCGATCCGCCACACAGCGCGCAGCAACGCATCGCGCGACACCGGTCGGTCGGGGACGCGCGCGAGGTTGGCGAGCAGGTCGAATTCGCGCAGTGGCAGGCGGATGAGCCGCCCCGCGCGCTCGACGCGCCGGTCGATCAGGTCGATGCGCAGTTCGCCTTCGCCCAGCTGCCCCGCCGCGATGCGGCTGCGCCGCAGCAGGCCGGCGATCCGTGCGAGCAGCTCAGGAAGATTGTTCGTCCATCCCACCGCGTCGTCGGCACCCGCGGAAAGCGCCGCCATCCGGTCGCCCAGCGAATCGCGGTCCGATACGACCAGCAGCGGCCGCCGTCCGGCGATCGATCGCGCCAGCCGGACGAACTCGAACGGTTCCTGCCAACCCAGAAACGGATTGACGAGAAGCAGGTCGAAACAGCTGTCGACCCATGCCCGGAGTCCGTCGATATGTTGCGGCAGGAGCTGCACCGCGAGGCCGGCGGAGTCGAAAGCGGCCTTCAGGGCATCGGCGCGTGCCGCCAGCGGATGATAGATGGCGACGAGCAACTTCCTGTCGCCACCCTCTTCCATACCCGATGATGCCATCCCCGACCCCCGTCTCCACCGCAACATCCTGTCGCGCCGCCGCCCCACCGGCATTGCACCGCCTTTCGGCTGTGCTAACCCTTGGGCATGACCAGTATCGAAATGCTTGACGGCGACTTCGCCACCCTGCCCGACCTTGTCCGTGTCCATGCCGCGGAACGTCCCGATGCCGTAGCGGCTGCCGATCCGCTGCGGCGGCTGAGCTGGTCCGAACTGGATCAATTGACCGACCGAATCGCCGCGCGGCTGCAACAGGACGGATTCGCGAAGGGAGAGCGCACCGCGATCGCGGGCCTCAACAGCGTCGAGCAGATGGCGGTGATCCTCGGCACGTTGCGCGCGGGCGGGGTCGCGGGGCTCGTCACCAACAGCGCGACCGGCGAGCAGATGGCGGCGATGATCGCCGACACCGGCGCACGCCACCTGTTCCTCGACAGCGCGGCGAAGGCGAGCCTCGAAGGACATGTCATCACCGCGAGCGACTTGATCGCGATGGACGGCAGCGACACCGGGACGCCGCTGGACGCCTGGCTGTCTTTGGCTGGCGCGAAGCCGGCGCCGGTCGAAATTTTGCCCGAGGACGGGTTTAATATCATCTATTCGTCGGGCACCACCGGCACGCCCAAGGGCATCGTCCACAGCCATGCGATGCGCTGGCAGCATATCATCCGCGGCGCCCCCGCTTATGGTCCTGCCGCGGTGACGATCCTGTCGACCCCGCTCTATTCGAATACGACGATGGCAAGCTTCATGCCGACGGTCGGATCGGGCGGACAGGTGGTGCTGATGAAGAAATTCGACGCGCGCGGCTTCCTCGAACTTGCCGAACGGGAACGCGCGACGAACACGATGCTGGTGCCGGTGCAGTACCGCCGGATCATGGCGCTCGATGATTTCGGCGACTTCGACCTCTCCAGCTTCGTCGTCAAATATTGCACCTCGGCGCCCTTCCCCGCCGCGCTCAAGGCCGATGTTCTGCAACGCTGGCCCGGCGGGCTGGTCGAGATTTACGGCATGACCGAAGGCGGCGCGGCGTTTATCCTCGAGGCGCATCAGTTCCCGGACAAGCTGCACACTGTCGGCAAGCCCGCGCCCGGCCATATCGCGAAGGTGATCGACGAAGAGGGCAACGAGCTGCCGCAAGGATCGGTCGGCGAAGTCGTCGGCCGCAGCCCCGCGATGATGACCGGGTACAACAACCGTCCCGATGCGACCAAGGCGATGCACTGGCACGACGCCGAAGGAAATCTCTTCTATCGCCACGGCGACATCGGACGGATCGACGAGGACGGTTTCCTGACGCTGATGGACCGCGCGAAGGACATGATCATTTCGGGCGGCTTCAATATCTTCCCGAGCGATCTCGAGGCGATATTGATCGCCGACGATCGCGTCGTCGAGGCGGCGGTCGTCGGGATGCCGAGCGAGGAATGGGGCGAGACGCCGGTGGCGTTCGTCGTGCTGAAGGAGGAGGCGGACGCCGAAAGCGTGCGTGCCGATTGCAACGCCAAGGTCGGCAAGACGCAGCGGCTGAGTGCGATCCGGCAAGTCGCGGAATTGCCGCGCAGCCCGATCGGCAAGGTGCTGAAGCGCGACTTGCGGGATGCTTATGCGGGGTGAATTGCGGATGGGGATGGTCTGAAGGCGACCGGTTGCGGACAATCACCGGACCTAATATTTATTGCACTCCGGAGGTGATAGAGACTTGGCTGAAAGCATCTTTTGCACCCAAATCTCGGACCCGAAGATTCCCATGTGCCCGTGCCCTTCGGGACTGCGCTGGCCGATAAACTCAATTTCAAAGGCATGAATCGGATAGCAATCACGCGCCGTGTCATAACCATTGAAATCCAATCCGGGATTGATGGACTCGGGATCGTAATTTAGCCATGCAGTATCTTGGTATGCAGGGCGACTTGTCGGTACGGAGGTAGCGCCCTCCAAAAATGTGGACCCCTCAAACTCGTAAAGCCAAACGCCTTTGAAGCGTTTTGGTGGGCCGAAACGATAACAGCTCGGGCTCGTGTCGTAGATCGTCGCTCCGTCTTTGTAAGTAGCGCAAGGCTCACCAAGAAGGAGAGAAAATGGTATCGATGTGCGGATGCTATCTTTCAAGTGCAAGTAGTTAAAAGGGTTTCCTAACCACGGCCAAAAAATCACAAGCGTAGAGCATGCAACGATGACTAGGGCATTTCTTCCTCTCACTGGTATATTCTACCTCGCCCCCAAACCCCGTCAACGGCAACTCTCCACCCCAAAGCCGCCGCGTAACCCTACAGCATATATTTCATTCTGATCGACTGGTGCATGTCGCCCGCGACCGCGAAGCTGGCAGATTTGAAGCTGGGCGGCCCCACGGTGATCGTCGGATTGCGCGAAAAGCCGAAGCCCTCTTTCGGCAGGAAGATCGCCGTGTCGAGCTTGTTGTTGCTATTCTCGTCATGCACGACCGCGATTGCATAGGTTCCGGCGGCGGGCGCGTGGACGGCAAAATTTTCCGCGTCGGCCGCCTTCACCGCCATGCGCACCGAGTTCGCGTCCTTGCTGCAATCGGGAAAGGCCTTGCGGTTCGTGGTCAGGCAGACGAGGACCTGCCCCTTCTCGCTGCGCAGCCCGGTGACGCTGACCTCAACGGTCGGCGGCGGCGGGGCTGCGGCGGTCAGCAACATCGGCAAAAGTGCCAAGCCCGATATCCGTGCCGCACGCCTTGTCCCAAAAGCGGAAATAGAGACCATAATTCCCCCGATAAGCCGCA
Organism: Sphingopyxis italica; assembly: GCF_011926545.1. Taxonomy (GTDB): domain Bacteria; phylum Pseudomonadota; class Alphaproteobacteria; order Sphingomonadales; family Sphingomonadaceae; genus Sphingopyxis; species Sphingopyxis italica. The sequence goes on along the minus strand of NZ_JAATIT010000004.1, from coordinate 467,904 downwards.
TGATGCGCCTGATGATGCGTCGCGGTTATCAGCCATCGCCCTGCCGGTCCATGAACAAGCGCGCGCGGAAACATCTCCCACCCCATATGATTGCCGACCCCCATCACCGTCATGATCGCGAGCACGAGGCCGAGCATCGCGACATGGATCGGGATGACGAAGACGAGCGCCGGAATGACGATGGCGCCGGTGACCGCCTCCAGCGGGTGGAAGCTCATCGCCGCCCAAGCGGTCGGCGGGCGGCTCGCGTGGTGGACCGCATGCGCGGCGCGGAACAGCACCGGGCGGTGCATCCAGCGGTGCGTCCAATAGAACCAGCTGTCGTGGAGCAGGAGATAGGCGAGCAGGCTGACGGGCAGATACCAGAGCGGATAGGCGTGGACGTCGGTATAGATGCGCGTCCAGCCATGCGCCTGCCAGCCCCAGGCGACGATGCCCGCCGGAACCCCGTAAATGGCGGCGCTCGCGAGGCTCCAGCCGATCTCGCGCTTCATCTGCGGTTCGAGCCCGCGATACAGCCCGGGGTGCTTCCACTTCGTCGCGAAGGCGAAGGCGCCGCTGGTGACCAGATAGCGCACCCCGACGATCGCGGTCATAGCGAGTGCGGAAAGAAGGATCGCCCAGCCGGTCATCACGCAAGGCTAGTCGCTCGCCGCCGCGTTGCAATGGCTTTGCGCCCGCGCGCTCGGGTGGCTAAGGCGGAGCGATGGCGGGGCAGAGGATCGATAAATGCGACATCGCGATCGTCGGCGGCGGGCTCGCCGGCGGGCTCGCGGCGCTTGCCCTTTCTGCGAAGCGGCCCGATCTCGACGTGCGGCTGGTCGAACCGGGTCCGGTCGGCGGCAATCATATCTGGTCTTTCTTCGACAGCGACATCGCGAAAAAGGATCGCTGGCTCGTCGCGCCGCTCGTGCGCCATCACTGGCCGCGCTACGACGTCCGCTTTCCGTCGCACGAGCGCAGGCTACGCATGGGGTATAAGAGCATCACCGGCGAGGCGCTTGCCGAAGCGGTCGCGGCGGCGCTGCCCGCGGGGCATATCATCGCCGACAAGGCGAAGCATGTCGCGCCCGACCATCTGCTGCTGGCGCGCGGCGGGCGATTGTCGGCGAAGCATGTCATCGATGCGCGCGGCGCGGGCAAATTTCCGGGGCTCGATTGCGGCTGGCAGACATTCGTCGGACAGGCGCTGACGGTGAAAGGCGGGCATGGCGTCGAGCATCCGGTGGTGATGGATGCCACGGTCGACCAACTGGACGGCTATCGCTTCGTCTATCTGCTCCCCTTCGATGCCGAGACCATATTCGTCGAGGATACTTATTACAGCGATGATGCCGACCTCGATGCGGCGGAAGTGCGCGAACGGATCGCCGCCTATGCCGCGGCGCGGGGCTGGGACGTCGCGGCGACGACGCGCGAGGAAAGCGGCGTGCTGCCGGTGGTCATCGCGGGCGATTTCGAACGACTGTGGCCCGCGTCCGACCGCACCGCGCGGATCGGCGTTCGCGCGGGCCGGTTCCACGCGACGACCGGCTATTCGCTTCCCGACGCGGTGCGGACGGCATCGGCGCTGCCCGCGCTCGTCGATCGGGGCGACCTCGCCGCCGTGCTTCGCGGGCGCGCGGCGGCGGCGTGGCGGCGCCAGCGTTTCTACCGGATGCTGGGCGCGATGCTGTTCCGGGCGGCCGAGCCCGACGAGCGGTTTCGTATCTTCGAGCGATTCTACCGCCTGTCGCCGCAGCTGATCGCGCGCTTCTATGCCGGGCGCTCGACGACGGCGGACAAGCTGCGCCTGCTCATCGGCAAGCCGCCGGTTCGGATCGGCCGCGCGATTTCGGCGCTGGCGAAGCTCGACTGGCGATGAGCCGCCGCGCGATCGTCGTCGGGGCGGGATTCGGCGGGCTCGCGCTCGCCATCCGGCTGCAATCGGCGGGCGTCCCGACGACGATCGTCGAGGCGCGCGACACGCCCGGGGGGCGGGCCTATCACTGGAAGCGGGACGGGTTCACCTTCGACGCGGGGCCGACGGTGATTACCGACCCGTCGTGCCTTGAAGAACTCTGGGCGCTCGGCGGGCAGGATATGGGGCAGGACGTCGACCTGATCCCCGTCACGCCCTTCTATCGGCTCAACTGGCCCGACGGCACGAATTTCGACTATTCGAACGACGAGGCCGCGCTGCGCGATGAGATCGCGAAGCTCCATCCCGCCGACGTCGCGGGCTACGATCGCTTCCTCGAATATTCGAAGGGGGTCTATGAGGAGGGCTATGTCAAGCTCGGCGCGGTCGCCTTTCTCGACTTCGCCGCGATGGTCCGGGCGGCGCCGGCGCTGATGAAATATCGGGCGTGGCGCAGCGTTTACGGCGTCGTCTCCTCCTATGTGAAGGACGAGCGGCTGCGGCAGGCGCTATCGTTCCACACCTTGCTCGTCGGCGGCAATCCGATGACGACGAGCGCGATCTATGCGCTGATCCACACGATCGAAAAGGAGGGCGGCGTCTGGTTCGCACGCGGCGGCACCAATGCGCTGGTGTCGGGGATGGTGCGCTTGTTCGAACGGCTGGGGGGCACGCTGCGGCTCGGCGATCCGGTCGCGACGATCGACACCGCAGGCGACCGCGCGACCGGCGTGACGACGCGGAGCGGTTGGCATGGCGCGGCCGACATGGTCGCGACCAACGGCGACCTGATGCACAGCTATCGGGACTTGCTCGGCGGTCATCCGCGCGGGACGAAGGTGGCGAAGGGGCTGGCGCGCAAACGCTGGTCGCCCTCGCTGTTCGTCGTCCATTTCGGGGTGGAGGGCGAGTATCCCGATATTGCGCATCACAGCATCTTGTTCGGCCCGCGCTACAAGGGGCTGCTCAGCGACATTTACGGGGGCGTCGTACCCGACGATTTCTCGCTCTATCTCCACCATCCGAGCGTCACCGATCGCGGCATGGCGCCGCCGGGGCACTCGACCTTCTACGCGCTCGCGCCGGTCGCGCATCTGGGCAAGGCAAAAGCCGACTGGGACGGCGACTTCGGCACCCGCTTCGCCGACGCCATATTGGATGAGGTCGAACGCCGCGTCCTTCCCGGCCTTCGTGCGAATCTCATCACGCGTTTCCACTACACGCCCTTGGATTTCGGCCGCGACCTGTCGGCGCATCTGGGCAGCGCGTTCAGCCTCGAGCCTGTCCTCTGGCAGAGCGCCTGGTTCCGCGCCCACAACCGCGACGATCTCATTTCCAATCTTTACTTCGTCGGCGCGGGGACGCATCCGGGCGCGGGTATCCCGGGGGTCGTCGGCAGCGCCAAGGCGACCGCCCGATTGATGTTGGAAGAATCATGAAACGCCTTGCCGTCTATTGCGGGTCCGCGACCCCCGAAGATCCGATCTATATCGAAACCGCGCGCCACGTCGGGCGCACGCTGGCGACACGCGGGATCGGCGTCGTTTACGGCGGCGGCCGGCTCGGGCTGATGGGCGCGGTCGCCGACAGCGCATTGGAAGCCGGCGGCGAGGTGATCGGCATCATCCCCGACGCACTCGTCGGCGCCGAGGTCGCGCATCGCGGCGTCACCGAACTCCACGTCGTCTCGGGCATGCACGAGCGCAAGAAGATGTTCACCGACCTCTCCGACGGCTTCCTCACCATCCCCGGCGGCGTGGGCACGATGGACGAATTGTGGGAGGCGATCAGTTGGGCGCAGCTCGGCTATCATGCGAAGCCCGTCGGGCTGCTCAACGCCGCGGGCTTTTATAACGATCTGATCGCGTTCAACCGCAACATGATCGAGGTCGGCTTCATCCGCCCCGCGCATGCCGGGATCATGATCGTCGACGCCGGGCTCGACGAGCTGCTCGACAAGATGGCGGCCTATGTCCCGCACAAAACGATCTTCGCGATGAAGGCCGAAAATCTCTGATGACCGAAGAGGGGGCCTATGACGCGCATGCCCTCCACGGTTTCGCGCACGACAGCATCGCGCGCGGATCGAAAAGCTTTGCCTTGGCGAGCCAGCTGTTCGACCGCGAAACGCGCGAGCGCGTCTGGCTGCTTTATGCCTGGTGCCGCGCCGCCGACGATTTGACCGACGGGCAGGATCATGGCGGCGCGATGAAGCCCGACCATGACCCCGGCGCCGCCGTCGCGCATATCCGCGCGCGGACCGACAAGGCCTTTGCCGGCGAGCCGACCGGCGACCTGGCCTTCGACGCGCTCGGCTTTCTGCTCACCGACGTCGCGATCCCGCGCGCGGTCATCGACGACATCGTCGCGGGCTTCGAACTCGATGCGAAGGACTGGCGTCCGCGCAGCGAAGACGATCTGCTGCGCTACGCCTATCATGTCGCGGGCGCGGTCGGCGTCGCGATGGCGCTGGTCATGGGCATCGACCCCGCCGACGAAACGACGCTCGACCGCGCCTCCGACCTCGGCATCGCCTTTCAGCTCGCCAATATCGCGCGCGACGTCGCCGAGGACGCCGCCGCCGACCGCTGTTACCTGCCCGTCGAATGGATGGTCGAACTCGACATTCCGCCGGGACAGCACATGCACCCCGCTTTTCGCGGGCGCCTGTCGGTGATGGCCAAATGGCTGTCCGAAATGGCGGAGGAATATGAGGCATCGGGGCGCTGGGGCGCGCGCAAGCTGCCCGCGCGCAGCCGCTGGGCGGTGCTCGCCGCCGCGGGTATCTATGGCGACATCGCGCGCGAGGTGCGGCGCCGCGGCGACCATGCGTGGGACCACCGCGCCGCATCGAGCTTCGTCGCCAAGCTCGGCTGGATCGCGCGCGCCGGCTGGTCGGTGCTGCGCCGCCCGCCGCAGCGGCGGATCAGCCGCGACGGCCTGTGGACCCGTCCGCGCCGCGACCCGGCCGCGTGAGCCCGATCGAGGGGATCGCCGCGGCGTTCGTGCTGGTCAACGTCGCGCTCGTCGCGCTGCGCAGCGTGTGGAACTATCCCTTCGCGCTCGTCGCGGTAACGCTCTACGCTTTCGTCTTCTTCGAAGCGAAACTTTATAGCGACATGCTGCTCCAGGGCTTTTTCTTCGCGCTCAACCTTTATGGCTGGGCGGCATGGACGCGCGCGCGGGGCGCCAGCGGCGTGCCGGTGCGCTGGATGAGCGGCCGCGCCCGCCGGGGCTGGGCGCTGGCGACGGTCGCCGCCTGGGCGGGCTGGAGCTTCGCGATGGACCGCCACACCGACGCCGCCGCGCCGTGGCTCGACGGCGCGATCGCGATGCTCAGCATCACCGCGCAATGGCTGCTTGCGCGGCGCCGGGTCGAAAGCTGGGTGCTGTGGATCATCGTCGACCTGATCGCGGTGCCGCTCTTCGCTTCGCGCGGGCTCTATGCGACCAGCGCGGTCTATGTCGTGCTGCTCGGCCTGTCGATCGACGGGCTGATCCAGTGGCGCCGCGCCGCCGCGACGGGCAGGGTGGCGCTGTGACGCGCCATATCTGCCTCCACGGCGCCGAAAGCACCGGCAAGTCGACGCTCGCCGCGCGGCTCGCGCTGCGGCTCGGCGGCCTTATCGTCCCCGAATTTGGCCGCACCTATGCCGAGGCGAACGGCACCGACCTCGACGAGACCGACCTGCTCGCGATCTTCGATGGGCACCGCGCGGCGACCGAGGCGGCGCTCGCGCAGGAACCCGACTGGCTGATATCGGACACCGATCCGCTGATGACGCAGGCATGGGCGATCATGCTGCTCGGCCGCCGCCTGCCCGAAATCGACCATTGGGACGCGGTCGCCGACCTCTATCTCGTCCCCGCGATGGACCTGCCCTGGCAGGAGGATGGAACGCGCCTGTTCGGCAGCGAACTCGCGCGCGCGCAGTTCATGGAGGTCGCGGTCGGGGAACTCGACCGGCGCCGGCTTCCCTGGGTGTGGGTCGAGGGCGAAGGCGACGCGCGCGCCGAGAACGCGCTGGCGGCGATCGACGCCGCCGGGCTGGGGTGAGGGGTTGCGGTTTCCAGTTTGGCTCACCGCTCGGGGGGGGGGGGGGGGGACGCTACCGCCGAACGCGGTCGCCCTATCGCCCCGCCCAATAGTCGAACGCCGCCTGCTGCCGCTCGCGGATGAAGCGCGCCGCCGCGGCGCCCTCCCATGGGCCGTCATAGCCGAGCAGCAGTGCCGCGCCGCCGACCCACCAGCCCTGCCCCGGCAAGCGATCGGACTCGCGCACCACCAGCACCGCGAGGTCGGGCTCGCCGCCCGCCGCGCTGAGCCGGTCGACCTCTTCGAGCGTCTTGCAAACCGCGCGCATCTTGGGCCGCGTGAAGCGGAAACCGAGGTCGCCGAGCAGTTCGGAATAGCTGACGCTGCGCCCCTCACGCGCCGCCGCGATCAATATCGCGCGGATGCGCGGCGCGTCGCCGAGCGCCGACACGTCGGCGGAGCTTTCCTCGCCGCCCAAATCCCCGTCGCGCGCGCCTGTTCGGTTCGTCATCGGACCGGCTATATCATCGGGTTTCCGGCAGCGGCAATCGGTCAGCCGACGAAGGCGCGCTCGATCACGAAATCGCCCGGCGCCGCGTTCGATCCCTCCTTGAAGCCCAGTTCCTCGAAACGCGCCTGCAGGTCGCGGATCATCGCCATGCTGCCGCACATCATAACGCGGTCGGTCGCGGGGTCGAAGGCGGTCGGGCCGGTCAGCGGATGGCCGAAGAGCGAACCGTCCTCGATCAACGCGTCGATGCGTCCCGTCGTGCGGAAGGGCTGGCGCGTCACCGTCGGCAGGTAATGGAATTGCAGCAGCGCCTGATCCTGCACCAGCGGATCGCCCGCGAGCTGGCTCTCGAGTTCCTCGCGGAACGCGAGGTCGCTGACCTGCCGCACGCAATGGACCATGACGATCTGGTTGAAGCGGTCATAGATGTCGGGATCGCGCGCGAGGCTGAGGAACGGCGCGAGCCCGGTGCCGGTCGAGAGCATGAACAGCCGCCGCCCGGGGGTCAGCGCGTCGGCGACGAGTGTCCCCGTCGGCTTGCGGCCGAGATAGACCGGGTCGCCCGGCTGGATTTTTTGCAGCCGCGAGGTCAGCGGACCATCGGGCACCTTGATCGACAGAAATTCGATCTCGTCGGCATAGGCGGGGCTGGCGATCGAATAGGCGCGCAGCAGCGGCCGCCCCTCGCCCGGCAAGCCGATCATCACGAACTCGCCCGAACGGAAACGAAAGCTCGGCGGGCGGCTGATCGTGAAGCTGAAGAGATGCTCGTTCCAGTGGCGCACCGAACGCACCTCCTCGACGGTCAGCGAGGCGGAGGGGGCCAGCTTGGCGGCTTCGGCAATACGGTCACTCATCACTTTGGACTTTCCTGATGTGTCATGGTGCCGGCCGCGAGGGCCGGCATATCGAATCCCGCCGCGACCAACCCGTCGATCGCGGCGCCCATCGCCGTTGCGATCGGGCCGACGCTGTCTCCCTCGGCCAGCAAGGCCAGCGTCGCATGGGCATTTACCGAACTCCCAAGCGAAATATCGCGCCAGAGTCCAAGCAGAATTGCTTCATCCTCTGAAATCTGGAGGCACGGCATCGGCGCGAGGATGAGCGTTTCGACGGCTTCGCCGCCGAGCAGCGCCATCGCGATATGGAAATCGGGCAACGCCCCCGCCGCCTTCACGGCGGCAAATCCGCGGTGCAGCATCTGCGGCGGACATTGCCCGCGCTCGGCGGCCGAGACCCACGCCCGCATCGCCCAGAGCAGGAAACGCCCGCCGTTGCGGAGGCTTTCCACCGGCCGGTCGACAAAGGCGTACATCGATTTCCTTTCCCACGCGCATGATTGCGACGTCGGCGGGCTTATATGTTATTGCGAGTCATTTGCAATATATTATTGGTTGATGGCGGGCATGGGCAATTTGGAGGAAGCGTCGGGCTGGTCTCAAGCGGCGGTTGCCGATCCTCCCCGGCACGGGGAGGGGGGCCACCGAAGGTGGTGGAGGGGCACCGGCGGAGTCGCGCGGGCGCAGATAGGGGAGGAAACACGTCATGTGCCCCTCCACCATGCTTCGCATGGTCCCCCTCCCCCAAGGGGGAGGAACGCTACTTGATCTTGTCGCGGTTCACATAGAGCAGCGCGGCGATCACCGCTGCCGAGCCGATGCCGAGGCCCGCCGCGGCGGCGGTTTTCCAGCCGCGCCTGCCCTTGGCCGCGTCCTGATCGGCCGCCTCGGCGGCGTCGGCCGCTTCCTTTTGCTGCCGCTGCTCGCGCGCGGCGCGCAGCACTTCATTTTCTTCCTGCTCGTCGTCGTCGTGCGGCGGGGGAGGCGGCGCTTGGTCGGTCATCGTCTTTCTATATCCTTCACGGGTCCTGTCAGGCGAGTGCCTGTTCGACAGGCACATAATCGGTTCCGATCGCTTCGGCTACGGCCTCGAACGTCACCTTACCGTTCCAAACGTTCAAACCCTGCGCAAGATGCACGTCGCGTTTCAAAGCGTCCTTCCAGCCGAGATCGGCGATGCGCAGCGCGTGCGGCAGGGTGACGTTGTTGAGCGCATAGGTGCTGGTGCGCGCGACCGCGCCCGGCATGTTCGCGACGGCATAATGGACGATGCCGTCGACCACATAAGTCGGCTCGGCGTGCGTCGTCGCGTGGCTCGTCTCGAAGCAGCCGCCCTGGTCGATCGCGACGTCGACGAGCACCGAGCCCGGGCGCATCGTGCCGAGCATTTCGCGCGTGACGAGCTTGGGCGCCTCGGCACCCGGGATCAGCACCGCGCCGATGACGAGGTCGGCCTCTGCCACGCATTCGGCGAGGTTGGCGCGGTTCGAGAAGCGCGTCTTGGCGCGCGCCTCGAAGAAGGTGCCGACGCGTTCGAGCACTTCGGGGTCGCGGTCGAGGATCGTGACGTCGGCGCCGAGGCCCGCCGCCATCTGCGCCGCGTTGAAGCCGACGACGCCGCCACCGATGATGCAGATCTTGCCCGGCGCAACGCCCGGGACGCCGCCCAAGAGCACACCGCGACCCCCATGCGCCTTTTCGAGTGCGGTCGCACCCGCCTGGATCGACATGCGCCCCGCGACCTGGCTCATCGGTTTGAGGAGCGGCAGGCCGCCATGGGGGGAGGTCACGGTTTCATAGGCGATGCAGACGGCGCCCGATTTCATCAGATCGCGCGTCTGGTCGGGATCGGGGGCGAGGTGGAGATAGGTGTAGAGGATCTGGCCTTCGCGCAGCATCGCGCGTTCGACCGGTTGCGGCTCCTTGACCTTCACGACCATCTCGCAGGTGGCGAAAATCTCTTCGGCGGCCTGAACGATCTCGGCGCCCGCCTCGACATAGAAGCGGTCGTGCGCGCCGATCCCTTCGCCCGCGCCGGTCTGCACCAGCACGCGGTGGTCGTGGACGACGAGTTCGCGCGCGCTTTCGGGGGTCAGGCCGACGCGATATTCGTGATTCTTGATTTCCCTGGGGGTGCCGATGATCATGGTCGCTCTCCGATTATGGATGTCATCGGCGATCGTGATGCGCCGCCGAAAACTTGTCGGCGCTTGTAGCAGAAAGGCCCCGCGAGGTGCTTGCATATGCTGGCCGTATTCGCGAAGTATGCGCACAAATTATGCGCGAATTGACCTGAGGACGCACGATGATCGATCGGATCGACGCAAAGCTGCTCGACTTGCTGCAACGCACCGGTCCGCGTCCGGCGGCCGAGCTGGGCGACATCGTCGGACTTTCGGCCTCGGCGTGCCATCGCCGCATCCGCGCGCTCGAGGCGGCGGGGATCATCACCGGCTATACCGCGCGGCTCGACCCCGAAAGCATCGGCCTCGGCCTCGACGTCTTCGTCGACATCAGCCTGACGTCGCAGAGCGAAGAAGCGCTGACCGCGTTCGAAAGCGCGGTGAAGAGTTTCGACGAGATATTGGAATGCCAGCTGCTTTCGGGCGCGTCGGATTACCGGCTGCGCGTCGCCGCGCGCAGCGTCGCCGATTTCGACCGGCTGCACCGCCATTGCCTGTCGCGCCTGCCCGGCGTCGCGGCGATGCACAGCGCCTTTGCGCTGCGCACGATCAAGGCGTTCGAGGGCTATCCGCTGCCCGGCCCTTCCGGCAGCGGCGACGGCAAGACCTCGCTCGCGGGTTAACACCGCTTTTACCACTTCCACTGCATATCCTGTTCACCAGTTTCGCGGGATGCGTTGCGGGCGGCAGACTCGTGCGTTTGGGATCGATCAGGGAAGCCAAGATCATGGTGAAGGAAAATCCGATTCATAAGCAACAGATCGATCCGATTTTGATGTCGGAGCGTTTTCCCTATTACGACCTCGACGGCCAGCTCGCCGCCTGCGGCGCCGAAATCCATCAAATCATCGCCGGCCGCGAGGATGCGGTCGCGCGTGCCTATTGGGACGCATTCAACGAGTTGCCCAGCGTCGACCGCAAGGTCGAGGGCGAGCTCTACGACAGCTATGTCCGCGGCAGCGCGCGCCATTCCATGGTCAAATATGCAGACGCCGCGGGCCAGGAGGTCGCGACGATCGCGTGCCAGAACACCCATATGGCGCGGCGCGTGAAGCTGCCGCTCGCCTCGGTCATGTCGTGCATCGCCGAAAGCCAGCGGCTGACGATCGAATATGTCGTCGAGGCGTGCATCGGCGATGCCGAGCGGCTCGCGCGGCTGATGAGCGCGATCAACCGGCTCGCGCTGCTCGAATTCGACATCATGCAACGTTATGCCGCGAAGCTCGACCGCGCGGTGTTTTCGAGCGAGCGGCAGACGCTCGCGGGCGATTTCGACCGCTCGATCGCGTCGCTGGTACAGGACACCGACGGGGTGCGCGAACAACTCGCGAAGCAGGCCGCATCGGCCGACCAGGCGGCGAAGGGCATGATCGCGAAGACGAGCGAAGTCGCCGCCGCGTCCGAACAGTCGGCGATGGCGATGCGCGAGGCCGCCTCGACCGCCGCGGGGCTGATCCGCGCGATCGAGGATGCGCGGAGCGAAGTCGAAGCATCGGCGAGCGTCGCGACGCGCGCCTCCGAACAGGCGGGCGAAGCCGTCGCGATGTCCGAAACGCTGTCGCACCACGCCGAATCGATCGAGTCGATTTTGGGCCTGATCCGCGAGATCGCGGGGCAGACCAATCTTCTCGCATTGAACGCCACGATCGAGGCGGCGCGCGCGGGCGAATCGGGGCGCGGCTTTGCCGTCGTGGCGCAGGAGGTGAAGAGTCTCGCCAACGAAACCGCGCGCGCAACCGACGACATCGCGGGCAAGATCACCGCGATTCAGCAGGCGACCAAGGGGTCGGTGTTCGCGAACCAGTCGATCCAGCAAACGATCGTCGAGGTGCAGACCTCGGCGCAGCGCATCCGCGACGCGATGGACGCGCAGGCGCAGACGGTCACCTCGATCACCGCCGCGGTCGATGAAACGGCGCTCGCCGCCGACTCGATGTCGTCGACAATCGCGAGCATCCGCAACGATTCGGGCATGGTCGCGAACGAGATCAGCGTGCTGAGCGAGGAATTCGCCAAGATGGGCGGGCGGCTCCAGCAACTCGAACAGGCCGCGAGCGAATTCAGCCGCCGGGTGGCGTAAATTCCTTTCACCCGTTTGTGCTGAGCTTGTCGAAGCACCGTCCTTTTTCTTGCGATGTCAAAAAGAAGGAACGGTCCTTCGACAAGCTCAGGGAGAACGGATTTGGGGCATCGCCTTTGCACTGATGTCCACGTGTCGCTAGAGACGCGAACCATGACCACGAACATCCTGATCACCGGCGCGAGCCGCGGTATCGGCGCCGCGATCGCGGCGGCGCTGACGTCCGACGCGACGAAGGTCGTCGCGCTGTCAAGCGCCGATGGCGACCTGTCCGATCCCGTGACGCCCGACCGGCTGTGGCAGGCGAGCCTCGACCGGCTGGACGGCCGCATCGACATACTCGTCAACAATGCCGGCGTGTTCGAAGCCAATCCGCTGGGTGACCCCAACGCCGACTGGCTCGCGAACTGGAACCGCACGATGCAGGTCAATCTGACCGCAAGCGCCCAACTATGCCGCCACGCGGTGCTGCACTGGCACGAACGCGGCGCGCCAGGTGAAAAGACGGGCGGCCGCATCGTCAACATCGCGAGCCGCGCCGCCTATCGCGGCGACAGCCCGGCGCACTGGCATTATGCGGCGTCGAAATCGGGCATGGTCGCGATGACCAAGACGATCGCGCGCGCCTATGCGAAGGATGGCATCCTCGCCTTTGCGATCTGCCCCGGCTTCACGATGACGGGCATGGCCGACGATTATCTGGCGAGCCGCGGCGGCGACAAATTGCTCGCCGACATTCCCTTGGGGCGCGTCGCGATGCCCGACGAGGTCGCCGAAATGGCGCGCTGGTGCGCGATGGATGCGCCCGCGTCGATGACCGGCGCGGTGCTCGACGTCAACGGCGCGAGCTATGTGCGCTAGATGAGCTGGATCGTCTCTCTCCCCTGCACGCGCGACGAGGCCGAGGCGCTGTCGGAGGAGATTCCCGAACTCGACGCGATGGCGGAGGCGCCGGTCGTCGTGACGCGCGAGATCGACGAGGATGCGGGGCTGTGGCAGCTCGACGCCTATATGGACGGCAAGCCGGGTGCCGCGCTGCTCGCATTACTCCAGTCGCTCGTCCCGAGCGCGAGGGGCAAGAAGCCCGTCGTCGAGCGATTGCCCGACGAAGACTGGGTGACGCTGAGCCAGCAAGGGCTCGAGCCCGTGCGGGCGGGGCGCTTTTTCGTGCATACGAGCAGCTACGCCGATCGCATCCCGCCCGGCGCGACGCCGTTCCTGATCGACGCGAGTCAGGCGTTCGGAACAGGCGGCCACGACACGACGGCGGGCTGCCTCGCCATGCTCGACCGGCTGGCGCGGCATAGCGCGAGCCCGCGCAACGTCGCCGACATCGGCACGGGAACGGGCTTGCTGGCTTTCGCCGCGATGGCGCTGTGGCCGCGCGCGAAGGTGATCGCGTCGGACATCGACCCCGCAAGCATTTTCGTGACGCGGGACAATGCGGGCATCAACCATGTCCCGCTCGGCCGGGGCGGCGGACGGCTGGCGCTTGCGGTCGCGCCGGGGACCGACCATCCCGCGATCCGCCACCGCGCGCCCTATGACCTTGTCGTCGCCAATATCCTCGCCGGCCCGCTGATCACGCTTGCTCCCGACATCGCCGCCGCGACCGCGCCGGGCGGCCATGCGATCCTCGCGGGGCTGATCGCGCGGCAGATGGAGCCCGTGCTCGCCGCCTATCGCGCGCAGGGCTTTCGCCTCGCCGCGCGCGGCGGCAGCGCCGAATGGCCCTGCCTGCTGCTCGTCAAGCGCCGCCGCTACGGCTGGCGGCGCAGGGAACGCGCGTTCCACCGCGCCAGCCCGTCGGACGCAAGCTTTGGAAGCTGGTAGGGCCGGCGTGACAACGGCGGGCAAAATGTTAACCTGCCGTCCTGAGTTGGAGGAGCCGGGTCGTGCCACTGCTTGCCGCCATCTTGCTAGCCGCCACGCCGCCGGGCGGTGCGCCTCCGACCAGTGAAACCGACTCCATCGTCGTGACCGGCACGCCGCGGACGCGCGAGGAAGCGCGCGAACGCGCGCCCCGAGCGATTCCAACAGATGCGCCCGATGGCGCGTGAGCGCCTGCTGGAAGGCGACGACGCGATACGCTGGTTTCATACGACGCGGATGCGGAGCCGCCATGGCGCCGCCATTTCGAGCGCCCCCATGCCGGGAGCCGGCAGCGGCGAAGGCGCCGTTCCGACGATCGGCGGCCCCAGCCTTTCGCAATATAGCTCGAGCCTCATAAGCACCCAGGCCGTCCGCGCGTTGAGCACGGCCACGGTCATTATCGACGTCGAGCGGGCTTCGGGCTATCCGCTCGAAGCCGTCGCCTCTTTCGCCGCGATGGTTGCGTTGGTGGAAATGGACGATGATCCGCCGCCGCCCGGCCGATCGATCCTGTCACTGTTCGACGGCGAAAGCGACCGCAACACCCTGTCGGATCAGGACGTGGCCTTTCTGCAGGCCATCTATCGCCTGCCGCCCGACCGCAAGGCGCGCCAGCACCGGCGCCAACTGGTGGAAGCGATCGACGACGAGTAACGGCCCGGACGCTCAGCCGCTCTTGGCGAGCGCATAGTCCTGCGTGCCGCGAGTGATCACCGCGTCGCCGGGCAAGATATCGGCGATCGGGATCGGCGGCAGCGCGGCATTGGCGGCATAGAGCGGCGCGAAATCGGTGTTCACCGTCGTATCCAGGAGCTGCTCCAGACTGTCGATGACGAAGTAATTCTGCTGGAAATCGTCGATCCGGTAATCGGTGCGCATCACGCGCGCGAGGTCGAAACCAATGCGGTTCGGGCTGTCCGAATCGAGCGCGAAGACGCTCTCGGCAAAGGAGGAGACGATCCCCGCGCCATAGATGCGCAAGCCGCCCGCTTCGCGGATCAGCCCGAATTCGACCGTATACCAGTAAAGCCGCGCGAGCTGCTTCAGCGCGTCGAACTTCAGGCTTCTGAGGCCGCCTTCGCCATAGGCGACCATATAGTCGGCGAAGACGGGGTCGGCGAGCATCGGGACATGGCCGAAGACGTCGTGGAAGACGTCGGGTTCCTCAAGGTAATCGAGCTGTTCGGGGGTGCGGATGAAATTGCCCGCCGGAAAGCGCCGGTTCGCGAGATGGTCGAAAAAGACGTCGTCGGGGACGAGCCCCGGCACCGCGACGACCTGCCACCCCGTCGCCGCCGTCAGCCGCGCGTTGAGCTCGCGATAATCGGGAACGCCCGGCTTTTCGAGCCGGAGCACATCGATACCGCGCAGGAAGGCGTCGGCGGCGCGGCCGGGCAGCATGTCCGACTGGCGCGCGAAGAGCCGGTCCCACATCGCATGTTCGTCGGCGGTGAAAGCGTCCCAATTTTGCGAAATCGTCCAGTCGGCCGCGGCGCCGGGCGGCGGCGTGTCGTGGACGTGGGTAAACTGGCTTTCCATATGACAGCTTCTATCATCAAAATGGTTTCAAGTGAAACTTTATTCGCCGATCTCCGCGATCTGCGTCGCGAGGCGATCGACCTCGGCGCGGTCGTGGCTGACGTAGAGGATCGGCAGTTTGAGTTCGTCGCGAATCCGCTCGATCACGGCCATGATATCGCCGCGCCGCGCCGCGTCGAGCGACGAGAGCGGCTCGTCCATCAGCAGAATTTCGGGTCCTGCGAGCAAGGCACGTCCGATCGCGACGCGCTGCGCCTCGCCGCCCGACAGGCTTTGCGGCCAGCGGCCCAGAAGATGATCGATGCCGAGAAATCGCGCGGCTTCGTCGAGGCTCATCCAGCGGTTCGCCGGCGGCGCGAGATCATGGCCATAGAGCAGGTTCGCGCGGACGCGGCGGTGCGGGAAGAGCCGGCCGTCCTGAAAGACATAGCCGACCCGGCGCGCCTCGGGCGGCAAGTTGGTCGCGCCGTCGAACAGGGTGCGCTCGCCGATGCGGATATGGCCGCGGTCGGGCCGGAGCAGCCCCGCGACCATGTTGAGGATGCTCGTCTTGCCGGCGCCCGACGGGCCGAACAGCGCGGTGAGCCCCGGTCCGGTGGTGAAGTGCGCGGCGATGACCCGGTCGCCGAGGCGGCGCGACACGTCGATATCAATCGCCACGACGCTGCCTTTCGCCATGGGTGCGGCGGACGAGCCATTCGGAGAGGACGAGCGCGCCGAGCGAAAGCGCGACCGACAATAGTGCGAGCCGCGTCACCATCGCCTCGCCGCCCGGCACCTGCAGCGCCGAATAGATGGCGAGCGGCAGCGTGCGCGTTTCGCCCGGGATGTTCGAGACGAAGGTGATCGTCGCGCCGAACTCGCCGATCGAGCGCGCGAAGCCGAGCACGAGCGCGGCGAGGACGCCGGGCAGCGCGAGCGGCAGGCTGATCGTACGGAACGCGTGCCAGCGCCCGGCGCCGAGCGTGCGTGCCGCGCCCTCCAATCGCCGGTCGATGCCCTCGATCGACAGCCGCATCGCGCGCACCATCAGCGGCAGCGCCATGATCGCGGCGGCCAGCGCGGCGCCGGTCCACCGGAACATCAAGGTCATACCGAACCAGCTTTCGAGCCAGCGGCCGGCGGGGCCGAGCGGGCCGAACGCGATGAGCAGCAGCCAGCCGGTGACGACGGGCGGCAGGACAAGCGGCAGATGGACGAGCGCGTCGAGCACAACGCGTCCCGGGAAGCGGTAGCGCGCGAGAATCCACGCCAGGCCGAAGGCGACCGGCAGCGTCGCGAGCACCGCAACGCCGCCGACCTTCAGCGACAGCGCGACGATCCCCCATTCTTCGGGCGACAGCATCAGACAGCCGAAACCGCAAGCGGCAGCGACGCAGCCAATAAATAGGGACAGTCCCTATTTAATCGATGGTACGGCCCGTAAATCCTCGCGCCGGAGGAAATTAAATAGGGACTGTCCCTATTTATTGGCGTCATGGGCAGTTCCGTCCCTAAAGGTGGCTGAAGCCATGGCGCGCAAAGATCGCGCGGGCTTCGCGTGAGAAGAGGAAGGCGCGAAACGCCGCCGCATCCTTGTGCCGCGACGCCTTGAGCAGCGCGACCGGGTAGCGGATCGGCGGGTGGCTCGACGCGGGGAACACACCGACGACGCGCACCGCTTTCGATGCGCGCGCGTCGGTCGCATAGACGATGCCGAGCGGCGCGGCGCCGCGTTCGACCAGCGCCATCGCGGCGCGGACATTCTCGGCGGGCGCGACCTTTGCGGCGACGCCGCCCCAGACGCCGAGATGCGTCAGCGCCGCCTTCGCATATTTGCCCGCCGGCACCGCATCGGGATCGGCGAGCGCGAGGCGGCCGGACCCGAGCGCCCGCGCGATCGGAAAGCCGCGCGCCGGGGTCAGGCGGAGCTTGCTCGCGGCGGGCGCGATCAGCACGAGGCGGTTGCCGAGCAGGGTCGCGCGCGTGCCCGCACGCAGCATCCCCGCTTTCGCCACCGCATCCATCCACGGTTCGTCGGCCGACAGGAAGAGGTCGGCGGGCGCACCCGCGATCACCTGTCGCGCGAGCGCCGACGAGGCGGCGAAGGACAGCACGGGCTTGGGGTGCCCCTTCGCCGCCCAGGCGTCCGCCGCTTCGCTGAGCGATTCCTGCAGGCTCGCCGCCGCGAGCACGACAGGCCCGCGCTCCTGCGCGATGGCAGGGGGAGCGAGCAGGAGGAGCGTCAGGAGGAAGCCGATACGGCGGAGGATCGCGATCATGCGACCCGCTATAACCCGGTCAGCCACGCGGCGAAAGCGACCCGCAAAGGCGAATGTGGCGATAGCCGCGCTCGACCACGCCCCGCCGCGCCAGTTCGCCGAGCGCCGCGCCCAAGGTGACGCGCGACACCCCCATCAGGTCGGCGAGCTGTTGCTGCGTCGCGCGGACGATGTCGCCGGTCGCGCTGTCCTGCGCCATCACGCCGAGCAGCTACGCCAGCCGGTCGACGGTGCTCAGCCGCCGTTCGGAGTCGATCAGGTCCAGCGCGCCCGCCAGCTGGCGCGAGAGGCTGCGCAGCAGCAGTTCGGCCCAGCCGACATCGGCGGCCATCATCCGGCGCAGCAGCGGCCGGTCGATCGCGACGAGCCGCGCATTGCCGCTGACGATAGCGTCAACCTGCCGCGGCACGCCGGTAAAAAAGGCGAGCTCGCCGAACAGATCGCCCGCCGCGAGCACCGCGAACAGGGTGAAGCCGCCGTCCTCGGCATAGCGCCCGACCGCGACATGCCCGTCGACGACGGCCCAGAAAGCATCGCCGGGATCGCCCCGATGCTGGACGAACTGGCCGTCAGCAAAGGACTGCGGCCGTTTCTGCGCCGCGAGTTCATCGAGCTCGCGCGCCGACAGCCGCGACCGTTCGGCCATGGCGAATTGATAACTTCTTTGCATTTCGATTCGCGACGCTGTGCGATGACACGCGCAAAGGCAAGCGGCGAACGACCGCTCAATTGGCTGGGAGACGGCATATGTATCTGACCACTGCGCAATCGAGCCTGCTCGTCGCCGGCATCTATCTCGGCTTCTGCCTGCTCGAACTGTTCTTCTGGGACATATTGTTCGGCACCGCGAAGATCACGCGGCGTTTCCCGCAAAGCTATGGCGTCGAGAATCTGCCGCCCGCGACGCTGGGGCAGCAATTGCTGTGGCCGATCTTTCCCGAGAACAGGGATATGGACGCGCATATCGCCGGCGCCGCGCCGGCGACGTCCAAGGCGGTCCCGCTGACCTAACCCGCCCCGCGCGCCACGCCGAGCCAGCGTGCGGCGCGCGGCAGGCGCGGCAGGACCAGCCGCTCGGCGATCCAGAGCAGGATCAGCGACGCGGCGAGCAGCGGCAGGAGCGCGGCGAGGATCAGGATGATCGCGGCGACGCCCCGGAGCCGCGCGGGATCACGCGTCGCCGGCGGCGCGCCGAGCGCATCTTCGGGCTTGCGGCGGCGCCACATCAGAAAGCCCGAGACGGCGAGCGTGAACAGCGCGAGCGCGGTCAGGGCGCCGATCAACTGGTTGATGCGGCCGAAAAGCTGCCCCTCGTGCCAGGCGATGCCGATGTTCACGACGCGGTCGATGACATGCTTGTCGGCGAAGCCGCTGCGCGCGACCTCGGCGCCGGTCGCGGGATCATAGCTGATCTTGCGCACCTGCGGCCGGTTCTGCGTCTGCGTCGTCAGCGTCCATGTCTCGCCGTTCGGCGGGCCGAAGAGGTTGGGCGCGCCGGGCGGCTGGACGATCGCGGGGGCGGGCATATGCTCGGCGCGGGCGAGCGCGACGATGCGCGCGAGCGGGACTGCCGGGGCAGCGGCGTGGCCCGAATGATCGGCCATCGCCATCGCGCCATGATCGTGCGCGGCGTGCTCGTCGGCACCGCCGCCTTTCCAGTCCTGCACCCCCGACACCCAGCCCATTTCGGCGCGGACGGCGCGAAAGCCGCTCGCCCAGACGTCGGTCCACGGCAGCGCGGTGAAGAGCAGGACGAGTGCGAGGCCCGAGACCCAGAAGCCGGTGACGGCGTGGAGATCGCGCAGCGCGGTGCGTCCGCCGAGCGACAGGCGCGGCCAGATCACCCCTGCGGCCCCGCGCCCGCGCGGCCACCAGAGAGTGAGGCCGGTCAGGATCATCACGATCGCCCAGCTCGCGGCGAGTTCGACCAGCAAGCTGCCGGCGCGGCCGATCAGCAGGCTGCCGTGGATGCGCGACAGCCACGCCGAGATGCGCTGATCGGGATCGGCCGAACCGATCACGCGCCCCTGCGGCGAGACCGCGACGTCGCGCATCGTGCCGTTCGACAGGCCGAGATGGACGATCGCGGCATCGCCCGGCGCTTCGGGGATGCGGTAATGGTGAAAACTTGCGCCCGGAAAATCGGCGCGCGCGGCGGCGACCTGCGCATCGGCGTCGACGACGCCCACGGTCGGCAGGCCACGCCACGCGCGCTCCTGCCACCGGTCGAGATCGGGCTTGAACAGATAAGCCGCGCCCGTCACCGACAGGAGCAGGATGAAGGGGATGACGAACAAGCCGGCATAGAAATGCCAGCGCCAGATCGTGCGATGGAGCGGAACGCGGCCCGTGTCGATCATCCCCTCCCCCCTTAAAAGCGCGCGCGGATGCCGGCGGAGATCGCGCGGCGTTCGACGGGATAATAGATCGCCGACGTCGATGTCACCGCGATCGCCGCGCTGATGTCGCCGATCGCCTTCTTGCCGATGATGTTGCGAACGTCGACGAAGGCGTCGATGCCTTGCGCGATCGTCGCCCCGCCGGTCACGCCGATCAGCGCATAGCCCGGCGTCGACACCCGGTTGCGATAATCGGCGAAGGGGCCGTCGGGCACCCATTCGAGGTTCGGCGCGATGTGCAGCGCGTCGCTGCCGACCCGCAGCTCGGCGCGGTAGACGTGTTTGGGCACGACCGGCAGCCGGTTGTCGCCGAATTGCGTGTCATTGCGGAAGCGGAAGTTGCTGTAGGTATAGACTTGGCGCAGCTTCAGCCATTCGGCCGCCTGAAATTCCAGCGCCGCTTCGACGCCTTCGTGGAGCGTGCGGCCGGCGTTGAAGGTCGACGCCGGTATGTCGGGACCGATGTCGAATTGCAGCAATTCGCCTTTGATCGTCGAGCGGTAATAGGTGACGTCCCAGTTCAGCGGCCCCGACCGTCCGCGCGTCCCGACCTCAGCCGTCCACGCGCGTTGCGCGTCGAGCGGGACGAAAGCGGCGACCTGACCCAGCTCGATGAAACCCGGAAATTCGACCGACCGGCTGTAATTGGCGTAGAATTGCACGCCCGCCGAGGGTTCGAACAACAACCCGACCTTGGGTGAAAAGGCATCGAAGTCGGCGCGGCCGACCGTGCCGTTCTGCGCCGGATCGGAGGCGTTGAAATTCATCACCTGCCGCCGTTTCCCGTCGGCATAGATGCCCCCCGCGATCAGCGTCAGCTCCGCCACCGGGCGGACGCGGACTTCACCATAAAGCGACGCCGCGCGCGCGTGCTGGTCGGCGTTCACGCGCAGCGCGCCGCGCTTGCCGCCCCGATTGACGAAACGTTTTGCCCGGATGTCGCCGACGCGCAGTTCGCCGCCGAAGGTCGCTTCGACGATGTCGCCGGCGTAATCGAGGCGGAAATAGCCGCCGCGATCGAGTCCTTCCTGATCGACCACCTCAAAAATCGGGTGATAGAGCGACTTGGCGTTGACGAAGGCGCCGACGTCGAGCTTCACCGCGCCCCAGTCGAAGCGCGTGCGGTTCTGGATACGGATCGAATCCACGTCGCGGCCATGGTCGCCCGCGATCGTCCCCGCGGTGGCAAGGCGCGGTGTGGTGAGCGCCTGTTCCATCGTCAGCGCGCTCGGGAGCTGCTGGTCGATGCTGTTGACGCTGACGTACAGCCGGTTCGACACCACATCGCTGAACCGCATGCCGACATTGCCGTTGAAGCGGACGCTCTTGCGCTTCAGATGATCGCGGTCGCCGTCCGACGTATCGGCGCTGATCGCCCCCCACGCATCGACGCGGTCGGTCGCGACCCCGGCCGAGACCAGCCCGCGCACGCTGTCGAAGCTGCCGACATCGCCGCGCAGATAGATACCCTCGGCGGTCCGTCCGGTCGGCGTCACGCCGTTGATCGCGCCGCCGAGCGTGCCCGAGCCGAAGCGCAGCGCGTTCGACCCGCGATACACCTCAAGATGGTCGAAGAAGATCGGTTCCAGTTCCTGGAAATCGCCATTGTCGTCGGCGTGGTTGATCGGCACGCCGTCCTGCAGCAGCGTCAGCCCGCGCATATGATAGCCGCGCGAGAGGCCCGATCCGCGGATCGAGATGCGCACTTCCTGCCCGTATCGCGGCTGGACATAGACGCCGGGCGAGAAAGCGAGCGTGTCGCGCAAGCTGACGATCGACTTGTCGGCATAATCTTCATGCGAGACGACGTCGGTGCCGCCCGCCGTTTTCGCCGCGCGCTCTTCGGCTTCGTTGGTGAGCTGCGGCGCGGTGACGATGATCGTCGAGTCGGCCTCTTCGGCATGGGCGGGAATGGCGGCAATACAGGTAACGAGCGCCAGCAAGGGCGCGCCGCGATGAATGAGATTCGTCATTGGAAAAATCTTCCCGGAAACAGGCATGGGGCCGCGCGGCTTGGCCAGCGCGACATCTCACATCGTCATCCCGGCGAAGGCCGGGATCTCGACGCCGCGTCAGGGCGCGAGGGCGAGACCCCGGCCTTCGCCGGGGTGACGGGATTTATGTCAGGGAAGGTGGCCCGGTACTCGGGGGCAGCGGTGAGGCGATGCCCGGTGCGTAGCCGAGCGCAGGCGGTGCGACCGGGACGGGCTCGACGGCCATCGGCGCGGCGGCGAGGACCGGCAGATCGGGAACGATCGGCGCGCCCGCGAGCGCGCCCCACGGGCAATTTTGCTGCGCCTCGCCGCCGTCGTGGCTACCGGCTTTTTCGAGCGGAATCGTGACCATCCCGCCGGGGTTGGCGGGGTCCGAACAGATGCGCACGGTGATCGACCCGCCGGCGTCGCTCTCGATCATCCAGCCCGGCGCGACGAGCATTCGCGCGGCGAGCGCGAGCATCAGCGGCAGAAGCAGCAGGATGCCGGGTCGGCGAAAGGCGGCGAGCAGGCCCACGCCCCGCGCCTTATGGCGCGGCTGCGCGGCTGGCAAGCGGACAGATTGCCCACTTCGCCCCCTGCTATTCGGCGGGCGTCTCGTCGGTCTTCTTGCCCGTACGCGTCCAGGGGTAGAGGAACTGGCCCCAATAATCTTTGGGCACATCTTCGGGGATGCCGTAATTTTCGGGCCAGCGGTCCTTCGGCAAGTGGAAGGTGCCGAAGAGCTTGTCGATCCACGGGAAATGGATCGCGAAATTGACGTCGAACGCCTCGCGCTCCAGCCCATGGTGCCAGTGGTGGAAGCGCGGAGTCGCGATCCAGTGGCCGAGCCGGTTGAAATTGCCGCCGACATTGGCGTGGAGCAGCGACGACCAGACATAGACGAAGCCGATATAGGCCTGCATCACCGAGGCCGAGAAACCGAGCGTGAACAGCGGCAGCGAGGTGATCGAGCGGAGCAGGATGATCTCGGCGAAGTGCATCCGCGACCCCGCGAGCCAATCCATCGATTTCGCGCTGTGGTGCACCGCGTGGAAACCCCAGAGGAAGGGGTAACGGTGGAAGCTGCGATGGAAGAAATATTGCGCCACGTCCGACGCGACGAGCACGATGACGAACTGGACGATCCATGGCAGCGAGGCGATGGTGGCGCGGAACGCTTCCCAATTGCTCGTATTCGCATTGATGATCGTCGACGGCGC
The DNA here is from genome assembly GCF_011926545.1 of Sphingopyxis italica. Taxonomy (GTDB): domain Bacteria; phylum Pseudomonadota; class Alphaproteobacteria; order Sphingomonadales; family Sphingomonadaceae; genus Sphingopyxis; species Sphingopyxis italica. The sequence continues at coordinate 445,088 of NZ_JAATIT010000004.1, read as the reverse complement.
GAGCGCGAGGAAGCCCAGCACCTGCACGAACATCGTGCTGACGAGATAATAGAAGAGATCCTCGCGCCATTCAGTGCGGAACAGGCGCTGCGTCCGGCGATGCGGGAAGGCGCGTTCGAGCGGCGCGAACATGAAGCCGGTGACGAGCAGGTTGACGACGAAGAAGTCGAGCCCGAAGAAAATGCCCCAGTCGCGCGTCTCCTGCGGCTGGACGTTCGCGCCGCCGACGAGGATCGCGGCGAGCCCGATCATCAGCGCGGTAAGGCCGAGCACTTTGCGCGGGCGCAGCAGCAGGCTGAGCAGCGAGAGGCCGTAGCTGACGAGCAAGGTCGCGTGGACGAAGCCGCGAAAACCGCCCCAATCCTTGAGAATTTCGAGTTCGGGCGTCGCGAACCAGTCGGGGAAGCGCAGCGCGATCACCATGAGGAAGCCCGCGATCGCGAACAGCAGACCGAAGAAGCCCGAGAGCCACCCGCTGCCGAACCGCCGCACCTCGGTGTGCGATTCGAGATCGCGCATCAGATTCTGAAGATAGTCACGCTTTGCCATGTACCGGGCTTCCCCTTTTCCCGTTTGCCCTGAGCTTGTCGAAGGACCGTTCTTTCTTGCAACGTTGAAAGAAAGAAGAACAGCCCTTCGTCAAGCTCAGGGCGAACGGAAATAGGGTGTTCGTCAACCCGCTGCGGCGACAATCTCCGCCCACTCCGCCTCATCGATCACGCGGATGCCGAGCGCGCTCGCCTGCTTGAGCTTCGAGCCCGCGCCGGGCCCCGCGACAACGAGGTCGGTCTTCGCGCTGACGCTGCCCGCGGCCTTGGCGCCGAGCGCCTCTGCTTGAGATTTTGCTTCGTCGCGGCTCATCGTTTCGAGCTTGCCAGTGAAGACGACCGTCATCCCCGACACCTCGCTTGTCCGCGTCTCGACGACGTAAAGCGGCGGCGCGACTTCGGAGAGCAGATCGTCCCACAGGTCGCGGTTGTGCGGTTCGTGGAAGAAATCGGCGAGCGCCTCGGCGACGGCGGGGCCGATGCCATCGGCGCGGACTTCGAGGATCGATTTGAACGCCTCGACCTTGCGCGTCATATATTTGCCGTCGGATTCGCCCTCGCCCTGCGGGTTCGCTTCCAGATAGGCGTGGATTTCGGCCGCCTTTGCGGGAAGCCTCGCGATGTCGCCCAGCCCCTTGAGCAGATCGCGCGCGGTCACCGCGCCGACGTGGCGGATGCCGAGCCCGAACAGCAGGCGCGCGGCGTCGGGCGCGCGCTTCGCCTCGATCGCGGCGAAGAGATTGTCGACCGATTTTTCCTTCCACCCCTCGCGCCCGAGCAGTTCGGCGCGGTGCGCCTTGAGGCGGAAGATGTCGGCGGGCCCCTTGTCGAGCCAGCCGAGGTCGAGAAACTCCTGGATGCTCTTTTCGCCCAACCCCTCGATGTCGAGCGCGCCGCGGCTGACGAAGTGGCGCAGGCGCTCGAATTTCTGCGCGTTACAGATGAGGCCGCCGGTGCAGCGCACGTCGACCTCGCCCTCTTCGGCGACCGCCTCGCTTTTGCACACCGGGCAATGGTCGGGGAAGGCGAAGGCCGCGCGATCCTCGCCGCGGGTGAGATTCTCGACGACCTGCGGGATCACGTCGCCCGCGCGCTGGATGACGACGCGGTCGCCGGGGCGCACCCCGAGCCGGCCGATCTCGTCGCGGTTGTGGAGCGTGACGTTCGATACGACCACGCCGCCGACGGTGACCGGGGTGAGCCGGCCGACGGGGGTGAGCTTGCCGGTGCGGCCGACCTGGATGTCGATGGCTTCCAACGTCGTCTGCGCGCGTTCGGCGGGGAATTTGTGCGCGATCGCCCAGCGTGGCGCCTTGGCGACGAAGCCCAGCCTTTGCTGCCAGTCGAGCCGGTCGACCTTGTAGACAACACCGTCGATGTCATAATCCATCTCGGCGCGGCGGCGCTCGATTTCGGCATAATGCGCGAGGACGTCCTCGACGCCCTCATAGCGTTTCAGCAGCGGCGACACCGGGACGCCCCAGCCCGCGATCGCTTTCATCACACCATCTTGGGTATCGGCGGGAAGCGCGCTGACCTCACCCCAGCCGTGCGCGAGGAAACGCAAGGGGCGTGACGCGGTGACGCTCGCATCCTTCTGGCGCAGCGAGCCCGCGGCGGCGTTGCGCGGATTGGCGAACTGGCGGGCCTTTTCGGGGTCGTCGGCCTCGGCGAGCAGGCGCGCGTTGAGTGCGGTGAAATCGGTCTTGGCCATATAGACCTCGCCGCGGATCTCGAAGACATCGGGCGCAGCGCCCTTCAGCTCCTGCGGGATGTCGGCGATGTGGCGGACGTTGGCGGTGACGTCCTCGCCGACGCTGCCGTCGCCGCGCGTCGCGGCCTGCACGAGCCGGCCCTTTTCATAGCGCAGCGAGCAGGAGAGGCCGTCGATCTTGTCCTCGGCGGTCATCGCGACCGCGGCGTCCGCGCCCAAATTGAGGAAGCGCCGGACGCGCGCGGCGAACTCCTCGACATCCTCGGCGGCGAAGGCGTTGTCGAGGCTCATCATGCGCTGGGCGTGCGCGACCTTGGCGAGCGGCGAGCCCTCGACCGCGGCGCCGACCTGATTGTTCGGGCTGTCGGCGCGGATCAGCTGCGGAAAGGCGTTCTCGATCTCGTTATTGCGGCGGACGAGCGCGTCATAGTCGGCGTCCGAAATCTCGGGCGCATCCTCGGCATGATAACGCTTGCTGTGATGGGCGATCTGCTTCGCCAGCCGCATCAGTTCATTGGCGGCCGCGGCCTCGGACAGCGATTCGATTTCGGTCATGCACCGGTCTTTGCCACCGGCGTGAATTCGGCGCGAGTGCCAAATCCGGCGATCAGCGGGCGTCCCTTTGCGATCGTTGCCTGCACCGCGGGCAGCTTCAGCGAGGCGGCGTGCGCCTCCTTGCTGTCCCACAGTTCGACGATCCAGATCGCGTCGGGGTTCGCGCTATCCTCGCCGATCAGATAGGCGATGTTGCCGGGCATCTTGCCTGTCCCTCCGGAGAGGATCGCGACGAGCGCGGCGCGCTGACCGGGCTGCGCCATCATCTGGCCGAGCAGGCCATATTGCGGATCGGCTTCTTCCATCTTCGCCTCCAATGCGCGGAGTTTCGTCGCGGGGAGCAGCGCCGCCGCCATCGCAAGCATCACGGCGAGATGCTCGCGACGGTTCATTTGGCGAGCACCAGCACATGGACCTCGCGGCGGATGCGGAAACCGAGCGATTCATAGAGGGCGATCGCCCCCGCATTGTCGGCATAGCTGTGCAGGAAGGGCGTCTCGCCGCGCGCCACCATTTCGCGCATGACATGCCCGATCAGCGCCCGCGCGAGCCCGCGCCCGCGGCAATCGGCCCATGTCGCGACGCCGCTGACCTCGGCCATGCCTGGAACGAGGATACGCTGCCCCGCCATCGCGAGCAGCCGCCCCGCTTCGCGGACTCCGAAGAAGGGGCCGTAACGATGTGTCGTCGGCCCCCAGGGGCCGGGCTTGGCATGATCGGCGAGCGCCGCCATTTCGGCCGCGTCGGCCTCGCCGAGCGCGAGGATCGCGGATTCGCCCTGACGCGCGGCCGGCGGCGCGCCGTCGGCGACCATTTGCGCAAGCACCGCGCGCTTCACCTCGCGCGTGCCGTCGGGCACCGGCCAGGGCTCACCCTCGACGATCCAGAGTTCGCGATCGTCCGGTATTAACGCGGCCAGCGCCGCCTGCGCCTCGGCGCCGGTGTCGGCGGCAACCCCGAACACGCCATAGCCGCGATCGATCCGCAGCGCTGGAGCCTCCCCCTCGGCAAGATGCGCCTGCCGTCCGGTGAGCATGCTCCAGATGGGACGGTCGAGCGGGTGCGCCGTCACGTCAACTCTCAAGGTCAACAGAGAAAGTACGATGAGATATTTTTGCTTTGCGAACGGCAATTTTCTCGAATGCAGAATCAGCCAACAGCGCTCTGAGCCTTTCCTCATTCTCGTCGGACATCCGAGAACCCAGTATGACTTCTATTAGTCCAGCCTGATTGAACTCTGCACCAGTTTCCGTATCACCATTGTATATTACTCTATACTCTCCTTCATACGACCAGTCTGAAGGCTTTGTAAAAAACATAGAATCATTAAGCTCAGATTGCACTCTTTGAAATTCTTCGTCCAAGCATTCTTCTTTTCGGTATGTCAATGCCCTGAGCAATAAACTGAAAGGAAGAGTTGGCCGTTGCCTTTTATATGAGACAACCCCTTTTCTATATCTCATCTCATTGAACGCTCGACCTGTAAAATGAAGACAAGCCCCTTTATGTGCCGCCGCGTAATGGGACCATAACAACGGAGAATCCAGATTGTCACTAAATGAGAGAATTCTTGCACGCCTAACAGTGCCCCTATACGTTCTTCGGCATTTTTCTCGCCAACTTTCCAAATCTTCGAGATCGAACTCGGGATCCATTTGACAGGCAGATCCACCTTTACTGTAGAACTTAAGAGATTCTTTTATAGATTCTTTCGACAGATCATCAATTAATACAGGACAAAGTTCAAACGGATCATTCAATGCGGTAGAAGTGCTGCCAACTAGGACGCTTTCTTTAATGGTTCTCTCCAAATACGTCCAAGATGTCTTTGTAGAAAGTGAAATAAATTTAAATATTGACTGCGAATCGGATATCTGAGGAGTCAGAGTCCCAATTGCTGACGATGATTTCGCCTTGTTGTGATCAGTCTCAATTATTATCGACATCAAGCCACCTCCAGCAACTTCTCGGCCTGCGCGCGCGCTTCCGCGGTCACTTCGGCGCCCGAGAGCATACGCGCGATTTCCTCGCGGCGGCCGGCGTCGTCGAGGGCGTGGACGCTGGTTCGGGTGACAATTCCCTCGCTCGATTTGGCGATGATGAAATGGAAGGCGCCTTTCGCCGCGACCTGCGGGCTGTGCGTCACCGCGAGCAATTGCTTGCCCGCGCCCGAAAGCCGCGCCAGCCGGTCACCGATCGCGCTCGCGACCGCGCCGCCGACGCCGCGGTCGATTTCGTCGAAGATGATCGTGTCGGCGCCGCCCTCTTCGGCGAGCGCGACCTTCAATGCGAGGATGAAGCGCGAGAGTTCGCCGCCCGACGCGATCTTCGCGAGCGGCGCGAAAGGCGCGCCGGGGTTGGTCGAAATGAGAAATTCGACGCGGTCGATCCCCTCGGCGCCCCAGCGTTCGGCGGGCAGGCGTTCGATTGCGGTCTGGAACCGCGCCGCGTCGAGCTTGAGCGGTACGAGTTCGCCCGCGACCGCGGCGTCGAGGCGGACGGCGGCCTTGGCGCGCTGGTCGGACAGGGCGGTTGCGGCATGGGTATAGGCCGATGCGGTTGCGGCAACGGCGGCTTCGAGCTTCGCCAGCCCCGCGCTGCCGCCCTCGATCGCGTCGAGCCTTGCGGCGAGTGTGCCGGTGAGTTCGGCGAGTTCGTCGGGCTGGACGTTATGTTTGCGCGCCATCGCACGCAGTTCGAACAAGCGCGTCTCGGTCGCCTCGAGTCGTTCGGGGTCATATTCCATCGCGCGCGCGGCTTCGTGGAGCCTGGTCTCGGCCTCGTCGGCCTCGATGATCGCGCGATCGAGCCCCGCCAGCGCCTCGGCGAGCAGCGGGTGATCGCCCGCGAGCCGGTCGAGCCGCCGCGCCGCGCCGCGCAGCAGCGCCGGGCCGCCCGCGCTGCCGTCGAAGGCTTCGAGGATCGCGCCGAGATCGCCCGCGATCCGCTCGCCCTTCTGCATCGCGGCGCGCGCTTCGGCGAGTTCGGCTTCCTCGCCCGGCTGGGGGCCAAGCGCCTGCAATTCGGCGACGCAATGTTCGAGCCATTCGCGGTCGCGCTCGGCTTCGGAAATGGCGGCACGCGCGGCGGCGAGTTTGTCCTCCGCGGCGCGCCACGCCGCATGCGCGGCCGCCACGGCGCCGGTGTCGGCGCGCGCATAGGCGTCGAGCAAGGCTCGGTGCCCGGCAGGCGCGAGCAGCCCGCGGTCGTCATGTTGGCCATGAATTTCGACCAGATGGCCGCCGACTTCGCGCAGCAAGGCGGCCGAGCAGGGCTGGTCGTTGAGGAAGGCGCGGCTGCCGCCATCGGCCTTCAAGGTGCGGCGGATCAGCAGCGGCTCGCCCGCCTCCAGCGCGATCTCGTTATCGGCGAGGAGCGCGCCAAGCGGCGTGTCCGCCGCAGGCGGAGTGAAGCTGGCCGTCACCTGCGCTTGCCCGCTCCCCTGCCGCACCAGCGCGCTGTCGGCGCGCGCGCCGAGCGCGAGCCCGAGCGCGTCGAGCAGGATCGACTTGCCCGCCCCCGTTTCGCCGGTGAGTACGCCGAGCCCCGCCTCGAAGTCGAGGTCGAGCCGTTCGATCAGAACGATATTGGCGATGGACAAGGCGGTCAGCACGGGCCGTCCTTACCGCAGAACAAAGGCAGAATCTATTCCCGCCGCAATCAAGCGCTCGGGGCGTGCTTCTGCATCAGCTTGTACGCGCGCTGGTACCATTCATTGCCGGGATAGTTGGCGCCGAGCACCGCCGCCGACTTCTTCGCCTCGGCCGGGATGCCGAGCGCGAGATAGCATTCGGTGAGGCGGTAGAGCGCCTCGGCGGCGTGGCTGGTCGTCTGATATTTGTCGACGACCTCGCGGAAGCGGATCGATGCGGCGAGCCAGTTGGAGCTGCGCTGATAGAAACGGCCGATTTCCATTTCCTTGCCCGCGAGATGGTCCTGCACCAGATCGACCTTCAGCCGCGCATCGGCGGCATAGCGGGTGTCGGGATAGCGGCGGATCACCTCGCCGAGCGCGGCGCGCGCCTGCTGGGTGATTTTCTGGTCGCGGGTGACGTCGCTGATCTGCTCATAATAGGAAATGCCGATCAGATAATAGGCGTAGGGCGCGTCCTTGTTGCCCGGATGGATCGCGAGGAAGCGCTGCGCGGCCTCGATCGCCGGCGTATATTCGCGGTCCATATAATAGCTGAACGAACTCATCAGCTGCGCGCGGCGTGCCCACGGCGAATAGGGGTGCTGGCGCTCGACCTCATCGAACAATGCCGCGGCCAGCCCATATTGTTTGCGGTCGAGCCGGTCCTGCGCCGCGCGGTACAGCGTATTGACGTCGCGCGCGACGTAACGCGTGTCCTTCTTGACCCCGCCGCCGCCGGCGCAGGCCGCCAGCAAGGGGGTGATCACGAGGGTGGCGGCGAGCAGGCGCGTCGTGACGCGCAAGGAGGAACGCTGAGTCATGCGCGCGGTATAGCCACAGCGCGGATGAACGCAAAATAAATGATGGGGGTCGGGCGCGGCTTTACGGCGTTTTGACGACACAGCCCGCCGGAGCATCGGCCGGCGCGGATACGCGGCGCGCGGTCTTGATCGTCACTTGCGGCTCGAGCATCTGCCCGACCATCACACCCTCGCCCGCAGTGGGCGAAATCGGCGCGTTGAAAATGGCCTCGGCGACGTCGGCGCCGCCGACCATTTCGCCGAAAACCGCGAAACCCGCGCCGTCGCCGCCCGGCGCATCGGCATCGAAGTCCTTGATGTCCGACAGCAGCAGGAAGAAGTCGCTCGTCGCATCGCCGGGGTTGAGCCGCGCCATCGACAGCGCGCCCTTGCAGTTGGTGAGGCCGGTTATCGTCGTCGGCTCGTGCGCGATGGGCGGAAAATTCCGGCGCGCATCGCCGCGATTGCCCGCCTGGATCAGCTGGTTCGCCGGGCCCCAGCTCTTCGTCGAGCGATAGAATTTAAAGCCGTCGAGCCGTTTCGCATCGATGTAGCGCAGAAAGTTCGCCGCCGTGATCGGCGCACGCTTGTCCTCGACCCGCACTATGATCGTGCCGAGATCGGTGACGAGCGCGACATAGGGCCGCGTGTCGGCCTCGACCACGGGAGTGACGGGCGCCGGAATCGGCGGCACCGGCGGCGGCAATTGGGTTGCCTGCGGGGGTATGGGAGTCGATTGAGCGGCGAGCGCGAGCGCGGCGAAAAGGGTCAGCATGGCGCCGATCATAAACGCAATCGCGCCGGCGATGCGAGCGCTTTCGCACGCCCGGCGTTCGCGCCGAAGCCGCCCCGCCGGTGTTGGAAAAGCGCCCAAGGCACGCTAGGCAAGCTCCGCACGCCCGCGAACAACCAAGGCAGAAGAAGCGATGGACGAGATTCCGCCCCGCGAAACCGAGCCCGCCGCCGCGCCGTCGGCCGCGGTCGACGTCGGGTCGCGCTTCCTGCGCTACCTCCCGCTCATCACCACCGCGCATTTTCTCATCGGCCTGCCCGCGCTGATCGCCTCGCTCGCGCTCGCCTGGTTCGCTTTCGTGCAGGCCGATGCGACGCAGAAGATGCAGACCGGCGGCGTCATGCCCTTCGTCACCTTCGGGACCAGCAATGTCGATGACGAGGGCAATACGGATATTTCGCTGACGCTGACGAACAATGGCGTCGGCCCGGCGATCCTCGGCCCGATCGAGATCCGCTATCGGGGCCAGCCGATCGCGACGCCGGTCGATCTGCTCGAACGCTGTTGCGGCGCGACCGACGCGCGCGGCCTGTCCTTCGCGACCTCACCGTCGAGCCGCATCGCGATACGCCCCGGCGAGAGCATCGAGATCGTCAGCCTGCCGCGCACCCCCGCGTCGGAGAAGGTCTGGCGCGCCTTCAACGCCGAGCGGTGGAAACTCGCGGTGCGGTCCTGCTATTGCTCGATCTTCAACGATTGCTGGGTGATTGAGGGCATGCAGGGGCTGCCGAAGCCGGTGAACAAATGCCCCGCCGACTGGTCGCTCTACGACGAGGATGCGGGGCGCCGGATCGCGGGAGGCGATTCCGAATAATTCAACCGATCGGTTGACAATTAAAATCGAGCCTTCATATTCAACCACATGGTTGAACATGATTCGCACACGCTCGACACGATCTTTCACGCGCTTGGCGATACGACGCGACGCGCTATGCTGGGCGAACTTGCCGCCGGCGAACGCACCGTCGGCGAACTCGCCGAACCGTTCGCCATGTCGCTCGCCGCGGCGTCGAAGCATATCAAGGTGCTCGAGGCCGCCGGGCTGGTCCGCCGCGATATCCGCGGCCGGACGCATATGTGCAGCCTCGATCCGGTGCCGCTGATGCGTGCCGACCGGTGGATCGGCATCTATCGCCGCTTCTGGACCGATCGCCTCGACGTGCTCGAGAAAATTCTGCGCGCAAAGGATGCCACGCCCCCCCCTCCCCCCAAAGAAGCCCCTCCCGGCAAAGAAGGAGAATGACGATGACGACGATGCTTGAACAAGATCATTTCGGCCTGCTCACCGAACCTGCGACGCTGACAATCACCCGCCTCCTTCCGGGGCCCGCGACACGCATCTGGGCCTATCTGACCGACAGCGAGCTTCGCCGCCAATGGCTTGCCGCGGGCGCGATGAAGCAGATGGCCGGCGCGCCGGTCGATCTCGTCTGGCGCAACGACGAGCTCACCGACCCGTCGGGGACGCGCCCCGAAGGCTTTGGCGATGAGCACCGGATGACGTGCGAGGTCACGGCGATCGATGCGCCACGCCGCTTGTCGATCAGTTGGGGCAGCACCGGCGGCGTGACCTTCACGCTCGACGAACGGGGCGACGAGGTGCTGCTCACCATCGTTCACAAGCGCATCGAGGATCCCGAGGTGCTGCTCAATGTCAGCGCCGGCTGGCACGCGCACCTCGACGTGCTCGAAGCGCGCGCGCGCGAAACGCCGGCGGCGCCGCACTGGGATAATTGGACGCGCCTGCGCGAGGTCTATGCCGAGCGGCTGTTCGGCTGATGCACCCGCAATGCTGAAGGAAAGGGCCGCGCAAGCGGCCCTTTCTTTATGACCGGAGGCGGCCGAAAGGCGACATTGTAAGAATTGCTCTCTCCCCTTCAGGGGAGAGATACGCAGGCTTGCCGGCTTGCCCGGCTAGCCGAAGTTGAGAGGGGCATGAACCGCTTCAGCCCCCTCTCCCAACCCTCTCCCCTGAAGGGGAGAGGGCTAACGTCCGCTCCCCACCCCAAAGCCGCCCCATGACCCGCAACAAAAAAGGGGCCGCCACGGCGACCCCTTTCCTGTTCCTTTGGCGAAAGCCTTAGTCCTTCAGGAAGTCGGGCACATGGCCCTGATCTTCCGGACCTTCGCTGCGCTCGCGGCGCGGACCGCGGTCGCCGCCGCCGTCACGGCGCGGGCCGCGATCGCGGCCACCACCGCCACGCGGGCCGCGGTCGCCACGGTCACCGCCATCACGGCCCCGATCGCCTCTGGGACCACGGTCGCTGCGGGGTTCACGCGGCGGACGCGTGTCTTCGAGTTCTTCGCCGGTTTCCTGATTCACGACGCGCATCGACAGGCGAACCTTGCCGCGCGGGTCGATCTCGAGGACCTTGACCTTGACTTCCTGACCTTCGGCCAGGACGTCCGAGACCTTTTCGACGCGCTCGTTGGCGATTTCGCTGACGTGGACGAGGCCGTCCTTGCCGCCCATGAAGTTCACGAACGCCCCGAAATCGACGAGGTTGACGACCTTGCCGTCATAGATTTTGCCGACTTCGGCTTCCTCGACAATGCCCGAAATCCACTTGCGGGCCGCCTCGATCTGGTCGAGGTCGCTCGACGAGATCTTGATCAGGCCTTCGTCGTCGATGTCGACCTTGGCGCCGGTGGTCGCGACGATCTCGCGGATCACCTTGCCGCCGGTACCGATGATGTCGCGGATCTTCGACTTGTCGATCTGCATCGTTTCGATGCGCGGCGCATGCGCCGACAGCTCGGTGCGGGCTTCGCCCAGCGCCTTCGCCATTTCGCCGAGGATGTGCGCGCGGCCTTCCTTCGCCTGGTTCAGCGCGGCTTCGAAGATGTCGCGCGTGATACCCGCGATCTTGATGTCCATCTGCATCGTGGTGATGCCTTCGGACGTGCCCGCCACCTTGAAATCCATGTCGCCGAGGTGATCCTCGTCGCCAAGGATGTCCGACAGGATCGCGAAATCCTTACCTTCGAGGATCAGGCCCATCGCGATGCCCGAAACCGGACGCTTAAGCGGAACGCCGGCGTCCATCATGGCCAGCGAACCGCCGCAAACCGACGCCATCGACGACGAGCCGTTCGACTCGGTGATGTCGCTGGTGATGCGGATCGTGTAGGGGAATTCGTCCTTCGTCGGCAGCACCGCGTGCAGCGCCCGCCATGCGAGCTTGCCATGACCGATGTCGCGGCGGCTGGGCGCCCCGAAACGACCGACTTCGCCGACCGAATAGGGCGGGAAGTTATAGTGCAGCATGAAGTTCGAGTAGCTGAGGCCGTTGAGACCGTCGATCATCTGCTCGCTGTCCTTGGTGCCAAGGGTACAGGTCGCGATCGTCTGCGTCTCGCCGCGCGTGAACAGCGCCGAGCCGTGGGCGCGGGGGAGGAAGTGCGTTTCGGCAAGGATGGGACGAATTTGCGTCGTCGTGCGGCCGTCGATGCGCTTGCCGTCCTTGAGGATGGCGCCGCGAACGATTTCGGCTTCGAGCTTCTTCACCAGCTTGCCGGCGGCCATCTGGTCCTGCGGCGCGGCGTCGGCGAAAGCGGCCTTCGCCTTCGCGCGCGCTTCGTTGAGCGCGTTCGAACGGGCCGATTTGTCGGTCAGCTTGTAAGCGGCGGCGATGTCCTTGCCGATCAGCTTCTTCAGCTTGTCCTTGGCAGCCGACAGGTCGCCCTGTTCGGCCATGTCCCAGGGATCCTTGGCAGCCTGTTCGGCCAGCTTCACGATCGCCTTGACGACCTCCTTGCACGCGTCGTGCGCGAACAGCACGGCGCCGAGCATGATCTCTTCCGACAGCTCATTGGCTTCGGATTCGACCATCATCACCGCATCGTAGGTGGCGGCGACGACGAGGTCGAGGTCGCCTTCGGCAACCTGCGCGTCGGTCGGGTTCAATATATATTCGCCATCGACATAACCGACGCGCGCGGCGCCGATCGGGCCCATGAAGGGCACGCCCGAAATGGTGAGCGCGGCCGACGCCGCGACCATCGCCAGGATGTCGGGCTCATTGTGGCCGTCATAGCTCAAGACCTGGGCAATGACGTTGATTTCGTTGTAGAAACCTTCGGGGAACAGCGGACGGATCGGACGATCGGTCAAACGCGAAACCAAAGTTTCCTTTTCGGTCGCGCCGCGCTCGCGCTTGAAGAAGCCGCCGGGGATGCGGCCCGCGCCCGAATATTTTTCCTGATAGTGGACGGTAAGCGGGAAGAAGTCCTGCCCTTCCTTGACCGTCTTGGCGGCGGTCACCGCGGCCAGGACCATCGTTTCGCCGAGCGTCGCGACAACCGCGCCATCGGCCTGACGGGCAACCTTGCCCGTTTCGAGGGTCAGCGTTTCACCGCCCCACTCGATCGATACTTTTTTCACGTCAAACATGGTGTTTCCTTCGCCCGCCGGGCCCTATGCCGGGCGGGGCCTCTGTGTCCGGGCAATCCGGCCCGGGGCGGTGTAGGGCGTCTGTCTGCCCCGATGGCGGTCCCGCCGGATGCGGGAGCGGCCCTGTGGTCCGGCACGTTGCGCGGAGCCAATATGACAGCGGCCCCGGAAGTCCGGGGCCGCCAGAAATTCTTATTTGCGGAGACCCAGCTTCGCGATCAGTGCCTGATAGCGACCCTCGTCCTTCTTCTTCAGATAGGCGAGGAGGGTGCGCCGCTTGTTGACCATCATCAGGAGGCCGCGGCGGCTGTGGTTGTCCTTGTGGTGCGCCTTGAAATGATCGGTCAGCGTGTTGATGCGGTCGGTCAGGATCGCGACCTGGACTTCCGGCGAACCGGTATCACTCTTGTCGCGGGCATTGTCCTTGATGACTTCGGCTTTGCGCTCGGCGGTAATCGACATGAACTTTTTTCCTCGAACATCCTTGTTTACAGATTGAAGCCCCGGACGACCTTCAGCGTTCCCGCCAAAGCCTCGATCAGGGCGACGGGACGCATGTCGCTGTCCCTTCCCCAATAGAGCCCGTCATCCGTAGCTACCCCGGCCCAGACGCGACCCTGACGGATCGCCCCTGCCGCTTCCGGGGAAAGGTTCAGAGCCGGGATGTCGACCAGCCCTGCCTCGAGCGGCAGAATAATTTCTGATTGGGCGGCGCCTTGACCGAAAGCGTTTAATTTGTCCAGCGAAATCGCCTGTGCCAGGTCGAACGGCCCCGCCCTGGTGCGGCGCAGCATGGTGACGTGCCCAACGCTGCCGACGGCATGGGCGATGTCGCGTGCGAGGGAGCGAATATAGGTGCCCTTCGAAACATGCGCGGTGAGGGTAATCTCATCAAGCCCCTCCCCTTCAGGGGAGGGGTTGGGGTGGGGGCCATCGGTAAATGCTGCTTCAGACCGAGAGCCCCCACCCCCAACCCCTCCCCCGAAGGGGAGGGGGGAAAGAGCGTAGACCGTCACCGCCCGCGCCTTCATCTCGACCGCTTCGCCCTTGCGCGCGAGGTCATACGCCCGCTGGCCGTCGATCTTGATCGCCGAAAAAGCGGGCGGCACCTGCTCGATCGGACCGGTGAAGCGCGGCAGCACCGCTTCCACCTCCGCAATCGTCGGCCGCACATCGCTCGTCGCCACAACCTCGCCCTCGGCGTCGAGCCCGGCAGTCTCGGTGCCGAACCGCACCGTGAAATCGTAAACCTTGCTCGCATCGAGCATCCGCCCGCAGAGCTTGGTCGCCTCGCCGAGCGCGATCGGCAGCACCCCCGATGCCAGCGGGTCGAGCGTGCCGCCATGGCCGACCTTGACCTTGCCGAGCCCCGCCTCGCGGCACACGCGCTTCACCGCGCCGACCGCCTGCGTCGAGCCGAGCCCCACGGGTTTGTCGAATATGATCCAGCCGTTCATCGCAGCGCCGCTAGGCGCGCCGGGCGGCAATTGTCAATTTGCCGCGGGCTTTTCGCCCATGATGTCCTTCGCCTTGTCGCGCTTTGACGGCGGCGGCGCCGATGTCACGAAGGAGGTCAGCGGGCAGCGTTCGCCGCGCACGATGATCGACGCGAACTTGTCGAGCCGCCCGGCGCCGCGCGTTTCGACCCCGATCGCCTGCGCGAAATCGACGTCGCGGCAAAAGCCGGCGAAGGTGCCGTAATACCAGTTGCGCTGGCGGTCCTGAATCCAGATGCCGCGGCCGCGGTCGGCCCGCCAGTTGCGGATCGAGCTGTCGCTGGGGAAGACGATGCTCGCCTCGACGCCGAGCGCGCGCGGTTCCTCGGCCGGCTCGATGGCCGCCGCCGCGGAAAGGGGAAGCAGCATGGCGGCCAGGGAGAGTGCGAGTTTCTGTTTCATAACGGCGACGCTTTTAGCAACGGCAGCCTGAACTGATGCTGACCCAAACTATTCCGTCATCCCGGCGAAGGCCGGGATCTCGACCTCCCGCCCTTACGCACCGGTGAGATCCCGGCCTTCGCCGGGATGACGGATTAAGGACGTACGCGCCACTCACCCGCGAGCAGCGACCAGAGTCCCGTATCGCGCACATAACCGGTCCAGGTGATGCGCTCGGACCGGAGCACGCCTTCCTTGGTACAGCCGAGCTTGGCGACCGCCGCCTGGCTGCGTTTGTTCCGCTCATCGATGCGGAATTCGATGCGGCGGATGCCGGCCGCGAAGGCGTGGTCGATCATCAGCTTTTTGAGCCGCCCGTTGAGACCCGTGCCGCGCGCATCGGGGTGGATGTAGCTGTTGCCGATCTCGACCGTCTGCGCGGACATGTCGGGACGCAGCCAGGCGGTCATGCCGACCAGCCGCTCGCCGTCGAAGATCGCATAGGGCATGCGAAACTTGCCGCCGATCAGCGTGTCGAAACTCTGGTCGAAATGGTCGGGACCGAAGCTCGACGAATAGATCGGCCAGACGTCGGCATCGGCGGCGCAGGCGGCGCGCAGCGCCGCGCGATGCGGCTCGGCCAGCTTGACGAGCCGCAGGTCGCCGTCGGCGAGTTCGGTATAGAGACGGTCAAGCATCGGTCAGCGCCTCCGCGGCTTCGCGCCGCTTCGCCATGAAATGGCGCCGGCACATCGCGACATAGCGGTCGTTACCGCCGATCTCGGTCTGCGCACCCTCGACGACCGCGCGGCCGCTCTCGTCGACCCGCAGGTTCATCGTCGCCTTGCGGCCGCATTCGCACACCGCCTTCAATTCGACGAGCGCGTCGGCGATACCGAGCAGCGCCGCCGATCCCGGAAAAAGCTCGGCCGAAAAATCGGTGCGAAGGCCATAGCAAAGCACCGGGATGTCCGCCTCGTCGGCGAGCCGCGCGAGGTCGAGCACTTGCGCGCGCGTCAGGAACTGCGCCTCGTCGACGAGTATGCAGGCAAGCGGGCGTTCGGCGTTTTCGGCGATCACCGCCGCGAACAACTCGCTGTCGGGGTCGAATTTATGCGCTTCGGCCATCAGCCCGATGCGGCTCGTCACCTGCCCCGCGCCGTAACGATCATCGAGCGCCGCGGTCCACAGCATCGTTTCCATGCCGCGCTCGCGATAGTTGAAATCCGCCTGCAGCAGCGTCGTCGATTTGCCCGCGTTCATGCTGGCATAATAGAAATAGAGCTTGGCCATGGGACAGCGATAACGGGTTCGCCCGCCTCCGCCAATCCTGTCCGCGCAGGCAATAAATAGGGACTGTCCCTATTTAATTGGGACGGCCGGCGGCGCGTCCGGAATCATGCGATTAAATGGGGACCGTCCCTATTTATTGATCGCCGGCCGTGCTTGACACGCCAACGCCCCCTGTCATGCTGCGCGTCAAATGATGCAGCATTTTTAAGTGGGGAGAGCTGCCGATGCGGTTGATGCCGGTGACCGACGCGATGTTCCTGTGGGGCGAGAGTCGCGAGATGCCGATGCACATCGGCGGCATCAATCTCTACACTTTGCCCGAAGGCGTCGACGAGACCGAGTGGCTGAACGAACAGCTTACGCTGCTTCGCCAGTCGGAAGGCCTCAGGCGGCCATTCAGCGAAGTGCTGAAACTGACCCCCTTCGGCCAGTACGGCCCGATCCGGCTCACCCCCGACCGCGACATCGACATGCACTATCATGTCCGCGCCGCGGCGCTGCCCAAGCCCGGGCGCTACCGCGAGATGTTCGAACTCGCCTCGCGCCTCCATTCCGGGCTGCTCGACCGCACGCGGCCCTTATGGGAGATCACGCTGATCTCCGGCCTGCCGAATCGGCAGATCGCGACCTTCAAGAAGGTCCACCACGCGCTGATGGACGGCGCGGCGAGCATTCATTTCTATAACTCGATGCTGTCGGCGGACCCCGAGGATCGGCGCGCCGCCTCGCCGCTCTCGGTCGAGGCCTATGAAGCCTATAAGCGCCAGTTCCCGTCGCCGAAAAAGCCCGCGCGTCCGAACCTGACCGACATCAAGGCGATCGGCGATTTCCTGAAGGAGCAATGGGGCAACAGCGTCGGCGTGACCAAGGCGATGAACCAGTATCTCGCGGCGATGTTCGGCATCGGCGGCGACGGCCTCGCGACGCCCTTTGCCGGGGTGCCGCGCACCAGCTTCAACCGCAACATCACCGGCGCGCGCCGCTTCGTCGCGCAAAGCTGGTCGCTCGAACGCGTGCGCGCGATGGGCAAGGCCTATGACGGCACGATCAATGACGCGGTGCTCGGCATGTGCGCGGGGGCGATGCGCAAATATCTGCAATCGCTGAACGAGCTGCCCGACAAGCCGCTGAAAGCCATGGCGCCAGTGTCGATCCGGCCGAAGGACGATGTGGATTCGGGCAATTCGGTCGCGTCGGTGACCGCCAATCTGGCGACGCATATCGACGATCCGGCGACGCGCATGGCGATGATCCAGGAATCGATGAACTCGGCAAAGGCGCAGCTGCGCGCGATGACCGCGGCGCAGATCCAGCTCTATACCGCGATCACCAGCTTCCCGATGATGCTCACCGCGCTGACGCGCACCGCCGACAAATTCCCCGCCTATTCGGTGACGATCTCGAACGTCCCGGGCCCGCGCGAGCAGATGTACTGGAACGGCGCACGGCTCGACGGCATGTATCCCGCGAGCATTCCGGTCGACGGCATGGCGATGAACATCACGCAGGTGTCGAATTTCCGGAACATCGACTTCGGCATCACCGCTTGCCGCCGCAGCGTGCCGCACGCGCAGCGGATGATCGACTATCTGGAGGAGGCGCTGGTCGAGCTGGAAGCCGCGGCGGGGATCAAGGGGAAAGCATAACGCCGACCATATCCCCGTTCGTGTCGAGCGAAGTCGAGACACCCCTCAGGACAGCGCCAAGCCGATGGGCATCTCGACTTCGCTCGATGCGAACGGGGTCAGGTGTCGTTTTCGCCCTCGCCGCTCGTCAAATCCCGCGCCACTTTGGGGTCGCGCAGCAATTTGTCGATATGGCTCGCCTCGTCGAAGCTTTCGTCCGACAGGAACTTCAGCTTCGCGGCATATTTCATGCTCATCTTCTCGGCGACGCTCTTTTGCAGCCAGGCGGTGTTGGTCCGGAGCGCCTTCAGGACCGCTTCCTCGTCCTTGCCCAGCAAGGGCTTCACGAACACCGTCGCGTGCCTGAGGTCGGGCGACATGCGCACTTCGGTGATGCTCACCGGGTGCGTCGCGAGCAGGTCGTCATGCACGTCGCCGCGCGCGAGGATTTCGCTGAGCAGATGGCGCACCTGCTCGCCGACGCGCAGCACCCGGACCGACGGTCCCTTGTCCTTTTCGGCTTTCTTCACTTCGCCTTCTCTTCTTCGTCCAGTTTCGCGACGATGCGCGCGATCGAGCGCATGTTACGCGCGGTGCCCTTGCAGCCCAAGCGCCTTTCGATGAAGGGGCCGGTCAGCTTGCTGTCGGCGACGCCGTCGCCATAGTCGAGAAACAGCATGCGCTTGCCGAGCGCGAGCTTTTCGCCGCCGCGGCCCAGATGATCGCCGACCAGCCGGTCGAATTGCTCCTCGCTCGGCTGGTCGGTCAGGAACATGGTGTGGACGAACCGGTCCTCGTTCGTGCCGGCGAAGGGATTGTCCGCAATCGCCGAAGCCAGTTCGCCCCGGTCGCGCACCACCACCGCGCTCGTCATGTCGAAGCGGTCGCCGACCATCATCGCGAGCTTTTCTTCGAGCCCGCGCGTCGGCCGTGCATCATGGTTGAACAGCACATTGCCACTCGCGACGACGGTCTCGACGTCGCTGAAGCCCTCGGCCTCGAAGGCCGAGCGCAGATCGACCATCTTCAGCCGGTTGCCCCCGACGTTGATGCTGCCGAACAGGGCGACGTAGCGCGCCATGGTGCCGCCTTCCCTGCTATGCGGAACGGACGCGCGTCAGAGCGTCCGTTCGCGCAGTTCGACCTCGAAGACTTCGAGGTGGTCGCCCGCCTTGATGTCGTTCGTATCGGCCAGCACGACCCCGCATTCGAGGCCGGCGCGCACTTCGGCGACGTCGTCCTTGAAGCGGCGGAGCGAGGCGATCGTCGTCGCCGAAACGATGACGTCGTCGCGCGTGAGGCGCGCGTGCAGCCCCTTGCGGATCGAGCCTTCGAGCACGAGCAGACCCGCGGCCTTGTCGCGCTTGCCGGCCGGGAAGACGTCCTTGACCTCGGCGCGGCCAACGACATTTTCGATGCGTTCCGGACCCAGCTCGCCCGCCATCTCTTTCCTCACCTCGTCGGTCAGGTGATAGATGACGTCATGGTACATGAAGCGCACTTTTTCGCGCTTCGCGATCTCGCGCGCCTTGGCGTTCGGACGGACGTTGAAGCCGATGATCGGGGCACCCGTCGCCGCCGCCAGCGTCACGTCGCTTTCGGTGATCGCGCCGGCGCCCGAATGGAGCACGCGGACCTTGATCTCGTCGGTCGATATCTTGTTGAGCGCGTTGACGATCGCCTCGACGCTGCCCTGCACATCGCCCTTGATGACCACCGGATACTGAATGACATTGGCCTTGTCGGCGAGTGCCTCGAACATGCCCTCAAGGCTGACCGGCGCCTGCACGGTGCGCTTGCGCGTCGCCTGTTCCTGGCGGTAGGCGGCAACCTCGCGCGCGCGCGCCTCATTCTCGACGACGGTCAGCGTGTCGCCCGCCATCGGGACGCCGCCCAGACCAAGGACCTCGACCGGCATCGACGGGGTCGCCGCCTTGATCTGCTGGCCCTTGTCGTCGATCAACGCACGGACGCGGCCGCTTTCGGCGCCGCAGACGAAGATGTCGCCGACCTTCAGCGTACCGCGTCGGACGAGGATCGTCGCCACCGGGCCGCGGCCCTTGTCGAGCTTCGCCTCGACCACCGTGCCTTCGGCGGCGCGGTCGGGGTTGGCCTTCAACTCCATGATCTCGGCCTGCACCGCGATCGCGTCGAGCAGCTTGTCGAGGCCGGTCTTCTTCAGCGCCGATACTTCGATATTCTGGACGTCGCCGCCCATTTCCTCGACCACCAGCTCGTGCTCGAGCAGGCGTTCACGGACGCGCTGCGGATTGGCGCCTTCCTTGTCGACCTTGTTGATCGCGACGATGATCGGCACGCCGGCCGCCTTCGCGTGGGCGATCGCTTCGATCGACTGCGGCTTCAGGCCGTCGTCGGCGGCCACCACCAGGATAACGATGTCGGTGACGTTCGCACCGCGCTGACGCATCTCGGTAAAGGCTTCGTGGCCCGGCGTATCGAGGAAGGTGACAAGGCTGCCGTCGGGAGTCTTCACCTGATAGGCACCGATATGCTGGGTGATGCCGCCGGCTTCGCCCGAGACGACATTGGCGCCGCGCAGCGCGTCGAGCAGGCTGGTCTTGCCGTGATCGACATGGCCCATGATGGTGACGACCGGGGCACGCGGCTTCAGATGTTCGGCGTCGTCGACATCCTCGTCGTGACGGATGTCGATGTCGCCTTCGCTGACGCGCGTGATCTCGTGCCCGAATTCGGTGACGAGCAGTTCGGCGGTATCCTGGTCGATCGTGTCGGTGCCCGCGGCCGGGCTGCCCATCTTGAACAACGCCTTGATCAGGTCGTTGGTCTTTTCGGCCATGCGGTTCGCCAGTTCCTGAACCGTGATGCTTTCGGGAACGACGACTTCGCGGACCTGCTTCTCGCGCGGGCCCGACGAAGCGGTGTGCGAACGCTTTTCCTTTTCGCGCGCGCGCTTGAGCGCCGCGAGGCTGCGCGCGCGGGCGCCCTCATCCTCGTTGAGTGCGCGCGTGACGGTCAGCTTGCCCGACTGGCGGCGATTGTCGGCGCCGCGGTTCGCCTTCGGCTCGGGGCGCTTGGGTTCGGGGCGCTTCGGCGCTTCGACCGGGGTGAAGCGGCGCGGCGCCGGAGCGGCGCTGGTGGTCGCGGGCCGCGATGCGGGCGCGGCCTCGCCCTGCGGCTCGGCAGCGGCGGCAGGCGCTTCAGCGGCAGGTTCGGCGGCGGCGGGCGCAGCCGGTGCGGGCTCGGCAGCTTGGGCGGCGGCCTGTTCGACACGCGCTTCGGCGCGCGCCTTTTCTTCCTCGGCGGCGCGCGCGCGCGCGGCTTCGTCGCGGCGACGATTGTCTTCAAGCGCGTTCATGCGCGACTCTTCGGCCTCGCGCAGCAGCTGCGCCTGGCGTTCCTGCCGCGACATCAGGCTGTCGTTCTCGCTCGCCCGCGGTGCCGGCTTCGGAGCGGGCGCGGGTGCCGGGGCCGGAACCGGTGCAGGCGCCGGGGCGGCCTGAACCTCTTCGGCTTCGGGTGCCGGGGCGGCTTCGCCCGGACGGCCAAGCACACGGCGGCGCTTCACCTCGACCACCACCGTATTGCGGCGGCCGTGGCTGAATTGCTGCTGCACCTGTCCGGCCTCGACCGTCCGCTTCAGCCCCAGGGGCTTGCGGGTAAGGGTCGGTTTGTCCTGTTCGTCACTCATCGAAAACCATCATTCCTTCAAAACGCGTCCGAAGCGACGTCGCTGGTCGGCAACGCCCCAATATTTTCCTCGCCAGAAGCCGGCGCGGCGTGCGGGTCGGAATCGCGGTTGGCCGCGTCCCTACTCCATCCTGTGAAAAACTGCCAGCGGCTCAAATGCGCCAGCACCCGGTCTGCTGCGCGGGCGTCGGTCAACGCCAGATGCACCGCATTCTCGCGCCCCAATGCCATAGATAGGGTGCCGCGGTCCACCGGCAAGACCTGACCCTCGCGGCCAGACCCTTCGGCATCCTCGCCGACGCGCCACGCCTGTGCCAGTTTCTTGCGCCCATCCTCGCCCGCATCGCTGGCGTGGAGGAGCAGGCGAACCTGGCCCTTGCGCGCCGCGGTTTCGATCTTTTCATTGCCGCTGAGCAAGGTGCCCGATCGCGATTCCAGCCCCAGCCGGTCGAGCGTCGCGCGCTGAAGCTGCGCCTCGATGCGCGCGCCGAGGTCATCGGGGATGGTGAAGTTGCCGTCTTTCAGCGCCCGCGCGAGCCCGCCCTTGAGCTTGCCCTTGGCCTGTGCGGCTTCGAGGGCCCGGCGATCGACGCCGATCCACGCGCCGCGGCCCGGCGCCTTCCCATGGACGTCGGGCGCGATGCCGCCGTCGGGCCCGAGCGCAAGGCGCACGAGCCGTTCGGCCGGCGAAACCTCGCCGGTGATGACGCAGCGCCGCTCGGGCACATGCTGGCCGCGCCGACCAGCGCGGTCTGGTTCGCTCAGCTGATCATTGTGCGGGGTCCGCATCGGCGGCCTCCCCGGTTTGCGGCTCCGCCGCGGGCCCGGCTTGCGCCGCTTCAACAGCCGGTTCGGCCAACTCTTCGTCGTCGAACCAGTGCGCGCGCGCCGCCATGATGATCTCGTTGCCCTGTTCTTCGCTCAGGCCATATTCGCCCAGCACGCCGCCCTTGTCCTCGGCGCGCTCGCTGCGCGGCGGGCCACGGCGGTTGTCGGTGCGCTTCTTGGCGATCAGTTCGTCGGTCGCGAGATCGGCGAGATCGTCGAGCGTCTTGATCCCGGCCTTGCCGAGGATGACGAGCATCGCTTCGGTCAGGTGCGGAATATCCGCCAGATCGTCCTCGACGCCCAGTTCGCGGCGTTCGGCGCGCGACGCTTCCTCGCGGCGTTCGAGCCCTTCGGCGGCGCGGCTCTGGAGTTCCTGCGCCAGTTCCTCGTCGAAGCCTTCGATGCCGGCGAGTTCCTCGACCGGCACATAGGCGACTTCTTCGAGTTCCCCGAAACCTTCGGCGACGAGCAGCTGGGCGAGCGTTTCGTCGACGTCGAGTTCTTCCTGGAACATCGTCGAGCGTTCGACGAATTCGCGCTGGCGCTTCTCGCTCGCGTCGGCTTCGGTCATGATGTCGATCTGGCTGCCGGTGAGCTGGCTGGCGAGACGGACGTTCTGGCCGCGGCGGCCGATAGCGAGCGACAGCTGGTCGTCGGGAACGACGACCTCGATGCGGCTGTCGTCTTCATCGATGACGACGCGCTGCACCGTCGCGGGCTGGAGCGCGTTGACGACGAAGGTCGCGGTGTCTTCGGACCAGGGGATGATGTCGATCTTTTCGCCCTGCATTTCCTGGACGACCGCCTGGACGCGGCTGCCCTTCATGCCGACGCACGCGCCGACCGGGTCGATGCTGCCGTCATAGCTGATGACGCCGATCTTCGCGCGCGAACCCGGGTCGCGCGCCGCGGCCTTGATCTCGATGATGCCGTCATAGATTTCGGGCACTTCCTGCGCGAACAGCTTCTTCATGAAATCGGGGTGCGCACGGCTGAGGAAAATCTGCGGGCCGCGGTTTTCGCGGCGCACCGACAGGATCAGCGCGCGGACGCGGTCGCCGACGCGCATCAGTTCGCGGGGGATCTGCTGGTCGCGGCGGATCACGCCTTCGGCGCGGCCGAGATTGACGACGATGTGGCCGAATTCGACCGACTTGACGACGCCGGTGATGATCTCGCTCGCGCGGTCCTTGAACTCTTCATACTGGCGCTCGCGGTCGGCTTCGCGGACCTTCTGGAAGATCACCTGCTTCGCCGACTGGGCGTCGATGCGGCCGAGGTCGACCGCGGGCAGCGGATCGACGATGAAGTCGCCAAGCTGGGCGTCCTTCTGCAGCTTCTGGCCGGCCGCGAGGTCGACCTGCTTGAAATAATCCTCGACGGTCTCGACGACCTCGACGACGCGCCACAGGCGAAGATCGCCGGTCTGGGCGTCGAGCTTCGCACGGATGTCGTTCTCGGCGCCGTAGCGGGCGCGCGCGGCGCGCTGGATCGCTTCCTCGATCGCCTCGATGACGATGGCCTTGTCGATCATCTTCTCGCTGGCGACCGAATTGGCAATCGCGAGGAGTTCGGCCTTGTTGGCGGAAATGGCAGTGGCCATCAGTCCTGTCCTTCTTCTTCCATTTCGTCGGCGCCCTCGATCGAGAGCGGGACGGTTGCGGCAATCAATTTGTCGGTGAGAACGAGCTTCGCGGTGTCGATCGAGTCGAACGGCAGCTTGTGTTCCACACCCTCTTTATCCGAAATCGTAACGACATCGCCGTCGATGCCGATCAGCTCGCCGTTGAAGCGCTGACGTCCGTCGCGCTTTTCCTTCAGCGCGATCTTCGCCTCGTGCCCCGCCCAGTCGGCGAAGTCGGCGCGGCGCGTCAGCGGCCGGTCGATGCCGGGCGACGACACCTCGAGCCGGTAGGCGGCGTCGATCGGGTCCTTGCCCGCTTCCTCGAGCGCGTCGAGCCGGTCCGAGATGCGGCGCGACAGGTCGGCGCAATCGTCGATCGTCAGCTGGCGCGTCTCGGGCCGCTCGGCCATCACCTGCAGCGTCGGATCGCTGTCCCCGCCGAAGAAGGCGACGCGCACGAGCGCAAGGCCCATCGCCTCGGCTTCGGGCGCGATGATCGCATTGAGGGTGTCGAAATCGACCAAGTCCGTCTTTCCAATCCGGATGACCGGAAAGCATGTGGGTATAGCCGCCGCGGCCCGCGGCCCCGACGTCCCAACTGGCTAACCATGTCAAGAAGTAGGCGGCATATAGGCTTTGTGGCGCGAGTCGGCAAGGGGAAAGGCCGCAGCTGTTTTCGAGCGATAACAAGCGATCCTCCCATCGCGGACCGCCCGATATGCCGTGAAACATTTTGTTGGCGTTTCAGCGTATAAGGGCGGACTGGCCCCGTTCATGCGAATCGCATGACCGGCGCAACGGAACCTGAAACGCGCATGAAGCCCGAATTGTCCCTGACCGCCCGCTCGACGTGGCGCGACCCGGTGCCGGAAAAACCGGCAGGGCCGGGGCGCGCCTTCTGGGCGGCGATCGCCGGGGTGATCGCGGTCGCGTGTCTCGCCTTCCTGCTGTCGAGCGGGCAATTGCGCGCGCCCGCGGCATTTGGCCCGTACAGCGTGTCGGTGCCGCTCGATTTCCGGGCCTATGATCCGGAACGCTGGGCGATCATGAATGCCGAGGATTATCAGGCGGCGCTTCAGATCGACGCGACGTTGCCCGACCCGGGGAGCGTCGGCTACAGCAATGCGACCGCGATGCCCCCCGCCGATCCCGCGCTGCTGCGCGAGGAAGCCTTTGTCGGGCCGCCCGCCAAAGCTTATGTCTTTCGCGGGGTCACCGCGCTCGACCGCGAGCGCGCGCATTATTGCCTGACCGCCGCCATCTATTACGAGGCGGCGTCCGAGAGTGACGACGGGATGCGCGGCGTCGCGCAGACGGTGATCAACCGCGTCCGCCACCCGAGCTTTCCGAACACCCTGTGCGGCGTCGTCTTCCAGGGATCGCAGCGCGCCGGCGTGTGCCAGTTCACCTTCAGCTGCGACGGCGCGATGGCGCGCGCGCCCGAACGGCGCAATTGGCTACGCGCGAGCCGCATCGCCTCGGCGGCGCTCGGCGGATATGTCTTTCCCAAGGTCGGGCTCGCGACGCATTATCACACGCAAGCGATCTGGCCGCGCTGGGGCAAGAGCCTGGTGATGACCAATATCGTCGGCGCGCATATCTTTCACCGCTGGCGCGGCCGCTGGGGAATGCCCGACGCGTTCCGCGCGCCCTATCTGGGCCGCGAGCCGGTGCCGGGTCCCTATCTGCCACTCGCGCAGCAGCTCGCGATCCTCAAAGGCCAGGGCCTCGCCCCCGGCGCGGGTCCCGCACCGATATTGACCGGACCCGCCGCTTCGCTGCCCGATACCGCGCCCGCGCCGCTGCCCGGCGCGATGACGCCTCCAACGACGGCCGCGCCGCCGCCCGCCGCGGCGCCGACCTACACCGATCCGCGGCTCAACCAGTCGGGCCAGATCCGCGAGGAATTCCGCAAGAGCGGAGAGTGGAAAGGCTGAGCCTTTCGGCCTAGGCTGCTCCGGTCATCACGGGAGGGCAGCATGGGACATGTCAAAGGCATCGGCGGACTGTTTTTCCGGGCGCGCGACCCGGAGGCACTTTCCGCCTGGTATCGCGAGCGCCTCGGCGTCGGCGGCGGATGCAGCGCCGACGACAGCGTACCGCCGAACCAGTGGGTGTGGAACGTCACCGCGGGGCCGCTGGTCTTCGCGCCCTTCAAGGCCGACACCGATTATTTCGCGGCCGACCGCCAATTCATGGTCAACCTGCGCGTCGACGATCTCGACGCGGTGCTGGCGCCGTTCCGCGAGGCGGGCGACGAGATCATTACGAAAGACGAGTGGGACGATCCCGCGGTGGGCCGCTTCGCGCGCGTACACGATCCCGAGGGCAACCCGATCGAGCTGTGGGAGCCGCCTAAAGCATAGCATCGTCATCCCGGCGAAGGCCGGGATCTCGCCACCTCGTTACAACGCCCCGTCGAGACCCGGCCTTCGCCGGGCTGACAGTTTAGTTTGTCGATGATGGACGCTATTATCTACCCTGGCTGCGCCACCGCTTGACGACGCGCTCCAGGATTTCCGCCTCGCCGCCGGTTTCGCGCCACAGCTTCGAGAAGAGCGGATCGCTCGACGCGGGCCGCTTTTCCTCGTCGAGTGTGTCGAGGTAGACGCGGATCGGGATCGAGACGCCTTCGCCGCAGATGATACATTCGCGGTTGCGCAGCGCCGGGATCGAATCGATGAAGCCGCGCGCGCCCTCGGGCATCGCCGCTTTCACGAAATGCTGGTCGCGTTCGTTGTTGAGGCGCATCGAGATGATCGTGCCGCACTGCGACAGCACGCCTTCGGCAAGGTCCGAGGGACGCTGGGTGATCAGGCCCAGGGACACGCCGTACTTGCGGCCTTCCTTGGCGATCCGCTCGAGAATCTTGCGCACCGCCTGTCCGGTCCCGACGTCCTTCGCCGGGATGTAGCGATGCGCCTCTTCACAAACGAGCAGGATCGGGCGCTGCGGTTCGCCGCGCGACCAGATCGCATAGTCGAAGGTCAGCCGCGACAGCACCGCGACGACGACGCCGGTGATATCCGACGGCACCCCCGACACGTCGATGATCGAGATCGGCCGTCCATCCGACGGCAGGCGGAAGATCTTGCCGAGGAAATTGGCCATCGTGTCGGCGACGAGCATCCCCGAGAACATGAAATTATAGCGCGGGTCGGCGCGCATTTCCTCGATCTTGCCCTTGATGCGCATGAAGGGCGCCGACGAGGTCGCCTTGTCGAGCTTGCCCATCTCGTTCTGGAGGATGTTGAGCAGGTCGGAGAGCAGATAGGGGATCGGCGAGTCGACCGTGATCTTGGTCATGCCTTCGGCCAGCCGGTTCTTGCTGCGCGCCTGGAGCAGGCAGCGCGCGAGCACGTCGCAATCGGCCTGACGGTCGCGCCCTTCGGCGGTGACGAAGACTTCGCAATGTTCCTCGAAATTCATCAGCCAATAGGGCATCGCGAGATTGTCGACGTCGAACAGCGCGCCGGTGCCCTTGAAGGCCGCCGAATATTCGCCGTGCGGGTCGATCATCACGATATGACCCTGCGGCGCGAGTTCGCAGATCTTGTGGAGGATCAGCGCCGCGCTCGTCGACTTGCCCGTACCGGTCGAGCCGAGCAGCGCGAAATGCTTGCCGAGCATCGCATCGACATAGAGCGAGCCGCGAATATCCTTGGTCGGATAGACGGTGCCGATCTCGACATGCGCGCGCTCGTCGGCGGCGTAAATCTGCTTGAGGTCGGCGCTGGTCGCGGCGAAAACCTGACTGCCCGGGATCGGATAGCGCGTGACGCCGCGGCGGAAATTATGGATGCGGCCGGTGATCTTTTCCTCTTCGCCTTCGCCGAGGAAGTCGATCGTTGCGACGACCAGCCCTTCGCCGCGCGCGTCGAGCTGCTGGTCGCGGATGCTCGCAATCAGCCAGACGGTGCCGACGCGCACCTTGACCTGCGCCCCGACCTGCCCCGCCATCGCCACCGCCGCATCGCTCGACGAAGCCAGTTTGCCGAGCGCGGCGGCATCGAGCAGGATGCGCGAGGCCGAACCCGAAATATCGACGACTTCGCCGATCATCAGGTCGTCGCAATGATGGTTGGCCACCGGTGCGACCGGCGCCGCCACGCCGCCGCCCGCCAGACGGACGTGCTGCGCCGCCGTCAGATCCCCGGCGCCGAATCCGCCACCTTGCATATCCATATGTCCGCCCCGCCTATTGTGGTCCCGGCTCCGGCTATCGCAGACGAGGGTAAATAGGCCGTGAACTTAGGACTAAAAGCTTATGTTCAACGACGGCGGAAAATCGCCGAGGCGCCATAGCCGAGCACCAGCGACAGGAGCACCGCCGAAAGACCGTACAGAAAGCCGTGGCGCTCCGCCGCGAGCGCGACGAACCGTTCGAAACCGGCCTTGCGGATCTGAACGTCGCGCGATGCGACCGCGAGCACGCGGCCGCGGCTGATCAGATAGGTTTCGGCGCGGTACGTCCCCACCGGAACGCGCGCCGGCACGGGGATGCGGGCGCGATAGAGCACGCCTTCGGTAATTTCAACGGAGGCGGGGTTTTCGACGAAGAGCCCCGCGCGGCGATAAAGGTCGATCAGCCCCGCTTCGAACCGTTCGAGCGTCTTCGCTTCCGGAAATCCGGTCGGCGACATCGACAGATTGGCAAGGCCGAGCTCGAAGATCGCCGCGGTCCGCTCATCGACCAGCTTGTCGATCGGACGCGACGATCCGATCGCATAGAAGCCGGGCGAGGTGCGCAGCCGGATGCTGCTGGCGTTGACCCATATCCCCGCGACGCGCTGCTTTTCGCGCAGCACGATCGGCCGCACCGGCCCCTTCAGCACGACGACGATATCGGCGCGATCGTCGGGCAGGCGCTGGCCGGGGTAGAGGATCGCGCCGAACAGCAGCAGTTCCTCGCCGGTGAAGCTGTACTGGATGTCGATCGCGCGGCTCGACACGTCGGGGACGAGCCGCGGGTCGGCGGCCTGCGCCGCGGCTCTCGGCAGCAATAGGAGCGCGAGCGCGAGGATCAAGGCGCGCACCGCGGTCATTGGACCGTGTAGATTTCGTCGGGACGGATGAACAGGTCGACCGCCATCCGCGCCGCGACGAGCAGCACGATGACCGCCAGCGCCATGCGCAGATATTCGGGCTTCACCCGCTGGGCGAAGCGCGCACCGATTTGCGCCCCGGTGACGCTGCCCAGCAGCAGCAGCCCGGCGAGCACGATATCGACCGCGCCCGTCGTCAACGCGTGGACCATCGTCGCCGCGATCGTGACGAACAATATCTGGAACAGCGACGTGCCGACGACCACCTGCGTCCCCATGCCGAGGAGAAAGATCATCGCGGGCACCATGATGAAGCCGCCGCCGACGCCGAGCAGCATCGTCAATATGCCGACGATGATGCCCAGGATCAGCGGCGCGAGCGGCGAAATATAGAGGCCCGAGCGATAGAAGCGCCAACGCAGCGGCAGATTGGCGACCATCGGATGATGGCGCCGCTTGCGCGCGGGCGCGGGCAGCCCCGCGCGCATGTTGCGCAGCGCGCCTAATGCCTCGCGCGCCATGATCCCGCCGACCGAGCCGAGCAGCACGACATAGAGGATATTGATGACCGTATCGATCTGGCCCCAGGCGGTGAGCAGTTCGAACAGCCCCGCGCCGACCAGCGATCCGATCAGGCCGCCGGCGACGAGCACCGCGCCCATCCGCAAATCGACCCCGCCGCGTTCGAGATGCGCGAGCGCGCCCGAGACGCTGGCCCCCGTCACCTGCGTCGCGGCCGACGCCGCCGCGACCGTCGGCGGAATGCCATAGAAGATGAGCAGCGGCGTGGTCAGGAAACCGCCACCGACGCCGAACATGCCCGACAGGAAGCCCACCCCGCCGCCGAGCAGGATGATGACCAGCGCATTGACCGACAGATTGGCGACTGGAAGGTAGAGATCCATGGGTCCCGTTAAAGCTCGCCGACGCGCGAAACCGCGCCGAGTCCCGCGACCCTAGAGTATTTTTTCCGGGCGGGGAATCGGCTGCGGCGGCTATTTTTTCCCGCGATCAGAAGTCGGCGGCGAGGGTCAGGGCGAGGCCGCTGTCGGGGCGCGCATCGCCCGCGACGCGCTGGCGCCAGTCGAGCGCGATCCGGCTGCCTTCGCCGACTTCGGGAAGGCGCAGCGTCAGCCGCGGCCCGACATCGACGCGCGCCGCGCCCGGCTGTACCGCGCCCGCCGCGAGCGCGCCGAGCCGCAGCGAGGCTTCGCTGTCGCCCAGACGGCGGTCGACGACGATCGCGCCGTCGGCGAAGCCGTCGTGCCGCCGCGCGCCGACGATGCCCGCCTGCGCATAGGCATCGAGCTGGAAACCCGCGGGCAGCGCGACATCCGAGACGCCGCCGCTGGCCATGACGGCGAGCGCGGTACGGCCTTCCGGGCCCGCCGCGACGCGCTGCTCGACCGCGAGATCGACGGGCAGCTGCGCCAACGGGGCGAAGGCAAGACCAAAGGCAAGCTCGCGCTGCCGCGTTCGTCCCAGCGCCATCGTGGCGCGGCCATAGGCGCGCAGCCGTCCGGTCTCGCCGAAACCATAAGCGAGCCGAAGTCCGGCCTGGCTGCCGCCAAGCTGGCTGGCCCCGCCGATCGTCCCCGACGCGTTCCCGGCCCCTTCGCGCAGATAGAGCCAGCTGCCGAGCGACCAGTTCGAAAGCTGGCGCCGGATCCAGAAGGGCGTGCCCTGCCCCGGCGCGGACTCCGCGGCGGGCGCGAGCGGAAACCATGAAGCCCCACCCGCGCCGACCGCCGAACGCGCGCCGGCCCCCGGCCGTGCCGGGAACAGCCGCGCCATCAACGCGAGGCGCAGACTGTGACGGTCGACGCCAAAGCCTCCCGAAAGAGCCTCTACATCGGCAGCGGGCAGCGCATCGAGCGCGTTCGGCCGCTGCGCCGCCACAGGACGAAGCAGGCTCGCGCCGCGCGCGCCCATTAGCCCCGCTGTCATACTATCGGAAAAAGGCCGGCGATCCGCAGCGCCATCGCCCGCCGCAAAGGGCGATGGCGGCGCCCACGGCGCCGCCGGGGCATCGGGGGGCACCGACATGGCGGGACTCCAGACCATCATAACGCGCAGGGCTATCCAGCCGCCGACGCACAACGTCAGAAAGCGCAGCGCCGGCGCATCGCGGCGCGCGCCGATGCGCCGGACCATCATCGCACGGCCCGCCGGATGAAGGCATCCTGATGGACCGGCTCGCCTTGGCAATGGTCGGTCTTGTCCCACACCACTTCGCCCGATCGCAGCATTCGCCAGTAGATGGTGACCGCGCGGCGCGCCGCGAGAATCGCGATGACGTTCGCGACGAAGGCGCGCGGCACCGAAATCAGCGCCTCGCGAAGCCCGTACCAGCGCGCCGTGAAATGACCGCGCATTCCCATTCGCCAGCTGAGCAGCAGCAGATTGAAAGCGAGGAGCAGCCGCATGCCTTCTCCAAGGACGATCCCTTTCCAGCCGAGAAGCCACTCTCCCGCCACGCCGAGACCGGTCAGGATCGCTCCGGCATAGGCGGCGAGGAGAATGAGTGCGGCAAGCGGTGCGCGGCGATCACGCCACAGCATCCAGCGCGCGAGCCAGGCGCGGCTCGCGGCAACGCCGACGTCGTTCCGCTGCGAGCCCGGCCAGCCGAGATGATCCCACCCGGCGAGTGCGATCCCCGCGATCCAGCGCGATTTCTGCCGCACCGCCTTTTCGACCTCGCGGGGGAAGGCGCCGCGCGACGCGATCCGGTCGCCGGCAGGCCCGACCGTGTCGACGAAGCGCGTTCCAAGACCATAGGCGCCGATCAGCATTCCGATCTCATAATCTTCGGTCAGGCTGTCGCAACAGAAAGGCTCGCCGCCGCGCTCGATCGCCAGCAGCGCAAGCGTGCTCCGCGTCAGCGCGCAACCGACACCCGCCGAGGGCAACGGCAGGCCAAGGCGCGAGCGAACGGCCAGTTCCTTGCCGTGCGCCTCGGCAAATTCGTCGCCATAATGGCCGCCAACCCATCGCTCCTTGCGTTTGATCAGTGGCACGACGGGAATTTGCACCATCGCATCGTCGCCGAGATGGCGGCGATAAAGCGCGAGTTCCTCGCGGTGGACGTGATCCTCGGCATCGTGAAGAACGATGGCGGCAAAACGCATGCCTTCGGCGCGCTCGTCCTCGCCCAGCGCCGCCCACAGCCGGTTGAGATTGTCGCCCTTGGTCGTCGGACCCTCGCGGTTGCCGATCACCAGCCGCAGCCGCCGGTCGCACGCGACCAGCGGCGACACGGCGAACAGCGTCGCGGCGTCGTTGGGATAGCAGCCGACATAGAGCCGGAAATCCTCCCCCCGCCATGCCGCGAGCGCCCGGTGCAGCATCGCCGGGAGCACCTCGGCTTCGTCCCACGCGGGCACGAATATGGCGAAGCGCCCGTCGATCGGCGGCGCGTGTGGAATCGGCGCCGGGTCGCGGCGGCGCGTCGCCAGCCACAGGGCGTCGAACAGCAGGTCGTCGAGCCCGATCAGCAATATGCCGACCGATGCGAACAGCATCAGTTCATGGCCGGCCCCCAGCACCAACCATTCCAGCCATGCGGTCGACAGCCCCAATATGCTAGCCCCGCGCCCCTCGATGACCTAATGTCACCTCATCTAAGTGCTAGTGAACAGACCCGATTTGTAAAGCCTGGCCGAGATCAAGGCTTGATCGTCAAATTCGCTGACGAAATAAGGAAGTAACTTATCCATGCGTCGCAGTTTTCCGCCCCGTTCCGCATTGCGCGATTTTCTGGAAAGCGAGAGCGCCGGCGGCATATTGCTTATTTTCGCTGCCATTTTGGCAATGATCGTCGCCAATTCGACGCTCGCTCCGCTTTATCACGATGCGATCCATGCGGTGGCGGGCCCGACATTGACCGACAAGCTCGGCCCGATGACCGTCCATTTGTGGATCAACGACGGGCTGATGGCGGTCTTCTTCCTGCTCGTCGGGCTCGAGATCAAGCGCGAGTTCGTCGATGGCCGGCTCGCGAGCTGGGACCGGCGGCGGTTGCCGTTCATCGCCGCCGCGGCGGGTATGGCGGTGCCCGCGGCGCTCTATATGCTCTTTGCCGGCGATGAGCCCGGGCTGGCGCAAGGCTGGGCCATTCCCGCGGCGACCGACATCGCCTTTGCGATGGGAGTGCTTGCACTGCTCGGCAAGCGCGCGCCGACCTCGCTCAAATTGTTTCTCGTCACGGTCGCGATCGTCGACGACATGGGCGCGGTGGCGATCATCGCGCTCTTTTATACCGCCAAGATCAATATGGTCGCGCTCGGCGCGGCGGCCGCGATCCTCGCTCTCATGTTCGCGATGAACCGCTCGGGGGTGAAGAGCCTCGTCGTCTACCTGCTGATGTTCCTTCTGCTCTGGTATGCGATGCTGCTGTCGGGCGTCCACGCGACGATCGCGGGCGTACTCGCGGCGATGACGATCCCGTTCGAGCGCACCCCCGGCGGGCCCGACAGCCGGACCTCGCCGCTGCACCGCCTCGAACATGCGCTGCACCCTTGGGTCGCCTTTGCCATCGTCCCCCTCTTCGGCTTCGCTAACGCCGGGGTCGATGTTCGCGAGCTCGGGGTCGATCAGTTGTTCGCGCCGCTGCCGCTCGGCATCGCCGCCGGGCTGTTCCTCGGCAAGCAGATCGGCATTTTCGGCAGCGTATGGCTCGCGGTCAAACTCGGCATCGCGGGACGGCTGCGCGGCGCGACCTGGCTTCAGGTCTATGGCGTCGCGATGCTGTGCGGGATCGGCTTCACGATGAGCCTGTTCATCGGCGGGCTCGCTTTCCCCGGCAATGCGCTGCTCGTCGAGGAAGCGAAGATCGGCATCTTGATGGGCTCGCTTGCGGCGGCGCTTATCGGCTTCGCCGTGCTGCGCTTCGCCCCGCTCCATCCGCAGCATGATGCGGTCGAAAGCGTGTCCAACGGCGAAATCGCCGCCGACGGCGATGTGCGTGACACCTCCGAAGCGCACGGTTAAGCAGCCCGGCATGACCAAGCTGATTTCGCTATCGCTGATCGCCGCCGCGCTCCTCGCGGGCTGCGCCGCCACCGGGCCGAAAGCCCCTGCCGAGCTCGGTGTGGCGACGCTCGACGTGCGCCGCGCCGCCGCCTCGACGAAGGCGCTCGACGGGATTGCCGCTGCCTATCTGCGGCTGAGCCTCGAAATCGGAACCCACGAGCCCGGCTATATCGATGCTTATTACGGCCCGCCCGAACTCAAAGAGGCGGCCGAGGCGGCGCCGCGCGACAAGCCCGCGCTGCTCGCAGCGACGCGCGCGCTGATGGCGGAGGTCGATCTCGCGGCGCGGCGCATCTCCGACACGCTCGCCAAGCGCCGCGCGACGTTTCTTCGCGCCCAGCTCCGCGCCGCCGAGACGCGGCTGATGATGATGCAGGGCACGCGCTTCGCCTTCGCCGACGAGGCCGAACGGCTGTTCGGCGTGCGCCCGCGACTGAAACCGCTCGCGAGCTACGACGCCGAACTCGCCAAAATCGAAAGGCTGGTGCCGGGCGAAGGCGCGCTCTGGGCGCGCGTCGAGGCCTATCTCGACGGATTCACCATCCCCAAGGACCGGCTGCAAAAAACCTTCGACGCGGCGATCGCGCGCTGCCGCGGGCGCAGCATGGCGCATATCCCGATGCCCGAAGGCGAGAGTTTCCGCCTCGAATTCGTCACGGACAAGAGCTGGAGCGGCTATAATTATTATCAGGGCGGCTACCACAGCCTGATCCAGGTCAACACCGACCTGCCGATCCGCCTCTCGCGCGCGCTCGATCTTGGCTGTCACGAGGGTTACCCCGGCCACCACCTCCTCAACATGAAGCTCGAGGAAAAGCTGGTGAAGGAGCGCGGCTGGACCGAGTTCAGCGTCTATCCGCTCTACAGCCCGCAGAGCCTGATCGCCGAGGGAAGCGCCAATTACGGCATCGACCTCGCCTTCCCCGACAGCAGCAAGGCCGACACCGAGCGCGACATATTGATGCCGATCGCCGAGATCGCGGTGCCGTCCGACGACCGCTACTGGCAGCTCTTGAAAGCGATCAAGCGCGCGTCGGGGGGGCGGCTGACGATCGCGCAGCAATATCTCGACGGCGAAATCGACCGCGCCACGGCGGTCGCGCTGACGCAGAAATATCAGCTTGTCTCACCGCAGCGCGCCGAACAATCGGTGAGCTTCACCGACCAGTATCGCAGCTATGTGATCAACTATGGCCTCGGCGAGACGATGGTGCGCGCCTGGGTCGAGCGCGGCCAACCGTCGCGCGACGAGATGTGGCGGCGGATGGCGAAGATCGTCAGCGAACCGACGCTGCCGTCGGATTTGCTGGCGCGCTGACCCACCGCAGCCAGCAAACTCCGTCATCCCGGCGAAGGCCGGGATCTCGCCGGCGCGTCATGTTCCCATGGTGAGATCCCGGCCTTCGCCGGGATGACGTAAACGGCTACTCCGCCGCCATCGCCATTTCGACGCGCTGCGGGCCGCGAATGACGCCGCCCGGGGTTGGCCCCTGCATCGCGCCATCCTTGAACGTCACGACGCCCGACTTGACCGTCGCGACATAACCGTCGGCCTTTTGCAGCAGGCGCTTGCCGCCCGCTGGCAGGTCGAAGGCGAGCCACGGCTTGCCGAGCTTGATCGCGTCCATGTCGATGACATTGAGGTCGGCGAGATAGCCCGGCGCGAGCACGCCGCGATCCTCGAGCCCATAGAGCAGCGCGGTATCGCGGCATTGACGCTTGATCGCATGTTCGAGCGCGATGCGGTGTCCCGCGCGGTCGCGCACCCAATGCTGGAGCATGAAGGTCGGCGAGGCCGCATCGCAGATCGTCCCGCAATGCGCGCCGCCGTCGGACAGGCTGTTCACCGTGTCGTCCGACGCCTGCAGATCCTCGAGGAAATTGAGGTTGCCGTCGCGGTAGTTCAAAATCGGGAAATAGATGAAGCCCTTGCCGTCGTCCTTCATCAGCAGCTCATAGGCATATTCGTCGGGCGAGACGCCCGCCGCGGTGGCGCGCGCCATGATGCTTTCGTCCATCTTGGGCTCATAGTTGAAATCGGGGTCCATTTCGAACTGCACCGGCCAGCCGAGCGCCACGATCTTGAGGAAATCGAGGATGTCGCTTTCGGGCCAGACATTCTCCTCTTCGATCATCCGCGCCTTGAACGCCGGATCCTTCAGCTTCGCGAGCTGCTGGTCCCACGGCAGATCGATGATCTCGTTCCACGCCGGCTTGAAGCGGAAGGGGTGCACGGTCCCCTGCCACGCCATGATAATGCCGTTGCCGCGCAGCGCGATCTGCGCGACGATGTTCGCGCCGGTGGCGTTCTGGCGCCGCATTTCCTCGATCTGCTCTTCGAGCGGCAGTTCCTTGGCGATCGACTGGAGCGCGGCGAAGGTCACCGGCAGCCCGGTTTCGCGGCTGAGATCGCCCATCCACTGAAACTCGTTCCACTCGCGCTTCAAATCGCTCGCCATTTCGAACACGCCGTAACCGACACGCCCCATCGCGCGGCCGATCGCGATCAGCTCCTCAGGCGTAGCCGTGGTGCCGGGGACGAGCTCACCGTCGATCGATTTATGCAGCACGGTGCGGCTGGTCGAGAAACCGAGCGCGCCCGCGCGCACGCCTTCCTCGACGATGCGCGACATTTCGGCGATGTCTTCGTCGGTCGGGATCGCGCCGGGCTTTTCGCGATCGCCGAGCACATAGGCGCGCACCGCGCCGTGCGGGACGTGGCACGCGACGTCGACGGTGCGCGGCAGGCGTTCGAGCGCGTCCATATATTCGGGGAAGGTCTCCCAATCCCACGACATGCCTTCGGCGAGCGCGGTGCCGGGAATGTCTTCAACGCCTTCCATCAGCGAAATCAGCCATTCGTGGCGGTCGGGCCTGGCGGGGGCGAAACCGACGCCGCAATTGCCCATGACGACGGTGGTGACGCCGTGCCAGCTCGACGGCGCCATTTCGGCGTCCCACGTCGCCTGCCCGTCATAATGGGTGTGGACGTCGACGAAGCCCGGCGTGACGATCTTGCCGCTGGCGTCGATTTCTTCGCGCCCCGCGCCGAGGCTTTCACCGACCGCAACGATCCGGTCGCCGTCGACCGCGACATCCGCGACAAAGGGCGCGCCGCCCGAACCATCGACGATAGTGCCGCCGCGAATCACCAGATCATACATGTCCGTCTCCCGATTTTTTAGTTTCACGAGAAAACCTATCATCAAAATCGCCGGATGCAAATAAGCGCGCGAAGGCGCCGCGATGCTGTTATTACCGGCGCGATACACCACGGGAGTCGATGCCATGATCCGTCCGCTTACCCTCGCCCTGCTGCTCGCCGTGTCGGCGACCCCGCTCGCCGCCAAAGAAGCCGCGGCCTCCGACTATCAGGCCGCGCTCGCCGATCCCGCGCGCCCCGCTGCCGACCGCGAACGCGATGCCGCGCGCAAGCCCGCCGACTTGCTTGCGTTCGCCGAGATCGCGCCGGGGGAAAAGGTTGGAGATTTCGTCATGGGCGGCGGTTATGTCACGCGCCTGCTCGCCGCCGCGGTCGGCCCGACAGGCAAGGTCTATGGCTTCCAGCCCGCCGAATTCATCGCCTTCAAGAAGCAATATGGCGACGACCAGGCCGCGGTCGATGCCGCTTATGACAATGTCGACGCCGTCGCCGGACCGTTCGCCGCGCCCGCCTTTCCCCAGCCGCTCGATACGATCATCACGGTGCAGAATTTCCACGACCTGTATCTGAAGCCCTTCCCCGCCGGAACCGGCGACAAGGCGAGCGCGGCGCTGTTCGCGGCGCTGAAACCGGGCGGCACGCTGGTCGTCGTCGACCATAGCGCCGCCGACGGCAGCGGAACGACCCTGTCCGACAGCCTGCATCGGATCGACAAGGATGCGGTGGTCGCGGCGCTGACCAAGGCGGGTTTCAAACTCGAAGCCGAGAATGATCTTTACAGGCGCGCCGACGACCCGCGCACCGCCAATGTCTTCGACAAGGAAATCCGCGGCAAGACCGACCAGTTCACGCTGCGCTTCCGCAAACCGGGATGAGGCGCTAGGGCGGCGCGATGAGCAATGACGACGAAGACTATGTCTATGATGAGGCGAGCGGCGAATGGCTGCCCGCGAGCGCGGCGCGCGAGCGGGCGGCGGCGGCGAATGCGCTGCCCGAAGCGAAGGATGCGGTCGGCAATGTGCTGAGCGACGGGGACTCGGTCGTCCTGATCAAGGATTTGCCGGTGAAGGGCGCGGGCCAGACGCTGAAGGTCGGCACGGTCATCAAGTCGATCCGGCTGACCGCCGATCCCGAGGAGATCGACTGCCGCTACGAGGGGATCAAGGGGCTGGTGTTGCGAACGGAGTTCGTGCGGAAGCGGTAGTCCGACGCGCTCAGCTTCGATCATTTGAGAAACTATGTGCTCCTGCGAAGGCGGGGTCCATCTCCCGTCGGTTCGATCTTGCACCGGCAGGTGATGGGTCCCCGCCTTCGCGGGGACCCATGGCCTTTTTAACGTGATCCAGGGGGGCGTCAGACCTTCCCCAGCGTCCCCTTGCGCGGCCCCAGATAGCCGAACAGATAGGCCGCGACCTTGCGCATCTGGATCTCCTCGGCGCCTTCGGTGATGCGGTAGCGGCGGTGGTGGCGATAGATATGTTCGAACGGCTTGTGGCGCGAATAGCCGATGCCGCCATGCACCTGCATCGCGCGGTCGGCCGCCTCGCAGACAAGCCGGTTCGCCCAGTAATTGCACATGCTGACCTTGTCGGAGAGCGTGCGTTCGATTTCCTTGTGTGGCGTATTGTCCATGTCCCACGCGGTCTTGCGGATCAGC
Source organism: Sphingopyxis italica (assembly GCF_011926545.1). Lineage (GTDB taxonomy): Bacteria > Pseudomonadota > Alphaproteobacteria > Sphingomonadales > Sphingomonadaceae > Sphingopyxis > Sphingopyxis italica. Next base: position 406,839 of record NZ_JAATIT010000004.1, on the reverse strand, counting down.
AGCCGCAGCATCTCGGCCTGCGTCGCGAGTTCGACGAGCGGGAACTGGATCGCCTGGTTCTTCGCCAGCGCCTCGCCGAAGGGCTTGCGCTCGCGCGCGTATCGGACGCTCTCCTCGATGCAATAGACCGCCGCGCCGAGCGAGGACGCCGCCTGCCGGATACGGTTCTGATGAACGAAGCTCTGCGCGATCGACAGGCCGCCCCCCTCGGGCCCCAGCCGCGCGCTGTCGGGCACCCACACGTCGGTGAAGCTGACGCGCGGGTGATCGGTCGGCATGTTGAAGGTCCAGAGATATTCCTCGATCTTCAGCCCCGGCGACGGATTCGGCACGAGCAGGCAGGTGATGCCCTTGGCGTCGCCGTCGTTCCCGCTGGTGCGGCAGAAGGTCGCGCAGTGCGTCGCGACGTGCATCCCCGTCGTCCACATCTTGGCGCCGTCGATCCGCCAGCCCTCGACGCCGTCGCGGGTCTCGCGCACCGCGCGCGTCTCCATATGCGTCGCGTCCGATCCATGATCGGGTTCGGTGAGCCCGAAGGCGGTGCGGCGCCTGCCTTCGAAACCGCCAAGGATGAATTCCTGCTTCTGCTCCTCGCTCGTCGCGAACTGCTCGAACATCTCGACGAAGGGGAAGTTGCCGACGATGCTATGCTCGTTCTGGAGGTCGTTGTGCAGCCCCAGCCCCTGCGCGGCGAAATGTTCGCGGATCACCGCCATCCACAGGTTGCTGCCGCCCTTGCCGCCGTATTTCTTGGGCGCCGAGAAGCGCCAGTGACCTGCGGCATCGGCCTTGCGGGTGGCCTGCTTGAGCAGTTGCTCCCACTCGTGCCGCGGCAGACCCTGATTGTCCCAGTCGGTGCGCGCGTGCTCGCGGCGATGGTCGAAGAAGCGGATATTGTCGTCGGCGAGCTCGATCGGTTTGATCTCGGCTTCGATAAACGCGTCGAGCTCGTCGAGATACGCCTGCAAGTCGGCGGGCATCGCAAAATCCATGTCTCTCTCCCTGTCCTGTTCTATTCGCGCCAGTCGGCGCGCGCCGCCGCCAGCGGCGCATATTTGGGGCTGTCGACCGCGCATTTGCCCAGCACATCGCGCCGCAGCTTCGCGAGCAGCCCCGCTTCGGCGAGCGTCCGTTCGCCGCGCAGCAACGCGGCCGCCAGATCGCGATCCTCGGCGCGCACGTCCGCCCCGAGGTCGCGCAACACGATGCCGAGCGCGTTCATCGCCACCACCGCCTCGAACTTGGCATGACCTTGCGAGGTGGGCTTGATCGACCCTTCGATCCAGTCGCGCACCGCCTGCACTATCTCGGCATTGCTCGGCTCGCCCGTGGGCGCCGGTGCCGGATCGGGCGGTGGCGGCAAGGCCCGCGCCCGCTCAGTCTCGGGCGCTTCCTCTTCGAGCAGACGCACGAGGTCGAGCTCCTGTTCGGCGGTCCGCCGCCCGACGACGACGCGCTCGACCGTCCGGTCGGCGCCGCTCCGCCACGCCTGCCCCATCTGCAAACACCCCAGCGCCCACCAGAGCGTGCGGTAGATCAGCCAGAAGCGAAAGCGCGCCGGGTCGACCTCGACGCCGCCCGCGGCCTCATACGCGGCAAAATAATCGGCGAGGCTCCCGACCCCGAACGCCGGCTTGTCGAGCCGCCCGAAACGCCACACGCTCATGCAGCCGAACGCCAGATCCTCATGCGCGTCGCCGCGATGCGCCAGTTCCCAGTCGAGCACCGCCGCAAGGCCCTTTCCGTCGACCATCACATTGCCCATGCGGTAATCGCCATGCACCAGCACCGGCGCCGCCGGCTCGGGCAGATGCTCCTCGCACCAGCGGATTGCCAGCGCGATCACCGGACGGTCGCCGCCATAGGCGAGGAAGCGCGCCTTGAGTTCGGCCAGCGCCGCGCCGGTGTCCATCAGCGGGATCGCCGCAGGCACCCTCTCCAGCGGGACGGCGTGGATGCGCGCCAGTTCGCGCGCGAGGTCGCCGAGCAGCGACGGGGGCGGCGCATCCAATATCGCCGCCGGCGACACTTCGCCCATCACGCGCCGCATCACATAGCCCGTGCCGAGCCCGTCGCCCGCCTCCAGCACCCCCACCACCTCGGGCGCCTTCACGCCCGCGTCGAATGACGCCACGACCAGCGCCGCCTCGTCGACATGGCCGAACGGACGATCCGCCATATAGGCCGCCGACGGCGCGCGGCGCAGAACATAAGCGACGGCTTTCTCCGCTTCGCCCCATTCGAAGGCCCAGCTCTCCATATTCGCGCCGCCCGACAGCCGCGACAAGCCCGAAAGGGTGCCCGGCCCGGCAATGCGGGACATCAAGGCGGACAGCGGTTCGGAGAGATCGGTCATTACTTAATGATGCTAAGTATTTTCGATCACCGCAAGCCGTTTTCGTGCCCGGTGCGCGCGCAAATATGTCAGAATTGAAACCGGACCACGTTGACATAATAGGAGGCGATCGGCCGGCCGTCCTTGTCCAGCGCCGGTTCGAAGCGCGCCCGGCGCATCACCCCCTTGCACACCGCATCGTCGAACCCTTCGCTATTCGTCGAACGCTGGATATGGCAGGCGGTCGGCGTGCCGTCGGCGCCGACCGAGAGGCGGAAGCGCACGATGCCCGGCTGCCATTTGGTGAGCATGGCGCGCGGATAATCGCCGCTGCGCAGCCATTTCGCCGGATTGCCGATCGGCGTGGCCCAGCGCGAAAGCTCGCGATGCCGTGCGACATCGATGCTCCAATGATCGAGCAATTCATCGGTGCAGCTGCGCATCGCGGCGAACGCCGCCTTCATCGGTCCGGTCTTGAGCCGTACCGGATCGCGAAGCGGCCGGCCGATCGTCACGCTGGTGACGGCCGCCTCTTCAGCCTCGGTAATCGGCTCGTACCGGATGCCCTGATCGTCGGCGGATGCGATTTTTTCCGCCGAATAGGGCTTGATCCGCGCCGAATCACCAAAGATCCAGGCCGGTTGACCCTCCCCCACCGTCCCCGGGAAGAACATGATTTGCTGCTCAGGCATCGCTCCGAAGGTGATGCTCGCCTTGCCCTTGCGAGTCGGCCCGTCCAGCATCGGCCCCGTCAGCGTCATGCGAAAACTGTCGCCTGGCGCATCCTGTTCGATCGAGAATATGATCTTCTGCTCGTCGGTGCCGAATATCCGCGCGAGCCGGCAATAATCGTCGGCATAATGGACGTGCCATGGCGCGGTCGGCGTCAGCTCGAGCACATCATCGGCCGCCTGCGCGGCTCCCGCCGCGGCGAGCCATGCCAGCCCGACCGAAATCGCCAATCCCCTGCGCCCCATAGTGCGAGCTTAAGTCGGAGATCGGGAACGCGCAAGTAGCCGGCGGCAACGCCGTCACCGAACCCGGCCGCCTGGGGTTCCGGCCTCAGTCGCCTGCCGGTCCCCGATAGTCCGGCCCATAGACCGCCGCGCGGAAATCGTGGTGGAGCGTGCCGTCATAGGGGATCGTCTGGACGAAAAAGACCGCGGTCAGCTTGTTCGCCGGATCGACCCAGAACAAGGTCGAGGCCATGCCGTCCCAGAAATACTCGCCCGTCGCGCCGCGATTTTCCTCGGCGGTTTGTGGCGGCGACTTGCGCACGGCGAAGTCGAAGCCGAAGCCGACCGCACCCTTGCCGGGAAGCCACGCGCGCTCCTTGATCGCGGGGTCGAGCTGATCGGTCGCCATCAGCTTGACGGTCGAGGGCTTGAGGATGCGCACGCCGTCGAGGCTGCCCTTGTTCAGCAGCATCCGCGCGAAACGCGAATAATCGTCGAGGGTGGAGGCAAGGCCGAAGCCGCCTGGCGTCAGCGCATGATCTTCGAAATTGAGCGTCTGCGCCTCCGCCGCCGGCTGCTGAACCAGCTTGCCGTCCCGCTTCACATTCATCGCCGCGAAGCGCGGCAGCCGCGCATCGGGCTGGCGCCACGCGGTCTCGGTCATCTTCAGCGGTTCGAAGATATGCGCGCGGACATAGTCGGCGAAGGGCTGGCCCGAAAGCTTCTCGACCAGCGCCGCCTGCACGTCGACCGCGATGCTATACTCCCACTGCGTGCCGGGCTGATAGAGCAGCGGAACCGTCGCGAGGCGCTTGCTCGCTTCCGAAAGCGGGACCGCCAGCGCGAGCGGCTCGGCGGCGACATAGGCATCGTGCGCGGGCGTCGGTCCGGCGCCATAGGCGAAGCCCGCGGTGTGGCGCAGGATGTCGCGCACCGTGATCGGCCGCTCGGCGGCGACGTAGCGCGGCTGGCCCGCGGCATCCTTGCCCGCATAGACGCGCATGTTCGCATATTCGGGGAGATATTTGGCGAGCGGGTCATCGAGACGGAACTTGCCCTGCTCCCAAAGCCGCATCAGCGCCACGCCGGTGACGGGCTTGGTCATCGAATAGATTTGCGCGATCGTGTCGCGGCGCATCGGGCGCTTCGCTTCGCGGTCGGCCATTCCGGCGTTGCCGAAATAGACTTCGCGCCCGTCCTGCCAGATCAGCGCCGAGGTGCCCGCCGCGCGGCCGTCGGCGATCATCGCGGCGAGCGCCGCGTCGATCCGCTTCCTGTCGATCTTGAACGTTTCAGCGGGGGCAGCTTGTGCAAATAACGGGGCGGCGATCACCGCCGATCCCGCACACGCCATCATCATCGCCAGTGCCAGTCGCTTGCCGCGCATATCGTCTCTCCCCTGTCCCGGTCCTTCGCCGCGATCGGAACCATCCGATGCGATCGGGCGCGACGGGTCAAGGCGAATAGGTCTGCGGACGGCTATTCGGCCGCGGCAGCTTCCTCCGCGGGCGCTTCCGCCACGGTGAGGCTACCGTTCTGGATCAGCCATTGCGGATAATCCGCCTGCACCGACGCCATGATGCGGTCGATCGCGGCGGCGACCTGCTCGCCCTCGGCCTCGGGGTCGCGCTGCACGATCACGCGGCGCGCCTGCGCGTCGATCAGCACGCGGTCGCGCGGCAGCAATTCGCCGACGGTCAGCCCGGCGAGGATCGCGTCGCTGTCACCCCCGCGCTGCTCGAGGGCGGCGATACGACGCCCCAGCTGTTCTTCATATTCGGCGGCGGCATTCGTCTGCTGCCGGAGCTGGACGATGCTCACGCGCACGTCGCGGTCGAGCTGGCCCGCGACCTTGCCGGCGAGCGCCGCGTTGAGCCGCGACGCATATTGGTCAACCAGAACGACGCCGTCGACCGCGACGTCATCGCCATCGAGCCGGACGTTCAGGCTGTCGATCCGGTCGTCCTTGCCGAGCAACCGGCCGAGTTCGGACTGGACCGCCGTGCGCGCCCGCAGTTCGCGCGCGATGTCGTTGAGCGACAGCGCGAGGGGTATCGAGAGGATGCCGAGCGTGACGAAGATACCGACGACCTGCATCGCCGTATGCTGCGGGGTCAGCGACGGGCCGAAGCGATTGAGCCGCGCGACGATCGTCGCGGCGAAGGCGATCGCGAGCGTGTTGGTCAAGAAGAGCAGCGCCGCGCCGAGTGCGAAATCGGCCCGCCCCGTCGCGAGACCGAAACCGATCGTCGAGAGCGGCGGCACGAGCGCGGTGGCGATGGCGACGCCGACCATGACGCCCGACAGTTTCCGCATGATCGCATAGACGCCGGCGATACCGCCGACGACGGCGACGCCGAGATCGAGCAGCGTCGGCTGCGTTCTGGCGCGAAGTTCGGACGTGACGTCGGCGATCGGGGAAAGCCAGACGAGCAGCATCGCGACGAGAATCGCGACCGCCATGCCCGCCGCCATCGTCACCAGCGAGCGCTTGATCAGATTGCTTTCGAGCGTCGCGAGACCGAAGCCGATCCCCATGATCGGGCCGAGCAGCGGCGACACGAGCATCGCGCCGATCACCACCGCCGCCGAATTCTGCAACAGGCCGAGCGTCGCGATCGCCGCCGACAGCGTGATGAGCAGCAGGAATTTCTTGTCGAGCCGCGCGTCGCGCGCGACGCTCGCCAGAATCAACGAGCGGTCGGGAGCGTCGTCGCCCTCGACCGCTGCGTCATCATCGTCGTCCCAGGCCGCCCGGCGCCCACCGGCCGTAAAGGGCGCGTCGCCCAATCCGGGCACTCCGGGATGGTCGCCGGTCACGGCGGATCAGATCTTGCCGGTCAGCTCGGGAACGGCGTTGAAGAGATCGGCGACGAGGCCGAGGTCGGCGACCTGGAAGATCGGCGCGTCTTCGTCCTTGTTGATCGCGACGATCGTCTTCGAATCCTTCATGCCGGCAAGGTGCTGGATCGCGCCCGAGATGCCGATCGCGAAATAGACCTGCGGCGCGACGATCTTGCCGGTCTGGCCGACCTGATAGTCGTTGGGGACATAGCCCGCATCGACCGCGGCGCGCGAAGCACCGAGCGCCGCGCCGAGCTTGTCGGCGAGCGGGACGATGACTTCTTCATATTTCTCGGATGAGCCGAGCGCGCGGCCACCCGACACGATGATCTTCGCCGAGGTGAGCTCGGGACGCTCCGACTTGGCGATTTCGGCGCCAACGAAGCTCGAGATACCGGCATCGCTGCCCGCCGAGACGGCTTCGACAGTGCCCGAACCGCCCGAGGTCGCGGCCTTTTCGAACGCGGTACCGCGGACGGTCAGGACCAGCTTCGCGTCGCCACTCTCGACGGTCGCGATCGCGTTGCCGGCGTAGATCGGGCGGGTGAAGGTCTTCGGACCTTCGACCGACAGGATTTCCGAAATCTGCATCACGTCGAGCAGCGCGGCGACACGCGGCGCGATATTCTTGCCGGTGGTCGTCGCGGGCGCGAGGAACGCATCGTGGCTGCCCATCAGCTCGGCGACGAGCGGCGCGACATTTTCGGGCAGGTTATGACCGAAAGCGGCATTGTCGGCGACATGGACCTTGCCGACGCCCGCGATCTGCGCGGCAGCTTTCGCGACGCCATCGACGCCTTCACCGGCGACGAGCAGGTGGACTTCGCCGAGCTTCGACGCGGCAGTCACCGCGGCGAGCGTGGCATCCTTGACGGCGCTGCCGTCATGTTCGACCCAAACGAGCGTTTTCATGAATGCACTCCCATCGCCTTCAGCTTGGCAACCAGTTCATCGACATCGGCGACCTTGACCCCGGCCGAGCGGACGGGCGGTTCGGACACCTTCACCGTCTTGACGCGGGGCGCCGTGTCGACGCCGTAATCGGCGGGCGACTTGGTATCGAGCGGCTTCGACTTCGCCTTCATGATGTTCGGCAAGCTCGCGTAGCGCGGCTCGTTCAAACGAAGGTCGGTGGTGACGATCGCGGGAAGCTTGAGCTTCACCGTTTCGAGACCGCCGTCGACTTCGCGCGTCACGTTGACGCTATCGCCCTCGACATTGACCGCGCTGGCGAAGGTGCCCTGCGCCCAGCCGGTCAGCGCGGCGAGCATCTGGCCGGTCTGGTTGTTGTCGTCGTCGATCGCCTGCTTGCCGAGGATGACAAGGCCGGGCTGTTCGGCGTCGGCGATCGCCTTGAAGATTTTCGCGAGTGCCAGCGGCTCGACGGCATCGTCGGTCTGGACGAGGATCGCGCGGTCGGCGCCCATCGCGAGCGCGGTGCGGAGCGTTTCCTGCGCCTTCACCGGGCCGACGCTGACGGCGATAATCTCGGTCGCGACGCCCTTTTCCTTCAGGCGGATCGCTTCTTCGACCCCGATCTCGTCGAACGGGTTCATCGACATCTTCACATTGGCGAGATCGACGCCGGTGCCGTCGGGCTTGACCCGCGGCTTCACATTATAATCGAGCACCCGCTTGACGGGGACGAGGATTTTCATGGGCTCAAAGCTCCTCTCAGCAAATTGTGCACTGCGTCATAATTGGCGTTTACGTAAACGTCAACCTTGACCCTCTCCCCTTGGGGAGAGGGATGCGCAGACTTGGCAGCTTGCTGCCTAGTCGAAGCTTGGTGAGGGTGTGAGACGTCACAGGCCCTCACCAAGTCCGATAGGGCCTGCGGCCCAAGTCTTCCTATCCTCTCCCCAAGGGGAGAGGGCTTAGCTTACGCCGCGCGAACCTCGGCGACGATTTTCTTTGCCGCATCGCCGAGATCGTTGGCCGCGACGATCGGCAGGCCCGAGTTGGCGAGGATGTCCTTGCCCTGCTGGACGTTCGTGCCCTCCAGGCGGACGACGAGCGGGACCGACAGGTTCACTTCCTTCGCCGCGGCGACGATGCCGTCGGCGATGATGTCGCACTTCATAATGCCGCCGAAGATGTTGACGAGGATGCCCTTCACGGCGGGGTCCTTGAGGATGATCTTGAACGCCGCGGTGACCTTTTCCTTCGAAGCGCCGCCGCCGACGTCGAGGAAGTTGGCGGGGAACTCGCCGTTGAGCTTGATGATGTCCATCGTCGACATCGCGAGTCCGGCGCCATTGACCATGCAGCCGATATTGCCGTCGAGCTTGATATAGGCGAGGTCATATTCCGACGCCTCGACCTCGGCCGGGTCTTCCTCGGTCAGGTCGCGAAGCTCGGCGAGGTCCTTGTGGCGGAACATCGCATTGCCGTCGAACGCAACCTTGGCATCGAGGACGAGCAGTTCGTCGCCATCCTTGCCTTCACACACGGCGAGCGGGTTGATTTCGATCTGTTCGGCATCGGTGCCGAGGAACGCGGCATAAAGCCCGCCGAGGACTTTGGCGGCTTGCTTGGCGAGATCGCCCGACAGGCCGAGCGCCGCGGCGACGCTGCGGCCATGGTGCGGCTGAATCCCGGTGGCGGGATCGATGGTGATGGTGTGGATCTTCTCGGGCGTGTCGTGCGCGACGGTTTCGATGTCCATGCCGCCCTCGGTCGAGGCGACGACCGCGATGCGGCTGGTGGCGCGATCGACGAGCAAGGCGAGGTAGAATTCCTGCTTAATGTCGGCGCCGTCGGTGATGTAGAGGCGACCCACCTGCTTGCCGGCTTCGCCGGTCTGGATCGTCACCAGCGTGTTGCCGAGCATGTCCTTGGCGTGCGCTTCGACTTCCTCGATCGTCTTGGCGAGGCGGACGCCGCCCTTGGCGTCGGGGGCCAGCTCCTTGAACTTGCCCTTGCCGCGGCCGCCGGCGTGGATCTGCGACTTCACCACATAGAGCGGCCCGGGAAGCTGCTTCGCCGCCGCGACGGCTTCCTCGACACTCATCGCGGCGATGCCCTTGGGGACAGCGACGCCAAATTTCGCGAGCAGTTCTTTCGCCTGATATTCGTGGATGTTCATAAGGTCTGCCGGGCCTTTCGACTCTGAAAAGGGGAGAGGATCGGCGCCGCCTAAGCACAAGTTCGGCGGCAATTCTACCCCCGGACGCCCCAGATATTCTTGTGCGCGGTCAAGGCTTGCGGTCAGACGGGTCCGTCTTCCCGATGGCGTCCCGAGCCCGGACTTATAATCGAACGGGTTCGGCGATCGGCGTGAGCGAGTCGAAGATGCTGGCGAAACTTCTTGTTTTGGCGTTGTTGACGCTCCCGGCGCCGTCCCGGTAGCGGCGCGGATGAACCAATCGCTCGATGTCGCGACTCCCGAAACGCCGAATATCGCCCGCATCGGCGCCGCGGATCAGCTCATTTACGAACTGCACCTCACCAATTTTCCAGCCTGCCACCTCGGCTGGGCGGCGGGGATGACGCAAGTAAGGATGCCGCGGTTCATTTGAACAGGCTGCCCAAAATGCCGCGCATCAGCTGGCCGCCGAACTTGCCCGCGACCTGCCGGCCCAGGCTCGTCGCCGCCGAGCGTGCCGCCGACTGCATCATCTTCTCCGCCATCGAGGGTTTCGCTGCGTCGCGCGCCGCCGCCTTTTCGAGCCGTAGTCGCTCGCGCTCCTCGGTCGCCTTGCGCTTCGCCTCTTCCTTCGCGGCGATCGCGGCTTGTTTGTCGGCCTCTTCCTGCGCTTTCGCTTCGACTGCGGCGGCTTGTGCCTGCTCGGCCTTGGCGGCGAGCAGTTCCTCGGCGCTCTCGCGGTCGACCGGCGTGTCATATTTGCCCTCGACCGGAGAGATCGACCGGATGATCGCGCGCTCCTTGGGCTCGAGCGGACCTGCGCGCGAGCAGGGCGGCTTGATCAGCGTGCGCTCGACCGGCGACGGCGCGCCGTCGGCCATCAGCAGCGAGACGAGCGCCTCGCCGACCTTCAGCTCGGTGATCTCGCGCGCGACGTCAACCTTCGGATTGGGGCGGAAGGTGTCGGCGGCCGCTTTCACCGCCTTCTGGTCGCGCGGGGTGAATGCCCGCAGCGCGTGCTGGACGCGATTGCCGAGCTGGCCCGCGACATCCTCGGGAATATCGATCGGGTTTTGCGTCACGAAATAGACGCCGACGCCCTTCGACCGAATCAGGCGCACGACCTGCTCGATCTTTTCAGTGAGCGCGGGCGGCGCATCGTCGAACAGCAAATGCGCCTCGTCGAAGAAGAAGACGAGCTTGGGCTTGTCGGGGTCGCCGATTTCCGGAAGCGTCTCGAACATCTCCGACAAGAGCCAGAGCAGGAATGTCGCATAGAGCTTCGGGCTCGCCATCAGCTTGTCGGCGGCGAGGATGTTGACATAGCCGCGGCCGTTCTCGTCGGTGCGGATCATGTCCTGAATGTCGAGCGCGGGCTCGCCGAAGAAATGGTCGCCGCCCTGGCTTTCGAGCGTCAGCAATTGCCGCTGGATCGTTCCGACCGTCGCTTTCGACACATTGCCATATCTGGTCGTGAGTTCGTCGGCGTTCTCGGCACACCAGACGAGCATCGCCTGCAAATCGCCCAGATCGAGCAACAGCAGATTCTGTTCATCGGCAACCCGGAACGCGATCGCGAGCACGCCTTCCTGCACTTCGTTGAGCCCCATCAGCCGCGCGAGCAGGAGCGGGCCCATTTCGGAAATGGTGGTGCGGATCGGGTGCCCCTGCTCGCCGAACAGGTCCCAGAAGATCACCGGATTGTCGCGATAGGCCCATGTCGTATCGCCGATTTCGGCGGCGCGCTTCGAAAAGGGCTCGTGGACCTTCGCCGTCGGGCTGCCCGCCATCGCCATCCCGGCAAGGTCGCCCTTCACATCGGCGACGAACACCGGGACGCCGACCGCCGAAAAGCCCTCGGCCAGCCCCTGCAAGGTCACGGTCTTGCCGGTGCCGGTCGCGCCCGCGATCAGCCCGTGGCGGTTCGCGCGTTTGAGCACCAGCGACTGGCGCGGCCCGTCGGTCGCCCCGCCGCCGCCAAGGCCGATATAGATTTCGCTCGCCGTGCTGCCGTCGCTCACCCGCTGTCCTCCCGTTCGAAGCCTTTACCGAGGTCTAGAGCGGGGGGCGGGGACAGGCAATCGGCAAACGGGCCGCAGGTGCGACGGCGGCATTCGGCCGGTGGCCGCCGCTAGCTTTTCCAAGCCCGTTCGCATCGAGCGAAGTCGAGATGCCCTCGCGCCGGGCGCTGTGTCGATGGGTGTCTCGACTTCGCTCGACACGAACGGAAACGGGGACGTCTGGAAACCGCCCCCAAAACCCCAAAAGAAAAAGCCCCGCCGGATCGCTCCGGCGGGGCTCCTTTCTGTCAGGCCCGAGGGGCCGAGGGGCTTATTCCCCGCCTTCGCCTTCGGGACGGTCCTCGACCATCACGTCGTCCGACGTGAAGTCCTCGCCCTGCACCTTGCCGAGCGGATCGTCGCCGAGCGCCGCTTCGGGGCCCTGCGCCAGTTCGGCTTCATGCTCTTCGGCGGCAGTCGCCGGGGCGATCAGATGCTCCTGGTTCGCGGCGCGCATCGCGGCGCGGAGAGCGGCATCCTTCGACGAGGCGGTGACGCGGACGCGGTTCATGGCAGCGCCGGTGCCCGCCGGGATGAGGCGGCCGACGATGACATTTTCCTTGAGGCCCTGCAGCGAGTCGATCTTGCCCTGCACCGACGCTTCGGTGAGGACGCGGGTCGTCTCCTGGAAGGACGCCGCCGAAACGAAGCTGCGCGTTTGCAGCGACGCCTTGGTGATGCCGAGGAGGACCGGGCGGCCTTCCGCGGGAACACCGTTCTTCGGCAGCTTGGCGTTATATTCCATCATCTCCAGATAATCGAGCTGCTCGCCCGGCAGCAACGTGGTGTCGCCGCCCGCGGTGATCTCGACCTTCTGCAGCATCTGGCGAACGATCACCTCGATGTGCTTGTCGTTGATCTTCACGCCCTGCAGTCGGTAGACTTCCTGGATTTCCGCGACGAGATATTCGGCCAGTGCCTCGACGCCCATGACGTCGAGGATGTCGTGCGGGTTCGGCGAGCCCGAAATCAGCGCGTCGCCGCGCTTGACCTGGTCGCCTTCCTGCACTTCCAGCACCTTCGACTTGGGAATCAGATACTCGATCGAATCGCCTTCTTCGGGAACGATCGCGATCTTGCGCTTCGCCTTGTAATCCTTGACGAATTCAATGCGGCCGCTGATTTTCGCGATAACGCTGTTGTCCTTCGGAATGCGCGCTTCGAACAGCTCGGCAACACGCGGCAGACCGCCGGTGATGTCGCGCGTCTTCGACGCTTCGCGGCTGACGCGCGCCAGCACGTCGCCCGCCTGCACTTCCTGACCGTCCTCGACCGACAGCATCGTGCCGACCGCGAGCAGATAGCGCGCGGCTTCGCCCGACTGGTCGTCGAGCAGGGTCAGGCGCGGCTGAAGGTCTTCCTTCTTGGCGCGGCCCGCCGAGCGATATTCGATCACGACGCGCTGGGCGATGCCCGTCGCTTCGTCGACCTGCTCGACCAGCGTCTTGCCATCGGCCAGATCCTGATACTTCACGACGCCCTGCTTTTCGGTGATCAGCGGCATGGTGAACGGATCCCATTCGGCAATCCGGTCGCCCTTCTTCACCTTCTCGCCATCCTTGTGCAGGATTTGCGCGCCATAAGGCAGCTTGTGCGACGCGCGTTCGCGGCCTTCGCTGTCGATGATCGCGATTTCGCCCGAACGCGACAGCGCCAGACGGCGGCCGCGCTGGTCAACGATCGTCGCCATGTCGCGATATTCGATCGTACCGTCCGAAATCGCTTCGGCGTTCGACTGCTCGTTGACCTGCGCCGCACCGCCGATGTGGAAGGTACGCATGGTCAGCTGCGTGCCCGGCTCACCGATCGACTGCGCGGCGATAACGCCGACGGCTTCACCGATGTTGACCGGCGTACCGCGGGCAAGGTCGCGGCCATAGCATTTGCCGCACACGCCCAGCGTCGCTTCGCATACCAGCGGCGAACGGATCTTGACCGACTGGACTTCGGCGTCCTCGATGCGCTGCGTCGTCGGTTCGTCGAGCAGCGTGCCCACCGGCGCGATGACATTGCCGTCCTTGTCGACGACATCTTCGAGCGTCGTACGGCCAAGGATGCGCTCGCCCAGCGAGGCGATCGTCGAACCGCCCTGGATGATCGCACGCATTTCCATGCCGCGTGTCGTGCCGCAATCTTCCTCGATCACGACGCAATCCTGCGACACGTCGACCAGACGACGGGTCAGATAACCCGAGTTCGCCGTCTTGAGCGCCGTATCGGCGAGACCCTTACGCGCACCGTGGGTCGAGTTGAAATACTCGAGAACGGTGAGGCCTTCCTTGAAGTTCGAGATGATCGGCGTTTCGATGATCTCGCCCGACGGTTTGGCCATCAGGCCGCGCATACCGGCAAGCTGCTTCATCTGCGCCTGCGAACCACGAGCACCCGAATGCGCCATCATATAGATGGAGTTGATCGGGGCCAGACGGCCCGTCTTCGCATCCTTCGGCTCGGCGCGGATTTCGTCCATCATCGCGTTCGCGACCTTGTCGCCGCACTGCGACCAGGCGTCGATCGCCTTGTTGTACTTTTCCTGCTGCGTGATCAGGCCGTCCTGATACTGCTGCTCGAAATCCTTCACCAGCGCGCGGGTTTCGTTGACCATGCCTTCCTTCGAATCGGGGATGATCATGTCATCCTTGCCGAAGGAAATGCCCGCCATGAACGCGTGGCGGAAGCCCAGCGCCATGATGGCGTCGGCGAACAGCACGGTCTCTTTCTGGCCGGTGTGGCGATAGACCTGATCGATCACGTCGCCGATTTCCTTCTTCGTCAACAAACGGTTGACGACGTCGAAGGGCACGGTGTGCGATTTCGGCAGGCACTCGGCGATCAGCATGCGGCCCGGGGTCGTTTCGAAGCGCTGAAAATATTCATTGCCCTTCTCGTCGGTCTGCGGGATGCGGCTCGTCACCTTGGTGTGCAGAGTGACCGCACCGATGAACAACGCCTGGTGCACTTCGGCCATGTCGGCCAGCAACATGCCCTCGCCCGGTTCGCCCGGACGCTCCATCGACAGATAATAGAGACCCAGCACCATGTCCTGCGACGGCACGATGATCGGCTTGCCGTTCGCGGGGCTCAGGATGTTGTTGGTCGACATCATCAGGACGCGGCACTCCAGCTGCGCCTCAAGGCTCAGCGGGACGTGCACGGCCATCTGGTCACCGTCGAAATCGGCGTTGAACGCCGAGCAGACCAGCGGGTGAAGCTGGATCGCCTTGCCTTCGATCAACACCGGCTCGAACGCCTGGATGCCCAGGCGGTGAAGCGTCGGGGCGCGGTTCAGCATGACCGGGTGCTCGCGAATGACTTCGTCGAGGATGTCCCAGACTTCCTTGCGTTCCTTTTCGACCCACTTCTTCGCCTGTTTCAGGGTCATCGACAGACCCTTGGCGTCGAGGCGCGCATAGATGAAGGGCTTGAACAGTTCGAGCGCCATCTTCTTCGGCAGGCCGCACTGGTGCAGCTTGAGTTCGGGACCGGTCACGATGACCGAACGGCCCGAATAGTCGACGCGCTTGCCGAGCAGGTTCTGACGGAAGCGGCCCTGCTTGCCCTTGAGCATGTCGGACAGCGACTTGAGGGGCCTCTTGTTGGCGCCGGTAATCGTGCGGCCGCGGCGACCGTTATCGAACAGCGCGTCGACGGCTTCCTGCAGCATGCGCTTTTCGTTGCGGACGATGATGTCCGGCGCGCGCAGCTCCATCAGGCGCTTCAGGCGGTTGTTGCGGTTGATCACGCGGCGATAGAGGTCGTTCAAATCCGACGTCGCGAAGCGGCCGCCGTCGAGCGGCACCAGCGGGCGCAGTTCGGGCGGGATGACCGGCACGACTTCGAGGATCATCCATTCGGGGCGGTTGCCCGATTCGATGAAGCTCTCGACGACCTTCAGGCGCTTGATGATCTTCTTGGGCTTCAGCTCCGACTTGGTGGTCGCGAGATCTTCCATCAGGTCGACGCGTTCCTGCTCCAGGTCGAGATTCTCGAGGAGCACGCGGATCGCCTCGGCGCCGATGCCGGCACTGAACGCGTCTTCGCCATGTTCGTCCTGCGCGTCGAGCAATTCGTCTTCGGTCAGAAGCTGGAACTTTTCGAGCGGGGTCAGGCCGGGCTCAAGAACGATATAGGCTTCGAAATAGAGGACGCGCTCGAGCTGCTTCAGCTGCATGTCGAGCAGCAGGCCGATGCGCGACGGCAGCGACTTCAGGAACCAGATGTGCGCGACGGGCGCGGCGAGCTCGATATGGCCCATGCGCTCGCGGCGGACTTTCGTGACCGTGACTTCGACACCGCATTTCTCGCAGACGATGCCCTTGTATTTCATGCGCTTATACTTGCCGCACAGGCATTCATAATCCTTGATCGGGCCAAAGATGCGCGCGCAGAACAGGCCGTCACGCTCGGGCTTGAACGTACGGTAGTTGATGGTTTCCGGCTTCTTGATCTCGCCGAACGACCACGAGCGGATACGCTCGGGGCTCGCGATGCCGATCTTGATCATGTCGAAGGTTTCGGGCTTCGCGACCGGGTTCATGAAGTTGGTAAGCTGGTTCATATTCTAGCTCCGTCTTCCCCCCTCGCCATGGACGAGAGGGGTGAGGAAAATGTCTTATTCGGCGGCTTCGGGAAGAGCGTCCGGACCTTCGTCGGGATCCTCTTCCGCATAGGAAGACAGTTCGACGTTGAGGCCCAGCGAGCGCATTTCCTTGACGAGCACGTTGAAGCTTTCGGGAATGCCGGCCTCGAAGGTGTCGTCGCCCTTGACGATCGCCTCGTAAACCTTGGTGCGGCCGATCACGTCATCGGACTTCACCGTCAGCATTTCCTGGAGCGTGTACGCCGCGCCATAGGCCTGGAGCGCCCAGACCTCCATTTCACCGAAGCGCTGGCCGCCGAACTGCGCCTTACCGCCCAGCGGCTGCTGGGTGACGAGGCTGTAGGGGCCGATCGAGCGCGCGTGGATCTTGTCGTCGACGAGGTGATGGAGCTTCAGCATATAGATGTAGCCCACGGTCACCTTGCGATCGAACTTGTCGCCGGTACGCCCGTCGTAGAGGTCCGACTGACCCGAGTCATGCAGGCCCGCGAGGGTCAGCATGTTCGACACGTCGGCTTCCTTGGCGCCATCGAACACCGGGGTCGCGAACGGCACGCCAACGCGGAGGTTGTCGGCCAGTTCGACGATGTTGTTGGCATCGCGCGACTTGATGTCGTCAAGATATTCGCTGCCATAGACATGCTCGAGCGCGTCGCGCACGGCTTCGGGCATTTGCCCGCCGACCGCGTCGGGATTGGCATCGCGCCATTCGTCCAGCGCCTGCGTGACCTGCCGGCCGAGACCGCGCGAAGCCCAACCCAGATGGGTTTCGAGGATCTGCCCGACGTTCATGCGCGACGGCACGCCCAGCGGGTTCAGCACGATGTCGACATGCGTCCCGTCTTCGAGGAACGGCATGTCCTCGTTCGGCAGGATGCGGCTGATGACGCCCTTGTTGCCGTGACGGCCGGCCATCTTGTCGCCCGGTTGCAGCTTGCGCTTCACCGCGACGAAGACCTTGACCATCTTGAGCACGCCGGGGGCGAGTTCGTCGCCGCGCTGGAGCTTTTCGACGCGATCTTCATACTTCGCGTTGATCCGCTTGATCGCGTCGTCATACTGCGCCTTGATCGCTTCCAATGCCGTCTGGGCATTGTCTTCGACGACGGCGAGCTTCCACCAGTCGGCGCGGTCGAGTTCGACCAGCATCTCTTCGCTGACGACGTCGCCCTTCTTCAGGCCCTTCGGCACCGCGCTGGTCGTCTGACCGATCAAGAGGTCCTTGAGGCTGGAGAAGGTCGCGCGGTTGAGGATCGCGCGCTCATCGTCCGAGTCCTGCTTCAGGCGCTCGATCTCTTCGCGTTCGATCGCGATCGCGCGTTCGTCCTTGTCGATGCCGTGACGGTTGAAGACGCGGACCTCCACGACGGTGCCCGACACACCCGGCGGCAGGCGGAGCGAAGTGTCGCGCACGTCGCTGGCCTTTTCACCGAAGATCGCGCGCAGCAGTTTTTCTTCCGGCGTCATCGGCGATTCACCCTTGGGGGTGATCTTGCCGGCCAGAATGTCGCCCGGGCCGACTTCGGCGCCGATATAGACGATGCCCGCTTCGTCGAGGTTGCGAAGCGCTTCCTCGCCGACGTTCGGAATGTCGCGCGTGATGTCTTCGGGGCCGAGGCGCGTGTCGCGCGCGGTGACTTCGAATTCCTCGATGTGGATCGAGGTGAAGACGTCGTCCTTCACGATGCGTTCGCTGATGAGGATACTATCCTCATAGTTGTAGCCGTTCCACGGCATGAACGCGACAAGCACATTCTTGCCGAGCGCCAGTTCGCCAAGCTCGGTCGACGGACCGTCGGCGATGATGTCGCCGGTGCGGACCACTTCGCCCACCTTCACCAGCGGACGCTGGTTGATGCAGGTGTTCTGGTTCGAACGCTGGAACTTCTGCAGGCGATAGATGTCGACGCCCGACTTGCCGGGTTCGACCATATCGGTCGCACGGATGACGATACGCGTCGCATCGACCTGATCGATCACGCCGCCGCGGCGCGCCGCGATGGCCGCGCCGGAGTCACGCGCAACGGTTTCTTCCATGCCGGTGCCGACGACCGGGGCTTCGGCCCGCAGCAGCGGCACAGCCTGACGCTGCATGTTCGAACCCATCAGCGCGCGGTTGGCGTCATCGTTTTCCAGGAACGGGATCAGCGATGCCGCGACCGAAACAAGCTGCTTCGGCGACACGTCCATCAGCGTGATCTGGTCCTTGGGCGCCATCAGGAATTCGCCGGCTTCGCGCGCCGAGATCAGCTCGTCGATGAAGCTGCCGTCGGGGTTGAGGTCGGCGTTCGCCTGCGCGACGGTGTGCTTCTGCTCTTCCATCGCCGACAGATAGACGACGTCGGTCGTCACCTTGCCGTCGATGATCTTGCGATATGGCGTCTCGATGAAGCCGTATTTGTTCACGCGCGCAAAGGTGGCGAGCGAGTTGATCAGACCGATGTTCGGGCCTTCGGGCGTTTCGATCGGGCAGATACGGCCATAGTGGGTCGGGTGAACGTCGCGAACTTCGAAGCCCGCGCGCTCGCGGGTCAGACCGCCCGGCCCGAGCGCCGAGACGCGGCGCTTGTGGGTGACTTCCGACAGCGGGTTGGTCTGATCCATGAACTGCGAAAGCTGCGACGAACCGAAGAATTCGCGCACCGCGGCGACCGCCGGCTTCGCGTTGATCAGGTCGTTCGGCATCACGGTCGACACGTCGACCGAGCTCATGCGCTCCTTCACCGCGCGCTCCATGCGGAGCAGGCCGACGCGATACTGGTTTTCGAGCAGCTCGCCGACCGAACGCACGCGGCGGTTGCCGAGGTTGTCGATGTCGTCGATCTCGCCCTTGCCGTCCTTCAGGTTCACCAGTTCCTTGACCACGGCGAGGATGTCCTCGCTGCGCAGCGTCGTCACCGTGTCCTCGGCGTCGAGGCCAAGGCGCATGTTGAGCTTGACGCGGCCCACCGCCGACAGGTCGTAACGCTCGGCGTCAAAGAACAGGCCGCCGAACAGGGCTTCGGCGGTTTCGCGCGTCGGCGGCTCGCCGGGGCGCATGACGCGGTAGATGTCGCTCAATGCCTGGTCGCGGTCCTCGGCCTTGTCGGCCTTCAGAGTGTTGCGGATCCAGGGACCGGTGTTGTTGTGGTCGATGTCGAGCAGGACGAGCTTGTCGAGGCCGGCGCCGTCGATCTTTTCGAGATTGTCGGCCGACACTTCGTCGCCGGCTTCGATATAAATCTCGCCGGTCGCTTCGTTGATGAGGTCATAGGCGCTGTAACGGCCGAAGATTTCCTCGGTCGGGATCAACAGCGTGTCGAGACCGTCCTTCGCCGCCTTGTTGGCGAGGCGCGGGCTGATCTTGTGGCCGGCCGCGAAGACGACTTCGCCGGTCTTGGCATCCACCACGTCGAACGCGGGCTTCGAACCGCGCCAGTTTTCGACCTGGAACGGCACGCGCCAGCCGTTTTCGGCACGCTCGAAGACGAGGCGGTCATAGAAGGTGTTGAGGATTTCCTCGCCCGTCATGCCCAGCGCATAGAGCAGACTGGTGACCGGCAGCTTGCGCTTGCGGTCGATACGGACGTTGACGATGTCCTTGGCGTCGAATTCGAAGTCGAGCCACGACCCGCGATACGGGATCACGCGCGCGGCGAACAGGAATTTGCCCGACGAGTGGGTCTTGCCACGGTCATGGTCGAAGAGCACACCCGGCGAACGGTGCATCTGCGACACGATAACGCGCTCGGTGCCATTGACGAAGAAGGTGCCGTTCTCGGTCATCAGCGGCATGTCGCCCATGTAGACGTCCTGCTCCTTGATATCGAGGACCGAGCGGGTGTCGGTTTCGCTGTCGACTTCAAAGACGATCAGGCGCAGCGTGACCTTCATCGGTGCCGCATAGGTGATGCCGCGCTGACGGCATTCCTCGACGTCGTACTTCGGCGCTTCGAGTTCGTAATGGACGAAGTCGAGTTCGGCGGTGCCGGCGAAATCGCGGATCGGGAAAACGCTGCGCAGCGTCTTTTCGAGACCCGAAACATAACCGATCGAGGGATCCGAGCGCAGGAACTGCTCATAGGATTCGCGCTGCACCTCGATGAGGTTGGGCATCTCAACCGCTTCGTGGATGTTGCCGAACAGCTTGCGGATTCGCTTGCTTGCGGTTGCTTCGAGGGCCTTGCCCACCGACTTCGCCTTGGTCGCCATAAGTGCTTGTCTCGCCTTACAAAAAATCAGGTCGCGAGCGCATCGACGCGAAAAAAGCCGCAGGCAACCGTTGCCGGTTTACCGCAGCTTTCAAACGCTTGTCGAAATCCCCGCCGCCCTATCCGTACAACCTGCCGCGCAAAGTCAGGCTCTATCTCGGACCGTGGGGTATGGTCGCAATATAGGATTGCGCCCGCGAGGAGTCAACGGCGGCAGCGCGGTCGCCAAAGTGCAGCAATTTCGCAACACTGCTGACACGAACGTCAGCACCGCGCGTTTCGGCGATTGATTGCGCGTGCGGGGAAAGCCAAAGAGCCTTTGGTTTTTCCACTCTCCCATCGTCAACTCTGTTTCAGGAAGCTCGCCATGCGCCACTTTCCTTCTACTATCGCTATAAGCATCGCCCTTGCAACCGCTGCCTGGGCCGCGCCCGCCGCCGCGCAGGACGCACCCGCCGCACCCGTCGTCGAGAGCGACAGCGGCCTCGGCGACATCGTCGTCACCGCGCAGCGCCGCGAGGAAAGCCTGCAGGACGTGCCGGTTTCGGTTTCGGTGCTGTCGGGCGACACGCTCGGCGCGATCACCTCGACCGGCGCCGACGTGCGCGTGCTCGCGGGCCGCGTCCCCAGCCTCAACATCGAGAGCTCGTTCGGGCGCACCTTCCCGCGCTTCTATATCCGCGGGCTCGGCAACACCGATTTCGACCTCAACGCGTCGCAGCCGGTCAGCCTCGTCTACGACGATGTCGTGCTCGAAAACCCGATCCTCAAGGGCTTCCCGATCTTCGACCTCGACCGCGTCGAAGTGCTGCGCGGGCCGCAGGGCACGCTGTTCGGCCGCAACACGCCGGCGGGCATCGTCAAGTTCGACACCGTCAAGCCCGGCAAGACCGGCGGCTATGCGCGCGTCAGCTATGGCCGTTACGGCACCAGTCAGGTCGAGGTCGCGGCCGGCGCCGCCGACGACAGCGGCTTCTCGGTCCGCCTGTCCACCTTGTTCCAGCATCGCGACGACTGGGTCGACAATATCGCGACGACGAAGAAGGACGATCTCGGCGGCTATGACGACATCGCCGCGCGCCTCCAGCTCCAATATGAGAACGGCCCCTTCACCGGCCGCGTGACCGGGCAGGTCCGCGTCTATGACGGTTCGGCAATCATCTTCCGCGCCAACACGCAGGTTCCGGGCAGCAACAAGCTCGTCGGCCTCGGCGGCGCGGGCACCGAGTTCGAGCGCGACAAGGTGTGGCAGGACGGGATCAACTTCCAGAAACTCAACACCTATAACGCCGCGCTGAACCTTGAATATGACTTCGGGCCGGTGACCGCTTACTCGATCACCTCCTACTGGAACGGCAATTTCCGCAGCCGCGGCGACATCGACGGCGGCTTCGGCGCGGCGTTCCTGCCCGAATCGGGCCCGGGCCTGATCCCGTTCCAGGCGCAGAGCCAGGACAATGTGCCGAGCCTCGACCAGTTCACGCAGGAGATCCGCATCGCGTCGAACAACAGCGGCGGGCTCGGCTATCAGTTCGGCGCCTTTTACTTCGACGAAAAGCTCGACATTTCGAGCTTCGAGTTCGGCGGCCCGACCGACGCGACCCCGTCGGCGATCGCGGTCCAGCGTCAGGACAGTGAAGCTTATGGCATCTTCGGGTCGGTCAATTACGCCTTCGACAATGGTTTCAAGCTGCAAGCCGGCGCGCGCTACAACCATGACACGCGCGATTTCGTCGCGTCGCGTCCGGTCGAAACGCGTCCCGACTTCGTCGTCAATCCGAACACGCCGGTCCCGCCGCAGGCCGCGCGCGTCAAGGGCAAGCTGCTGACGTGGGACGCCAGCGCGACCTATGAGGCGTCGGACGCGCTCACCCTCTACGCCCGTGTTGCGCGCGGCTATCGCGCGCCGTCGGTGCAGGGGCGCTTGACCTTCGCACGGACGATCTCGACCGCCGATCAGGAAGAGACGATGTCGTACGAGGCGGGGATCAAGACCGCCTTCCTCGATGACCGCGTCCGCTTCAACCTGACCGGATATTTCTTCGACACCAAGGATCTGCAATTGACCGCGGTCGGCGGCACCGCGAACGTCGCGAGCCTGCTCAACGTCGATGCCAAGGGCCACGGGATCGAAGCCGAGCTGCAGGCGGCGCCCGCGCGCGGGCTGACTTTCTCGGTCGGCGGCGCGTGGAATGTCGCCGAGATCGACGACGCCAATGCCTTCGTCGCGGGCTGTGGTTCGGCGACGCCGTGCACCATACTCGATCCGCAGCGCCCGGGCAGCCCGGGCATCTTCTCGATCGACGGCAATCAATTGCCGCAATCGCCGAAATGGACGCTGAATTGGACCGCGGGTTATGAAATCCCCGTCGGCGACGGCGCCATCTATGCCTTCACCGACTGGTATTATCGTTCGAAGGTCCAGTTCTTCCTCTATCGCTCGGTCGAATTTTCGGACGACAAGATGATCGAGGGCGGGCTGCGCGTCGGTTACAAGACCGACCGCTTCGACGTCGCTGCCTTCGTGCGCAACATCACCAATGATGAATCGCCGACCGGCGGCATCGATTTCAACAATCTGACGAGCTACGTCAACGAACCCCGCATCTATGGCGTCGAGGCGGGCTTCAAGTTCTGACCGAAACGATCCTCCCTGTGCCCCAAGGGCATGGGGAGGATAGTCATCAGGCCACCGGTCCTACCCGTTCGTCGGGTTCGAGCCGGACGAGCGGGCGCTTCCGCCCCGTAAGCTTCGCAAGGAAACGCGGAACCAGCGCATTCTCCTGCGCCCAGTTCCAATAGGCGCCATAGGCGGGATCGGCTAGCAGATGCTTCTCCTCGGTCTTCGCGCGCCAGTAATAGATGCCGCTGACCAGCCCGAGCAGCGCGACGTTGCGCGCGCCCTCGATCCAGCCGCCCGCGGTCACGAGGAAGGGCAAGGAGCCGATCCACCACGTCATATTCTTGGAGATATAGGCCGGGTGCCGCGTATATTTATACGGACCGTGCGTGATGATGCCGCGGTGCGTCAGATTCGAAAAGCGGATGCCGAACGCCATCGTCGCCCAGCTGTAGACCGCGGTGAGCAGCACCAGCAAGGCGCCCCAGACGATCAGCAGCCCCTCGTGACCCGAAAGCCAATAGCCCCAGTCGGAACCGTAAACCTGATAATCGAGCGGGCCGCCGCTCATCAGGATGAACGGCGGGTAGCAGACGAGCGCCGCGACCCACGCCATGCCATAGGGATTGGCGGTGCGGATATGCGCGTCGAGCGGCTTCAGCGTCAATATATAGCCGACCGTCGCGATGTGGACGTCGACCAGATAGAGGAAGTTGATCGCCCACAGCCCGGTCAGATAGGGGTTGGCGGTGACCTCGCTCAGCGGCGCCGTGACCAGCGCCGAAAAATTGCCCGGCACGATCGAGAGCATGAAGGCGGTGAAAAAGCCCTTCACCGCCCAGGCACGCAGATGATGCCCGATCGCCTTGCCATCGACCGGCTGGCCGGCTGCGATCAGCCAGCGCCCGAACTGCCAGCAGCCGTCGCGCGGCTCGATCATGCGGCGATCGAGCCACAGCATATAGGGGACCGAGACGAGCAGCAGCCACGGCGCGACCGTCTCGAGCAGGTTCATCGAAAAGGCGTAATTGCCCTCCCAATAATAGCGCATCGTCGCATAGATCAGCGCGATCAGCCCCCATGTCGCCCACATGCCGGCGAGTTTGGTCAGGCTGGTGTCGAGCGTTTCGCGCCACGGGCGCCGCTGCGCCCAGTCGATTCCGGTCGATGGATTGCGGTGCACCTTGTCGACAAGGACCGACCACAGCACCATCGGCACGCCGCAGGCGAGCACGCTCGCGATCGCCGAATTCGGCCCGCTCATCGCCCCCCGCGATCCCCAGTCGATGCCAAGGAAATTCGCGATTTCGGGCGCGAAGCGCGCAATGAGCAAATAGCTTACCAACCCCGCGAGCCCGACGATGCCGACTCCGGTGCTGACCGCCGAACACGGGCGCGTGGCGCTCGACGCGGATACGTCGTGCGCCGATTCGGACGGAGCGGAAGAAGCGGATTCGGCCATGATATTCATCCGCTTAGACCTAGCCAAAAAGGGTAAGCAAGCCGTCAATATAAAAGCCCGATTCGCCCACCGAATCCAGCCAATTTGGCAGTAGTTGCGCAAGTTGACACCGTTCACCGCGCGATGGTTTCGATTCAACGCGACTCGGCGCGCAAAGATTCGCCTGGGCCCGATCGGGCTGATAAGGCGCGCATCAATCGGGGCGGAGGGCTCCATAAAACAAACAAGATGGGGTCGCCACTTGTCGTCGAAAACAACGGGCCTGCGCGATTTGCGCCAGCGCGTCTCCGCGCTGTTTCAGGACCATGAAATCTTCGTTCGCACGCACGGCCATGTCCGGTTCCTGCGGGTCAGTGCCGTCTGGCAGAAGCGCGTCGCGCTGATCGCCGGCGTCGTGCTGCTCGCTTGGGCGGGCGCGACGCTCGCCGTGCTGATCAACCAGCTGCTCACCGCCGACGAACGCGCCGCGGTCGCGCAGCAGCAAGCCGCCGCCACCGCGTCGGAAGCGCGCATCGCCAAATATCGCGACCGTGTCGCCGAGACCGCCGCCGATCTGGAGGAGCGCCAGGCGCTACTCGAAAGCGTTGCCGAAACCCATTTCGGGATCGATCCAGCGGCGATGCCCGCCGAACCCGCGACGCAGCAGGCCGTCGTTCCCGCCGAACCGGTCAAGACCAGCGCGATCGATCCGAACCTGCCCCCCGAAGCGCAGATTCTCGCGCGGCTCGCCACGCGGCAGGAAGCTTTCGCGGCCCGCCTGCTCGCGGCGGTCGAGGACCGCGCGGCGAATGCCGAAACCGCGGTCGCGGCGCTCGGCCTCAACCCCGACCGGCTCGTCCGCAACGCCGCGGCCGGCCGCGGTGGTCCCTTCATCCCCTATCGCGACCGCATGGGCAAAGCCAAGACGCTCGGCGCCAGCTTCGCGGCGCTCGACAGCGCGCTGTTCCGCATGGAAGTGCTCGAACGCACGCTCGTCGCGGTGCCGTCGGGCAACCCCGCCAATGTGCTGATGATGTCGTCGGGTTTCGGCTATCGCAGTGATCCCTTCACCGGCGCGGGCGCGATGCACGCGGGCCTCGACTTCCGCGGCCCGGTCGGCACGCCGATCCTGTCCGCCGCACCCGGCCGGGTCAGCTTCGTCGGCCGCAAGTCGGGCTATGGCAATGTCGTCGAGGTCGATCATGGCCAAGGCATATTGACACGCTACGCTCACTTGTCGGGCTTCACGACCAAGGTCGGCACGCAGGTCACCGCCGGGCAGCAGATCGCCAAAATGGGCTCGACCGGCCGTTCGACCGGCAGCCACCTGCATTTCGAAGTCCGCCTGAACGGCCAAGCGGTCAATCCACGCAGATTCCTGGAGGCAAAAGCCGATGTTCTCGAAGTCAAAGCCGATGCCCGCCAGCGAGTCGGTTCCGTCGCTGCCGCCCGCGGTGCCCGCGGTGCCCGCTAAGATGGCGACCGGCGCGCGTCATACGACCTTTTCGATCCTGGGATCGGACGTCGTCGTCACCGGCAATGTCGCCGCGAGCGTCGACCTGCATGTCGATGGCAAGATCGAGGGCGACCTTAAATGCGCGAACCTCGTTCAGGGCGAGGCAAGCGAGATCAAGGGCGCGGTGACCGCCGAGACCGCGAAGATCGCGGGTCTGCTCGACGGGTCGATCGAGGCGAAGACGCTGATCGTCCATGCGACCGCACGGATCACCGGCGACGTCGTCTATGAAACGATCACGATCGAGAATGGCGGCAAGGTCGACGGCAAGCTGTCGCATCGCCGCCATGGTGCAGTGGCGGCCAAGGCCCCGCCGCCGCTCGAAGTCGTCGAGAACAAGTCGGCCGCACTCTGATCGGCGCCGCGCATCGGCGCGGCCGCGGTCATTTCGATACGGCGATCTCGCGGCCGGGCGCACGATCAGCGCCGTCGTGGTGTCGCTGGACGGCGACCCGGTTCCGGCCGCCGCGCTTGGCGTCGTAAAGTGCTTCATCGGCGAGCCGGTAGAGCTGCTTGAAGTCGCACGCCGGCCGCACCTCGGCCACCCCGACACTCGCGGTCACCAAGCGTTCGCCCACGACCTCGCTATGATCGCAGGCGGCAATCCCGCGCCGGATGCTTTCGGCGAAGCGGCCGAGGATGATGCCCTCCATCCCGATCGTCAGCAGACCGAACTCCTCGCCCCCCAGCCGCGCGACGGTGCACATCGGACCTTCCCATCGTTCGATCCGGCGACCGATACCGCACAGCACCGCGTCGCCCGCCTCATGCCCATAAATATCGTTGATCGACTTGAAGCGGTCGATGTCGACGAGCAGCAACGCCGCCGGCAGATTATCGGCGCGCGCGCGGTCGAGGAGCGGCGTCACGCTGTCGACGAAGCCGCGACGGTTCGGCAGGCCGGTCAGCGGGTCGCGCCGCGCCAGTCGCTGCGCCTGTGCCTCGGCATCGCGCGCATGGTCGCGCTCGATCCGCAGATGGGCGAGCCGGCGGGTCGCCGCCGCGGCGAGCCACAGGGCCTGCCAGGTCGCCGCAACCAGCACGACGAGTTTGGATCCGCCGCCCCAGAAGCCGGCCTCGATGTCGACGACGTGAATGAAGGCCAGCACCGCCATGGGCAGCCCCCACGCGCCGAGAAAATCGCGCGCCTCGATCGAACCGCGCCGCCACGCCCAGCCGAGATAGAGGGCGACCATAACCAGATCGGCGATAACGAGCAGTCCGAGCAGATCGGCAAGCGCGGCAAGGCCGCCGCCGCGGATGAGCGCGAGCGGAACGCCCGCAAGACCGACGCCGGCTCCGACGAGCAGCGTGGTGGTCCGGAGTCCCTTGGGCACGAGGCCGCGTTCGACGGCGGTTACCGCGCTGGCCGTCGCAACGGCGATTGCGAGGCAGGCGAGGAAGGTTCCGGCCTGCGCCGTGACCGCTCCCGCCGTCGCCGGAACGAATATCAGATGCGCCTGCGACCAGAGCGTGCCCCAGAACAGCATCGTCGCCGCCCAGGCCGCCTGCCAGGCGAGATATTGGCGGCGCACCGCGACGGCGAGCGAGAGGCTGTAGATGCAGCTGACGAGCAGCAGGGTCAGCGCGGCGCCGACCGCCGCCGCCATGCCCGCCGACTGCATTCCCGCCTCATCCTTCGAGACGATCCGCGCCTGGACGAACTGGTATCCCGACAGCCCGTCGAAGCGCATCGTCACGGCGGTGAGCGGCACGCTGCGCCCGGGCGCTTCGAACAATATCTGGCCGCCGGCGCGCCAGTGCGAGGCGAAATCGCCGCTGCGCACCCGCTGCCAGCGCGTTGCGCCGTCGGCATATGAAAAACCGACCGCGAGCCGGTCGAAGCGCGAATTATGGACCATCAGCGCCAGATCGCGGCGCGGCGCGGCACCGTCGAGCGGGGCACGAAGCCAGAGACTTCCCTGCTGATAGCGCGCCGGCGCTCCGCTGCACGAAAAGCGAAGTCCGGACAGGGCATCGTCGCCCAGCGCGGTGCCGCTCACCGCATGGCAAAGGTCGCGCTCGACATCGAGTGCACGCGCCTGCGCCGGGGCCGCGATCAGGACGACCAGCATGGCGAACAGGCCGAGCCAAAGCCGCCCCGCCCATGTTTCCACCAGATCGCCCATCGCAGTCATCGCCGCCATATGGCATCAATGTGTTGTGAATTCTTTGCCATAGGGCAAATTCTCTTCAGCGCGCGGCGGGTCGGCCGACCCGCATGGCGACCGCGACCCGGTCGCCGAGGCCAATGCTCTCCGCTTTCTGCACCGCTAGCTTGACCGGCAACAAATAGCTCCCGTCGCGCGGGAAAAGCGACGTCGCGAATTCCGTCCCGCCGATCGTCGCCACCGCCGGCACAACGCCCCAACCATAGCTTGCCGTCATCGCGGCATAGCGGATCGCGCCGATATGCTCGTCGGGAACGACCGCAAAAAGGAAGGGCGCCGGCCCGCGCCATTCGATGATTTCAGCCCCGAAGCGGAAAGTCTCCATCAGTTCCTCGGCGCCTGGCGGCGATAGCTCAATGCCTCGGCGATATGGATGCGCCCGACCGTTTCAGCGCCCGCAAGGTCGGCGATCGTCCGCGCGACGCGCAGGATTCGCGTATAGCCGCGCGCCGACAGCCGCATCGCCTCAGCCGCCTGGGCGAGCAGTTTACGCCCCGGTTCGTCGGGGGTCGCGACCGCTTCGAGCAGTTCACCGTCGATCTCGGCATTGGTACGGGCTTTGTGCCCGGCGTAGCGCGCGGTCTGCACATCGCGCGCCGCCGCGACGCGCGCCGCGATCTCGGCGCTGCCCTCGGCGGGGGGCGGCAGGACGAGGTCGGCGGCGCTCACCGCCTGCACCTCGACGTGCAGGTCGATGCGGTCGAGCAAAGGCCCCGACAGCTTTGCCTGATAGTCGGCGGCGCAGCGCGGCGCGCGGCTGCACGCGAGCGCGGGATCGCCGAGATGGCCGCAGCGGCACGGGTTCATCGCCGCGACGAGCTGGACGCGCGCCGGAAAGGTGACATGGGCGTTCGCACGCGCGACGCTGACCTCGCCCGTTTCGAGCGGCTGGCGCAGCGAATCGAGCACGCCGCGCTGGAATTCGGGTAATTCGTCGAGAAAGAGCACGCCGAGATGCGCCAGGCTGACCTCGCCCGGCCGCACGCGCAGCCCGCCGCCGACGAGCGCGGGCATCGAGGCCGAATGATGCGGGCTGCGGAACGGGCGGGCGCGGACGAGGCGGCCACCCTCGAGCCGGCCCGCGACCGATGCGATCATCGATACTTCGAGCGCCTCGGCGGGGGTGAGGTCGGGAAGGATGCCCGGCATGCACGCCGCCATCAGCGACTTGCCCGCGCCCGGCGGCCCCGACATCATCAGATTGTGCGCGCCCGCCGCGGCGATTTCGAGCGCGCGCTTTGCCGTCTCTTGTCCCTTGACCTGCGACAGGTCGGCGGTGCGGATCGGCATCTCGACTTCGCCCGGCACAGGCGGGGCGAGCGGCGCATTGCCCTTGAAATGATTGAGCAGCGACAGGAGGTCGGGCGCGCCGATCACCTCGACATTGCCCGCCCATGCGGCTTCAGGGCCCTGGACCGCGGGGCAGATGAGCCCGCGCTCGACGCTGCCCGCGTGGATCGCGGCGAGCAGCACGCCGGGCGACGCCGCGACGCGGCCGTCGAGGCCGAGTTCGCCGACGACGACATAAGAAGCGAGCGTTTCGGGGTCGATGACTCCCATCGCGCCGAGGAGAGCGAGCGCGATCGGGAGATCATAGTGCGAGCCTTCCTTGGGCAGGTCGGCGGGCGACAGGTTGACGGTGATGACCTTGGGCGGGAGCGACAGCCCGATCGCGGCGATCGCGGCGCGGACGCGCTCGCGGCTTTCGCCGACCGCCTTGTCGGGCAGGCCGACGACGACGAAGCGCGGCACGCCGGGCGTGACCTGGCATTGCACCTCGACCCCGCGCGCTTCGATGCCGAGATAGGCCGTGGTTGAAACGACTGCGACCATTTGCTCCCCCGGAACAGCACGATGTGCCCCCTTTGTTCCGAGCCCTCCTTTAGGCGATGTGGCGGAAAGGTCGAGTCTTTTCCGGAAGGTGACGAAGGTGCCGCGGAGCGTGGGGTCGGGCGAGCGTTGACAACATACCAACTGGTCGGTATGTTGATTCACATGACGACGACGAATCGCCCTTCCTCCCCCTCCGCAGCGAGCCCCGCAGCCGCCGCCCGCGTCCCCTCGGCGGGCGGCGGCACCCGCGGCGAGCGCGCGCCGCGCGGCAGCGCGCGGGCCAAGTTGATCGCGGCGGCGCATGCCGCCGTTCGCAAGCAGGGCTATTCGGCGACGACGGTCGACCAGATCTGCGCGGCGGCGGGCGTGACCAAGGGCGCCTTTTTCCATCACTTCGCGTCGAAGGAGGATCTGGCGGTCGCCGCGGCCGAGGGCTGGACCGACCGCGCGCGGCCGATGTTCGAGATGCCGCCGCATGTGAAGCTCGAAGATCCGCTGGGCCGGTTGCTCGGCCATATCGATTTCCGCCTGGCGATGCTCGACGGGCCCACCGAGGATTATACCTGCTTCGTCGGCACGATGGTGCAGGAAGCCTATGCGACGAGCGACCGCATCCGCGCCGCGTGCGAGGCGAGCATCAACGCCTATTGCGAAGCGCTCGCCCCCGATATTCAGGCCACGGTCGATCGTTACGGCGCCCCCGAAGGCGTCACCGCGATCGGCCTCGCGCAGCATATCCAGTCGGTGCTGCAGGGCAGCTTCGTCCTCGCCAAGACGACGAACGACCCCGCGATCGCCCGCGAGAGCGTCACGCACCTGAAGCGTTATGTCCGGATGCTGTTCGGACGCGGAGGCGCGGCATGATGCGACAGGTAATTGCGGCCGCGCGCCGTCCACGCTGATTTCCCATCACCACCCCAAGGAGACAGACGATGCCCCAGATGATTTTCGTGAACCTGCCCGTGACCGACCTTGCAAGGTCACAGGCCTTTTATGAAGCGGTCGGTGCGGTGAACAACCCCGCCTTCACCGACGACACCGCCGCGTGCATGGTCGTCACCGAAGGGTCGATCCACGTCATGCTGCTGACGCACGAAAAATGGGCGACCTTCACGTCGAAGACGATCCCCGACGCGCATACGACCGCGCAGGTCCTGCTCTGCGTCTCGGCCGACAGCCGCGACGAGGTCGACGGACAGGTCGACAAGGCGGTCAAGGCGGGCGGCAAGGCCGACCCGACCCCGACGCAGGATTTCGGCTTCATGTACGGCCGCAGCTACGAAGATCCCGATGGTCATATCTGGGAAGTGATGTGGATGGACCCCACTGCGATCCCGACCGGCGAACCCGCCGAAGCCGCCGCGTAATCGGCGCATAAGGGAGGAGGAAGAGGATGACCGATACGACCCCCAACAAGGGCCAGTTGATCGCCGGCCGCGTGCTTAGCGGCCTCGTGATCCTCTTCCTGCTCTTCGATGCCGGGCTCAAGCTCGTCGCGCCCGAAGTGGCGATCAAATACAGCCCGCCCGGCCTCGGCTGGCCGCTCGAGGTCGGCACGATGTACACGCTCGGCCTGCTGCTGCTGATCCCGACGCTGCTTTATATCTGGCCGCGCACGGCCGTCATCGGCGCGATCCTGATCACCGGCTATCTCGGCGGCGCGATCGCGACCCACCTGCGCATCGGCAGCCCGCTGTTCAGCCACATATTGTTCGGCGCCTACCTCGGCGTGATGCTTTGGGCGGGCCTGTGGCTACGTTCGCCCGCACTGCGCTTGCTGGTGACGCCGCGACGGGCCTGATCGCCCATTCAAAGGCAAATATGCCTGAACACCGTCTTGTAAAAGAAGAGGATGGTTCGATGATACGCCGCTCTCCCCTCCCCATGCTTGCTTCCGCCTTCGCGACGATCGCGGTCGCGGCCGCCCTTGCCGCGATACCGCGGGCGGCGGCGGCGCAGACGCCCGCCGCGAGCCAGCCGGCCGCCGACGCGCCCCGGAACGAACCGAAGCGCGGTCATGTCGATGTCGCCGGCGCCGCGATCCACTATCAGCTGCACGGCGACCTCGGCAGCGGCAAGCGCCCGCTGCTCGTCCTCCACGGATCCTTCATGTCGGGCGATGCGATGATGCCGCTGATCGCGCCCTTCACCGCCTCGCGCCCGGTGATCGCGATCGATGCGCGCGGCCAGGGCCGCTCGAGCGGGGTCGAAAGCGAACTCAGTTACGAACGCATGGCCGACGATGCCGCCGCGGTGCTCGCCGAACTCGGCGTCAAAAAGGCCGACGTCCTCGGCTATTCGATGGGTGGCACGCTGGCGATCGCGCTGGCGGTCCGCCATCCCGACAAGACCGGCAAGCAGGTGATATTGTCGGGCACCTCGCGGCTCGACGGCTGGTATCCCGAAGTGCTGACCGTCATCGGCAAGCTGACCCCCGAGGCCTTTGCCGGCAGCCCGATCGAGAGCGAATATAAGCGCCTGTCGCCGAGTCCCAAAAAGTTCGGGGCGATGATCGAGAAGGTGAAGGCGCTCGACGCCAGGCCCTTCGGCTGGTCCGACGAGGATGTGCGGCGGATTCCCGGCAAGACGATGGTGATCGTCGGCGACGCCGACGGCGTCACGCTCGACCATGCCATCGCGCTGTTCAAGCTGCGCGGCGGCGGCGACGTCGGTGCGGCGACGCAGGGTTTCCTGACCGCGCCGCCGCGCGCTCGGCTCGCGATCCTGCCCGCGACGTCGCACATCGGCATCATGGGCGAAGCGGCGACGATCGCCGCGATGGTGACGCCCTTCCTCGACGACAAGGCGCCGCCGCCGCCGTCCTTTTGATCCCCCCAAGAAGATAAGGAGAGGAGTTTCGCCATGCCCGTAAACCCCGACAGCAAGATCGAAGTCACCGCGTTCGACTGGGTCCCCGACTTCGCGCGCGGCTATGTCCGCGACCTGCGCCCGCGCTGGGCGTGCGAGGAAATCGGCCTCGACTATTCCGAGCATCTGATCAGCGCGGTCAACCGTCCCGCCGACCATTTCCTGTTCCAGCCGTGGGGACAGGTGCCGGTGCTCAACGACAATGGCGTGCGCCTGTTCGAGAGCGGCGCGATCCTGCTCCACCTTGCCGAGAAGGACGAACGGCTGATGCCGCGCGACGCGCAGGCGCGCGCCAACACGCTCGCCTGGCTGTTCGCCGCATACAACAGCGTCGAGCCGATGCTGTTCGAGCTGGGCAATGTCGACATCTTCGCCAGCGACGAGGAATGGGCGAAGCTGCGCCGCCCGAGCCTGATCGAATTCATCCAGGGCCGGCTCGGCCGCCTGAACGATGCGATGGGCGACAAGCCATATCTGACGGGCGCGTTCAGCGTCGCCGACATCGCGATGGCGACGGTGCTGCGCGAAGGTGTTGAAGCCGGGCTGATCGCCGAGCAGCCGCGGTTGCAGGCTTATTTGGACCGCTGCCTCGCGCGGCCCGCCTTCCAGCGCGCGATGGACGCGCAGCTTGCCGCCTTCAGCGACGAAGCGGGTCCACCCGCCGCCTGAAACCCCCTCCACCCCCCTAAAGGAGAGAGAAGATGACCTATGTAGAAGGATTTGTGGTCGCGGTGCCGACCGCCAACAAGGAAGCGTACCGGAAACATGCCGCCGAAGCGGCGCCGCTGTTCAAGGAATTCGGCGTCGCGCGCATGGTCGAATGCTGGGGCGACGACGTCCCCGACGGCAAGGTCAATGATTTCAAGGGCGCGGTGCAGGCGAAGCCCGACGAGACCGTCGTGTTCAGCTGGTTCGAATATCCCGACAAGGCGACGCGCGACGCCGCGAATGAAAAGATGATGAGCGACCCGCGCATGGCACAGATGGGCGGCGAGATGCCGTTCGACGGCAAGCGGATGATCATCGGCGGTTTCGATTCGATCGTCGACGACGCCGGGAAAGGTGGGGCCGACGGTAAGACCGGCTATGCCGACGGTTACATCGTTCCCGTTCCCGACGCGAACAAGGACGCCTATCGCGCGATGGCCGAAAAGGCGTCGCAGGTGTTCCGCGACTATGGCGCGACGCGCGTCGTCGAGGCGTGGGGCGACGACGTCCCCGACGGCAAAGTCACCGACTATGCCCGCGCGGCGCACAAGAAGGACGGCGAGACGGTCGTCTATAGCTGGGTCGAATGGCCCGACAAGGAAACGCGCACCGCGGGCTGGGAAAAGATGATGACCGACGAGCGGATGAAGCCCGATCCCGACAACAACCCGTTCGACGGCGCGCGCATGATCTATGGCGGTTTCGTCCCGATCGTCGAGGCCTGATGCTCTGCTCCTCCCTGTCGCGCAGCGATGGGGAGGTGGCAGCCCCCTTCGACTGCCTTGCAGGCGCTCAGGGTAAACTGCGCCGACGGTGCAGGGCTGACGGAGGGGCGATGGCGCGACGTCGCGGCCCCTCCACCCCTCGCTTCGCGAGCGGTCCCCCTCCCCATGGCTTCGCCACAGGGAGGATCGAGATGAAAAGGTCCGGAAAGATGATCAGACTTTATGGCACTCCCCCCACCCGTGCGGTGCGCGCGATGTGGCTCCTCAATGAACTCGACCTTCCGCATGAAGTGATCCCGGTAGACCTGCACGCCGGCGAGCAGCTGACGCCCGAATTCCTCGTGCTCAATCCCGCCGCGAAGCTGCCGGTGCTGGTCGACGGCGATATGGTGGTGAGCGAATCGGCGGCGATCCAGCTCTATCTCGCCGACAAATATGGCGACCGCTTTCCCGGCGGCGGGCTGATCCCCGATACGGCCGAGGAGCGCGGCCGGATGTATCACTGGCTGTTCTTTCTGATGACCGAGATCGAGGCGCCGCTGTGGCGGGTGGCGCTGCATTCGTTCCTCTATGCCGAGGACGAGAAATCGGACGACGAGATCGCGCTGGCGAAGCGCGACGGCAAGCGCATGGTCGCGGTGCTGGAGCAGCATATGGCGGGGCGCGAGTTCGTCGTCGGCGACCGGGTCACGGTGGCCGATTTCAACGCCGCCTTCACGCTCGACTGGGCGCGCGAGGAGGCGCTGCTGGACGATGCGCCCGCGCTCCGCGCCTATCTCGACAGGATGTATGCGCGCGCCAAGGCGCCGGTGACGATCGCCGCGGCGATGGCCGAGCTGGACGCATGACCCCCGCGGGCGACAAGACGCGCATCGCCGCCTGTTCCTGCGGCGCGGTGACGCTCGAACTCACCGGCAAGCCGATCGTCGCGGCGACCTGTTACTGCCATAGCTGCCAGCAAGCGGGGCGCGCGTTCGCGGCGCTCCCCGGCGCGCCCGCCGTCGTCGGTGCCGATGGCGGCACGCCCTATGTGCTGATGCGCAAGGACCGGATCGAATGGCTGTCGGGATCGGGCGCGCTCGACGAGCATCGGCTGACCCCCGAGTCGCCGACGCGGCGCTTTGTGGCGCGGTGCTGCCATTCGCCGATCGCGCTCGAATTCACCAAGGGCCATTGGCTGAGCGTCTATTCGGACCGCATCGCCGCAGAAGAGCGGCCGGCGGCCGAAATGCGGACGATCGTCGGCGACCGGCCCGAAGGTGTCGAACTGACGGACGACATTCCCAATTACGCCGCGCCGTCGGGCAAATTCCTGTGGCGGCTGCTGACCGCATGGGCCGCGATGGGCTTTCGCGCCCCGCCGATCGAGAAGACGGCGGGATATCAAGGAGAGAGACGATGAACAAAGCATCGAACTTCATCTGGTACGAATTGATGACCCCCGACCCCGCGGGCGCGGCGCGCTTTTACGGCGCCGTCGTCGGCTGGACGATCGCGTCGGCGCCTGATCCGGCAGCGGGTAACATCGACTATCGCATGATCGGACGCGGCGACGGCGGCAATGCCGGCGGGGTGCTCGCGCTGAATGCCGACATGCTCGCGGGCGGCGCGCGGCCGGCGTGGATGGGCTATCTCGAGGTCGCCGACGTCGATGCCACGGTCGCAGCGATCGAGGCCGACGGCGGCGCGGTCCACATGCCCGCGACCGACCTGCCCGTCGGGCGCATCGCGATGGTTTCGGATCCGCAGGGCGCGGCCTTTTACGTGATGGACCCGATCCCGCCCGAGGGGATCGAGGGCATGGAGAGCGACGTCTTTTCGGTCACCGAGGCGCAGCATGTGCGCTGGAACGAGCTCGCGACGAGCGATCCCGGTGCGGCGGTCGCCTTCTATAAAAAGCATTTCGGCTGGGGACAGGAGGGCGCGATGCCGATGGGCGAGCTCGGCGACTATCGCTTCATCCAGCGCGGCGAGGTCGGGCTGGGCGCGGTGATGCCGTTGATGGAAGGCTATCCGGTGCCGGTGTGGAGTTTCTACATCGGGGTCGACGACATCGACCGCGCGCATGCCGCGGTGACCGCGAACGGCGGCACCGTCACCAGCGAGCCGATGGAAATTCCCGGCGGCGAATATGCGATGAACGGCATCGACCCGCAGGGCGCGCCCTTCGGCCTCGTCGGCCCGCGCAAATAGAGGAGAGCGAAGATGGACAACCAGGGTCCGACCGGCGGCCTGACGCCGCATATCGCCATCGCCGACAAGCGCGCGAGCGAGGCGATCGAATTCTACAAGAAGGCGTTCGGCGCGACCGAGAATGTGCGCGTGCCCGCCGACGACGGCGTGCGGCTGATGCACGCGCATCTGACGATCAACGGCGGATCGCTGATGATGCACGACGAATTTCCCGAATATGTCGACGAACCGTCGGGCAAACCCGACGGGGTGATGCTGCACCTGCAGGTCGATGATGCCGACGTCTGGTTCGAACGCGCGGTCGCCGCGGGGGCGAGCGTCGTGATGCCGCTCGACAATATGTTCTGGGGGGACCGCTACGCCCAGTTGAAAGATCCGTTCGGCCACCAATGGTCGATCGGCGGGCCCGTCAAAGGAGAGTGAAAATGACCAACCAACCGACAAGCCAGCCCGTGAGCCTCTGCCTGTGGTATGACAAGGATGCCGAGGAAGCCGCGAAATTCTATGCCGCGACCTTTCCGGACAGCGATGTGGGCGCGGTGCACAGGGCGCCCGGCGACTTCCCCGGCGGCAAGCAGGGCGACGCGCTGACGGTCGACTTCACCGTGCTCGGCATAGCGTGCGTCGGGCTCAACGGCGGCCCGGTCTTTCCGCAGAGCGAGGCCTTTTCCTTTCAGGTCCATACCGACACGCAGGAAGAGACCGACCGTTACTGGAACGCGATCGTCGGCAATGGCGGCCAGGAAAGCGCGTGCGGCTGGTGCAAGGATAAATGGGGCCTCAACTGGCAGATCACCCCGCGCGTGCTGACCGACGCGGCGATGGGCGGCGATCCTGAAGTCGCGAAGCGCGCCTTCGACGCGATGATGACAATGCAGAAGATCGACATCGCGACGATCGAGGCGGCGGTGCGCGGCGAAGCCGTCGGAGCCGGGTGAAGAAAGGCAATCGATGCTGATTTATTACGGACATCCCTTCTCCTCCTACACCTGGAAGGTGCTGATCGCGCTTTACGAGAAGGAGATCGATTTCGACTATCGCTCGGTCGATCCGGCGTTCCCCGATCATATGCCCGAATTGAGGGCGCACTGGCCGGTCGGGCAGTTCCCGCTGCTCGTCCACGACGGTGTTCCTTATTTCGAATCGTCGATCATCATCGAATATCTCGACCACCTCGCCGCCGAGCCGCGCCTGATCCCGCAGGATTTCGACGCGGCGCTGAAGGTTCGCTTCTTCGACCGCATCTTCGACAATCATGTGATGGGCCGGATGCAGGCGGTGGTCGCCGATGCGATCCGCGGGCCCGAAAATCACGTGGCGACGATCGTCGAGCAGTCGCAGGCGGCGCTCGAAACCGTCTATGGCTGGCTCGACAAGGAGTTGGCGGGCGGCGGCTGGGCGACGCCCCATGGCTTCACGCTGGCCGATTGCGCCGCGGCGCCGTCGCTCTTCTATGCCGACTGGGTTCACCAAATCCCCGAGCGGTACGAGAATCTGCGCGCCTATCGCGCGCGGCTGCTCGCACACCCGAGCATTTCGCGCTGCGTCGAGGATGCACGGCCGTATCGCGCTTACTTCCCGCTCGGCGCGCCCGAGCGCGATTGAGCGAGCGTCCCGGAACGGGGTTAACGGCGCGCTGACGCTGCCTGTTTGCCAATTGATCATCGCGCCCGCGCGAAGGCGGACGCATGGTTTCGCCCTCGGCCTTCCTCCGCACGCTGATCGTCGCCGCTTTGGCGGCGGTGCTGGCGTTCGCGCCAGCGCATGCGCAGCAGGTGGTGACGATCACCACAACGACGGTGACGTGGACCTATGAGGATGCGGGCGACGAGGATTATATCGACGAAGACGCCGCGCTGCTGGGCGACGAGGGGCTCGCCGAGGATGCCGAGTTCGCGGCGGCGCGGCGCTACGCCCCATCGGCGACCCTTGCGACGCTTGGCCATGCGAAGGCGCGGTTCGGGCCCTTCGCGGTGGTCGACGGCACGACGGTGCGCATGGCGGGCGACGTCACCTCGGCGACCCCGCGCCAGTTCGCGGCGATGCTCGCGGCCTTTCCGGGGCTGAGGCGGCTGGAGATGGTCGATTGCCCCGGCAGCCTCGACGAGGAAGCCAATCTGATCCTCGCGCGTGCGATCCGCCGCGCGGCGATGGAGACGGTCGTCCCGGCGGGCGGCTCGGTCCGCTCGGGCGCGGTCGAGCTGTGGCTCGCCGGCACCGTCCGCCGCGCCGCGCCCGACGCCGAATTCGGCGTCCACAGCTGGGCCGACGAATATGGGCGCGAGGCGAACGACTATCCCGCGAGCGACCCGGTGCATGCCGAATATCTGGGCTATTATCGCGAAATGGGGATGGATGCCGCGAAGGCGCGCGAATTTTACGCGCTGACCAACGCGACGCCGTTCGACGAGGTGCGCTATCTGACGCGCGGCGATATGGCGCGGTTCGTGATGCTGGATTGATCCCTCCCCTCCCCTCCCCCATCGAGGGGGAGGAGACCGTCGGCGCTGCCTTAACCTTGCAACACGCCGCCGCCTCCCCACATCGCCTCCTATGGCGAGGCGGAGCTTTTATCAGCGATTGCGGTCGAACGCGCAGATGCGTACCGCCTTGTTCGCGCTCGGCATCCTGCTGATGATCGCCGGCATCGCGATCGGGCCGCTGCCGGGTCCGGGCTT
The DNA here is from genome assembly GCF_011926545.1 of Sphingopyxis italica. Lineage (GTDB taxonomy): Bacteria > Pseudomonadota > Alphaproteobacteria > Sphingomonadales > Sphingomonadaceae > Sphingopyxis > Sphingopyxis italica. Next base: position 368,013 of record NZ_JAATIT010000004.1, on the reverse strand, counting down.
CCTGATCGTCTTTCCGCTGGGGCTGATGCTTTGCCTTCAGAACAGCGCGTGGGCGAAGCGCGTTTATGTCCGCTTCAAATGGCGGCATCCCAAATATGGCGACTGGGCCGACCGGATCATGCGCCGCGTCAGCGCCGCGCGGCGGCGGGCGCGCGCCGCGCTCGAAAGAGCCGTGGATGACGATTGACTTTCACCCGACTCTCGCTTATCCGCGCCTCCATCAGTGGCCGCCCACGTTTGGCGGCCCTTTTCTGTTAGAGCCTTGCAAGAGATTTAGGGACAACCGCGATGAAGCGTACCTTTCAACCGAGCAACCTCGTGCGCGCACGTCGCCACGGTTTTCGTGCCCGCAAGGCGACGGTTGGCGGCCGCAAGATTCTGGCCAACCGCCGCGCGCAGGGCCGCAAGAAACTGTCGGCCTGAGGGCCGGCTCTGCACCGGCCGAGCTGGTGCGAACGCTTTCAAAACGGTGTGAATTTCTGGCCGCGAATCGCGGCCTTCGCTTTCCCATGCCCGGCTTCGTCCTGCTCGTCCGCCATCGCGGCGACGGCGACGATGTTTCGGGCATCGGCTATACGGTCAGCAAGAAGGTCGGCAACGCGGTCACGCGCAACCGGATGAAGCGGCGCTTTCGCGAACTCGCGCGCGCCGCGCTTCCCGTCGCGGGGATCGCCGGCGCCGATCATGTGCTGATCGGACGCCCGGGGGCGAACGAGATGGACTTTGCCGAGTTGGGCGAACATCTCGATTCGGCGCTGACGCGCGCGGCGAAGAAACTGGCGCGATGAAACCCCCTTCCCCGCTCCCGCCCCTTGCCCTCTCCCCTTCAGGGGAGAGGATAGCCGAGCTTGCTCCGCAAGGAGCTAGCGAGGCTTGGAGAGGGGAAAGCGGCGTTGACATTGGCCTTCCCCCTCTCCAACTCCGGCTAGGCGTTGCGCGCCAAGCCTCCATATCCCCTCCCCTGAAGGGGAGATGGCGGCGAATCGCGCGTGAAGTTCGGCAGTTTTCCGGGCTTTTAGTATGATCGCCCGCCTGCTCATCCTGATCGCGCGCGGCTGGCAGCTTGGTCCTTCGCGTATCCTGCCCCCCACCTGCCGCTATGCGCCGTCGTGCAGCGAATATGCGATCGTCGCGCTGCGGCGCCATGGTGCGATCAAGGGTGGCTGGCTGGCGACAAAGCGGCTATTGCGCTGCCATCCTTGGGGGGGTCAGGGTTATGACCCGGTTCCATAGCAACCATATTCCCCGACATTTTTGAGACGAAGAGAGACCGAAAAGCGTGGACGACAAGCGTAACCTGATCGCGGCAATCCTGTTGTCGGTGGCCATCCTGCTGGGCTGGAATTTCGTCTCGGAGAAATTCTTTCCGACCCCCGACAAGCCCGACGTGACCACGACGGTCGCCGGCGCCGACGGCGCGGCGCCCGCCGCGACGCCGGCGACGCAGGGCCAGCCGAGCGCGCTGCCGGCGCCGGGCGCCCCCGCCGCTGCCGCCGCGCAGGCGATCCGTCCGGTCAATGTGGTGCTCGCCGAAGGGCAGCGCATTCCGATCGAGACGCCCGCGATCAAGGGATCGATCAATCTGGTCGGCGCGCGCATCGACGATGTGACGCTCAGCAAATATCGCCAGACGATCGAGAAGGATTCGCCGGCGGTGCGCCTGTTCGCCCCGGGCGGCACCGAGGCCGCCTATTTCGCGAGCCTCGGCTGGGCGGCGCAAGGCATCGCGGTGCCGAACGCCAATACCGTCTGGACCGCGACCGGCGGCAAGCTGACCCCGACGACGCCGGTGACGCTGAGCTGGGCGAATGCGACCGGGCAGAATTTCCGCATCGAATATAGCATCGACAGCAATTACCTGATCACCGCGAAGCAGACGATCGCCAACACGGGCACCGCGCCGGTCTCGCTTAGCAGCTTTGCGCTGATCGACCGCCTCGGCAAGCCGACCGACCCGCACGAGCAGGACAGCTGGACGATCCACGTCGGCCCGACCGGCTATCTGGGCGGCAAGTCGGTGTTCGACACCGATTATGACGATGTCGAGGAAGCGCCGAACCGCACCGTCCGTTACGATTCGGCGGGCTGGCTCGGCTTCACCGACAAATATTGGCTCGCCGCGATCGTCCCGGCAAAGGGCGAGCGCGTGACCGCCGCGATCAGCTCGCCGAGCGCGAACAATTATCAGACGCTGTTCGCACGCGATTTCCGCCAGGTCGCTCCGGGCAAGCAGGTCACGACGACGAGCCGCATCTTCGCCGGCGCGAAGGAAGTGAACATCCTGTCGAAATATCAGGACGACCAGGGCATCACGCGCCTGTCGAACGCGATCGACTGGGGCTGGTTCGAATTTTTCGAGGTGCCGATCTTCAAGCTGCTCGACTGGCTGTTCAAGCAGGTCGGTAATTTCGGCGTCGCGATCATGGCGCTGACGCTGATCATCCGCTTGCTGATGTTCCCGATCGCGCAGCGCCAGTTCGGATCGATGGCGCAGATGCGCCTCGTCCAGCCGAAGATGAAGGCGCTGCAGGAACGCCACAAGGACGACAAGCCCAAGATGCAGCAGGAGCTGATGAAGCTCTATAAGGACGAGAAGATCAATCCGCTCGCCGGCTGTCTGCCGATCGTCATCCAGATCCCGATCTTCTATGCGCTGTACAAGGTGCTGATGCTGACGATCGAAATGCGGCACCAGCCGTTCATCCTGTGGATCAAGGATCTGTCGGCGCCCGACCCGCTGCACATCCTCAACCTGTTCGGCCTGCTGCCCTTCACCCCGCCGTCGATCCTGTCGATCGGCATCCTCGCGGTGATCCTGGGCATCACGATGTTCCTGCAGTTCCGCCTGAACCCGCAGGCGACCGACCCCGTGCAGCAGCAGGTGTTCAAGATCATGCCGTGGCTGTTCATGTTCATCATGGCGCCGTTCGCCGCAGGCCTGCTGCTCTACTGGATCACCAACAATATCCTGTCCATCGCGCAGCAGCAGTGGATGTACCGCAAGTTCCCGCAGCTGAAGGCGGCACCGGCCAAGTGAGCGAAATCGAACTCGACCCCGGGGCCGACCCCGGACGGGCGGAGCGCGCGCGCAAGCTGTTTTCGGGGCCGATCGCGTTCCTGAAATCGGCGCCCGCGCTCCAGCACCTGCCGGCGCCGAGCGCGCCCGAGATCGCGTTCGCGGGCCGATCGAACGTCGGCAAGTCGTCGCTGCTCAACGCGCTCACCAACCGCAACGGGCTGGCGCGCACCTCGGTGACGCCGGGGCGGACGCAGGAGCTCAACTATTTCGACGTCGGCGAGCCGCTGATTTTCCGGCTGGTCGACATGCCGGGCTATGGTTTCGCCAAGGCGCCGAAGGATGTCGTCAAGAAATGGCGCTTTCTGATCAACGATTACCTCCGCGGCCGCGCGGTGCTGAAACGCACCCTCGTGCTGATCGACAGCCGTCACGGGATCAAGGACGTCGACCGCGACGTGCTCGAAATGCTCGACACCGCGGCGGTCAGCTATCGCATCGTCCTCACCAAGGCCGACAAGATCAAGGCGACCGAACTCGAAGCCGTGCAGGCCGCGACCGAAGCCGAGGCGCGCAAGCACCCCGCCGCGCACCCGCAGGTGATCGCGACGAGCAGCGAAAAGGGCATGGGGATCGCCGAGCTGCGCACCGCGGTGCTGGAGGCGGTGGAGAGTTAGTTTTCTCGCGCATTCCTCTCCCCTCCCGCTTGCGGGAGGGGTCGGGGGAGGGCATGTCATAAGGGACTTTGGGCCGAAACAGGCCCTCCCCTAACCCCTCCCGCAAGCGGGAGGGGAATCTGGAGACCCCATGAAACTCTTCCTCGGCAACAAGGCCTATTCCAGCTGGAGCCTGCGCGGCTGGCTCGCGGTCAAGCATAGCGGCCTGCCGTTCGAGGAAGTCACCGTCCCGCTTTACGACGAGGATTGGTCGAACCGGCGCGAGGGCGACGAGTTCGCGCCGTCGGGCGGCAAGGTGCCGATCCTGTGGGACGGCGACGATATCGTCGTGTGGGACAGCCTCGCGATCATCGATTATCTCAACGAAAAGACCGGCGGCACGAAGGGTTTCTGGCCCGGCGATATGGCGGCGCGCGCGATGGCGCGGTCGATGGCGGCCGAAATGCACTCGAGCTTTGCCGCGCTCCGCCGCAACCACAGCATGAATATCCGCCGCATCTATCCCGCGGCCGAACTGCTTCCCGAAGTGCAGGCCGACGTCGTGCGCATTTTTCAGATCTGGGCCGAGGCGCGGGCGCGTTTCGGGGGCGAAGGCGATTATCTGTTCGGCGACTGGTCGGCCGCCGACATCATGTTCGCGCCCGTCGTCACCCGTTTCGTCACTTACTCGATCCCGCTGCCGCGCTTTGCCGCCGCCTATTGCCAAGCGGTGATCAGCCATCCGTGCATGCAGGAATGGATCGGCGGCGCGCAGGCCGAGGATTGGGTGATCGAGGCGTTCGAGGGGCCGGTCGAGGGATAGGAGGGGGGTTTCGGAAGGTCTGAAAGCGGCCGGTAGCCGCCGCTAGATTTTCCAAACCCGTTCGCATCGAGCGAAGTCGAGATGCCCCTCGGGCTAGGCGCTGCATCGATGGGTGTCTCGACTTCGCTCGACACGAACGGAAACGGGGACGTTCGGACCCACTCCAAAGCCCCCACGCTTTCCGATCGCCCCTACCCGCCCGTCCAGTCGCCGTGCTGCGCCATCCACAGGCTGACCGCGGCGAGTCCGGCGGTTTCGGCGCGCAGGATACGCGGGCCGAGCGCGAGGCGGCGCACCGCGGCATGGGCGAGCAGTGCCTCGCGCTCGCGGTCGGTGAAGCCGCCCTCGGGGCCGGTGAGGATCGCGGCGGGGGCTGGCGCCGCGACATCGGCGAGCGGGGCGCCGCCGGCTTCGTCGGCGAAGAGCAGCGTACGTTCGGCGGGCCAGTCGCTCAGCAACCGCGGCAATTTGACCGGCTCGGCGAGTTCGGGCAGCGCGGTGCGGCCGCATTGCTCGCACGCCTCGATGATCTGCGCCTCGATCCGCTCGCTCTTGACGCGCTCGACGATCGTGCGGTCGGTGATCACCGGCTGGAGCCGTGCGACGCCGAGCTCGGTCGCCTTTTCGATGATCCAGTCGAGCCGCGCCTTCTTCACCGGGGCGAAGCAGAGCCAGAGGTCGGGCACGCCTTCGATCGCGCGCGTCCGCCGCTCGATGCGCAGCGTCGCCGAGCGTTTCGCGGCGTCGGCGACGGTGGCCAGCCATTCGCCCGTCCGGTTGTCGAACAGCAGCACCGGATCGCCGACCTTCAGCCGCATGACGCCGAGCAGATAATGCGCGGCGGACCCGTCGATCACGGGCGCGGCGTCGGGGCCGAGCGATTGATCGATGAACAGGCGGGGCGTGCTGGCGGGCGGCCAGGCGGGAGTCGCGGGCATGAAGCGCGCGATAGCAGACGGCGGCCTGTCGTGCATCTTTTGCCGTGGGCGCCCCGCGCTGTCCCGATCCGGGTCAGAAGCGCCGATCCGGCCCCCCTCGCGCCGCGCCGATTAGCCATTTGGTAAGCAGTTCCCCCCTAGGTGCGAGAATACCAGCGGCCCATCTGGTGGGGGCGCCGCGGGCCGAAGAGGGGTTTGACCATGCGAGGGACCTGGATCAGCCGGCTGCGCGCCGGCACCAAAGCGCTTCGTCGCGACCAGCGCGGCAACGCCTTCATGCTGACCGCGGCGGCGATCGTGCCGGTGATCGGCATCGTCGGGTCGGCGGTCGACATCGGCCGCGCCTATATGACGCAGCTGCGCCTGCAGCAGGCGTGCGACTCGGGTGTGCTCGCCGGACGGCGGGCGATGGGCGGCGCGACCTATACGGCCGCGGCGGAAGCCGAAGCGGACAAGATGTTCAACTTCAACTTTCCCGAGGCCAAATATGGCGCGTCGGGCATTCTCTTTTCGTCCGAAGCCGACGGCGCATCGGATGTCGTCGGGCAGGCGTCGGCGGTGTTGCCCACCGAATTGATGTTCATGTTCGGCAAGGACAACTTCCGCCTGTCGGCCAATTGCACCGCGAAGCTCGAAATTTCGAACGTCGATGTCATGCTCGTGCTCGACGTCACGGGATCGATGGCGCAGACCAATTCGGGCGACACGGTGAACCGCATCACCGCGCTTCACGACGCAACGATGGACTTTTTCGACACGCTGACGACCGCCGATATCGGTGACGGGCGGCTGCGCTTTGGCGTCGTGCCCTATAGCTCGACCGCGAATGTCGGCGCGATCCTTCGCGAAGAGAATCCCGACTGGCTGTCGGATTTCACCATCCTGCCTTCGCGCTCGCCGGTCATCCGCTATGACTGGAGCGGCACCAACCCGCCCGCGTCGGTCACCACGGGCACGACCGTCAACGGCGCGTGGGAGGATTTTTTGCCGATCAGCGGCTTTACGAATAGCACCGCCTGTTCGGCCGTCGTTCCGCCGGCCGACACGATGCCGGCGCTGACGGATGCCCAGAATATGAATCGGACGGCGCGGGTCGTCGACGGCGGCGGTACGCGCCGCTTCGTCACCGTCGCCGGCACACAGCACCGTTATTTGGACTATCGCTACAATTACAACAGCTCGGACGACACCTGCTGGCTGCAACGTCGCACCGTGACGTTTGACCACGCTGCGTCGCCAACTCCCAGCTCGACGTCCTTTTTCAGCCAGTATCGCTATGAAGACCGCCTGTTCGACGTGAGCAGCGCCAAGAGCGGCGGGACGATCAGCGTCGATACGGGCGATTCGGGGGCGTTGCGAACGGTCAGCTGGAGCGGCTGCGTGATCGAGCGCCGCACGGACAGTTTCGGCGCGTCGTCTTCGGCGACGGCCACGGCGCTCGACATGGACATCGACTTGGTGCCGACCGACGACGAGAACACCAAATGGCGGTTGCTGATCCCCGAAATCGCCTATCCCCGCGCCAGTACGGTCGGCGGCAAGCCATCGAGCACCGGCGTGCGGACGGTGAACAGCTGGAACGTTTCCGGCGGAAACTGGCAGAATTTCGAATTTCACTGGCCAAGCGGTTGGGGAGTATGCCCGGCCGCCGCGATGAATCTGACGACGATGACGGCCGACGATCGCGATACCTTCGAGGACTATGTGGAGTCGTTGCAGCCGCTGGGAGGCACTTATCACGACGTCGGCATGGTCTGGGGGGCGCGGCTGCTCTCGCCGACCGGCCTGTTCGCCGACCAAAATGCGACGGCGCCGAACGAACGCCCGATCAGCCGCCACATCGTCTTTATGACCGATGGCGAGATGGCGCCCAACGTGCCCAATCTGACTTCGCAGGGTTATGAATATCTGATGCAACGTGTCAGCGGATCGTTCGACACCAGTAATGGAGAATTGGAGGACCGCCTCAACAACCGCTTTGTGCAATTGTGCCGCGCGGCGCGTCAGCGCGGGATCACGATCTGGGTCGTCTCATTCGGAGTGGGCAGCAACAGCAATCTGGACAGTTGCGCTTCGTCGGGAGAGGCATTCGAGGCCGACAACGCCGCCGAGCTCAACGAGCAGTTCCAGGCGATCGCGCGGCAGATTTCCAAGCTGAGGCTGTCGCAATGACCGGCGCCCGCACCCTGCTCCGCCGGTTGCGGCGAAGCGAGCGCGGCACCGCGTTCGTCGAATTCGCGCTGACCGCGCCGGTCTTTCTGCTGATCCTGCTCGGCATCTTCGATTATTGCTGGCAGATGTATGCGCAGCAGGTGCTGCAGGGCGTGGTCGCCAAGGCGGGCCGCGACGCGACGCTTGAAGGTTTCGCCGCCGATCAGACCGCGCTCGACAATGCGGTCGGCGCCGAGGTCAAGAAGGTGTTCAAGAACGCGACGGTGAGTTTCAACCGCCGCGCCTTCGACGATTACAGCGAGATCAAGCCGCTGCGCTGGGTCGACACCAACGGCAACGGCGTCCAGGATCCCTCGCCCGACGATTGCTGGGAGGATGGCGGCAAGCAGGGCAATGGCGGCGCGGACGACGTCGTCCAATATACGGTGTCGATGAAGTTCGACCGCGTGCTGCCGGTATGGAAGATGCTGGGGCAACCGCAATCCAAGACGCTCACCTCGGCGACGCTGCTACGCAACCAGCCGTTCGCCGCCGACGGCGAAGTGTTGGCGGAGACGTGCGGATGACCCCGCTTTTCCGCCTTCGCCGCCGGACGCGGATCGCCGCGCGCCATCTCGCGCGCAGCACCCGCGGCGCGGTCATGCTCGAAATGGCCTTTGCCATTCCCTTCCTCGTGCTCGTCGGCTTCGGCGGACTCGAGATCGCCAATCTGACGCTGGCGCACACGCGCGTCAGCCAGCTCGGGCTCAACACCGCCGACAATGCCGCGCGTATCGCGGCGGGCAGCAATCTGACGCAGCCGCAGGTGCGCGAAGTCGATATCAACGAGGTGTTCGCGGGCGCCGAACGGCAGGCGGCGGGCCTTGATCTCGAGAATAATGGCCGCATCATCCTGTCGAGCCTCCAGCGCAACGACGACGGCGGGCAGACGATCAAGTGGCAGCGATGTTACGGCAATATGGAGGTCGCATCGGCCTATGGCGTCGAAGGCACCGGCGCGACCGGCACCGATTTCAAGGGCATGGGGCCGATGGGCCGCGAGGTGACCGCAGTGGCGGGCACCGCGATCATGTTCGTCGAAGTCACCTATGAATATCAGCCGCTGCTGTTCGGCGACTGGCTCGGCCCGCGGACCATCCGGTCGACCGCGGCCTATAATATCCGCGAGGCGCGCGACCTGTCGGGGGTGAAGTCGCCGGGCACCCCGGCCACCTGTGACTGACGGCGCGCTCGCTCCGGGAGGAGCAGCGACAGCGATCGGGCATTTATTCGCGAGGCTCCGCCTGCTATCGCCCGCGCAGCGATGACTGCCACCCATCCCCCCGACAGCCAGCTTCGCGGCTTCGTCGCGCTGCTCCCCGCCGCGGCGCGGCCCTATGCGCTGCTCGCGCGCTTCGACCGGCCGATCGGCTGGTGGCTGCTGTACTGGCCGTGCGCCTGGAGCCTCGCGCTCGGCGGCGGGGCGGTCAGCCACTGGCCGCTGTTCCTGTGGATGCTGCTCGGCGCGATCGCCATGCGCGGGGCGGGCTGCGTCTATAACGACGTCGTCGACCGCGACCTCGACGCGCAGGTCGCGCGCACCGCGTCGCGGCCGGTGGCGAGCGGCGCGGTATCGATGGTGAGCGCGTTGCTGTGGGCGGTCTTTCTGTCGCTCATCGGGTTGCTGGTGCTGTTCCAGCTGCCGCGGCCGGCGCAGATCGTCGCGCTCGCGAGCCTGATTCTCGTCGCCGCCTATCCCTTTATGAAGCGCATCACCTGGTGGCCGCAGGCGTGGCTGGGGCTGGTGTTCAGCTGGGGTGCGCTCGTCGCGTGGATCGCGGTCGGCGGGCAGGACGGGCTGGCGCTGCCCTTGCTCTATGCCGGCTGTATCGCGTGGGTGATCGGTTACGACACCATCTATGCGCTGCAGGATATCGAGGATGATATGGCTGTAGGCGTGAAGTCGAGCGCGCGCGCAATGGGGAGCCATGTGAAGGGCGGCGTCGCAATGTGCTACGCCGCCGCGCTCGCCTGCTGGGGCGGCGCGTTGTGGGCGGTGCGCCCCGATCCGCTGGCGCTCGCCGCGCTGCTGCCCGCGGCACTGCATCTGACCGGACAGGTGGTGACGCTCGACCCCGCGAACGGCGAGGATGCGCTCGCCAAGTTCCGGAGCAATCGCTTTGCGGGGCTGCTGGTGTTCGCCGCGATGCTGGTGGTGGGGATGGCGCCTTAGAGACCCAGCGCCTTGCGAAGTTCCGCATTGATGCGGCTTTGCCAGCGCGGGCCCATGGCGCGGAATTTTTCGAGGACGATCGCGTCGAGACGCAGCGTCACTTGCTGCTTGGGGTCAGCGGATTTCGGCCGGCCGCGCTTGGTCCAGGTCCCGTCCGCCGGCTTGACCAGCTTACCATCCTTGTAGACGGCCGCGCGGCGAAAATGATCCTCCGTCCATTCGGGTGCGTCGTCCGGATCAATCCAGGGTTGTTCGGCGGGCTTCGAGTTCTTCGTCATGTACATGTCTCATCGAAATGATGCGGTGCGTGTCTTCGCGCGGTGTCCAGACAATGGAAACAGGCCGGCCTGCGAGTTCACCAAATATGATGTAGCGTGTCTCACCATAGTCGTACCGGTCGTCGACAAACTCCAAATAATCCTTGGCAAAAACCTTGCCGGCATCGGCAAAATCGAGGCCTCGTTCCCGGAGCGTCCACAGACGTTTCGCCTCATCGTAGCTAATTTTCATATCTATCTCGCTGTCGAGGCAACCTGCCCGGCCGAGGGCAATTGCTATTGAACAAGCAGGGCGCACAAAATACGAGATTAGAATCTGAGATTAGATCAAGGTGAAATGTTGGTCAGAGTTACCGCGTGCTGCTCAATTTATGTAACTACAAAAACTGTTAAAGTCAACCCTACTCCGCCGCGAGCAGTTCCTCGGCGCCGCCGAGGTCGACCGAGACGAGGCGCGAGACGCCGCGCTCGATCATCGTCACCCCGAACAGGCGGTGCATGCGCGCCATCGTGACCGCATTGTGGGTGACGATCAGGTAGCGGGTGTTGGTTTCGCGCGCCATGCGGTCGAGCAGGTCGCAGAAACGTTCGATATTCGCGTCGTCGAGCGGCGCGTCGACCTCGTCGAGGACGCAGATCGGCGCCGGGTTGGTGAGGAAAAGGCCGAAGATCAGCGCGACGGCGGTGAGCGCCTGCTCGCCGCCCGAGAGCAAGGTGAGCGTGCCGAGGCGCTTGCCCGGCGGCTGCGCCATGATTTCGAGCCCGGCTTCCAATGGATCGTCCGAATCGACGAGTTCGAGATGCGCCTGGCCGCCGTTGAAGAGGGTCGTGAAGAGGCGCTGGAAATGGGTATTCACCGCCTCGAACGCCGCGAGCAGCCGCGCGCGGCCCTCGCGATTGAGGCTGCCGATCGAGCCGCGCAGCCGGTTCACCGCCTGCGTCAGCTCCTCGATCTCGGCCGCGCTTTTTTCGCGCTCGGTATCGAGTTCGACGAGTTCGTCGGCGGCGACGAGATTGACCGGGCCAAGCCGCTCGCGATCGGCGATCAGCCGGTCGTGCTGCGCCGATTCGGCGGTGGCGTCGCCGACGCCCGCGCTCTCGAACCCGGCCTTTTGCGGGAGCAGCGGCGGCGGGCATTCGAACCGCTCGCCCGACAGGCGGCCCATCTCGATGCGGCGGAGTTCGGCATTTTCGGAGCGCGCGACGGCGCCGGCGCGCGTTTCGCGCGCGGCGGCGACGCGCTCGCGGATCGCGTTCAGCGCGGTTTCGGCTTCGCGCAGCGCGGCCTCGGCGGCGCGTTCCTGCGCTTCGGCGGCGGCGACCTTGTCGCGCAGCGCCGTTTGCCGGGCCTCGGCCTCGGCACGCTGTTCGGCGAGCCGGGCGGGGAGGTCGGCGAGCTTGGCGGCTTCGGCGGCGAGCGCCTCGGCGCGCTTGTCCATCTCGGTGACGCGGCGCGCGGCCTCGCCCGCGCGCGCCTTCCAGCTCTTGATCTCGGCACTGACCACCGCTTGCCGTTCGCTGAGGCTCGCGAGCGTGCGTTCGTGCGCCGCAAGGGCGCCCTGCGCCGTGCCCGCGTCGGCGCGCGCGCGGTCGGTCGCCGTTTCCTCGGCTTCGAGCGCGGCGCGCGCCAGCCGTTCGTCGGGGAGCGCGGCGAGTGCGGTTTCCTGTGCGGCGAGCGTCTCGGCCGCTTCCTTCGCGGCGTCGGCGATTTCGGCAAGGCGGCGATCGAACATCGCGGCGGCATCGCGGTGCCGGTCGAGCGCGGCCTGCGCCTGATCGGCGGCGCGCAGCGCGGTGCGGCGCACCTCGTCGGCCTGGGCGAGTGCCTTGCGCGCGGTGCCGGCGGCTTCGGCGAGGGTGGCGGCCTTCGCGGCGGCGGCGTCGCGGCGATCCTGCAATTCCTGCACGCCAAGCTCGACCTGCGGACGCTGCGCGGCGAGCGCGTCGAGGCGATTCTGGCGCTGCAACCGTTCGGTCGCGGTGGCGCCGTCGCCGCGCGTGACGAAGCCGTCCCAGCGGCGCATCACACCATCGGTGGTGACGAGGCGCTGGCCGACGGCGAGCGGCTGGCCGGCGTCGCTTGTCGCGACCGCGACCTGCGCGAGGCGGCGCGCGAGCGCGGCGGGGGCCTGCACATGGTCGGCAAGCGGACTGGTGCCGGAGGGCAGCGCCGGGTCGCCTTTCGCCGCATCGGCGCCGCCCCAGCTGCGCGCGGCATCGCGGTCGGTCCCGGCGTCGAGGTCGTCGCCGAGTGCGGCGGCGAGCGCGGCTTCGTAACCGGGCGCGACGCGGAGCTGGTCGAGGATACGGTCGGCATCGCTGCGCGCGGCGGCGAGCGCGCGTTCGAGCGTCGATGCCTCACCTTCGAGCGCGGCGAGCGCGGCGCGCGCTTCGGCGAGCGCCGCCTCGCCGCCCGCGAGGTCGGCGGCGGTCGCTTCGCGGTCGGCCTCGGCGTGTTGCAAGGAGGTTTCGGCGGCGGCGATGGCGGCTTCGGCGGCTTCGGCGGCTTTCGTGCTATCGGCGAGCTTCGCGGCGAGCGCCGCGCTGTCGCCGAGCGCGGCAACCTCGGCATCGACGCGCGCCTTGTCTTGCCCGACGCGGCGCACGCCGGCTTCGGCGCTGTCCACCGCCGACACCGCGATACGGCGGTCAGCCGCTTCGCTCGCGGCTTTGGCGCGCGCCTGCGCGAGCGCGACTTCGGCATCGCGGAGGCGCGCCTGCGCGGCGAAGCTGGCCTCGGCGAGCGCGGCCTTGCCCGCATCGTGTCCCGCGATGTCCTGCGCCAGCGATTTCGTCTCGGCGTCGAGCGCGGTCAGCGCGGCATGCGCTTCGCGCGCAAGCTCGCCTTCGTGCGCACGGTCGTCGGCGATGCGCCGCTGCTGCGCCGCGAGGTCTTCGAGCCGCTGGAGCGCGGCGCGCTCCTCCCCCTGCAGGCGCACCTGCGTGGCGGTCGCTTCGGCGAGTGCACCCCGCTGCGCCTGCGCGTCGCCCCGCGCCGCGGCGACGCGGGTTGCGACCTCGGCTTGGGCCTTGGAGACGGTTTCGAGTTCGTCCTGCGCGGTCTTGACCGCCGCTTCGGCGGCGTCGGCGTCGCGGCGCGCCTGGTCGGCGGCGGCGGCGGCCTCGCGCCAGCGCGCGTAGATCAGCCGTGCCTCGGCGACGCGGATGTCTTCGCTGAGCTTCTTGTATTTCTCCGCCGCGCGCGCTTGGCGGCGCAGCGCGTTGGCGCGCACCTCCATGTCGGCGACGATTTCGGAAAGGCGCGTGAGGTTGGTCTCGGTCGCGCGCAATTTCTGCTCGGCGTCCTTGCGGCGGACGTGGAGCCCCGCGATGCCCGCCGCTTCCTCCAGCATCGCGCGGCGGTCGGTCGGCTTGGCTGAGATGACGTTCGCGATCTTGCCCTGGCTGACGAGCGCGGGGCTGTGCGCACCGGTGGCGGCGTCGGCGAAGATCAGCGCGACGTCCTTCGCGCGCACGTCGCGGCCGTTGGCGCGATAGGCCGACCCCGCGCCGCGCTCGATGCGGCGGATGACTTCGAGATCGTCGCCGTCGCTCGAGTCCGACAGGCCCGCGACGAGCGCGCCTTCGGTGTCACAATGCAATGCGACCTCGGCGAAATCGCGCGCGGGGCGCGACGAGGTGCCGGCGAAGATGACATCCTCCATCCCGCCGCCGCGCATCGATTTGGGCGAGGATTCGCCCATCACCCAGCGGATCGCCTCAAGGAGGTTCGACTTGCCGCAGCCATTGGGGCCGACGACGCCGGTCAGCCCGGGCTCGATGCGCAATTCGGTGGGTTCGACGAAACTTTTGAAACCGGTGAGGCGCAGCCGCTTTATCTGCACGGGATACCCCCGGGCAGCTCATCGAATCGGAGCTGGTGCAACCTTGGTGTCACATATCCCCCATGAAGCCGTCATGCCGCGTGGCGGGGGGAGTCGCAAGGGGGGGCAATCCTCCCTGTGGCGAAGCCATGGGGAGGTGGCAGTCCCGTAGGGACTGACGGAGGGGCCATTGCGCGACGTCGCGGCCCCTCCACCACTCGCTCCGCGAGCGGTCCCCCTCCCCACCGCTTCGCGGCAGGGAGGATCATATCGTCAGCGCGCGCCCATCGTGCGCAGGCGGTCGCGGAGCGGGCCCCAGGCGGCGATGCCTTCGGCGACCTGGCCGTTGATGACGAAGGTCGGCGTGCCGGTGATCTGATATTTTTCGACCCCCGCGTTCGTCCCCTTTTCGATCGCCTCGACATTTTCGACTTTACTCAGGCACTGCTGGATCGTCGCGGCGGGGACGCCGCGCTGCTGGTAGAATTGGTCGATCCCCCAGCCCTTCGCGAGCGCGTTGAAACGCTGCGCGGGGGGCAGCTTCATCGCTTCCTCGATCCCCGGCTGCGGCTTCGACGCGCCGGCGATGAAGGCTTCATGCTCGATGAAGGTCGCATCGGCGAGCGGGAAGAAACGCTCGGGGCCCGCGCATTTGACGATCGCGCCGGCGATCGCATCCACGGGGTGCAGCATGAACGGGGTCAGCTTGTACGACACGCGGCCGGTGTCGATGAAGTCGCGCTTCAGCTCCTCGTGCGAATCCTTGGTGAACTGTGCGCAGTGACCACAGGTGAAGGCGCCGAATTCCTCGAGCTTGATCGGGGCTTCGGGGTTGCCCATGATCATCCCGTCGCCATCGACGCGCACGACCTGCGACCAGGTCTTGCCGGCGGGCGGCGCGACCTTCGCGACGACCTCCTGCTCCTTGGCGGGATCGGTCTTGCTTTCGCCGCAGGCGGCAAGGGCGAGCGCGCCCATCGAGGTCAGGAGGACGGTACGCAGCAGGGTCATGATCTTTCTTTCTCCACAAAGGGGCGAATGCGGGGCTTTTAAGCGGCCTTGAGCGCGAGGTCGAGTTTCGATTTGAGCGCGGGCCAGGCGGTGACTTCGGCATTGCGGCCGTTGATGAAGAAGCTGGGCGTGCCCTGGACGTTATCGGCGCTGCGCCCGATGTTGGTCATGCCGGTGAGTTCGGCCTGCGCGACCTCGCTGTCGAGCGCCGCGTCGAGCTGCGCCTGCGTATAGCCGCGCGCGCGCATCAGCGCGGTGAGGCCGGTGTCGGCGGCGATCTTGCGCGCGCGCTCGGCGGTGGTGCCTTCGAACCAGCTTTTCTTTTGCGCCTCGGTCGCGTTCTGGACCTTTGCGATCATCGCCGGGAAAGCGGCGAAGATCGCCTGATGATTGCCGGCGAACGCCTTGGCACCGCCGACGCGCGCGAGGAGCGCCGCGGTCATGTCGACCGGGTCGCGGACGAGGTTGCGATATTCGACGAGCACCAGCCCGCGGTCGATATAGCCGCTCTTGAGCGGGAGCGCGCTCGCCTTCGCGAAATCGGCGCAGATATGGCAGGTGTAGCTGAAATATTCGACGAGCCGGACTTTCGCGGCCGGATTGCCGGCGACGAAGGCGCCGATCGGGCTGGTCGTGACGCTCTGCGACCATGGAGCGGATTTGGCGGGTGCCGCCGCGATCAGGCCGAGCGCGGCGCCCGAGAGCGCGAGCACCGCCGTGCGGCGGTCGAGAAGCGGGTCGACGAATGCGGACATGATGGTGGTCCTAACTGATCTTGGGGAGCGTGGGCGGCGCGGCGAGGCCGGCGGCCATGCGTTCGAGCACGGTCCTGAGCTCCGGGTCGCCGATGTCGCGCAAACTGTCCCCCAGCTCGGCGGGTACGGGTTTGAGCATTGCCGGCGGCTGAACGGGCGCGGCCGGGGTGACCTGCCCATGCGTCATGCGGACGGCGGCGATCGCGGCATAGCCGAAGAAGCGGTTCACCGCGGCGATGATGTCGGGCGCGACATGCTGAAGCATCGGCGCGTGCGCGCCGCTGATCGTCAGGTGGAGCGTGCCGCCCGCTTTCTGCCCGGCGGGAAAGCGGATCATCGCGGGCTGGGTGACGTCGGCGAGCCGGTCGCCGACGATCTCGCGCCAGCGGCTGACCACCGACGACTGGACGAAGCCGAATTTGCGAAAGGCGGTGCGGCCGATTTCGGGGACGAGATCGGAAATCGCGCGCGCCTCGCCGCCGCGCGGGCGTTCATAGCGACGCGCGGGCGCCTTCGCGGCTTTTGCCCCGCCTTTCGCCTTCCCTTTCGCCTTCGCCTTTTTGGCGGGCGTGCCGTCTCCCGTCTCTTTCGTCATGCCGGAGGCCATGCCATAGGCGGGGGGTGAGCGTCCAGACTATCGAACTTGCGAGTAACACCGATTTCGCCCTCCCCTTCAGGGGAGGGCAGCGAAACTTGGCAGCTTGGGTCCATCAGCCTTGCGCTATCTCGCGAGACCCCACCCCAACCCCTCCCCTGAAGGGGAGGGGCTTATGTATTTCGTCCAGATGATGGCGCGGGACTTCACCGACCGCGTCCTCGCTTGGTACGACCGGTCGGCGCGGGTGCTGCCGTGGCGGATCGCGCCGGGGAGCGCGGAGACGCCCGATCCCTATCGCATCTGGCTGGCCGAGGTGATGCTGCAGCAGACGACGGTTGCCGCGGTCGCGGGCTATTTCGCGCGCTTTACCGAACGCTGGCCGACGGTCGGCGATCTTGCGGCGGCGGACGATGCCGACGTCATGGCGGCGTGGGCGGGGCTCGGCTATTATGCCCGCGCGCGCAATCTGCTCGCCTGCGCGCGCGCCGTCGTCACCGATCATGGCGGGCGCTTTCCCGATAGCGAGGCGGGGCTGCGCGCGCTGCCGGGGGTGGGCGACTATACCGCGGCGTCGGTCGCGGCGATCGCCTTCGGGCGCGCGGCGGTCGTCATCGACGCCAATATCGAGCGCGTGATCGCGCGCCACCGGCTGATCGAAACCTCGCTCCCGGCGGCGAAGCGCGAGATTCGCGCCGCACTGGCGCCGCTCGTTTCCGACGACCGGCCGGGCGATTTCGCGCAGGCGCTGATGGACCTCGGCGCGACCGTGTGCACCCCGCGCAGTCCCGCCTGCGGCATCTGCCCGGTGATGGCCGACTGCCGCGCGCGCGGGCGGCCCGACATCGAGCGCCTGCCGGTGAAACCGCCGAAAAAGGCGAAGCCGCACCGGCACGGGATCGCCTGGTGGATCGAGCGCGACGGGGCGATCTGGCTCATACGGCGACCCGACAAGGGCATGCTCGGCGGCATGCGCGCGCTGCCTGGGGGCGACTGGGCGGACGATCCGCCGCTCGAATCGGGAGCAGCCGAGTCGGGAATCGTCCGCGTCGATCATGGCTTCACCCATTTCGACCTGACGCTGACGTTGGTGCGCCGCGAAGCCCCGCCCGAAGCCCCGCCTGAATCCCTCGGCGCCGCAGGGGAAGGTATATGGTGGCCGATCGCGGAGCTTGACGCCGCCGGGCTGCCGACGCTCTATCGCAAGCTGACCGACAAGATGCTGGAGAGAGATGTATGAACAGGATGGTTTCGCGCCGCGCGCTGATGGGCGGAATGGCGCTGGCCGGCGCGGGGGCGCTGCTGCCGCGCGCGGCGCTCGCGTGGCGCGTCGACGGCACGGCGCTCTATCCCGCGACCAGCGCGTTCATCAAGGGCTTCGTCGACCGCCGCGAACTTGCCGGCACGCTCGCCGCGATCGGCAAGGGGCAGGAAGCGCCGGTGTTCATCGGCGCCGGGGTGCAGTCGAACGGCTTGCCGACGCCGGTCGGTCCCGACACTTTGTGGCGGCTTTATTCGATGACCAAGCCGATCACCGGGATCGCGGCAATGCTGCTGATCGAGGACGGCAAGATGACGCTCGACCAGCCGATCGCCGATTTTCTGCCCGCCTTCGCCAATATGAAGGTGCAGAACACCCCCGACGGATCGCTCACCGACGTGCGCCCGGCCAAGGGCCCGATCACGGTGCGGCAATTGCTCACCCACACCGCCGGGCTCGGCTATAACATCATCCAGAAGGGGCCGATCAAGGCCGCCTATGACCGCGCGGGCATCGTCGGCGGCCAGGCGAGCCGCCTGCCGATTCCCGGATTTGCCGAGGTGACGCCAGCACCGAGCCTGGCGGTGATGGCCGACCGGCTCGCCGAATTGCCGCTGGTTTACGAGCCGGGGACGAAGTGGAGCTATTCGATCAGCCTCGACCTGATGGGGCGGCTGATCGAAGTGGTGTCGGGACAGGCGTTCGACGCCTTCCTGAAGGCGCGACTGTTCGATCCGCTCGGCATGGCGAGCACGGGGTTCATGGTGAAGGCGGAGGACGTCGGGCGCTTCACGAGCAATTATGCGCCGTTCGGCGGCGCGCTCATCCCCTTCGATCCCGCGGCGAACTCGATCTATCTCGATCCCCCGCCCTATCCGTTCGGCGGCGGCGGGCTCGTGTCGAGCGCGCGCGATTACGACCGTTTCCTCGCGATGCTGCTGGGGGAAGGCCAAATCGGAGGGGCAACCAGCGGAGTGCGGGTGATGAAGGCGGCAACCGCGCGGCTCGCGATGTCGAACCTGATCGACGACAGCGTCGACCGCAAGGGCAGCTTCATCGACGGCGAAGGCTTCGGCGCGGGCGGGCGCGTGTCGCTGCCGAGCTCGCCCGGCGGCGAGGGCATTTTCGGCTGGGCGGGCGCGGCGGGGACGATCGGCTTCGTCCATCGCGGGCTCGGCTATCGCGCCGCGGGCTATACGCAGATCATGCCGCCCGATGCCGTGCCCTTTCAGGCGAAGTTCGGCGAGACTTTCTTCAAGGATGTGACGAGCTGATGCCGTTGCCGCTCGGTTTTACCGGCGCGCGGCTCGACCGCGCCGACCAGATGCGCACGAACGAAGCCGCGTTCGCCGCGGCGATTGCCGATCCGCGCGCGACCTGCCTGACGCTCGACGGCATCGATTTCGTGCCGGGGGCGAGCGGCGGGCTGCTGTGGGAGCCGCTCGATCCGGCGGATGATCGCGCGCTGATGCTGCTCGGGATCGACGATGCGGGGGCGCCGCGCTTCGTGCGCGAGGCGGCGGCGGGGGCGCGTGTCGATGCGCGCACGCGCACCGTGATGCGGCTGCTGCCCTTGCTGTCGGCCGAGGAAGCGGCGCTCTATGGCGGCGCGCGCAGCCTGGTCGACTGGCACGCGCGGCACCGTTTCTGCGCGGTGTGCGGGACGCCGACCGACCTGTTCCGGGGCGGCTGGGGGCGGCGCTGCGGCGCGTGCGGTGCCGAGCATTTCCCGCGCGTCGATCCGGTCGTGATCATGCTCGCCGAATTTGAGGACCGCGTCCTCGTCGGGCGGCAGGGCGGCTTTCCGCCGGGCTTCTTCTCGGCGCTCGCGGGCTTTGTCGAGCCGGGCGAATCGCTCGAGGAGGCGGTCGCGCGCGAATTGTTCGAGGAGGCGGGCATCCATGTTTCGGACGTCTCTTACGTCGCGAGCCAGCCCTGGCCCTTTCCTTCCTCGCTGATGATCGGCTGCCGCGCGGTTGCGAAGGATCCGGCGCTGACGCTCGACACGACCGAGATCGAGGCGGCGATGTGGGTGGACCGCGCCGAGGTGCGCGCGGCACTCGCGAGCGACATGGGCGCGCCGTTCCTGGCACCGCCGTCGCTGGCGATCGCGCGGTATCTGCTGGAGGATTGGGCGGGGCTGTAGGGAGCCGGTGGGTGTCGGCTTTGGGGTGGGAAGCGGACGCTAGGCCACTTCGATTTTCTGCTCGGTCCCCGGCGGATGCTCATTCAAGTTGAGTATCCATTCTTCGCCGATTCTAGTGATCTCGACGTGGAACACTGGTCCTTCGGGCAGCGGGCTTTGATACCAGCAATGAATGCGGCTGCCTTCAACCGCCATGAACTCGATGGAGTAAAGGTCGACGTATGAGCCGATACGCTCGGACAGCGCACCCGCAATGTCGAGCGCGCCAATGCGGTTTAAGCGAATCATTCGGCGACAATCCCCTACATTGCCAACTTCCGCTATCAGCCGAAAGCAGTCGTCAGGCGCGCGGAAAGGAGCGCCTAAACTTTGCGGCCCGTAATGCGGCCGATTTCCTTTGCCACCATCGCTTCGACGAGCGGGGGCAGGTTGGTGTCGAGCCAGTCCTTGAGCATCGGGCGCAGCGCGTCGAGGACGACGTCTTCCATCGTGCGACCGTTCGCGGCCGGCGCTGCGGCGGCGGGCGCCGCGGCAGCGCCGGGCGTGACGGCGGCGGTCAGGGCTTCGAGCGACTGGCGCGCGGCATCGGCGCTCGCTTCGGAGACCAGTTCTTCGGTCTCGGGCGCTGCTTCGGCCGCAGCGTCAGCGGCGCGATCTTCCTGCTCCTGAAGGTCGAGAATATCGTCGGCTTCGGCGGCGCGGGCGTCGCGCGCCGTGCCCGGCGCCTCGTCGCGAGCGATCACGCGCCGAATCGACGACAAGATATCTTCCATCGACGGTTCCCGCGACATATCGCCCATCACCAAGCCCCCTCAGCCCACGAAAACAGGGCGGTTAACCATCTTCTACCGGTTCGGGGCGGGTTTTGCCAAGCCTTATTGTGGCGCGAGCGCGGGGGGTCCTTCGGGGACGCCGGCGTTGGCGGCGGGGACCGCGCGGGTATCGTTCGCGACCTGCTGCGGCGCCGGATCGTCGGCCCAGTCCCACAGCTCGCCCTTCACGCGGCGGTAATTGACTTCGGGATCATAGAGCGCGCCGCCCTCGAGCCCCAAGTCGCGCGCCTCGGCCTTGCCCATCGCGGCGAGCACCGAGAAGGCGGCGACATAGCTGTTGCGCTGCGCCGAGACGAGCTGGACCTGTGTGTTCAGATATTCCTGCTCGGCGTTCAAAATGTCGAGGATCGAGCGGGTGCCGACGCTGTTTTCGGCGCGCACGCCTTCGAGCGACAGCGCGTTCGCGCTCACCGCCTGCCGCGTCGCGGCGATGATGCGTTCGTTCGCCTGCCACGCGGCATAGGCGCCGCGCGTCTGCGCGATCACGCCGCGTTCGACCTCGATATATTGCTCGATCGCCTGGCTGCTGCGCGACTGCGCCTGGCGCACCTGCGCCGAGCGGCGGCCGCCGGTGAAGATCGGCAGCGTCACCTGCACCCCCGCCGCCGCGTTCGACGTTTCCTGGAGCACGCCGACGCCGGGGACGCCGCTGTTCAGCGATCCGAGGAAATTATTATAGCCGCCGCTCAGGATCGCCGAAACCTTGGGCGCGCGGCTCGATTTGGCGGTGCCGATGTCGGCCTTCGACGCGTTGACCTGCTCGTTCGCCGATTCGATGTCGGGATTGTTGCCGAGCGCGACCGTGACCGCGTCCTCGGCGGTCCCCGGCAGGTTCGGCAGCTGCGGCGGCGCCTGCAGATCGACCGGCGCCTCGCCGACGAGGCGGATATAGCCTTCGCGGCTGGCGATCAGATTGGCCTCGGCGGTGCGCAAATCGCCCTCCGCCAGCGCGAGCCGTGCCTCGGACTGGGCGACGTCGGTGCGCGTCAGGTCGCCGATCTCGAACCGGTCGCTCGTCGCCTGCAAATTGGTGCGCAGGACCGCGACATTCTTCTGGTTGAGCTGGACGATCGCCTGATCGCGGATGACGTCCATATAGGCGCCGACGACCTGCGAGAAGATGCTCGCCTCGGTCGCGCGAAGGTCGGCCTGCCCCGCCTCGACGCGAAATTTCGCCGCACGCACCGCATTGCGCACCGCCCCGCCCTGATAAAGCGGCACGGTCAGCTGGCCGCCCATCGTCAGCGAGCGCCCGGGCGCGTTGAAGCTGTTGCCGGGAATGATCAGATTTTCTTCGTAGCTCGCCTGCGTGCCGATGTCGGGAAGGCCGTAGCTTTTTTCGATCGGGACATTTTCGTCGTTCGCGCGCTGGCCCGCGCGCGCGCCGGTCAGCGTCGGGTTGTTTTCATACGCCTTGGCGAGCGCCCCTTGCAGGGTTTCCGCCTGTGCCGCCATCGGCAGCAGCAGCGCGCCCGCGGCGAGGCCGGCAAGCCAGTGGGCACGACGAAGGGACTGTTTCTTATCTGTATCGGTCATCGTGGTGTCCGCCTGTAGCAAGGGGGTGGGCCCGGTCGTCAGAACTGAAAGCCCGCGGGTGCGGCGAAGCCGGGCAGCGGCGCGACGTCCATGTCGGCGAAGCTGCGCAACGCGACGGTGCCGCCGACGCTGACGCCTTCGACCAGCCGCGTAACCGCGCCTTCGCGGCGCGCCGCGACGAGCCGCCCGCCATCGGCGAGCTGCCGGGCGAGCGCGGCGGGCAGCGTTTCGATCGCACCTTCGACGATGATGCGGTCGAAGGGGGCGGCATCGGGCGCACCCGCGGCGAGCGGGCCCTGGACCCAATGGATATTAGCGTCTGCGGTTGCCGTCTGCGCCGTCGCCATCAGCTCCGCATTCTCCTCGACGGCATGGACTTCGGCGCCGAGCCGGGCAAGCAGCGCCGCGGTATAGCCGGTGGCGCCGCCGACGAGCAGGACGCGCATGCCGGGGCGCACCGCGGCGGCGACCAGCATCCGGCCGGTGACCAGCGGCGCGTTGAGCGCGCGGCCGTGACCGAGCGCGATCGCGCGATCGGTATAGGCGACGCTGGCGAGCGCGGACGGCACATGCGCCTCGCGCGGCACCGCGGCCATCGCACCGATCACAGCGGGATCGATGACGTCGTTCGTCCTGAGCTGGCTATCGATCATGGCGGAGCGCATCTCCGCCGCCGTGATTTCGCTAAACTTCGTCGCCATCAGCCTTGTTCCGATTCCCTGGGGTTAAGCCGTTGCGGGGCAGCTCTAGCCGAAGCGATGCTGTATTGCAATGATAATACAGCCAAGCGGCCCGCTGCGGCGCGCATAGCCCGCCCGGTTCGGGCCGCCAACCCCGCATCGCGCCGGGAAAGACGCGATATTTGCCCGAAATAGCGAAACAATCGGATTGCGGTCGCGAAATGAAACCGCTAGGGGCGCTGTCTCCACGCATTTCTGCGTCTGAGGCCCGATGGCGGAGTGGTTACGCAGAGGACTGCAAATCCTTGCACGCCGGTTCGATTCCGGCTCGGGCCTCCAAAATCCTGTAGATCGATACCGCGGCTTCCGCCGCAACGACAAAGGGCCGCCCCTTGGCGGGACGGCCCCTCCATTGTCGTGCCTGTCGCGGACAGCTTAGCCGAGCTTGACCCCCGCGAGGACGGTCATGCTCAAATCTGCCGCATGCGGCGTGGGACAATGAGACATTCGACCACCTCCTTTCGCTTGTTGACGATGATCATAATCTAGGCTTTTCGGCGATCGATTCAAGAGATGGCGAAAACCGGGCCTTGCCGTTTGCCGGTCGCGGCGGGAAAGATAGAGTCCCGCAAGCTCGCTTGAACGAAGGACAGCAATATGGCCCACGGAACCGCCCGCATCGGCAAGGATCACTATCGCACCGAAATCGAGGTCGGCGGCCATGCGCTGGTCGGCGACGAGGGGCCGGGGCTCGGCGGGAAGAACCTAGGGCCCGCGCCCTATGATTTCCTGCTGGCCGGGCTCGGCGCCTGCACCGCGATCACGCTGCGCATGTATGCCGACCGCAAGGAGTGGCCGCTCGACTCGGTCGAGGTCGGATTGAAGCTCGTCAACAAGGACGGGCCGCGTGTCGACCGGGTGCTGACGATCGCCGGACTCGACGAGGAGCAGAAGGCGCGACTCGCCGACATTGCCGAGCGGACGCCGGTGACGCTGACGCTGAAGAGCGGGCTGCCGATCGATACGCGCCTCGCTTAGGGTCAGGACCTATTAATTGCACGTTCGAGGCGTCGAAATGGCGAAGATATCGGGTTCGGGCGGGCGCAGCGGGTAGCATCGCTACCCGCAAGGCCGCACGCGCCCGAGATCGAAGCCATTTCGGCGTCCCTTCGGGATTTGACCGATTTTGTCCATTGCGTCGTCGGCAAGTCTGGAAATATCGACATATTCCTGCGCCTTGCCTCCTCGCACTGAACAAAATCGCTTCAAACCTCGAACGCGCAATTAATAGGTCCTGACCCTGACCGCAGCGCCACTGGACATTTTGTCCCACCTCACTTATATACCAGCCGTTATGGAAATAGAGACCGCCACCGTCGCTCCACCGCACAAGGGCCGCCCGCGCGAATTCTGCGTCGACATGGCCTTGGCGGCGGCGCTGCGCGTCTTCTGGTCGAAGGGCTATGAGGGCGCCTCGATGGCCGATCTGACCGAGGCGATGGGGATTACCAAACCCAGCCTCTATGCCGCCTTCGGCAACAAGGAGGCGCTCTTCAACAAGGCGCTCGACCTTTATGAGCGCGAGAAGCTCGATTATATGCAGGCGGCGCTCGCCGCCCCGACGGCGCGCGGCGTCGCCGAGCGGCTTATGCACGGCGCGCTCGACATGTATAGCTGTCCCGAGAATCCCGACGGCTGCCTTGGCGTGATCACCTCGGTCGCGTGCGGCGCGGAGGCGGAATGTATTCGCGACGCGGTCCTCGAACGCGGCGCCGTGGCGAAGCGGGCCATGCTCGAACGCTTCGCGCGCGCCAAGGAAGAGGGCGACTTTCCGCCCGACACCGACGCCGAAGGGCTCGCGGCTTTCCTGACCGCGGTCAATCAGGGCATGTCGGTGCAGGCGGGCGCGGGCGCCACGCGCGCCGAACTCGAACGGCTGGTCGAAACCAGCCTGAAGCTGTGGCCGGGGCGCTAACCAGCGGGCAAAGCGCGTAAAAGGCGACATCGCCGTTCGGTAAATCGCCTGAAAGAAAAATTTTACTGCCCGGTACAGAATGCGCTTGACGCAGCGCAACATAAGTTATATACCGATCAGTATACAAAGAGTCTCTCCCCCGAGACCGGCCGCCGCCTGACGAAGATCATGCGGCGGCCGGAAGTTTCACCATCGAATATTTTTGCCGGAGCGGATCTCGTTCCGGTCGGGCGTCCGCTGGCGTTCGCCCGCAAGACATAACAGGGACCCCGCACGCGCATGGGATGCGTGTGACGGGACGGGGCGGCCGTCCTCTTCGAAGAGGCGCTCCGGCACCAAGGACCAAAAGCGAAACCGGCCGGAGGCATGCGCTTCCGGCATCGGCTGCCTGCGCCCCCTCCCCTCCCACCGGGGCGCAGGCGGCCGAAACCAACGAAAAAGAAGAGGGCATATCCATGACCGTCCACACCCCGATCGAAAAGCTCGACCCCGCCGACGCGAAGGTCCGCCGCGAACTCAAGACATTGCTCCATCCCGCGCGCGGCCGCCGCGCCGCGTGGATCGGCGCGTTCCTCATCCTGATCGTCGGCGCCTGGTGGCTGCTGCGCGAGGGTCCGCCGCAGGCGGCCGCCGCCCCCGCGCCGGTGCTGACCGTCGCGGCGCCGATCGCGCGCGATGTCACCTTGTGGGACGAATATATCGGGCGCTTCGAGGCGTCGAAGGCGGTCGAGGTGCGCCCGCGCGTCTCGGGCGCGATCACCGCGATTCACTTCACCGACGGGCAGATCGTCCGCAAGGGGCAGCCGCTCTTTACCATCGATCCGCGCCCCTATCGCGCCGCGCTCGCCGAAGCGCGCGCCTCGGCGGCCAGCGCGCGCAGCGACCTGGCGCTCGCAAGGCTCGAACTCGACCGCGCGAGCCGCCTCGTCGATATAGAAGCGGTGTCGCAGAGCGAGATCGACCGGCTTCGGGCCACGGTCAATGCGGCGACGGCGGCGCTCGCGGGAGCCGATGCGCGCATCGCGGCGCGCGCGCTCGACGTCGAATTCACCACCGTCCGCGCGCCGCTCGCCGGCCGCATCTCGGACCGCCAGATCGACGCGGGCAACCTCGTGTCGGCGGGCGACGCCGGCGGCACGCTGCTGACGACGATCAACGCGCTCGATCCCATTTATTTCACCTTCCAGGGTTCGGAGGCGCTGTTCCTCAAGACCAAGCGCGAGGGTGGCCAGAAGGGTGCCGACGTCGAAGTCCGCTTGCAGGACGAAAACGACTATCGCTGGAAGGGCCGGATCGACTTCACCGACAATGGCCTCGACCCGCGCTCGGGCACGATCCGCGCCCGCGGCCGCTTCGACAATCCCGAGATGTTCCTGACCCCGGGCATGTTCGGCAACATGCGCCTGTCGACGGGCCAGACCGCGCGTGCGCTGCTGGTCCCCGCCGCCGCGGTGCAGACCGACCAGGCGCGCAAGATCCTCTATGTCGTCGGCAAGGACGGCATGGTCGCGGCGAAGCCGGTCGAGATCGGCCCCGAGGTCGATGGCCTGCGCGTCATCCGTTCGGGGCTGGCGCCGACCGACCGCGTCGTCATCAACGGATACCAGTTCGCGCGGCCCGGAACCAAGGCCGAAACCAAGGCCGGCAAGATCGCCGCCGACGCGCCCGAGAAGGGCGCGGCAGGGCCGAACGAGCCGGTATCGGCGCAGGCGACCTTCGCGAAATAGCCTTTCTTCTCCCCTCCCGCTTGCGGGAGGGGTCGGGGAAGGGGCTGTGACGTTCCGCAGCCCTCCCCGCTGCGACTAGCGAGCAAGCTCGCAAGTCTCGCTGCCCCTCCCGCGAGCGGGAGGGGAGGTTTGACAGATCATAGAACAGGGGCTCTCCCATGCGCCTATCACGCTTTTTCATCGACCGGCCGATCTTCGCCGCCGTGCTCGCCGTCATCATCACCATCGTCGGTGCGGTCGCCTATATCGGCCTGCCCGTGTCGCAATATCCCGACATCGTCCCGCCGACGGTGACGGTGTCGGCGAGCTATCCCGGCGCCTCGGCCGAAACCGTCGCCGACACGGTGGCGGCGCCGATCGAGCAGGAAATCAACGGCGTCGACAATATGCTCTATATGAGCAGTCAGTCGACGGGCGACGGCGCGGTGACGATCACCGTGACCTTCAAGATCGGCACCGACCTCGATGCCGCGCAGGTGCTGGTACAGAACCGCGTCGCGATCGCGACCCCGCGCCTTCCCGAGACGGTGCAGCGCCTCGGCGTCGTGACGCGCAAGACCTCGCCCGACTTTTTGATGGTCGTGAATCTGGTCTCGCCCGACAAGTCGCTCGATCGCGCCTATATCTCCAACTATGCACTGACCCAGCTTCGCGATCGGCTCTCCCGCATCGACGGCGTCGGCGACGTGCGGCTGTTCGGTGCGCGCGACTATGCGATGCGTGTGTGGATCGACCCCGGCCGCGCCGCCGCGCTCGACCTCACCGCCGGCGAAATCGTCGCCGCGCTGCGCCGCGAGAATGTGCAGGTCGCCGCGGGGACGCTCGGCCAGCCCCCCCATGCCAATGGCAGCGACTTCCAGCTCAACGTCGAAACGCAGGGGCGCCTCTCCGACCCCAAGGATTTCGCCAATATCGTCATCCGCAGCGATGCCGACGGGCGGCAGGTCCGCGTGTCGGACGTCGCGCGCGTCGAGCTTGGCGCGTCGGACTATAACAGCAACACCTATCTCTCGGGCGATCCCACGGTCATCATGGCGGTGTTCCAGCGCCCCGGGTCTAACGCGCTCGCCGCCGCCGAAGCGGTCGAGGCCGAAATGGTCGCCTCGTCGAAGAATTTCCCCAAGGGCCTCGAATATCGGGTCATCTACAACCCGACCGAGTTCATCGCCCAGTCGATCGACGCGGTGATGGATACGCTGCTCGAAGCGGTCGTGCTCGTCGTGATCGTCATCCTCGTCTTCCTGCAGAAATGGCGCGCGGCGATCATTCCGGTGCTCGCGATCCCGGTGTCGCTGATCGGCACCTTCGCGGTGCTCGCGGCGGTCGGTTACAGCCTCAACAATCTGTCGCTGTTCGGGCTGGTGCTCGCGATCGGCATCGTCGTCGACGACGCGATCGTCGTCGTCGAGAATGTCGAGCGCAATCTGGAGAAGGGCATGAGCGCATTGGAGGCCGCGCGCACGTCGATGGACGAAGTGTCGGCCGCCTTGGTGGCGATCGTGCTCGTGCTGTGCGCGGTGTTCGTGCCGACGCTGTTCCTGACCGGGCTGTCGGGCGCCTTTTATCAGCAGTTCGCGGTGACGATTTCGACCGCGACGATCATCTCGCTGATCCTTTCGCTCACCCTGTCGCCGGCGCTCGCCGCGATCCTGCTGCGCGGCCATTCGGCGCCGGCGAACGAGGGCAAGGGCATGCAATATGTCCGCCGCGCCGGCGACGCGTTCAACCGCGGGTTCGAGCGGATGAGCGATGGTTATGCGCGGCTGACCGACCGGCTAGTGCGCGCGCCGAAGAAGATGATGGTCACCTATGCGGGGCTGATCGCCGCCACTGCCGGCTTGTTCTGGGCGACGCCGACGGGCTTCATCCCGGCGCAGGATCAGGGCTATTTCCTCGTCGTCGCCAAGCTGCCCTCGGGCGCCTCGGTCGAGCGCACCGATGAAGTGCTGCAAAAGGTCGCGGCGCGCGTGCTGCCGGTCGACGGCGTGCTCGGGTCGGTGATGCTCGCGGGCTTCGACGGCCCGTCGCAGACGCTCGCGCCCAACTCGGCCGCCGCCTATTTTCCGCTCAAATCGTTCGAGGAACGGGCGAAGCTCGGCGTCGAGTTCGACGACATCATCAACGAGGCGCGCAAGCGCACCGCAGACATCACCGAGGCGCAGATCGTGATCATTCCGCCGCCGCTGATCCAGGGCATCGGCTCGGCGGGCGGTTACCGGATGATCGTGCAGGATCGCGGCGGCCACGGCTATGCGGCGCTCGCGAACGAGACGAACAATCTCATTGGCAAGGCGAACCAGACCCCCGGCCTCGCCAACGTCTTCACCTTCTTCGACCCGACCAACCCGCGCGTCTTCGCGGATATCGACCGGGCGAAGGCGAATGCGCTCGGCGTGCCGCCCGAGCGGGTGTTCGAGGCGTTGCAGGTCTATCTGGGATCGGCGTTCGTCAACGATTTCAACCTGCTCGGCCGCACCTATCGCGTCACCGCGCAGGCCGACGCGCCCTTCCGCCAGAGCGTTTCCGACATCGCCAACCTCCAGACGCGGTCGAACAGCGGCGCGATGGTGCCGATCGGGTCGGTCGCGAATTTCGAGGATCGCACGGGGCCGTACCGCGTCACGCGCTACAACCTCTTCCCCGCGGTCGAGATCGACGGCGACACCGCGCCGGGCGCATCGTCGGGCGCGGCGCTGACGACGATGGAAAAGCTCGCGACCGAGTCGCTGCCCGCGGGTTACGGGACCGAATGGACGGGCATCGCCTTCCAGCAGAAGGCGGCCGCGAACACCGCGGGGATCGTCTTCGCGCTCGCGGTGCTGTTCGTCTTCCTCGTGCTCGCGGCCCAATATGAAAGCCTCGTGCTGCCATTGGCGATCATCCTGATCGTGCCGATGTGTCTGCTCGCGGCGATGATCGGGGTGAATTTGCGCGGCATGGACAATAATGTCCTCACGCAGATCGGGCTCGTCGTGCTCATCGCGCTCGCGGCGAAAAATGCGATCCTGATCGTCGAATTCGCCAAGCAGGCCGAGGAACAGGATGGCCTGTCGCCGATCGATGCCGCGGTGCGCGCCGCGCGCGACCGTCTGCGCCCGATCCTGATGACGAGCTTCGCCTTCATCCTCGGCGCGGTGCCTTTGCTCATCGCGAGCGGGGCGGGAGCGGAACTGCGCCAGGCGCTCGGCACCGCGGTGTTCTTCGGGATGATCGGGGTGACGGCGTTCGGCCTGATCTTCACGCCGACCTTCTACGTCGTCTGCCGCGCGCTCGGCGACCGGTTCGCCGCGCGCCGCCGGCGCGGGACGGACGACCATGGCGCGGCGCTGCCCGTGCCGGCGGAATAAGGAGAAAGATGATGATGCTCCGCAACCTTGTCACCGCCGTATCGGCACTCGCGCTCGCCGCCTGCGCCGTCGGCCCCGGCTATAAGGCGCCGCAGTCAGCGTCGGCGCCCGCCGCGACGGGTGCGTTCGTTTCGGCGAACGGCCCCGCCGTCTCGCTCGCGCCCGTCGAAGCCGACTGGTGGCGCCTCTATGACGATCCCGTGCTCGACGGGCTCGTCGCCGACGCGCTCGCGAGCAACACCGACGTCCGCGTCGCGGTCGCGAATATCGCCAGGGCGCGCGCGGCGTTGCGCGGGGCGCGTTCGGACCGGCTGCCACAGACACAGATCGGTGCTGGTGCCAACTACGGGCGCAATCCCGAAGGCCAGCGCCTCCCGAGCGCCGACCGCGAGGATTGGACCGTCGATGTCGGCGCCAATATTTCTTACGAGGTCGACCTGTTCGGCCGCGTCAGCCGCTCGGTCGAGGCTGCGCGCGGCGATAGTGAAGCGGCCGAAGCCAACGCCGACGCGGTGCGCGTGATCGTCGCCGCCGATACGACGCAGGCCTATGCGGACGCCGCCTCGGGCGCGGCGCGGCTCGACGTCGCGCGGCGGATCGTGGGCCTGCTGGGTCAGCAGGTGACGCTGACCCAGCGGCGCAAGGAGGTCGGGATGGCGACGGGGCTCGACCTCGCGCGCATCACGACGCTCCGCGACCAGCGCGCCGCCGACATTCCCGCCATCGAGGCCGAGCGGCAGGCGGCCCTGTTCCGTCTCGCGACCCTGACCGGTCGTGCGCCCGCTGCGCTTCCCGCCATCGCGGGGACACGCAACATCGGCCTCGAAATCACCGATCCCATCCCGGTCGGTGATGGGGCGGCGCTCTTGAAGCGCCGTCCCGACATTCGCGCCGCCGAGCGCCGCCTGGCCGCCGACACCGCGCGTATCGGAGTCGCGACGGCGGACCTTTACCCGCGCATCACGCTGGGCGGTTCGGTGGGGTCGACGGGCGCCGGCTTCGGCGATGTGTTCGGCGGCGGGCCGCTGCGCTGGCTGCTCGGGCCCTTGCTCAACTGGGCTTTCCCCAATCAGGAACCCGCGCGGGCCCGCATCGCCGCGGCCGAGGCCGATACGCAGGCGTCGCTTGCCGAATTCGACGGCACGGTGCTGCGCGCGCTCGAGGAAACCGAGACCGCTCTCACTTCCTATGCGCGCTCGCTCGAACAGCGTCAGGCGCTGCGCGCGGCGCGTGACCAGGCCGAGCGTGCGGCGCGGATCGTGCGCGCCAAGCGGCAGGAAGGCGCGTCGGATTCGCTCGAATGGCTCGACGCCGAACGAACGTTTGCGGAGACCGAAGCGGTGCTCGCCGCGCAGGACGGGCAGATTTCGCGCCGCCAGATCGCATTGTTCCGCGCGCTCGCGGGGGGCTGGTCGAGTTAGGGTGGCCCCCTGCCGTTCAGCATCGTTTACGCCGCCTTTACCAGTCCGGGTGCATGACATCGTCCTAAGTTTGCGACTGGGGATGAATGATGGACAGCATGCGCGGACTGCTTTCGGGCAGCCACGACCAGGAAGATGGGGCGATCGATGCGCCCGCGTCGGTCGGCGTCGACGAACGGCGGATGCAGGTCAGGGCCTATAATTACTGGGCCTCGCTGCTCGCCGACCGCGCTTACCCCTCGGTCGAGGATCTCGACCTGGAGGGCGCCGATTTCGGAGCTTATTCGGTTCTGCTCGATTTCACCGCCGGGGTCGAAAATCCGGGCCTCGCCTATATCGGCGATACGCTTCGCGCCGAGTCGCAGATCGACGAGGACGTCCATTATATCAGCCAGATTCCCGGGCGTTCGCTGCTGTCGCGGCTGACCGACCATTATCTGCAGATCATCGCCAACCGCGCCCCAATCGGCTTCGAGGCCGAGTATGAGAGCGATCGCGGCGTCACGATCATGTATCGCGGCATATTGCTGCCCTTTTCGTCCGACGACGACACGATCGATTTCATCATGGGCGTGATCAACTGGAAGGAAGCGGCCCCCGCCGATCAGGCCGAGGAACTGCAATTGTCGGTCGAACAGGCGCTGCGCAGCGCCGCGCCGCTGACCGCGCCGGTGCCGGTGTGGGCCGACGGTCCCGACTCGGAGCATCTGGACGACGACGTCGCTCCCGGCTTTGCCGCGCTGCGCGACGGCGACGGTGCTTTTGCCGATATTTCTGCGGGTGATGAAGCACCGATCGACCCAAGCGCGGATGCCGAGCTTGCCGACTGGCTCGCGCTCGCGCGCGAAACCGCCGAGCGGGCGAGCGCCGCCGACAGCCGCAGCCGCGGCGCGCTCTATCAGGCGGTCGGCAAGGCGTGGGATTTCGCGCTGGCGGCCGAGGAACAGCCCGACGCCTTTGCCGCGCTGCTCGACGACGCCGGGCTGGCGGTGCAGGATCGCGCGCCGATGACGCCGGTCGTCAAACTGGTCTTCGGCGCCGCCTATGACAAGACGCGTCTCGCCGAATATGCCTGCGTCCTCGGTCATGCCAAAGAGGAAGGCCTCCGTCGCGGCGCCCTCGCCGGCTATCTCGATCGCTATCCGGGCGGGCTCAAGGGTCTGGTCAAGGATACGCGCGCGCGCCGCAAGCCCGTCGATGGTTCCGAGCGCAAAGACGAGAAGCTCGAAGTGCTGCGCCGCGCGCAGCCCGCGCTGATCCTGGAGCATGATGCCGGCGACGCCGAATTCGTCGTGCTGATCGCGCGCGCGATGCCCGGCGGCCATATCGGCATCGTCGCCAAGGCGGCCGACGATCCGGCGCTGGTCGCGAAGCTCGCGAAGAAGGCGATCGCAATCACGCCCGGCGCCTGACCGCCGAACGGCTGAGAGCGTTCACGCAACAGACAACCCCAAAATTGAAATATTTTTACGCGGGGCCCGAACGAGGCCTTGAGCCGCGCGCTGCACAGGCGCATAGGGAGGGCAGCGAACGGACCCCCGCCGATCGTCGGCTGGGATCCCCCTCTTTTGGTTCGGGATGCTGCCTTTTATGTCTCAGAAACTGTCCGACACGCCGGAAACGGACACGCCGACCCCCTCCACCGTCAAAATTCCTCCGAAAGTCGCCGCCGCCTATCTGGCCGCGCTCGCCGGCAGTGCGCTGCCGGGCGAAGGCGACGATATGGACAAGGCGGCGCTGACCGACGCGGGCCAGTTCGCCGCGCGCGCCGCGCTCGACCGCACCGCCGAGACGCCGGCGCTGCTGCTCGAACCGATCGCCGCCGACGGCACCGACCGCCGGATGCGGCTGGTCATCATCAACGACGATATGCCCTTCCTCGTCGATTCGACGTCGCAGGCGGTCGCGGCGCAAGGGCTGGCCGTCCACCGCATCCTCCACCCCGTCGTGACCGTGAAGCGCGATGCGAAGGGACATTTGCAGGAAGCGGGCGAAGGCGGAACGCGCGAGTCGGTGATCTATATGGAGCTCGAGCGCGGCGACGCGCGCGCGCGCCGGCGCCTGCTCGACGGGCTCGAAGCGGCGCTGCGCGATGTGCGCGCCGCGGTGCGCGACTGGCGGGCGATGCGCGCCGCGATGCTCGCCGACGCCGCGATGCGCGTCGAGGGCGAAGGCGCCGAGCTGCTGCGCTGGTTCGAGGGCGGGTCGATGACCCAGCTCGGCCATGAATGGCGCACGCGCGGCGGCGATGTGCAGGATCCGCTGGGCATCAGCGAAAGCGCCGACGGACAGCTGCTCTCACCCGCCGCGCTCGAAGCGGCCTTCGCCTGGTTCGACAAGGGCGGGCACACCCCGCTGTTGATCAAGTCGAACCGGCTGTCGTCGGTGCATCGCCGCGTGCTGCTCGACCTCGTCGTCGTCCCTGAACTCAAAGGCAAAAAGGTCGAACGCCTGTCGATCCACGCCGGTCTGTGGACGAGCCAGGCGCTGTCGACCCCGCCCGCCAAGGTGCCGGTGCTGCGCGCGCAGCTTGCAGCCCTGATGGCGAAATTCGGCTTCGATCCGACGGGCCACGCGGGCAAGGC
Organism: Sphingopyxis italica; assembly: GCF_011926545.1. Taxonomy (GTDB): domain Bacteria; phylum Pseudomonadota; class Alphaproteobacteria; order Sphingomonadales; family Sphingomonadaceae; genus Sphingopyxis; species Sphingopyxis italica. Next base: position 334,222 of record NZ_JAATIT010000004.1, on the reverse strand, counting down.
GCTCGCGCATGCGCTCACCGCGCTGCCGCACGACCTGCTGATCGCGTTCGATGCGGCGTCGCTCGAAGAGCTGGTGCTCACCTCGATGTCGATCACCGACCGGCCGCGGCCGAAGGTGGTGACGGTGCAGAGCGCGCTCGGCCGCCACCTGTTCGCCTTTGTCTGGCTGCCGCGCGACGAAGTGTCGACCGGCCGCCGCCTGGCGGTCGAAAGCCTGCTGGTGCGCGAAGCGAAGGCGGGCGTCATCGGCTGGACGATGGTGCTCGAAGACGGCGGCGCGGCGCTGCTGCGCTATACGCTCGACCTCAGAAGCGGTGGCGTTGTGCCGGACACCGAGACGCTGGGCGCGCAGCTCGAACAGATGGTGCGCGGCTGGCAGCCCGAGGTCGAGGCGGCGCTGGCCAAGCGCGGCGACCCGGGGCGCGCGGCGGCGCTCGCGGCGCGCTTCGCGCCGACTTTCCCGCCCAACTACCGCAACCTCTACAATCCCGAGGAAGCCGCGCGCGACATTTTGCGGCTGCGCGATCTTGATGCCGACAATCCGCGCAGCGTCCGCCTCGCGCGCAAGAGCCTCGACGGCGACGACCGGCTGCGGCTCAAGGTCTATAGCGCCGTCGGCCCGCTCGCGCTGTCCGATGTCGTCCCCGCGCTCGAACATTTCGGCTTCGAGGTGCTCGAGGAAATCCCGACCACGCTCGGCCAGACCCGCGCGCCCGGCGCCGAGGGCGAAGACGAGCCGGCGATCGTGATCCATGATTTCACGCTGCGCCTGCCCGCCAATGTCGACGAGCTGTCGCTGCTCCCCCATGCCGAGGTGCTCGAAACCGCGATCGTCGCGGTGCTCGATGGCCGCGCCGAGAATGACGCGTTCAACGAACTCGTGCTCACCAACCAGACCGACCCGCGCGCGATCGTGTGGCTGCGCGCCTGGTTCCGTTACCTGCGGCAGGGCGGCTCGGCCTATGGCATGGACACGGTGGTCAGCGCGCTGCGCCACGCGCCCGCGCTCACCGCCGCGCTCATCGAGCGGTTCCGCGCGCTCCACGACCCCAAAGCGCGCGACGCGAAGCGCGCCGAAGCGCTCGAAGCCGATATTCTCGCGGGCTTTGCCGACATCAAATCGATCGACGAAGACCGGATCCTGCGCCTGTTCCATGCGGTGATCGGCGCGACGCTGCGCACCAACGCCTTCGCGCCCGCCGCCGAGGAAGCACTCGCGTTCAAGATCGACAGCGCCCAGGTTCCCGGCCTGCCCAAGCCGCTGCCGTGGCGCGAAGTGTGGGTCTATTCGCCGCGCGTCGAGGGCATTCACCTGCGCGCCGGCCCGGTCGCGCGCGGCGGGCTGCGCTGGTCCGATCGCCGCGACGACTTCCGTACGGAAATCCTCGGGCTGATGAAGGCGCAGCGCGTCAAGAACGCCGTCATCGTGCCGACCGGCGCGAAGGGCGGTTTCTATCCCAAGGCGCTGCCCGACGTATCGCTCGACCGCGATGCCTGGTTCGCCGAAGGCACCGAATGCTATCGCATCTTCATCCGCTCTTTGCTGTCGATCACCGACAATCTGGTCGGCGGCAAGGTCGTGCATCCGAAGGGCGTGGCGATCCTCGACGGCGACGATCCTTATTTCGTCGTCGCCGCCGACAAGGGCACCGCGACCTTCTCCGACGTCGCCAATGGATTGGCGATGGAGCGCGACTTCTGGCTCGGCGACGCCTTCGCGAGCGGCGGGTCGAACGGCTATGATCACAAGGCGATGGGGATCACCGCCAAGGGCGCGTGGCTTTCGGTCCAGCGCCACTTCGCCGAAATGGGCGTCGACGTGCAGACCGACAGCATCCGCGTCGTCGGCTGCGGCGATATGTCGGGCGACGTGTTCGGCAACGGCATGCTGCTGTCGAAGGCGATCCAGCTGACCGCCGCGTTCGACCATCGCCACATCTTCCTCGACCCCGATCCCGATCCGGCGAAAAGCTGGAAGGAACGCGAGCGGATGTTCAACCTGCCGCGCTCGTCCTGGGCCGATTATGACGCCAAGCTGATCTCGAAGGGCGGCGGCATCTTCCCGCGCAGCCAGAAGAGCATCCCCTTGAGCGCGGATGTGCAGGCGCTGCTCGGCCTGTCGGTGTCCGAAATCGACCCGAGCTCGCTGATCTCGGCGATCCTGAAGGCGCCGGTCGACCTGCTCTGGTTCGGCGGCATCGGCACCTATGTGAAGGCGGCGAGCCAGAATAACGCCGAAGTCGGCGACCCCGCGAACGACGCGCTGCGCGTCGATGCCGAGGATCTGCGCGTCAAGGCGGTCGGCGAGGGCGCGAACCTGGGCGTCACGCAGGCGGCGCGCATCGCCTTCGCGGCGAAGGGCGGGCGGATCAACGCCGACTTCATCGACAATAGCGCCGGCGTCGACTGCTCGGATAACGAGGTCAACATCAAGATCGCATTGAACCGCGAGATGACCGAAGGGCGGTTGAATCAGGAAGATCGCGACGCGCTGCTCGTGCGGATGACCGACAATGTGGCGGAGCTGGTGCTCGAGGATAATCGGTTGCAGGCGCTCGCGCTGTCGATCGCCGAAAAGGGCGGGTCGGCCGCGGTGCCGTCGCTGGTGCGGATCATGGAGACGTTCGAGGGCGCGGGCCGGCTCGACCGCAAGGTCGAGGGGCTGGCGGCGAACGACGAGCTGATGCGCCGCGCGGGCGAAGGACGCGGGCTGACGCGGCCCGAACTCGCAGTGCTGCTGTCGACCGCCAAGCTCGCCTTGCAGGATGCGATCGAGAATAGCGACCTGCCGAACGATCCGGCGCTTGGCAGCGACCTCGCCGCGGCTTTCCCCGACGAGATGCAGCGCGATTTCGCGACTGCCATCGCCGATCATCAGCTGCGCCGCGAAATCATCGCGACGAAGATCGCGAACCGCATCATCAACCGCATGGGCATCGTCCATCCGTTCGAGCTGGTCGAAGAGGAAGGCTGTGCGCTCGGCGACATCGCCGCGGCGTTCGTCGCGGTCGAGCGATTGCTCGAAATGCCGGCGATCTGGGAGGCGCTGGACGCCGCGAAGATCGATGAAGGCGTTCGCCTGTCGCTCTTTGCACAGGCGTCGTCGGCGATGACCTCGCAGATGGCCGACCTGCTGCGCGTCACCCAAAGCCTTTCGCAGCCGGGGCCTGTCGTCGCGCGGCTCGAGCCGGGGGTCGATCGCCTGACCGCCGGCGTCGACGCGCTGCTCAGCCCGTCGGTCAAGCGCCAGTGGGACATGCTCGCACAGCAATTGCTCGACGCCGGGGCGCCCGAGACGCTGACCGCCGCGGTCGTGCGCTTGTTCAAGACCGACGGCGCGATCGGCATCGTCGACCTTGCCGAACGGCGCGGCGACGACGAGGTCGCGGTGACGCGCGCCTTCACCCATCTGGGCGAAGCGCTGGGGCTCGACTGGGCGCAGACGCTGGCGGCGCATATGAGCCCCGCCGACCCGTGGGAACGCCTGCTCGTCAACAGCCTGGCGCGCGATTTCCAGCAGATGCGGCTGGCCTTCCTCGGCCAGTTGCCGAAGGGCGATCTCGACGCGGCGGTCACCATGTGGCTCGCCGACCATGCGCCCCGGGTCGAGCAGTTCCGCAGCACCGTCGACCGGGCGCGGATGATCCCGAACCCCAATGGCGCGATGCTGTCGCATATCGCGGGACAGGCGCGCGGATTGCTGGGGCGTTGATTTAAAACGGCTCCGGCCCGCTCCCCCGCCCAGCCTCCCAACAGAATATCCTGGATCGGGAGGCTGGGCGGGGGAGCGGGCCGGAGCCGGGTCGGAGACGAAAATGCCTTTTCAGCCGCGCGTCGCGATCCTCGTCCCGGCGCCCGATTATGATGAAAAGTGGCAGCCCGCCTTTGCTCGCAAGGCGGCGGCGCTGACCGCGGCCGGGCTGATCGTCGAGCAGCGCGTGTGGACCGATCCGGGCGACCTGTCGGGCTATGATCTTGTCCTCCCGCTCTTCGCGTGGGGCTATCAGCGCGATGTCGCGGCCTGGTACGCGCTGCTGGGCCGGCTGGAGGCCGACGCCCTGCCAGTGGTCAATCCGGTGCCGGTGCTGCGCTGGAACAGCGACAAAGCCTATCTGGCCGAACTCGGCACAAAGGGCGTCGCGATCGTGCCGACGGTCGAGGTCGCGGCGCTCGACGACGCGAGCCTTGCCGAGGCGATGGCGGAGCTGGCTACCGACGAGGTCGTGATCAAGCCCGCGATCTCGGGCGGCGCCGACGGGACGCATCGCATCATGCCGGGCGCGGCGATCCCCGCCGATGCGCTCGGCCAGCGGCGGCTTGTGCAGCCGCTGATGCCGGGCATCCTCACCGACGGCGAATATTCGCTCTTCTTCTTCGCCGGCCGGTTCAGCCATGCGATCGTCAAGCGTCCGGCGTCGGGCGATTTTCGCGTGCAGGAGCAGTTCGGCGGCCGCGAGACACCATGGGATGCGAGCGATGCCGCGCGGATCCTTGCGGCGCAGGCTCTGGGCGCCGTGCCCGCGCCGCCGGTCTATGCCCGCGTCGACATGGTCGGCGATGCGGTGGGTAGCCTCCACATCATGGAGCTCGAACTGATCGAGCCCTCGCTGTTCCTGCACCACGCGCCCGACAAGGGCGCGGCGTTCGGATCGGCGGTCTACGGCGCCATCTGATCGGGCCGGTGCTGCCACAGCCATTGCCGGATCGCCGATGTAAGGTTCGGCGGATCGTCCGCCTCCATCCGCTCGACGTCGATCCGCGCGACCAGCGCGTTGACAGGCAGGCCCTGCCGCGCGGCTTCGGCTTCGAGCGCGTCCCAGAACATCGGCTCGAGGCTGATCGAGGTCGGATGGCCCGCGATCGTCACCGAACGTTTGACCGGAGGATGATAGGATCGGCCCATCGTGGCGGCTTACAAGCTTTTTCCATGATGCCGACACGATTTATTTGGGGTGGATCGCCGCCGGAGCGCTTCGTAAATATGGCGGACCGATCCGGCGCAAATGCAGGCAGGCCAAGATGACAGGAATTCAGGCGCTCACCGAAAAGGAAAAGGAAAGCCTGCGCCTGCTGGTCGATGGCCATGACGCGAAATCGATGGCGCGCCACCTGGGCCTTTCGGTGCATACGATCAACGAGCGGCTGCGCGATGCGCGGCGCAAGATGTCGGCCTCCAGCAGCCGCGATGCGGCGCGGCAATTGCGCGCGATCGAGGGTCCGCACCCCGAAATATTGAGGGACAAGGCTTTGGGGGAAGCCGCGGCCGCCCCCGGCATGGAAGAGATGACGGCACCCGCCGAGACGCGCCGCATGGGGCGGCCGTCCGGCTGGATTGCCGGAGGTTTGTTCATGTCGTTCAGTCTTGCCCTGCTCGCTTTCGCTTCGATGTCGGGAAGCGCCGATACGCCCGCCGCGGCGCCCCCTACCGTCCCCGCGGACAGCGCCGCGGTCGCGGCGGCGCGCGACTGGCTCGCGCTGGTCGACAAGGGCGACTGGAACGCGAGCTGGGAGGCGACGGGACAGTCGTTCAAGGCGCTCAACACGGCCCAGACCTGGAGCCGGGTGGCGCAGCAGGTGCAGGGGCCGCTGGGGGCGGTGAAGTCGCGGGTACTGGTCAGCGAAGAGACGGTGCCCGCGCCGCCCTATGGCTATCAGATGATCAAGTTTCGCACCGATTATGCGAACAAGGCGGAGGCGATCGAGACGCTGTCTCTGGTACGCGAAGGCGGGAGCTGGCGGGTGGTGGGGGTGACGGTGGAGTAGGCGCAGCCTGGTGGGGCGACGGCAAAGCCGCCGCCTGCCGTCAGACGGGTTCGGCCGGCCTTGAGGACCGGCCGCCCCGCTGGCCGTGTCGGGCCGTGGCTTCGCCACCGGTTGCCAGCTCGCCGTTCGCTGGCGCGAACGGCATCGCTAGCGCCCTCGGCCCGTCAATACATATGCTGTCCGCCATTGATCGACATCGTCGAGCCCGTCACGAACCCAGCGTCCTCGCTGCACAGGAAGGCGACCCCGCGTGCGATCTCGTCGGCCTGGCCCAACCGGCCGACCGGGATTTTCGCGACGATCTTTTCGAGCACCGGCGCCGGGACCGCGGCGACCATGTCGGTGTCGATATAGCCCGGCGCGATCGCGTTCACCGTGACGCCCTTTTTGGCGCCTTCCTGCGCCAGCGCCTTGGTGAAGCCATGGATGCCCGACTTGGCGGCGGCGTAATTGACCTGGCCGTACTGGCCCGCCTGTCCGTTGATCGAGCCGATGTTGACGATGCGGCCCCAGCCGCGCTCGACCATGCCGCCAAAGCAGGCCTTCGCCATGTTGAAGCAGCCGCCGAGGTTGACGCGCATGACATCGTCCCAATCGTCATAGCTCATGCGCGCGAGCGTGCCGTCGCGGGTGATGCCGGCGTTGTTGACGACGATGTCGACCGCGCCGAATTCTTCGGCGATGCGCGCGCAATTGTCGAGGCACGCCCGATGGTCGCCGACGTCCCATTTGCGCGCGGCGATACCGGTCCGGTCGGTGAACGCGCGCGCCTTTTCGTCATTGCCGGCATAGTTGGCGACGACGGTGACGCCCTGTTCCTTCAGTTTCAGCGAAATCGCTTCCCCGATGCCGCGGCTGCCGCCGGTGACGATTGCGATGCGTGCCATAAATCAAGCTCTCCCACTAGGTTATCGCATGATGATTAGGCCGCGGCGCGGGGCCCCGCAAGTTGACCGGAACGTCAATCGCAAAGCTATTCGGGAGGCACGCCGGCTCAGGATCGGAGCCTAGCTGCTGAGTTGTGCCCGCGCCTTCGAAAAATCTCCGATCGCAAGGTCGGTCCGGTCGATCGTCACGACCAGAATGTCGCCGTCGCCGAAATTCCGGCTCATCAGCCCGCTGCTCGGCAGTTCGAGCAGGACGATGTCGCGGTCTTCGTCAAAATCGGGAAGGTGGCGCAGCGGTTCGCCGCCCATCGCCGCCATCTCGCACGCCGCCATCGCGCGCCACCGGGGTTCGTAAAAAGCGCGCGCCGGCGCCGAGAGATTGTCGGGATTGGCGCACCAGGCATGCTTCGCGCGGTCGAACAATATCGTCTGATAATCCTGAACCCAGAGGTCGGCGCCCGGGCGATGCGTCGTCAGCGGCAGCGTGATCGTCTCGACCTGCTCGGCGCCCGTTTCGGGATCGACGGTGCGAACCGCCCTGGCCCAGCGGATCGCGTGCAGCGCCGCCATCACCGCGGTCGCATCGCCGGCCGAGAAGGTGTCGCGCGCCGCGCTGTCGTGGACGATCGCGATGATTTCGCGCGCGCGTTCGCACGCGTCGCGGTTGATCGCGGCGCACGGGTCCGACGCGTCGCCCGCCTCGACATCGCTTTCGAGCCCGCCCAGCCGCATTTCGAGCAGCGCGACCATCGCGGTCATGCTGCCCCAGTCGAAGGGGTGAAAGGCGGGGTCGGCGATATCATAGCCGCGATCGGCGAGCCCGCCCTGCGCCGCATCGGCAGCGACCGCCTCGCGCGGATCGGCGTCGCCCGCGCGGATAGCGAGGAGGTCGACGGGCCATTCGGGAAAGGCGCGGATCGCGAAGGATGCGAAATCGCCGAGATCGAGGCCGCCATGCGGACCGAACCAGCCTTCGGCGTCGTTGAGCGCGAAGGGAGGTGCCACGGGGTGGTCGGGGTCGCGAAGGTGGAGGACGCGCGCCTCGGGCCTGCGGCGATGAAGGAAGAAGGCGAGCGCGCCCTCGCGCGGCCCCAGTCCGCCCCACAGGTCGGGCGGCAAGTCGCTGCAATCGATCTGCGCCAGAAAGTCGGCCGGCTGGTCGTCGATCCTCGGCCATTCCATGCCGGCGGCGAGGCGCGGGCGGCCGCCGAGCCAGCTGTTGGTCGAAATCGCGTCGCGCGGCGGGATCTGGGGAAGCAGGCGAAGCGCGACGGCCTCGGCCTCGTCGCGATCGATCCGGTGCGCCTGTTCCTCGACGTCGGACACGAGCGTTTCGAGCGCGGTATCGAGCATGGCGGGCGGTTCGGTGTCCGAGGGTGGCGCGGCGTCGGGCGCAGCGTCATATTCGCCCTCGTCCGGCATGTCGGGCGGCGCCTGGCGGCTGATCCGCGCCAGCCGCGACGGCGAAATTTCGACATCGTCGGGCTCGGGGGCGGCGCGGCGGGGCAGTTTCGGCAGGCGATATTCGCGCGCCGCGGGGGCAGACCCCGCCGTAACAGGGCGCGGATGCCGCGACCGCCAGATGGCATAGGCGATGGCAGCGAAAGCCAGCGTGACTCCGGCCAGCGTCAACGCCGCCGTCAGAATCTGGTCCATCGCCTGTCTCCATATCCGCGGGGATTGCGCCCTTTTGGCGCCGCGTCGGATCAATTTAGCGCATGGTCCTAAACAGTTGGTAAGCGGCGCCGGAATGCGGGACGGTCAGAGCCATCCCGCGAGTTCGCGCCGCACCAGCGCCTCGATCATCGCCATGCCGGGCGCGTCGGCGTTGAGGCAGGGCAGATAGGCGAAATTCCCGCCCCCCGCTTCGGCAAATTGCTGCCGGCCCCGAATTGCCAGTTCTTCGAGCGTTTCGAGGCAGTCGGCGGCGAAGCCGGGCGCGAAGACCGCGACGCTTTTTCCGGCCTTTCCAAGCGCTTCGAGCTGGCCATCGGTCGCGGGTTCGAGCCATTTGGCGCGGCCGAAGCGCGACTGGAAAGCGACCTCGACCGGGCGCCCGAGCATATCGGAAAGCAGGCGCGCGGTCTTTTGGCACTGGCAATGATAGGGATCGCCGAGTTCCAGCGTGCGCTGCGGCATGCCGTGGAAGCTCGCGAGCAGCACGTCGGGCACGAAATCGAGCGCGGCCAGCCCCGTTTCGACCGATGCCCGGAGCGCGTTCAGATAGGCGCGATCGTCGTGATAGGGCGGCAGGAAGCGCAGCGCGGGTTGCCAGCGTAGCGTCTTCAAATGATCGCCCACCGCGTCGACCACGGTGGCGGTCGTCGCGGCGCAATATTGGGGATAGAGCGGCGCGACCAATATGCGGCGGCATCCCGCCGCGACCAGCGCATCGATCGCGGGGCCGATCGCGGGCTCGCCATAGCGCATCGCATAAGCGACCTCCGCCGCTCCGCCCAAGGCGCGCTGAAGGGCGTCGCTCTGCGCGCGCGTTATCGCGGCGAGCGGCGATCCTTCGTCGGTCCACACCTGCGCATAGGCGTGCGCCGATTTCTTCGGCCGGGTGGTCAGGATGATGCCGCGCAGGATCGGCTGCCACAGGATTTGCGGAATCTCGACGACGCGGCGATCCGACAGGAATTGGGCGAGGTAGCGCCGAACCGAGCGCGCGTCGGGCGCATCGGGGGTGCCGAGGTTGACGAGCAGCACGCCGATGCGCGGCGCCGCGACGGGGGGATGATCGGCCGGCAGGATCATAGCGGATGCGCCGACAGCGGGATGCGGCGGATGCGGCGCCCGGTCGCGGCGAACATCGCGTTGGCGATCGCGGGGGCGACGACGGGGACGCCGATCTCGCCGAGCCCGCCGGGTTCGCGGTCGCTCTCGACGAACTCGACCAGGATTCGCGGCGTCTGCGACAGGCGCGGCAGGCCGAGCTGGCCGAGCTTGCGCGCGGTCGCGAGGCCGCCTTCATAATCGGTGGTCGCGCCGACCGCGGCGGCGAGCCCGAAGATCAGCCCGCCCTCGACCTGCTGGCGCGCGATCGCCGGATTGACGAGCCGCCCCGCATCGACGACCGCGACCAACTGTTCGACCTGCAGCCCCTTGTCGCTTTGCCGCGCGGTCGCCATCAGCGCGATATGGCTGCCGCGCATGGCATGGCAGGCGAGGCCCTGCGCGCTCCCCGCCAAGCCGCCCTCCCAGCCGCCGAGGCTGGTCGCGGTGAGCAGGCAGCGCGCGAGCAGCGGCGCATCGCCGAGCATCGCCATGCGATAGGAGAGCGCGTCGCTTCCCGCCCGCGCCGCCATCTCGTCGATGAAGCATTCGGTGAAGAAGGCGGTGTAGCTGTCGGCATTGCCGCGCCAGCGCCCGGTCGGCAGCCCGATGTCGGCGGGGCAATGGTCGACCGCGTGGTGCGGGATCGCATAGCGGGGCATCGCCCCTTCGACCGCGGCGGCGTCGGCGCGGCCCGTGGCGGCGCGCTGCGCCTCGTCGGCGGGCTGATTATCGAACAGCCGCGCGCGGACCTCGTGATTGGTCGCGGGCACCGCGATGCGCGTCACCAGCGCGTCGATCCCGCCGGCGGCGTTGAGCGTCGCGGTGAGCTTTGCGCGTGCGGGCGCGCGCGGCGGCAGGCGCATGATCTCCTCGGCGCGCGACCAGGCGAGCTGGACCGGACGCTTCACCTGAAGCGCAATAATCCCCGCCTGCACCGCGACGCTGTGGTCGAGGCAGGCGTCGAACGAGCCGCCCGCCATCATCGGGAACAAAGTGACGTTGGCGGGGGCGAGGCCGGTCGCGCGCGCGACCGCATCGCGGCACTGAGCGGGCGCCTGCGTCGCGACCCAGAGGCGCAGGCCGTCGCGGTCGGGCGCGGCGGTCGCGGTGCGCGTCTCCACGGCCGCGTGGAGCGCCGGGGCAACGGCATATTCGGCGGCGATCCGCGTGCGTCCGTCCATCGCCTCGCCAACGTCGCCTTCGCTCGCGATACGATAGCCGTCGTCTTTCAACGCCGCCTTGAGCGCTGCGTCGATGCTGTCGCTCGAAATCGGGATGCCTGCGGTCTCGAACACCGGCGCGAAGCGGTCGAGGGCGCCATTCGCCGCCCACCAGTTGCGCGCGACCGTCGCGACCCAGCGGTCGTGCGTGACGACATGCAGCAGACCGGGCGAGGCCATCCCGCGCTTGCGGTCGATGGTCTTGAGCCGCGTCGCGCCGAGCGGCCCCTGGCGGATCGCGGCGAAGACCATGTCGGGCAGGCGAATGTCGCCGGCATAATTGGCCGAGCCGTCGATCTTGGCCGGCAGGTCGAGGCGGGTCAGTTCCTTGCCGTAGAGCGGGTCGGCGCTCGACGCGCGATAGACGGGCTCGGCGGGCGGATCGAGCAGCGCCGCCGCCGCCGCGACCTCGCCGAAACGCAGCCGCTGCTTGCCGTGCAGGACGAAACCGTCTTGCGTATCGCATGCCTGCCAGTCGGCATCCCAGCGATCGGCCGCCGCCATCATCAAGAGCGCGCGCGCCTGCGCCGCCGCGGCGCGGCACGGCCCCTCGAACATGCGCACCGACGAGCTGTTCGCGGTCAGCATCACCGCATTCCGCACCGCCCACTCGCGGCGCGCCCAGCTGCGTACCTCGGACACGAAGTCGGGGACGCCGGCGCGCGGCGTAAAGACCGCGCTATCCTCGTCGACGAGCAGCGTATTGGCATAGAGCGGGCTGATCGGCGCGGTTTCGACCGCGATCGTCCGCCAGTCGGCGCCGAGTTCGTCGGCCATGATTTGCGGCAACAGCGTCGTGACGCCCTGCCCCATTTCGCATTGCGGGACGATCGCGCTGATATGGCCGTCGTCGCCGATCTTGAGGAAGGCGTTGAAGATATGCTCGTCGGGGGCGGCGGTCAGGTTCGGTTGGTAATCGCGCGGCCACAGGCTCCATGCGATCGCGAGGCCGCCCGCGGCTGTCGCGCCGACGAGTATCTGGCGGCGGCTGACCTGCGGCCGGCGCGATTTGTTTTTTCCCACGGTGTCGCGAATGCCGGCCATGCCCGCCGCTGATAGTCAGCGGGGCGAATCGGCGCAAAGAAAATCGGCCTTTCGCGCCGGACGCGCGGCGCGGCTATTTTTCCGACAGCGCGAAATCGACGCGCACCGAAACCTGCGATTCGCTGACGCCGGGGTTGAAGGGCGGCGCGGCCGACTGCGGTGCAGCCTGATTGGCGGCGGCGTCCATCTCGTAATAAGGCATCGGTGGGCGGTTATCGCCGCCGTCGCGGATCGTCAGTACGCGGTCGATCTTGAGCCCCGCCGCGCCGGCATAGGCCTCGGCGCGCGCCCGCGCGGCGCGATAGGCGGCGGCATAGGCCGATTTGGTCGCGGCTTCCCGATCCGACACGCGCAGCGTCGGGCCCGACAGGACATTCGCCCCCGCCTGCGTCGTAGCGGCGACCGCCTCGCCCGCCTTGTCGACCGCGCGCATGCGGACTTCGACCTGATTGACCGCTTCATATTTGCCCTTGTTGGCGCCCCAGTCGATCCGGTTGACGGTGAGCTGGCGCGTCTGGAGATCCTTCGCGGCGACGCCGAAGGTCTTGAGCGCCTCGGTCACCTTGGTCATGGCTTCATTGTTGCGGCGCGTCGCATCCTCGGCCGAGGCGGCGATCGTGCTGACCCCGGCGGTGAAGCGCGCCTCGTCGGGCCGCGTTTCGGAGCGACCGGTCGCCGATACCGACAGCAAGGTCTCGTCATGCTCGACGCCGCGCGGGTCGGGTGTTTTTTCGCTGCACGCGCCGAGTGCGAACAGCGGGATCAGCATAAGGGTCTGGGTGCGCATATATTTTCTCCCGTCCGGTGCCGGGCTAGCGCATGACGGGCGGAAGGGTTCCCCCTACCAGCCCCACGGCGCGGGCGGCGGCGGCACCGGCTTCGCGCAATCGAACGCGACGCGGAAATGGCGTCCCTCGCGGTTGAGGCCATAGGTGAAGCCCGCGTCGGTCGTTTCGACCGACCAGATGTTGGTCGTCGAAACGCCGCGGCCGGTGCGTGCGAACATCGCGATCGATTCGGCGTCGACCGGGAAGGTCTGCCGCGTCGCGGTTCCCGCGTCGGCGGTGTCGCCGCCATAGAGCGTCACCGCATCGGGCGTGCCGTCGGCGTGCCGATGATCATGCTTGAGGCGCAAGCTCGCCCCGGTGCGGGTGACGATCCAGGTGCGCGAGCGATCCCAGCCGCCGTCGGGGCCGGGTCCGTCGATGTGAAAAGGGATTTCGATCCGGTCGGCGGTGCAATGGCGGATGTGCATCACCATCGCCTTGCCGCGCATCTCGGCGTCGGCGTCCTCGTCACTCGCGAGACGGCCGGCATAAGCCTTGCCGCACCGCGCCGAAAGCGCGTCGAAGAAAGCCTCCTGCGGGTTTTCGGTCGGGGCCGCCGTCGTCGCGCATCCGGCAAGCGTGGCCGCGGCGAGCAGCGATAGCGCGACCTTCACTTGAGCAGGCCGAGGCGAGGAATCTCGACCTTGGGGCAGCGGTCCATCACCACGACCAGCCCCGCGGCTTCGGCGCGCTTCGCGGCGGCTTCGTTGATGACGCCCATCTGCAGCCACACCGCCTTCGCGCCATGGACGATCGCCTCGTCGACCGCGGCGCCGGCGTCTTCGCTGTTGCGGAAGATATCGACGATCTCGGCCGGCGGCTCGACATCGGCGAGCGTCGCGACGACGGGGGCGCCGTGGATCGTCTTACCCGCCTGGCCGGGGTTGACTGCGATCACATTGTGCCCCTGCGCGATCAGGAAGGCGAGGACGCCGTTCGACGGGCGCGCCGGGTTGGGCGAGGCGCCGACCACCGCGATGCGGCGCGGCTGGCCCAGAAGCTCGCGGATTTCGCCTTCGTCGTTGATCGCCATGTCAGCTTCCCTTCTTGCGCGCGTTCAGCCAGTCGGCGACCTTCGCCGCTATCGCGTGGAATGGTTCGCCGGCGGGATCGGTTCCCGCGGCGGGCGGGACGCCGCCGTCGCTGGCGAGGCGGATGCCCATCGACAGCGGCACGCGGCCGAGGAAGTCGAGCCCCATCGTCCCCGCCGCGGCCTCGGCGCCGCCGCTGCCGAACGGGTCGCTGACCTCCCCGCAATGCGGGCAGGCGTAGCCCGCCATATTCTCGACCAGCCCGATGATCGGCACATCGGCCTGTTCGAACAGGCTGACCGCGCGCGTCGCGTCCATCAGCGCGAGGTCCTGCGGGGTCGAGATGATCACCGCGCCCGCGGGCTTGTGCTTCTGGATCATCGTCAGCTGGACGTCGCCGGTCCCCGGCGGCAGATCGACGACGAGCGTGTCGATGTCACCCCAGCTCGCATCGACGAGCTGCTCGAGCGCCTTGCCCGCCATCGGGCCGCGCCAGGCGATCGCCTGCCCGGGCGCCGCGATCTGTCCTGTCGACAGCATCGGCACGCCATAGGCGTTGGGAACGGGGGCCAGTTTCGAGCCGCGCGCTTCGGGCTTCACGCCCTCACTGTCCATCAGGCGGGGCTGCGACGGGCCATAGATATCGGCGTCGACCAGCCCGACCTTGACCCCCAGCCGGCGGAGCGCGACCGCGAGGTTCGCGGCGAGCGTCGATTTGCCGACCCCGCCCTTGCCGCTGCCGACCGCGATGATCGTCATCGCCTTTTTCTCGGCGGTCATCGCGATGCGCACCTCGTTCACGCCCGGCTGTTCGAGCAGGCCCGCGCGCAGCTTGTCCTCGAGCGGTTTGCGATCGTCGGCGGCGATCCCGGTGACGTCGAGGACGATAGCAAGCGCCCCCTTGTCGTCGAGAAAGCGGAGGCCCGAGGTGCGGCCGCCGGAGAGGTCGGCCGCGATGCTGGCGAGGGGAGCGGTATCGGTCATGTCCGCGGCAGATAGGCATGACGAAGCCGATTGCCAGCCATTTTCGCGCGCACCCCCTGTTAATCGCGCCCGCCGCCCCTATAAAAGCAGTATGAGCAACGAAAACGACGCCAGCATGGCCGGCCGCCGTCCGGGGGGATTGCGCCACCTTCTCCAGCAGATCAGCCAGATGGCGAACAGCCCGTGGGGCAATGGCCCCAAAGACGGCGACGACGGCGGCAAGGGAAGCGGCGGCGACGGCAAGCGTCCCGGCCCGCGCAACCCGTGGGTGACCCCCGATCCCGCCGACCAGCGGCGCGGGGCAAAGCCGCGCGGCCCCTCGGCGCTCGACGAGCTGCTGCGCAAGGGGCGCGGCGGTTTCGGCGGCGGTTCGGGCGGCAGCGGCGGCCAGTTCAATCTGGGCGATTCGGCGAAGTTCTGGAAATGGATCGTCCTCGCGCTGGTGGTCGCGTGGGTCGTCTTCTCCTCCTTCCATATCGTTCCGCCCGAAAAGGAAGGCGTGGTGACGCGCCTCGGCAGCTATTCACGCACCGTCGGGCCGGGCGTAAAATTCACCTGGCCGGCGCCGATCGAGCGCATCCGGATGGAAGACGTCCGCGCGATCCGCACGATGCCGGTCGGCTCGCCCAACGCCACCGACGAGAATTTCGTGCTGACGCGCGACCAGAGCATCGTCGACCTCGCCTATGAGGTCCGCTGGTCGGTGCGCGATCCCGAGCTGTTCTTTTTCCAGCTCGCCGATCCCGAAGGGACGATCCGCGAAGTCGCCGAAAGCTCGATGCGCGCGACGGTCGCCAATTTCGACCTCGTCCAGGCGATCGGCCCGGGCCGCGTCGAGATCGAGGCGCAGGTCCAGCAGCGCATGCAGGAACTGCTCGACCAGTATCGCGCCGGCGTTCTGATCCAGGGCATCGCGATCCGCCAGGTCGACCCGCCGAGCCAGGTCGACGAGGCGTTCAAGGAGGTCACGGCGGCGCGCCAGGAACGTGAATCGGCGATCAACCTCGCGCGCGCCTATGAACAGCAGGTGCTCGAGCGCGCACGCGGCGACACCTCGGCGTTCGACCAGATTTACGCCCAATATGAGCTGTCGCCCGAAGTGACCCGCAAACGCCTTTATTATGAAACGATGGAGACGGTGTTGTCGAACGTCGACAAGACGATTGTCGAAGCGCGCGGGGTGACCCCCTATTTGCCGCTCAACGAAGTGCAGAAGCGGCTGAAGGCCCCCGAAGCCGCCCAGAAGGGAGGCGAATGATGATCCGTTCGCTGTTCCAGAACCCGCTGCGCCTGCTCGTCGTCGCGGTCGCGCTGCTCGTCATCCTGTCGCAGTCGCTGGCGATCGTGCCCGAGGACAAGCAGGCGCTGATCCTGCGCTTCGGCGAAATCGAACGGACGGTGAACCGTTACAAGCCGAACGAGGATTTCGGGCGCTCGGGCGCCGGGCTCGTCCTGCGCGTTCCCTTCACCGACGGCATCCAATATATCGACAAGCGCATCCTCGGCGTGAACATGGAGCGCCAGCAGGTGCTGTCGACCGACCAGCAGCGGCTGCAGGTCGACGCCTTCGCGCGTTTTCGCATTACCAATCCGGTGCGCATGTACACCGCGATCCGCACCGAAGAGAAATTGCAGACGCAGCTTGCGACGATCCTCGGTTCGTCGCTGCGCAACGAGCTCGGCAAGCGCACCTTCGCGACCCTGCTGTCGCCCGAGCGCGGCGCGGTGATGGACAATATCCAGGTCGCGCTCAATCGCGAGGCGCAGAAATATGGCGCCGAGATCATCGACGTCCGGATCAAGCGCGCCGACCTGCCCGAGGGTGCGACGCTTGAGGCGGCGTATAACCGGATGCGCACCGCGCGGCAGCAGGAGGCGATCTCGATCCGCGCCGAAGGACAGAAGGAAGCGCAGATCATCCGCGGCGCCGCCGATGGCGAAGCGGCGCGCATCTATGCCGCGAGCTATGGCAAGGACCCCGAATTCTATGATTTCTATCGCGCGATGCAGAGCTATCGGCAGACCTTCCTCGGTGAAAACAACACCGGCGGAACGTCGATCATCATGTCGCCCGACAATGAATATCTGAAGCGTTTCAGCGGCGGTTGACGCATCTGCGACGGATGGACGGCGCGATGAATGGAACCGACATGGTCCGTTCATGTTCAAACAGCGTTCAGCCGGCCCGCCGCAGACCGCCGCAGCCGGGGTTATTGAGTTTCTTTAAGAACGAAGAGGATTTCCGATCGTGCGTTATGTTTATGGCATCACTTCGGCCTTGCTGGCGGGTGGCACCGCGCTGGCGCTGGTCACCCAGTCCCCCGTCGGCGCGCAGGTCGCGCAGAACGAGGAGAGCGAGATCGCCAAGGCGGTTCCCCGCGCCGGCGCCCCCGAAAGCTTTGCCGACCTCGTCGAGCAATTGCAGCCCGCGGTGGTCAACATCTCGACCAAGCAGGAAGTGACGCTCGGCGTCCGGCTCAATCCCTTTGCCGGGACGCGCGAGCCGATCACGCAGGAACAGCAGGGCGGCGGCTCGGGCTTCCTGATCTCGTCCGACGGCTATATCGTCACCAACAACCATGTGATCGCCGGCGGCCCGCGCGGCGATCAGACGGTCGATCAGGTCACCGTGACTTTCACGAACCAGAAGGAATATACGGCGAAGATCGTCGGGCGCGATGCCGCGTCGGACCTCGCGCTGCTCAAGATCGACGCGACGGGCCTGCCCTTCGTGAAATTCGCCGACGGCAGTCCGGCGCGCGTCGGCGACTGGGTCGTCGCGATCGGCAACCCGCTCGGTCTCGGCTCGACCGTGACCGCGGGGATCATCTCGGCGGTCCAGCGCAACATCGGCCAGGGGGGCGCCTATGACCGCTATATCCAGACCGATACCGCGATCAACCGCGGCAATTCGGGCGGTCCCTTGTTCGACCTGCAGGGCAATGTCGTCGGCATCAACAATATGCTGATCTCGCCCGTCGGCGCGAACATCGGCGTCAACTTCGCGATTCCGGCCGAAGCCGCGATCCCGGTGATCGAGGCGCTGCGCGCCGGCGAAACGCCGCAGCGCGGTTATCTCGGCATCGGCATCGTGCCGGTCAGCGAGGATATGGCGGCGGCGCTCGGCCTGCCCAAGGATCGCGGCGAGATCATTCAGCGCGTCGAGGACGGCCAGGCGGCAGCGAAGGCGGGACTGAAGCGCGGCGACGTCGTGACGAAGATCAACGGCAAGGAAATCACGCCGCAACAGACGCTGTCCTATATCGTCGCCAACATCAAACCGGGCACGCGCGTTCCGATCGAGGTCATCCGCGAAGGCAAGGCGCTGTCGCTGTCGGCGGTCATCGGCACACGGCCCCCCGAAAGCGAACTGACCGGCGAGAATTTCGATCCCGAGGCGGAACAGACGCTGCCCGAAGATCCGACGGGAACCGCCAATCAGGCGATCCAGGACCAGCTCGGCATGGCGGTCCAGCCGTTGACGAGCGCCATCGCGCGCTCGATCGGCGTCGATGCCGACACCAAGGGGCTGGTGATCGGCGCCGTCGGCGGCAACAGCGATGCCGGCCGCAAGGGTCTGCGCCGCGGCGACATCATCCTCAGCGCCAACCGCAGCGCGGTGACGAGCAGCGAGGCGCTCTCGGGCGTCCTCGCGGCGGCGAAGAAGGCGGGCCGCAACGCGGTGCTGCTCGAAATCCTGCGCCGCGGCCAGTCGCCGGCGTTCATCGCGATCCGCATCGCCGAATAGAGCGGGCGCGAGCCGAATCGACAGGGGCGTCGCGACGTGGTCGCGGCGCCCTTTTCATTTGCCTGGATCAGCATATGTTCTTATTATGTTCACACCAACGAGTCGGGAGAAAGAACATGATCGGATATGTGACACTGGGGACGAACGATCTGGCGCGCGCGGCCGCCTTTTACGATGCGATCGCCGCCGAACTCGAAACGCCGCGGATGATGGAATATGAAAGCTTCATCGCCTGGGGCAAGGACGGCGGCGGCGCGGGCATCGGCCTGACCAAGCCGTTCGACGGCAATGCCGCGTCGGTCGGCAATGGCGTGATGGTCGCGCTCGCGGCGAAGGATCAGGAACAGGTCCAGCGCCTCTATGACATCGCGCTGGCGAACGGCGGCACCTGCGAAGGCCCCCCGGGACTGCGCGGCGAAGGTTTTTATGCGGGCTATTTCCGCGACCCCGACGGCAATAAGCTCAACGCCTTCATCATGGGGTGAGCGCGCCCGCCGAGGGAGGTTTTGGGGTGGATTCTTGTCCGTCCCCTTCCGAGGGGCATACCAACAGTTTTCAGTCATTCGTGGAAGACCAATGCAGGACGTTCTGGAGGGATACGCCGCCGTTGCCACCGCAGATTTTATTGCTGCATATGATGGGTTGTCACCAGAAAGCATATACGAGCACGTCGTCGATTTAATCCCAAACCACAGTATCACGATTGCGGACATTGGAGCCGGAACGGGGCGAGACGCGGCATGGTTCGCTGCCAAGGGACACGACGCACTCGCCATCGAACCAGTGCGTGAACTTCGCGAGGCTGGCCAGACGCTTCACCCCGCAGCCAATATCAAGTGGTTGGATGATCGCTTGCCACATCTCCGGGCGGTGCCGACCGGTGTCTCGTTCGATCTCGTGACATTGTGCGCAGTGTGGCAGCATCTTTCCGACGCAAATCGGGCAATAGCCATGCCTCGTCTTGCGACGTTGATCGCGCCGAGCGGTATCCTCATCATGTCGCTTCGGCACGGCCCCGGCGCCAAAGGTCGGAGGGTGTTTCCGGTGTCATCCGACATGACAATCGAAATGGCACATGCTTGTGGACTGCACCTCCTACGCAGGCAGGACGCCGACTCCGTTCAAAAGGTCAATCTGTCCATGGGCGTTTTCTGGACTTGGCTTGCTTTCGAAAAAGTCCGCTAATCCGGGCTGCACTGCGACGTCGATTGGCGCATTTCAGTCGAAATCGTCCTAAATCAATCCCGCCAAGGGACTCGACGGATCGGCATAACGCCGCAATCCCATGCGCCCGGCCAGATAGGCATCGCGCCCCGCCTCGACCGCGCGCTTCATCGCACGCGCCATAAGAATGGGGTCCTTCGCTTCGGCGATCGCGGTGTTCATCAGCACGCCGTCGCAGCCGAGTTCCATCGCGACCGCGGCGTCGCTCGCGGTGCCGACGCCGGCATCGACGAGCACCGGCACCGACGCGCCCTCGACGATCAGGCGGATCGTCACGCGGTTCTGGATGCCCAGCCCCGACCCGATCGGCGCGCCCAGGGGCATGATCGCGACCGCGCCGGCATCCTCGAGCTGCTTCGCGGCGATCGGATCGTCGACGCAATAGACCATCGGCAGGAAGCCCTCTTTCGCAAGCACCTCGGTCGCCTCGAGCGTTTCGCGCATGTTCGGATAGAGCGTCTTCGCCTCGCCGAGCACCTCGAGCTTCACGAGGTCCCAGCCCCCCGCCTCGCGCGCGAGCCGCAGCGTGCGGATCGCGTCGTCGGCGTTGAAGCAACCCGCGGTGTTGGGCAGATAGGTGATCTTCTTCGGATCTATATAGTCGGTGAGCATCGGCGCCGCCGGATCCGACACATTGACCCGCCGCACCGCGACGGTGACAATCTCGGCCCCCGAAGCTTCGACCGCGGCGGCGTTCTGTTCGAAATCCCTGTATTTGCCGGTGCCGACGATCAGCCGCGACGTAAATGTCCGGCCGGCGACGCTCCATTGATCCGCTGACAACTCAACCGCCTCCTACAAAATGAACGATTTCGAGCGCATCGCCCTCGGCGAGTTCCACGTCGGCGAGCGTCGAACGCGGCACGATGTCGCGGTTGCGCTCGACCGCGACCTTCTTGACGTCGAGGCCGAGCGACGCGACGAGATCGGCGATGCTGCCTTCGCGCACCTGCCGGGGTTCGCCGTTGAGAATGACCGAAATCACGTCAATTCGCCTCGCTTTGCCTTTTGCCGAGCAGCCCATATAGGGGGAGCGCCCTCCGTCGCAACCGAAAGCCAAGCCTTTGCCCGACTTGCCGACCGTCTTCGTTCTCTCCGGCCCCAATCTCAACCTGCTCGGCACCCGCGAGCCCGAAATCTATGGCCACGACACGCTGAACGATATTCATGCACGACTGGAGGCGCAGGCGGAGGGGCTCGGCCTGCGCCTCGAATGCCGCCAGACGAACCATGAGGGCGTGCTGATCGACTGGCTGCACGAAGCCTATGTGGCGGGCGCGAAGGCGGTGCTGCTCAATGCGGGGGGCTATACGCACACGTCGATCGCGATCCACGACGCGATCAAATCGATCAAGGTGCCGGTGATCGAGGTTCATCTGTCGGATCCGACGACGCGCGAAACCTTCCGCCACATCAGTTATGTCGGCATGGCGGCGGCGGCGCATTTTGCAGGGCATGGCGCGGACAGCTATACGCTGGCGCTGGACGCCGCCGCGCGTCTCTGACAATAGGGCGCATCAAAAAACGGGTCAGGGCGCCGCGATAGCGACGCCGCAACAACAGGAAAATTCTCATGGGTGACCATAAAGACAATGGCATCAACATCGATCCGGCGTTCGTTCGCGCGCTTGCCGAACTGCTCGACGATACGCAGCTTTCGGAAATCGAGGTCGAGGACGGGACACGCAAGATACGCGTCGCGCGCACGCTGACCGCCGCCGCCGCGCCCCTCGCTTATGCGCCCGCGCCGGTCGCAGCACCCGCCGCGCCGGCAGCGGCAGCGGCACCCGCCGCCGCCGCACCCGCCGCCGATCATTTCGCCGATGCCGTGAAATCGCCGATGGTCGGCACCGTCTATCTTGCGCCCGAGCCGAGCGCGCCCAATTTCGCGGCCGTCGGCTCGGCGGTGAAAGCCGGCGACACGATCCTGATCATCGAGGCGATGAAGGTGATGAACCCGATCACCGCCACCGCGTCGGGCACGCTGAAGGCCGTGCATGTCGAGAACAGCCAGCCGGTCGAGTTCGACCAGCCGCTGTTCACCATCGGGTAAATTCAGCCCATGGCCATTGAAAAGCTCCTGATCGCCAACCGCGGCGAGATCGCGCTGCGCATCCACCGCGCGTGCCATGAAATGGGCATCAAGACGGTCGCGGTCCATTCGACTGCCGACACCGACGCGATGCACGTCCGCCTGGCCGACGAGGCGGTGTGCATCGGCCCGCCCGCCGCGAAGGACAGTTATCTCAACATCCCCGCGATCATTTCGGCGGCCGAGATCACCGGCGCCGACGCGATCCATCCGGGCTACGGCTTTCTGTCGGAAAACGAGCGTTTCGCCGAGATCATCGAAGCGCACGACATGATCTTCGTCGGGCCCAAGCCCGAGCATATCCGCACGATGGGCGACAAGGTCGAGGCGAAGCGCACCGCGGTCAAGCTCGGCCTCCCCGTCGTTCCGGGCTCGCCGGGCGCAGTGACCTTCAGCGAAGAGACCAAAAGCCTGGCGAAGGACATCGGCTATCCGGTGCTGATCAAGGCCGCATCGGGCGGCGGCGGGCGCGGCATGAAGGTCGTTCCGGGCGAAGACGGCCTCGAAAGCCTGATGGGTCAGGCCTCATCCGAAGCGGCGGCCGCCTTCGGCGATCCGACCGTTTATATGGAAAAATATCTCGGCAATCCGCGCCATATCGAATTCCAGGTCTTCGGCGACGGCAAGGGCCATGCGATCCATCTGGGCGAGCGCGACTGCTCGCTCCAGCGCCGCCACCAGAAAGTGCTCGAAGAAGCCCCCTCGCCGATCATCTCGGCCGAAGAACGCGCGCGCATGGGCAAGGTCTGCGCCGACGCGATGGCCGCGATGGGCTATCGCGGCGCCGGCACGATCGAATTCCTGTGGGAAAATGGCGAATTTTTCTTCATCGAGATGAACACGCGCATCCAGGTCGAACATCCGGTGACCGAGATGATCACCGGCTTCGACCTCGTCCGCGAACAGATCCGCATCGCCGGCGGTGCGGGGCTTTCGGTCAAACAGGAAGACCTCGAATTCCGCGGCCATTCGATGGAATGCCGCATCAATGCCGAGGATCCGCGCAGCTTCCTGCCCTCGCCCGGCAAGGTGACGAGCTATCACGCCGCGGGCGGCATGCACGTGCGCGTCGATAGCGGGCTTTACGCCGGCTATTCGATCCCGCCCTATTATGACAGCATGATCGGCAAGCTGATCGTCTATGGTCGCAGCCGCGAAAGCTGCATGATGCGGATGCGCCGCGCGCTCGAGGAAATGGTGATCGGCGGGGTCAAGACGAACATTCCGCTGCATCAGGCGCTGCTTGCCGACCCCGACGTGATCCACGGCGACTATACGATCAAGTGGCTCGAGGAATGGCTGGCGCGGCAGGATGAGGAAGGCGCCGCTTAGCCACATCCCGTCACCCCGGCGAAGGCCGGGGTCTCGCCGTCGAGATTCCGGCCTTCGCCGGAATGACAAAGGACGTTTCAACCTGCGCCGAGCTGTGCTCCGCTTCACTTTCGCTAGCCCTATTTTTTGGCTATGGGCTTTAACCATGGCCAAAAACGCTTCCTTTTCCGCACGTCCCGCTGCGGCGCTTCTCCTCCCGCTGACGCTGCTCGCGGCTCCGGCTTTCGCGCAAACCGAGGTGAAGGAGGATTCGGTCATCCTCCAGCCCGACAAGATCAGGGATGACGCACCGGTCGTCGCGGTGCGAATCGAGATGCCGAGCTGGTCGGAGGACAATGCGACCGCGCTGTTGAGCTTCATCGAAAAGGTCGGCGACGAAGGCCTGTTCGCCAGGGATTATTATCCCGACGGCCTCGCCGCGGCGATCCTCGGCGGCGACCAGGCGGCGCTCGACAAGGCGGCGACCGACCGCTTCCTGCTGCTCGCGACCCACCTGCGCGATGGGCGCACGCCCAATGCCGCGCGCAAACAATGGTTCATGGTGGACAGCGACGGCGACAGCGAACCCTTGCTGTCGCTGCTGACCGCCGCGCTCGGCGCCGGAACGGTGCCCGAAACGCTCGCCAGCCTCGACCCGGTGCATCCCGATTTCGCGCTACTCAAGGCGTCGCTCCAGACGGCGAAGACCCCCGCCGCGGCCAATGCGATCCGCGTCAACATGGAACGCTGGCGCTGGATGCCGCGCAGCCTCGGCGAACGCTATGTCGTCAGCAACGTCCCCGAATATCTGACCCGCGTCGTCCACGGCGGCACGATCATCGCCACGCACAAGGCCGTCGTCGGCAAGAGTTCGACCCCGACGCCGCAATTGAACCCGATGGCGACGGGCATCATCGTCAACCCGAACTGGACGCTGCCGCGCAGCATCATCAACGAAGGCATTGGCGCGACGATCGCCAACAACCCCGCATCGGCGCGCCGCCAGGGCTATACCTGGACGGGCAGCGGCAAGAATTTGTCGGTGGTGCAGCTGCCGGGGGCGAACAACGCGCTGGGCGTGATGAAGATGGAAATGCTCAACGAGCATGCGATCTATCTTCACGACACCCCGTCGAAAGGCGCGTTCAACGCCGCCGCGCGCGCGTTCAGCCATGGCTGCATCCGCACCGAGCGCGCGCTGCACTTCTCGGGCCTGATGGCGGTGATGTTCGCGGGCAAAAGCCCCGAGGAATTCGGCGAGGCGATCGCGAGCGGCAAGACGACGCGCTTCGGCTTCGACGAGCCGTTCCCCGTCTATGTCGCCTATTGGACTATGGTTCCCGACGGCAGGGGCGGGGTGAAGAAACTCGCCGACCTCTATGGCCGCGACGCGCCGGTGGTGGCGAGCTTCGCCAAGCCCGGCCGCCCGACCGCGACGATCATCGCGCCCGAACCGCCGCCGGTCGTCCCGACGATCCCCACCGCCGCGCGCGTGACGACGCCGGCGACGAGCGGGATTTATTGAGCGGCAGGCGGGTTCGAACGGTAGCTGTCGCGCGCTTTTCCCAACCCGTTCGCATCGAGCGAAGTCGAGATGCTCCTCGGGCTAGGCGCTACATCGATGGGTGTCTCGACTTCGCTCGACACGAACGGAAACTGGGGGCGTCTGAAAATACCCCTAAGCGGATTTTCGCCGCTTAATCCGCCGTCTTCGGCAACGGCCCGCTGATCGAACTCGCGCGGCGCAGATTTTCCATCCCCGGCAGCGGATCGGTCGGCGGCAGCTGGAAGGGCGCCGGCGTCGGCGGATGCGCGCTCAGCCGGTCGGCGAACAGCAGCCGGCCGGGCCCGAGCTTGTAGAGGATCATCGGCAGCAACTCTTCGCCGAAGACGAAGCAGCCTTCGCTGCGTCCGAGCTTGCCCTGCGTCGCGATCAGCGCCGGGTCGGCGTACCAGGCGCCGTGCACGACGATCGCGCGCTGGTCGGCGGTATAATTGTCGGGTTCGAGCCCGGCGAGCCGCATCGACGATCCGTTGGCGCCCCAATAATAGTCGCTGGTGCGATAGGCGCCGCGCGAGGTCGCGAGGCTGCCGACGCGGCTCGAAAAGCTTTTGAGCCAGCCGTCGTGCTGCGGGTCCGATCCGCGGCCGTGCGTCACCGGGAACATCTCGATCCTGCCCGCGACCATGTCGACCAAAGCGAAACGCGGGCGCGACGACGGCAGGCCGAAATCGACGACGCCGACGCGGTCGGTCTGCGGGATATTGCGCGCCTGCATCGCGAGCTGTTTCCGGGCGACGGCAAGATAGTCGACCGGCGGCGGCAAGGGCCCCACCGGCTGCTGGATCCAGTTCGGCAGTTGCCCGCCCGCCGGCGTGGCGGCCATGGCCCCCATTCCCGCGATCCCGGCGAGCAACGCCCTGCGATCGATCAATTCATTCACTTAAACAACAACCCCGCATAAGCCGCCCTTTGACGGTCCCTCGACCTTGCATAAGTCGTGTTCGGGCCGCGAAAGGCAAGCTGGTGGTTCCCCTTCATGCGGGAAGATGTGCCATATATGCCATGAATAGCGCGTTTACGCCGCGGCAAGGCTGAGTTAGGACGCGTTCCCATGAAAGCGACCATCTGGCACAACCCCGCGTGCGGCACCTCGCGCAAGACGCTGGCGATTCTTCAGGAGACGCCGGGCGTCGAGCTGACGGTCGTCGAATATCTCAAAAAACCGTATAGCGCCGACAAGCTGCGCCAGCTGTTCCGCGACGCGGGTATCGGCGCGCGCGATGCGCTGCGCCTGCGCGGCACCGATGCGGAAGAGCGCGGCCTGAAGGATGCGAGCGAGGACGATATCGTCGCCGCGATGGCGGCGAACCCCGCCTATGTCGAGCGCCCGATCGTCGAGACCGACAAGGGGGTGCGGCTGTGCCGTCCGCAGGATGTGGTGCGCGAGATCCTTTGAACGGCCGCTTTGGGGTGGCAAGCTGTCCGTCGGCAACCGGCCGACAGGCGAATACTAATCCGCCACGATCCGCCCGCCCGCGATCCGGAAGCGCGTCACCGGCCCCGGCATATCGTCGAACAGCGCCGCCTCGGTCCCCGTGAGCCAAGCCTGACCGCCCTGCCCCGCGAGCCGTTCGTATAGCGACGCGCGGCGCAGCGGGTCGAGATGCGCGGCGACCTCGTCCAGCAACAGTAGCGGGCGCCTGTCTCTGGCGCGCGCGACGCAGTCGCTGTGCGCGAGGACGAGCGAGAGCAGCATCGCCTTTTGCTCGCCGGTCGAGCAGCGCGCCGCCGCGCGGCCCGTCGCGGCATGGACGGCCGAGAGATCGTCGCGATGCGGCCCGGCGGTCGCACGGCCCGCCGCGGCATCGATCCGGCGGCGCGACGCGAAGAGCGCCTTCAACGCGTCGACCGCGTGCGGCGCCTCGCGCGCCTTGCCGTCGCTGTCGACGAGCGTCAGCAGCGGGCGCGCGAAGGGTGCGTCGGGCTGCCCCGCGAGCTCGGCCGACAACCCCGCGAGCATCGCCTGCCGCGCGGCGTCGATCGCCGCGCCATGCTCGGCGAGCTGCGCCTCGAGGCTGGCGAGCCAATGGGGGTCGGCGCCGGCGGGGTCGGCGAGCAGCTTGCCGCGCGCGCGCAGCGCCGCTTCATAGCGGTTGCCGTGCTGCGCGTGGCGCGGGTCGAGCGCGAGGACGAGCCGGTCGAGGAAGCGGCGCCGGTTGCCCGCGGTCTCGACGAACAGCCGGTCCATCGCGGGGGTCAGCCACAGTATCGCCAGCCATTCTCCGAGCGCGGTCGCCGCGGCGGGGGCGCCATTGATGCGCACGATCCGCCGTCCCGGCTGTGCGGGCTCCATCCCGGTTCCCAGCGCGACCGGAGGCAGATCGGCGCCCGCCTGGACCTCGGCAAAGACGGCGAAACCCCCGCTCGCGCCGTCGCGCACCATGTCGGGCAGCGCGGCGCGGCGCAGCCCGCGCCCGGGCGCGAGCAGCGAGATCGCCTCCAATATATTGGTCTTGCCCGCGCCATTGTCGCCATGCAGCGCGACCAGCCCCGGCCCGGCCGCCATGTCCGCCCCGGCATGATTGCGAAAATCGGTCAGCGAAAGGCGGGTCAGCGTCATCCTGCACCGCGCCTACCGCAGCCCCTTCGGCGATGCCAGCCCGGCGCATCCCCAATGGCGATAGAAATTTTTCCGCCAATCGGGAATTTTTGCCATCTTCGCGCATTTTTCGCGCTGAAATAATATGTCGGGAACCAGAAAACCCCGCTTAACCGCCAATGAATGAAATTGGCACGGTCCCTGCAATAGTGCCGACATCCACCGGATGGCCCGGATGGAAGGTTCAAGGAAGGAAAATATCATGGCCCATTTCAACGTCGAATCGTTCAAGAGCTACGCGATCGCCGCCGCTGCCTCGCTTTACTGCTCGTTCATGTTCCTGGCCGCTGTCGGCCCGAACGCTGCGCATTTCGGCGGGCTGGTCGCCTGACCAGCCGCCCCACCCCCAAAACGCCGGCCCGAAGGCCGGGATCGAAAGGAAAGAAATGAACCAGGGTTTTCGCAAGAATCGCCGCAACGGGATGGTCTTCGGCGTGTGCGCCGGAATGGCGGACCAGTTCGGCATCAATGTCTTGTGGACGCGCGTCGCCTTTGTCGCCCTGACGCTTTTGGGCTTCGGCCTGCCTCTGCTGCTGTACCTCGCCGTCGCGATCCTCGCGCCATAGGACAGCCCGGGCCGGACGCTTTCGAAGCGCGCAGTCGCACCGGCCCGCATATTCCCAAGACCAAGGGCTCACCGGCCGAACCGGTGGGCCCTTTTCATATCGCGAAACGTCGACGCAAGCCTTTGCCTTGGCGCGTCAGCCTTGCTATCGGCTGCGGACAATGGCCAGTACCACCGACGATCCCGACAGCACCGACCCCATTCCCGGCATGATCGATACCCCGTTCGACAGCGCGCTGTCCGAACGTTATCTCGTCTATGCGCTGTCGACGATCACCGCGCGCTCGCTCCCCGATCTTCGCGACGGGCTGAAGCCGGTCCACCGCCGCCTGCTGTGGGCGATGCGCGCGATGCGGCTCGACCCGAGCCAAGGCTATAAGAAATCGGCACGCGTCGTCGGCGACGTCATCGGCAAATTCCACCCGCACGGCGACACCGCGGTCTATGACGCGATGGTCCGCCTCGCGCAGGATTTCTCGCTGCGCTATCCGCTCGTCGACGGCCAGGGCAATTTCGGCAATATCGACGGCGATAACGCCGCGGCGTACCGCTATACCGAGGCGCGGCTGACGCGCGTCGCGATCGACCTGATGCAGGGGCTCGACGAGGGCACGGTCGACTTCCGCCCGACCTATAATGGCGAGGATGAAGAGCCCGAGATCATGCCGGGACTGTTCCCGAACCTGCTCGCCAATGGCGCGAGCGGGATCGCGGTCGGCATGGCGACGAACATCCCGCCGCACAATGCCGCCGAAGTGATCGGCGCCGCGCTGCTGCTGATCGAAAACCAGAATGCCGAGCTTTCCGAGCTGCTCGACCACGTCAAAGGCCCCGATTTCCCGACCGGCGGCATCGTCGTCGACAGTGCCGAGACGATCGCGCACGCCTATGAAACCGGCCGCGGCGGTTTCCGCGTCCGCGCGCGTTTTTCGACCGGCCGGCTGGCGGACGGTGGCTGGGAAGAAAGCGGCATCGAGAAATTGTCGGGCGGCACCTGGCAGCTTGTCATCAGCGAAATCCCCTATGGCGTCGCCAAGGGCAAGCTGATCGAGCAGATCGCGCAGTTGATCGCCGACAAGAAATTGCCGATCCTCGAGGATGTCCGCGACGAAAGCGCCGAGGATCTGCGCATCATACTCGAACCCAAGAGCCGCAATGTCGATCCCGATGTGCTGAAGGAAAGCCTGTTCCGGCTGACCGACCTCGAAAGCCGTTTCGCGCTCAACCTCAACGTGCTCGATGCCACGCGCACGCCGAAGGTGATGGGGCTGAAACAGCTGCTCACCGAATGGCTGCAGCACCAGATCATCGTCCTCGTCCGCCGCGCGCAGCACCGGATCGCAAAGATCGACGACCGGCTCGAACTCGTCGCGGGTTACATCATCGCTTTCCTCAACCTCGACCGGATCATCGAAATCATCCGGACCGAGGACGAGCCGAAGCCGGTAATGATCGCCGAATTCATCCTGACCGACCGCCAGGCCGAGGCGATCCTCAACATGCGTTTGCGCAGCTTGCGCCGGCTCGAGGAAATGGAGCTGAAGCGCGAACAGGCCGATCTGACCGCCGAGCGCGAGGAGTTGGCGAAGCTCGTCGAAAGCCCGGCGCGGCAGAAGACGCGGCTGCGCAAGGATCTGGAGAAATTGCGCGCGGTTTACGGGCTTGAGACCCTGCTCGGTGCGCGGCGCACGACGATCGCCGAGGCGGCACCGACGCGCGACATCCCGCTCGACGCGATGATCGAGAAGGAACCGGTGACGGTGATCCTCTCGAAACGCGGCTGGATTCGCGCCCAGCGCGGCCATGTCGCGGCGGACCAGTGGGGCGAATTCAAATTCAAGGATGGCGACGAACTGCTGTTCGCCGCGCATGCGCAGACGACCGACAAGCTGTTGATCGCCGCAAGCGATGGACGTTTCTTCACCGTCGGCGCCGACAAGCTGCCCGGCGGTCGCGGGTTCGGCGAGCCTTTGCGTTTGATGGTCGACATCGATCCCGAGGCGCGGATCGTCGCGATGATCCCGGCGAGCGCCGACGGCCGGCTGCTGCTCGCCTCGACGAGCGGCCACGGCTTCGTCGCGCCGATGAGCGAAGTCGTCGCCGAGACGCGCAAGGGACGCAATGTCGTCAATTTGAAGCCCAAGGCCGTGCTCGCCGTCGTCCGCCCGATCGGGACGGCCGACGACAGCGTCGCGGCGGTGGGCGAGAACCGTAAGCTCGTCGTCTTCCCGCTCGCCGAAGTGCCGGTGATGGCGCGCGGCCAGGGCGTGATGCTGCAACGCTATCGCGACGGGGGGCTTTCCGATGCGGTGAGCTTCGCCTTTGCCGACGGATTGAGCTGGGCGATGGGCGGCGAAACCGGCCGCACCCGCACCGAAACCGACCTCGTCCCCTGGCGCGTCGCGCGCGGCGCGGCGGGCCGGATGCCACCCACGGGTTTCCCGCGGAACAATCGCTTCGGCTGAACGTATTTATATGTAGCCGTAAATCCCTTCTTTACTTCCCGTGACCTAGGCATTGGGCAATGGGGAAAGGTCGCACAAAACCCTCTGTTATGCCTATTGATAGAACCGGCGAAGACCGGCCCTTGTTGTTCGTCGGCTGGATCGACGCGTTGCCCGTCCCGGCCGCGCTGATCAGACCGATGGCGCGCGGCAATTTCCGGCTTCATGCGAGCAACGCCGCCTTTGATCGGCTCGGCCTGTCGCCCGTCGGCGTCGATGCGCCGATCGAACTGCTGCGCGCGATCGAGCGCACTTCGCAATATCCCGACGAAACGCAGGAATTCTCGTGCCAGCTCGGCGAAGGCCTGGCGGCGCGCGACCTGCGCGGATCGATCGGCCCGCTGCCCACCGAATCGGGCGACGACGGGCTGTTCCTGCTGACGCTGATCGACCGGACGCAGGAGATGATGACCGAGCGCAATTTGCGCCGCGAACTCGTCTCCGACAGCCTGACCGGGCTTCCCAATCGCGCCGGATTCGAGGAACTGGTCGAACAGCGCGCGCGCACCGAGGGCGCGAGCGGCGACCATGCGATCCTGCTGCTCGACCTCGCGCGCTTTTCGCGCATCAACGAACATATCGGCCCGATGGCGGGCGACGAGCTGATCATCACCGTCGCGCGGCGCCTGAAATCCAGCCTGCGCAGCGGCGACATATTGGCACGCACCGGCGGCGACGAATTCGCCATCTCGTCGCGCATCGCGGGCGGCCGCGCCGATGTCCGCGAAATGGCGCGGCGTATCCGCGGCTGCTTCGACCACCCGTTCCGCATCGGCGAACTCAAGGTCAGCGTCGACTGCGCGCTCGGCTGCGCGATCCAGCCCTCGATCGATACCGATATCGCGGACCAGATCCGCCACGCGCAGATCGCGCTCAAGCGGGCGAAGCAGACCGACCGCATCGAAATCTACGAACCCGAAGCCGCGATGCTGTCGGACAATCGCTTCGGGCTCGAGACCGAATTGCGCGGCGCGATCGAGGAAGACCGGCTGCACCTCGCCTTTCAACCGCTGATCGAATTGTCGAGCGGCCGGGTCGCCGGATTCGAGGCGCTCGCGCGCTGGGACAACAGCAGCGGCCATGCGGTCTCGCCGACCGAATTCATCCCGATCGCCGAGGATTCGGGGCTCATCGTCCCGCTCGGCCAATGGGCGATCGGCAAGGCGGCCGAAGTGCTCGCCGAATGGGACAAGCAGAATGGCGCCGTCGTCGACGCCTATTTCTCGGTCAATGTCTCGGCGATCCAGTTGGTCCGCGACGATGTCGCCGGGGTCGTCCGCCAAGCGCTCGAAAAGCACAAGATCGGCGGCGAACGGCTGATGATCGAACTCACCGAAAGCGCGATCATCGGCGACCCCGATCTGGCGCTGTCGGTGCTGAGCGAGCTGAAGGCGCTCGATGCGCGCGTCGCGATGGACGATTTCGGCACCGGCTATTCGAACCTCGCTTACCTGCAACGCCTGCCGATCGACGTGCTCAAGATCGACCGCAGCTTCGTCGAGCATATGGTCGACGACCGCGACAAGGTCGCGATCGTCCGCACGATCCAGAGCCTCGCCGAAGTGCTGGGGATGAAAACGACCGCCGAGGGCGTCGAGACCACCGACCAGGCGCGGCTGCTATCGGCGCTCGGCTGCGATTTCGGGCAGGGTTTCCTGTTCGCGCGGCCGATGGCGAGCAAGCCGGCGCTCGAATATTGGCGTCAGTCGCTGGTGCGGCCGATCTTCTGATCGACGAGCTCGGCGACGCGCGGCGCGCCGGGAAAATCCTCCGCGACCCATTGGGCTTCGACCGCCTTCAGAATGCGCGCGACCTCGGGTCCGGCGGCGACGCCGCGCGCGACGATGTCGCCGCCCTTCAGGGGTAGCTGCGGAACCGCCCAGTCCGACAAGGCTTCGATCGCGGCGGGATCGCCGGCGAGCAGGTGGACGTCGCGCGCGGCGTCGGCGCCGATCGCGTGCGCGAGCTGGCGAATCGGGCGCTCGACGTCGGCGCGGTGCCGGCCGAGTG
The DNA here is from genome assembly GCF_011926545.1 of Sphingopyxis italica. Taxonomy (GTDB): domain Bacteria; phylum Pseudomonadota; class Alphaproteobacteria; order Sphingomonadales; family Sphingomonadaceae; genus Sphingopyxis; species Sphingopyxis italica. The sequence continues at coordinate 302,071 of NZ_JAATIT010000004.1, read as the reverse complement.
CGGCGAGATGCTTGCGCTGCCGCGTCGAAAGGCGGAGCCGGCTCGCGACCTGTTCGGCAACCGCGGGGTCGCCCGGCAGTAGCGCCGCGAGGCGGCGGAGCGGGGTGACGGCGGCGGCGGCCGTCCTTTCATTGGCGACGAGCCGGTCGAACGCGGCCGCGAAACCCGCATCGAGTTCGGGGAGCAGCACCGCGAAAATGCCGTCGGCCGCCATCCGGCCGACGATCGCGCGCGGGTCGGGCAAGGCGAGGATCTTGAGCAGTTCGTCGGCGATCCGCTCGCGCGACAGGCTTTTGAGCGACTGGCGCGCGGTCACCACCGCGGCGTGGCTGACGGGGTCGAGTTCGCCGCGCCCGAAACGCGCCGCGAAGCGATAGAAGCGCAGGATGCGCAGATGATCCTCGGCGATCCGCGTCGCGGCGTCGCCGATGAAGGCGACGCGGCCGGCGTCCAGATCGGCGAGCCCGCCGAACCAGTCGTCGATTTCCCCCGTGTCGGGATCGGCATAGAGCGCGTTGATCGTGAAGTCGCGGCGCGCGGCGTCGCCCTGCCAATCGTCGGCGAAGGCGACCGTCGCGCGGCGGCCGTCGGTTTCGACATCGCGGCGCAGCGTCGTGATCTCGTGACGGTCGCCGCTGGCGATCGCGGTGACGGTGCCGTGCGCGATGCCCGTCGGGATCACCTTGATATCGGCAGCCGCGAGCCGCCGCGTGACCTCTTCGGGAAGCAGCGGGGTCGCGAGGTCGATGTCGGCAACGGGCAGGCCGAGCAGCGTGTCGCGCACCGCGCCGCCGACCGCCTTGACCGCGCCGCCGCCCGCGGTCAGCGCGGCGACGATCCGGCGCAGCCCGGGCCGCTCGCGCCATTCGGCCGCGGGGAGCCGCGTCATCGGTGCCAGCCTGCCGGCAAGCGCCGCGCCAGATTGATGATGATTCCCGCCGTCACGCCCCAGATCCGCCGTCCCTGCCAATCCATGTCATAATAATGGCGGTCGTGCCCCTGCCAATTGGCATGTTGGCGGGCATAATTGTCGGGGTCGAACAAGGTGTCGAGCGGCACCTCGAACCAGTCCTCGACCTCTTCCGGATTGGGATCGAAGGCGAGGTCGGGCGGGATCACGCCGAGCACCGGGGTGATGCGATAGCCGCTGCCCGACTGATAGGGTTCGGTCGCGCCCGCGACCATCACGTCGCGGCGGTTGAGCCCGATCTCCTCTTCGGCTTCGCGCAGCGCCGCGTCGATCGCGTCGCGGTCGCCCGGATCGATCTTGCCGCCCGGAAAAGCGACCTGCCCCGCGTGGCTGCGCAGCCATTGCGGGCGCTGGGTCAGGATGACGCCCGGATCAGGGCGGTCAGTGAAGGCGATCAGCACCGCGGCGTCGCGCAAGGTCGGCGTGCCGAGATAGGCCTCGTCCTCGCCGGCGTCGGGGAGCAGACTGCCCAGCGCATCGCGCAATTTTTCGGAGAGCATCAGGCGCCCACCAGCGGAAAACGAGCGCCGTTCGACCATATCGCGGGCGGTTCGGCGCCTTCGGCCAGCGCCATCTCGACGATCTCGTAATAGAGCGCGCGGTCGATCCGCGCTTCGAGCCCATTGCCGATGGCGCCGCGGACGTGCAGCCGCGGGTCGGGGTTATCGGTGTCGCTGCCGAAGCTCAGCGGATGATCGGGCCCGGCCATGACGAGATCGTCGGTGTCGAGGCGAAAGACGAGTTGGCGCGCTTCGCCCTGGCCTTCGCTCTTCATCTCGACCGCGCGAAAGGGCGTGTCCTCGACCGCGATCGCCAGCTTCTCGGCCGGGGTGACGAGGACGTGGCTGCCATCGGCTTCACGGCGCAGGATCGTCGAGAAGAGCCTGACCATCGCGGGGCGGTTGATCCGCCCGCCCTCGTGATACCAGCTACCGTCGGCGCGAATCTCCATCGCGCTGTCACCGGTGCGTTCGGGGTGCCATTCCTCGACTGGCGGCAGCTTGCGCGCCGCGAGAAGTTCGGCCGCCTCGGCGAGCGAGAGCTGCGAAAAGTCCTTGGGAAGCGAAGGCGCGGGGGTGACCATCCATCCGACATAGGCGGACGCGCGGCGGGCGCAACCCCGCGGAATCAGCGCGGCCCGATCATCCCCGCTCCGCGCGGCAGATCGTGTCCGTTCACCGCCCGTGCGAGCAGGCGCCGGCGCTCGAACGGCCCGGGCAAGTCCCAGGCGCCCGTCGCGGCGGCGTCGAAGCCGAAGAAGCGGTCATAATATTCGGGGTCGCCGATCATCATCAGCGCCCCGTCGGCCTTCGTCTCGGAGGCTGCCAGCATATGCGCCATCAGCGTGCGGCCGTGCCCGCCGCGCTGGACGTCGGGCCGCACCGCGACCGGACCGACCATGACGAGCGGGGTTTCGGCGCCGTCCGCCTTACGGTGCACGACGGGCCAGCACTGAATCGTCGCGATCAGCGCGCTATCCTCGACAAGCGCGAAGCTCAACGCCGGCACCGCATCCACGCCTTCGCGGATGCGGTAGGCGGTTCGTCCAAAGCGATCCGTTCCGAAAGCGGCGTCGAGGAGCGCCTCGACCGCCTGCGGCTCGATATCGGACAATGGAAGTAGCTCGACCAACGCGTACCCTTTCGCTAATGCGGCGGCGCTTTAGGGTGAGGGCACGGCAATGGAAAGCCGAATGTCGCGCCCGTTCGACAGGATTTTCTTGTGACCGATACATTGTGGCTGGAAGTGACCGGACTGACCGTCGATGTTTTGACCGGCATCTATTCCGAAGAAACGCATTTGCCGCAGCCGCTGCGCATATCGGTGCGCGCGAAGCTGGCGATGGCCGATCATTATGATCCGACCACACCGCTCAGCCGCTCGAAAAATTATATGCACCTCAAATTCGCGGCGACCGAGGGCATCCCCAAGGATGTCCATTTCGTGCTGATCGAAAGCGTCGCCGACCATATCATCGACACCTTGTTCCTGCAGGACGAGAAGGTCGAGGAGGTGGAAGTGAAGATCGTCAAGCTCGCGATCGCCGAGGAAGGCGAAGAGATTGGCATCACGATGCGCCGAAGTCGTTTGGGCGCGCGCAAATGACGCAGAAGCTCGCTCTCGTCACGGGCGGGCTCCACCGCGTCGGCGCCGCGATTTCGGCGCGGCTCGCGCGCGAAGGCTATGCGCTGGCGATCCACAAGCGCAGCCCGGGCGAGGCCGATCCGGTGCTCGCCGAGGCGCTCGCGGAAACCGGCGCGATCAGCCATCGCTTCGCCGCCGACCTCGCCGATCCGGCTCAGGTCGATGCGCTGATCCCCGCGGTGATCGAAAAATTCGGCCGCGCGCCCGACCTGCTCGTCAACAATGCGGCGCTATTCGCCGAGGGCGAATGGGCCGACCTGTCCGCCGCGGCGCTCGCCGGGATGATGCAGGTCAATTTGTCCGCGCCGGTGATGCTGGCGAAGGCGCTGGTCGCGGCGAGCGAAGGCAAGCGCCCCGCGATCGTCAATATCGTGGACCAGCGCGTGGTCCATCCGGTGCCCGACCAGATCGCCTATAGCCTGTCGAAATCGGCGCTGTGGCAGGCGACGCAAACGCTTGCCGTCGCATTCGGTGACCGCGCGCGGGTCAATGCGGTGGCGCCGGGGCTGACGATGGCGACCGACGATTATTCGGCGGCGCAGGTCGAGCGGCTGGCAAAGCTTATGCCGCTGGGCGCGCTGCCAACGCCCGCGCAGATCGCCGACGCGGTCGTCTATCTGGCGCGCGCCGAGGCGGTGACCGGGCAGACGATCTTCGTCGACGGCGGCGCGCATCTGGCGCCGCTGGGCCGCGATTTCGTGGCATTGGAGCGCGACACCTGAAAACAGGCTGATCAGGATGGCATAGGGGGCGATCGATATGCAGTTCGAAAATCCGCCGTTGGCGCCGATGACCTATTCAGGATTGCTGGACGACGCCGGGCGCCGATATGATCCCGAAGTCGATCCGGTTGGCGAAGCGTTTTTTCGCCGGATGATCGCCAAGAACATATTCTTTTCGGGCGGTATTTTCCTCAACGACGGATATCTGGTGAACCACCCCGCCGCGCGACGCGAGTTGATGCGCGAGGATAGCTTGCTCCGCGTGATGATGCGGACGCAGAATTTCGTCCGGGTGCTGACGCGATCGCCCCTTGGATCGAGCATCGCGGACATGCCGGTGCAGATGGCCGAGTCGGGCAATGCCAGCTTTGACGCACTGATCCGCAGCGAGGAATGGGAAAGCCTGCGCCCGCTGCTCCACCGCCTTTCGTCGGTCTGGGACCGCGGCAACCGGATGGTGTGGCCTTCGCGCCAGATGCACGCGGGTTTTACGATGCTGATCCTTCGGGCGCTGGCCGCGACGCCGGAACAGATCGGCCTGACGGCCGCCCTGCCTGTCGAGCTGGACCGGCTGCGCGACGATTTCCTCGCCCGCGATCCGTATCAGGGCAACGCGCGCCACCATTTCGAACAAGCCGCGCTCGCCATCATCGCCACGCTCGCCAATACCGGAAAGATCGAACGCGCGCACATGGGGCTGGCGATGCACGAGCTGATGACCATAGCGAATCAGGCCTATCATTATAATTTCGGCCTCTGCCTGAACGAAGAGGCGGCCGAACCGATCGCCGTCGACACCAGCGCCGGTCATGCTTTCGACGAACTGCTTCAACTCGACGAGGTTTATGACGGGATGCTCGACGACATCTCGATCCTGCGCGTTCCCAAATATCTGCCCTTTCACGAAGGCCGGAAATTCGACGATCTGCTCGATGCCTCGACGCATATCGGACAGGCAAAAATGACCTATCTCGCGGCGCTGGAAGAGGTTTTTCACCGTTCCGCCGCCGGGCCCGGCGAGGGGCTGGTCGATGCCAAACGCGGATTTGCCGATGCGACGCACGCCTATCGCGAGCGCATCGCCGAACATTTCGGCAAGTTTCCCAAAGGCGATTTCGACGAAGCCGTCTTTTCCTCGGGCATCAGCATCGGCATCGGCAAGCTGGGCGACGTCGCCACCGGCGGCCTCGGAGGTATCGCGATCGAATTGCTCAACAACAAATTGTCGCCCGCCGAATTCTTGCTTCGCAAGATGCGAATCCGCGAGATCGATACGGCGATGCGCGGCGACATCGAACCGCTCAGACCCAATGATTATTACAAGTTCAGCCCGGCCGAAATCGTCCAGCGCCACCGCGCGCTACGGCCGAAATTTTCATCCGTCGCATTCGATCGGACAAAAATCGAAGCGCATATCAGCCAGGTTCCGCCGCTCTGAACGCGGGGCCGGGCGCGATGCCGGTCAGTAAATATGCACCGCCTTCGTCACCAGATATCCGTCCAATCCCTCGGGGCCGCTTTCGCTGCCGAAGCCCGATTCCTTGATCCCGCCGAACGGCGTGTCGAGCGCCGAGATGACGAAGCTGTTCACCCCGACCATGCCGCTTTCGATGGTGTCAACGATGCGGTTGATGCGGCGGCCGTTCTCGGTGAAGGCGAAGGCGGCGAGGCCGTAGGGTAGCCGGTTCGCCTGTTCGAGCGCCTCTTCTTCGGTCCCGAACGGGCGGATCAGTGCCATCGGGCCGAAGGGTTCATTCACCATCGCGTCGGCCTCGACCGGCACGTCGGCGATCGCGGTCGGCTGGAAGAAATAGCCGTTTCCGGTCGCCTCGCCGCCCGCGATGACGCGCGCGCCCTTCGCCTTGGCGTCGGCGACCAGCGCTTCCAATGCGGGGATGCGGCGTGCGTTGGCGAGCGGACCCATTTGGGTATCGGCGTCGAGCCCGCTGCCGATCTTCACCTTGGCGGTGCGTGTCGCAAAACCCTTCACGAACGCGTCGTAGATGCCCTGCTGGACATAGAAGCGCGTCGGCGAGATGCAGACCTGCCCCGCGTTACGGAACTTCTGCCACACGACCTTGTCGAGCGTCGCTTCGAGGTCGCAATCGTCGAAGATCAGCACCGGGGCATGGCCGCCGAGTTCCATCGTGATCCTTTTCACCCCGTCGGCGGCGAGCTTCATCAGATGTTTGCCGACCGCGGTCGAACCGGTGAAGCTGACCTTGCGGATCACGGGGCTTCCGAGCAAATGCCGGCTGATCATGTCGGGATCGCCATAGACGAGTTGCACAACATCACCGGGAATGCCGGCATCGGCGATGCAGCGCATCACCGCGCTGGTGCAGCCCGGCGTTTCCTCGGGCGCCTTGGCGATCACGACACAGCCCGCAGCAAGCGCGGGGGCGATCTTCTTGACCATCAGATTGACCGGGAAGTTCCACGGGCTGAAGCCCGCGACGGGGCCGACCGGATGCTTGGTCACCATAGCGCGCTGGCCGAGCGGACGCTGGAGCACGCGACCCTCGATGCGTTTGCCCTGCTCGGCGAAATAGTCGAACAGCCCCGCCGCCGACAGCACCTCGCCGCGCGCCTCGCCGATCGGCTTGCCCTGTTCGAGCGTCAGGAGGGTCGCGATATGATCGACGCGTTCGCGAATGATGCCCGCGGCCTTGTGCATCAGCGCGGCGCGCTCGTCGGGAGTCTTGGCGCGCCACGCCGGCCAGCCACGCTCGGCGGCGGCGAGTGCTTCGTCGAGGTCGGCGATGGTGGCGACCGGCAGTTCGGCGATCGTGCCCGCGGTCGCGGGGTTATAGACCGGCCGCTCGTCGCGCCCCTCACCGCTCCGCCAGGCGCCGTTGATGAAGAGTTGGAGGTCGGCGTCGTAGGTCGCGGTCATGTGCATTTCCTATCCGATCCGTTCGCATCGAGCGAAGTCGAGATGCCCCTCGACCTTGCTCCACGCCGATGGGTGTCTCGACTTCGCTCGACACGAACGGGAATGAGGTTGGTCAGATAGCGCCCATATAGGACAGCTCAGCGATAGTTAAAGCTGATGCTGATCCGCTCGCCCTTGCCGCTGTGCGGCATCACCTCATGCCGCAGCCAGCTTTCCCACAGAAAGACGCGGCCCGCGGCGGGTTCGGCGTAGACGAAGGGGCGCTGATGCTCGGGTGCCTCGTCGGTGCGGCCGGGCGCCGCCATCAGCATCGGCAGGCGCGGGTCTTCGAGCTTGAGCGCGCCCGATCCCGGCGGGACGGCGACATAGAAGGTGCCCGACACGATGCTGTGCGGATGGATATGACCGCTGTGCGTACCGCCGGGTTTCAGGATATTGACCCACAAGCTGTCGAGCTTCAGCGGTTTGGCGAGGTCGAAGTGGCACGCCTTGGCAAAGGCCTTCACTTGCTTGTCGAGCAGGCGCTTCAAATCGTGGAAGGCGGGATCGCGCTCGGGCAGGTCGCCGAGGCTCGCGTAGCTGGTGTAGCCCTTATAGCCATGCTCGCGGCTCCAGCGCCGCCCGGCACCATCCTCTTCGGCGAACAGACGGCTGCTTTCTTCCAGCTCTTCGAGCAGGTCGGGCGTGCCGATGTCGGCCTCGTAAAAATTGGTGGCGAAGAGCGTGCGAACGGGCATGATGGCCGCAAAGCACAGCAAGTGCGGACACGCAAGGGAGATGGGGATGGCCGAGTTTGAACTGATCGCCGACGGATTGCGCTTTCCCGAGGCGCCGGTGGTGATGGACGACGGCAGCGTCATCGTCGTCGAGATCGAGGCGAAGCGGATCACGCGCTGCTGGCCCGGCGGGAAGAAGGAGGTCATCGCGGTCCCCGGCGGCGGCCCCAACGGCCTCGCGATCGGCCCCGACGGCAAGCTTTATTGCTGCAACAACGGCGGGTTCAACTATGTCGAATCGAATGGTTATCTGGCGCCGCACGGTATCGCCGAAGATTATTCGGGCGGGCGGATCGAGCGCATCGACATCGACACCGGCGAAGTCGAGATACTCTACAAATCGGGCGATCATGGCGTGACGCTGCGCGGCCCCAACGACATCATGTTCGACGCCCACGGCGGCTTCTGGTTCACCGACCATGGCAAGGTCGATTATGCCGCGCGCTGCCACGACATCGTCGGCATCTTCTATGCCAAGGCCGACGGCAGCTTTATCGAGGAAGTGATCTTTCCGAGCTACAACCCCAATGGCATCGGCCTCTCGCCCGACGGGACGAAGCTCTACGCCGCCGAAACCTACACCTGCCGCCTGACCCAGTTCAACATCGTTGCGCCCGGCAAAGTCGACGACGCCGCGGGACCCGGCGGCCCCGGAATCCCGCTCTATCGTCCCGCGGGCTATAAATTCTTCGACAGCCTGGCGATGGAGGCAAGCGGCAATATCTGCGTCGCGACGATCGGCGAGTGCGGGATCAGCGTCGTTTCGCCAGCGGGCGAGCTGGTCGAGTTCGTCGCGACCGACGATATCTTCACCACGAATATCGCTTTTGGCGGGCCGGACCGGCAGGACGCCTATATCACCCTGTCGGGCACGGGGCGGCTGGTGAAGACGCGCTGGGCGCGGCCCGGGCTGCAACTGCAATATTGAGCGCGGCCGATGCACGACGAGAATCATTCGATCGAGCGGATCGGCTGGCTGCGCGCCGCGATCCTTGGCGCCAATGACGGGATCGTCTCGACCGCCAGCCTGATCGCGGGGGTCGCGGCGGCGGGCGCGCCGGAGGCGTCGATCCTCGTCACCGGCACGGCGGGCCTTGTCGCGGGCGCGATGTCGATGGCGGCGGGCGAATATGTGTCGGTCAGCTCGCAGAAGGACGCCGAAAGGGCCGACGTCGAGCTGGAGAAACAGCATCTCGCGGCCGATCCCGAATTCGAGCTTGAGGAGCTGACGCTCATCTATCAGGATCGCGGGCTCGATCGCGCGCTCGCCGAACAGGTCGCCGCGCAGTTGACCGCGCACGATGCGCTCGACACGCATTTGCGCGACGAGCTGGGATTGACCAGCGAGATGGCGGCGCGGCCGGTGCAGGCGGCCGCGGCGTCGGCGGCGAGTTTCGCGGTCGGCGCGGCGCTGCCGCTTGCGACGGTGCTGATCGATCAGGGCCCGTCGCTGCCCTGGACCGTCGCGGCGGCGTCGCTCGTCTTTCTCGCCATCCTCGGCGCGCTCGGCGCATGGGGAGGCAATGCGCCGATGCTGCGCCCGGTCGTCCGCGTCACCTTCTGGGGCGCGATGGCGATGGCGGCGACGATCGCGATCGGATCGCTGCTCGGGACGGTCGCGGGTTGAGTATCCATAATCTCGCAATGACGAAGTAGGAAGTTAGCGCCGTTCCAGCCATTCGCGGAGCGCGACGGCGTTGTTTCGCTCCTCGTCCTTCGCGGCATAGACCAAGGTCACCGGTCCCGGCTTCATCGCCGCATCGAGTTCGGCGAGCGCCGCCGCGACCTCGTCGCCGCCGGCATCGAGCGCCGCGAAATATTCCTTGCGAAAATCATCCCAAGCCGCATCCGAATGCGCCGCCGCGTGATGAAATTCCGCCCGCAGCCCATCACTCGGCGACAGCGGCTTGAGCCACGCGGTCAGCGCCGCTTTCTCCTTCGATACGCCGCGCGGCCACAGCCGATCGACGAGGAAGCGCGTGCCGTCCTCGGGACCGGCCGGTTCGTGGATGCGTTTGACCGCGATTGTCAGGGGCGGCGTCATCTGTATGACTATCGATCATCCCGCGGCCGCGGGCAAGTCCATCGGAGGGGTCCGGAATGAGCGCAGCACGCTGGGCGATCGACATCGATCGCGACGATATCACGCAAGCTATTCTGGTCGACGATCAGGATGCACCGCTCGCGCCCGGACAGGTGCGCGTGCATCTCGACAGCTATGCGATGACCGCGAACAACATCACTTACGCGGTGTTCGGCAAACCCGCGGGCCTGTTCGGAAGCGACCAGGGCTATTGGGATTTCTTCGCGACACGCGACACGCCCGGCCGCCTGCCCGTCTGGGGCTTCGCGACCGTCACCGAAAGCCATGCCGAGGGTGTCGCACCCGGCGACCGCTTCTATGGCTATTATCCGATGGCGGAGAGTGCGGTGCTGACCGTCGGCAAGGCCGGCCCGGGCGGCTTCACCGATGTGACGCCGCGGCGTACCACCCTACCCCCGATTTATAACAATTATCAGCGGATCGAGGCGCTCGAGGGCTATCGCGCCGCCGATCATGATTATTGGCCGGTGTTCCGCCCGCTGTTCCTGACCGGCTGGCTGATCGCCGACCAGTTCGAGGATGAAGGCGATTATGGGGCCGCCCAGATCCTGATCGCGAGCGCGTCGAGCAAGACCGCGATCGGGCTCGGCTTCACGCTTAAACGGCGCCCGGAGCCTCGCCCCGAAACGGTCGGCCTGACCAGCGCGGCCAATGTCGACACGCTCGCCGCGCAAGGCATCTACGACCGGGTGATCAGCTATGACCAGATCATGACGCTCAGTGCCGCAACCCCCGCCGCACTGGTCGACATGGCGGGCAATGGCGCGGTGACGCGCGTGGTGCACAGCCATTTCGGGAACAATCTCAAGTCGTCGATCGTCGTCGGCAAGTCGCATTGGGATGCGCAGGCCGACGTCGAAGGACTGCCCGGTCCCGAACGGCAGGGCTTTTTCGCGCCGGGCCGCAGCCAGAAACGCATCGCCGACTGGGGCGGCGCGGCGTTCGGGCAGAAGATCGCCGAGGCCTGGCTCGCTTTCATGGACGTTGCGCCGCGGCTGACTTCGATCGATAAGCATAGCGGCGGCGACGCGGCGCTCGCCGCCTATCGGGAGATGCTCTCGGGACAGGCTGACCCCCAAAAGGGGATCGTCGTCGCCCCCTGAGGGCCCGCGTGGGAGCAGCCCCCTTTCCCGGCCGCCGGAAAGGATAAGCCATGCGTCATGCCTCTGTATTCGCCGTCTCACTCGCGATGCTGTTTCCGGTGGGAGCGGTGCTGGCCGCAACGCCCAAGGCCGCGCGCGTGAAATAGCGGAGAGCGTGCGCCGGTTGACGTTAACGTCAATCTGCGCTCTAGCCGCGCCATGTCTCAATATACGCATGTCATCTTCGATTTCGGCGGCGTCATCACCGCATCGCCCTTCGAAGCCTTCAACCGGCTGGAGGAAGAACGCGGGCTGCCGCGCGATCTGGTTCGCCGCATCAACGCCGCCGATCCCGACGGCAACGCCTGGGCAAAATTCGAACGCGCCGAAATCGACGCGGCGGCGTTCGACACGCTGTTCGCGGCCGAGGCGAAGGCGCTGGGTCATGATCTGGAGGGCGAAGCGGTGCTGGCGGTGCTGGCCGGCGCGGTGCGCCCGGCGATGGTCGCGGCGCTCGATACGCTGAAGGCGAAAGGCTTCGGCGTCGCGTGCATCACCAACAATGTCCCCAGCGGCAAAGGCGCGGGCATGGCGCGGAGCGAGGAACTCGCGGCCGAGGTCGCGGCGATCATGGCGCGCTTCGACCATGTGATCGAATCGAGCAAGGTCGGCGTGCGCAAGCCCGACCCGCGGATTTACGAAATGATGTGCGAGACGCTCGGCGTCGAGCCCGGCGCGTGCATCTATCTCGACGACCTGGGCATCAACTGCAAGCCGGCCGCTCAGCTCGGCATGCACGCGATCAAGGTGACGAGCGGCGAACAGGCGCTCGCTGACCTGTCGGCCGCCTTGGAAATCCGCCTACCCTGACACGTCGGCGAGGTTGAGCTTCGCCGCACGCTCGAAGATTTGCGTCAGCACCGGCTCGGTGTCGGCGACGCGCATCGCGACATGGAATTCCACCGGCGCGAGCGCGGGCATGCCGTCGATCGGGGCGAGCGCGCCGCTGGCGACTTCGCCGCGCACCATCGGCTGCGGAAAGATGCCGATGCCGCCGCCCGCCTTGGCGATGTCGATCATCGTGCGGGCGTTGTTGCAGAGGTTGAGCGATTTCTGGGCGATGCGCGATGCCGCGATCGCCTCGCGCATCCGGCCGTGGATCGGCGAATGGCTGGCGAGCGACCAGACGGGCAGCATCGCCTCGCCCCCCGCGAAGGCCGATGCGACCGCGGGGCTCGCGAGCCAGACGAGTTCGACCTCGCCGATCGGACTGGTCTTCAATGCCGGGTGTGCGATCGGCCCCGCGGCGAAAGCCATGTCGGTGCGTCCGGTCAAAAGCTGCTGGATCAGGTTGGCGGTGAGGTCGATTTCGATCTCGAGCCCGACATTGGGCATGTCAGCCTTGAGCTCCGCGACGAAGGCGGGAAGGCAGCTCGCCGCCGCGATCTCGCCAGCACCGATGCGGACCACCCCGCTCGCCTCGCCATATCCACCGCTGCCGAGCAGCGCATATTGCATGTCGCGGAGCAGCGGGTCGCAATCGCGCACCAGCTTGCGTCCCGCCGCGGTGAGCGACATCGCGCGGCCTTCGCGGCGGAACAGCGCGGTGCCGAGGCGCTGTTCGAGTTCGCGCATCCGCGCCGACACCGTCGGCTGGGTCGTATTGAGCCGCTCGGCCGCGGCCGAAAAGGTGCCGAGCCGGTCGATCCAGAGCAGGGTTTCGAGATGATAGAGCGAGACGCGATTGATAGACATCGTCTATGTATAATCCAAAAATCGAACAATTAGAATTGATGGATCAAATGCGCCAAGGTCGCGCCCGACACCATTCAGGAGAGCCGTCCCATGGGGAAGAAGCAATATCCCGACGCCGCCGCCGCCCTCGAAGGCCTCCTCTTCGACGGCATGCAGATTTGTGCGGGCGGCTTCGGCCTGTGCGGCATTCCCGAGCGGCTGATCGATGCGATCTGCGACGCGGGCACCAAGGAGCTGACGATCGCGAGCAACAATGCCGGGATCGACGGCGAAGGGCTCGGCAAGCTGCTCCGCACCAAGCAGGTCAGGAAGATGATCTCATCTTACGTCGGCGAGAACAAGGAGTTCGAGCGGCAATATCTCGCGGGCGAACTCGAGGTCGAATTCTGCCCGCAGGGCACGCTCGCCGAACGCTGCCGCGCCGGCGGCGCGGGCATACCGGGCTTCTATACGAAGACCGGCGTCGGCACGCTCGTCGCCGACGGCAAGGAAGTGAAGAGCTTCGACGGACAGGATTATATCCTCGAACGCGGCATCTTCGCCGACCTCGCGATTATCAAGGGGTGGAAGGCTGACGAGAGCGGCAACCTCATCTTCCGCAAGACCGCGCGCAACTTCAACCAGCCGATGGCGACCGCCGCGAAGATCTGCGTCGCCGAGGTCGAGGAAATCGTGCCGGTCGGCAGCCTCGACCCCGACTGCATCCACCTCCCCGGCATATATGTGAAGCGCCTCGTCCTCGGCGCGCCCTATGACAAAAAGATCGAATTCCGCACGACGCGCCCGCGCGAGGCGGCGTGATGCGGTGCGTCGCCCTCACGGCGTCGCTGCTGCTGGCCGGTTGCGCAAACGCGCCCGCAGAGGTGGTGACGACCCCCTCCGCGCCGTCCGAAGCCGCCAAGCCGCCGGTCCAGCTGCAATATCTCTACGGCTCGCCCGAGGCCGCCGTCGGGGTGCGCGCGGTCAATGCGCGGATCGCCGACTATGGCGTGTGGCGGATCAGGGAGCGGCCGACCGACAGCGTGGTGCTCGCGCCCGGCGCGACGATGGACGCACCGGCGTTCGCGCCGTGCGGCGACAAGCCTTTCGCGGCAGTGTTCGATGCCGACGAGACATTGATCTGGAACCTCGGCCCGATGCGGCATTTCGCCGAAAAAGGCACCGGCTTCGATCTCAAGATCTGGGACCAGTGGGAAAAGAGTGGCGCGGGCAAGGCGATCGCGATGCCCGGCAGTGTCGAGATGGTGAACCGGCTCCGCGCCGCGGGAATCACCGTTATCGCCAACACCAACCGCAGCGCCGCCAATGCCAAGGGCAGCGAGGATACGCTGCGCGCCGCGGGGCTTGGCGAATTCAAGCATGGCGAGACTTTGTTCCTGATGGGCGACGATGCCGGCGGGTCGAGCAAGGATGGACGCCGCGCCACGATCGCATCGAAATATTGCGTGATCATCCTGGGCGGCGACCAGCTCGGCGATTTCAGCCAGCAGTTCAACGTCAAGGACCTGCCCGCCGCGCAGCGCATGGCGCTCGCCACGAGCGCCGCTGCCACCGCACTCTGGGACAAGGGCTGGTTCCTTTTTCCCAACCCCGTCTATGGCCCGTGGGAAAAGCTGGGCTGGGACGATGCCTTCCCCTCCGACAAGCAATGGGAGCCGAAATAATGGCCTGGACGCGTGATGACATGGCGGCGCGCGCCGCGAAGGAACTGGAGGATGGCTATTATGTCAACCTCGGGATCGGCATTCCGACGCTCGTCGCGAACCATGTGCCGACAGGAATGACGGTCACGCTGCAGTCCGAGAACGGAATGCTCGGCATCGGTCCCTTTCCCTTCGAGGGCGACGAAGACCCCGACCTGATCAACGCGGGCAAGCAGACGATCAGCGAACTGCCGCAGACCGCCTATTTCGGGTCGGAACAGAGTTTTGCGATGATCCGCGGCGGCCACATCGACCTGGCCGTGCTGGGCGGCATGGAAGTCGCCGAAAATGGCGACCTCGCCAACTGGATGGTGCCCGGCAAGATGATCAAGGGCATGGGCGGCGCGATGGATCTCGTCGCCGGGGTCAAGAAGATCATCGTCGTGATGGAGCATGTCGCCAAGGACGGCAGCCCGAAGTTCATCCCCGCATGCACGCTGCCGCTGACCGGCAAGAATGTCGTCGACATGATCATCACCGACCTCGCGGTGTTCAAGCGCGACGATCATGCGGGCCCGTTCCGGCTGATCGAACTCGCGCCGGGGGTGACGGCGGAGGAAGTCGCCGAAAAGACGACGGCGCATTATATTGCCTGACGTTGCGGCCAATCCCGGTTGCCACTGGCTGATCGTCGGCGGGTGGCTATCAGTCGTGGCCGCGCTGCTCCATATCGCCTGCATCTTCGGCGGACCCGACTGGTATCGCTTCTTCGGCGCCGGCGAAGGCATGGCGCGCGCGGCGGCGCGCGGCGACCTCAGGCCGACGCTGATCACGCTCGCGATCGGCGCGGTCCTGCTGGTCTGGGCTGCCTATGCCTTTTCGGGGGCCGGTTCGCTTCCGCGCCTGCCGCTGCTGCGGACAGGGCTGATCATCATTACCGCGATCTATCTGCTGCGCGCGCTCCTGTTTGTGCCGCTTCATTTCTGGCGACCGCAGCATAGCGACAGTTTCGCGATCTGGTCGTCGCTGATCGTTCTTGTCTATGGCGCGGTTTATGCGGTCGGGACATTCAAGGCGTGGCGCCATCTGGCGCCCTGAACCGCGCCGGGGGTGACGGCGGCGGAAGTCGCGGCTAAGACAGCGGCCATAATAAAGGTCGCAATATAGTCTCGAGTCCATGAAGCGCGTTTTTACCATTTTGATCGCTGTCGCCGCACTGGGATCGGCCGGCTGGTTCGGCATATATGTCCTCGGCGGCAGCGAGCCCCTTGCCAGCGTCCCGATCCCGATCAAGGCGGCCGAGAATCTGCCCGACACGCCCGCCGAATGGCGCGGCCGCATCGACTATTCTGCGCTTGACCGGCAACTCGCCGACCTGGCGCAGCGGCCCGAAATGGCGGGACTGGCGGTGGCGGTGGTCGAAGACGGCAAACTCAGCTTCGTGCGCACCTATGGCGTCGCCGACGCCGCGACCGGCGTGCCGGTGACGCCGCATACTTTGTTCCGCTGGGCCTCGGTTTCGAAAACCGCGGCCGGCGCGCTGGCGGGCGCGCTCGCTGCCGACGGCGCGGTCGATCTCGACCGCCCGATCGCCGCCTGGCGCACGTCGCTGCGCTTGCCGGGGGGCGCCGAAGCGCGCGTCACGCTGGACGATTTGCTGGCGCAGCGCACCGGCCTGACCCGGCATGCCTATGACGAAAAGCTGGAGGAAGGGCGCGATCCCGCCCTGCTGCGCACGAGCCTTGCCGCCGCGCCGCTGCAATGCGACCCCGGCACTTGTCACAGCTATCAGAATGTCGCCTTCGACGCCGCGAGCGAGATATTGGGTGCGGCGGCGAACGAGCCTTTCGCCGATGTGGTCGAGAACCGATTTTTCCGCCCGCTCGGCATGGTCAGCGCGGGATACGGGATGGCGCGGCTGACGGGCGCCAAGGATTGGGCCAAACCGCACCGCGGCGCGCATGTCCATCCGGTCAAGGAAGCCTATTGGCGCGTTCCCGCCGCCGCGGGCGTCGAAAGCGACATCGTCGATTTCGCGACATGGATGCAGGCGATGATGGGCAGCCGCCCCGATGTTCTGCCGGCCTCTGCGTTGCAGCTCGCCCATCGTCCGCGGGTCGGAACGGGGCGGCTCTATGGCGGACCGTTGCGTCAGGCCACCAGCGACGCGGCCTATGGCCTCGGCTGGCGGAGCTTCACCTATGGCGGGCGGCGGCTCGAAGGCCATTCGGGCGCGGTCGAGGGCTATCGCGCGACAATGATTTTCGAACCGGCGACGCGAACGGGCGTCGTCGCGCTGTGGAACAGCGATTGGGGCTTTCCGTTTCGCATCCCGTTCGCGGCGATCGACAGCTATCACCAGCGCGAAGACGCGCGCTGGCTCGATCTTGGCGAGTTGCCTCCGGTGACGGGCGCACGAACCGCGGTCAAAGCGATCGTCGGGCCTCCGAAGGGGTAAGGTCCCTTGCCCCGGCGTTCATCGCCTGTGTATCAGGCGCGCGTCGACGGCCGGGAGGAGAATCATCGATGCGCGTGCTGCTGACCGGATCGTCGGGCTGGCTCGGGCGCACGCTCGCTCCGTTGCTCACCCAAAACGGCCATCAGGTCACCGGACTCGACGTCGTGCCCGGCGCGCATACAGGGGTGATCGGAACCGTCGCCGACCGCGCGCTGGTCGACCGCACGATGGGCGCGCACGGGATCGAGGCGATCATTCACGGCGGCGCGCTGCACAAGCCCGACATCGTCCGCTATCCGCGCCAGGCCTTCGTCGACGTCAATGTGACGGGCACGCTCAACTTGATCGAAGCGGCGGTCGCGGCGCGCAACGATCGCTTTCTCTTCACCTCGACCACCTCGCTGATGGTACGCGCCGACGTGCGCGAGGGCGCGGGCGAAGCGGGCGCGTGGTGGATGGATGAGGACTTCGGTCCGATCATCGAACCGCGCAACATCTATGGCATCACCAAGCTCGCCGCCGAACAGGCGGTGAAGCTGGTGCACCGCGAGCACGGGATCAACGTCGCGATCCTGCGCACCGGGCGCTTCTTCCCCGAGGATGACGACACGCATGCGGTTCCGAGCGGCCCGAACCTCAAGGCGAACGAACTGCTCAATCGCCGCCTGACGGTCGAGGATGCCGCCGCCGCGCATCTCGCGGCGCTCGAGGCTGCGCCACAGATCGGTTGCGACACATTCATCCTCTCGGCACCGCCGCCCTTCGCGCGCGAGGAGGCCGAAGAGATGGCCCGCGACGCGCGTGTGGTAATCGCACGCCACTATCCCGACGCCGCCGAGCTCTACGCAGCCGAAGGCTGGATACTCCCCGAGAGAATCGACCGCGTCTATGATCCGTCGCGCGCCGAACGCCGCTTCGGCTGGCGCGCGCAGACCGACTTCGGCAGCGTGCTCGCGGCGCTTTGCGACCGGACGCCCCTGCCCTTCGCCCACGACCCCGATTACACCTCCCCCATCATCGCACAGGAGCGCGACGCATGTATGTGCTGATCACCGCCAACCGCAATTATTCGAGCTGGTCGCTCCGCCCGTGGATGCTGATGAAGGGCCTCGCCATTCCTTTCGAGGACCAGATCGAACCCTTCACCAATCCGGTCAACTATGACGAATTCCGCAGCTTTTCGCCGACCGGGCAGGTGCCCGCACTGCTCGACGAGGGCCGGACGGTTTACGATTCGCTCGGCATCACCCTCTATCTCGCCGACCGGCACGACGGCGTGTGGCCGACAGAAACCGAAGCGCGCGCCTGGGCGCAGTGCGCCGTCGCCGAGATGCACAGCGGCTTTTCGGCCCTCCGGAATGATTGCACGATGAATGTCGGCGTCCGCGTGACGCCGAAGCCGCCGTCGGGCGCACTCCGGCTCGACATCGCGCGTATCCGCGAGCTGTTCGCCGAAGGACTGTCGCGGTTCGGCGGCCCCTATCTCGCGGGCGCGAGCTTCACCGCGGCCGATGCCTTCTTTGCGCCCGTCGCCTTCCGCATCCGCACCTATGGCCTCGACGTCGGCGCCGGGCAGGCGTGGGTCGACCATATGCTGACGCATCCGGCGATGCAGGACTGGGAACGGCAGGCGCTGGCCGAAAGCTGGCGCGAGGAAAGCCATGAAGCCGAGTTGATGGCCGCCGGCGCGATCACGGCGGATTACCGCACCGCTTAATCGGCGAGCGCCTCGCGCACCACCGCGATCCCCGCTTCGCGCTGCGCCTTGAGTTCGGCTTTCAGCTTCGCCGGATCGCGCGCGAAGACGAAGCCGAAACTCACCCCGCCTTCCTTGCCGAGCGTCGCATGGTGGAGCTTGTGCGCCTGCACCAGCCGCTTCGCATAGCCGCGTCGCGGCACCCAGCGGAAGTAACGCTGATGGACGAGCCCGTCGTGCACCAGCGTATAGATGATGCCGTAAAGGAGGATGCCGAGCCCGATCCACGTCCCCGGCTCCCACGCCGAGGCGCCGAGGATCATCGGACTGCCGATGACGAACATCGAGATGCTCATCGCGGCGCCGACGATGGCGAACAGGTCGTTCTTTTCGAACATATGATCGTGCGGCTCGTGATGGTCGCGGTGCCACGCCCAGCCGAAGCCGTGCATGATATATTTGTGGCTCGCCCAGGCGACGCCCTCCATCGCCACGACGGTGGCAAGGATGAGCGCGAGGATGGCGGGCGTCGACATGGGGGGATTATAGGCTTGTTGCGCTAGCGATGCCACCACTCCTCCTTCGTCATCCCGGATCAAGTCCGGGGTGACGAAGGGCCAGAACAGCGAAAGCCCACGCGACCGAAAATTGCGTTTTCGTGTCCCACTCGCTTGCATTGTTATGCGACTGGCGTAAGTGGACCGCATGACTCGGCCCCGCACCCTTTACGAGAAAATCTGGGACGCGCATGTCGTCGAACAGCGCCCCGACGGCACCGCCCTGATCTTCATCGACCGCCACCTCGTCCATGAAGTCACCAGCCCGCAGGCGTTCGCCGGGCTTCGCGCGAGCGGCCGCACGGTGCGCCGCCCCGACCTGACGCTCGCGGTGCCCGACCATAATGTGCCGACGACGGCGCGGCTCGACGCGGCGGGCAACCGCCTGCCGATCGCCGACGCCGAAAGCGCCGCGCAATTGGCGGCGCTCGAGAAGAACGCGCCCGAATATGGCATCCGCTACATCGACGCGGTCGCGCCCGAGCAGGGTATCGTCCATGTCGTCGGTCCCGAGCAGGGCTTTTCGCTGCCCGGCACGACGATCGTCTGCGGCGACAGCCACACCGCCTGCCATGGCGGCATCGGCGCGCTCGCCTTCGGGATCGGGACGAGCGAGGTCGAGCATGTGCTCGCGACGCAGACCCTGCTGCTCCAGCCCGCAAAGACGATGGAAGTGCGCGTCGAGGGCGAAGTCGGCCCCGGCGTGTCGGCGAAGGACATCATCCTCCACATCACCGGCGTCATCGGCGCGGCCGGGGGCACCGGCCATGTCATCGAATATACGGGCAGCGCGATCCGCGCGCTGTCGGTCGAAGGCCGGCTGACCGTCAGCAATATGGCGATCGAGGGCGGCGCGCGCGCGGGATTGATCGCGCCCGACGAGGTGACGTTCGATTACATCAAGGGCCGCCCCTACGCACCGAAGGGCGCCGACTGGGACGCCGCGGTTGCTTACTGGAAAAGCCTCGCGACCGATCCGGGCGCCACCTATGACAAGATCGTCCTCATCGACGCCGCCGCCATCGCGCCGAGCGTCACCTGGGGCACCAGCCCCGAGGATGTCGTTCCGATCACCGGCGTTGTGCCTGCGCCCGGCAGCTTCGCCGATCCGTCGAAGCAGACCGCGGCCGCCAAGTCGCTCGCCTATATGGGCCTTGAACCCGGCACGCGGATGCAGGACGTACCGATCGAGAATATCTTCATCGGCAGCTGCACAAACAGCCGGATCGAGGATCTGCGCGCCGCCGCGGCGGTGATCAAGGGCCGTCACAAGGCCGATAACGTCAAATGGGCGATCGTCGTCCCCGGATCGGGGCTGGTGAAAGCGCAGGCCGAGGCCGAGGGACTCGACCGCATCTTCACCGACGCGGGCCTCGAATGGCGTGAGCCGGGCTGTTCGGCGTGTCTCGCGATGAACCCCGACAAGGTGCCCGCGGGCGAACGCTGCGCGTCGACGAGCAACCGCAATTTCGTCGGCCGTCAGGGTCCCGGTTCGCGCACCCACCTCGTCAGCCCGGCGATGGCGGCTGCGGCGGCGGTCACCGGCAAGCTCACCGACGTGCGGGAGCTGATGGCATGACCCCGCTCGACAAGGTGGAAGGCCGCGCGATCCCGTTCGGGCTCAAGAATGTCGACACCGACGTGATCATCCCCGCGCACTGGCTGAAGACGACGACGCGCGAGGGCATGGGACGCGGCGCGTTCGAAGCGATCCGCGCCGATCCCGACAATCTGTTCGACAGCGCCGAGTATAAAGGCGCGCCGATCCTGATCGCGGGCGACAATTTCGGTTGCGGGTCGAGCCGCGAGCATGCGGCGTGGGCGCTCGGCGACCTCGGCATCCGCGTCGTCATCGCGCCTTCCTACTCGGACATTTTCTCGGGCAATGCGGTGAAGAACGGCATCCTCCCGGTGGTGCTGCCGCAGGCGGCGATCGACCGGTTGATGGAGGTCGCGGCGACCGACCCGGTGTTCGTCGACCTCGAGCATCAGACGGTAACGACGCAGTTCCAGGACCGCTTCACCTTCGAGATCGACCCGTTCCGCAAGATGTGCCTGCTCGAAGGGCTCGACGAGATTTCGCTGACCGAAAAGAGCGACGCGGCGATCGGCGCCTATGAGCGGCAGCTCGATGCGGATCGGCCGTGGATGCGCCCGGCGGCTTAAGGGCTCAACGAACACCACAGAGGAGAAGATGATGAAGGCTCTCTTGTCGACCGCCACCGGCGGCCCCGAAACGCTCCAGCTGGGCGAACTGCCGCGCCCGAGTGCGGGCAAGGGCCAGATCGTGATCGACGTGAAGGCCTGCGCGGTCAACTTCCCCGACGTGCTGATCATCGAGGATAAATATCAGTTCCGCCCCGAACGCCCCTTTGCCCCCGGCGGCGAGGTCGCCGGCCTGGTGGCCGAAGTCGGCGAGGGCGTGACCGAATTCAAGGTCGGCGACCGCGTGATCGCGGGCTGCGGCAATGGCGGCATGTCCGAAGCCGTCGCCGTGTCGGTGCACAATGTCTATCATTTGCCCGAAGCGCATGATTTCGCCGAGGGCGCGTCGCTGCTGATGACCTATGGCACCAGCATCCACGCGCTCGTCGATCGCGGCCATATCGGCGAGGGCGACACGTTGCTCGTGCTCGGCGCATCGGGCGGCGTCGGCATCGCGGCGGTCGAATTGGGCAAGGCGTTCGGCGCGCGCGTCGTCGCTGGCGTGTCGAGCGAGGAAAAGGCCGGGATCGCACGGGCGGCAGGCGCCGACGAGGTCGTGGTTTACGGCCGCCAGCCGTTCGACAAGGATCAGTCGAAGGAGCTCGCGAACAAGTTCAAAGAGGCTGTCGGCCCGAATGGCGCGAACCTCGTCTACGACGCGGTCGGCGGCGACTATGCCGAGCCCGCGCTGCGCTCGATCGCATGGGAGGGCCGCTATCTCGTCGTCGGCTTCCCCGCGGGCATCCCGCGCCTGCCGCTCAACCTGACCTTGCTCAAAAGCTGCGACGTCGCGGGCGTCTTCTGGGGCGCTTTCGTCGCACGCGAGCCGGTGCGCAATCGCGCCAATATCGCGCGGCTGTTCCAGCTGTGGGAACAGGGCAAGATCAAGCCGCGCGTCACCGAAAGCTTTGCCCTCGCCGACGGCGGCAAGGCGATCGCCAAGCTCGGCGACCGCACCGCGGTCGGCAAGCTGGTCGTCACGCTCTGAAATATCGGCCCGATCCGGCGCTGACCGAGGCGCTGCGCGCGCTCGCCGCGTCGGGACGGATCGAGGTGCGGGTGACGCCCGGCGCGCGCCGCGACGAAATCCGCGTCGATGGCGAAAGCGTGCAAATTCGCGTGACCGCACCGCCCGCCGACGGCGCTGCGAACGGCGCCGTGCTGCGCCTGCTCGCCGCCGCGCTCGGCCGCCCGCCGCGCGACCTGACGCTGCTTCGCGGCGCGACGGTACGCATCAAGCTGATCGGAATTGCGGGCGGGCCGATAGCGCCGGGTTAACCAATTGGCAGGGGCTCGGCGTTATAGCCCGGCCCAGGACTAGCTGGGCCAGGGTGGATCATGGCAAAAGGCCGATCGACAAGCGGTGAGGGGGGCGCGAGTATCGCGAATATTTCGCGTACCCGGCGCGCGCAGCTCGTCGCCGAATTCGAAGGCGAGCTTGGCATCGACTACAAGGCCCGCGCCGCGGCCGAAGAGGCCGAACGCCGCTGGATCGCGCGCAAGACCTTCATCGTGTGGACGATCGCGGTGATGTTCTTTGCCATCGCGTGCCAGAAATTGTGGATCATGGGCAACGACGTCGACGTGCCCTTTTCCGACATCAACCCGGTGCGCAGCCTGTTCGGGGACTGAGCCCGAACGGCCGCCCGGCGCGGATCAATAAACCCGCGCCTTCGGCTTGATATATTCGACGTCGTCGGACAGCGTATATTCGTGGACCGGGCGGTAATCGAGGCGGACGCCGCCGCCCTTTCCACCCCAGCCGTCGAACCAGCTGATCGTGTGCTTCATCCAGTTCGCATCGTCGCGATTGGGGAAATCCTCGTGCGCGTGGGCGCCGCGGCTTTCCTTGCGGTTGAAGGCCGAGTGCATCGTCACCGTCGCCTGGCTGATCAAATTGTCGAGCTCGAGCGTTTCGATGAGGTCGGTGTTCCAGATCAGGCTGCGGTCGGTGACGTGAATGTCGTTCATCCGCTGATAGGTCTTGGTCAGCTTTTCCTTGCCCTCGGCCATCAGTTCGTCGGTGCGGAACACCGCGGCGTGCTGCGACATCGCGCGCTGCATCTCGGTGCGGATTTCCGCGGTCGGCGAGCCGCCATTGGCGCCCCGGAAATGGTCGAGGCGCGCGAGCGCGAGGTCGGCGCTGTCCTTGGGCAGCGGCTGCTGCGCCGCGCCGGGGGTCAGGATTTCCTTGAGGCGATGGCCGGTCGCGCGGCCGAAGACGACGAGGTCGATCAGGCTGTTCGAGCCGAGACGGTTCGCCCCGTGCACCGACACGCACGCCGCTTCGCCGACCGCGAACAGGCCGGGGACGACGGTGTCGGGACCGTCCTTGCCGAGCGTGACGACTTCGCCATGATAGTTACAGGGGATGCCCCCCATATTGTAATGCACCGTCGGCACGACCGGGAGCGGCTGGCGCGTCAGGTCGACGCCCGCAAAAATCTTGCCGCTCTCGGTGATACCGGGCAGACGCTCGGCCAGCACCGCGGGATCGATATGGTCGAGGTGCAGGAAGATATGGTCTTTGTCCGGGCCGACGCCGCGGCCTTCGCGGATTTCGAGCGCCATCGAGCGCGAGACGACGTCGCGCGATGCGAGATCCTTCGCCGACGGGGCATAGCGTTCCATGAACCGCTCGCCTTCGGAGTTGGTGAGGTAACCGCCCTCGCCGCGCGCGCCTTCGGTGATCAGCACGCCCGCGCCATAGATGCCGGTCGGGTGGAACTGGACGAATTCCATGTCCTGCAGCGGCAGGCCGGCGCGCAGCACCATGCCGCCGCCGTCGCCGGTGCAGGTGTGCGCCGAGGTCGCGGTGAAATAGGTGCGGCCGTAGCCGCCCGTCGCCAGCACAACGGCCTGGCTGCGGAAGCGGTGAATGCTGCCGTCTTCGAGGCACATCGCGATGACGCCGCGGCAGGCCCCGTCTTCCATGATCAGGTCGAGCGCGAAATATTCGACGAAGAAGTCGGCGTCATATTTCAGCGACTGCTGATAGAGCGCGTGCAGCATCGCGTGGCCGGTGCGGTCGGCCGCAGCGGCGGTGCGCTGCACCGGCGGGCCTTCGCCCATATTCTGCATGTGGCCGCCGAACGGGCGCTGATAGATGGTGCCGTCGGCGTTGCGGCTGAACGGCACGCCGGCATGTTCGAGTTCGTAGACCGCGGCCGGCGCCTCGCGCACCATATATTCGATCGCGTCCTGGTCGCCGAGCCAGTCGGAGCCCTTGACGGTGTCGTACATATGCCATTGCCAATGGTCGGGCGAATTGTTGCCGAGGCTGGCGGCGATGCCGCCCTGCGCCGCGACGGTGTGGCTGCGCGTCGGGAACACCTTGGTGATGCAGGCGGTCTTCAGCCCCGCTTCGGCGCTGCCCATCGTGGCGCGCAGGCCCGATCCGCCGGCGCCGACGACGACGGTGTCATAGCTATGGTCGATGATCTTGTAGGCTTCGGTCATCTTACATGCCCCCCGGGCCGAGCGCGGTGGGCGCGAGCGCGATGCGGATGATGGCGAAGATGCCGTAGGCGGCGCCGCCGATCGCGTAGAAGTTGAGAAGGACGAGCGCGAGAATCTTCGTCGCCTCGCCATGGACATAGTCCTCGATCATCACCTGCAGGCCGAGGCGCAGGTGCCAGAAGACGTTGGCGACCATCAGGATCAGCGCGAGCGCGACCGTCGGGTTCGATGCCCAGCTCAGCACCGCGGCGTGATCGCCGAGCGGCAGGCGGAACATCGAGACGACGAACCAGGTGACGAGCAGGACGTTGCCGAGCGCGGTCAGGCGCTGCTGGATCCAGTGGTGCGAGCCGTGCTGCGACGAGCCAAGCCCGCGCACGCGGCCGAGACGCGTTCCATTACCCATTGAGCGTCTCCGCAAAGACAGTGAGCCAGACGGCGGCGGTCGCGGTCAGCGAGCCGACGAAAACGAGGATCGACCAGAGCTTGTTGGTCTTGAGCTCATAACCCGCGCCGGTGTCGAGCACGAGGTGACGCAGGCCCGAGAAGAGATGCTGGAAAAAAGCCCAGCTCAGCCCGATCAGCACGACCTTGCCAAGGACATTGGTGACTTGGTGCAAGGTGCTGATTTCGGGGCTGGGATCGTGCCACACGCAGGCGAGGAAAGCCGCATAGGCGTCAGGCCCCGCGGCGAGCGCGCCGAGCCACCAGAGGAACATCAGTCCGCCGACGATCGCGAGGCCGTCGCCGGTGACGCGGTGGAAGATGGAAACCGCCATCGCGGGGGTCCATTTATACACCTGCAGATGCGGGGAGCGCGGACGCGCGCTTGGTTCATTGCCAGCCATATCAGCCCTGTCTTGACTCTAAACGGTCGATGCGCCGCCGGTTAAGCCTTCCCGCCGCGATATGCAATTGCTTAGGAGCATGGGGGAATAAAAGCTTGGGTTGGGCGGCGTATCCGACCGGCAATTCACTTGATCCTCCCTGTCGCGAAGCGATGGGGAGGGGCACCGTCGCCGCAGGCGATGGTGGAGGGGCAGCAACCTCGCGTCATAGCCCCTTCGTCAGCGCTTCGCGCTGCCACCTCCCCATGGCTTCGCCACAGGGAGGATCGGTAACGGCTGCCCTCCACCGCAGCCTCCCCAATCAAGGTATCCGCGACGTCGGATAAGGCGTGCCATCCTTGTGGAAATAACCGTCGGGCGTGAAGAGCATGTCGATGTCCGAATAGCCGCCGCCGGTATCGTGCGCCTTGCCGCCGCCAAGCGCGACGAAGACGCAGTCGGCGTCCGATTCGTTGATCAGATGATGGCCGTTGGTACTGCCCTTCGGCCACACCGCGATATCGCCCGCGCGCATCGGCCAGCGGCTGTCATCCTCGACGAGCACCGCCTCGCCCGATATCATCACGAGCATCTCGTCCTCGCCGTCGTGCCAGTGGCGCTGCGACGACCAAGCGCCGGGTTTGAGCACCACGTGACTGGCGGCGAAATCGCTGAGGCCTGTCGCCGGCGCGAGACGGCGATACCAGCGGCCCTGCACGGGCGCATCATAGGGCGCGGGATAGCCCGTCGTGTTGGTTTGCGGGATCGCATCGAGATCGAGCTTGGGCATGGCGGTCCTCGTGAGCTTGTTCCTCCTTTGTTTCGCATAAAGGGCGCGCGATGCAAAGCCTCGACTTGGCGCGCCGCGAAGGAGTAAGGGGGCGGCATGACCCATGCCATCGACCCCGTCGAACTCGCCAAGACGCTGATCGCCGCGCCGAGCGTCACCCCCGCCACCGGCGCCGTGTTCGATGCGCTCGAGGCGGCGCTGACGCCGCTGGGCTTTACGGTCGAGCGGTTCATCGACGGGATCGAGCCCGACGGGCCGGTCGAAAATCTGCTTGCGGTGCGCGCGGGCAAGGGCCCGAAGCATTTCGCGTTCGCGGGCCACCTCGACGTCGTGCCGCCGGGCGTAGGCTGGACGGGCGACGCGTTCGCCCCCGAAGTGCGCGGCGATTTGCTCTATGGCCGCGGCGCGGTCGACATGAAGGGTTCGATCGCGGCGTTCGTTGCCGCCGCCGCCGCGACGCCGGTCGATGCGGGCACGATCAGCCTGATCATCACCGGCGACGAGGAGGGGCCCGCGATCTTCGGCACGCGCGCGCTGATGGAACATATGGACGCGCGCGGGGTGAAGCCCGACATGATCGTCGTCGGCGAGCCGACGTCGGTGAACCGGCTCGGCGATATGGTGAAGATCGGCCGCCGCGGGTCGGTCAATATCTGGATCGACGTGGGCGGCACGCAGGGACATGTCGCCTACCCGCACCTCGCCGACAATCCGATCCCCAGGCTGGTCAGGATATTGGCGGCGATCGACGCGGTGACGCTCGATACGGGCAATGACTGGTTCCAGCCGTCGAACATCGAATTCACCGATGTCGAGGTCGGAAACGGCGCGACCAACGTCATCCCCGCCTCGGCGCGCGCGCGGCTGTCGATCCGCTTCAACGACCAGCATCGCGGTGCCGACCTCGTCGCGATGATCGAGCGGATCGCGCATGACGTCGAACCGAACGCCAAGATATTAGGCAAGATTTCGGGCGAGGCCTTTCTGACCCCGCCGGGTGAATTATCCGAACTGGTCGCCGAGGCGATCCATGCCGAGACCGACGTTTGTGCCGAAATGTCGACGACGGGCGGCACGTCGGACGCGCGTTTCCTCCACGCGCTGTGCCCGGTGGTCGAATTCGGGCTGACCAATGCGACGATGCACAAGCTCGACGAGGCGGTGGCGGTGGAGGATTTGCGCACGCTGACCGCCATTTATCGCGGGATATTGGTGCGCGCCTTCGCCTAATCTTCTCTGGCGCGGCGCAAAATCACATAAACCGCTCCCGCACCGCCATGGCTGATGTGCGCGGGGCGGAGCGCGACGATCTGGTCGGCGTGGGGCGAAAAGCCAAGCCAGTCGGGGAGCGAGGCGCGGATCGCGCCGCGCGGGCGCGGGTCGCCGTGCATGATCGGCAGGCGGTCGGCACCCGGACGCAGCCGCCCCGCGACGACGAGCAGCACGCGCGCGCCGCGCATCAGGCCGCGGCCGATCGCCTCGTCGAGCAGCGCCTGCGCCGAGGCCAGCGTATGGCCGTGGAGATCAATGCTCATATCGGGGCGGACGAGCCCCTTGCGCAGCCGCCGGTCCCAATGACCGTCGAGCGTCGCCGCCTGATGCGTGCGGCGCGGCGGCGGAAGTTTCGTCGCGGGACGCGGTGCGGCTGCGGGGGCCGCAGTGCTGCGCGGAGTCGGTTTCGGCGGACTGACGGTCGGCGGGGCGGCTGGCGCGAGCGGCGCCTTCGCCTTGGCGAGCGGCTTTACCGTCGCTGCGACCTTTTTCCACAGCGCGCTTTCGTCGGGGGCAAGGCGCCGCGGCACATCAAGGCGCCGGGATCAGCCGCGCGGTGCTCGCGCGGGGGAGCAGGAGCAGCGCCGAGCCCCGCGCCGCCATGCCGCCGGCGATCGCGCGCGCTTCCTCGCCCGCACCCCAGAAGCTGTCAAAGCGGTTGGCGCCCTTGATCGCGCCGCCGGTATCCTGCGCGATCCACAGACCATTGGGTTCGGCGCGATCGAGCGACAGGAAGACGGGGGCACCGAGCGGCACATATTTGGGATCGGCGGCGACGCTCGCGCGGCCGGTCACCGGGAGACCCAAGGCGCCTAGCGGGCCGGGACCGGTCAGTTCGCGGAAGAAGACCCAGCTCGGATTCTCGTTCATCACCGCGGCGCCGCGCACCGGATCGGCGCGCAGATAATCGAGGATGCCCTGCATCGACGCCTGCCCCGGCTGGAGTTCGCCCCGATCGCGCAGAAGCTTGCCGATACCGACATAGCCGCGGCCGTTCTGCGTGTCGTAGCCGATGCGCATGATGCCGCCGTCGGGGAGGCGCAGGCGGCCCGAGCCCTGCACCTGCAGGAAGAAGAATTCGGCGGCGTCGGCCGCCCAGGCGATTTCGAGCCCGCGTCCTTCGAGCGCCCCGCTCTCGATCGCCGTGCGGTCGTAGTAACGGACGAAATTGCCATCCTCGACGCGGCCACGAATCTTGCGGCCCTTCAAATCGTCGGCGAACTCGCCGAGGTCGACTTCGACGAGGTCGGCGGGGCGGCGATAGATGGGAATGTCATAACCCGGCCGCTTCGTGCGCGCGGCGGCAATCTCGGGTTCGTAATAACCGGTGACGAAGGCGGTGCCCGCGCCGATCTGCACTGTGCCGAAATAGCGCGTGAAGAAGGCGAGCGCGTCCTTGTCGGCCCAGTTTTTCGCCGCGGTGCAGCTTTCGGCCCAGTCGGCGCCGAACGTGAGGCCGCTCGCATCGGTGCGCCGCTGCACCGAAGGGCAGCTGATGCGGAAGGCGGCGAGCGCGGCAGCCGCCTGCTCGGCACTCACGCCGAGCGTCGCGAATTCGGGGCCGGCGATCACTCCGCTGGCGGCGGCGGTCGTCGCCTCGGCGGGGGGCGCGGCGGCGGGAAGCGGTGCAAGCGGGGTGGCCGGGATCGGCTGCGCGGCGGCGCCGGGGCGCTCGGACGGGCGCGGCACATAGGGGCGCGGGGTGCCGAGCGGCGACGATGGGGCGGGGGTGACGGTCGCCGGGCGGCTGCCGGTGCCCGCGGGAACGACCGACGCGCAGCCCGACAGCAGCGGCAGGGCGGCGAGCAGCGCGAATCCGAAAGCCCGCGCGCGCGGCGCCCCCACCGTCTGATTCACGCGATCAGGCCGATTCGGCTTCGTCGAGCACCCAATTGGGGTCGTTGCTGCCGATCTGGCGGCGGAAGGTCCAGAGGTCGTCGGCCTGCTCCGCGTCGCTCATCGACCCGGCGATCAGCTTGCCGTCGGCATCGCGGGTGATCGCGCTGATGTCGGCATGATAGCGCACGGTGATCCGCGCTTCGCCGCGGCTCATCTCGACCGCGGTGATCTTCGCCGAATCGATGCCGATCAAGCGGTTGTCGAGCGTTTCGCCGCGCGCCGCGCGCGCCGTTATCGCTTCGACGAAGGCTTCGTAGCTGTCGTCGTCGCAAAGGTCGCGCAGCGTGTCGCGGTCGTCCTTCCAATAGGCCTCGAGGATCATGCGATACGCCGCTCCGGCGCCTTCCATGAAGCGGCCGGCGTCGAAATTGCGGTCGGCCGAGAGCAATTGGCGAAGCCCGGCCTCGGCGGAAGGTTCATAGACCAGCCCCGACGTGTCGGCGGGTGCGGGCGCCGCGGCCGACGCGCCATCGCCCTCGTCGAGCCGGGCCGGCGGCGCGGCGGCGCGCTCGCGCGGCAGCACGGGTTCCTGCTCATGCCCCGTGCGCTTGCCGAGCACCGAGTAGAGCCGCATCCCGAGGAAGGCGGCGATCATGGCGAGCAGGACGATCGAAAAAGCGGTCACGGGCAAAAATCCAATGCGGAAGAACAAAACATCTTAGCTGATACATAGGCGATACGGGCCCCGGTTTCAAATAGCCATGGCCGCCGGCCGGCGGCAGGTCAACGATTCGCCCCGCCACCCCGGCTCGGCATCGGCCCATTGTGCTTGCCGCCGGGCGCTGCTAAGCGCCGCGGCAACCGTCCGCCGCGGTTCCGACACGGTCCGCGGATGCGAATTGTTTCCATCTTTTCAGTGAAAGCTTGATCATCATGGCCGACGAAACGAGCCCCGACCTCAACAACCCCGCCCTGCAACCCAATGGCGAGGACACGAGTCCGGCGATCGGCCTGATTTCGCAATATGTGAAGGATCTGTCGTTCGAAAATCCGAACGCGCCCGCCGTCTATCAGTGGCAGGAAGCGCCGCAGATCGACGTCCAGTTCAACATCGCCGCCGACAATGTCGGCGAGAATCTGTATGAAGTGACGCTGAAGATCGACGTCACGTCGAAGACCGACGCGGGCACGAGCTTCGTGATCGACCTGAAATATGCCGGCCTGTTCGGCGTGCGTCACGTCCCCGACGACCAGTTGCAGCCCTTCTTCCTTGCCGAAGCGCCGCGCATCCTGTTCCCCTTCGCGCGCCGCGTCGTCGCCGATGCCGTGCAGGATGGGGGCTTCCCGCCGCTGCTGCTCGAACCGATCGATTTCCACGGCCTGTTCGCGCAGCAGGTCCAGGCGGCGCAGGCCGAAGCGGCCGGCGAAGTCGCGGTCGGCCAGGCCTGAACCCCGTAACGGGGGCGAGCTGAGGGCTTGAGCAGCCTCGTCAAAAGCGTGGGGACGATCGGCGGCCTGACGATGGTCAGCCGCATTTTCGGCTTCGCGCGCGACATGCTGCTCAGCCGCATTCTCGGCGCCGGCGGCGTCGCCGATGCCTGGCAGCTCGCCTTCCAGCTGCCCAACATATTCCGCCGCCTGTTCGCCGAGGGCGCGTTCGCCGCCGCCTTCATTCCGCTGTTCAACCAGCGGATGACGCAGGACGGCGATCATGGCGAGGCGCGCGCCTTCGCCGACGCCGTGCTCGCGGTGCTGATTCCGGTCCTGATCGTTTTTTCGGCGCTGCTGCTGATCGTCATGCCATGGATTATGGGGTTGTTCGCGAGCGACGCGTTGCAGGCCGATAGCGAGACCTTCGACCTCGCCGTGCTGATGGCGCGCATCGCCTTTCCCTATCTGGCCTTTATGAGCGCCGCGACTTTGTTCGCGGCGATCCTCAACAGCCTGTCGCGCTTCGCCGCCGCCGCCGCCGCGCCGATCCTGCTCAACATCTGCCTGATCGGCGCGCTGCTCCTCGGGCTGTTCACGGGCGATGGAGGCGAAGCATCAAAGGCCGCGACGGGGCTTTATCTCGCGATCTCGGTCTCGCTTTCGGGCCTGTTCCAGCTCGCCTGGCTTTATCACTGGATCCGGCGATCGGGATTTCGCCCGGCGCTGCGCCGCCCCCGGCTGACCGCGGGGGTGCGCGAGATGGGGGTGCTGATCCTGCCCGCGGTGTTCGGCGCCGGCGTCTATCAGATCAGCCGCTTCATCGACCTTTTCTTCATCGCGACGCTGCCCGACAAGAGCATCACCTATCTCGCGATGGCCGACCGGCTCAACCAGCTGCCGCTCGGCATCATCGGCATCGCGCTCGGCACCGCGATCCTGCCCGCGCTATCGCGCTTCGTCGCACAGGACGATCGCGACGGGGCGTTCCGGCTCCAGAGCAACGCGGTCGAACTCGCGATGCTGCTCACCGTCCCCGCCGCCGTCGCGCTGTTCGTCGCGGGGCCCGCGATCACCAGCGCCTTCTACGTCGGCGGGCAATATAGCGTCGCCGACGGGCGCGCGACCGGCGCGGTCGTCGGCGGGCTCGTCGTCGGACTTCCCGCCTATGTGCTGGTCAAGGTGCTCGTCCCCAATTTCTTCGCGCGCAAGGACACGCGCACACCGGTGTGGACCGCGGCGATTTCGCTGGCGGTCAACATCGCGCTCAACCTGTTGCTGATCCCGCGGCTCGGCATCGTCGGGCTCGCGCTCGCGGGCTCGATCGCCGCCTGGTGCAATGTGGCGATGCTCTACGCGCTCCTCCACCACAAGGGGCATTTCCGCCTCACCGGCCAGGTCGCCGGGCGAATCGTGCGCATCATCCTCGCCGCGGCGGCGATGGCGGCGGCGCTCCACTATGCGATCCCGCTGGCGGGCGACGCCTTCATCGGCGGCGTGTTCGAACGGATCGTCGCGCTCGGCGCGCTGGTGGCGGCGGGCGCGATCATATTCTTTGGTTGCGCCTTCCTGTTCGGCGTGGTCAATCGCGACACCATCGGCCAGCTGCGCCGGCGCACACTCTAACAGGACGGACATCATGCGGACGCTATCGGGCATTCAGCCCACCGGAAATTTGCACCTCGGCAATTATCTGGGCGCGATCCGCAACTGGGTGCGCATGCAGGACGAGATGGCGGGCGACAAGCTCTATTTCCTCGCCGATCTGCACGCGATCTCGATGCCGCACGTCCCCGCCGAATTGACCGCCAACACGCGCGCGATGACCGCCGCGCTCGTCGCCTGCGGGATCGACACCGACCGCTCGATCCTGTTCAACCAGGCGCGCGTTCCCGCCCACGCCGAGCTGCAATGGCTGCTCAACGGCACCGCGCGGCTCGGCTGGCTCAACCGCATGACGCAGTTCAAGGACAAGTCGGGCAAGAACCGCGAAAGCGCATCGGCGGCGCTCTATACCTATCCCGTGCTGCAGGCGGCCGACGTGCTGCTCTATCAGACGACGCACGTCCCCGTGGGCGAGGACCAGAAGCAGCATCTCGAGCTTGCGCGCGACGTCGCGCAGAAATTCAACAATGATTATGCGAGCGAAGACGCGCCGGTGTTCACGCTGCCCGAGCCGATCATCCCGGCGGGCCTCGCGCGCATTATGAGCCTGCGCGACGGCGCTGCGAAAATGTCCAAGTCCGACCCGTCGGACATGAGCCGCATCAACCTGACCGACGACGCCGACACGATGATGCAGAAGGTGCGGAAGGCGAAGACCGATCCCGAGGTGCTGCCGTCCGAAGCCGAAGGGCTCGAAGGGCGCGCAGAGGCGCGCAACCTCGTCGGCATTTATGCCGCGCTCGCCGACACCAGCGTCGATGCGGTGCTGCGCGACCACGCAGGGCAAGGCTTCGGGGCATTCAAGCCCGCGCTTGGCGAATTGCTGATCGGAAAGCTCGGCCCGATCAACGCGCGCTTCGTCGCGCTGAAGGACGATGCCGCGGCGCTCGACGCGATCCTCGACAAGGGCGCCGATAAGGCGCGCGCACTCGCCAAGCCGACGCTCGACGCCGCCTATGCCGCGCTGGGGCTCTGCCGCTGACACAGCGTCGCCCTGCCAGCGAAAATCCTTGTTTTTGCGTTCGATGCCCCCATATCAGACGGCGGAACCACCGTGCGACGAAACGAGTTCAACCAAGGTTAAGTCGCATCGGCATAGTCTATGGTATTGAGAGCGCGACTTTAGCGCACCCCCGAATCACGGAGCCAGGACGATGAACAAGATCAATTTCCGGCGGCTGGGCCTTGCCGCCATGACGGGCGCGGCGCTGGCGCTGGCTGGCTGCGCGACCCCTTTCAAGGCCGATGTCGCGCGCTTCCAGTCGCAGCTTCCCGCGCCGCAGGGCCAGAGCTTCGTCGTCGAGGCGAGCGACCCCGCGCTGCAGGGCGGCATCGAGTTTCGCCAATATGCGAATATCGTCGCGGGCGAACTGACCCGCTATGGCTATCGCCCCGCCGCGAACCGCGAAAGCGCCGATCTGGTCGTCCGCATGGACTATGGCGTCGACAAGGGCCGCGAACGCGTCGTGTCGAGCCCCGGCTTCGGCGATCCCTGGTACGGCGGCTTTTACCGCCGCGGCTTCTATCGCCCCGTGATCGTCACCGGGCGCGGCGGGCGCCGCTATGTCTATGGCTATCGCGACCCCTTCCTGTGGGGCGGTTTCGGGCCCGGCTGGGGCTATAACGACGTGTCGAGCTATACCGTCTACACCAGCGGCCTGAAACTGGAGATCGACCGCGCCGCCGACGGCTCGCGGCTGTTCGAAGGCCATGCCGAGGCGCAGTCGCGCGACAATAATCTGCAAACGCTGGTCCCGAACCTCGTCGAGGCGATGTTCACGGGTTTCCCGGGCAATTCGGGCGAGCGGGTAAGGATCACCGTCGCACCGCCTGAAAAGGGCTGAATTACCTTCGGAGCCAAATAAAGGCCCGCCCTCCACACGGACGGCGGGCCTTTTTCTTACAATGGGAATGGCAGTTTTCGGCCGGTAGCGGACGTCTAAAGTCGGACCTGTTGCACAGGATCGCCGCGTTCAAACTCCCAAGTCTCTGCCATATTCAACACGTCATCAAATGGATCGTTCGGATGCGAAGTCGTGCACAGGAAGCGATTCTGATCGTTGCCTTCGCCCACTACGATTTCGTCAATAATTTCCTCAATTTTTTCACAACCGGGGCCAACAACAGCTACGAGTGAAACGTCGTCGATGAGGCACTGCTCGACGAATCCGTCTAGTAGGGCTTCATCCGATACTGGGACGTGCAGAATAATCTTTCGGGCAAACGGCATGAGGCAACGATAGACAGGCCAAAGACCGCTTTCCACCCCAAAGCCGACTTTCGAACGATGTGGATATCTCCGGGGATAACCCCGGCAAACCCTGTGGATCAGCTGTTGAGACTGCGCCGGATCGCGGCGATCTCGGCATCGAGTTCGCTGTCGTTGACGCGCAGCGCCTCGACCGTGCGCACCGCGTGGATCACCGTCGAATGGTCGCGGCCGCCGAAGCGGCGCCCGATCTCGGGATAGGAGCGCGGCGTCAGTTCTTTCGCGAGATACATCGCGACTTGCCGCGGGCGGGCGATCGCGCGGACGCGGCGCTTCGACGCCATTTCGGACTTGTCGAGCCGGTAGTGCGCGCACACCGCGCGCTGAATCTCGTCGA
The DNA here is from genome assembly GCF_011926545.1 of Sphingopyxis italica. Taxonomy (GTDB): domain Bacteria; phylum Pseudomonadota; class Alphaproteobacteria; order Sphingomonadales; family Sphingomonadaceae; genus Sphingopyxis; species Sphingopyxis italica. The sequence continues at coordinate 267,176 of NZ_JAATIT010000004.1, read as the reverse complement.
TCGTGATGCGCGGGCGGGCGCAGCGGACATTTTCGGCGAGCCGGTCCTCGGCGAGCGTGAGATCGACCGTCGTGCCGGTGAGCGCGGCATAGGCGAGCAGCTTGTTGAGCGCGCCTTCGAGCTCGCGGATGTTGCGGGTGAAATGCTTGACCAGATAGGCGACGACCGCATCGGGCACCTCGACCATCGGCATCGCGGCGAGCCGCTGGCGGATGATGCGCTCGCGCAGGTCGTCCTCGGGCGCCTCGATATCGGCGACGAGGCCGCCCGACAGCCGCGACAGCAGCCGCGCCTCGACCCCGTCGAGCATCGCCGGCGGGCGGTCGGCGGTGACGACGAGGCGCTTGCCCGCGGTCATCAGGTCGTCGATCGTGTGGAGCAGTTCCTCCTGCGTCGAATTCTTGCCGATCACGAATTGCAAATCGTCGAGCAGCAGCAGGTCGGCGGCGCGCAGCCGCGCCTTGAACGCCATCATGTCGCCGCCGCGCATCGCGCCGACGAATTCGAGCATGAATTTTTCGGCCGACATCAGGATGATGTTCGCGGTCGGGTGCGCCGCGGCATAATCCTGCGCGATCGCCTGCAAGAGGTGCGTCTTGCCCTGCCCGGTGCCCGAGCAAAGATAGAGCGGGTTGAACTGCGGCGCCTCGACCATCGCCATCCGGCGCGCGGCGTTGGCGGCGAGGATATTGCTGCGCGCGACGACGAAGCGGTCGAACGACAGGCGCGGATCGAAACCGAGCAGCGCGGGATTGGCGGCGACGGGTTTCGGCACCTCGAAATTCGGCAGCGGCGCCGCCGCGAGGCTCGCCGCGCGGTCGTCCGCGGCGGCGCCGCCGCGCACCATGACGCTGCGCACCGCGGGCAATTGCTGCCGCCACGCGAGTTCGAGCCGGTCGCCGAAGCGTTCGTTGATCCAGTTGGCCGAAAAGCGGCTGACGGTTTCGAGCGTCACGACGCCCGACAGCGCGCAATAATCGGCAAAGCGCACGGGCTTCAGCCAATGGTCGAAGGTGCGCACGCCAAGGTCGCGGCGCAGCCCCTCGGCGACGCGCGGCCAAAGCGTAGCGGCATCGCTGCTCACGGCTCCACCCTTTGCGTCATGCCCATGCCGATTGCCGCTCTCTATCACGCCGTGCCGCCCCCTCAGGTCCCCTCTGCGCCGGATGATCGGGCGGCCAGCCACATCGCGATTCATCGTCTGCGCCAGGCACAGCTTTCCTGTCCGGGACAAGCGGCCCGAGAAGATGCGAATCATGTCGATGTAACGGCCGCTGGCGAAAGCCGGCGACCCCCCTGTCTAGTCAGGGCGCGGCGAGTCGATCAAGGGCTGGCCCTGTAAAAATACTGAAATAAAAATCTTGACTCGCCGGGGCTACCGGAAACGCGTCAAAGCGTCATTTTATCTTTTATTATCAGTAGTTTATTTATGACATTCCGGAGACAAAGCAACGAATCGCAGCAATTCCGTCACTTACCGCGCTGCAACACTATTGCCACCGCGCTGTCATAATATCCGACGCAAAAAAGGACCCGCAGGCAAGATGCCGGCGGGTCCTTTTTGTTCCCTTTCGGGACGCGAGAGATCAGGCGATCGCGTTCACGCTCTTGGTCAGGCGCGAATATTTGCGGGCCACGGTGTTCTTATGGAGCACGCCCTTGGCAACGCCGCGCGCCATTTCGGGCTGCGCCGCCTTCAGCGCGGCGGCAGCGCCGTCCTTGTCACCGGCGGCGACGGCGTTTTCGACCTTCTTCACCAGCGTGCGAATGCGCGAAACGCGATTCTTGTTCACGATGGTGCGCGCGGTGTTGCGGCGGATGCGCTTTTTTGCCTGCGGCGTATTGGCCATAAATTCCTCTAGTCTTTCAAACGGTCTACATGGTCGGAGCACAGCCTAAACGGAGCAGCCGAATCGCGCGAGTTGCAGCGAATCAATGTCCGGATGCGGCCGGTTCCGGACGCCCGGACCCTGCTCGAAGGGTGCGCGCATAGCGATGAAGGGCGATTTGGTCAATGGCTTTGCGGGCAATATCCCGCATTATCGTTGGCATTTTGGGCAAAAGAAGGTCGACCGGCCCGATTGCACGATCCGCGCGATCGTGCCGCCGCATTCGCAAGCCTCGCCCTCGCGGCCATAGACGCGCCAGTCCTTCGCGAAATAGCCGAGATCGCCTTCCGGGCCAAGGAAGTCGCGCAAGGTCGATCCGCCCGCCGCGATCGCCGCCGCCAGCACATCCTTGATCGCGGGCACCAGCGCCGCCAGCCTGGCCTTCGATACGTCGGCGGCGGGCTTCGTCGGCGCAATACGCGCCATGTTGAGCGCCTCGCAGACATAGATGTTGCCGAGCCCCGCGACGATCGTCTGATCGAGCAGCATCGCCTTGACCGGCGCGCGGCGCCCGGCGAGCGCGCTGGCCAGATAGGCGGCGTCGAAGGCGTCCGACAGCGGCTCAGGACCCAGCGTCACGAAGGATGCAAAGCGCGTCAGCGGATCGCCGCTCACCAGATCGACCGAACCGAAGCGGCGCGGATCGTGGAGGAAAAGCCGGTGTCCCGCCCCCGTTTCGAGCAGCAGATGGTCATGCTTGCCCGCCTCGCCACCCTCGGTGCGCCAGCGTCCCGACATGCCGAGGTGGAAGATCATATGATCGTCGCGGTCGGTCGAGATCACGCCATATTTGGCGCGGCGCGACAGGGTCGTGACCGTCGCGCCGGTCAGGCGCTGCGCGAGATCGGCGGGAAAGGGACGGCGCAGGTCGGGGCGAAAGGTGATGACCGAGGTCAGCCGCTGGCCTTCGAGGAAGGGGGCAAGACCGCGCACGGTGGTTTCGACTTCGGGTAGTTCGGGCATTTCGACATCGCGGTAACTGGCATTTGCTTGCGCGACAAGGCCCGGCTAAAGGCCGTCGCAACAGAATTTCTCCCCGCAAAGGCGCACGCTCCATGGCCACTCCCGACACCGTCAGCTTCGGCTATGAACAGGTCCCCGCGGGCGCGAAGACCGCGATGGTTGGTGAAGTGTTCAGCCGCGTCGCGCGCAAATACGACATTATGAACGACGCGATGTCGGGGGGCATGCACCGCCTGTGGAAGGACCGCTTCGTACGCCGCGTCAAACCGCGCGAGGGCGAGACGATCCTCGACATGGCGGGCGGCACCGGCGACATCGCGTTCCGCATGGAGCGCTTCGGCGCGAGCATCACTGTTGCCGACATCAACCCCGACATGCTCGGCGTCGGTGTGGAACGCGCCGCCGAGCGCGGCATCGACAGCCTCGTCTGGTCCGAGCAAAATGCCGAGAAGCTGTCGTTCCCCGACCAGTTTTTCGATGCCTATACGATCGCCTTCGGCATTCGCAACGTCACCGACATTCCGGCCGCGCTGCGGGAAGCGCATCGCGTGCTGCGCTATGGCGGGCGTTTCTTCTGTCTCGAATTTTCGACCAACGAATGGCCCGGTTTCGCGCAAGCTTATGACGCTTATTCGCATCACCTCGTCCCCAAGCTCGGCAAGCTGATCGCCGACGACGAGGACAGCTATCGCTATTTGATCGAATCGATCCGCCGTTTTCCGCCGATGCCCAAATTCGCGCAGATGATCCGCGAGGCGGGCTTCACCGCGGTCAAGGTCGAACCGATTTTGGGCGGGCTGGTGGCGATCCATAGTGGGTGGAAAGCTTGACCCGACCCGTCATCCATATCGTCCGGCTGCTGAAGTGGGGGCGCATTCTGGCGCGCCACGGCGCTTTGCGCGGGATCGAAACCGCGCCGCAGACGCCGCCGGGGGTCAAGCGCCTCTGCCGCATCGCGCGCTTTGGTACGATCCAGCCGAAAACGCCCGACTATGCCGCCGCTTTCCAGGCGATCGGCCCCGCGGCGGTCAAACTCGGGCAAACGCTCGCGACGCGCCCCGACCTCGTCGGGGAGGACGCGGCGCATAATCTGCTCACGCTGCAGGACGCGCTTGCGCCCGTCGCGTTCGAACGCATCCGGCAGGAAATCGAGGCGACCTTCGAGGTGCCGCTCGAAAGCCTCTATAGCGAGTTCGACCCCGAGCCCGTCGGCTCGGCCTCGATCGCGCAGGTTCATCGCGCCGTGACGACCGAAGGCCGCAAGGTGGCTGTCAAAGTGCGCCGCCCCGGCATCGACAAGCAATTCGCGCGCGACATCGACACCTATGAATGGGCGGCCGCGCATCTTGAGGCGCTCGGCGGCGAAGCGACGCGGCTGCGCCCGCGCGAGGTCATCGCGAATTTCCGGCGCTGGACCTTGCGCGAGCTCGATCTCCGCCGCGAGGCCGCCTCGGCGTCCGAGCTTGCCGACGCGATGGTCGGGGTGCCGACCTATGAAGTCCCCGCGATCGACTGGGACCGCACCGCGAGCCGCGTGATGACGCTCGACTGGATCGACGGCATCAAGATTTCGCACCGCGACGCGCTCATCGCCGCGGGGCACGACATGGAGGCCTTGTCGGCGAACCTCGTCAACGCCTTCCTGCGGCAAGCCATTGCGGAAGGCTTTTTCCACGCCGACATGCACCAGGGCAATTTGTTCGTGACGGCCGACGGGACGATCGCCGCGGTCGATTTCGGGATCATGGGGCGGATCAACCGCCAGGCGCGCTACTGGCTCGCCGAAATCCTCTATGGGCTGACCACGGGCAATTACCGCCGCGTCGCCGAGATTCATTTCGAGGCGCAATATGTGCCCGACTATCACAGCGTCGAGGAATTCGCGACGGCGCTGCGCGCGGTCGGCGAGCCGATGCGCGGCAAGCCGGTGAGCGAGCTTTCGGTCGGGCAGATGCTCGATGGTCTGTTCGCGATCACGCGCGATTTCGACATGCAGACGCAGCCGCACCTGCTGCTGCTTCAGAAAACGATGGTGATGGTCGAGGGCGTCGCGACGATGCTCGATCCCAAGATCAACATGTGGGACGTGTCGGGCCCCTTCGTCAGCGAATGGATCCGCGACGAACTCGGCCCCGAAGCCGCGCTGGCCGATGGCCTGCGCGAACAGGGCAAGACGCTCGCGCTGATCCCCGACATCATCCGCCGCCTCGACGCCCAATTGCCGAGGAAGGGCGCCGCTCCGCCCGCACCGCCGCTGCCCGACATTCCGTTGATGTGGGACAAGGGTGAAAGAAAACGATGGTGGCGTTACGCGCTGACCGCGCTCGCCGGCGCGGCGGCGGGCGCCGGCATCCTGACCTGGCTCGGCTGAACGCCGCACACCGGGCGCGCTTGGTTACCAGACATTTACCCTAAATCATTAAGGCCTGACCTCGACCGAACCCGGACGCGAAATCCGCCTTCGTCACCGCGCAGACGGCGGCGGTGATGACCGCGATCGCCTTCAACTTCTTCCTCAACAACAGCTTCACCTATGCCGACCGCAAGTTGAAGGGCTGGCGCCTTATCGGCGGACTTGCGAGCTTCTATGCGATTTCGGCGCTCGGCGCGGTCGCCAACATCGGCATCGGCACGTGGATGGCGGGGCATAACGAACGCTGGTGGGTCGCGGGCGTCGCGGGCGTCGTCGTCGGCGCGATCTGGAACTTCGCCATGTCGTCGGCGCTGACCTGGCGCAAATGACGCGCGCCGCGCCCGGCTGGAACCGCTTCGCGCGCGTTTCGCGCCCGGTCGCGGCGGCCGTGCTCAGCTTGATGGCGCTGCTGATGGCGTGGGGCGCGGCGGGCGGCGTCGGCCGCAATCATGTCGCGGTTGCGAGCCCTTCGGCGGCGCATTTCGACGGCCTCGTCGGCGATCATGCGCTCTATGCCCGCATCGCGCAGCGTGTCGCGGCGGGCGAATCCTATTATACGGCGGCGGCGGCCGAACATCGCAGTGGACATTATCCGCTGCGCCCCTTCGTCACCGTGCGCCTGCCGACGCTGGCCCACATCGTCGCCGCGCTGGGTGAGCAAAAGACGATGTTTCTTTTCCTCCTTGTCGGCGGGGCGGCGATTGTCGCCTGGTATCGACGATTGCGGACCGAAGCCGGGATCCCCCGCTATGCCCCGATCGGCGCGCTGTTCGTCGCGGCGAACCTGACGCAGCTCGCGGCGCGCGAATGGCTGTTTATCCACGAAGTCGCGGCGGGTGCGCTCCTCGCGCTCGCGCTGGCGCTCTATCGCCCCGCCCGCCCGTGGCTCGCGATGGTCATCATCGCCGCCGCGCTGGCGATCCGCGAGACGATCGTGCCCGTCGCGATGCTGTTCGGATTGTTCGCGCTGATCGACCGCGACTGGCGCGCGGCCGCCGGATGGCTGGCGATCGGCCTATGTTTCGCCGGGGGCCTTGCGGCGCATGTCACGACGCTCTCGGCAGTCATCACTCCCGCCGACCCGGCAAGTCAGGGCTGGCACGGACAGGGCGGCTGGATCGCCTATCTATCCTTCGTTCAGACATCCTCGCTGCTACGCTTTTTCGAAGGCTGGGTGGCCGCCCTGCTCGTCCCGCTCGCGCTGCTCGGCTGGGCGGCGTGGCGGTCGCGGCTGGGGCTGGCAGTGTTGCTGATCCAGCTTGGCTACGCCGCGCTGCTGATGCTCTTTGCGCGTCCCGCCAACTTCTATTGGGCGATGCTCGTGACGCCGACGCTGTTCATCGGCCTCGCCTTTGCGCCCGCCGCGCTAGCCGGTCTCGCCCGCGCGCTGCGACAGCCGGCGCAACCCGTTGCCGCCCCGATTCCGGCCTCTCCTTGAACTGGAGAGCCGAAGCGCATAACTGGATGGCGAAGGAGACGGCGATGAATCACCCCCTGTCGATCGCCGCCCGCACCGGGCAGGCTTGCCACCGCTGATGGCCGCCCCGCGCATCCTGCTGATCATCGGCGGCGGCATTGCCGCGTATAAGAGCATCGAACTCGTTCGTCTGCTCCGCAAGGCGGGTTATGTCGTGCGCTGCGTGATTACCCGCGCGGGCGAGCAGTTCGTCACGCCGCTGACGCTCGCCGCGCTCTCCGAAAACAAGGTCTACACCAGCCTCTTCGACCTGAAGGACGAGGTCGAGATGGGGCATATCCAATTGAGCCGCGAAGCCGACCTGGTCGTCGTCGCGCCCGCGACCGCCGATTTGATGGCGAAGATGGCCGCAGGAATCGCCAACGACCTTGCGACGACATTGCTGCTTGCGACCGACAAGCCGGTGCTCGCCGCACCCGCGATGAATGTGCGCATGTGGCTGCACGCCGCGACGCGACGCAATGTCGCCACGCTGCGCGGCGACGGCGTGACGGTGATGGAGCCCGACGAGGGCGAGATGGCGTGCGGCGAATATGGCCCCGGCCGCCTGCCCGAGCCGGTGGCGATCAAGGCGGCGATCGACGCGGCGTTTTCTTCTCCCCTCCCGCTTGCGGGAGGGGTCGGGGGAGGGCCTGTTTCGTCGTTAGTCTTACCATTAGACGACTTTCGTTCGTCTGCCGACATGCCCTCCCCTAGCCCCTCCCGCAAGCGGGAGGGGGACTTGGATGGCCAGTCCGATTTCGCGCCCGCGAACCATCGCCCGCTGTTCGGGCGGCGCATCCTGATCACCGCCGGCCCGACGCACGAGCCGATCGACCCGGTGCGCTACATCGCCAACCGGTCGAGCGGCAAGCAAGGCTTCGCGATCGCCGCCGCCGCCGCCGAAGCAGGCGCCGAGGTGCTGCTGATCGCGGGACCGGTGCCGCTGCCGACGCCGCCCGGCGTGATCCGTATCGATGTCGAGACCGCGAACGAGATGGCGGCCGAAGTGGAACAGGGCCTGCCCGTCGATGCCGCGATCATGGTCGCCGCGGTCGCCGACTGGCGCGCCGCCGACACCGCGCCGCAAAAGATCAAGAAGGACGGCAGCGGGCAGGTTCCGCCGCTCGCGCTTGCCGAGAACCCCGACATCCTGGCAGGGCTGGCCAAGAGCCCGCAGCGCCCGCCGCTGCTGATCGGCTTTGCCGCCGAGACGAACGACCTCATTGCCCATGCGCAGGCAAAGCTCGCGCGCAAGGGATGCGACTGGATCGTCGCGAATGATGTTTCGGCCGACCCGATGGGCGGCGAAAGCAACCAAGTGCATATCGTCAGCCAAGACGGCGTGGACAGCTGGGATCGGCTGCCCAAAGCGGCCGTCGCCCGAAAATTGATGGAAAAGATCGCCGATGAACTCGAAAAACGCGCCCCCCTTGAACGCGATTGAAATCGCCATCCAGCGGCTGCCGAACGGCGGCGGCCTGCCTCTTCCCGCCTATGCGTCGGACGGCGCGGCGGGAATGGACGTCGTCGCGGCCGAAACGCTGACACTCCGCCCCGGCGCGCGCCAAGCGGTCGCGACGGGCTTCGCGATGGCGATCCCGGCAGGCTATGAGGTTCAGGTGCGCCCGCGCTCGGGCCTCGCGCTCAAGCATGGCGTCACCTGCCTCAACACGCCGGGCACGATCGACAGCGACTATCGCGGCGAAGTGAAGGTCATCCTCGCCAATCTGGGCGACGAGCCGTTCGAGATCCAACGCGGCGATCGCATCGCCCAGCTTGTGCCCGCCCCGGTCCAGCGCGCGGCCTTTGCCGAAGTCGAGACGCTCGACGAGACGACGCGCGGCGCGGGCGGTTTCGGATCGACCGGGGTCGAAAGCGATGCGGTCGACGAGACCGCGGACATGGCGGGCCTCGCCTCGCTGTCGGGCATCAAGCTGCGCCGTCCGGGCGAATAGTGCTAAGCGACGCCGAACTCGACCGCTATGCGCGCCAGATCATTCTTCCGGCCTTTGGCGGTGCGGGACAGGCGAAGCTGAAAGCCGCGCATGTCGCCCTCATCGGGGCTGGCGGAATCGGCTGTCCCGCGATCACGTATCTCGCGGCGGCGGGCGTCGGCAAGTTGACGATCATCGATCACGACGTCGTCGAGCTGTCGAACCTCCACCGCCAGCCGCTGTTCACCGACGCCGATATCGGCGCGCTGAAGGCCGAGGTCGCGGCCGAGGCGGCGCGGCGGATCAACCCGCATGTCGCGGCCGTCGCGGTTGCCGAGCGGCTCGATGAAGCCAATGCCGAGGCGCTGCTGACGGGCGCGAGCCTGATCCTCGACGGCTGCGACAATTTCACCACGCGGCTCGCGGTCAATCGCGCCGCGGTCGCGCTCGAAATCCCGCTGCTCAGCGCCGCGATCGGCGCCTTCGAGGGGCAGGTCGCGCTCTATGAGGGCTGGCGCGCGGGGGACGCCTGCTACGCCTGCCTCGTCGGCAACGACCCCGACCGGCCAGGGATCAACTGCGCCGAAACCGGCGTGATGGGCGCGCTCGCGGGGATGATCGGCACGGTGGCGGCGCTGGAAGCGGTGCGTGCGCTTTCCGGCTGGGGACAGCCGCTTTTGGGCCGGCTCGCGATCGTCGACATGCTCGATCGCCGCTGGCGCGAAGTCGGCGTGCCCGAGGACGCCGAATGCCCGATATGCCAAGCCTGAACATCATCGTCGCGGTCGCCGAAGGGCGGCGGCTCTATGCGGCGCTCGAAGCCGGGGTGGCCGCGGCGGCGCTCGGGCGCCCGGTGCGGATTTTCCTGCAGGGCGAAGCCGCGGCGTTGCTCCGCGATCCGGTGCGTTTCGCCGGCGACGAGACGCGCCGCGCGGCGGGGCAGCCCGACCTCGCCTGGCTGATCGAGGAAGCGGTCGCGATGGAGGTCGCGCTCTTCGTCTGCCAGTCGGGCATGGCGCTCGTCGGCATGGCGGCGACCGAACTGGTGCCGCACGTCCGCGCCGCGGGGCTGGTCAGCTTTATGGCCGAAGTCGGTGTCGAGGATCGGCTGATCGTTTATTGAATACCTCCCCTCCCGCACGCGGAAGGGGTTGGGGGTGGGCGTGAGCGCAGCGAACTCCCGAGGTGTCGATTGCCCACCCCGCTGCAACTAGCGAACAAGTTCGCAAGTTTCGCTGCCCCTCCCGCTTGCGGGAGGGGCCACTTCGTCACGGATTGTCGCAGACCTTGATCGCCTCGGGCTCGGGGCGTTTGCCCGCGGGCACGAAACGCGCGAGATAGCCGCCGGCGTGCTGCTTGTCGTCGTAGGAGACGAGCTTGTAGCCCACCGCCTGAAATTCGCAGACGAGCAGGCGGAAAGGCGTGCCGTGCTGCGCGATCGGGCGGTCGCCGTCGACGACGATCACCTGTCCGCCCTTGCGCAGCGCCGGGCGCAGCCGCCACAAGAAAGCGTAGGGTTCGCCGATCTCGTGATACATATGGACCATGAAGACGCGGTCGAAGCTCGCCGCGGGCAGGCGCGGATCGTCGACCGCGCCGAGTTTCAGCGAAACATTGTCGAGCCGTTCGCGCGCGACGCGGTCGGCGAGCCGCTCGATCACCTCGGGCATGATGTCCTGCGCGAGCACACGGCCATTGGCGCCGACGCGCTGCGCGAGGCGCACGGTATAATAGCCGTCGCCGGCACCGATGTCGGCGACGGTCATGCCGGGGCGGACATCGGCCGAATCCATGACGTCCTCGGCCTCGTTGACGCGGTCGCGCGCTTCCTCGGTCGACCATTTGGTCGAGACCGTCGGCGCCACCGGCCGGTCGGCGGGCGGAAAGTCGCGCGCGCTTGTCGCGCGGTCGCTGTCGTCACCCCATGGCGCGTCGCAGCCGCCGAGCAGCGGCATGAGCGCAAGGGCGAGGACGAGCGCCGCGCGCTTCATCAGTCGATGTCCTCCACCTCGACCTTTTCGCCCGTCACCTTCTGCGACAGCGCCGCTGCCATGAAGGGATCGAGCGCGCCGTCGAGCACGTCGCCGGGAGCGGTCGAGGTGACCCCGGTGCGCAGATCTTTCACCAACTGATAGGGTTGAAGGACATAGGAGCGGATCTGATGGCCCCAGCCGATTTCGGTCTTCGCCTGATATTCACCCGATGCCGCGGCCTCACGCTTCTGAAGCTCGGCCTCGTACATCCGCGCCTTCAGCATCCCCATCGCGGTCGCGCGGTTCTTGTGCTGCGAACGGTCGTTCTGCGACGCGACGACGATCCCGGTCGGAATGTGGGTGATGCGCACCGCCGAATCGGTCGTGTTGACGTGCTGGCCGCCCGCGCCCGACGCACGATAGGTGTCGATCTTGAGGTCGCCCTCGTTGATCTCGATCTCGATATTGTCGTCGATCACCGGATAGACCCAAACGCTCGAAAAGCTGGTATGGCGGCGCGCCGAACTGTCGTAGGGCGAGATGCGGACGAGGCGGTGGACGCCGCTTTCGGTCTTGGCATAGCCATAGGCGTTCTCGCCCTTCACCAGCATCGTCGCCGACTTGATGCCCGCCTGTTCGCCCGCCTGATATTCGACGAGCTCGACCTTCATCCCGCGCTTTTCGGCCCAGCGCATATACATGCGCTGGAGCATCTCGGCCCAGTCCTGGCTCTCTGTGCCGCCGGCACCGGCATGGACCTCGATATAGGCGTCGTTGGCGTCGGCCTCGCCCGCGAGCAGCGCCTTGATCTTGTCCTCTTCGGCGCGCGCCGCGAGGACGCCGAGCGACGCGACGGCTTCGTCGACCATCGCCTCGTCGCCTTCCATTTCGGCGAGTTCGATCAACTCCGCCGTATCGGCGCATTCGGTTTCGATCGCGCGCGTCGCGGTGATCGCCTCGTCGAGCCGGCGGCGTTCGCGCATGACCTCTTGCGCCGCCTTGGCGTCGTTCCACAGTGCCGGGTCCTCGACCTTCGCATTGAGTTCGTCGAGCCGCCGCACCGCGCGGTCCCAGTCGAGGAAACGCCGCAGCAGCGCCAGCGCGGCGCCAATCTTGTCGATATGATCCTGCGCTTCGGCGCGCATGTCCTTGCTCCTGAAATATGTTGATCCCGCCCTTAGGGCCTCCGGGCCCCCAAGGAAAGGAGGCTCGGAAGGAGCGGCGGCGCGTCAGATGATGCCGCCGCGATCCTCCAGGAATTCGCTATCGCTGCGCCGGCCCGGACTTTGCTGGACGGGCACGTCCTGCCGCTGCGGTGCCTTGGCCGGCTTGATCTCTTCTTCGCGAATCGTCCGCCGCGGCTCGCTTTCGGGCTTGAAGGCCTCCCAGATGATCGAGGCCTTGGGATCGGTGCCCGGCCAGGCGCCATAGACGCGCCGGCCCGACTGGCGATCGATGCGCACCATGCGCACACCCTTTGGCGCGGAGAACGGGATCGGCTGGCGATCGGCGAGCGCCGCGTGCGCGAAATCCTTGAAGATCGGCGCGGCGTAGCTGCCGCCCTGGGCATAGCCGCCCATGCTGCGCGGCTGGTCGAAACCGATATACATGCCCGCAACCACGTCGGGCGTGCCGCCGACGAACCAGACGTCGTTCGGGCCCGAGGTCGTCCCGGTCTTGCCGAACAGCGGGACATCGAGGTCGCGCAGCCGCACCGCGGTGCCGCGCTGGACGACGCCTTCGAGCATATGGACGACCTGATAGGCGGTAATCGGGTCCATCAGCTGCTTGCCGGACTTGGCGAAGCGCGGCATCGGCCGACCGTCCCAATCCTTCATGTTGCAGCCGTCGCAAGGTTTCCAGTTCTTCGGAAAGATCACCTTGCCGCGGCGGTCCTGCGCATAATCGATCACGCGCGGCTTCAGTTCGCGCCCGTGATTGGCGAGCATCGCATAGGCGTTGGTGATCTTTTCGACCGTCGTCGATCCGGCGCCGAGCGCGGTCGAAAGATAGGGTTCATGCTTGCCGATGCCCATCCGGCTGATCATCTCGACGACCGGTTCCATGCCGACGAGGCTTGCCGTGCGCACCGTCATCAGGTTGCGCGACTGTTCGAGGCCCCAGCGCATCGTATGTTCGCCGCTGCCGCCGCTGCCGCCGAAGTTGCGGAAGCATTTATTGCCCAGCGCCGCGCCCTGATAGACGCAGAAGGGCCCGTCGACGATCATCGTCGCGGGGGTCATGCCGTTGTCGAGCGCGGCGGCATAGACGAAGGGTTTGATCGTCGAGCCCGGCTGGCGTTCGGCCTGCGTCGCGCGATTGAAGGACGACAGGCGGACGTCGAAGCCGCCCTGCATCGCATAGATCCGACCCGAATGCGGGCTTTCGACGATCATGCCGCCCGATACCTCGGGAATATTGCGCAGCGCGTAGCGGTCGCCCCCGGTCGATTTGACGACGATTAATTGGCCGGGGCGCATCGCCGAAAAGGCGCTGCCGCCGGTCTTGCGATAGCGCATCCCCGCGGCGCTCGCGGGCAGGCGCCCGGTCTCGCCGTTCGAAAAGCCGATCCGCGCCTCGCTCCCCGATTTCGAGAGCACCGCGGCAACGCGCCAATTGTCGTAATCGATGCCGATGAAGCTCGATGCGAGGCGGCTCTGCCACTGGTCGTCGGTCTCGATCGTTGCGATCGGCCCCGACCAGCCCTTGCCCGCGTCATAACGCTGGAGCCCCTTGCGCAGCGCCATCGCCGCGGCCTCTTGCATCGCGCCGTCATAGGGTGTGCGCACCCAGAGCCCGCCGGCATAGACGCTGTGGGGGCCGTCCTCGGCGGTTTCGCCGAATTCGGCGATCAGCTGGCGCCGGACCTCTTCCATATAATAGCCGCCGACCTGCGCGACCGCGCGGTTGCCGCTGTCGGTCAGGCCGAGCGGCATCGCACGCGCCGCGTCGCGCTGCGCCGCGGTGATCCAGCCATTATCCTCCATCGACCCGAGCACGAAATTGCGCCGCGCAAGCGCTTCGCTTTCGAAGCGCGTGCGGCCGTATTTCTCGGGCGCTTTGGGCAGGATCGCGAGGAAGGCCATTTCGTGGAGCGCAAGCTGGTCGACATCCTTGTCGAAATAGGCGCGGCTCGCCGCCTGCACGCCGAAACTGCGGCGGCCGAGCGGGATTTCGTTGAGATAAAGTTCGAGAATCTGTTCCTTGGTCAGCGCATCCTCGATGCGCATCGCGAGGATCGCCTCGCGCACCTTGCGGCGATAGCTGAGCTCGTTGGTAAGCAGCAGATTCTTCGCGACCTGCTGGGTGATCGTCGAGGCGCCGATCGGACGCCCGCTGCTGGTCAAATTGGTGACGATCGCCGAGGCGATGCCCGGATAATCGATGCCGCCGTGGCTGAAGAAGGTCTTGTCCTCGGCGGCAAGGAAGGAGCGCACCAGGAGCTGGGGATATTCGCTATAATCGAGTTGGACGCGGCGTTCGCGGGCATAGGCGTGAACCGGTTTGCCCTCGCCGTCGCGGACCATCGTCGGCAGCGGCGGCTCATAATCGCGAAGCTGGTCGACGGAGGGCAGGTCGCGCGCGAAGACCGCCCAGATCAACGCGATGCCAAGCAGCCCGGCGAGCGCGAGATAGCCGAGCCAGCGGAACCAGCGCCGCGTCCACATGTCGCGCAGCCAGGCGATGACGGCATTGCCGTCGCGGCGGAGGCGAAGGCGGAAATCGGGCGGACTGTCGGCGGCCATATGTCCCCGCCTCTAAAGCCTGTGTCGCGGAAAGGAAAGCATGGTTGCGGCGAGGCGGGCTATGACGCGTTTTCGGTGAGGTCGAGCAGCGCGGTGCGAAGCATCGCGGCCACTTGGGCGGACGCCGCGCCCGCTGAAACACGATCTTCTTCGTAAAGCATCTCATCGACCGCGAAGCCGATCTCGACCGCGAGCCGCAGCCGCGGCCACAGCGTGTCGCGGTCGATGCCGGGAAGATATGGAAGGCACGCGTCCGTCAGCCGGCCGGCGACATGCCGATGCGATTCGAGCCGGACATGGACGAGTTGCGGCGAGGCGTGGAGCGACCGCAGGATCCACACCGCCCCCGGCTCGGCGCGCGTCACCGCGGCATTTTCGGACAGAAGTTCGTCGATATGGTCGGCGATGCCGGCGATTCCCGCCGGCCCGTGGCGCGCGAGCCAGGCGTCGAGCACGGCGTTCTGGCGCTCCATCAACCGCCGGCCGAGGGCTTCGAGCACGGCGTATTTGTCGCCGAAATAGCGGTAGAGCGCGGGCGGCGTCAGCCCGGCGCGCGCCGCGATCATGTTGGTCGAAATCCGCTCGATTCCAACCTCTGCGAGCAATTCGCCCGCGACGTCGAGCAGCCGTTCGCGCGTCTGGCGCGCGCGGTCCTGCTGCGGCGGACGGCGCTCCGCGAGCGTCATCGCGCCCGGCCGCGCGCGCTGACCGGCCAGATGTCGATCAGCGTATCGCCGGAGACGACATGGTAGAAATCATAGAGATTCACCGTCGGGTCGCAGTGCGGCACGGTCAGGCTGACGGGATCGCCGGGCTGCAATGCCTTCCCGATTTCGGGCGCGATAAGCGCGGCATGCTCGTCGCCCATGAAAGCGAAGAAGGCGGTTTCGGGCGCGCCGCGCCGGACCACCGCGACGCCGCCATCGGTCGAAAGCGACTTGTATCCGGCGTCGATCGTGACGAGACCGCTGTGGTTCGCGCTGACGACGCGCGCGTCGACCGACAGCGAAACCTCGAACGGTGGCTCACTGTCTCCGGTCAGGTCGCAATCGAGATATTGCTTGTCCATGAAGACATAGGATCCCGCCTGCAACTCGGTGAAGACGCCGAGGTCGAGGTCGATCCGGTGCGTGCCGGTGCCCGACCCGGTGACGAGGCTGGGCGCGAACCCCGCATCGGCGAGCGCCGCGATCATCTCCTGCAAATAGGCGGTGCGCTCGACGATCGCGGCGCGGCGGTCGGCGTAGCTTTCGATATGCTGCTGCGACCCGCAGTAAAACTGCACGCCGCGATATTGAAGGTTGGGCGACCGATCGATCGCGCGAGCCAACGCGATCGCGGCCTCGGCCGACGCGACGCCGGTGCGCGCGATGCCGGGGTCGATGTCTATAACGACGTCGAGCTTTGCTTCGGTCTCGGCCAGCGCCGCGTCGATGCGCTCCGCGATATCCGGATGGTCGACCACCGCCATCAACCCGTCGGCACTTGCCGCGAGCTTCGCCAGCCGCTCGATCGCGGCCGGTGCGGCGACGGGCGAGGTGATGAGGATGCCGGTTACCCCGCCCCCGGCGAGAACCTCGGCCTCACCGATCTTCGCGCAGCAGACGCCGACTGCCCCCGCCGCGATCTGGCGCTTGGCGATGTCGACGCTCTTGTGCGTTTTGGCGTGGGGACGGAGCGCGACGCCGCGCTCGCCCGCGAGCGCCGCCATGCACCCGATATTGCGGTCGAGCACATCGACGTCGAGGATAAGCGCGGGGGTGTTGAGGTCGGCGCGCGAGCCTTGGCGGCCGATCAGATGGGCGTGCAGCGTCCGGTCGTCACTCATGCAAACAGGGCCTCCAGATGCGGGTTCAGATATTTTCCGTGCGGATCCGCAGCGCGGCGCACCGCGATATAGCGGCTCGCCATCGGATAGAGCGCGGCGACGTCGGCGCGGCTCAGCGTGTGGCGCTTCGCCCAATGCGGCCGCCCGCCCGCGCCGCGAAAGATCGCCTCGGCCTCAGCGAACAGCGCGGCCCAGGGCATTTTCGCATATTGGTGCATCGAGATCGCGGCGACCGGGCCGGCATTCATCGGGCTCATCCATATATCGTCGGCGGCGACGGTGCGATATTCGAACGGAAAGGTGACGGGCAGCCGTTTCCTGCGAATCCAGCCGACGACCTCGTCCAATGCCTCGAGCCCGACCGCGCGCGGCATCTCATACTCCATCTCCTCGAAGCGGATCGTGCGGTCGGAGGGGAAGATGTTGTGCGCGGGCCCGCGGCGGCGGCCCGAAATGCCGCTTTTCATCATCAGGCGCTGGAGAAAGGGGGTCAGAAACGGCAGCCGCGCCGAAATGTCGAGAATGCGGCGGAAGGTCGCTTCCTCCATGTCGGTCGTGCTCGGCGGCGGGTCGCACGGATCGCAGAGATCGAGCGTCTTCAGAATCACATCGTCGCTGTGCGGGAAGAACCAGAATTCGATATGGCGATGCTGCCGCGCCAGTTCGTCATAGCTTTCGCGGATTTCAGCCCAGCGGCGCTTTTCGATCCGTTCGGCGAGATGAAAGGCGGGAACGACCGCGACCTCGATTTCGGTCGCGACCCCGAACAGCCCGAGCGACAGGCGCTGCGCCTGATAGAGGTCGGCGTTGGTGTCGGCATCGCACCAATGCGCCTCGCCCTCGGCATCGACGAGCCGGTAACCGCGCGCAAAGGTCGATAGCGAGCCGAGGCCGACGCCGGTGCCATGCGTCCCCGTCGCCATCGCGCCGGCGATCGACTGCGGATCGACGTCGCCCTGATTGGCGAGCGCCAGCCCCTCCTCCCACAGCGCCGCGGTCAAGCGGCGGATGCTCCAGCCCGCGGGAATGCGGGCGGTCCGGCGATCGGCGGCAATGCGGATCGCGCCCGCCATGGCGTCGAGGCTGACGATCAGCTCGTCCGATTCGCACAAAGGCATGAAGCTGTGGCCGGCGCCGGTGACGCGCAGCTTGGTGGCGCTGCGGACGAGCGCGGCCAGTTCGTCCTCGCTCTCCGGACGCGCGACCGCGGCGCTCGCGCTGACGCTGCCCGACCAGTTGTTCCACGCCATATGCCTCTCCCGCAGCCAGCCCCGTGAAGCTGTCGCGACACAGAAAGTTAGTCAAGACTAACTTTTTTGGGAAGCGGCGCTCAACGCTCGGCGATCTGCCGCGCGAAGTGGACCTGTACCGCCTCGCGGACGCCGCGCGCGATCTTCTTCTGCCCGGCGGGCGAGACGAGGAATGCGACGTCGTCCTTGTTCGAGACGAAGCCGGTTTCGAACAACACCGACGGGGTATCGGGCGCCTTCAGCACGATGAAGGAGGCGAAGCGGTGCGCGGTGGTGCGGAATTCGACCTCGTCGGACGCCTCGCGCTGGAGCAGCCGCGCGAAGTCGGAGGCAAGGTTCATCGTCTCACGCTGGGTGAGGTCGAGCAGGATCGCCGATACATCGCCGCTGTGCGCGCCGAGGTCGACGCCATTGATGATATTCGCCTTGTTTTCGCGCGCCGCAAGCCGCGCCGCCTCGCGGTCGGAGGCGACTTCGGCCAGCGTATAGATCGATGCGCCGCTGGCATCCTGATTCTCGGCGGCGTCGGCGTGAACGGAGATGAACAAATCGGCCTTCAATCGCCGCGCGATACCGTAACGCTCCTCGAGCACGAGGAAGCGATCGTCCGCGCGTGTGAGCGCGACGCGCACCCGGCCCGAGGCGAGCAGATCTTTGCGGATCGCACGAGCGAGCGCCAATGTGATGTCCTTTTCGCGGCTGCCATCGTGCGGCGAGACCGCGCCGGGGTCGTGCCCGCCGTGCCCCGCGTCGATCACGACCAGCGGCAGGCGGGCGTCGGCGGGGCCTTCGATGCGCGGCAGCGCCACCGCGGGCTTGGGCTTTCCGATCGGGACCGTCACGCTGTAGCGTTTTTCGGGGCGTCTGGCGCGAAAGCCGGTGAACGGCTGCAATTCGCCGTGCCGGGCCCGCGATGCCGGGTCGAATTTGCCTGCGGCGACCGGACGCGGGTCGACATGGATCGCGCCGGCGGAGCCCGGCAAGGCTGCCGAGGGGGCTGAGATCAGGCCAATCAGGACGAGCAGCGGGCTCATGGCGCGTCTATGCCGTCCAAGGCGCGCGATGGTCCAGCCTTATCGGCGTGAACGCGATGGTTTTCTTGCAACACCTCCGCGCCATCCTATCTTTCTGGGGTGGTTGTGGTTGCCGTCGGCCTGTGCCGATGCTAGCACGCCATCACTGACGGCGTCGTTCCCGGTGCCGTCCGGCCTTTTGAGGGGAAGGCCTGCTCCGCGAATATGCGGATCATGGCCGCCTTGGCGCCGGACATATTGGGAAGGACATGCCTGCCGCCAGTCCACCCGGTTGACCGGACAGTCGGGGCGTTAGCCACACGCCCGCCCTGCCCGCCCGCTCATCCCGTAACAGGTTGATGCCGTATGAGGCTTGCCATGCCCTCTTTAAATCCCGACGCGGGCGCTTTCGCCCCGGTCGTCGCCGGATTTGAAGACCGCATGCGCGTCCAGGACCGGACGCAGGCTCCTTTCGGCAATAACGTCTTTTTTTCTTTCACCCGTATCCGCCGCGGCTGTCCGCAAGGAGAGTTAGCGGGATTTTTTGAGGGCGCGCCGAGGCGCGCTTGGAGTGTATCTAATGACCACGCGCATGTTGATCGACGCGCGGCACCGGGAAGAAACCCGGGTCGCCGTCACCAAGGGCAACCGAATCGAGGAGTTTGATTTCGAGTCCGCCGAGCACAAGCAGCTCAAGGGCAACATCTATCTGGCCAAGGTTACCCGTGTCGAACCGTCGCTTCAGGCGGCGTTCGTCGAATATGGCGGCAATCGCCACGGCTTCCTCGCCTTTAGCGAAATCCACCCCGACTATTACCAGATTCCGAAGGAAGACCGCGACGCGCTGCTGCGCGAAGAGGCCGAACATGCCGCCGCCGCCGCGCAGCGCGCCGAGGAAGACCTCGACGAACTCGAAGGCGATGTTGCCGACGTCGAATATCACGACGAAGACGAGAATGGCGACGCCCCGGCGCCCGAAACCGTCGGCGAGGACGATGATTCGGGCGAGGACGATGATTCCGACGAAGACAATGGCGACGCCGAGGAAGGCGAAAGCGAAGAGGGCGCAGAAGGGGCCGGGGACGGCCGCGGCGATCGCCGGGGTCGGGGCCGCGGGCGCGGCAACAACAATCGCAAGGGCGGCCGCGGACGCAGCCGCCGGGGCGACGACGAAGACGGTGAAAACCGCATGTCGCTGCGCCGCCGCTACAAGATTCAGGACGTCATCCGTCGCCGTCAGGTGATGCTGGTCCAGGTCGTCAAGGAAGAACGCGGCAACAAGGGCGCTGCGCTCACCACCTATCTGTCGCTCGCCGGCCGCTATTGCGTGCTGATGCCGAACACGATGCACGGCGGCGGGATCAGCCGCAAGATTTCGAACGGCGCCGACCGCCGCAAGCTCAAAGCCATGATCGACGAGCTCAACCTGCCGCCGACGATGGGCTGTATCGTCCGCACCGCGGGGATGAGCCGCACCAAGGTCGAGATCAAGCGCGACTTCGATTATCTCGCGCGCCTGTGGGACGAGATTCGCCAAAAGACGCTCGAATCGAGCGCACCGGCGCTGGTCCATTCGGACAGCGACCTGGTGAAGCGCGCGATCCGCGATATTTATCATAAAGACATCGAGGAAGTGCTCGTCGAAGGCGACGAGGGCTACAAGGCCGCGAAGCAGTTCATGAAGCTGCTGATGCCGAGCCATGCGCGGCGCGTGAAGCAATATGCCGACCCCGTCTCGCTCTATCAACGCTACGGCGTCGAGGATCAGCTCGCGGGGATGCTCAACCCCGTCGTCCAGCTGAAATCGGGCGGCTATCTGGTGATCAACCCGACCGAGGCCCTGGTGTCGATCGACATCAACTCGGGCCGGTCGACGCGCGAACATAATATCGAGCAGACCGCGCTCAGCACCAACCTTGAAGCGGCGGCCGAAATCGCCCGCCAGCTGCGCCTGCGCGACATGGCCGGGCTCGTCGTGATCGACTTCATCGACATGGATCATGGCTCGAACGTCCGCAAGGTCGAACGCGCGATGAAGGATGCGCTGAAGAACGATCGCGCACGCATCCAGGTCGGCCGCATCTCGGGCTTTGGCTTGATGGAAATGAGCCGCCAGCGCCTGCGCACCGGGGTGCTCGAAGCCTCGACGCGCCCATGCCCGCATTGCGAGGGCACCGGCCTCGTCCGCACCGCCTCGTCGGCGGGCCTCAGCGCGCTGCGCCTGATCGAAGAGGAAGCCGCACGCGGCAAGGGCAACAAGATCACCCTGCGCGCCAGCCAGGAAGCGACCTTCTACCTCCTCAACGAAAAGCGCCGCGAACTGCGCGAGATCGAAGAACTCTACGGCGTCACGGTCGAAATCCTGCCCGACGGCGAGACCGAGGGTGCGCGCATGGCGGTCGAGGTGAGCGGCCCGCCGCCGACCCAGCGCCGCAGCTTTGCCCCGATCGCGCCGATCGAGGATGACGACGACGACGATTATCCCGAGGACGAGGAAGAAGAAGCCGAAGAAGAGACCGCCGACGAACGGCCCGCGCGGTCGCGCGAACGCGCTGGCGAAGATGGTGATAGCGACACCGACGGCGAGGGCCGCAAGCGCCGCCGCCGCCGTCGTCGCGGCCGCCGTGGACGCCGCGACGAGGAAGGCAATGAGATTGCCGAAGGCGGCGAGAACGGTGAAGATCGCGCCGACGATACCGCCGAGACCGAAGAAGCCGACGTCGCGCCGGCCGAAATCGTCGAGGTTGCTGCCGATGTGGAGGCCGAAGAAGCCGAAGCCAAGCCGCGCCGCCGCCGTGGGGGCCGCGGTCGCAAAAAGGCCGATACGGCGGAAACCGCCGATGAAGCCATGGTCGAGGCGGAAGCGGCACCCGTAGAGGTCGTCGAAGTCGCCGAGGCCGAAGCCGCAGAAGCACCGGTCGCCGAGGAAAAGCCGAAGCGCAAGCGCGCGCCGCGCAAGACGAAGGCCGCTGCGGCTGCCGAGGCCGAAGCCGCAGAAGCCGCGGCACCGGTCGCCGACGTTCCGGCCGAAGCCGCCGTCGAAGCCGAACCCGTCAAGCCGGCGCCAAAGAAACGCGCGAGCCGCGCCAAAAAGGCCGTCGCCGCCGAAGCCGCTCCCGAAGCTACCACGACGCGCGAGGCCGAACCGGTCGCCGCCAATGGCGACGAGGATGGCGAAGGCGTAGGTCCCGACGGCGAACCGCGTCGCGGCTGGTGGCAACGCACGTTCGGCAATTGAACGGCGGCAACTGATCGCGGAAATCGCACGCTGACCTTGCGTCCGCGCGCGCTGAACCCCAATAAGCCTTTATGGCTTCACTCGGGGTTCAGGCGCGCGGCGCAAGAGAGGCGGGGATGACCGCTTTCCCGCCGCAACCTGTGCCCGGGGCGCCAGGGCCGCGCCCCGTTTTCCGTATCCTGCTGACCTTGCTCGCGATGCTTGCGGTCGCGATGCGCCCCGCGATGGCGCAGTCGATCCTGCGCGATGCCGAGACCGAGGCGCTGTTTCAGGACATGATGGACCCGCTGCTCGTCGCGGCGGGGCTTCAGCCGGGGCAGGTGCGCGTCCACCTGCTCGGCGACCGCAGCATCAACGCCTTTGTCGCGGGCAGCCAGGACATCTATGTCTTCAGCGGGTTGATCGAGGCGGCCGACACCGCCGAAGAGGTACAAGGCGTGCTCGCGCACGAACTGGGCCACGTCATGGGCGGCCATGCCATTCGTGTGAACGACGGCGCCAAGGCGGCGACCAATATTTCGCTGCTCAGCCTGCTGCTCGGCGCCGCGGCGATCGCCGCCGGCGCGGGCGAAGCCGGCATGGGCGTCATGATGGCGGGACAGCAGGCCGCGATGGGCAAGTTTCTCGCTTTCAGCCGCGTCCAGGAATCGACCGCCGATGCGGCGGGCGCGCAATATCTGTCGAAGGCCGGGATCAGCGGCCGCGGCAGCCTCGCCTTCTTCAAGAAATTGCAGAATCTCGAATTCCGCTATGCGGTGAAGCAGGACGATGATCAGGCCTATGGCCGCACCCATCCGATGTCGGGCGACCGCATCCAGACGCTGCGCGAGGTCTATGTCATCGATCCCGCGTGGAACAAGCCCGCCGACCCCGCGATCGAAAAAAGATTCCAGCGGATCAAGGCCAAGCTGTCGGGCTATATGTCCGAGCCCGAGCGGACACTGCGCAAATTTCCCGAGAGCAACAGCAGCATCCCCGCACGCTATGCCCGCGCCTATGCCTGGCACAAGAGCGCCTATCCGCAAAAAGCGCTCGCGGAAGTCGAGGGGTTGCTCGCCACTGACCCGAACGACCCCTATTTCCTCGAACTCGAGGGCCAGGTGCTGCTCGAATCGGGGCGCCCCGAGGAAGCGATTCCGCCGCTGCGCAAAGCGGTCACCAATTCGCGGTCGCAGCCGCTGATCAGCGCGACGCTTGGCCATGCGCTCATCGCCACCGAGGATCCCGCCAATTTCCCGGAGGCCGAACGGGTATTGAAAACGGCGGTCGCGCTCGACAACCAGAATCCGTTCGCCTGGTATCAGCTCGGCATCGTCTATGCGAACAAGGGCGATCAGGCGCGCGCGGCGCTCGCCTCGGCCGAACGCTATAGTCTTGAGGGTGGACAGGCGGGGCTCGCGCTGCGTAATGCCGAAATGGCGATGCAGGGACTGCCCCAGGGCTCCCCCGACTGGATCCGTGCACAGGATATTTCGATGGTGGCTCGCGCCGAGGTGGAACGCGAGCGCAAACGGCGTTAGTTTAGGAAAGACAAGGGGCGATGCGTCGCAATGATGTGATGCTCGAGGGCGATACGTGACCGACAAAAAAGACGATTATTATCAGCCATGGCTGCGCGATCCCGCGCCGACGCCGGGCATGGGCGCGCCGACGCGTGATGAAGGATTGGCGAAGCCGAAGGAAGAGCCGCCCGTCGGCATCGATCTGACGCGATATAGCAAGCCCGAGAAGCCGCGCGGCGAACCGCTGGTGAAGCCCGAGGCGATCAAGGCGGGCGCCGCGAGCCTGTGGGCCCGCATCAAGAGCGGCGCCGGGGCTTTTGCCGGCTGGACGATCCGCATCGGCGAACGCGCCGACATCCCCGCACGCGTCGAGGCGATGGAAATCCCGCGCCGTTCACGCGAACTCGCCGCGAAAACCGGGGCAGCAACCGCAAGCGCCGCCCGCGCCGCCGGGCGCGGATCGTCACAGGCGGGCCGCGCCGCGGCCAAGGCGGGCGGCGAAGCCTGGGAGAAGATGGCGCTCGGCGACAAGGCCCGGAAGCTGTCGAGCGACGCCGGGCGCGGGCTCGGTGAGGTCGCGGGTAAGACCAAGGCCGGGGTCGTCGATATCGCCAAGGCCGGCAGCGACAGCCTTCGCGAGCAGATTGGCGACGCCGCGACCAAGTTGCGCCCCGCGCCGCGCGAGGAACTTGCGCCACCGCCATCGGGGCTCGAACAATTGCTCGCGCGCGAGGAAGCCGAAGCGAAAGCCGCCACGACCGCGGCCGCCGCGCCCGACCTGCCGCTGTTCGCGGGCGACGCCGCGATTCCGGCCATGGCGAAGCCCGCTCCGGAAAACATGGCGAGCATGATGGAAGGCGACGACCGATCGCCGATCGCCCCACCGGCGAAAAAGCCCGCGACCGCCAAAGCGATGGCGTCGCCGTATTTGCCGCAAATCAAGGGGACCGGGATGGAAGGCGTTTCCACGCGCATATGGGGTCTGGCGATCGGCGGTCTGTTGCTGCTCGCGCTCGTCTTCTGGCTCGGCGGGCGTTTCGGCGGCGGGATGAGCAAGAGCGAGGTCGGGACCATCGTCGCCGACTACATCAAAGCGAACCCGCAGATCATTCCCGAGGCGCTCGAAGCGCAGCGCAAGGGCGAAATCGCCAAGGCGATCGACGCGATCCGCCCGGCGCTCGAAAAACCCTATGCCGGCGCGTGGGCGGGGAATGCCGACGGCGACGTCACGCTGGTGGTGTTCACCGACTATGCCTGCGGTTTCTGCCGCGCGAGCGTGCCCGACGTCGACCGGCTGATCCGCGAGGACAAAAGGCTGAAGGTCGTGTTCCGCGAGCTGCCGATCATCGCGCCGCAGAGCCGCGACGCCGCGATCATGGCGCTCGCCGCCGCGCGGCAGGGCAAATATGACGCCTTCCACCATGCGATGTTCCAGGCGTCCTCGCTCCAACCCGCCGCCATCGCTGCAGCGGCTGCAAAGGCCGGCGTCGTCACCGACGGCAGCGCCGATGCGACCGCGAACGAGGCATTGTTCCAGCGCGAACTCGACAGCAACCTCGCGATCGCGACCCAGCTCCAGCTCAACGCCACCCCGACGTGGGTCGTCGGCAACCAGCTGTTCCAGGGGCAGATCGGTTACGACGCGCTGCGGCAGGCGGTCGCGAAAGCCCGCGCGGCAAAAAGCTGAGCTGACGGATTTGGCGACCGTCACGCTCGACCAGGCGCTCGCCAACGCCCGCCAGCTTCTGAACGGCCAGCCCGACGCGGCGCTGGCGCAGGCGCGGGCGATCATCGACGAAGTGCCGACATCATCGGCGGCGCACCGGCTTGCCGCGCAGGCGCTGCGCGCGCTGGGTCGTGAGGAAGAGGCAGAGGCGGCTTCGCTCGCCGCAGTTTCGGCAGCGGTGCACGACGAGGCGATGGTCGCCGCGGCGCTCGCGCTGGCCGAAAACCGCCTCCCCGATGCCGAGGGCGCGCTGCGCGGGCGGCTGCGCGAGGATGCGACCGACGTCGCGGCGATCCGCATGCTCGCCGAAGTCGCGGGGCGGCTCGGGCGTTATGAGGACGCCGAAAAACTGCTGTCGCGCGCCCTGCAGCTCGCGCCCGGCTTCGGCGCGGCGCGCGCCAATCTCGCCACGGTCCATTACAAGCAGAACCGCTTTGCCAAGGCGGCCGAAACCCTCGAAGCCGTGCTCGGCGACGATCCCGACAATCCGGCGCACGCAAACCTCCGCGCCGCTGCGCTTGGCCGCATCGGCGGCTATGACGAGGCGCTGGCGCTCTATGCGGAATTGACCCGCCGTTTCCCCGATCATGCCAAGCTGTGGATGAGCTACGGTCATATGCTGAAGACGGTCGGACGGCAGGACGACGGCATCGCCGCCTATCGCCACGCACTCGCCGCCGATCCGGGGCTCGGCGAAATCTGGTGGAGCCTCGCGAACCTCAAGACGATCCGCTTCGGAGCGGAAGAGCGCGCGGCCATGGAAGCGGCGCTTGCCGCCGCTGACCCGACAAGGACGCAGACAGCACTTGTTGCCGCCGAACCCGACAGCGATGCGCGCGCCGACGACCGGCTCCACCTGCATTTCGCGCTCGGCAAGGCCTATGACGATGCCGGCGAGCATGGACCGGCGTTCCGCCACTATGCCGCGGGCAACGCCATTCGATCGGACCAGCTCGGCTATCGCGCCGCCGAAACCAGCGCGGCGGTCGACGCGATCATCGCCGCCTGCACCCCCGAATTCTTCGCGGCGCGCGCGGGCGCTGGCAATCCGGCGCCCGACCCCCTCTTCATCCTCGGCATGCCGCGCGCGGGATCGACGCTGATCGAACAGATTCTTAGCTGCCATTCGGCGATCGAGGGCACGATGGAGCTGCCCGACATTCCGGCGCTCGCCCTCGGGCTCGGCCGCGAGACGAAGCAGGACGGCCGCCGCTGGATCGAGGCGCTGGCCGAAGCGCCGCTTGCCGACCTTGGCGCCGCCTTCCTCGAACGCACCGCGGTGCAGCGCAAGACGGACAAGCCCTTCTATATCGACAAGCTGCCGAACAATTGGCTCTACACCGCCTTCATCCGGCTGATCCTGCCTAACGCGAAGATCATCGACGCACGGCGCCATCCGCTCGACTGCTGCTTTTCCAACTTCCGCCAGCATTTCGCCAGGGGGCAGGCGTTCAGCTACGGCCTTGGCGATGTCGGTGCCTATTACCGCGACTATGTGCGGTTGATGGCGCATATCGATGCAGTCCAGCCCGGCCGCGTCCATCGCGTGATCCACGAAACCTTGCTCGACGACCCCGAGGCCGAAGTCCGCGCGATGCTCGCCTTTCTGGACCAGCCGTTCGAGGAGGCTTGCCTGAGCTTCCACGCCAATGCGCGCGCCGTGCGCACCGCATCGAGCGAGCAGGTGCGCCGCCCGATCAACCGCGACGGCGTCGGGCAATGGCAACCCTATGAAAAATGGCTCGACCCGCTGAAAGACGCATTGGGACCCGTGCTCACCGCCTACCCGGCCGTGCCCGCCGATTTCCGTTAAGCGATCCCGCGACAAAACGTTGCCTTTCGGCAACAGCCCGCGACATTTTCGACCAACGACCGCCGCGCCGCGCAACAATGCTTGCGCTTGCGCCGTGCTGCGTCATTCTCCGTCACATGACTGTCATTTGAGGGGGATCTCATGCGGAAGCTATCGACAGTATTCACGACCAGCGGCGCTTTTCTGCTCGGCAGCACGATCCTGTGCTCGTCGGGGACCGCGCTCGCACAGCAAACCAACACCAACGACGACCGCGACATCGTGGTCACCGCGTCGAAGCGCGAACAGAATTTGCAGGACGTGCCGCTCGCGATCACCGCGATCGGCACCGAACGGCTCGACGAACTGCAGGTCAAGGAATTCCAGGACCTCGTCAAATTCCTGCCGTCGGTAACGATCCAGACCGCCGCGCCCGGGTTCAGCCAGGTCTATTTCCGCGGCGTCGCGTCGGGCGAGAATGCCAATCATTCGGCGTCGCTGCCGACGGTCGGCACTTACCTCGACGAAATGCCGATCACGACGATTCAGGGCGCGCTCGACATCCATGCCTATGACCTCGCGCGCGTCGAGGCGCTCGCCGGGCCGCAGGGCACGCTTTACGGCGCGAGTTCGATGGCGGGCACGATCAAGCTCGTCACCAACCGGCCCGACACCAGCGGCACCTATGGCGAAGTCGGGGTCGAGCTCAACAATGTCGCGCACGGCGATTTCGGCGGCGTCGTCGAAGGCTTCATCAACGCCCCGCTCGGCGAGCGCGCGGCGCTGCGCCTCGTCGGCTGGTATCGCCATGACGCCGGCTATATCGACAATATCGCGGGCAGCCGCACCTATCCGATCAAACGCTATGTCGGCGACGACCTCGTCGACCTGCCCGGCGACGACATCGTCCAGACCAATGCGGGGCTGGCCGAGAAGAATTACAACGACGCCGACACCTATGGCGCGCGCCTCGCGCTCGGCATCGATCTCGACGACGACTGGACGTTGCGCCCGACGATCATGGGCCAGATCCAGAAAACCAACGGCAGCTATGCGCAGGAACGATCGAACGCGGTCACCGGCAAGCTCCAGACGGTCCAATACAACCCCGAATCGTCGAAGGATAAATGGCTGCAGGCGGCGCTGACGATCGAGGGCAAGCTGGGCAATTGGGACCTGACCGTCACCGGCGGGCATTTGCGCCGCAAGACCGATGTCGAAAGCGATTATTCGGACTATGCCTATTTCTATGACGCGCTCTATGGATCGGCGGTCTATCTTTACGACAATGCCGGCGACCAGATCAGCCCGAACCAGTATATCGAGGGCATCGACCGCTACCGGCGCAATTTCTTCGAAGCCCGCGTCGCGTCGCCCGCCGACGCGCGCATCCGTTTCATCGGTGGCGTCTTCTGGCAGCGGCAGAAGCATAATATCGAGCAGCATTATATTATCGACGGCCTGTCCGACGATCTCGAGGTCCCGGGCACGGTCGACAATATCTGGCTGACCAAGCAGATCCGCGTCGACCGCGACTATGCCGCGTTCGGCGAGATCAGCTTCGACATTACCGACCGGCTGACGCTGACCGGCGGCGGCCGCGTGTATAAATATGACAACAGCCTCGTCGGCTTCTTCGGCTACAACAATCCCGGTTTCAGCGGCAATCCGGTCTATGCGTGCCAGGCGCCGGCGGTGGTCGACGGGTCGCCCTGCACCAATCTCGACAAAAGGACGAAAAAGACCGACTTCATCCACAAGCTGAACCTGACCTACAAGTTCAGCGACGATGCGCTCGTCTATGCGACCTGGTCGCGCGGTTTCCGTCCCGGCGGCATCAACCGGCGCGGTTCGCTGCCGCCCTATGGGTCGGACACGCTCGACAATTATGAATTCGGGTGGAAGACGAGCTGGGGTCCGGTGCGTTTCAACGGCGCGATCTACCAGCAGGACTGGAACGACATCCAGCTGTCGTTCCTCGGGCTCAATGGCCTTAGCGAAATCCGCAATGCGGGCGTCGCGCGGATTCGCGGGATCGAACTCGACCTCGGTTACCGGCAGAATGGTTTCTCGATCAACGCGGGGATGAGCTATAACGACGCCGAAATCCGCCGCGATTTCTGTGCGATCGCCAATGACGCCTTCGACTGCACGCTGCCGGGTGCCGACGGCGCCGACAATGCGTTGCTCGCGCCGAAGGGCGCCGGCCTGCCCATCACGCCAAAGTTCAAGGGCAATATCGTCGCGCGCTACGAATTTCCGGTCGGCGATCTCGGCGCGCATGTCCAGTTCGCGGTCAACCATATCGGCAAGAGACGCAGCGACGTTCGCACGCTCGAAAACGGCATCAAAGGCATGTTCGACGCCTATACGACCGCCGACGTCAGCGTCGGGGTGAAGGGCGAGAGCTGGAAGGCCGAGCTCTTCGCAACGAACCTGTTCGACAGCAACGGCGTCATCAACGCCGGCGTCCAGTGTCTCGAAACCACCTGCGGCGACCCCGACGGGCTGACCGACAATGGCGGCGTCTTTTACGACACGGTGGTTCGCCCGCGCCTGATCGGGATCAAGGTCAGCAAGGAATTCTGACCGGGTGACCGAACTTTCGACCGGCAGCGAAAGGCCGGGCCGCAAGCTCGGCCTTACGATGTGCATCGCGCTCGTCATGGGCAATATGATCGGGTCGGGGGTGTTCCTGCTCCCCGCCAGCCTCGCGCCCTTCGGCTGGAACGGCGTCGCCGGGTGGGCGATCACGATCGCGGGGGCGCTCGCGCTCGCTTTCGTCATCGCCCGGTTGACCGTCGCCTTTCCTGCCGCAAGCGGGCCGACGGGCTTCGTCGAGCGCGCCTTCGGGCGCGTTCCCAGCTTTATGATCGGCTGGGCCTATTGGGTGTCGGTGTGGACCGCCAATGTGACGCTTGCCGTCGCGGCGGTCAGCTTCCTCAGCCTCTTCGCGCCGGCGCTCGGCGATCATATGGCAATCTCGACGATCGCGCTCATCTGGCTCGTCACCGCGATCAACTGGCAGGGCGCGCGCGCGGCGGGGCGCTTCCAGATCGTCACGCTCGCGATCAAGCTGATCCCGCTCGTCACCATCGTCGTGCTGATCCCCATTGCTTTCGGACGCGGCGAGCCCGTGGCGATCACCCCCTTCCCCGCCGAAGGCCTGTCGCTCACAGCGGTCAGCGGCTCGGCGATCCTGACTTTATGGGCGCTGCTCGGTTTCGAATCGGCGAGCGTCGCCGCCGACAAGGTGGCAAACCCCACGGTCACCATCCCGCGCGCGACGATCATCGGCACCCTCGCGACCGG
This sequence comes from Sphingopyxis italica, assembly GCF_011926545.1. GTDB lineage: Bacteria > Pseudomonadota > Alphaproteobacteria > Sphingomonadales > Sphingomonadaceae > Sphingopyxis > Sphingopyxis italica. The sequence continues at coordinate 237,138 of NZ_JAATIT010000004.1, read as the reverse complement.
CGTCCTCTACCTGATCGTCTGTTCGGCGATCGCGCTGATGCTCCCTGCCGCGGCGGTCGCGACGTCGGAAGCGCCCTTCGCGCTGTTCGCCGAAACCTATTGGGGGCACGGCCCAGCGGTGTGGATCGCCGCCTTTGCCGCGGTGAGCGCGCTCGGCGCGCTCAACGGCTGGACGCTAATCCAGGCCGAACAACCCGCGCGCCTTGCCGAACAGGGGCTGCTTCCCGCCTGGTTCGCGAAGACGAACCGCCACGGCACCCCCGCCGCGGCGCTGCTCGTATCGAGCGCGATCGCGACCGGCTGCGTCATCCTGAACAACAGCAAGTCGACCAGCGAGATGTTCACCTTCATGGCGATCCTCTCGACCTCGGTGACCTTGTGGCTCTACCTCGCCTGCGCCGCGGCGGCGCTGCGCTTGCGCGTCGCGATCCCGGTGGCGCTCGCGGGGCTCGCCTATGCGATATGGACGCTGTGGGGCGCCGGGATCGGGGTCAGCGCGATGAGCCTGATCCTGATGGTCGCGGGGCTGCCGCTCTACATCTGGACGCGATGGTCAGCGCCAGCGCGGCGCGAAGAAACCCCGGTCGCGTAGGATGACCTGCGCCGCATTATGCCCCGGCGCGCCGGTGACGCCGCCGCCCGGATGCGTGCCCGCGCCGCACATATAGAGGCTCTTCACCGGCCCGCGATAGCCGCCGTTGCCGAGCACGGGGCGCGCGGCCCATAGCTGATCGAGGCTCATATTTCCGTGCATGATGTCGCCGCCGACGAGGCCGAATTTGCGTTCGAGCCCCTTGGGCGACAGGCGCGTCTGGGCGATGATGCTGGCGCGGAAACCCGGGGCGTGTTTTTCGACCGTATCGATGATGCAGTCGGCCGCGGCTTCTTCCTCGTCATCCCAGTCGCGGCCGCCCGGCAATTCAGGCGCGAACTGCTGGCAGAAAAGGCTGGCGACGTGGCAACCCGGAGGCGCAAGGCTGTCGTCGACGGTCGAGGGGATCAGCATCTCGACGATCGGCGCCTTCGACCAGCCGAACTGCTTCGCGTCGAGGAAGGCGCGGTCCATATAGTCGAGCGTCGGCGCGAGAATGATCCCCGACTGGTGGTGCTCGCCGGGTTCGGGAAGGCAGGTGAACTTCGGCAGCTCGGACAGCGCGACATTCATACGGAAGGTGCCGCTGCCCGCCTTGAAGCCCCTGATCCGGCGCTGGAAGTCCTGTGGCAAGTCGGCCGCGTCGATCATCCGTTCGTAGAGCAATTTCGGTCCGACGTTGGCGATCACGCGCGCTGCGGCGATCTCTTCGCCGCCCACGAGCTTGACCCCGACCGCCTTGCCGCCGTCGACGAGGACCTTGTCGACCGGGCTTTCGAGGCTGATCTCGACACCCATGTCGCGGCAGACCTTCGCCATGATCTCGGTGATCTTGCCCATGCCGCCGACGCTGTGGCCCCATGCACCCTTCTTGCCATTCACCTCGCCGAAGACGTGGTGGAGGAGGACATAGGCGCTGCCCGGCGTGTCGGGGCTGGCGTAATTGCCGACCACCGCGTCGAAGCCGAAGGCGGCCTTGACCGCCTCGCTTTCGAACCAGCTGCCCAGCATCGTGCGCGCCGATTTCGTGAACAGGTCGAGCACGTCGCGCTGCTGTTCGAGGCTGAGCCCTGCGAAGCGCCGCCCCTGCCGCGCGCCGTCGAGCAGCGTCCGCAGCCCTTCGCCGACATTGGGCGGGACGCGGAGCGCGAGGTCGCGGAGCAGTTCGGCGACATTTTCGAGCGCGTCATAATATTGCGGCAGCATCTCGGCATCGCGGACCGAGAATTTGCGGAATTCGGCCTGCGTGCGTTCGAGCCCGCCGCCGAGCTTCAGATAGGTTCCATCCTCCTGCGGCAGGAAGTTGCTGATCGGGCGTTCGATGACGCGATAGCCATGGTCCGCGAGCTTCATGTCGGCGATCACCTTCGGCTGGAGCAGGCTGACGGTGTAGCTCGCGACCGAATTGCGGAACCCCGGCGCGAATTCCTCGGTCACCGCGGCGCCGCCGACGACGTCGCGCGCCTCGACGATGCGGACCTTCAGCCCCGCCTGGGCGAGATAGAAGGCGCAGACGAGGCCGTTGTGGCCAGCGCCGATGATCAGCGCGTCATAGGCTTTGGTCATGGAAATTCTTTCGCGAGCGGGGATTGGACATGCTGGCGTCCGAAGCCGAGGCCGAGGATGCGGCCCGGGATACGGCGAAGCAGCGGAATGCGGTCGAGCAGGCGGACCGCGAGCGGGACGCGCGTGATTTCACCGCGCAGCATCGGTTCGATGATATTCCGATGCGCGAAACGCTGGAGCGCCTGCATCCGCGTGGTGGGTTTCCAGCGGCGCTCCTGCACCTTCGTCAGCAACGGGTCGGGATCGGCGCCGGCGGCGAGCGGCGCGGCGAGAATGTTCGCGGCCGCGACCGCATCCTGCACCGCGAGGTTGATCCCGACGCCGCCGACGGGTGACATCGCGTGCGCGGCGTCGCCGATCGCGAGCAGGCCGGGGCGCGACCAGCGCGTCAGCCGGTCGAGCGCGACCGTAAGCAATTTCACGTCGTCAAAGCTGGCGATCGCATCGATCCCGGCGCCAAGGCCGGGGACGAGGCCGACTATATTGTCGCGGAAGGCGGCAATGCCCTTTGCCTCGATCGCCGCGAAGCCGCCCTTTTCGATCACCTGCGCGCATTGCCAATAATCGCCGCGCGGGATCGCGACGACCATGCCGCGCCGGTCGATCGTGCCGAGTGCGACCTCCGACATATCCATGCCCGCGGGCACCGGCACGCGGAACCACAGCACGTCCATCGGCGCACCCAGATCCTCAAGCGGCAGTTCGGCGGCGTCGCGCAGCACCGAACGGCGCCCGTCGGCGGCGATGACGAGTCGGGCGGACAAGGTCTCGCCGCCCGCCAGCGTCACGCCGCTGACGCGCCCGGCGGCGTTATAGGTCAGCCCGGTCGCCTCGGTCGACATGCGGAGGTCGAAGGTCGGGTAACGCCTGCCCTGCCCGGCGATGAAATCGAGCAGGTCCCATTGCGGCATCATCGCGACGAAGCGGGCCGCGACGGGCAGATGCTTCATCGTCGCGATCGTATATTGGCCCCCCAGAAGATTGAGCGTCATCGTGTCGATCGCGGCGTGCGGTTCCTTCAGCAATTCATCGAGCAATCCGATCTCGTTGAACAGCTCGAGCGTCGAGGGGTGCACGGTGTCGCCGCGAAAGTCGCGGAGGAAATCGGCGTGTTTTTCGAGGACGGTGACGGGCACACCGGCGCGCGCGAGCAACAGGCCCGCGACCATACCGGCGGGACCGCCGCCGACGATGATGACTGGTGGGGAATCTGCCACGCTAACCTCCGTTCGTGTCGAGCGAAGTCGAGACACCCCGAAGGCGCGCGCCACCGATGGGCATCTCGACTTCGCTCGATGCGAACGGGGATATTATTGTCATGCCCTGCTCCACCCTGCGGCCGGCGCCCTCTCCAGCCGCGCCTCGGGAATGATCTCGCGCATCCGCGAACAGAAATGCTTGAGGCACACTTCCTTGTCGCTGAGCGGCCCCATGGTGAAGCTCTTCGACGCCATGCCCAACTGCACGCGCGTGATCAGTTCGGTGTCCTCGGCGTTGACCTGGCGGTTGATGCGCCAGTTGAGGTAGCGCGCCGCCTTCATCTCGCGGCGCTGCTCCTGGGAATAGGCATCGGGGAGGACATAGCTGATCTCGCGGATCAGGCACGTCGTCGGCCCGGTCGGCAGCCACTGCATGAAGTCGATCTGGTCGGGATAGATGTCGAAGGCGACATTGGGCCACAGCTTGAAATAGAGCCAGTGGCGCTGGTTCGCTTGCGGCAAGTGCGGGACCGGCGGCAGCAGCCGCTGGTACATGCGTTCGGACCAGTTCGCCGACGGCCGGTCGATCAGATCGCCCCACATGCGGTCGACATTATCCTCGGCCTCGACACCATAGCTTTTGCCGAACAGGCGGGTGAGGCCGGGGTGCGCGACGGGGATGTGGAGGCCGTCCGAATAATTGTCGCCGACATTCTTCCAGTTCACCTCGCGCGGACGGAGCGTGACGCGGCCGAGCGCGCCGAGCTCCTCGAAGCGATAGGGCGCGATCTGCGCTTCATAGGGCGCCATCATGGCGGCGACCGAAGGGCCGCCATCGTCGGCGAGCCGCACGAACCAGAAGCCGCGCCATTGCTCCAGCCCGACGGGGACGAGCCCCGCCTTGCCCTTGTCGAGCGTCGGATAGCTCGCCGAATCGGGGACGCCCGCCAAGCGGCCATCAAGTTCATAGGTCCACGCGTGATAGGGGCAAACGAGCTTTTTCGCGCAACCCGCCGCGCCATCGACGAGGCGCGAGCCGCGGTGGCGGCAGACGTTGGTGAAGGCGCGGACGATGCGGTCGGCGCCGCGCACGACGATGACGCTCTCGCCGCAATAATCGATGCTGTGCCAGTCGCCGACGTTCGGAATGTCGCTGTCGTGGCACACGACCTGCCAGCTCGGGCGGAAAATCCGTTTCATTTCCACCGCATGGAAATCTGGGTCGCTATAGGTCCAGGCGGGCAGCGACCAACCGTCGAGCGGGTCGATATTCGAATCGCGAAGGGGCGCAGTTGCCATGTATCGTTCCTTATTATACATATGTATAACAATATGACCGCCGCTCGCCAAGCCTTTACGCGCGAAAGCGCCGGTGCCCGCCGGGCGGACCTGATCGAGGCGACCGCTGCGGTGCTCGCCGAACATGGGCTGGTGGGGACGAACGTCCGTGCGATCTGTGCGAAAGCGGGGGTGTCGCCCGGCCTTTTGCGTCATTATTTCAGCGGTATCGGCGATCTGGTCGCCGCGACCTATCAGGCGACGAGCGACCGGATGGACGCGATTTTCGCCGACGCGGTCGAAAGCGCAGGCAGCGACCCGCGTGCGCGGCTGACCGCCTACCTCACCGCCAGCTTCCGCCCGCCGGTGACCGACCCCGAACTGCTCGGCGCGTGGACCGCCTTCTGGGCGCTCGCGCGCAGCGATACGCGCATGTCGGCGATCCATGCGACAAGTTACGCGGGCTATCGCGCCCGGCTTTGCGAATTGCTGCGAGCGTGCGGTGCGCGCGATGCCGAACGGCTCGCGATCATGCTGACCGCGATGGTCGACGGGCTGTGGCTCGAATTGTCGCTCGACGCGGCGAGCTTTGGCGCCGAGGCGGCGGTCGAGATGGTCGAGCGGGCGGTCGCGGCATTGCTGCCTCGCTAGCCGGCCCCTGCGAAGGCAGGGGCCCATCATCGGCCGATGCGTCCTTTCGCAAAGCGGCTGTTTAGGACGCCATCTCGGGTGATGGGCCCCTGCCTTCGCAGGGACACGCGATCATTTCGACAAATCGCGCAGCAGGCTATCCCAATGCGCGAGCGCGGGGGCGATCGCGGCGACGGGGACGCGCTCGTTGAGGCCGTGGGCGAAGCTGTCGCTCGCTTTCGAGAAGAGCCCCGCGACGCCGTAGCTCGGCACGCCTTGCGCGCGGAAATGATAGCTATCGGTCGCGCCCGCACTCATCGACGGGATGATCGGCAGGCCGGGCGCGCGGGCGTGCACCGCCTTCGTCACCGCCGCCATGACGTCGGGGCGCAGCGGCGAGGCGTCGCTGGCGCTGGCGTCGGGATCGGTGTTCACCTTGACCGCGGGGTCGGCGATGATCTTTTCGAGCTCGGCGCGAACCGCTTCGACCGCGACACCCGGAAAAATGCGGCAGTTGATGTTCGCGGTGGCGCGCTGGGGCAGCGCATTTTCGGCATGGCCGCCCTTGACCAGCGTCGGCACGCAAGTGGTGCCGATCTGGCCGACATATTCGGGCTCGGCGCGGATCTTCGCGATGGCCGCCGCGTCGGCGGGGTTGGCGGCGAAGGCCTTCAATGCCGCGCCGATCTCGCCGCCGACCTGATCGGCGACGATCGGCATGCCGACCTTGGTCAGCTCATTCTGCTGCGGCGCGAAGCGATAGGCGCCGACCTTGGCGAGCGCATTCGCGAGCTGGACGATCGCATTGACGTCCGAAGGACGCGAGCTGTGGCCGCCGGGATTGGTGACTTCGAGCGTGAAGTCGGCATAGGTCTTTTCGCCCGCCTGCAGCCCGTAATATTGCGGCTTGCCGTCCTCGGCGATCAGCCCGCCGCCACCATCGCCGTTCAATGCAAATTCGGCATTCTTATATTTGGCGGCAAGCGCGCGCGTCGTCGTCATCGAGGTTTCCTCGTCGCCCGACAAAAGCAGGATGATCGACCGCTTCGGCTTGAAGCCGTCCTGTTTCAGCTGCGCCATCGTCGCGACCATCATCGCGATGTCAAACTTGTTGTCCTCCGACCCGCGCCCGAAAATATAGCCATTCTCCTCGACCGGCACGAAGGGGTCGCGCGTCCAGTCCTTGGGGTCGGCCTCGACGACGTCCATATGGCCGAGCAGCACGATCGGCTTTTGCTTCGTCGTGCCGGCGAGCGTCGCGGCGAAGGTCGCGGTCTCCCCCATCGGGGTGATTTCGATGTCGCTGTCGGCATAGCCCGCCGCCTTGAGCACCCCCGCATAATAGGCCGCGAGTTCGGGCACCTTGCCACGGCCCTCGACGGTCGGGATCGCGACGCTGTCCTTGAGAATCTTCTTCGCCACGTCGGGATCGGCGGGCTTGGCGTGGACGGGCGCGGCGGCGAGCAGGGCGGCGGCGAGGGCGAGCGGAGCGGTAAGGTTGCGCATGGCAACCGACTATGGCGAGTCCGCTAGGTTGCGCAAGCATCAGAATTTGCTGTGCCCCTGCGAAGGCAGGGGCCCATCATCGACCGTCCGAACTCAGCGCCCATCGGTTCAGCAACTCACGGCCGGAAGATGGGCCCCTGCCTTCGCAGGAGCACAAGGCTAGGCCGCCTTCCACCCCTTCGGCGGCGGCGTTTTCGGCTTGTAGCGGCAGAGGTCGATCACCGGGCAGCGCCAGCATTCGGGGGTGCGCGCCTTGCAGATGTAGCGGCCGTGGAGGATCAGCCAGTGGTGCGCGCCGACGCGGAAGGGCGCCGGGGTTTCCTTGTCGAGCTTTTTTTCGACCGCGAGCACCGTCTTGCCCGGCGCGAGGCCGGTGCGGTTGCCGACGCGGAAAATATGCGTGTCGACCGCGAAAGTCTCCGCCCCGAAGGCGCAGTTCATCACGACATTGGCGGTCTTGCGCCCGACGCCGGGAAGCTCGACGAGCGTGTCGCGGTCGGCGGGGACTTCGCCGCCGAAGTCGCGGACGAGGATTTCGCTGAGGCCGATGACATTCTTCGCCTTCGCATTGAACAGCCCGATCGTCTTGATGTGCTGTTTGAGACCATCTTCGCCGAGATCGACCATTTGCCGGGGTGTCTTCACCTCCTGAAACAGCCGCCGCGTCGCCTTGTTCACCCCGACGTCGGTCGCCTGCGCCGAGAGCACGACCGCGACGAGCAGTTGATAGGTGTTGCCGAACTCCAGCTCGGTCTCGGGGCTGGGGTTGAGCTCGGCGAGGCGGCGGTAGAATTCGAAAATATCGGCTTTCTTCACCTTTCGGACAGCCCCAGCACCTGCGGCATCGTGTAGCGATCGGGCTTCTGGTTCATCAGCCACAGCGCCGCGCGGACCGCGCCGCGCGCGAAGATCATGCGGTTTTCGGCGCGATGGGAAAGCGTGATCATCTCCTCGGGGCCCGCGAAGATCACGTCATGGTCGCCCGCGACGGTGCCGCCGCGCAGGCTCGCGAAGCCGATCTTGCCGTGACCGCGCACGCCGGTGACGCCGTCGCGGCCGCGTTCCGAACATTTGGCGAGGTCGATGCGCCGCCCTTCGGCCGCCGCCTGCCCGAGCAGCAGCGCGGTGCCGCTGGGCGCGTCGACCTTGTTCCTGTGGTGCATCTCGACGATCTCGATATCATATTCGGGATCGAGCCGCGCCGCCGCCTCGCGCACCAGATGTGCGAGCAAAGTGACACCGAGCGAGGTGTTGCCGGTCTGGAGCACCGCAATATCCTGCGCGGCATCGTCGATCAGATAATGGTGGCGCTCCTCAAGCCCCGTCGTGCCGATAACGATCGGCTTCTTTGCCGCGACGCATGCGTCGAGCGTCGCTTCGAGCGCGGCGGGCGAGGAGAAATCGACGAGCACGTCGCTTTCGCTTGCGAGCCGGACGATATTGCCGCCGCGATCGACGCCGCAGCTGCGCTGTCCCGCCTCGGAGATCGCGGCGGCGAGCGCGACGCCCATCCGCCCTTCGCTGCCGATAATGCCGATGCTGGTCATGGTGCGTCCCCTATCCTTCGCTCCCCCCTTAGCCGTTCGCATCGAGCGAAGTCGAGATGCCCCTCGCCTCACGCCATTTCGGTGGGTGTCTCGACTTCGCTCGACACGAGCGGATAGAGAGGGCGCATGAGCCCTATCCAGAATATCGTCATCCTGACCGGCGCGGGCGTGTCCGCCGAAAGCGGCATCGACACGTTTCGCGACGCCGGCGGCCTGTGGGAACAGCACCGCGTCGAGGATGTCGCGACCCCCGAGGCCTTTGCGCGCGATCCCGACCTGGTGCTGCGCTTTTACGACATGCGGCGCGAGGCGATCCAGACCAAGGAGCCCAATGCGGCGCACCGCGCGCTGGCGCGGCTCGACGCCGAATGGCCAGGCGAACTGCTGATCATCACGCAGAATGTCGACGATCTGCACGAGCGTGCGGGGGCGAAGCGGCTGCTCCACATGCACGGCGAGCATCTCAATGCCTGGTGCACCGGATGCGACGTGCGCAGCCTGTGGACGGGGCCGCTGCTGGATCGCCCCGCGTGCAGCGCGTGCGGCGTGGCCGGGCATCTTCGCCCCGACATCGTCTGGTTTGGCGAGATGCCGTACCGGATGGACGAGATTTACCATGCGCTCAATCGCGCCGACCTGTTCGTGTCGATCGGGACGTCGGGCGCGGTTTATCCCGCCGCGGGGTTCGTGCGCGAGGCGCGCGCGGCGGGGGCGAGGACGCTTGAGCTCAATATGGAGCCGAGCCAGGGGAGCTACTGGTTCGACGAGGCGCGGCACGGGCCGGCGACGGCGCTGGTGCCGGCGTGGGTGGAAGAGGTGTTGGAACAATAGCCGAGCGCAGTTTCCTCAAATTTTTCTCACACAAAGACACAAAGAGGTCATTGCTCCCAACACCGTTCGTGCTGAGCTTGTCGAAGCACCGTTCTCCTTGGGCCTCAAAAGAAAGAACAGCCCTTCGACAAGCTCAGGGCGAACGGGGGACAAGATGCTCTCTTTGTGTCTTTATGTGAGATCTGATCAACGCCGCGCGGCGAAGAAATCCCTGAGCAGCGCCGCCGCCTCCGCTTCGCCGATCCCGTCGTAAATCTCCGGCCGGTGGTGGATCGTCGGCTGCGCGAAGGTGCGGGGGCCGTGGACGACCGCGCCGCCCTTTGGATCATCGGCACCGTAATAGAGGCGCGCGATTCGCGCGTGGGCGATCGCGCCCGCGCACATCGCGCAGGGTTCGAGCGTCACATAGAGGTCGCAGCCGTCGAGGCGTTCGTTGCCGAGCTTCGCCGCCGCCATGCGAATCGCGACGATTTCGGCGTGTGCGGTCGGATCATGCGATTCTCGCGGGCGGTTGTGGCCCTCGGCGATGACGGCACCGTCCTTGACGATCACCGCGCCGACGGGCACTTCGCCCCATTCGGCGGCGATGCGGGCGAGATCGAGCGCGCGGCGCATCGGTTCGGGGAGCGGAAACGAGGGCATAAAAGCGCCCTATTCGCTTGACGAATCTCCGGCAAGCCGATAAGCGCGCGCCTTTCCCGGCTCACTCCGGTCTTGTGCTCCCCGTTTTACGGGAAGTGTCCGGACGCCGACCTGAAATTTTTTTGACCCAGTTTTTTAGACGAGGACGAAGACCATGTCGCGCATCTGCGAACTGACCGGCAAGGGCCGCCAGGTTGGCCACAATGTCAGCCACGCCAACAACAAGACCAAGCGCACCTTCCTGCCGAACCTGCAGAATGTGACGTTGCTGTCGGACGCGCTCGGCAAGGGCGTCAAGCTGCGCGTGTCGACGCACGGCCTGCGTTCGGTCGAGCATAATGGCGGCCTCGACAACTGGCTGCTGAAGGCCGGCGACGACCAGCTGTCGTCGAACGCCCGCAAGGTGAAGAAGGAAGTGACGAAGAAGCTGGCCGAAAAGGCCGCTTAACGCTCCTTCGAATTGCCGATGCAATCAGGCCGCCGGATTACCGCGCGGCCTTTTTGCTGTCTGGCGTCCTTTCGGCGGCAAATCTACCAGCTCGAACTGCAGCAGCAGGCTGCGCTGCCAGACGTTGAAATTATTGTCGGCGACGAGCCAGAGGAAGGTGTGTCCGTTTTCGACCGACACGGCCGCGCCCTCGTAATTTTCGGCGAGCGGCCGGGGCACGCGGCCGATCGTCCGCGATCGCAGGATGGCATCTTTACCAATGTCGGCGGGATCGGCGACCGACAGGATCGTCGTGAACACCGGATCGAAACCGAGCCGCCGGTGGACGAGGAGGATGCGCCCGTCGGGCAGCGACGCGGCATCGCTGACGGCACCGCGGCCGTCCGATGCGTAGAAGAAGCGGGTCGGGGCCGGGCCGGGCTCGGCCGGATCGCCGATATAGAGCAGCGCCTCGCGCCCGCGCGGATCATCGTCGGCGTCTTCCGAAAGAACGAGCGTGCGGCCGTCGGTGAGCCGCACCATCGCTTCGGGGCCGCGATTCGAGGGCCAGCGCGGCCGGGGCAGCTTGCGGCGCGCTTCGATGGCCGCGAGGTCGGCGTCGAGCCGCCAGATCTGGTTGATCCCCTCGAGCGCGATCCAGCTTTTGCCGCTGGCGGGATCGACGAACATCGCCTCGGCATCGATCATCGACTTGCGCGCCGGGCGCCCGTCGGGGGTCGGCAGCGGCCGAATCCGGACATCGGAAACCGCTCCCCGCAAATCGAGCGTCAGGCGCGTCCCATAGCCATTGTCGCCGACGAGCTGAAATCGGTCCGCCCCGATCCGCGCGAGCGCCGAGAAGCCGCCGAAGCGGCTGTTCGGGCTGACGAGGTGCCAGCCGCGCACGAAGCGGACCGCACCCTCCTTTTCCGGCGCGAAGGCGATCGGGCGCGCGGCGATGCTTTGGGTCAGGTCGATTTCGGTAAAGCGCAGGACGGTGCCGGGCATCGGCCCGAGGAGGGCAAAGATCAGGGCGGCGGTGAGGAGGCGGCGGCGCATCGCGGCGGGGTTAGGGTGCGCGGATGCGAAAGGAAAGCGTTTCGGCGCCGGAAGCTGAACGGCAGCCAACAATGATGTTCAGGCTTCGCTCAATGCGAATCGGGCAAAACATCTTCATCGACCACAGCCCCGAAGGGCCAAACGACGAAAAAGGAGAATGACGATGAAAAAGATGGTGACTCTCTCGATCGCCGCCCTGATGTCCACCGCGACGCTGGGCTTGGCAACTCCCGCCGCGGCGCAGAACGGCTGGTACGACCGCGACGGCTATTCGAGCTATGATGCCCGCTATGGCCGCGACGACCGCCGTTACGACCGCCGCGACTATCGCCGCGACAACCGCCGCGATTATCGTTCGAACCGCAATTATTACCGCGGCGACCGCCGCAACTATCGCCAGTGCGACAAGGGCACCGGCGGCACCATTATCGGCGCGATCGCGGGTGGCCTCGCCGGCCACGAAATCGCGGGTCGCGGCGACCGCACGGTCGGCACGATCATCGGCGGCGCCGTCGGCGCCCTCGCCGGCCGCGCGATCGACAAGGGGAATGACGGCTGCCGTTAAGAGGCTGTCCCGACCCCCAATAATTTCCTCTCCCCCTTTCGCCCCGTCCGGCTTTCGCCGGGCGGGGTTTTTCTTTGCGCCGAGGATCCGGGGGCGGAGGCCTTGCCATGACGGCGCGGGAAGCCTAGGTTTGCCGCAAGTGCACGTCCGCGGTTTTGCGGACGCGTGAGCAGACAGGTATAATAGCCATGCGGCAAATGGCAGCGCCATCAGGGCGACCGCCGCGGCCCGGCCCGGCGGGTCAAGGACGAAAAACGGGCGGCGACGTGCGCCCGATGCCGGTGACGCGGCCGCGCAGCTATGCCGCGATCGACCTTGGCACGAACAATTGCCGGCTCCTCATTGCGCGCCCGCAAAATGGCGAGTTGGTCGTGATCGATGCCTTTTCGCGCATCGTGCGGCTGGGCGAAGGGCTTCACGGCAGCGGGCGGATCAGCGACGCCGCGATGGACCGCACCGTCGCCGCGCTGACGATCTGCGCCGACAAGCTGCGGCGCCGCCATGTCTCGCTGTCGCGCGCGGTCGCGACCGAGGCGTGCCGCCGCGCGAGCAACGGCGCGGAGCTGGCCGAACGCGTCCGGCGCGAGACGGGCATCGTGCTCGACATCATCTCGGCCGCCGAGGAAGCGAAGCTGGCGGTCCTCGGCTGCCACAATCTGATGGAACCCGGCGAAGGCCCGGCGCTGATCTTCGACATCGGCGGCGGCTCGACCGAGCTGATGCACGTCGATGTGTCCGACCAGGACGTCCGGATTCACGACTGGATCAGCGTGCCGTGGGGCGTCGTGTCGCTGACCGAGCACGCCCCGCTGCCCGAAGACAGCCTGGCGGGCCGGCAGGCCGCCTATGCGCATATGCGCGGCGTGACGCGCGAGGCCTTTGCCGCCTTTGCCGCACGCGCCGAACGCTTTGCCGGCGAGCCGCTGCGCCTGCTCGGCACCAGCGGCACGGTGACGACGCTCGCCAGCGTCTTCCTCGACCTGCCGCGTTACGACCGGCGCGCGGTCGACGGGCTCGTCGTCCCCACCGACGCGATGCGCGACATCAGCCGCCGCCTCGCCGACGCGAGCATCGCCGACCGCGCCGAAATCGCCTGCATCGGCCGCGAGCGCGCCGATCTGGTCGTCGCGGGCTGTGCGATCCTCGAGAGCATCATCGACCTGTGGCCCGCCGCGCGCGTCGGCGTCGCCGACCGCGGCATCCGCGAAGGCATATTGCGCACGCTGGCGATGCAGGGCCGCGACATTCCCGTCACGCGCCGCGAATATCGCAAATGAGCGGCGGCAAGGGCGGCAGCGCCAAAGGATCGGGGGGGCGCGGCGGGCTGCATGTGCGGGTCAAGACCGCGAAGAAGCGCAGCGTGTCGTCGACGCGCTGGCTGCAACGGCAATTGAACGACCCTTATGTGCGCCGCGCGCAAGCCGAGGGCTATCGCTCGCGCGCCGCGTACAAGCTGATCGAGATCGACGAGAAATTCGGCTTGCTCAAGAAAGCGCGTGCGGTCGTCGACCTGGGCATCACGCCCGGCGGCTGGTCGCAGGTCGTGCGCAAGGCGAATCCCCGCGCGCGCGTCGCGGGGATCGACCTGCTGGCCTGCGAGCCGATCGAGGGAGTCGAGATTCTCGAGATGGATTTCATGGACGACGCCGCGCCCGATGCGCTGATCGAGGCGCTCGGCAGCGCGCCCGACCTCGTCATTTCGGACATGGCGGCGAACACCGTCGGCCATCCGCAGACCGACCATCTGCGCACGATCGGCCTCGCCGAAACCGCCGCCGATTTCGCGGTGCGGAATTTGCTGCCCGGCGGCGCTTTCGTGGCGAAAGTGTTCGCGGGCGGCGCCGACCGCGAGCTGTTGACTTTACTAAAGCGACACTTTTCAACGGTAAAGCACGCCAAGCCGCCCGCGAGCCGCAAGGGATCGCCCGAACTCTATGTCATCGCGCAGGGGTTCAAGGGCCAGCACAAGGATCGCGAGGCGGAAGCCGAGTAAACATCGAAGGGTCGAACCGGGGGAGAGTTTTGATGGTCAAGTCGAGGCGGCCGGTCGCGGCTGTGACGCTCGCGGCGCTGATGCTGGCATCGTGCGGCGGCGGCGATGGAGGGACATTGAGCGGCGGCCCCGTCACCGTCACCCCGACCCCAAGCCCGACGCCGACCCCGACGCCCACGTGCGCCCTCGCCTCGCGCCAATCCTTTGCCAAGGCGGTGATCGACGAATGGTATCTGTTCCCGGGCGACGTCGCGAGCGTCAACCCCGGGGCCTATGGCGACGTCCAATCCTATATCGATGCGCTGGTCGCCCCGGCGCGCGCGCTGAACAAGGATCGTTTCTTCACCTACATCACCTCGATCGCCGAGGAGAACGCCTTCTTCGCGAACGGATCGAGCGCGGGATTCGGCGTGCTCATGGCCTATGATTCGGTCAATCAGCGCATCGTCATCGCCGAAGCCTATGAAGGCGCGCCGGCCTTTGCGGCGGGGATCGACCGCGGCACCGCGATCGTCGGGATCGGCACGAGCAGCGGCAATTTGCGGAGCGTCGCGAGCATCGTCGCCGCCGAGGGAGTCCAGGGACTCACCGATGCGCTCGGCGCGAACGACCCGGGGGTGAGCCGCGTGCTGCGTATCACCGACGCGGCGGGCACGCGCGACGTCACCGTCGCCAAGGCCGACTATGCGCTCGACCCGGTGTCGGACCGCTATGGCGCCAAGATCATCAGCGAGGGCGGCCGGAGTTATGGCTATCTGAACCTCCGCACCTTCATCGCGTCGGCGGACGGCCAGTTGACGAACGCCTTTGCCGATTTCCGCGCGCAGGGCGTCACCGACATCATCATCGATTTCCGCTATAATGGCGGCGGCCTCGTTTCGACGGCGAATCTGATGGGCGACCTGCTGGGCGCGGGACGCGCCGGCGAGCTCTTTTCGCAGACGCGTTTCCGGCCGAGCAAATCCGCCGAGGACGACGAACATCGCTTCGATCCGGGCGCGCAATCGATCGCGCCGACGCGGATCGCCTTCATCGGCACCGGGTCGACCGCATCGGCGAGCGAGCTGGTGATCAATTCGATGCTGCCCTGGCTCGGCGCCGATATGACGCTGGTCGGCAGCAACACCTATGGCAAGCCGGTCGGCCAGATCGCGCTCGACAAGGCCGAATGCGACGACCGCATGCGCGTCGTCGCATTCGGCACGGGCAACGCGAGCGGCCAGAGCGACTATTATGACGGGCTGGCGCCGAAGATCGCGAACAGCTGCGCCGCGAACGACGATCTGAGCTTCCCGCTCGGCGACCCGCGCGAAGCGTCGATCCGCGCCGCGATCGACTTTCTCGCCGGCAATGCCTGCCCGACGCGGATCGCCGACGCGAGCGCCCGCACCGCCTCGCGCGACCGGCGTTTCGCCGTCGCGGCGCCGCCCACCATGCTGGTCCCCGACCGCCCGAGCGCGGCGCAGCGCGAATTGCCGGGGCTGTTTTAGAGCATGGTCATTCTTAATTGAATCGTCGTCCCGGCGAAGGCCGGGATCTCACCGTCTCGTCCCGATGCACCGGCGAGATCCCGGCCTTCGCCGGGATGACGGAAAAATCAAAAGCAGACATGACCGGAGAGCGATTGACCGCACCCCCCGAACGGGGCTAACGGCCGCGGCAAGCGACAGGTTCTCCGGCGACGGAGACTAAGAGGGAACGGGAAAACCCCGGCTGCCCCTGCAACTGTACGCGGCGAGCCATCGGCCACATGCCATTGGGACCCCGGTCCCGAGAAGGCGGCCGACCGGCGCTGACCCGCAAGCCAGGAGACCTGCCCGTCGCCGTCGTCTTTCGCGCGGACAGGGTGTGCCGGGCGGACGGGGGTGAACCCGCATGACGACAAAGCTGGCTGCGCAGGTGCGCGGGCGATGTCGTGCGTCCCCAAAGGACGAGCCATCGGCCGCGCGCATGGGCGGCATTGTCGATGGGTACTCCAATGTTCCAAGTCATTTACCGAAGTTCGATCTGCCTCGCCGCCGTTGCGGCTTCCTCCACCGCCTCCGCCGACGAAGCCGCGCACGCGGTCGCGGCCGACGCCGACAGCATCGTCGTCACCGCGACGCGCGCGCCGCTGACGCTCGACGAAATCCCGTCGTCGGTCGCGGTGCTCGACAAGGCGACGATCGACCGCGCGCAGGATATCGGCGTCACCGAACTGCTGCTCCGTACGCCGGGGATCAGCGTTTCGCGCAACGGCGGTTACGGCACCTCGACCTCGCTGCGCATCCGCGGCGCCGAGTCCGAACATACCGTCACGGTGATCGACGGGGTGAAGCTCAACGATCCGTCGTCGACCGGCGGCGGCTTCAACTTCGCCAATCTGCTCGCGGGCGATATCGACCGGATCGAGGTGCTGCGCGGGCCGCAGTCGATCCTGTGGGGCAGCCAGGCGATCGGCGGCGTGATCAACATCGTCACCGCATCGCCCGAAAAGACCCTCGAAGGCAGCTTCGACCTCGAGGCGGGGTCGCGCGAGACGGTGAACGCGCGCGCGGCGATCGGCGGGCGCACCGGTCCGCTCGCCTGGCGCATCGGGGGCCAGCGGTTCGCAACCGACGGCATTTCGTCGCACGCCAGGGCGTTCGGCGGGACCGAGCGCGACGGCTATCGCAACACCAACGTCTCGGGCCGCGCCGAACTGGCGCTCGCCGACAATGTCAGCGCCGAGGTGCGCGGATATTATTCAAGCGGCCGGGTCGAGTTCGACGGCTTCAACACCGACAGCAACGACTATGGGCAGAACAAGGAGTTCGTCGGCTATGCGGGGCTGAATTTCGACCTCGTCGGCGGACGGTTCCGCAACCGGATCGCCTATGCCTATACCGACACCAACCGCGACAATTTCAACCCCGACCGCGAACGGCCGCGCAGCTTCGAGGCCGACGGCAAGAACAAGCGCTGGGAATATCAGGGCAGCTTCGACGTCAGCGACCGGATCACCGCGATCTTCGGGGCCGAGAATGAGCGGTCGAACTTTCGCAGCCGCTCGCCTTCGGCATCGCTCGGCGTGCCGGTGCCGGACTTCGTGCGCGGCAAGGCCGAACTGACGAGTGCTTACGGGCAGCTCAGCATCGAGCCCGTCGATGGGCTGACGCTGAACGGCGGGGTCCGCTATGACGATCATAGCCGCTATGGCGGGCAGACCTTGTTCGCCGCGGGCGGCGTGTGGCGGCTGCCAACGGGAACGGTGCTGCGCGCGAGCTATGGCGAGGGGTTCAAGGCGCCGGGGCTCTATCAGCTGTTCAGCGAATATGGGAATGTCGGGCTCGACCCCGAGGAAGCGCATGGCTGGGAAGCGGGGGTCGAGCAGCATCTGTTCGGCGACAAGCTGGTGGTCGGCGCGACCTGGTTCGATCGCACGACGACGAACCAGATCATCTATAACGGCTGCTCGTCGCCCACGACGGACCCGCTCTGCACCGTGCCCGGCAGCAACCCGCCGACGCCGCGCTTCGGCTATTATCTCAATGTCGCGCGCAGCGAGGCGCATGGCGTCGAAGCGGCGGCGGCGCTGAACCTCGGCGGGCTGACGCTCGACGGCAATTACAGCTGGATCGTCGCCGAGGACCGCTCCGAAGACAGCGCCAATTTCGGCAACTGGTTGCCGCGCCGACCGCGCCACAGCGCCAATGCGTCGGCGAGCTACGCCTTCGGTTTCGGGCTCGAGCTCGGCGCGGCATTGCGCTGGTCGGGCAAGAGCTATGACAATGCGAGCAATGCCCGGCGCCTCGACGACTATACGCTCGTCGATCTGCGCGCCGAAGTTGCGCTGTCCGACGCGGTGAAACTGTTCGCGCGGGCGGAGAATCTCTTCGACGAGCAATATATGACGGCGTATCGCTATGGCTCGCTCGGCCGCAGCATCTATGCCGGCGTCCGGGGGCGGTTCTGATGCTGACGTGCGTCGATCCGGGCCCCGCGGTGGTGGTGTGCAGCACCTGCCGCCACAGCCGCGAGGCGCGGGACGACGCCGAAGGCGTGCGCGGCGGCGCGCGGCTCGCCGCGGCGCTGACGCGCCTCAAGGCGGCCGAACCGCGCTATGCCGGGATCGCGGTGCAGGAAATGGCGTGCCTCTTCGCCTGCCAGGATCATTGCACCGTCCACCTGCGCGCGCCCGGCAAGATCGGCTATGTGCTCGGCCGCTTTCAGGCCGACGCGGATTCGGCGCGCGCGATCCTCGACTATGCGGTTCTCCATGCCGCGAGCGAGCATGGCCGCGTCGCCTATTCGCTGTGGCCCGAGGGCGTCAAAGGCCATTTCATCACGCGCACCCCGCCGCCGGGATTTATCGCGGAATGACCGGCTTCGCTTCGATCGCCGCTTTCGAGGCCGCGCTCGCCGACCTCCGCGAACCCGACGCCGATGCCGCCGCCGATGCGCGGGTGCGGCAGGCGGAACTCACCAAGCCGGCGGGCTCGCTCGGCCGGCTCGAGAATCTCGCGATCTTTTTCGCCGGTTGGCAGCGCCGCGCGCGGCCGCGGATCGAGCATGCGCGTGCGGCGATCTTCGCGGGCAATCACGGCGTCACCGTCCACGGCGTCAGCGCCTTTCCGCCGAGCGTCACCGCGCAGATGGTCGCCAATTTCGCGAACGGGGGCGCGGCGATCAACGCGCTGTCGGGGGCGGCGGGGCTCGAGCTGACGGTGGTCGCGCTCGACCTCGACCGGCCGACCGCCGATTTCACGGTCGATGCCGCGATGCGCGAGGAAGAATGCCTCGACGCGCTGAACCGCGGCGCGGCGGTGGTCGAGGCGGGGCTCGACATGCTCGTGCTCGGCGAGATGGGGATCGGCAACTCGACCGCCGCCGCCGCGCTCTGCGCGCGCAGCTTCGCGGGCGGGGTCGCGGGATGGGTCGGACCGGGGACCGGCGTCGACGGGCACGGCGTCGCGCGCAAGGCGGAGGTCATCGAACGCGCACTCGCCTTCCATGGCGCCGCGCCGCGAACGGCGTTCGAGACGCTGCGCCGCGTCGGCGGGCGTGAGATCGCGGCAATCGCAGGCGCGGTCCTGCGTGCGCGCCAGCTTCGCGTGCCGGTGCTGCTCGACGGTTTTATCTGTACGTCGGCGATCGCGCCGCTCGCGGCCGAAAATCCGGCGATTGTGGACCATTGCATCGCGGGCCATTGCTCGGCCGAGCCGGGGCACAAGCGCCTGCTCGCGCTGCTCGGGCTCGACCCTTTACTGTCGCTCGATATGCGGCTCGGCGAAGGCAGCGGGGCGGCGGTCGCGGCGAACATCGTGCGCAGCGCGCTCGCCGCGCACGACCGGATGGCGACCTTTGCCGAGGCCGCGGTTTCGGCGTCGCTGTGACCGGCTTCGCGCTCCACCTGCTGCGCCACGGCGCGCCCGCGACGCCGGGACTGCTGATGGGGCGGACCGACGGCGCGCCGACCGAAGCGGGGATCGCCGCGTGTGTTGCGCGGGCGGAGGGCTTGGGGATCGAGCGGCTGATCGCGTCGGACCTGCGGCGCTGCCGCGCGGCGGGCGAGGCGATCGGCGACGCGACGGGCCTGCCGCTGACGATCGACCCGCGCTGGCGCGAACTTGATTTCGGCGAATGGGACGGCCGGGCGGCGAGCAGGGTCGACCGCGAGGCGCTGGGCCGGTTCTGGAACGATCCCGACGCCAATCCGCCGCCGGGCGGCGAAAGCTGGTCGGCTTTGGTCGCGCGCATATCGGCCGCCATCGCCGATCTTGCGCCCCGCCCGACGCTGGTCTTCACCCACGGCGGGGCGATGCGCGCGGCGCTGCATATCCTGTGCGGGTTCGATCAGCGCCAGCTCTGGGCGTTCGACCTGCCCTATGCGGCGCGCCTGTCGCTCAACGTCTGGCCCGGCGAGCGACCAAGCGCGCAGATCACGGGGCTCGCCGCATGAAGGGGCTGATCGTCGCGATCCAGTTCCTGACGCGCCTGCCGACGCCGCGCATCACGGTGTCGAACGAAGAATTCGCGGCGTCGATGCGCTGGTTTCCCGTCGTTGGCCTGATCGTCGGCGCGATCGTCGCGGGGTTGGGCTGGGCGGGGGCAAGGGTCGATCCGTGGACCGGCGCGCTCGCCGCGCTGATCCTTTGGGTCGCGGCCACCGGCGCGCTGCATCTCGACGGGCTCGGCGACATCGCCGATGCGAGCGGCGCCGCGCATAAGGACCGCGAACGGCTGCTTGGCGTTCTCGGCGACCCGCATGCCGGCAGTTTCGCGGTGGTGGCGATCGCGTTGCAGCTGATCGCGAAGCTGGTGCTGCTCCATGCGCTGATCGAGCGGGAAGCGTTCGTTGCCGTCGCGCTCGTCCCCTTTGCGGCGCGGATTGGCCCGCTGGTCTGGTCGCGCACGCTGCCCGACCTGCACGCCGGGTTGGGCTCGCGTTTCCGCAATGCGGTGCGCCCGGTCGATTTCGCGGTCTGGGGTGCGTTGCTGCTCGCAGCGGCGTGGGTGTCGCCGTCGCTGCTCGCCGCGCCACCGGTTTTCATCCTGTGGGGCTGGTGGCTGGCGCGCAAGATCGGCGGCATTTCGGGCGACGGCCATGGGGCGGGGATCGAAATCGGCGAAAGCCTGCTGCTCGCCGCCGCGCTGCTACTGGCGCATCTTGCATGAGCGATCGCTGGACCTGGCACGGCGGGGGCATCGAGGCCGCGAAGCGTAAATTTGGCGACGGCGACTGGATCGACCTGTCGACCGGAATCAATCCGCATCCATGGCCGGGCGCCGCCGCGATGGCGTTCGACTGGCGGCGATTGCCCGAGTCCGAGGATCTCGCGCAGCTCGAACGCGTCGCGGCGGACTATTTTGGCGTCGACCCCCGTCATGTCTGTGCGGTGCCGGGCAGCGAGATCGGCCTCCGCCTCGTCGGCGCGCTGATCGGCGGCGCCGCGCGCCATATCGCTCCGGGCTATCGCACGCATGGCGACATGATCGCGGGAAGCGCGCCAGCCGGCTGGGACGAGGCGCACGATGTGGGCGGCAACCTGATCCTCGCCAATCCCAACAACCCCGACGGCCGAAGCATCTCCGCCGATGCTGTGCGCGCATTGCTCGCCCGCCGCACCGGCTGGCTGCTGGTCGATGAGGCCTTTGCCGACGCCGATCCGGCGCACAGCGTCGCCTCGTCGGTCGCCGACGATCAAAGGCTGATCGTCTTTCGATCGTTCGGAAAGTTCTTTGGCCTCGCCGGCGTGCGGCTGGGCTTCGTCCTTGCGCCGGAAGCGATTGCCGCGGCCTTGCGAAACCGGCTGGGCGCATGGCCGCTATCCGAAGCGGCGATCGCGATCGGCACCGCCGCCTATGCCGACGCCGAGTGGATCGCCGCGACGCGGCGGCGCCTGCCCGGCGAGGCGGCCGCGCTCGACGCGATGCTGGCGCGGCACGGCTATCGCGCGGCGGGCGCCTGCCCACTGTTTCGCCTGATCGAAGCCGACGACGGGCGAGCGTTGTTCGAGCGGCTGGCGCGGCGCGCGATCCTGACCCGCCCTTTCGCCAGCCAGCCGCGCTGGCTGCGCCTCGGCCTACCCGCCGATGCCGATGCGCTGGCGCGGCTCGACGCGGCGCTTGGGCGTGGCTGATCCGGTCGCGCTGACCGCGCTCGCGCTCGATGCGGCGCTCGGCTGGCCCGACGCGCTGTATCGCCGTGCGGGCCATCCGGTCGGGCTGTTCGCGCGCGTCATCACCGGCTGCGAGGCGCGGTGGAACCGCAGCGAATATGGCTTTGCCAAGCGGCGCGGTCTGGGCGTTCTGACGCTCGCTCTCCTGCTCGTCACGGTCGGCGGCCTCGGCCTCTGCATCCAGCATCTGCTGCTCGCGACTTTCGACGGCTGGGGCTGGATCGGCGTCGCGATCCTCGCCTGGCCGGCGCTCGCGCAGCGCAGCCTGTTCGACCATGTCCGCGCGGTCGGCGACCGGATCGACGCGGGCGACCTCGCCGGAGCGCGCGAGGCGGTCGCAATGATCGTCGGCCGCGACACGGCCGCGCTCGACGAAAGCGGGGTCGCGCGCGCGGCGATCGAAAGCCTGGCCGAAAGCTTTTGCGACGGCGTCGCCGGGCCGCTGTTCTGGCTGCTCCTGCTCGGCCTGCCGGGCGTGTGGGCGTATAAGGCGGTGAACACCGCCGACAGCCTGATCGGCCACCGCGAGGACCGCTGGCGCGCCTTCGGCTGGGCGGCGGCGCGTGCCGACGACCTTTTGAACCTGATCCCGGCGCGGCTCGCGGCGGTGCTGCTGTGTCTCGCGGGCGGCGGCGGATGGCGTGTCTTGTGGCGCGACGCACGCAAGCATGCTTCGCCCAACGCCGGCTGGCCCGAAGCGGCGATGGCGGGCGCGCTGGGGCTTCGGATCGCGGGGCCGATCGCCTATGACGGCGTCATGCACGACAAACCATGGATCGGCGACGGTACGAACACGGCGGACGGCGAGGCCATCGACCGCGCGCTCACTATCTACCTGCGCGCCTGCCTGCTGCTGTGGCTGATCGCGGGAGGCGCGGCATGGCTGCGCTGATGCTGCAAGGCATCGGGTCGGACGTCGGCAAGTCGGTGCTCGTCGCGGCGCTCTGCCGCGCGCTGACCCATCGCGGGCTCCGCGTCCGGCCGTTCAAGCCGCAGAATATGTCGAACAATGCCGCGGTCACCGCCGACGGCGGCGAGATCGGGCGCGCACAAGCCTTGCAGGCGATGGCGTGCCGAGTGGAACCGCACAGCGACATGAACCCGGTGCTGCTGAAACCGCAGGCCGACCGCACCTCGCAGCTGATCGTTCACGGCCGCGTGCGCGGCACATTGGGCAGCGGCAATTTCCGCGAAGCGCGCGGCGCGCTGATGACCGAAGTGCTCGAAAGCTATCACCGGCTGCGCGGCCAGTGCGACATCGTCATCGTCGAGGGCGCGGGATCGCCGGCCGAAATCAATCTGCGCAAAGGCGACATCGCCAACATGGGCTTCGCGCGCGCCGCCGATGTGCCCGTCATACTGATCGGCGACATCGACCGCGGCGGGGTGATCGCCTCGATCGTCGGCACGCGCGCGGTGATCGAGCCCGAAGATGCGGCGATGATCCGCGGTTTCCTGATCAACAAATTCCGCGGCGACCCCGCGCTGTTCGACGACGGTTATCGCGAGATCGAGCGGCGGAGCGGCTGGCACGGGCTCGGCGTCATTCCCTGGCTGAGCGCCGCGGCGCGGCTACCGAGCGAGGATGCGGTGATCCTCGAACGCCCCGCCGACCCGCGCGACGGCCGCCGGATGATCGCCTGCCCGATCCTGCCGCGCATTTCGAACTTCGACGATCTCGACCCGCTGAAGCTCGAGCCTGGGGTCGAGGTGGCGATGGTGCCGCCGGGCCGGCCGATCCCCGCCGAGGCCGCGATGATCGTCCTGCCGGGATCGAAGGCGACGATCGCCGACATGGCCGCGCTGCGCGCCGAAGGCTGGGACATCGACATCCGGGCGCACCATCGGCGCGGCGGGATGATCGTCGGACTGTGCGGCGGCTATCAGATGCTCGGCAAAAGGATCGCCGACCCGCTGGGGATCGAAGGCGCGACCGCCGAGGCCCGCGGGCTCGGTCTGCTCGATGTCGAGACGACGCTCTCGTCCGCGAAGTGCTTGCGGCGGGTGACCGGGACGGCGCTGGGTGCGCCGGTCACCGGCTATGAGATGCACATGGGCGAAACCGTTGGTCCCAGCACCGAGCGCCCCTTTGCGATGTTGGACGACGGCGCAAGCGACGGCGCGGCGAGCGCGGACGGCAAGGTGATCGGATCCTATCTCCACGGATTGTTCGCTTCGGCGCGGTTGCGCGATGCGTTGCTAGCGCGGATCGATGTGGCGGGGAGCGGGCGCGACTATGTCGCCGACGTTGACGCGGCGCTCGACGAGATCGCGGCGGAGTTCGCCGCGCACGCCGACATCGGCGCGATGCTGCGGATCGCGGGGATCGGCGGATGAGCGACGCATCGCTGTTCGTGATCGGCGGCGCGCGGTCGGGCAAGAGCCGCTATGCACAGGCGCGCGCCGAGGCGGCCGGGAGCGCCCCGGTCTTTATCGCGACCGCCGAGGCGTTCGACGACGAGATGCGCGAACGGATCGCGCGCCACCAGGCCGACCGCGATGCGCGCTGGTCGACGGTCGAGGCGCCGCGCGAACTGCCCGCTGCGATCGATGCGCTGAGCGGCGGCGAGGCGGTGGTGCTCGTCGATTGCCTGACGCTCTGGGTGTCGAACCTGCTGCTCGCCGATGCCGACATAGCGCGCGCCGGGGGGCAATTATGCGACGCGATCGCGCGCTTCGACGGGACGCTGATCCTTGTCGCCAACGAGGTCGGGCTGGGCATCGTCCCCGACAATGCGCTGGCGCGGCGCTTTCGCGACGCGGCGGGGCTGCTCAACCAGTCGGTCGCCGCGGCGGCGGCCGAAGTCGTGCTGTTGACGGCGGCGCTGCCGCTGACGCTCAAATCGGCGGGCTGATCGCTCCGGCGCGGCGCACATGGTGAATTCTATGTTTACCATGACCATGAAGCAGATTCTCACCCCGTCCCGGCAAAGCGGGCGGCATGAGCAAATCCGCCCATCCTGTTTCCGAGTCGCGGTGGCTTGCCGCTTCGGTGGCATTTGCCGTCCTCGCGCTGACGCCGTCGGCGGCGCATGCCGCGCCGAAGCTGGTCAACGCGAAGTCGGTCACAGGCGGTAAGGCCGCTTGCCCTGTCGCCGCAGGCGCTGCACCCGCGGCCGACATCGCACGCGCCATATTGGGCGGCGCACCGAGCGCGCTCGACCGCATCCGGGCGGAGCAGGCGGCCGCCGCGCCGCTCGCCGCAAGCTCCGAGCGCCCGCCCGTCCGGCAGACGCTCGAGCCTGCGAGCCGGGATGCCGTGTCTTTCGCGCTGCCTCTCACCGATTGCGGAGCGTCGTCGCTTTTCGCTCCGCTCGCCGAAGCCGACCCCGCGTCCGAACTCGGCACGCGCGCGATCCCGGTCAGGCGGACGCGTTTCGATGACCGCTGGGACCGCGTCCGCCACGCCGCGCCCGCAGTGCTGATGCAGGGCAAGCTGCGCCGCGCGAACGCTGCGCCGGGGCTGAACGAGCGCGAATTGCTCGCGCGCGTCAACCAGTGGGTCAATCGCGAAATCGCCTATGTCGGTGACGACCGCAATTACCGCCAGCGCGATTTCTGGGCGACCGCCGAACAGACGATCGCGCGCGGCAAGGGCGATTGCGAGGATTTCGCGATCCTCAAGATGCAGATGCTGCGCGCCGCGGGGATCGATGCCGGGCGGATGAAGCTGGTGCTGCTCCGCGATCTGGCCGCCAACGCCGACCATGCCTTTCTGCTCGTTCAGACCGATGCGGGCAAGCTGGTGCTCGATAATGTGACCGACCGGCTCTATGACGGCAGCCAAGCCAATGCGGTGCGCCCGGTGCTGTCGTTCAGCGGCAACCGACGCTGGGTGCATGCCTACCGCGGCGCGCAGCCGTCACCCAATCTCGCCGCAATCCCGGCGTCGCAGAAAAACTATACGCTCGCTCTCAACAATCAGCGTTCGGTGAGCGCCGATCCGCTGACCTTCAAGACCGGTTTCAGCAAATAGCTCAGCACCGATTTCTTGCCGGTCACGATCTCGACATCGCATAACATACCCGGCGTGATCGGGAGCCGGCGGCCGTTCGAGGTCAGATAGGCGTTCGTCGTTTCGACGACGACGGTGAAATAGGCCTGCCGCTCGACCTCGTCATAGATGCTGTCGGCCGAGACGCGGACGACCTTGCCGTTGAGGCCGCCATAGATCGAGAAATCATAGGCGGTGACCTTGACGTTCGCGGGGTCGCCGACCTTGATGAAGGCGATGTCGCGCGGGGTGACGCGCGTTTCGATGAGCAATTTGTCGCCGAGCGGCACGACCTGCATGATCTGTTCGCCCGCATTCACATAGCCGCCCAAGGTGTTGACGAGCAGGTCGTTGACGACGCCGCGCGCCGGCGAGCGGATTTCGGAGCGCGCGAGCCGGCCTTCGGCGCCGCGGATCGTCTCCTCATTGACCGCCATTTTCGTCCTCAGCTGGCTGCGTTCGTTAAGCGCCTCCTGCTGGAAGTCGAAGCGCGCGCGCTGCACCTCGGCGCTCGCCTCGCGCACCGCCGCCTGCGACCGCGAGATCGCCTGGCGCGCCGCGGCGAGCCGGCCCTGAATATCGACGACCTCGCGCTGCGCGCTGAGAAGCTCGGTCTGCGGCACGACGCCCTTCGCCGCGAGCGGCGCGAGCATCCCCACCTGTTCGCGCGCGAGGCGGAGGCTGCTTTCGAGCGACGAGGCGGTCGCCTGCGCTTCGGCCATGTCGCGGCGGCGCTGTTCGACGCTGGCCGAGAGCGCGGCGAGCTGGCTTTGCAGCGACGAGCGCCGCACTTCGGCGAGGCGCGCTTCGTCGCCGCAGTTCGTTCCGGTGCAGCCGGCGCCGCTGCCGCCTTCGCCCGCGAGGCGCGCCGCGCGCTGGGCGAGGCGGGCGTTTTCGGTTTCGAGCTGGCCGAGCTCGGACTGCGAGGTCGTATTGTCGAGGCGGACGAGGAGCTGGCCCTTCTTCACCGTCTGCCCCGAGCGGACGAGGATTTCGCGGATCGTCGAGGGCTCGGCCGACTGGATGATCTGCACCTTCGACGAGGGGATCACCCGCCCCTGCCCGCGCGACACCTCATCGACGCGCGCGATGCTCGCCCATAGCAGGAAGAGGACGATTCCGGCGGCGGCCGCAACCATGATCTGCTCGCTGCCGCGGAGGCGTTGCCAAAATTTGACGATGCCCATGGCTATGATCCGGGCTGCGATTCGGGCGCGGCGGCGGCGCCCTGCTGGCTCGTCAGGCTGTCGAACCGCGACTGGCTTTGCGCCGGGTCGGGGATGTTGGGGACCCAGCCCTTGCTGACGTCGACGCGGCCGCCGACGTCATTGTCGGCGCGGTGGTCGGTCGGGTCGCGCGGCGGCGGCGCGCCCGGGGCCGCGATCGCTTCGCCGGGCAGAGCGTCGGCGGCGGCGCTGCCGCCCTGATAGAGCTGGCTGAAGGCGGGGATAAATTCGGCGCCGGCATAGGCGTCCGAAAAGGCGCGCGGCTTGCCCCACGATCCCGGCCAGCGATAGAAGATATGCGCGCCGATCTGTTCGATCTTGGTGAGTTTGGGCGCCCAGCGCGGCAGCACATAATTGGCGTGATAATGCGTCGCCATGCCGACGCTCGCCTCGACATGGCCCGACAGCGCGGCGCGCGCGATCTCGGCCGAACGGCGCCACAGCGCGGGGACCGGCGGGCGGCGCATCGATCCGTCGCACGCGAAGCTGAACTGGCATCCGGGGCGCGAACTGCCCTGATAGATGACGCCGCACACGGTGTTCGGATAGGCGGGGTGCTTCATCCGGTTGAGGATGACCTGCGCGACCGCCGCCTGGCCCGCGTCGGATTCGGTCGCGGCTTCATAATAGATCGCCTGCGTCAGGCAGCGCTGCGCGTTGGTCGCCTGCGCCAGCGAGATCGTCGGCATCGTGAAGGGCCGTGCCGCCTCGACCGGCAGCGTCGATAGCGGGAGCAGCGCGTTGCGCGCGACGGCGTCGGCGCCCTCGGCCGCCGGGACGATCGAGTCGGTTTCGGTCTCGGTGATCAGCTTCGCGATCGCCTTTTGCTTCGCGGCCTTCGCGGTTTGAGCCGGGTCGGCGTTCCAGCCCGCCACGAAGCGCGACAGGCGGTCGTTCGATGCGGCGAAGAGGATTGCGGCGGCAGCCAGCGCAAGACCGAGCAGGACGAGCTTGAGATGCTTCGACGGGCCTCGCCTATCGCCATCGGCCCAAGGCGCTTCGGCGCGCGCGGCGCCGTCGCGCCCGATGTGGAGTTCGGGGATCATGATGCAGCTTCCCTGCTCGTCCGCGCGAGGATTTCGGCGCGCGGGCCGTCGGCGACGATGCGGCCGCCGTCGATGACGATGATGCGGTCGCACATCTGGAGGATCGCCTCGCGGTGCGTCGCGATGATCAGCGTCTGCGATTTCGCAACCGCGCTATCGAGCGCCTCGATGAACAGCCGCTCGCTCTGCGTGTCCATCGCGCCGGTCGGTTCGTCGAGGAAGAGCAGGCGCGAGGGCGAGGCGAGCGCGCGCGCGATGGTGAGGAAGCCGCGCTGGCCGCCCGAAAGCTGCCCGCCGCGCTCGCCCGCCCCTCGGTCGAGCCCGGTTTCGTCGCGGCCCATGAAGCGGTCGGCGCCGATCGACTGCAAGGTCGCGAGCAGCTCGGCATCGGTCGCGGCCGGCGCGCAATATTGCATATTCTGCTTGATCGAGCCGCTGAACAGCACCGCGTCCTGCCCGACGAAGCGGAATTGCGAGCGCAGGTAGATCGGCGAATGCTGGCGGCTGTCGAGCCCGTCGATGAAGATATTGCCCGCCTCGGGCGCATAGAGGCCGCAGAGCAGGCGCCCGAGCGTCGACTTGCCCGACGCGACGCGGCCGACGACCGCGATCCGCTCGCCCGCCGCGATCTTGAGGTCGATGCCGATGAGCGACGGCGCCGCGGCGCCGGGATAGGTGAAACACAGCCCTTCGACCGAGACGTCGCCTTTGTCGATCGTCAGGTTCAGCGCGCTGCTGCCCATGCGGCGTTCGTCGCCCGCTTCGATCATCTGCTGGATGCTCGCCATCGTCGTCAGCGCCTGGCGCCCGCGCGTCATCAGGAAAGCGAGCTGGCCGACGGGCGCCATCGAGCGGCCGGCGAGCATGACGATCGCGATGATCGCGCCCATCGAAATCTTGCCCGCGTCGAAGAGATAGAAACCGCCAACGACGAGCGCGAGACCCGAAAATTGCTGGCCGAGCGTCGCGAGGTTGATCGCGGCGGCGCCGGTGCGGCGCATCACCGCCTGCGTCCGCGCGCTGGTGTCGACCATCCGGCGCCACTGGCCGAGCACCTGCCCCTCGGCGGCGCAGCTCTTGACCGTTTCGGCGCCGCCGATCGCCTCGACGAGCATCGCGTGCTGGATGCTCATGTCGGCCTGATTGTCGAGCGAGGCCTGCATCATGCGCCGCTGGAGAAAAAAGCCCGCGACGCCCATCGCGGCGATGATCGCGAGCGGAACGAGCGCGAGCCAGCCGGCGAGCACCGCGATCATGATCAGGAAAAGGAAGAGGAAGGCGAGGTCGACGATCAGCACGATCGTCGTCGAGGCGAAGAAATCGCGCACCGATTCGAATTCCGAAACGCGGCGCGCGAGCATCCCGGTGCTGCCGCGCCGGTCGGCGAGCGGCATGTTCAGCACCTTCGAAAAAATCTTCTCCGACAATTTGACGTCGAGGTCGCGGCCGAGATCGTCGAGCAAGGTCGCGCGCGCGAGACGCAGCGTGAATTCGATCGCGAAGGCGAGCAGCGCGCCGAT
The DNA here is from genome assembly GCF_011926545.1 of Sphingopyxis italica. GTDB lineage: Bacteria > Pseudomonadota > Alphaproteobacteria > Sphingomonadales > Sphingomonadaceae > Sphingopyxis > Sphingopyxis italica. The sequence goes on along the minus strand of NZ_JAATIT010000004.1, from coordinate 207,877 downwards.
CGCGAGCACCCAGAGGCTCGACACCGCCTTGTTCGGGATGACGCGGTCATAGACGTTCATCGTGAACAGCGGCAGCGCGAAGCCGAGCAGGTTGATCATCAGCGCCGCGCCGAGCACGGGATAGAAGGAACGGCGCATCCGCCGCACTTCGCTCCAGAACCAGTGGCGCTTCGCGGCCTCGTCCCACGGCCGTTCCTCGGCGCGGATCGCGGTCGGGTCGGCGGCGACCGCGACCGCCTGTCCGGCGTAACTGTCCTCGACCGAGGCCTCGTCGGCCCAGAAGGGCGCGGCGGCGCCGGGTTCCCAGACGAGATATTGTTCGTCCTTCGCCTCGAGCAGCACCGCGCAGCTGCCGTCGCTGCGGCGGACGATCGCGGGCAGCTCGCGCGCGAGATGCCGCACCTTGCGCGCATCGAGCCGCTCGTTGTTGATCAAGCACAGGTCGAGCGCGGCCTCGGCCTGATGAAAGGGGAGGAAGCCGCGTTCGTCGCGCGCGAGCGCCGACAGCGCCCCGCGCTGAAAATTTTGCCCGAAATGCTGCGCGACGAAGAGGATGCAGGCGATCAGCGGATCGCCCGGCGCCTCCTTGCCGATACGCGCAATCGTGGATTGATCCTGGAACATGTCAAATTTTTCTATTTGGAATCAATCCACCGACGATCATTGCGGGTAGCGGCGACGCTGAAGCTCGGCGGGCGCCGGCGGGCCGTAACCGACCTCTTCGCGCGCATAGACGCGGCGCGATTCGGGGGCGGTCAGGTCGAACGCGTCGAGCAGATTGTTGGTCGAAGCGAGGATCTGATAGACCGCGAACATCTCCGAAAAGCGCGCGGTTTCAGCGCGGACCTGAACGTTGAAGCGCGTGTTCTGCGCGTCGAGCACGTCGAGCAGCGAGCGGCGGCCGACCGAAAATTGCTCGCGATAGGAGAGCAACAGCTCGTCGGTCGACTTGCTCTGATCGACCAGGTCGCGGAACACCGCGGTCTGCGTCTCACGGGCGTTCCACGCGCGGCGCGTATCGGCCTCGGCATTGCGTTCGGTTTCGTGCAGGCGGAAACGGCTCTCGCTCGCGCGGCGCACCATCTCCTGATATTTCGCACGGTTGATCCCGCCGTCGAAAATATCCCAGCGCAGCACGACGCGGCCGAGCAGGTCGTTCGTTTCGCCGCGGAAGGCATCGATATCGTCGCCGATCCGGCCCGACAGTTCGAGGCCGATCGTCGGGGCGAAATCGCCCTTCGCCTTCTTCGCTTCGGCATTGGCGGCGTCGACATCGGCTTGCGCTTCGAGCACCTTGGGGTGCCGCGCGCGGGTGAGGCCGACGGCTTCGCTGAGGCTGCCGGGGAGCTTTTCGGCCATCGCCGGCGGCATCTGCACCTCGTCGACCTGAAGCCCGCTCAACGCGAGCAGTTCGATCCTGGCATTTTGCAGCGCCTCCTTCGCTTCGCTGACGCGCACGCTCGCCGCCTTGGCGCGTTCCTGCGCCTGCTGGAGGTCGGCGATGCTGATCGAACCCGCGCTCACCCCGCTCGACAGGTCCGAGACAAGGCTGTTGTGAAAGGTCATATTGTCCTCGGCGGCGGCGACGACGCGCTGCTGGAGCAGGACGTCGAGATATTGCCGCGCGCTTTGGAGCGCGATGAATTCGGAGCGTTCGACGACGCGCAGCGCGGCGCCGTCGACGCGCGCCGCCTGGCGCAATTTCTCGCCGCGGCGGCGGCCGAAATCGATCAGAGTCTGCTCGGCGCGGATCCCGGCTTCGAGCGGATAGAGTTCGTCGCCGGCGATGCCGAGCGCACGGCGCGTCGAATTTTCGAGCCGCCGGACGCCCGCCGACATTTCGAGCGTGATGCGGGGCAGATAGAGGCCCTTCGCCTGTTCGAGCTCGAACTCGATCGCCTGCTTGTTCATCTCCGCCTGATGGATTTGCGGGTTCGAATCGATCGCGACCGCCATGACATTCTGCATGCTGGTCGGCTCGGCCGAAGCCGAGGCGGCGAAAAGCGACATGGCGAGCGCCGAAGCGAAGCCGGCGAGCTTATGTTGCGCTTTCATCACTGTCCCCCCATCCCGTTTACTTCGACTTCGACGCGCCGGTTTTCCGGCGTCCGCTGGCCGTCGACGGTCTGGACGCGCGGCTGGCGCTCGCCCATTCCCGAGACGGCGATCGTGCCCGCCGGAATGCCCGCGCCGCCCATCATGTCGGCGATCGCGTGCGCGCGGCGCAGGGCGAGGCCGTCGTTATAGCTATCGGGGCCCGACCGGTCGGTGTGGCCGACAACGGTGAAGTGCGCCCAGCCGCAGCGCGCGCGATTTTCGGCCATGAAAGCGACCGATTGCGCCGCGTCGACGGGCGGAGTGGTCGAATCCCAGTCGAAATAGAAGGTCGAGGCGACCTCGGGCGGGCAGTTTTCGGTGCTCGGCGGCGGCGGCACCAGCGGCACCTCGGCCGCGGGCTGCGGCGCGCGGGTCATCATGCCATAGGCGAAATCGCAGCGGCGCAGGCTTTCGGCGTCCTTGCTGTTCGATTTCAGGAACCCCAGCGCGATGCCGCACTGGACCTTCGCCTCCGACGCCCAAGCGTAGCTGTTGCTATCGGCCGCAGCCACCGCGGGATCGATCGACATCGCCAGCGCCGCGTCGTAACGGCTCCGCACTTCGGTCTTCAGCTCGCCGATCGGCCGATCGGCGAACGGCTGCGCCATCGCGCCGCTTGGCTGGACGAGTGCCAGCGCCGCCAGCGCCCCCACCATCCATTGTCCCGGTTGATATGCCATGGTCTAATCGCCCTCCCACTAGGTCTTTCTGGTCCTGAAATGCGCCGGTCAGGCCGTCGCCAATTGGTGAAGTTCCTGCTCGATCGTCGGATGCGGGACGATCCCCGCCTCCAAAATCACGCTTTGATCCAGCAATTGCGCCAGATCGAAGGCGGGCGCTTCGGCCGCTTCCTGTGCGGTCCCGGCACCCGCGACGGTGTCGATGAGCTGGTCGATCGCATTGGCGCCTTCGAGCACTTCGGCGAGCACCGCCGTCGCGGCCGGTTCGGGCGCGGCGGCATCGGCGATGGTGGCATCGGCCGGCAGCGCGGCGAGCGCGAGCAGCCCGTCCATCAGGCCCTGACCCGGCGCCGCATGGTCCGCGACCTGGTCGAACAAGGCATCCGCATTATCGTCCGGACCCGCATCGCCCCCGGCGTCGGTGCGCCAGTCGCCGCGATCCGCGTCGATCGAAGCGGGCGCCGCGTCGTCGTGGGCGGTCGTCGATGGAGCGGACCGGGCGTCCTCCTCCCGTTCAGGCGCGGTTTCGGCCGCGATGTGCGGTGCGACCGCGCGGGCGATTTCGGTCAGCGCGGGGGCGCCGCTTTCATCGGCCGCTTCGATGGTGACGACATTTTCACTCACGGTCTTGTCCGTCGCCGGGCCGTCCGGCCGCTCGTCATGCGCGATGGCGATCAATGATGCGGCGACCAGCGAGCCGGTCAGCGCCTGGTTGCCCGCCGTGCGGTCGGCATCGTTCGCGGCGCGCGGGGTGATGAACGACACGTCGCCGACCGCGCCGCCGCTGCCGTCGGTGCGCGTGAAGCTCGCCTCGCCATGGACGATCACCTCGCCGTCGCCCGCGACATAGGCCTGTTCGTCCGAGGTCAACGCGATGCTGGCGATGCCGAGATCGGCGAGCGAGCGGAACTCGCCCGCGTCGGTGACGCCGTCGCCGTTCGCGTCCTGCCACACGCCGAAGCTGGCGAATTCGGTGTCGGCGGTGCTGAGCTGACCGTCGCCGTTGCTGTCATATTGCAGGCGCAGCCCTTCGAGGTCGGTCGAGCCGGCGACCGAAAAGCTGATCTCGCCGCCATCATTGGCGATGCCGTCGCCATTGGCGTCGCGGACGAGGATGCCGTCGCCGCGGCCCGCCCACGAGGTCGCCTCGCGCACGCTGTCGCCGTCATGGTCGAAGGCGGCGCCCGCCGCCGCCGAGACGAAATCGAGCCCGTCGCCGCCGAGATCGAGCGTCACCGGGGTGACACGCGTGCCGATCAGCGTGTTCAAATTGGTGATCGTGACGCCCTGCAACTCGACGAGGATGTCGTTGACCGGGTCCGGATCGGTTCCGACCTGCTGATAGACGAAGGTCCGCGTGCCCGCGACGAAGGCGACGGTCGTCCCCGCGGGGCCGATGTTGTTGCTTTGCAGATAGTCGACAGCCGCCGCTACCCGCGCGTCGCTCGACAGGTCCAGCGCCACGGTGAAGCTATTGTTGTCGTCGAAGCTGATCACGCCGTTGGTGACCGAATGCGACCGGACCGGTTCGCCGCCGATCGTCAGCCCCGAATTGATTCCGTTGACGATCCCGTCGCCGTCGGCGACCGGCGTGCCGGGCAGGTTCAATATGTCGGTCGCCAGATCGAAATCGGTGATCACATCATGCCCGGTGATCGTCCCGGCATTGCCGCTGCCGCCCAGCGTCGGACGGCTTTCGCCCGCGTTAAAGACGAAGCTGTCGCTCCCCGCGCCGCCGGCCATGACGTCGCGGCCCGTGCCGCCGGCGATCAGATCGTCGCCGCCGCCCGCGTCGATTATATCATTGCCTTCCTGACCGAGGATGACGTCGTTTCCGTCGCCGGCGCTGATCGTGTCATGGCCGCCCGTTCGGCCGCTTTCCTGCGCCAGTTCCGCATAGTTGGCGCGGACATAGGCGATCGTGTCCTGCCGGTTCCAGTCCGCGCCATTGCCCGCGGGATCGATCGATTCGGCACTCACCCGGCCTTCGAGCGTCTGGAACACCGCCCAGCCCGATCCCGACGACAGGTTCACGCCGAGGTCGGCGGCGAGCGTGTCGGTGTAGAGCACGTCGCCGAAAATGACGTCGGCGCCGCCCCCGCCGTTGATCGTGTCGTTTCCGGCTGCGGCGAGGTCGGTCGAGCCGCCGAGAACCTGAAGCACGGCGGCCAGCTCTTCGGCCGAGGCCGCGTTGGTCGCGCTGCCGGTTCCGCCCGAAGCATTGCCGTCCTCGACATCGCTGAGCCGGGCAAGGAGGGTCGAATTGACGTTGACCCCGACCGAATCGATCGAATAGCCGGTCGCGAGGATCAGCTGCGGTTCGTTCGTGCTGTCGTCGATTCCCAGAACCTGATCCATCGAATTCTGGACGTTGGTGGCGTCGCTGTCGCTGCCATTGCCGCCGCTGTTCCAGACCGTGGGATTGCCGTCCGAAACGAACACGACCTTGTTCACGTCGGCGCCGGCGATGCCGTTGCCGCCGTTGATCCAGCCCAGCGCCTCCTGAAGCCCGTCCTCATAATTGGTGCTGCCCGACGCCGACATGCCATCGACAGCATCCTTCGCGTCGTCGACCTCGCCCGTCTGGACGACGCCGTTCACGATCAGGTCGAACGTCCCCAGATTGTCGCCGTCGCCATCGAAATCGATCACGGTGATGCGGACGTCCTTCGCACCCGATTGCGCCAGGCTGTCGATCAGCGCGTTCACGCCGTTCTTGAGCGCATCCATCCGCGAAATCGTGGTGTTGCCGAAGTCGATCTGCGTCGTCATGCTGCCCGAGCTGTCGAGCACGAGCACGATATTCGCCTGCTGCCCCTCGGTGATCGTCACCGAGCCGGGGTCGCCGACGAGCGTGTCGTCGAAGGCGCCGCCCGCAATCGCGCCGTCGGGCTGGCCCTGCGGGTTGGCGACGACATGGTCGGTCGGCTCGCCGGCGTCGTCGTCGGTGGCCGAACCGACGACGAGCAACGGCGGCGCGGTGGTGATCGCCAGCGAGCCCGGCGCCGTGTCGCCGTCGCCATCGACGATCGTGACGGGCACGTTGAAATTCACCGGATTTTCGGTCTGCACGACCGCGCCGAAATCGCCGATCTTGAACGTATCGCCGCCCGCGTGGTGGAATTCGATGCTGTTGTAGCCGTCGGCGGTGAAGCCCGCGACGACGGTATTCGTGACAACACCGGCGACGGTCGCTTCGTCGTTGGCGAAGGTCACGGTAAAGTCCTGACCGCCAACATTATAGGTGCCATTGGCCGTCACGGAGAGCGTCGCATTGTTGAAGCTGATCGCGACCTTGGTGATCGTGTCCTTGACCCCGTCGCCGATGTCGTTGTCGGTGTCGATATCGTCGCGCGCGACAAGCCGGACGCTGCTGCTGGAACCGATATTCGTAAACAGCGCCGACGCGCCGTTCGCATTGTAATGCGAGTCGAAGGCATGGTTCTGGTTCGCCAACACCGCATAACTCTGTCCGCTGTTCGGCGAACCCGTGAGGTCGACGACGAAATCGACGCGCATCGCCTCGCCGGCGTCGACCGACTGGCCGGCGCCGATGCCGCCCGTTCCGTTGTTGGTGTTCACGGTGCCGCCGTCGACCCCGCCCGTCATCGGCGTCAACAAGAGATCCTGGCTATTGTTGTCGCCCGCCACCGAGAAACCAGCCCAGGAAGTATTGCCGCCGTTAAAGTCATAACCGCCGTCGTCGAAATCGATCGTCGCTGTCGAATCGAGCTTCTGAACCATCTCGACCTGATATTGATTGGCATGGCCCGCCGGTTGCAGGCGGATGATGAAGACATCGTCGCCGTTCGGCTTTTCGGCGGTCAGCACGGTGCCGTCCGCCGAAAGGACATAGGTCAGCGCCTGGCCGCCCGCGGTCAGATTCTGGCCTTGCAGCGCGGCGATCGTCGCGGCGGTGAAGATGACGCTTCCGGGGCCGTCGCCGCCGTAATTATTGTCGACGTCGCCATCGCTATCGAGCGACTGATAGACCGACGAGCCCGGCGCGTTGATCAGCCCGGCCGCCAGCGGCGCGATCGCGATGGGCGCATCGTCTTCGAGGCCGATCGTCAGCGCGGTCGTATTGGTAACGGTGGTCGTGCCGTCAAAGACGCTGACCGGCACCACAAGCGACAGCGCGTCTTCCTGCGTCGTGTCGGGGTGGTCGATCGGCCCCGACAGCGTCACGCTGTAATTGCCGCCATTGTCGATCGCGACGCTGATGATCGTGTCGGTCCCGACCTTGCCGAGCAAGAGCTGCGGATTGGCCGTGTCCCAGACGATCGGCTGGCCGCCCGAGAACAGCGCCGTCGCGGGCGCGCCGAGCGACAGCGTCAGCGGATCGCCGTCGGGATCGCCGACCGTAATCGTTCCGGTGCGCAGCGTGAGGTTGGTCGTGTCGACGGTCCCCGCGCCGTCGGGCAAGCCGCCTGCCAGCCCCTCGTCCGAGACGGCGGTCGCCGCCGTTCCGATCGTCGGCAGGTCGTTCGTGCCGTTGATGGTGATTTTCAGCGTCGTGGTCGCCTGGTCGCCGTCGCCATCGGTGATCGTATAGGTGAAGGTCTCGGTCAGTGTCTCGCCGACGCCGAGCGCCTGCACCGCCGCATTGCCGTTGCTCAGCGTATAGGTGTAGCCGCCGCCCGCGTTCAGCGTCAGCGAGCCATAGCTGCCACCCAGCGCCGCACCGACGTTGCCCGCGACCGCCGTCGCCGACGTCCCCGCCGCGACCCCGGTCACCGCCGCGCCGTCGGCGCCCGCGGTGTCGGCGCTGCCCGGTGCGTTAGTGGTGCCGATGCCGGTGATGACATTGCCCGTCGCACCGCCCGGCGCATCCTCCGCCACCGCATCGGTGTCGGGGCGCGCGGTCGGCACATCGTCGACGATGGCGATCGACAGCAGGCTGTCGGTATCGTCGCCGTCACTGTCGGTCAGTTCGACGGTGAAATCCTCGAACAGGCTGTTCTCGCCCTGCACATTGGGGTGCGTTTCGGCGGCGTTCAGCGTGTAGCTGTAGCTCACCTCGCCGGTCGCGGCGTTGTAGGCCGTGATGTTCAGCATATTGCCGAGCGGCGTCGGGATCGCCGCGGGCGTGAAAACGCCATTGTTGATCAGCTGCACGCCATGGATCGACAGGTTCGCGACCCCGTCGGGCGCCGAGATATTGAAGCTGCCCGTCGTGGTCAGCGATTCCTTTGTCGTATCGGATCCGGCGGGGAGGTCATCCTCGTCGACCGTCGCGTCGCCGCCGCCGAGCTTGGGCGTGAGATTGGTGATGGTGACGCCATCGTCGGCGCCGGTCAGCGTGACCGTCAGCGTCGCGGGGTCGCTGTCGCCGTCCTTGTCGGTCAGCGTGTAGGTGAAGATGTCGGTCAGCGTCGCCCCGGGGGCGAGCGCATCGATCGCCGCCTGTCCGGCTGGGGTCAGCGTATAGGTCTGCGTCCCGTCGGGATTGACCGTGATCGTGCCATAGCTGCCCGTCAGGCTGGTGAAGCTGCGACTGCCGAAGCCGTCGGCGCCGTTGCTGTCGTTGGTATCGACGTCAAAGATGACAGACGCGGGGCCGCCTTCGGTCAGGCCCGCGCTGTCATCGTTCGCGACCGGCGCGTCGTCCTTGAAGACGAGATTCTGGCCGATGTTCGCGGTCGCGGTCGCGGTGTCGCCGTCGGCGTCGGTCACCGTCGCGGTCAGGGTGATCAGATTGTCGGCCGAGAGCCCCGCCGGCTGGTCGGGACCGCTGTCCGGCGTGTGCATGACGGCGCGGCTCTGGTCGAGCGTCACCGTTCCGTTCGCCGCGACGCCGACCGTGAAGACAAGCGCGTTGGTCGTCGCGGTACGGCCTTCGACGATGTTGCCGTTGAGCACCAGAACGACCGCTTCGTTCGTCGCGCTGTCGACGAGGCCGGTCGCACCGGCGCCGATGCCGAGCGCATAGGTCACCGAATTCGCCGCCGCGGCGCCGTCGGCGCCAAAGGCCGGCGTGAACACCGAAGCGAAGCTGGCGCCGTCGTCGCCGGCGAAATTGCTCTCGTCGACGGTCAACGTCGGCTGCACCGTGCCCGCAACGACGGTCGGCGCGTCGTCGTCGAATGCGATGCGCAGCGTTCCGGGCGCGGTCGATCCGTCGCTGTCGATCACCGTGAAGCCGAGCACGACCGAGGCGTCATTCTCGTCGCCGCCCGGCGTGTGCAGGACGTTGTCGAGCAGCGTAACCTGATAGGCGCCGGTGGCCGGATTGGTCAGTTCGACCGTGAACAGCGCGCCGCGCGGTCCCGTGGCGGTCAGCGTGTTCGTGCCGGCGTTCCAGGCGAGCTGGACCGATTCCTGACCGACGCTGACGGACAGCCCGTCCATCGCGGCGAAGTTCACCGAGCCCGCGCCATCGCCGCCGAAATCGAGATTCAACAGGCCGCTGAAGGTCGCCTGATCATTGTCGCCGTCGCCGTTAGGGTCGGCAAGGTCGCCGGTCATGCTCGCGGGGTTGCCGCCCGCAAGCGCATCATCGTCGACCGACGCCTGCGTCTCGCCCGCGGTCGGCGCATTGGCGTCGGTGATCGTGAAGCTGATCGCCGCGGTCGCGGCGTCGCCGTCGCCGTCGGTGACCGTGTAGGTCGCCGAGGCGCTGCCCGTTCCCGGCACCGCGGCATCGGCGGTGAAGCTGTAGCTGCCGTCTGCCTTCACCTTGATCGAGCCGTCGCCGATGTCGATGATCTGCGAAAAGCCGTCCATGCCGAAGACCAGGGCCGTGCTGTTGATCGCGGTAACGCTCGCCCCGTCGGCGCCCGCGACGAAATCGAGCGTGCCGGTGACGGTCGCGCCCTCGGCGACATTCTGGTTCGGCTCGGGCGATGCGGCCGGAACGTCGTCGATGACCCGGACGTCGAGGCTGGCATTTCCGACCGAGCCGTCGCTGTCGGTGACGGTGACCGCGAAACTGTCGGTCACATCGTCTTCGCCCGCCGCCGGGTGGGTCAGCGTGTTGTCGTCGAGCACATAGGCATAGCTGAAAGTGCCGCCGATCACCGAGCCATCGGCCGCCGTGAGGGGGGTAAAGCCGGTGATCGTCACCGTACCGAGCGGGCTCGTCGTCGTCAGGCCGGGGGTGAAGACGCCATTCGTCATCACCTGCACTGCGCCGATGGTGACGTCGTCGAGGCCGTCGGGCGCGTCGATGGTGAAGGCGCCCGTCTGGGTCAGCGCCGCCGCATCGGGCGACGAGCCGTCAGGAAGGTCGTCCTCGTTCACGACCTCCTCGCCGCCCGGGACCGCCAGGCCATTGATCGTGACGCCGTCGTTGGCGCCGTTGATTAGGATCGTCAGCGTCGTCGTCGCGGGATCGCCGTCGCCGTCGGTGATCGTGTAGGTGAAGATTTCGGTCAGCGTCTGCCCGGCCGAGAGGCCCTGCACACTGCTGTTCGCATTGTCGAGCGCATAGCTATAGCTGCCGTCGCTGTTCAGCGTCAGCGTGCCGTAGGCGCTGACCAGCGGCGCGCCGACCGTGCCGCCCGCCAGCGCTGTGACGCTCGCGCCGTCGGCGCCCGGCGTATCGGCCACGCCGTCGGTGGCGTTCGCATCGGGACTGACGCCACCGGTCAGCACATTGCCGTCGGCGATCAGCGCGCCGTCCTCCGCGACGCTGTCGGTGTCGGGCTTTGCGGCGGGAATATCGTCGGTGACCTGCACCGTGACGACCCCGGTCGCGAGATCGCCGTCGGTGTCGCTCGCCTGCACAGTGACATTGCCGAGCCCCTGCGTCTGCGCGGCATTGGCAATCGCGTGCGGCAGATTGTCGGCGAGCGTGACGGTGACGCTGGCGTTCGCGGGCGCGCCGGGCGCGATGCTCGCGGGTGCGGTCAGGCTGATCGTGATCGCGGCGGGCCCGCCCGGCGTCAGCGAACCGGTAATCGTCTGGCCATCGACGAGCATCCAGAAGATGTCGGTGCCCGTGCCGTCGAGGCTGGCGGTGAGGTCCGCGACGCCGGTGAAGGCGAAGCCCGACAGCGTGTCCGACCCGGCGGTGAAGCTGAGGTTGCCGCTGGCGGTTTCGGCGTTGCTTGCCGGATCGCTGCCGATGCCATTGATCGCGGCTTCGTTCACGGTCAGCGTGATCGGCGCCGCGCCCACCGGGTTCGCGCCGTCGGCGATCGCGATCGTCAGGCTGTCCGACGTCGGATCGCCGTCGCGGTCGACCGCCGACAGGGTGAAGCTCGCCGACGGATTCGCAGCGTCGTTCTGGTCGCCCGTGGCGGCGAAGCTGAAGCTGCCGTTCGCGCTCACCGTCAGCGTGCCGGTCGGCTGCGCGATCGACACGCTGCTGCCGGGGGTCAGCGCGAGCGTGGCGCTGCCGCTGCCGAAGGTCACGGCGACCGAGGTCACGCCGTCGGCGCCGACGTCGAGCGTCCAGCTGCCGTTGACGGTGGCGCCTTCGACGACGCTCGTCGGCGTGTCGGACAGGTTGAGGGTGGGGAGGTCGTCGACGATCGTGACGCCGAACGCGCCCGACGACTGGGTGCCGTCATTGTCGGTGACGGTGAAGCCGATGCCCGCAAGCAGATCGCTGTCCTCGACGCCGGGAAGCGCCTGATCGACCGCCTGCGCCAGCGTGACCGAATAGCCGTAGGTGACTTCGGTCGCGCCGGGGCCGGCGGCCGCGGTCGTCAGGGCGATGCGGATCACTTCATTGCCGCCGACCGAACCGACGAGATCGGCGCCGTCCTTGGCGAAGGTCACCGGCGCGCCGCCGACGGTAAGCTGCGTGTCGAGCGCGGGGCTGTCATTGAGGACGAGCGAGCCCGCGAGCGCCCCCGGCACGTCGCTGCCGAAATCGACGGTGATCGTGCCGGCCGCGCTCGCGCTGCCGGTCGAGGTCGTTTCGCCGGGCAGGCCGTTGTCGACGTTCGCGCCAGCAAGCCCGTCCTCGTCGACCGTCACATCCTGCGCATTGCGGATCCGCGGCGCCGAATCGGCCACCAGCGTGATCGTCGCGGTGGCGACGTCGCTGTCGCCGTCGCCGTCGGTGATGCGATACTGGAAGCTGACGGTGCCGCTTTCCTGCGCCGCGGGGGTGTAGGTGAAGCTGCCGTCGCCATTGTTCACGAGCGTGCCGGTGCCCGTCAGCGAACCCGCGACGAGCGCGACCGCCGACGGCTGGACGCTGTCGGCGCCCTGCACGTCGTTGGCGAGCACGTCGATCGTGACCGGCGCATTCTCGACCGTCTGCACCGTGCCATCGTCGATCGCGCCCGGCACATCGTCGGTGATGCCGATGTCGATCGCCGCGCTGGCGCTCGACCCGTCGGCATCGGTGACGGTGACGCCGACGCTGTCGGTGCGGTCGTCCTGTCCCGCCGCCGGATGGTCGGTGCGGTTGTCGTTCAGCGTGTAAGTGTAGGTGAAGCTGCCGCCGATCACCGATCCGTCGGCGCCGGTGACCGGGGTGAAGCCGGTGACCGCGAGCGTGCCATAGGCGGTCGCGATCGATTGCGGCGTGAAGCCGCCGTCGGCGGTGACCAGCGTCAACGGCGCCCCGAGCGGCACGCCGTTGAAGCTGTCGAGTATGACGCTGCCCATGCCGTCGGGGGTCGACACGCTGAAACTGTCGCCGTCGGTGACGCCGTCGGGGATCGCGTCCGATCCCGGCGCTTCGCCGGCGCGCGCGGGCAGATCATCCTCGTCGACGGATAGCTCGGCGCCGTCGGCGTCGAGACCCTCGATCGTCACGCCGTCGTCGGCGCCGTTGATGGTGATCGTCAGCGTCGCGGTGGCCGTATCGCCATCGCCGTCGGTGATCGTATAGGTGACGCTGTCGGTCAGCACCTCGCCCGCCGAAAGGCCCTGCACCGCCTGCGCCGCATTATCGAGGACGTAGCTGTAGCTGCCGTCGGCGTTCAGCGTCAGCGTGCCATAGGTCGTTGCGAAGGCGGCGCCGATCGTGCCGCCCGTGACCGCGGTCACGCTCGCGCCGTCGGCGCCTTGAGTGTCGGCGACGCCGTCGGTCGCATTGGCGTCGCCGCCACCCAAGCCTGTCAACACATTGCCGTCGGCCGTCGCCGCGCCATCTTCGGTCACGCTATCGGCATCGTCGCGCGCGGTCGGGACATCGTCGATGATCCGCACGTCGAGGCTGGCGTTCGCGCTCGATCCGTCGCTGTCAGTGACGAGGACGTCGAAGCTGTCGGTGACGCTGTCCTCGCCGGCCGCCCCATGCGTCAGCGTGTTGTCGGCGAGTATATATTCATAGGTGAAGGTGCCGCCCACGACCGAACCATCCGCGCCGGTGACGGGGGTGAAGCCGGTGACGTTGACCGTCCCGAGCGGACTGGGCACCGTCGCGGGCGCGAACACGCCGTTGGTCACGACCGGCACGCCGCCGACGGTCACATTGCCGAGGCCGTCGGGGGTCGAAATGTTGAAACTGCCGTCCTGCGTCAGCGCGGCGGCATCGGGCGAGGAACCATCGCCAAGATCATCCTCATCGACCGTCAGTTCGGCGCCCTCGGCGTCGAGGCCGTCGACCGTCACACCGTCGTCGGTGCCGTTGATGGTGATCGTCAGCGTCGTCGCCGACGTGTCGCCGTCGCCGTCGGTGATCGTGTAGGTGAAGATCTCGGTCAGCACCTCGCCGGCGGAGAGGCCCTGCACCGGCTGCGATGCGTTATCGAGGACATAGCTGTAGCTGCCGTCGCCGTTCAGCGTCAGCACCCCATAGGCGCCGGCGAGCGGTTCGCCGACGCTGCCGCCGGCCACGCCGGTCACGACCGCGCCGTCGGCGCCTTGAGTGTCGGCGACGCCGTCGGTCGCATTGGCGTCGCCGCCACCCAAGCCCATCAGAACATTGCCGTCAGCGGTCGCCGCGCCGTCTTCAGCCACGCTGTCGCTGTCGGCGCGCGCGGTCGGCGCGTCGTCGACGATCATAATGTCGAGCGTATCCGACGCCGCATCGCCGTCGGCGTCGGTGATGATGAGGTCGAAGCTGACCGTCGTGCCGTCGCCGTCGAGCGTGTTGTCGATCAGCGTATAGACATAGGTGACCGATCCCTCGCCCGTCGCGGGATCGAAGCTATAGCCGGTGACGACGAGCGTTCCGGTCGCGTCGCTCGAAATCGTCTGCGGCAGCGCGCCGGGGTTCAGCGTCGTGCCGCCGATCGCGACGCTGCCGACGCCGTCGACCGCAGTGAAGGTGATGGTACCGCTGGTCGAAGCGCCACCACCTCCACCGCCCCCGAAGGCCGAACCCGGGGTCTCGCCATCGCGGCCCGGCAGGTCGGCTTCGTATACGATGGTGCCGTCATCACCTTCGCCCGGGACGAAGGTGATGACGGTCGGTGCGTCGGCGATACGGATGGTCAGGGTCGCCGTCGAAGTATCGCCGTCGCCGTCGGTAATCTGATAGGTGAAAACGTCGTCGACCCCGCCCGGCGTCCCCGGATCGCGGACGTAGGAATAGCCGCCGTCGGCGCCGATCGTCAGCGCGCCATATTGGCCCTGCACCGTGCCGGGCGCCGCAAAGCCGCCTTCGCCGTCCGCGCCGCGAATGCCCGTCAGTGCCGCGTCGTCGGCGCCCGGCGTGTCGGCGCCCGCCGCGCCGCTCGTCGTCCCCGCACCGGTCAGCACATTGCCCGCCTCGGGCGCAAAGCTGCCCGCCGGCACCGCGTCGGTGTCGGCGCGCGCGGTCGGGACGTCGTCGATGACGTCGATCGTCAAAGTCGCGGTCGCGGTGTCGCCGTCGCGGTCGGTGACGACGACCGTGAAGACGTCGGTCGGATCGGCGTTCGCATCGCTGTTGTCGGCGAGCGTATAGCTGTAACCGACCTGGCCCGGCGTCAGGCTGGTGATCGTCAGCTGGCCGAGCGGCGTCGCGATGACCTGGCCGACCGCGGTGATCGCGGTGCCGTTGATCGTGATCGCATCGAGGCCGTCGGACGCATCATAGACGATCGATCCGGTCGTGGTTTCGCTGTTCGCGGCGCTGTCGCTGCCCGCGGGTTCACCCTCGCGCACCGGAAGCCCCGCCTCGTCGACGCTCGCGGTGGCGGCCGCGGCCCCGGCGGGCTGGTCGGGGGTAAGGATGACCACCTCGGGTTCGTCATCGGGGATGGCGGGCAACAGCTCGCGGTCTTCGGGCTGCGAAAAGGCGAGTTCGGTGTAGGGCAGGAGGTCGCCGAGCGCATAGGCGTCCTGGATCGGCCCTTCGGGGTCGGCGAAATTGCCGCCCGAGCTGCGAACGCCGGCTTCGGGATTGAGCTCGCCGAGATTGTCGAGCAGCTGCGCGACGGTGCTGGCGGGCACCGTATCACCGTCGATGACGATCGAGGGAATATCGACCGCGCCGTTCGGGATGATCAGCACCTGGCCGTTCGGCAGCGTGACGATCAGGTCGGCGCCCGATACGCTGACGTCGTCGATCGACGCGCCCGCGGGCAGGACGATGCGTCCGCTCGCGTCGGGAACGAGGATCGCCTGGATCGCGAGCGGCAAGGCGGATGCGGTGGCGGTGACATACGCGGCGGCCGCCAGGAAATCGCTGTCCGGCGCGGCCTTGTTCGTCTGATCGGCCGATGCGCCGTCATGTTGAGGACCAATGATTCCGTCGCGGACCGGATTGTCGAAAGCATCCATGTCTGTTTCCCTCGCACGCACCTCGCCCTGCCGCGAAAACGGCACAGCAAAATTTCCACCAATGTCAGTGCGACCCACTGTCCGAGCGACTCGGACCTTCCCCACCCATCAGGAGAGCATGGAATCTCGAGACTCCGCAAGCGCGTTAACAATTTTTTAGGAAAGCCGGTCTTGGACTTGACCTTCGCCATCCCCATGCGACATTTCAGAGCAGAAGAGGGTTACTATTCAATAAGATGCAATATCTTGCCGAAGCGGCGCCGGGCTCGCTACCCGCCCGATTGCGTCCCGATTCGGTCCACAAGATGCAACGGCTCGTCGCAACCCCCAGCGGTCGGCGAGGGCAAATCCGTTTAATTGTTTAGTCGCGAGGGGCTCCTTTGGACGCCCGTGCCGACCGGGTTTTTACGCATTCGATCCGGCGACCGGGCCGGCGACAAGGCAATATTAAGCTTGCCGCGCGATAGCTGTTCGCCAAAGGAGACGGTGGTGAGATCGCTGCTCGCCCATATCGCGGAACCCGCCCTGACCGCCGACCGCAGGCGGATGCGGCGGCGCACCTTGCGGCTTGACGTCGCGGCGCGTTCGGCGACGACCGAGGTCGCGGTCGTCATCCGGAACCTGTCGCGAACGGGCCTTTTGATCGAGACCGATGCCGCCTTCTCGCTCGGTGAAACCTTTCTGCTCGTCCTGCCCGAGCTGGGCGCCGCCCCGGCGCGCGTCGTTCGCGCGGACGGCCGGCGTTTCGGGTGCGAGTTTCTGGCGCCCGTCCCGGCGAGCGCGATCAGCGCCGCGCTGCTCAAGGCGTCGCATGACGACGCCGCGGGCGACGATGCGGACGCGACGGCGGCGGTCGATTTCGGGGAACTCTATCCGCGCCGTCGTTCGAGCGCGGTCCTGTTCACCGCGCTGACGGCGCTGTTCAGCGCAGTGATCCTGCTCTTCATCGTCGCGCTCGCGTCGCTGACCTTCTCCTAGGTCCTAAGCCCGATCGATCGCCCCCGCATCGAGCAACGGCGCGGCATCCATGTCGCCCGCGCCGAGCAGGTCGGCCAGGCGTTCGGTGCCCGCGAGCAGCATCGCCTGTTCCCATGCGGGGAGCGCGGCAAAGCGGTCGGCGAATATTTCCTGCAACATGTCGGGCGCTTCGGCGAGGCAGCGCCGCCCCTTCGCCGTCGCCTCCAGAAGTACGCGGCGCTTGTCCTGGTCACTCCGCGACCGCGACGCGAGATCGAGCGCGACGAGACGGTCGACGATCGCCGTGATCGTCGCATGGCTGAACTGCAACCGCCGCGCGATCAGGCCCGGGGTCACCGCCTCGCCCGTATCGATTTCGCGCAGCACCAGCAATTGCGACGGCGTCAGCCCCGTCGCCGCGGCAAGCCGGCGGGTGCCGCCGTCGGTCGCGCGCAGAACGCGCCGCAAGGCTTTTAACGTCGCATTCGCAATCTCGGATTCCATGGCCTTCATTAGCGGCCCGGCAAGCGCGCGCCAACGCATTATCCCCGATCGCCCACCCGTGACGCAGGCATGTTATATATTTCGATATATGAAATAAAATTACGGTAGCGGGTTGCGCGATTGGCTTCAATCCTTATATTTTGCGCGAACTGCGGCCTCGACGGGCCGCCAAAATCCGAAATTTATTTCAGGAGATGAAAGATACTAGATCGGCAAAAAGACGAAGAGTCATTGCCTCCAGCGAAAGATTTCGACGCGATTGCGGCGCCCGAAGCCGACATAGGCTTCCGCCGGCCGATCGCGGCCGACGGACCGGCGATCACCGCCTTGATCGCGGCGTGTCCGCCGCTCGACCGCAATTCCCGCTATTGCAACCTGCTCCAGTGCGAACATTTCGCCGACCATTGCGTCATCGCCGAGAAGGCGGGGCGGATCGTCGGCTGGGTGTCGGGCTATCGCCCACCGTCGGATCCGGCAGCCTTTTTCGTGTGGCAGGTCGCCGTCTCCACCGAGGGGCGCGGGAAGCAACTCGCCAGCCGCATGATCGCCGATCTGCTCACGAGGCCGGCTCAGGACGGCGTGACGCACATGATCACGACGATCACCGCCGACAATCAGGCCTCGTGGGGACTGTTCCGCAGCCTTGCCCGCAAATGGAATGCCGAGCTTGAACGCAGCGCGCTGTTCGAACGCGAGACTCATTTCGCGGGCGCCCACGCCACCGAATATCTGGCCCGCATCGGGCCGCTCGACCGCATGAAGATAGACGCAGAACAGGGATAGACACATGATTACGACCCCCGAGCCGTCCGGCGCGATTCCGGACAGGACGATCTATGAGCGCCGCGAATCGGCGGTGCGCAGCTATTCCCGCTCGATGCCGCGCCAGTTCGGCAAGGCGGAAGGCGTGTGGATGCACGATGGCCAGGGCGGGCGTTACCTCGACTTCCTGTCGGGCTGCTCGACGCTCAACTATGGCCACAACCACCCGATATTGAAGCAGGCGCTGCTCGATTATATCGCCGCCGACGGCATCGCGCACGGGCTCGACCTCCACACCGATGCCAAGCAGGATTTCCTCGCCACCTTCGAGGAGCTGATCCTGAAGCCGCGCGGGCTCGACCATCGCGTGATGTTCACCGGCCCGACGGGCACCAACGCCGTCGAAGCCGCGATCAAGCTCGCGCGCAAGGTCACGGGCCGCGAAATGGTGATCGCCTTCACCAACGGATTTCACGGCATGACGCTCGGCGCGCTCGCCTGCACCGGCAATGCCGCGAAGCGCGGCGGCGCGGGCGTGCCATTGAGCCACGTCGCGCACGAGCCTTACGATGGCTATTACGGCGCCGATGTCGACACCGCCGACCTGCTCGAACAGCGGCTCGCCGATCCGTCGAGCGGGCTCGACGCCCCCGCGGCGATCCTCGTCGAGACCGTGCAGGGCGAAGGCGGGCTCAACGCCGCATCGCCCGAATGGCTGCGCCGGATCGCCGACATTGCGAAAGCGCATGGCGCGCTGCTGATCGTCGACGACATCCAGGCCGGCTGCGGCCGCACCGGCGGCTTCTTCAGCTTCGAGGATATGGGCTTCACCCC
Source organism: Sphingopyxis italica (assembly GCF_011926545.1). Lineage (GTDB taxonomy): Bacteria > Pseudomonadota > Alphaproteobacteria > Sphingomonadales > Sphingomonadaceae > Sphingopyxis > Sphingopyxis italica. Next base: position 189,428 of record NZ_JAATIT010000004.1, on the reverse strand, counting down.
CGACATCGTGACGCTGGCGAAATCGCTGTCGGGCATGGGCCTGCCCTTTGCGCTGACCTTGCTGCGCCCCGAACTCGACCAATGGTCGCCGGGTGAGCATAACGGCACCTTCCGCGGCAACAACCATGCGTTCGTCACCGCAACCGCCGCGCTCAAGCATTTCTGGAGCGGCGGCGATTTCCAGCGCGACGTCAAGCGGCGCGGCGACCTGCTCGAAACGCGGCTCGCCCGCATCGCCGCCGACCATGGCTTCGAGGTGCGCGGCCGCGGCATGATGCGCGGCGTCAATGTCGGGTCGGGCGAGCTTGCCGCGACCGTGACCGCCGCCTGCTTCGACGCCGGGCTGATCATCGAAACGAGCGGCGCCTATGACGAGGTGATCAAGGTGCTCGCCCCGCTCGTGATCGACGACGCCGTCCTCGGCGCCGGCCTCGACATTCTCGAAACCAAGATCCGGGACGCGATGGCCGCCGACTACGCCGTCGCCGCCGAATGATACAGGAGACATTCACATGATCGTTCGCCACCTCAACGAAATCCGCAAATCCGACCGTAACGTCCGCTCGGACGGCTGGGCCAGCGCCCGCATGCTGCTCAAGGACGATGGCATGGGCTTTTCCTTCCACGTCACCACCATGTTCGCCGGCACCGAGCTCAAGATGCACTATCAGAACCATCTCGAAGCCGTCTTCGTGCTCAAGGGCACTGGCACCATCGAGGATCTGGGAACGGGCGAAATCCACCGGCTGGAACCCGGCGTGATGTATGCGCTCAATGCCCATGACCGACATATCGTGCGGCCCGAAACCGATATTCTGACGGCCTGCGCCTTCAATCCGCCGGTGACCGGCAAGGAAGTGCACGACGAAACGGGCGCCTATCCGGCCGACGCCGAGCTCGTCGTCGCCGACTGACATTCAGCAAAACAAGAAAGGGAGACGTCCGATGCAAGACCTCTACCCCTCGCGCCACGCCGCCGAAGCCGAAATGCGGCCGCGGCAGGATCCCGTCGTCCATAGCGAATGGAGCAATGACGCGCCGATCAGCCCGGCCCAGGCGGCGCAGTTCGACCGCGACGGCTATATCGTCCTCGAGGACATCTTCTCGGCCGACGAAGTCGCGTTCCTGCAAAAGGCCGCGGGCACGCTGCTCGCCGATCCGGCCGCGCTCGACGGCGAGACGATCGTCACCGAGCCGCAAAGCCGGGAAATCCGTTCGATCTTCGAGATTCACGCGCAGAGCCCCGTGATGGCGCGGCTCGCCGCCGACGCGCGGCTGGCCGATGTCGCGCGCTTCCTGCTCGACGACGAAGTCTATATCCACCAGTCGCGGCTCAACTATAAACCCGGGTTCAAGGGCCGCGAATTCTATTGGCACAGCGATTTCGAGACCTGGCATGTCGAGGATGGCATGCCGCGGATGCGCGCGCTGTCGATGTCGGTGCTGCTCGCCGAGAACACCCCGCACAACGGCCCGCTCATGGTCATCCCGGGATCGCACCGCACCTATCTGACGTGCGTCGGCGAAACCCCCGACGACCATTATCTGAGCTCGCTCAAGAAACAGGAATATGGCGTCCCCGACGAGGAAAGCCTCGCCGAACTCGCGCACAAGCACGGCATCGTCGCGCCGACCGGCAAGCCGGGGACGGTGATCCTGTTCGACTGCAACCTGATGCACGGGTCGAACGGCAACATCACGCCCTTCCCGCGCGCCAACGCCTTCCTCGTCTATAATGCGGTCGCCAATCGGCTCGAAAAACCGTTCGGCGTCGACAAGCCGCGCCCCTGGTTCCTCGCGCATCGCGGCGATCCCGAACCGCTGACCGTCGAGCGCGGCCCGCTGTTCGAGGCGGTGGCGGCATGAGCGGACGTCACAGCGTCGAAAAGATCGGCGGCACGTCGATGGCAGCCACTGCGACATTGTTCGACAATGTGCTGATCGCGGGGCGCGCGGGCGCCGACCTCTACAATCGCATTTTCGTCGTCTCGGCCTATGGCGGGATGACCGACCTGCTGCTCGAGAACAAGAAGAGCGGCGCGCCCGGCGTCTATGGCCGTTTCGTCGCCGACGACGACGCGGGCGGCTGGCGCGAGGCGATGGAAGACGTCCGCCGCGCCATGCAGACACGCAATGCGGCGATGTTCGCGCGGCCCGAAAGTCGCGACGAGGCCGACGCCTTCGTCGACACCCGCATTGCCACGGTTGCCGCATGCCTCGAAGACCTCGCGCGCCTGCGCGCGCACGGCCGCTTCTGCGTCAAGGAGCAGCTGATGACGGTGCGCGAGTTGCTCGCCGGGATCGGCGAGGCGCACAGCGCGCACAGCACCGCGCTGCTGCTCCGCGACCGCGACGTGAACGCCCGCTTCGTCGACCTGACCTTGTGGGACCAGGATGACCTCCGCACCCTCGATGCGCGGATCGGCGACGCCTTCGCCGCGATCGACCTGGCGACCACGCTTCCCATCGTCACCGGCTATGCCGGGTGCGAGGGCGGCATGGTGCGCCGCTATGCGCGCGGCTATACCGAGATGACCTTTTCGCGGCTCGCGGTGCTCACCGGCGCGCGCGAGGCGATCATCCACAAGGAATTCCATCTGTCGAGCGCCGATCCGAAACTGGTCGGCGAAGACAAGGCGCGCAAGATCGGCCGCACCAACTACGACGTCGCCGATCAGCTTGCGAACCTGGGCATGGAAGCGATCCATCCCGGCGCCGGGCGCGGCCTGCGCCAGACCGACATTCCGCTGCGCGTTCGCAACACCTTCGACCGCGAGGATGGCGGCACGCTGGTGACCGGAGATTATGTTTCGGATGTGCCGCGCGTCGAGATCGTCACCGGCATCCGCCAGATGCAGGCGCTGCAATTTTTCGAACAGGATATGGTCGGGATAAAGGGCTATGACGCCGCGATCCTCGACGCGCTGACGCGGCACGGGGTCTGGATCGTCAGCAAATCGTCGAACGCGAACACGATCACCCATTATCTGTCGGCGAGCGCCGATGCGATGAAGAACGTGATCGCCGACCTGCAAAAAACCTATCCCGACGCGGCGATTTCGGCGCAGCCGGTGGCGATGGTGGCGGCGATCGGCAGCGATATTTCGCGCCCCGGGCTCGTCCCCGATGCGCTGCGCGCGCTCGACGATGCGGGCATCGCGATGATCGCGATGCAGCATCAGATTCGCAACGTCGACGTCCAGTTCATCGTCGAAAGCCGCGACTTCGACGCCGCGGTGCGCGTGCTGCACAAGGCGCTGGTCGAGGATGCGGACGCGCGCGCGGAGGGCCGGCGCGCCGCGTGACGCGGCGGCCGCCGCGGCCGATGTTCGCAACGATCCTGCCCGTGCGAAGCCTGCTGGTCGCGATTTTCGTGATGATGGCGGGCAGCGGCTTCCTGTCGACGCTGATCGGCCTGCGGCTCGAACGCGCGGGCAGCGGCACGATGATCATCGGCCTCGTCGCGACCGCCTATTTCGGCGGGCTCGTCGTCGGCGCGCTCCGCGCGGGCGAGGTCGTGCGCCGCGTCGGCCATATCCGCGCCTTCGCCGCCTTCGTCGCGCTGCTGTCGGCGAGCACGCTTACCTATGCGCTGTTCCAGCATCCCGCGCTGTGGGCGTCGCTGCGCCTCGTCGACGGGCTGTGCGTCGCGGGGGTCTTCATCTGCGTCGAAAGCTGGCTCAATGACCGCGCCGAACCCACGACGCGCGGCACGATACTCGCCTGCTATATGGTCGCGCTCTATTCGGGACAGGCGCTCGGCCAGCTCATATTGCGGTCGGGGAACAGCGCGCCGCAAATCCCGTTCGAGCTTGCTTCACTCCTGATTTCGCTCGCGATCATCCCGGTTTGCCTGACACGCGCCACCGCGCCGACGCTCGAGGATGCGGCTTCGCTACCGCTGCGCCGCCTGTTCGAAGCGTCGCCGCTCGGCGTCGCCGGCGCGGGGATCACCGGGCTGCTGCTCGGCGCCTTTTACGGCCTCGCCGCCATTTACGCGCGCCGGATCGGCCTGAGCCTCGGCGACACCGCGACCTTTATGATGACGGTGATCCTCGGCGGCGTCGCGCTGCAATGGCCGCTCGGCCGGCTGTCGGACCGCTACGACCGGCGGCGCGTCATCATCGCCTGTTTCGCCGCGACGCTCGCGGTCAGCATCGCGCTTGCCATGGCACCGGCGGGAGCCCTGCTGCTGGCCCTCGGCGCGCTGTTCGGCGGGCTCAGCTTCGCGCTCTATCCGCTCTGCGTCGCCTTTGCGAACGACCGCCTGCTGCCGTCGGAGCGCGTCACCGCGAGCGGCCAGCTCGTCCTCCTCTATTCGGCCGGCGCGGCGCTCGGCCCGCTCGGCGCCGCCGCGGCGATGACGCTGGCGGGCGCCGGCGGGCTCTTCCTCTTCATCGCGTTCGGGGCGGCGGCGATGCTCGGCTTCGGGCTGTGGCGCCTCGCGACCAGCGAGCCGGTGCCGGGCGCGGCGCAGCAGGATTTCCAGATTCTGCCGCGCACGACGCCGGTCGCCGCGCTGCTCGACCCCGCCGGCCCCGAACCTTCCGCCGCATCGACCGAATCCCATCCGCAAACAGGTGACCCATGGAAAAACCCGTAACGCTTCACGCCCCGGGGCACCCGCCCCCCTTTCGCGAGCCGTCACCGCTGCACCGCGCGGTCGCCGCGTCGGCGCTCGGCAATGCGGTCGAATGGTTCGACTATGGCATCTACGCCTATGGCGTGACCTATATCTCGGCCGCGCTTTTCCCCGGCGATACCGAGCAAGCGATATTGTTCGCGCTCGCGACCTTCGCCATCTCCTTCCTCGTCCGGCCGCTCGGCGGGCTGTTCTGGGGGCCCCTCGGCGACCGCATCGGGCGCAAGTCGGTGCTCGCGATGACGATCCTGTTGATGGCGGGCGCGACCTTCGCGGTGGGGTTGATTCCATCCTACGCCAACATTGGCTTCTGGGCCCCGGCCCTGCTCATCCTGCTCAGGATGCTTCAGGGCTTTTCGACCGGCGGCGAATATGGCGGCGCGGCGACCTTCATGGCCGAATATGCACCCGACGACCGGCGCGGCTTTTACGGCAGTTTCCTCGAATTCGGGACGCTCGCCGGCTTTTCCTTCGGCGCGGCGCTGATGCTCGGCTATTCGCTGCATCTCGGCGATCAGGCGATGCACGAATGGGGGTGGCGCATCCCCTTTCTGATCGCGGGCCCGATCGGGCTGATCGGTATGTATGTGCGATCGAAGATGGAGGACACGCCGATCTTTCGCGAGGAAATGGCGTCGGCCGAACGGCGCCAGCCGCCCGGTCTTGGCGTCCTCATACGCGACTATTGGCGTCCGCTGCTCGTCGTCGGCGGGCTCGTCGTCGCTCTCAACGTCGTCAATTATTCGCTGCTCTCCTATATGCCGACCTATCTCCAGCGTCGCATCGGCCTGTCGAACGAAGAGGCGCTGCTGGTGCCGATCGTCGGCATGCTGTTTATGATGATCTTCCTGCCCTTCGCGGGCGCGCTGTCCGACCGCGTCGGACGCCGGGCGATGTGGCGCTGGTCGCTGATCGGCCTGCTGCTCGGCGTCGTGCCGCTCTATATGCTGATCGGCACCGGCTTCACCGGCGCACTCATCGGCTTCATGGCGCTCGGCCTGCTATATGTGCCGCAGCTTGCGACGATCTCGGCGACCTTCCCCGCGATGTTCCCGACCGCGGTGCGCTTCGCGGGCTTCGCGATCGCCTATAATATCTCGACCTCGATCTTCGGCGGCACCGCGCCGATTGTCGGCAGCGGCCTGATCACCCTGACCGGCGATCCGCTCATGCCCGCCTACTATATGATGCTCGCCTGCCTCGTCGGGCTCGCCGCGCTGCGCTACATGCCTGAGACGGCGGGCCGTTCGCTGCGCGAAGATCCGTTCAGACGCGCAGCCGCGCCCGCCGACGACGATTGATCGGCGCGCGACCGGACGATGCCGGCGGAGACACCGGCAAGCTGCTGCGACTATTCGGAATTCTGGAGCGGGCGAAGGGATTCGAACCCTCGACCCCAACCTTGGCAAGAAATTACGACAACTACGCCAGAACTTCTTTTTCTACGCCAAGGCACTAAAAAGCAAGCTTTTGTTGACTTCAGCCTACGATATTCTATCCTCGGCCTACCCTGCGAAGCGGTGAATTTCTATTACGTCCTTATTACTTTTCGAATCTGCCACCCTCGCGTAATATGATGGAGGAACTTGTGGCGCTTGCAAAGCTCAATAAGCGGACGGTCGATGCGCTGGCTGCACCAGCGACAGGCCAGGCATTTCTTTGGGATACCGAGATCAAGGGTTTCGGTGTCCGTGTCGGCGCAACCGGGACGAAAACCTTCGTCATCCAGTATATGAATGAGGAAGGCCGGGTTCGGCGAGTGAAGATCGGGCGCTTCGGCGTCATGACGGTTGAACAAGCCCGCGAGCTGGCGAAGATTCAGTTGGGCAAGGTCGCCTCTGGCGAAGATCCCGCAGAGGAGTCACGCCGGGTCCGGAAAGATCTTAATGTCGCCGAGATGTGCGAATGGTATCTCGTCGAAGCGCGGGCCGGCCGCATTCTTGGACGGAAGAACCGCCCGATCAAGAACACCTCGCTCAACATGGACGAGAGCCGCATCCGGACGCACATCATCCCGCTGATGGGCAAACGCCTCGTGCGAAAGCTGACGATCGCCGACGTCGAGGCCATGCAGAATGACATCGCCACCGGTCAGACACGAAAGCCTCCTTCGGGCGGGCGCGGCGGCCGCCCGACCGGCGGCGCCGGCGTTGCCGGGAGGAGCCTCGGCACCCTTCAGGCCATTCTCGGCCATGCAAAGCATAAGGGACTGATTGCGGAACATCCCACGAAGGGCGCGAAGAAGCTCGCGACAAAGAAAAAGACCCGGCGTCTCAGCATCGCCGAGATCGTGCTGCTTGGGCGCGCAATCGGCCGGGCCGAACTGGGTTCCGAGAACCCCGTTGCGCTCGCTATCGTGAGGACGCTCCTTCTGACCGGCTATCGGCGCGAAGAGGCGCAGGCGCTGCAGCGGCAGTGGGTCAACCCCATGGGCGGTTACGTCGCGTTCCCCGACACGAAGAGCGACGCGCAATATCGGGCGATCGGCCCCGAGGCGATCAAGATCGTCGTCGCTCAAACCGAAATTGCCGGCTGCCCCTACGTCTTTCCCGCGTCGAATGGCGAAGGCCCTTTTACCGCCGTCAGCGACTGCCTCGCCCGGCTATGCCGCTCGGCCGGCATCGAGGGTGTAACGCCGCATACGCTGCGCCACACCTTCGGGAGCATGGCTGGCGAACTCGGCTTCTCCGAGCTCACGATCCGCGCGATGCTCGGCCACGCGTCGCAAAGCGTGACGCAGGACTATGTACATATCGACGAAGCCGTGAAGCTGGCGGTAAGCCGGACCTCGGACGAGATCGCGAAACATCTCGAGACTGGCGTGCGGAAGGCGGCGCAGATGAAATTCGCCGCCTGATCAGGGCGGCGTCGCGCGCTCGCCCGGCGTTACAGCCGGCAACCGGAGGAAAACGGTCTGGTGGTCATACTTCCGCGTCATGCAGAAAACGATCGCCTCTAGCAGTTCCAGACAGTTTCCTTTTGGGCAGACATGAGGATGAGCGGATCACGAATTGCGCCCCATTGCGCTCCGTTTCGCTGTCAGATGCGGGTAGGCGCACGATATTTACAAAAGCATCTTGCAATACGCACAGATTCGTGACAGAAATCCCTTGTTGCTAAACGGGGACACTGCTCCATGGATATTCGCCGCACCATTCTCGACACCGTTCCGAAGGAACTGTGGATCGACCTCGAAGACCGTCACCGCGCTGAGGCGTTCAAAGCGCACGATGTCGTGAAGACGAACATCCCGCTGAACGCCAAGCGCAGCCGCGAGGTCGAAGGTCAGATCCGCTTCCGCCTGCAGGAGCAGGGCTATGAAGAGGTCGTCCAGCTTCATGGCGGCCACCTCGTCGAAGATGGCATCATGCCCGGCACCGACTTGCGCGTATATCAGCCCTTCGCCCGCTTTCAGGGTCCGAAGGTCGGGGTCATCCTCGGTTTTGCGGCGATGCCCGAACGGCGCAAGATGCCCGCGAAGAACATGTCGCGTGCCGCCGGCGTCACGTTGAACTGGCATCTTCAGCCGAGCATGTTCGACGATCCGAAGAGCTTGCGCGCGAATGATATCTTCGTTCTCTTTCTCACCGCTCGCGACCGCAACAAAGCCGGCATGATTGAGGAAATAGCGGTCGGCGTCATCGGCGCCGACTACAAGGACTTCATCTTTTACGAGTCGCTCGAAGACTTCTTGCGCGGCTACGGCGAAGACAGCGATGCTCCGGATGGCCCCGATGGTTCCGACGATCGCGGTGCCGAGGTCAAACTCCGCAAGACTCGCAAGCTGTTCTTGCCTCCGGAGAATCGTCCGGATAGCGACGCCGAGGACGGCTCGAACGAATAAGTCGGTCGCACCGACAAACGCTGATTTTTCTCCGCTTCGCACCCCTCAAAGGGTGCGAAGCCGCAAGGACTCCGGCCATGAGAATTGGTACTCCAGGGTTCATCCCGGCACGGCTGACCGAGATTCGTCATGCGCGGCGTATCCCGTCTCGCGCTGCGTTGGCGCGGCGCCTCAATTCGAGCGCCAGCACCGTGTCGCGATGGGAAGATGAGGATTCAGACCAGACCCCAGACCCGGCCGCGCTTCTTCAGCTCGCCGGCGAGATGCAGGTCCGTCCGGAATATTTCCTGCGCGAAACGTATGAGAGCGACCGACCGACCTTTTTGCGTTCGCTGTCGAGCACCCTTGTACGCGACCTCGCGTATCAGAAGGCCCAGATGCAGTGGCTGCACGAGGCCAGCTTTATCATCAGCCATTATGTCGACCTGCCGGAAGTCGACATTCCCGACGTATTGGCGGGTGCCGACTATACCCAGCTTCGCGATGCTGACATCGAACAGATCGCCCTCGACCTTCGCAAGCACTGGAACCTCGGCGAAGGACCGAGCGGCGACATGGTCACTTTGATGGAGCGCATCGGCATCGTCGTTGCGACGATACCGATGAATACGACCAAGCTTGATGGTCTTTGCAGTTGGTCCCCTATCGACGGCCGGCCGCATGTACTTCTTGCGACCGACAAGATGTCCTTCCCTCGCAGGCAGATGGACGCAGCTCACGAGCTAGCGCACGCCATCCTCCATAGAGCGGTGCCAGAAGAGGAGTTCGAGGCTAATCTCCGCGTAATCGAGCGGCAGGCCTTTCGGCTCGGCAGCGCCTTTCTCATGCCTTCGACAAGCTATCCCCATGAGGTCCGGCGCTGCTCGCTTGCTGTGTTGGCCAGCCTCAAGGAAAGGTGGCGGGTATCGATCAAGGCGCAGATCAAGCGCCTTTCGGATCTCGACATCATTCCCGAGGACTTGTCGCGGCAGCTTTACAAACTTTACTCGGCAAAAGGCTGGTCAAAAGGCGAACCGCTCGACCAGCACTGGCCAGTCCAGCAACCACGAGCGCTGCGTGACAGCCTCAACCTGATCGTCGACAACGGCGTTCGCAGCAAGGCTGACCTGCTGGCGACCGAGTTCACAATCTCGGCGACCGATGTCGAACTGCTTTGCGGCCTGTCGCCAGGATGGTTCGATCGCGATGCGGCTGAGGTTGTTACGCTGAAGCTCGCATCGTCCGATCGTGACGCTTCCCTGCGAGGTGAAGGTCAAGTCATCGCATTTCCGGACCGCCATCACCGCTGACGTTGAGAGGCTCAAGATTGCGCGAGAATATCTCCCACGGCGATAAGGGCCCAGCTTACAAGAGACTTTCAGCCGCCTAATGCCGCGCCCTCGCAAAACCGCGATCGGTCGCGACGAACCGTTCCAGCATCGGCGGTATGAGCCGTTCGATCGACAACGGCTCCGACAGGCCATTTTCCTTCGCATGTGCCGCAGCATAGTCGGCGAGATCGCGCGCAAGCTTGCCCGTGAGTTCAACAGTAGCCTTGACCGGCTTCTCCTCAACGATCGGCCCAAGTCGCAGCCGACTCATCGCCAATCCGCCTGCGGCTCGAGAATGAGGTCGCGGGTGACGATCACACGGAGCGCGAAACCCGGTCGGATGGTGAGCGTCGGACGCACCGCCAGTTCGCGCTCGACGATGCGGCGCCCGGCCTGGCTCGTGCTGTCCTGCATCCCGTAGCGGAGCGCCCGGGCGAGTTCGTCGTCGCCGCCCACGCTGAGCTCGCTCCCGACCCCGAGCAGGGTCGAGACGAGCGCGGCGCGGACCATCCGGCCCCAATGATTGTTCACCCGATCCTCCAGCCCCGACATGCCTGCGGCGTCGGCGCCGGGCTGCCGTTCGAGGCGGATCGATCGTCCGCCGGGCAAGATGAGGCGATCCCATGCGAGGAGCACCCGGCTCTGTCCCGCCGCGATCTCGCTGTCATATTCGCCGATCAACCGCGACCCTTGCGGGATGAGAAGGATACGCCCGGTCGGACTGTCGTAGATATTCTGCGTCACCTGCGCGCTGATCTGGCCCGGCAGGTCGGAGCGTATGCCCGTGATGAGCGCTGCCGGAATGACAGTCCCGGCCTGGACGACCAGCGCGGAACTCGGGGCGATCAGGCGCTCGCCACTTTCGAGGGGCCTTTTCGTCCCCGACGCCAGAAACTGACGCCGCCCCTCATTGGGCGTGCGAGGCTCCGCCGCCTGTTCGGGCGCGGCCGCCTCAGGAGACACAATATCTGTTGCTGCGGAACTTGCGGTTCCGCCCCCCAGAAAGAGCCGGCTCGTCTGGGCGCTCTCGCGCTCCTGCAGTGCCCGCTGCCGCGCCTGTTCGGCGGCGGCCACGCGCGGATCGGGAGGATTGCCCCCTTCCGCGCCGATCGGCGGGACGGGGATGGCTTCGCCGCTCCCCTGCGCCGCAACGATCGGCCGGCCAAGGTCGCCGGGGAGCGGCGGACCGAGCTTCGGCACGGCGCCATAATCGGCGGGCGCTCCGGTGATCGCGTCGGGCCTCGCATTGTTGCTCGCTTCATAGAGCTCCTGACGCTCGGCCGGGGCCGGCGTTCGCAGCGCCCACATGAGCGATGCCGCGATCGCGATGCCGCCGGCCCCGCCGATAACCGCCAGAGTTTTCCGCGACAGACGCATGACCCGCGGAGCCTCACCCGCGAGGCGGAACGCATCGGGGCTCGCAGGGGCGATCGGCGCGACCTCGGCCTCGGCGGGCACAGCTTCTGTGCCCGGCTGTTCGGGCGCCGTCACGACCGGCCTCGCGGGCGCGGCGTTTCGCGTTCGATCCGCACGGCCTTGGCGCCGCGCCCGCTCCCCAGCCGGAGTTCGGCGCGATCGAAAAGGCGGTCGACGATCATGTAACGGCCGTCGACCCGGTAGTTGAGCAGCTCCGCCGCGCCCTTCTCGCCGATCGCGAACAGCGGGGGCATGTCCGCTGTTGCGATCGCAGCGCCGAACTCGACGAAGAGCTGGCGCCCATCGTCGAAAACGCGCACCGGCCGCCAGGGGACCTTCGCGCCGGAGATGCGATAGGCAAAACTCAACGCCGCGAAATCGATCCCGCCTGCAACCGGAGCGAGCCGCGCCTGTTCACTCTCGGCGGCGCGAAGCGCGATCAGCTCGTCCTGCGGATAGGACCAGGAGACCGCCGCCATATAGGTGGCGGGGGTCGCGCGCAGCTCGATGTGATAGGTCCGACGGCTGGTGTTGATGACCAGATTCGTCACGATGTCGGGGCGCGTGGGCTTCACCAAAATATGGACGCGCCGCGACGCGCCCGACCCGCTCACCGTATCGCCGATGACCCAGCGCACCGTGTCGCCGGCCGCGACTGGCCCCGGACCGACAAGCTCCTCGCCTTCCTGCAATGCGATATCGGTAACCTGTCCGGGCGCGGTGTAGACCTGGAACAGCGCGCCATCGGCCCAGGCATATTTCTGGATGGCGTTGAGGAAGGTCGCGCGCTCGGGCTGGACGCGCGCCGCGTCGTTCGCGCGGCCGACCTGCGTGCGCGGATCGGCGGGTGCCGCCTGCGCCGGCAGCGCGAGCGCAGCGGCGCCGAAAAGAAGGGTAAGGCGGATCATTGGCTGAGCTCCTTCGACCAAGAAATAGCGGTGACAAAAACGCCGAGCGGGTTCCGGCGCAGGGCGTCGGGGGTGCGGGGCGGCTGGATCGACGTGGTCAGGATCGCCGACCAGCGCGACGTCTCGACGAGGCTGCCATCCTGATAGCGGCGCTCGGTCCAGGCGATGCGGAAGCTATCGCGCGATGCGCGGATCACGCTCGACACGTCGACGGCGACCTGCATCTTGCCGACCTCGGCAAAGGGATCGTTCGCGCGGGCGTGATCGCTCAGCGCCTGCGCGCCCTTGGGCGTGGTGAAGTCATAGGCGCTGAGCCAGTCCTTGCGGAGCACCACCGGATCGGCCGGGATCGAGCGGACATGCTCGATGAAGCGCGCGAGATGGAAGGCGATCTGCGGATCGGTCGGCGAATAGTCGGCATCGGCGGGCGCCACCGACCTGGCTTCGCCGAGCTTGTCGACCTCAACCACCCAGGGGGTGATCGTGCCGCGGAGCGACTGCCAGACGAGCGCCGAGGCGAGTCCGCCCGAAAGCGCAAGGCAGCCGAAGAAGGCGAGACGCCAGCTTTTCGCCTGGGTGCGGGCCGAGCCGATGCGGTCGTCCCAGACCTGCGCCGCGCGCTGGTAGGGCGTAACCGGGACCGGGGACTTGCCATAATGTTGGGACGGGCGTCGAAACATGGGTTCAATCCTTCTGGCTGATGTCGGGAGCGGAGCCGGCGCCATGGCTGTCGCCGGCCTTGAGGGTCTGCGAGGCGATGGTGGCGCCCGAGGTGACGGCCTGCCGCCGCTTCATGGCGGCCGCCCAGGTCGGGGGCGACGCCGCGCCGTCGCTGGCGGCGGCAGCGCCGGCCGCGGACTTGCCCGCCTGCCCCGCTGCATAGCTTTGACGCAGGCGGTCAGCCGCGGCGCGGAGCGGCGAACCCGCGCCGCGCGCCGTGTCACGGGCCACATTGGCGAGCCCCGCACCGAACGCCCGCATCCCGCTCTTCCCGGCCGCACCCCGAGCATAGGATGCCGAAGCGCTGCCGGACGCGCGCGAGGCTCCGAGCGCGGTGCGACCGACGGCGCTGCTCGCCGCGCCGGCCGCCAGCGTCGCGCCCGCCGCGCCAGCGGCGAGGGTCGCCCCGGCCGCGAGGGTCGTGCCTGCGGCGGCGCCTGCGCCGAGCTGCGGGCCGCCCGCCACGATGCCGTTGGCGACGCTCGGACCGAAGATGCCGAGACCGAGCAGGGTCAAGGCGCCGAGTGCGATCGCCATCACCTCGCGGATGTCGGGTTCGGTCCCGAGCCCCGCGTCCATGAAGCGCTGGAAGAGGGTCGTGCCGATGCCGGTAATGACCGCGAGCACGAGCAGCTTGATGCCTGAGGAAATGATGTGACCGAGGACGCGCTCGGCCATGAAGGCGGTGCGTCCGAAGAAGGCGAAGGGCAGCAGGACGAAGCCCGCGAGCGTCACCAATTTGAACTCCAGGATCGTGACGAAGACCTGCACCGCGAGAATGAAGAAGGCGATCACGACGATCACCCATGCGATCAGCAGGATCAGGATCTGAACGAAGTTGGTGAAGAGCCCCACGGGGCCGACAAGATCGGCGGTCGCGTCGAGCAAGGGCTCGGCCGCGTCGAGGCCGGTGGACGCGATCATGCCGGGGCGCATGAAATCACCGATCGCCATCGCGCTTCCTGCCGCTTTCAGGCCAAGCCCGGCGAAGCTCTCGAGCAATATCGTGGCCAACGCCTGGAAATTGCCGATGATGAAGGCGAAGACGCCGATATAGAGCGTCTTCTTCACCAGTCGCTGCAGCACATCCTCGTCGGTGCCCCATGCCCAGAAGAGCGCCGCGATCGTGATGTCGATCACGATCAGCGTCGAGGACAGGAAGCCGACCTCGCCGCCGAGCAATCCGAACCCACTGTCGATATAGGTCGAGAAGACCGACAGGAAATTATCGATAACGCCGGTGTCGTTCATGGCTTGCTCTTTTCGGTCCGGAAGAAATGGCGCCGCTTCGCTTCCCAGGCCGCCTCGCATTCGGGATCGGCTTCGGTGGCGGTTCGGCAGCGACGAAGGGTGTCGCCATAATCGGGGGGTGCGTCCGCCCCGGAGATCGCGGGAGCGGATGCACGGGGCGCGGGCGGATCGAGCGCGGCGACAAGGGCAAGGGTCAGCGCAAGACCCAGGACGATTGCCCCCATCACCAGCCCGCCCGCCCGGCCCATCTCAATTGCCCTTGCGGAAGCGGCGGAAGCGTTCGCGGCCTTCGGCCTCGGCGGCCGCGGCGCGCGCGGCATCGAGCATCTCGGCGCGGCCCTGCGCACTCATGACGGCGGCGAGATCGGCGATCTGCTGCGACTGGATGGCGAGCAGCTGGTTACCCGCCTGCGCGGCCTGCAGCGCGCCGGTTGCCGACTGGCTGGCGCCGACGATCGTCGAGATCGACGTCCGCGTCCTGCCCATATTCGTGACGATGCCGGCCTGCACCTTCATCGCATCCTCGAAGGCGCCGACGCTGTCCTTCCAGCGCGCCTCGGCATTGGCGACCATCTCGGCCGCCGAGCCCGTCAGCGCTCCGCCCTTGTAGCGTGCCTCAAACCCCTTCTGGATGTCCGACACGTTGAACGCGATGCCCTCGGCCTGCGCGAGGAGCTGGCGCGTCTGGTCGACCTGCGCCTCGAGCGTGCCCAGCGTCGATGTCGGCAGGCTGTTGAGGTTCTTCGCCTCGTTCATCAGCGAGGTCGCCTGGTTCTGCAGCTGCTTGATCTGGTTGTTGATCTGCTCGAGCGTGCGCGCCGCGGTCAGGATATTCTGCGAATAGTTGCGCGGATCGTGGACGATGCCGCCGAGCTGGGCGCTCGCCGGGACGGCCAGCATCGCGCCCGACACGGGCAGCAACACAAGTGCCGCGGCAGCGACGGCGCGGACGATATTCTTCTTCATCGGGGGGACTCCTCATTGGGGGCGGCAATGGTGGGGAGCAGCTCGGCCGCCCATTCGAGCTTGCGGTGGGAAAGCCAGGCGGCCGCGAATCCGTCGGGACCATGCGCTGCGAAGAGTTCGGCGATGCGCGTCTGGTCGGTCTTCGAGGATGCCGCGGTAAAGGCGAGCGCGACCTCGCCCAGCCCCAAGTCGAAGAGACGATTGCCGCGCCGCGACTGGCAATAATAGTCGCGCTTAGGCGTCGCCCGGCTCAATATCTCGATCTGCCGGTCGTTGAGGCCGAAGCGCTCGTAGATGCGGGCAATCTGCGGCTCGAGCGCGCGCTCGTTCGGCAGGAATATGCGGGTCGGACAGCTTTCGATGATCGCGGGTGCGATGCTAGAGGATTCGATGTCGGCAAGGCTCTGCGTCGCGAAGACCACGCTCGCATTCTTCTTGCGGAGCGTCTTAAGCCATTCGCGGAGCTGCGCCGCGAAGGCCGGGCTGTCGAGCACGAGCCAGCCTTCGTCGATGATGATGAGCGTCGGCGAGCCGTCGAGCCGTCCTGCGATCCGGTGAAACAGATAGGACAGGACGGGTCCCGCCGACGCGGCGCCGACAAGTCCCTCGGTCTCGAAGGCCTGCACGCGCGCGGCCCCGATGCGCTCTTCGTCGGCATCGAGCAGCCGTCCCCAGGGTCCGCCGACCAAATAGGGCGCGAGCGCCTGCTTGAGGTCGCGCGACTGGAGGAGCACCGCGAGCCCCGTTAGCGTGCGTTCGGCGACAGGCGCCGTCGCCAGCGAGGTCAGCGCCGACCAGAGATGCTCCTTCGCCGCGGGGTCGATCGTCATTCCTTCGCCCGTGAACAGCGCGGCGAGCCATTCGGCCGCCCAGCTCCGCTCGGACGTCTCGTCGATCCGGGCGAGCGGCTGCAGCGCCACGCCGCCCTCCCCATCGTGGAGCGCCCCACCAAGATCTTGCCAGTCCCCGCCCATCGCGAGGGCGGCGGCGCGGATCGAGCCGCCGAAATCGAACGCGAAGATTTGCGAGCCCGGATAGCGGCGAAACTGCATGGCCATCGTCGCGAGCAGGACCGACTTGCCCGCCCCCGTCGGACCGACGACGAGGCAATGGCCCACGTCGCCGACATGGAGCGAAAGGCGGAACGGGGTCGAGCCTTCGGTCTTGCCGTACAGCAAGGGGGCGTCTCCGAAATGCTCGTCCCGTTCCGCCCCCGCCCACACGGCAGACAGGGGGATCATGTGGGCAAGGTTGAGGGTGGAGATCGGCGGTTGGCGAACATTGGCGTAGGCGTGGCCGGGCAAACTCCCGAGCCAGGCCTCGATCGCGTTCATGCCCTCGATCGTGCAGGTGAAGTCGCGCCCCTGGATGACTTTCTCGACCAGCCGCAGCTTCTCCGCGGCGAGGGCCGCGTCGCTGTCCCACAAGGTGACGGTCGCGGTCACATAGGCGACGCCGGCATGATCGGCGCCGAGCTCCTGCAAGGCCATGTCGGCATCGGCGGCCTTGTTCGAGGCGTCGCTGTCGACGAGCGCCGATTGCTCGTTGGTCATCACCTCCTTCAGGATCGCCGCGATCGACTTGCGCTTGGCGAACCACTGCCGCCGGATTTTCGTCAGCAGCTTGGTCGCGTCGGTCTTGTCGAGCATGATCGCGCGGGTCGACCAGCGATAGGCGAAGGCCAGCCGGTTGAGATCGTCGAGCAGGCCGGGCCAGGTGGCGGTCGGAAATCCCGTGATCGTCAGTGTCCGCAGATGCTGCTCGCCGAGCCGCGGCTCAAGCCCGCCGATGAGCGGCTGGTCCGTCAGCAGCGCGTCGAGATAGATGGGCGTCTCGGGGACCCGGACACGCTGCCGCTTCGTCGATACGGTTGAATGGAGATAGGTCAGCGTCTCGCCGTCATCGAGCCATTCGGCTTCGGGCATGAAGCCTTCGACGAGATGAAGGATACGGTTCGACCGGTCGATGAAGCTCGCGAGATGCTCCTTCGGATCGACCCCCGAGCGCTCCATCCCTTCATAAAGCCAGCCCTCCGCCCGCGAGGCATCCTCGGCCGGCGGCATCCACAGGAGGGTCAGATAATAGCGGCTCTCGAAATGCGCCCCTTCCTCCCGGAATTGCTCGCGGCGCTCCATGTCGACCAGAGCGGATGCCGGATCGGGGAATGAGGATGCGGGATAATCGCGCGACGGCAGCCGCTGCGCCTCCACGAACAAGGCCCAGCCCGAGCCGAGGCGCCGGATCGCATTGTTGAGCCGGGCGGTGACCGCGACGAGTTCGGCGGGGGTGGCGCTGTCGAGATCGGGACCGCGGAAGGACGCGGTTCGCTGGAAGGAGCCATCCTTGTTCAGCACGGCGCCCTCGGCGACCAGCGCGACCCAGGGAAGATAATCGGCAAGGCAGGCCGACTTCGAGCGATATTCGGCGAGGTTCATCATGGCCGCATCCAGACAGGATATTTGAGGTGACGTTTGGCGACGTCGACGAATTGCGGGTCGCGGCGCGCCGCCCAGACCGAGAGCGCATGGCCGACGATCCAGAGGACGAGGCCAGCGATCCAGAGGCGGAGGCCAAGGCCGATCCCGGCTGCGAGCGTGCCATTGGCGATCGCGAGGGCGCGCGGTGCGCCGCCGAGCAGGATCGGCTCGGCGAGCGCGCGGTGCACGGGCGCGAAGAAACCGGTGACTTCGGCCGGGGCATCCATCAGACGACGGCTCCGCCGCCGAAGGAAAAGAAGGTCAGGAAGAAGCTCGACGCCGCGAAGGCGATCGACAGCCCGAACACGATCTGGACCATGCGGCGAAAACCGCCCGACGTGTCGCCGAACGAGATGGTCAGCCCGGTGATGATGATGATGATCAGCGAGATCACCTTCGCGACCGGCCCCTCGACGCTTTCGAGGATCGATTGCAGCGGTGCTTCCCACGGCATCGACGAGCCACCGGCCCGAGCTTGGAAGGCGGTAACGAGGCCGACATAGAGAGCGGTCGAGGCGAGCAGGAAGCGCGGTGCCTCCCGCCGGGCGGCGTGGGTCATGGTCAGTCTCCTTCGGGGGTAAAGAGGGGGGTGATGCGATAGTCGCCGGTCGACGCATCGAGACCGTCGACGCGGGCGAGTTCGGCAAGGCGCCGCCCGGCGCCGTCGCGCACGAGAACGGCAACGAGATCGATCGTCTCCGCGAGAAGAGCGCGCGGGACCGTGATCACGGCTTCCTGGATGAGCTGCTCCATGCGGCGGAGCGCGCCGATCGCGCTGCCCGCGTGAATCGTGCCGATGCCGCCGGGATGTCCGGTGCCCCAGGCCTTCAGAAGGTCGAGCGCCTCGGCACCGCGGACCTCGCCGATCGGGATGCGGTCCGGCCGAAGCCGAAGCGAGGAACGGACGAGATCGGACAGCGACGCGACCCCATCCTTGGTGCGCATCGCGACGAGGTTCGGAGCCGCGCATTGGAGCTCGCGGGTGTCTTCGATCAGGACGACGCGCTCGCTGGTCTTGGCGACCTCGGCGAGCAGGGCATTGGTGAGCGTGGTCTTGCCCGTCCCGGTTCCGCCGGCGACGAGGATGTTGAGGCGGTCGGCGACCCCGGAGCGTAGCGCCTCGGCCGCCGGTGCGGACATGATGCCGGCTGCGACATAATCGCCGAGCGAGAAGACGGCGACCGCGGGCTTGCGGATCGCGAAGGTCGGCGCCGCGACCACGGGCGGCAACAGGCCCTCGAAGCGCTCGCCGCTTTCGGGAAGTTCGGCCGACACGCGCGGCGACCCGGCATGGACCTCGGCGCCGACATGATGCGCCACGAGCCGGATGATGCGCTCGCCATCGGTGGCCGCGAGAAGGATGCCGCTATCGGCGATCCCTGCGCCGAGGCGATCGACCCAGAGCCGACCGTCGGGATTGAGCATGATTTCGATGACCGCGGGGTCGGCAAGCCACTCGGCAATCGCGCCGCCAAGCGCTGTCCGCAGCATGCGGGCACCACGTCCCTGTGCCTCGAAACGGACCGCTTCTGCGCCCATGATAGTCCCCGTTGGATGGTCCGGGCAAGGACGCCCGGCTCGACGGGGACGAGTAAGAGACGCAGAGATTCACTATCTTCAACAGAGATTTGCGCGCGTCGTACTGTGGGTAAGAAAGACAGGGAATGGCGTAGGCCGCGATGCGATCAGTTCCGATTCGGAAGCGATTAAATGAAGGTCGGCGGGTTGTGCCGAGCGCGATTTTGACAACAGTGTCAGGATGAGTGATTCGGGGTCGCAGCATTCGGACGAGTTCTTGAGGTGGACGCGCTTGACAGAAAAGCAGCGGGCCTGTCTCGATTTGCTGCTGGAACGAAAAACCTCGAAACAGATCGCCCGCGACCTCGACATATCGAAGCAGGCGGTGGATTTGCGGCTCACCACCGCACGCGACACGCTGGGCGCGGCCAACCGCGACGAGACCGCGATCATCTACGCGCGGCTCCGCCAGACCTATGATCGGATACCATGTGATCCAATCATACTACCGGCAGTTCCCGAACTGGTGCCATCAAACTTCCCAGACGGAAGCCCGCCAAACCTGATGGACTTGCACGACAGCGTCGCTGCCGTTGGAAGTTCAACGGCCACGGGTTCGCCGTTCAGGGATTTGTTTCGACACGATTTTGGTTCGGCAACGCGAATTGGCATCATGCTGGCCGTCGTGGTCATTCTGCTTCTGGTTCCGCTTGGCGGCCTAGGAATTGCACACCTGCTTACCGAGCTCGTGTCGCGCTGATCCCTTCATCGTTCAACCGCAACGTGAGGAGCCGCGCGCTCCGGCGAAGGAGAGGATATGCTTCAGAATTTGGATTCTATGACCGCCCGCTTGGAGCGTGAGGTACCCAATGCAGAGATGCGGGTCGACGACGCGCTGATCGCAGTATCATCGCTCTTCACCAGCGTTGTTACTGCGAGGCGAGAAACGGGCGTGCCCACGAAAACCGGCCAAGGCACGATTCTTCGTCTGGCAAAGGCGCAGATGTCGCTGGTCGAGGTGAGCGGCGACATCCTCCGTGCCCACGGCGAACTTGCCGATATCGGAAAAGAGACTGCTGGCTACGATTTACGGGAATGCCCGGCCGCCGCAGGCCTCCGCGGCGACCATCTTTCGGCCGTAGCCTGAGGTGAATTGACCGGGAGCAGTCGGCATGGGAAGGTCGGAAGATGCGAATAGCCATCTTCGCCGCCTTTTTGCTGGTTGCTCTCGGTTATGCCGCGTGGCGGGGTGGCGCTCCCGAGCGAACGATGGTCGGGATTGCGGTGACGATCGTGATCTGGGACCGAATCCTCGTGACATTTGGCACCGTAGTCTATCACTCGGTCGATGTTGGATATCTTGCTCTCGATATTTTCGGAGCTTCTTCGACCTTCATCCTCGCGATGGTCGCGCACCGCTTTTGGCCGATGATTGCGGCACCGCTTCACAGTTTGCCGCTACTGGCGCACTTCAGCCGCGCGGTGGACGTTCAGATGGACCCGGTGGCCTATCTCACGATGCAGGTGGCCACTTCCTGGGTGCTTCCCCCTCTCCTCATCGCCGCAACCTGGCGGCATCAAAAGCGGCTCATGAAGAACGGCAGCGATCCAGCCTGGCGAAGCTCATCGAAGTTATCGCGCCCGAGGACAGCGACCTCCTAGCGAAGCGGCTTCTAGAAGCGTTCCAGTCGGTCAGTCGCATTTTGGCGCAATCGCCCGAGGCACTGACCAAGGTGCTCGGATCTCAATCCAGCGTCGTCTCGCTTCTTCTCCAGGCCCGGGCGGTCGCCATCGAGAGTCTTGCAGGGGACATGCGAGGCATCGCTATAGATCCGTTCGACCGGCGGCTGCGCCAATATTTGATCATGTCGATGGGATCGCTGCCAGACGAGCGTCTCAGGATATTGTTCCTAGATGGCGCACGGCACCTGATTGCCGATGAGGTCGTTCAAAGCGGCTCGCTGGCACAGCTTTCCATCTTTCCGAGAACGATCTTTCGACGCGCCTTAGAGTTGAATGCAGCGGGCCTCATCCTTGTCCACAATCACCCGAGTGGAAACCATAATCCGAGTACCGAGGACATCGAGGCGACGCAGAAGCTTCAGATTATCGGCCGATCGCTTAACGTCGAGATCATCGACCACATCGTCGTGACCTCAACCCACTGCCATCACGTCGTGAGAGATGACACCCTTGCCGGAAGGCCCGTTCCGTCAGCCTCCTTCACATTGCGAAGTCCGGGAGGTCCCGCGCGCATCGACCATGGGGACATTGCGCTCGCCAATGCAAGGGCCGCAATGCGCAGGCGCCTCCTCCGCCAGCAGCTGATCGGGGCACCCGAACTCTTCGGCGATCCCGCTTGGGAGATGCTGATCGATCTCTTTGTTCACGAGTGCGAACGCAAGCGCCTCTCCATCAGCGCGCTGTGCGTCACATCCTCGATCCCGATGAGCAGCGCGTTGAGGCTGGCGCAGCGCCTCTGCGATGCCGGGATTACGCGCCGCGTGCCCGATCCGATCGACGGGCGCCGGACTTTCATCCGGCTCGATCCAGTCATTGCCCACCGGATGCGCGCCTATTTCGAAGCTGGCGCCGAATGAGGATGGGTCAATGCTCGCGCGCGCCGCCAGCATGTTCGGCGGCAGCGCGCACCATCTGTGCCCAACTGCCGACATAGGCGGCACGGTTCCGGTACTGCTCACCGGACTCGGCGGTCATCAGGGCAACGCCGCCAAGAGTTTCGGCAAATTCGGTGGTGGTACAGACGCCCTTTCGTTCCAGCAGGCCGCCGATCGCCGCCAGGACTGTTCCAACCGCGAACAAAGCGTCTTCGTCCATTATTCTCTCCCAATGTGATGGAGCACCGGGGATGCCAGCATTCGCACCCGGAGAAAAGCGAGCATGACCAGACAGATTGGTCCGGGATGGAATGCTGATTGCGACAGGTCTGGAGTTTGGCGGAGAGGCCCGTCACTATGCTGCCGAATGCCTGCACTAGCCAGGCAGCATCGGGAGATGGACATGAGCATATTCGACGGCTTCGCACGCCCGCCCTGCGCAGAAACACTTGGCTGGGAGCTTATCGAGGCCGACGAAGCCACCGGCACCATACGCGTGAGAATGGAAGGGAAGCCCGCCTTCTGTAATCCCGGAGGCAATATCCAGGGCGGCTTCGTCGCTGCGATGCTCGACGATACGCTGGGACCGACGGTTCTCGTGAAATCAGGGGGCGCCTATTATTGCGCAACCATCTCGCTCAACATCAGCTATCTCGCTCCCGCGCGGCCGGGCAGCTTCACCGGTGTCGGCCGGATCGTCCAATTGGGGAAGACGGTCGCCTTTCTCGAGGGCGAGCTTTTCGACGCAGAGGGTCGATGCGTGGCGCGCGCGACCGCCTCGGCACGGGTGGTGTCGACGAGCGGCCTAGATCGCAGCTGATGCCCGAACGCCTTTTCGATGTCGCGCCCGATGGGAAGCTGTTCTTCGGCCCCGGCGTTTTGCGCCGTTCGCCGTTCGCGGCTGATGTAGCCTATATCATAGCGCTCTGGGCCCACATCGATGGCGATCTCGCGAGCATCCTCAGCCGCATGCTGAAAGCCGATATCGCGGTGGGCACGGCCATGTATCTTTCGCTCGTCAATTCGGGAGGCCAGAGGTCGGCGCTCAACGCCGCGGCCAAGGAAGCGCTGCCGGAATGGCAGCAATTGCTCCTGCAGACCATCGGGTCGGTGGCCGAGACCTCGCGAACCGAGCGTAACCAGTTTGCGCACCGCGTCTGGGGTCATAGCTCCGAACTGCCGGATGCAATCCTGCTCACCCATCCGAAGACGATCGTGAACCATAATGTCAGCCATCGACAAAGATCTGAGATATTGCCCGATGGACGCGGCGTGATCAGGCCCGAACCGATCGATGACAAGGACATACTGGTTTACCGGCAGGGCGACATCGACGCTGCCGTGGCCGGAGCCGAGCATGCACAGGAGCTATACCGGCTCTTCTATGCTGTCGTCTGCGGTTCCGGCGAAGGACCCAAGGCTCAACTCCTTGCGGACCCCATAGTGAGAAAGCGCCTCGACCAAATCGGGAAGAATGCGAGCGAGGAAGCGAAAGCCACTTTAGGGATCAAGGCCAAAGAGAAACGGAAGCACTGACCATGCGATACTGGAACACGGGGGACACGCCCACCAATTCGAACCTTGGCGCGCTCGAAAATCTGGCCCGGCCCTGGGCCGGGATCGACGCCGAGCGCCTTCTCGATGTCATTCGCGGAGTGATCCGGATCGAGAAGATGCTGCCGAAGGCGGTGCAGGCGCATTTCAAGCTGCCGCATCTTTTCGTCGGCGCTGGCCCCTATGATTGGGACGCCGCGCTCCGGGATAAATATCATAGCGAACTCTGCGAGGCACTCAGTGCGGGCCTTGCCAATGTACAGGCCGACCCGACTCTCGCGAAAGATGGTGGGGCCGATCTCAGCGATCGCCCCCTGACACGGGGTGAAGAGCTTGAGTTCGCCTGCAGGGCCTGGAGCCGTAATCGAACGAGTAGCAATCTCGACGATCTGCGCATCGCATGCAGCGTGCAGGGGATGCAGAGCCGCTTCGACAAGCTGGAGCGCTGGCTGGCCCGAAAGCGTCCGGGCTCGTCGCCCCATTCGGTGGCCTATGAGGTCGAATGCGCGCTCGGCGACATCGATCGCTACGCCGATACCTATCACTCCTTCGAAGCGAGCTACCGCTACGCCGAGAGACTACGCGAGCGCGAGCAGCAGGGCGAAGCGGACTGAACGAACTCCGGCTTTCCCGGAAATGCCGGGAGATATCCCCAGACGCACCCCCGACTGTTGATAAAATTGCGATTCACCCTGTTGACAAGCGACTCGCCTGAGGGGCACTCCAGCCCGGAGGGCTTATCCCTCACGGTAACCCGCACGCGCATCTGTAACAGCGCGCCATTTTCGCGATGAATCCGTGAGGTTTGTGATGAACGACAGTCCCCCACTCCCGCCCGCCAGCGGCCGCTCGATGACAGATCGCGAGGCCGAGACCGCACAGTTCATGGCGCTGCTTCAGAATGGCTTCCCAAAATCAGCCGTGTTCCTAGAACTCGCCAGAACGCCGCTCAAATATCTGGCGCTTTCGACACCCCTGATCGCAGCGATATGGTTTGGCGCCCCTGCCGAGGTCATCAGGCTGCTGACAAAACTTGGATGGGGCTGATCAGCCGAGATTTCAGTCAGCGCTGCCGACATCGCGCATCAACTCCGCGGCGAGCTTTGGTCCAGCTTCCATCCTGCGTGACAGGGCATCGACGAACGCCTCCCACCGCCGCTTCCCGCTGGCCTGTGCGGCCGGCAATGCATCATCGGGCAAAGGCGCCGTGCTCGTAAGCCAGTGCCGGACGAACAGGGCCAGCGCTTCGCCCGACATCTCGCCGTGCCATTCGATGCGGTCGAGCTGGCGGCCGATGCGGTCGAGGCGCCGGGTCAACAGCGCCTCGATCCGCTCCTCCTGATCGGGCGAGAGGAAGGAGCGCAGTGCAGCCTCCAGCACTTCGGTCCGGGTGAGGCCGCGTCGGCGGGCAAGGTCTGTCAGGTCGCGCGACAGGCCGGTTTCGATCCGGAAGGTCTGTTTGACATGCGATCGGATCACAGCTGGATCCCGTCGTCAGGATCGAGCGCCGCTGCGCGGGCGCCCCGCGCCATCTGCCGATCGGCCGCGGCGCGGAGCCTCGCCGCATCGGCCTGTGCTCCATCTTCGCTGAAATCGAACTCGCCGTTGACGCTGCGCGGCGGCGGCGGCGCGATAT
This sequence comes from Sphingopyxis italica, assembly GCF_011926545.1. GTDB lineage: Bacteria > Pseudomonadota > Alphaproteobacteria > Sphingomonadales > Sphingomonadaceae > Sphingopyxis > Sphingopyxis italica. Next base: position 164,568 of record NZ_JAATIT010000004.1, on the reverse strand, counting down.
CCTCATGGACGGGAAGTTCGGGTTCCTGCCGAATGCCGCCATTGGCCGCGTCATCGTCCTCCGCCGCCTTCGCTTTCGTCTCTATCGGCTGCTGTACCCGGTCGGCCATCCAGTCGTGGGCGGCGGGAAGACCGCGACCGGGTACGGGCGGCGGAATGACGCGGCCGGCCAAGCGCCGGTCGCTATAGTATCGCGCCTTCTTGGCCCTGATCGGCGCGAGGCCGGCGGCCATCACGATCTCGTCGTCCGGTGGGAGCTGCATCACTTCGCCGGGGGTCAGCAGCGGCCGGGCGGTTTCGGTGCGCGACACCATCAAATGGCCAAGCCAGGGCGAGAGCCGGTGGCCCGCATAATTCTTCATCGCACGCTGTTCGGTTGCCGTACCGAGCGCATCGGAAATCCGTTTGGCGGTTCGCTCGTCGTTCGTCGCGAAACTGACCCGGACGTGGCAATTGTCGAGGATCGCATTGCTTTGGCCATAGGCCTTCTCGATCTGGTTGAGCGACTGGGCGATCAGAAAGGCCTTGATGCCATAGCCCGCCATGAAGGCGAGCGCGCTTTCGAAGAAATCGAGACGTCCGAGCGCGGGAAACTCGTCGAGCATGAACAGCAGCCGTTGCGACCGAGCCTTGGGATTCAGCTCCTCGGTCAGCCGCCGCCCGATCTGGTTGAGGATCAGGCGCATGAGTGGCTTGGTCCGGCTGATATCGCCGGGCGGCACCACGAGGTAGAGCGAGACCGGGCGCTCGCTCCCGATCAGGTCCGCGATGCGCCACTCGGAATGTCCCGTGACCTTGGCGATCACCGGATCGCGATAAAGACCGAGGAAGGACATGGCGGTCGACAGCACGCCCGAACGCTCATTCTCGCTCTTGTTGAGCAGCTCCTGCGCCGCCGCGGCGACGACCGGGTGGACGCGATCTCCCAAATGGCGGGTGGTCTTCATCCGGTGGAGCGTCGCCTCGATCTTGCGCTCGGGGTTCGACAGAAAGGCCGCGACACCGGCGAGGCTCTTTTCCTCCTCCGCGTAGAGAACATGGAGGATCGCGCCGACGAGCAGGGCGTGGCTGGTCTTCTCCCAGTGGTTTCGACGCTCGAGGCTTCCTTCGGGATCGACCAGCACGTCGGCGACATTCTGCACGTCGCGCACTTCCCACGCGCCGCGCCGGACTTCGAGGAGCGGATTATAGGCGGCCGATGCGGGGTTGGTCGGATCGAAGAGCAGCACCCGGCCATGCTTTGCCCGAAAGCCCGCGGTGAGTTGCCAGTTCTCGCCCTTGATGTCATGGACGATGCAGCTCCCCGGCCAAGTCAGCAGGGTCGGCACCACGAGGCCGACGCCCTTTCCGGATCGGGTCGGCGCGAAGCAGAGGACATGCTCGGCGCCATCGTGACGCAGATAGGTTCCGGCTATGCGCCCGAGAATGACGCCATCGGGGCCGAGCATGTTGGCAGCCCGTATCTCACGCTCCTGCGCCCAGCGTGCCGATCCGTAGGTCTCGGCCCGCCGGCGCTCGCGCGCACGCCACACCGACATGCTGATCGCGACGACAACCGACAGCAGCCCGCCCGACGCGGCGATCGCGGCTCCGCGGTAGAAGATCGGCGGCGCATAGGCGTCGAAGGCAAACCACCACCAGAAGAAGGCGGGCGGGGGATAGACGGGATAGTCGCCGATGCGGAACCAGGGGGCACCGAGCGCCGCCTGAAATCCGAGCGCTTCCGCCGTCGATTGGGTCGCGGTCCAGACCGCCGCGAGGACGATCAGCAGCACCGCGAAGATCTGGCCCCATAATATCCTGTCGCTCATCGTTCATCCTTTCTCAGATCGCGATCCCGCGATTACGGCCAAGGCTCCAGTCGATGCCGCCCGCGGTGGCGGTGCCGGTGACTTGCTGCCCGAGGTGCCGGTCGAGCGCCGGGCGCCAGGGCACGAGTTGAAAGCCAAGCCCGTCGTCGATCATCGCGAAGCGCCCCGAGGCGAGCGACACGCGCTCGCGGTAGGTCCCGCTCACCGCGTCGCCGGTGGCCGGCGGGCGATGCGCGAGCCCGGTGCGCGCGGCGATGGTTTCGCAGGCCGCCTCGAGCTCACGCCGCTTCAGCGTTTCGATGAGATCGGGCGCCAGTACGAGCTTGCCGTTCTGACGGCTCGCAAGGCCTTCGCTCGCGAGAAACTCGGCGCGTGCGGCCATGGCGCGGCGAACATCGATGCCGAATCCCGACGTTCCTGCCGTGGGCCTCGCCGCGACCAGCTCGCGGTCGAGCCAGGTTGCGCCGCGCGCGGATATCTGGTCGGCGACCGCAAGGTCCGATCGCAGGGCGAGCGAGAGATGCTCGCCGCCGTCGCGTCCTTCCCAGCGCCGCAGTTCGACGATCGCGCCCGGCTTCGCGTCCCCGGTCCATTGGAGGTCGGAGAATTTGATGTGATGGGTCCGTCCATCGGTCCCGTCGACGATGGCGAAGGCGGAGCCGGCAAGCTCGTCGTCGAGGCCGCGTGCGACCAGCCGCCCGACGAGGCCCGAACGCTCCGCCTCGCCGTGAAGGGCGAGCCTCGATGCGTCGAAGGAGAGCCCTTGCATGCGCATGGCGCGGTGGACGCCCTTGATGATGTCGCCTCGCTCGCCGAGGTCGCGCAATATGGTTTCGGAGCGCGGATCGATCTCGAATATGCCGGGTCCAAGGCGCGTCGCGAGCCCAAGCTCCTCGAGCTTCGCCGCACGTCCGATGAGATGCCGATCGCGGCCGGGCGGCACGTTCGGGTCGGGACGAAGATCGACGATCCCCGTTTCGCCGCTGCGTTCGCGCAGCCGCGCGTCGAGCCCGGTCCAACGCTCGGCGCCCGTCTCCCGCACGAGGCTGGCGTCGATCTCCTGTTCGTTTCGCGGACCGAGTTCAAGAGTGGCGATCTCCGACGCCCGTCCGCGCACGCCTTCCGACATATAGGCGCGGTCGACGACCAGGTCGCTTCCGTCCTCGGCGACGCCGCGCACGAGTATATGGATATGCGGATTGTCGGTGTTCCAGTGATCGACCGCCACCCAGTCGAGCCGGGTCTCGAGATCCTTCTCCATCCGGCCCATGAGATCGCGGGTGAAGGTCCGAAGGTCCTGGAGCTGCTCGGCATCTTCAGGGCTGACGATGAAGCGGAAATGATGGCGATCGTCGGAGCAGCGATCGGCGAAGGCCTCGCGGTCGGCGGCGTCTCCAGACGCATCGAACATCATGGCATCGCGTCCATCGCGGGTGACGCCGTCGCGTTCGAGATAAGCGATATGCCGTGCGAGAGGCGCGGAGCGAAACTGCGCGCCCTTGTGCCGGACGATGCGCGCCATGACCGTCACGCGGCGCTGCGCGGGACCCCGCCGGATCGTCGCAAGCGCGGCACGGCCGCGGCCATGCCGACCGGTCCCGCTGCGACCGCCGCCGCCCCGACGGGAGCGGGTGTAACCCGAGCGGGCGGCTGCCTTGCGCACCTGCGCCGCGAGCCTTTTCCCGCGCCGCGCCGATCCCGAACCAGCATCGCGACCCCTTCCCGGTCGCACCCGAAAATCATGCTCGTCGCCGCTCACGGCGCCGGTGCCATATCGTAAGCGCTTGTTCTGCCTCGGAAATCCAGAGGTCGATATGGCAGCCGGAGGGGGGTGCCATACGCATAAAGCGCTGTAATCCAACCACAATCTGCCAGCGAGCTGGCAGGTCTTTTATCTTGCCATCCCCCCAAACCCCTTCTGAACGCCAAGCAGTGCCTATCCATGGACCCGCGCACTTCAGCAAATATCGCCAGGACGACCATCACCGATTGTCCCCGGAAAGCGGGACGAAGAGGGGCGAGGGAGCAGGCACGGAATGCGACGGCCCTGCAGCCGCGGCGTCGCCGCGCTGCACCGAAGTTGCAGCCGGCGTGTCCGATCGCTGCTCGGTGAAGAGCGACGCGCTGCGCCAGCTCGGCGGTTCGGCCGTCCGCGCCATCGCCGCTGACGGAGCAGCCGGCGCACCGAGCGCGGGCGCGATGGCTGCCACATAGGCGACCGTCTCGGCGGGCAAGCCGCGCCGCCCCGCTGCATAGGCGTCGGCGCGGCCGGGGCCCGCATTGTAAGCAGCCAACATGAGGCGAACGTCGCGATATCGGTCCCACATCGCGCGCAGATAGGCCGCGCCCGCGAGGATGTTGGCGCGCACGTCGAAGGGGTCGGACCCGAGACGATGCTGCGCCGTCAGCATCGCCCACGTTGCGGGCATGATCTGCATCAGCCCCATTGCACCGGCATGCGAGAGCGCCCGCGGCTTGCCGCGGCTCTCGACATGCATCACGCGCCATATCCAGACCTCCGGAACGCCGAAGCGTTGCGATGCCTCCGCCACATGGGCGGCATAGGGGTGGGCCGCGGCCGTCGCCGCTTCCGCCGGCGCCGCGCCCCATGCCCGGTCCGGGGCGGCGCTCGCCGCGCAGAGCAGCAGCAAGGCGAGGCGCACGGCGCGGACGCGCGCCGAGCGAGCCGGATGCATGATGCTCACGCTTGTTCGCGTGGGACGGGACGCGTCCAGAGGAGATGATATTCATCCTCGTTCTGCGTCGAACGGAGCAGATTGGCACGCAGCGAAACCGCGAGCGCCGGGTCGTCGATCTGCAGGGCGATATAGGAGCCGGCGCGTTCGCTGCGCCGTTCCCAGCCTGCGCCGATCTCGACGCCGGTATCGGCTTCAACGAGGAGGACACGCCAGGCCGGTGCATTTTCCGCGTCGTTCGGCTTCGCCGGAACGATCGCGATCATCGCATCGAGCAGCAGCGTCCGGATCTGTCCGGCATAGCCGTCGCCGGCGGATTGAAAGCTTCCGATAATCATGAGGACATATCCTTTCCTTCGGGGGTGAATGCGGAGCGATCGGCGTCACGGCGCCAGCGCAGCGGCGCGCCGGGCGCATCGCGGACGAGCAGCGGGTGCGCGACGCCGACGACGCCGGTGTCGGGGAGCGGTCCAAAATATCGGCCGTCGAGACTGTCGGGCGCGGGGTTGAGGAGGAACAGTTCGCCGGCACGCAGGCGATGGCAGCCGAGCCAGCGCGGCAGCGGCCGCCCGAGGCGGTCGGCGTCCCGCGCGCGTGCTGCCGGCGCGCCGTCGATCGTCACGAAGGTGCCGCTGCGGCAGACGAGCGCGCCTTCACCGGCGGCGACATGCTTCAGGAGCGGCACGCCGCGCGGCACATAGCCGCGCACGGCGAGACGCGCCGCGACCGCCTCGGGCGGGTGGAAGAGGATGAGGTCGCCAACCGCGGGCTCGGCGCCGACATCGACGCGGTAGAAGCCGATCGGAACGCTCGGGCTCGCATTCCAGATGAGGCGCGGTTGCGGCGCGAGCGCTGTCGCCGCGACGAACAGCGCCGCGAAGAGCGTAGCGCTCGCCGCGGTCGCGCGGAACCAGCGGCGGTTCATGGCGCGATCGCCTTGCGCTGGAGCCATGCCCGGTGCCGCTCCGGACCATAGGGCCGGAACGGCAGTCCGGCGGCGATATGGCTGCCGATGTGGCGCCAATGATCGGGGGCCGTCTCGCACGGGTCGAGCCCGTCGGCCTCGATCGCATCGATCGCCGAGAGCACCTGCTGGACCCTCGGCCAACCGTCGACGCGGAGCAGGATGTCGCCTCCGGGGCGCACATAGGGATGCGTCGCGAAGGGGGCGCGCGGCGCGGGCGCCGCGATGACCGAGATGCTCGAGAAGATGGTGCCGAAGTCGTTCGCGCCCCAACGGACGAAGCCGAAGACGGCCTCGGGCCGGAAGGAGACGATGCGGGTCCGGCGGCTGACGATGCGCTCGGCGGCGACGCGGCCGAAGCGCAGCCAATGCTCGAGCCGCTGCTCGATCCAGGTCAGCTCGAGGTCGGTGAGACCGCTCGCGGTCGCCTCGACCGGCTGCACGCCGGGAGCGTGCGGGATGCTGTGGGCGGGGCGCATCAGCGGCGGACCGGGCGCGCGGGATGGACGACGCCCTTGCCGGGATCGGACGTCGACTTCTTGCGGCCGATCTCGGCCCAGGCGTCGAGATCAGCGATCGCGTAGACGATCCGCCCGCCGAGTTTGCGGTATTCGGGACCCGTTCCGAAGCAGCGATGTTTTTCGAGCGTCCGGCTCGACAGCCCGAGGTGCAGCGCAGCGTCGGGCGTCTTGAGGTAGCGCGGCGAAATGGGGGTATGCATGTCGCTCAAAAGGGGCCTCCGTTCGCAGCGCCGGGTCCCGTGGCGGGCTCCGGCGGAGAGGCGGCGACATTCGGAAATCGGGATGCGGTTTAGGAACGGACAAAGTGACGACGCGCGGAATGTCCCGATCAGGCGGCGCCGAGCAGCTCCTGATAGCCGCCGTCGCGCATCGCGACCGCGGCGCGGTGCCAGCGCGCGATGCGACGGCGCTCGCTCGATCCGTCCCAGTCTGCGGCCGAGAAATCCTGGGCATCGTCAAGGATGAGGGCGGCGGCGATGTCGCGCGCCGAACGCCCCTCGGCGGAGGCGTCGAGGAGCCGCAGCCACTGGATGAGACGCCAGCGCTCGGATGGTCCGGGGGCGCCTCCCCGCAGGAAGCGATGCGTCGTGACGCCCGCCGAGAAGCCGCGCTGTACGGCGAGGCTCACGGCCATCCGCAGCTCGCTGTGCGGATCGGCCGGATTTACATAGGCGAGCCGTTCATCGGCGAGGAAGCGGCGAAGCCAGAGGCGGAAGCGCCGTCCGTCGGCCACGAACACGAGATGCCACTCGCCCGGCAGGATGATCTCGGAGGCGATATCCGCGGAGGCGATGAGCTCGGCGAGCCGCGGCGCGGCAAAGCCGTCGGGCGCCGGTTCGGCGATGGCGACATGCGCGCAGGCCTCGGGCTGCCAGAGCGCGGGGGATTCGGTGACGGATCGGTCAGGGTCCAGGGCGAAAGACCAACCCCCATCGTCGCGCGAGCCCAGCGAGGCGCGCGGTGCGCCGCCGCGTCGGCGCCAACGCGGCCGAACGATAGGCGCGGCGATAGGCCGGGCTTCGGCGCAGGAACTCCTGCGCGAAATCGGCGCGATCATATGTTTCGAATATTCTCGGAAAATATGGCGATTGCCAATCGACGACCTGATCCATTCGCACCTCCGGCTGATCTTCAGGAATGAAAGCAAAGCCTATCAGCAGCTTGCCCGCATCGGCTGGAACATGGTTAGCGGCATGCAAAGGATCATCGTAACGCATTGCGGCGGAGAATCCCCGCGCGAAAAGCCTCAAAATGAGAGTATCGCCGCCCGGCTTGTGGCCGGGCGGCGTGCTCGATCAATCCCGCCGCTGGGGACGGGTCCAGACGAGGTCATAGTCGCCGTCGCTTCCTTCGAAGAGCTGCGCGAAGAAGGGCGCGGTGAAGCTCGGGTCGTCGAACTTGGTCGAGAGATAGGTGCGGTCGTCCTGGCTGGTCTTCTCCCAGGCCGCACCCACCTCGACGTCGCCGACATAGATGCGGTGGGTCGGAGCGCTGGGTTTGGGATTGTCCTCGGGGACGATGCGAACCGCGTCCACCGAGAGGGCGAGGCACGCGATTGCGCCCTTATATTCGCCCTTCGCTTTCTTGAAGGTTCCGATCTTGGCCATGTTGAAGTCCTTTCCTTGCTTTCGAGCCGCAGGATCGCGGTCTCGATGCGCATCGGTGGCCGGAAAGGAGGCCGCGCCGCAGCCGCAGGCCCGGAGCGCATGCGGAGGACGGCAGCGCAGCGATTTTCTTGGTCCGCGAGGAACGGCGGCACGCCGGGGGAAGAAAATCGGGGAGCGCCGTTGCGGCCAGCGGGCTCAGCGCAGCGGCTTGCCGGCAGATCGCGCAGGGAAGAGACCGTGTTCCTGCGGCGGGAGCGAGGGACTCAGAGGCGGTCGGAAGCGGGCGAAGCGGAGGCCGGGATCGCGGGCGCTCGATCGTCGCATTCCCGGTCGCCGACGCCAATTGCATCCACCGAAGACCCATCAAGTCCCCGGACCGCCGCCACGGCGGCGACGACGGCAGCGAGCACAGGCAGGATCGTTACCAGCATGCCCTCCGTAACGAAGAGCCTCACGATCCCCGTCATGCCATAATAGCCTGCGACCCCCGCCGGGAGAAGGAAGAGCATTGCGATACAGGCTCGCAGCAATGTCGATCCACCGTGGGCATAGAGGTGCCGTCCAGCGAGATGGAGCAGGAGCCCCGCCAGAAATGCCATCGCAAGGGCAGCGCCAATGCCATAACCGCGGCCCTGAAGTTCGAAGGCGATAGCAATGCCGGCGCCAAGCGGCAGCGCGAGGGCCGCCAGTCGGAACAGAAGCCAGATGAGATAGAGGCCTGCGGCAGCGCCGAGGATAAGCATGAAAGTCACGAGCGTCCTCCTTGGGGACGCGCTCTCCACCACCACCACAGCGCGGTCTGCACCGTCAATCTAGCAGACGGCCACCCGCGACGGAACCGGAACTGGAACCATCGCGGGGCAAATTTTGCGGGCTCAGCGGTTGAACGGGTCATATTCGCACACGATGTGTTCGGGGTCGCCGTCGAACTCTTCGATGGGCATCACCGCATAGCCTTTTGTCGTTTCGATAAGGACGATGATCGTCATCATCGTGCGGGCGAGGCTCCAGCCGAGCGATTGAGCGGTGGAAAGCGGCATGGGTTTGGCTCCTGTCCTTTCGGAGCGGGACCGTTCCGCTCGACAGTCGCCCCGCCGGCCGGGGGCGGGCCGCAATCACCGCAGCAAGGCTGCGGCCGCACGCGGAGCGTAGCGGACCCTTCACGGGTTGATTGAAGGAGGCCCGGCTCCGCGCCCAGGGACCAGCGGCTATCGAGAGCGGGTACGGTTTCGCGGGGGGAGAGGCCCTCATGCCTTCCTCCCGGACCATAATCTGCGTGCGCCGTCGTCCCGGCGTGCGCGAAGAACAGGGAGAATGACGCAATGGCGGGTCAGCGCAGTGAGTTCGGATATTATCCGCGGCCGCTCGATTTGACGGTCGGACCGGTGTCGATTGCGACGCGCGATGGGCTCGAAGAGCGGGTGAAGGACGTCGAGAAGGACGAATGGCGCGAGGGTAAGTGGATTTATGCGCCGCTACAGCCTGTCACTCATCTCGGCGGTGGGACCAGCATCCGTCCCTATCCCGCGCGCGTTTTCGGCCTGCCGAAAACGCACGACATCCTCCATGCCACCGCGCCGGATCTTGATCCGGTCAACTTCCATGTTTGGAGTCTGTCCTTCTTCAACGGGATGCGGTTCACGATCACTGAGGCCGGATTTCTCGATTCGACACCGATCGAACCTGGCACGCTCGTCGATTTCGTCCTGCTGGGCGGTAGCCTCGAGAAATCTATCGAGCTTGCCGAGGCGTTCTGGACCGCCAATCAGGCCTCGCCCGAACGCGCACGAATCTGGGTCGCGGCGGTCCATGCCCTCTTCATGAGCCAAAATCCGCAGCATCTTCAGTTCGAACGCTTCCTGTTTCTGTACACAGCGCTCGATGCCTGCTTTGCCCTCGCGAAGTCTCTGAACCCGCCAAGGGGGCGCCTGTCGCATTCAGAGCGAATCGCGTGGATGTGCGATTGGCTCGGGGTGGGGGTTCCGACATGGGCTGATCCCGCGGCAGCGGGAGGGGTGGAGGTCGCGGCGATGCGGAACCCGATGATCCACGAAGGTCTCTATATGGGCGAGCCGCTCGGCTTCGCTCTGCACGGCGTCGGCCAAAGCGGGAACCTCACGCTCGAGATGTGCGGTTTGGTGTCGCGTCTGCTCGTCGCCCTCCTCGGCGCACGGAACAATCGCTACATAAGCTCATCCACAGGCACGCGCCAAAGACAGGGACTCGATCTTGGCTGAACGCAGACTGCAGAATTTCGCGATCCGCCCGCGCTCGGTGATGCAGGGAGGACAGCCGTGACGGAGCCGCAGAGCCTCGCAGGGAGCGACGACAAGGCGGCGGCTCCGGCGGCCAAACCAGCGGCGCGCGCGGTCCCCGAACGCCCGCATCCATCGATCTTCCACTATCCCATCGACATGTGCGACGTCAGCGACAAGGCCTCGCTCGAAGCGTTTCGCGAGAAGCTCCAGCAATGGTCCGAGTTATTCGAGCGCGATCCCGACGCATCGCTCGCCGGGCAGTTCGCCGACATGATGTGGTTCGACATAGCCTGGCGCACGGCGAACGAGGCGCGGCAGTTCGCTGAAGACGACGGCACCCGCGGCTCGACCGCGCCGCTGATCGCGATGATGCTCGACCGCGGCTATCTTGCTGGACAGGTCATCGCCATCACCCGCCTGCTCGAAAAGGCGCCGGCAAGCCAGCCGAAGAAGGCCGTGATCTCACTCCCGCGGATCGTCGACGAGATGCGCGCGGCGCGCGAACTCATCACGCGCGAGAATTTCGTGTGCCGCGATGCGCTGCCCTATGATTATGAGGCTTTGCAGGCGGCGGAGCTGGAACGGCTTGCCGCCGAAATGGCAGCCAATCCGGGCAAGGCGCGCCGCGTGAGCCTCAGCCTGTCGGGACCCGAAGGGTTCGACCAGGCGCGGATGGAACATGAGCTGTTCGACCAATTATCCGGTGTCGCCCCCGAAAATCGCGCGCGCGGCGACCTGATTGGCGAGGCCTTTTTCGACCGACTGGACGAGCTGCTCGCGAGGCCGCCGCTTCCCGAGATCAAGGCGCTGCGCAACAAGAGCATCGCGCATGCTGCCGACGCTTTTTCGCGCGCCCAGACGAAGGGGCTCCGGTCAGGCCTCACCATTCACGATCTCGACCGCGCGCATTATCTGCTGTTCGCGGTGTTCCAGACGCTGTCGGTTGTGCTGTTCGGCCTTTGGCGGGCATCGCCGGTTCCAGTCCCGCAGCACAATATGTTTGAGCATCTCACCGAGCCCTATCTCGCCGAGAAGAGGCTCGAGGCGATGCGCGGCTTTTGGGACAGGCATATCGGCGAGCGGGAAGGCTGGATGCAAGACGCCTTCCGCGAGGTCGTGCCCGACAAGACAGCGGCGAAAACGGCCCCGCCCGAAGGCGGGGCCTGATCGATCCGTCAGCTCGGCGGATTCCAGATAAGCACTTTCTTCATCGGGTCGTCGCCGGGCGCGTTCGCGATATTCGCGTAAATGGTGCCGAATTCGGGGGCCGAGAGGGTGACCGAGACATATTCGGTGCCGTTCGATTGCGACGTGCGGGTCCAGCCGGCGCCGACCTCGTAACCATTCTTGCGCGCGATCACGCGGAAGTCGGGCTCGTTGTCCTTCACCTTGCGGCCGTTCGGGACGATCGCGATCGGCGCGGTGACGAGAAGGGTCGTCAGCGTGCCTTCGAAGCTGCCGTCGGCCTTGACGGTGAGATTTGCGATGGTGGCCATGTCGTGTCTCCTTGGGTTGCTCGGGAACCATCCCCGATGGCGCCAACCGAAGGGCCCGCGAGCCGCCGTCACCGAGCGGTACGCGAGGGCGAACCCCCGCAGGGGGTTGACGGCACGAGGCGAGCCGAGGCCCGCAGTCAGGCAGCCAAGGAGGGGGTGGTCCTGCAACCGGAGCGCACCCGCCAGCGCCCAAGACGTCAGGCCGTGAAAAGAAGCGAGGGCTTGGGCGAACCCGATTCACGCGCAAACAGCGTTCCCTCGCCGCAATGGGGACGTGCCTCCGCGTCGATCTGACCGGCAGCCGATGGGTCATCGCGGGGATACGCCTCCGCCCGAACTCAGCGCCGGGCGTCCATCACATGACCGTCGGTCTCGCGTAACCAATTGTGCAGGCGCGTCGCCGCCATGGCGCCATGTCCGATCGCGACGCTGATCTGGTCAAGCCCCTCGATCACGTCGCCTGCGGCATATACGCCGGGTGTCAGACCGTCGAGATAGGCGGACGTCGGAAGACAACCGTTCCGGTCTGTCACCGGCCCGAGCATCGCGGCCAGTTCGCTACGCGGTGTCGAGCCGAATGCGGGATAGATCACATCGAACCGGCGCGCACTCGTTTCGCCGGAAAGGCTCACGAAAACCGCCTCTCCCCTCGCTTCGAGCCGAGTTAATTGTCCTTCGAGAATCTTCACGTCGCTGTCTGCGAGTTCCGCTCGCTGGGCATCGGAGAGATCGACATAGGCCTTGGGGATCAGGGTTACATCGCTCGTATATTGGCGCAGGAACATAGCCTCCGCTGCCCCATGTTTGTCCGAACCCAGTACCGCGACTTTCTCTCGTCGATGTTCATATCCATCGCAAATCGGGCAATAGCGAAGAGTGCCAGCCTGCACTGCGGAATCATGATCGCCTGCGTCGAGCCTTGCACGCGCCGTGTCGACCCCGGTGGCGAGAATGACCCCGCGCGCCTCGACGAGTTCGCCCGACGTCAGCCGGGCTGCGAAGCCGCCTCGTTCGCCCAATTCGGCCAGGCCGACGACGCGCCCTTCCTCGATCTCCGCACCGTAAAGTTCGGCATGCTCGCTCATCTTCGCGACAAGGTCCCGCCCGACGATGCCGTCGGGAAAGCCCGGGACGTTGCGTGAGCGCGGGACCCAGAGCAACCGGGAGCGTCCGTCATGGATAACCCGGACAGTCCGTCTGTACCGGGCGAGATAGAGCGCCGCGGTGAGGCCTGCCGGGCCAGCGCCAATTATCAGTGCATCAAGCATCGCAGCTCCGTTTCGCGGTGAAAGTGAAAATGTCGCGCCAGCTCGGCGCTTCAAGATAGCCGGCTCATATATGCGGGACTTCGCCGTCCCCTGGCTCCGCGCCGCAATGCCGGTTGGCCGGCACCGCGATATCGATGAGTTTCGGGTAGGGGAGGTCAAGGTTATCCATGATCTCGACGAATTCCTGCAGCGTTCGCCCGCCACCCAGTCTCGGGTTTCGCTCGCGCTCCTGCGCTACGGTACTCAGGTGCCGGTGTTCATAATCATGTGCAGGGCAGACGATCGTTTCGTCGGGCAGAGAGAAGATTTTCTCATGGATCGACCGGTATAAGGTGACGGCGCTGCCGCCCTGGAAGTCGGTCCGGCCACAGCCGTCAATCAGGAGTGCATCGCCAGTGAAAATATGAGGCGCACCCGGGATGTCGACAAGATAGGCGTGATGCGCATCGGTGTGGCCAGGCGTAAACCGCGGCTGAAGCCTTACCCCGCCGACGTCGAGCGGCGAGATTTCGCTAACCGCAACGTCCGCGCAGGCGAGGCCGTCCATCTCCGGGTAGGCGACCTTGCACCCTGTTAGGCTACGCAGGCGGGCCGCCGACGTGATATGGTCCGCGTGAATGTGGGTCTCGAGCGTATATTGGAGCGTCAGGTCCAGCTCCCTGAGGGCGGCAAGGTCGCGATCGATGGTCTCACGGACAGGGTCGATCAGCACGGCCCGCCCTGTATCGCGGCAGCCGATAAGATATGTGTAGGTGGAGGATTCGGGCTCGAACAATTGCTTGAAGATCATGACCTCCCATTCCCTTTCTTGCGCCCATCACGTCCTCGTTCCGATGGATCGCACCGGCTGGCGTAACCGCGGCCGGTGCGATCAGCGGATTTTCAAGCGTTCGATGCTCGCCAGACGTCAGTCTTTCGGCTGTGCCGTCACGCGCAAATAGGGCTTCACCGTCCGCCAGCCATCGGGAAACTTTGCGCGCGCCTGCTCGTCATCGAGGGACGGAACAATGATGACGTCCTCGCCTTGCCGCCAGTTCACCGGCGTCGCGACGCTGTGCTTGGCGGTCAATTGCAGCGAATCGATAACACGCAGAATCTCTTCGAAATTTCGTCCGGTGCTCGCCGGGTAGGTGATGGTGAGCTTGATCTTCTTGTCTGGCCCGACCACGAATACCGAGCGGACCGTGAATGTGTCGTCGGCTTGCGGGTGGATCATTCCATAGAGGCCGGAAATATGCCGGTCGGCGTCTGCGATCAGCGGAAAATTCAGCGCGTGGCCCTGTGTCTCCGCGATGTCGCCCGCCCAGGCGTGATGATCGTCGAGTGGATCGACGCTGAGGCCGATGACCTTGACATTACGTTTGTCGAATTCCGGCTTGAGGCGAGCGACTTCGCCCAGTTCCGTGGTGCAAACGGGCGTAAAATCCTTGGGATGCGAGAACAGAACCCCCCATCCGTCTCCGAGCCATTGATGGAAGCTGATATGACCTTCCGTTGTTTCGGCCTCAAAGTCCGGTGCGAGGTCGCCAAGCTGCAATGTCATGTCGGATTCTCCTGCGACGGCGCCGGTGATCCGGCGTGTTCGAACCCGAAATACCACCTATAGTAACTATAGGTTCAAGCACCTGGCCGGAGCATTGATCGGCTTACGCGACGACCGGATTGATTTCAGCGACCGATCGAGTGCGATGCGATAGGCATGTGCCCCGCGAACGCCAGACGAATGTGCCGGTGGGATTTCAAAGCCTCTTCCTACCTCAATGGAAATCGTGACTGCGAACGCGCAGCGGCCCATCGCGTGAATCCGGTCCTCCGCCGTTTCGCGCGCCGTCTCCGCGTCCCGGCGCAATGGAAAGGTCGCCGCGCCCGACCTGCCGCAGCATTGCATCATGATCGATAATCCGGTCGCAGATGATGTGGATGATCTCGCCTTCCTTCTGGAGCCGACCGCGCATCGCGATCATCGAGGCCGACATGACGGGACGCCTGTAGATGTCGAACCGGTCGGGCCAGAGAATGCCGTTGGCGATGCCTGTCTCATCCTCGATCGTGACGAACAGCACGCCTTTCGCCGAGCCGGGCCGTTGCCGCACGAGGATCACCCCTGCGACCTCGATGTTCCGGCCATCGCGAATAGTCGCCAGATCGGCGCAGCGAACGATGCCCATGGCATCGAGTTCATCCCGCAAGAAGCTCAAGGGATGCGCGCGCAAACTCAACTGAAGCGTGCGATAATCCTCGACCACCTCGCGTCCCTCGGTCATCGGCTGGAGCGCGGTGGCCGGTTCGAGCCCTTCGGGCGAGAAGCTGGCCTCGCGCGCGTCCGCCGCCGCGAACAGCGGCAAGGGCGCCTCACCAAGGCCACGCACCTTCCAGAGGCCCTGCCGCCGGTCCTCCGACAGGCAGGCAAATCCATCCGCTTCGGCGATTCGCTCGATCGCGGCGCGCGGCACGCCGGCGCGCCGCCAGACATCCTCGACGCAGTCATAGGGAACATCGCCGCGGGCACCGACGATCGCGGCGCCATGGAGATTGGCGAGTGAGCGGACTTGGCGAAAGCCAAGGCGCACGGCGAGATAGCGCTCTCCGCTCTCCTCCAGCGTGCAATCCCAATGGCTTTCGTTGATCGAGACCGGGCGCACCTCGACCCCATGGTTCCGCGCGTCGCGCACGATCTGCGCGGGCGCGTAGAAGCCCATCGGCTGCGCGTTGAGCAAAGCCGCGCAGAAGACATCGGGATGATGATGCTTCATCCAGCAGGACGCATAGGCGATCTTCGCGAACGAGGCGGCATGGCTTTCCGGAAAGCCGTAGGAACCGAAGCCCTCGATCTGTTTGAACGTGCGCTCGGCGAAGTCCTTCGGATAGCCGCGCTCGACCATGCCGCCGACGAGCTTGTCGTAGAAATGCGACACCCCGCCGGTGAGCTTGAAGGTCGCCATCGCGCGGCGCAGTTGGTCGGCCTCGACTGGCGTAAAGCCCGCGCCCACGATCGCGACCTTCATCGCCTGCTCCTGGAAAAGCGGCACGCCCAAGGTCTTCTCGAGCACAGCGCGAAGCTCGGGCTTCGGATATTCGGGCTTTTCCTTGCCCTCGCGCCGCCGCAGGTAGGGATGGACCATGTCGCCCTGGATCGGGCCGGGCCGCACGATCGCGACCTCGATCACGAGATCGTAGAAGCATTTGGGCTTGATGCGCGGCAGCATCGACATCTGCGCGCGGCTCTCGATCTGGAAGACACCGAGCGTGTCGGCCTTCTGGATCATGCCATAGACCGCCGGATCGTCGTCCTGCAGGTCGGCCATGCCGACATCGACGCCCTTGTGATCACGAAGCAGGTTGAACGCCCGGTTCATGCATCCGAGCATCCCCAAGCCCAGCACGTCGACCTTCATGAACTTGAGAGCGTCGATATCGTCCTTGTCCCATTCGATGATCTGGCGGTCCTCCATCCGCGCCGGCTCGATCGGCACAAGATCGTCGAGCCGCTCCTCGGTCAGCACGAAGCCGCCCGGGTGCTGGGAGAGGTGCCGCGGCGTCCCGATGAGCTGGCGCGCGAGATCGAGCGTCAGCCGCAGTCGGTAATCACCGGCGTTGAGGTTCAGCTCGGCAATGCGCTCCTCGGGGATGCCATCGACCGACCAGCCCCAGACGAGGCCGGTGAGCATCTTGGTGAGGTCGCGCGGCAGGCCGAGCGCCTTCCCCACCTCGGCGACCGCCCCGCGCGTTCGGTATCGCGTGACCACGGCGGTCAGCGCGGAGCGGTGACGGCCGTAGGTCTCGTAGATCCACTGGATGATTTCTTCGCGCCGCTCATGCTCGAAGTCGACGTCGATATCGGGCGGCTCCTTGCGCTCGCCCGACACGAAGCGCTCGAAGAGCAGCTCGTGCTTGATCGGGTCGATCGAAGTCACGCCGAGCAGGAAGCAGACGCAGCTGTTCGCGGCCGACCCGCGCCCTTGGCACAATATGCCGCGCCGCCGGCTCTCGGCGACGATCGAATTGACGGTGAGGAAATAGGGCGCGTAGCCGAGCTCGCCGATCAGGCGCAGCTCATGCTCGATCTGTTTCCGATAGGCAGGCGGCACGCCGCCCGGAAACATCCGGTTCGCTCCTTCCTCGGTCAGCGCCGCCAACGCCTCCTGCGCGGTGCGGCCTTCCATCACCTGCTCATAGGGATATTGGTAGCGGATCTCGCCAAGATCGAAGCCGCAGGCTGCCGCGATGTCGGCGGTCGCCGCGATCGCGTCCGGGAACAGCGCGAAGCGCCTTTCCATCTCGGCCGGGCTCTTCAGCGCCCGGTCCATGAAGCGTTCGCGCTTGAACCCGAGTGCATCGACCGTCGTCTTCTCGCGGATCGCGGTCAGCACGTCCTGCAGCGGGCGCCGTTCGGGCGCATGGTAGAGGATGTCGCCGAGCGCGACGGCCCGCACTCCCAATTCCTGCGCGAGCGCGTCGAGCGCGCGAAGCCGCGCGAAGTCGCCGGGGCGCCGCCGCAGCGCCAGCGCGAGATGGGCGCGCGCGCCGAAGGCGCCCTGCAGCTCGGCGAGATCGAGCCGCGCCCGCTCATCGGCTTCACCGGGCAGGAGGATCGCGACGAGGCCCTCGGCCGAAGACGCGACGTCGGGCCAGTCGAGCCAGCAATTGCCCTTGCCGCCCCGCGCCTTTCCCAAGGAGAGCAGCCGGGTCAGCCGCGACCAGGCCGCGCGATCGGTCGGATAGAGGAGGATCGAACGCCCGTCGCGCAGGTCGACGCGCGTCCCGGCGATCAGCCGGACGCCCGTCCCCTCCTGTCCCGACAGGCCGCGCACCATGCCGGCGACACTGCCCCGGTCGCAAAGCCCGAGGGCCGAATGGCCGAGGGCAGCGGCGGCCGCGAACAATTCCTCGGGCGAAGAGGCCCCCCGCAGAAAGGAAAAATGGCTCGTGGCGTAGAGTTCGACATAGGTCGTAACGGGGTCCGTCATCCGAACACGCCGTGCATGTACCAGCTGAGATCACCCGTCTTGTCGGTGATCGCGTCGCCGCGGCGGAAGAGCCAGAAGCGCTCGCCGCTTGTCGCCTCGACCCGGAAATAGTCGCGAACCGCCCACATCTCGCCGGGACGACGCCACCATTCGCCATGGATGCGCTCGGGGCCGTCGCCCGCGACCACGGCATAACTCCGCCCGCGCCAAGCGAAGCGGCGCGGCGGATGGTCGGGAAGCAAGGCGACGACGCCTGACAGCGCTTCGGGCCGCGCGAGCATCCGGATCGGCCGCGGCCAGACGGGCCAGCCGGCAGGCTGGGCCAAAGGCCCGGCGCGCGAGATCGCGCGCTCGGGGACATCGCTTTCGATCGCTGACAGGCGGAACAGCGCGGCATCGCCGGCGCGGCCGGCCAGCGCATCGACGAGCGGAGCGAGGTCGGGCGCCTGGCGTGCCGTGTCGAGCACGGCGGCGATCGCCTCGGGCGCCAGCGCTTCGACCTGCGGCGCCGCGAGAACCATCGTCTCGATCCCAAGCCCCGGCTCGATCCGGTCGATCCGGAGCCTGAACAGGCGCAGCAGATGTTTCGCGTCGCGCGTCGCGCGCGCCGTCCCGACGGTGACGAACTGCGCGCCCATGTCGAGCCGGTCGCAGCGCAAGACGAGGCTCCGCACGCCGAGACTGCGCTCGCGCAGCGCGAGCACGAGATCGCCGAGCAGGTCGGCGATGACCTGCTCGATCGCTTCGGCGGTCCCGATCGGTTCGAGCAAGGAACGGCGCGCCTCGGGCATGTCGAACGGCACGACGGGAACGATCGGCTCGGGTACGAACCCCCGCGCCTGGTCGAGCCGCTCGACCGCGCCGCGCCCGAGCCGCCGGGCCAAAGGCCCGCGCGGCATTGGATAAAGGTCGGCGATCCGCTCGATCCCGAAGCGTGCCGCCGCGGCGAGCGCCTCCGGCGCCAGCCGGAGCGCCGCCAGCGGCAAAGGCGCCAGCGCCTCGCTCTCGCCTCCTTCCGGCAAGATCCGCACGCCCGCGCCGCCATAGCGTGCGAGCGCGTGAGCGGCGCCGGGCGTGCCGGCGATCGCGACACGCGCGGTGAAGCCGAGGCGCCGCAGAAAACCGAGCAGACGCGCCGCGAAACGCTCTTCGCCGCCGAAGAGATGCGTCGTGCCCGACAGGTCGAGCCACAGCCCGTCGGTGCCCGACACCGCCGCCGTCGGCGTCCAGCAGCGGGCGGCGTGGAGCGCGAGTCGATCGAGCCACGCGCGATCGGCGTCGGGTGCGGCGTCGAGTAGGTCGAGATCGGAGACCAGCGCGCGCGCATGGGCGGCCGCCATGCCGGGCACGAGGCCGAGATCGAGCGCCGCCGCACAGGCGGCCGTCACGAGGTCACGCTGGCCGGTTCGCGCGACGACGATCGTCGGACGGAGGCCCCAGAGCGGCGGCAGCGGCGCAGCGATCCCGCCCGACGTCCCGTCGTCCGAGCGCAACGCCCGGAACACCGGTGCGGCAGCTTCGCTCCGCCGTCCCAGCTCGCGCATCGTCGGTCGCTGGTGCGCCGGGAGGGCGTCGAGCGACGGCTCGCCGGAGTGCGTGCCTTGCGCCCAGCGCGCGCCCGGACGCCAGCCGCCGCCGCGCGGCACCGAACAGGTGCCGGGATTGTCGTCGACAGGCTCGGGGAAGCGCGGACCCGCCCGCGCCCGATCAGGCGGCGTGCCCGAATGCGACGGTGTCCGTTCTGCCCGGCGCAACCGCTCGATCGGCAGTTGCGGCAGGAAGAGCGAGGCGACCCTGGTCATCGCACGCCTCCAGTTCGAGGGAAAAAGGCGGCCCGCCGCGCTGCCGGACCAGCTCGACATTCCAGCGCCCGCGCCCGACGCCGGGCGAGGCGAGGCGGCCGGACGACAAGGTGCCGATGCGCCAGCGGGTCATTGCGAGCGACGGATCGGCGAGCGGGCATTGGCCATAACGCCGGTACCGGCGATAGAGGATCATCGGCGTGTTGCCCTCGGATGCGGCCAGTTGCAGCCGGCGCGTCGCGGTCTGATCGGCCGCTTTCACTTCGGCAACGACGCAGGCGAGCGAACCATCGCGCAGCGCGTCCTCGCACAGCGCCAGCAGTTCCTTGTCGGTCCTGCCTTGAGCATAGAGCACGCGGTCCGGACCGAGCCCCGCCTGTTCGAGACCGGGGGCATAGAGATCGAACCGCGTGAGCGCCCAGAGCGCCGACACGTCGGGCGCCGCCGCGAAGCGCGACGCGATTCCAGCCGCGAAGAGCGTTGCCGCAGCGTCATCGCTCCAGCTTGCCGAGGCGCCCGTGACCTCGTGCAGGCCTGCGCCGTCGAGCCCGCCGCCAGCGAGAAGATGATCGACCGGCCCGACGCCGAACGGCAAGACCGGCCCGCGCGAGGCGGCTACACGCGCCACCGCCGCGCGAAGCACGTCGATATCTCTGGCACTTGGCCGAGGTGCAGATTGGGGCGTCGTGCTCATGGGAAATATCGACTCAAATGTTCCCTTTATGTTCCACCGAGTCAAAGGGCGCGTCAAGCGGGCCGCGACGAACCGCCGGGAATCGGTGCGCGCCTTCCGCCCGGCCTCTGTAAAAGCGAAACAAATTGGGCTCATGATCGTGACGGCTGCGTCCTGCTGACGGAACGAGGATCGCCGCCAAAGCATTGGAAGACCGGTGACGGACCTATTGCGAGGCGAATCATGCGTGAGAATCACAGCCGCTATTCCACCGTCTCGATCGTCCTGCACTGGACGATCGCCATCCTGATCATCGCCAATGCCACCTTTGGCGGCTGGATGGAGGACGCCTCGGACAGCGAGAAACTTGGCTATTATCAGCTGCACAAATCGGTCGGGATCACGATCCTCGCGCTCAGCCTTATCCGGCTCGGCTGGCGCTTCGGCCATCCCTGGCCGGCCTTCCCCGGCGGCATGCCGTCATGGGAACGGCTGCTCGCGCGCACGACCCATATTCTCTTCTATGTGCTGATGATCGGCGCGCCGCTTCTCGGCTGGGCCGCAGCGTCGGCGGGCGGCGCGCCCGAAGTGCCGCTTTACGGCGCCGTGCCCGCGCCCGATCTTCCGCTACCGCTGAACGAGGATCTCGCCGAAGCGCTCGGCGACATGCACAAGCTGATGGTGAAGGCCATTTACGTCGTGCTTGCGCTGCATGTTCTCGGCGCGCTCAAGCATCATTTTTTCGACAAGGACGAAGTGCTCCACCGGATGCTGCCGCTGTTTCGCAATCCGCGCGGCTGACACGCGTCGGCGTCACGGCATGCTGTCGTCGCGGCTGAGCAGGCCAAGGGTGCGCTCATCGCGCTCGCCGCCGAACCAGCGGATGAGCGCGGCGGAGAAGAGCGGCCGCCGGCTCACGGCCTCGAACAATGTCAGCGACGAACGCAGCTTGACGGCGTCGACCTCGCCGAAGACCGCCACCGGGTCGCTTGCTGGCAGGTCCTGGATCGCCTCGACGCATTCGGCATAGCGCGCGCCGAGAAGCGGATGGGCCAGATAGGCCCGCGCCTCATCGGCTCCCGCGAGACCGTAGAGCTTCGACGTCGCGCTTCGGCCAAGGCCTGCCAGCTGCGGGAATATGAACCACATCCAGTGCGAGCTCTTCTTGCCGCGGCGAATCTCGCCGAGCGCGCGCGCATAGATTTGCTCCTGCGCCGTCACGAACAGGTCGAGCCCCTCTTCGTTTGTCATAAGGCGAGAGCGCCTTGCGCGGGGGGCTTGCCATATACCTGCGTGACCTCGAGGCTGCCTTCGGGAAGCCATTTCAATATGTCCTCGGCCGGAACGCGCGGATCGAGCCAGGCCGCCCATTGATCACGCGCGAGCGGAATGATCTGGCGATGGTGATAGGGTGCGATGTCGGGACCGGCGTCCATGGTCAGGAGGCTGAAGGCTTCGCCGACATGGCTGTCGCGCCACACACCCGCCATGCAGAACCAGCGATGGTCCTTCAGCGTGAACAGCCACTTGTCGAGCCGCTTTTGCGCGGGGTCGGTGGGATCGGTGAACTCGTAGAAACCGTCGCAGAGGACGAGGCATCGCTGCATGCCGAGATCGCGGCGCTCCGAGCGCACATTATAGACCGGTTTGCCGCCCTGTCCGGGCCAGCTCCAGCGCCGGTTGACGAGCGATCCGGCGGCGGCGCCGTCGCTGCTCTTCACGATCGGCGCGGTATCGGTGATGCGGACATCCTCGCGCGCCGGCACGTTCGGTGCGCCCTCGGGCATATCGATCTTGATCTGGAGGTTGTCGAAGTCCTCGGCGATCGACGCGATGTCTATTTCGAGCCGATAATCATTGCACATGCGCGTCGGTCCCCTCGCCCTTGCGACTCAACATCGTTCCCATTATGTTCCACATATGGGTATCGCGCCAACCCCTTTCGATCCCGACGCCCCGAGCGGAGGCGTGCAAGCGCTCGTCCGGCGCAATCCCGACAATATGACCGAGATCGAAATGGTCAAAGCGGTTTGGGGTTCCGACCCGCGGTTTAGCGACGGGATCAATTATCGTTTCGTGCGCGCCGAGGGCCGCGCCTTCCCGGCGCGCCGCTGCCTGATCCCAGCGTCCGAGTTCCGCATGGGAACCGGCGATCACCGCTACCGGGTGACGCTCGACAGCGGCAATTTCTTCTATCTCGCCGCAGTGTGGGACCCGCCACTTGCCGATTGGCCGC
Organism: Sphingopyxis italica; assembly: GCF_011926545.1. Lineage (GTDB taxonomy): Bacteria > Pseudomonadota > Alphaproteobacteria > Sphingomonadales > Sphingomonadaceae > Sphingopyxis > Sphingopyxis italica. The sequence continues at coordinate 142,270 of NZ_JAATIT010000004.1, read as the reverse complement.
TGTCCTACAGCATCCTCACCATCCCCGCGGGCGCCGATGTCATTCCTTATCAGTCGCGCCACGGCGTGATCATCCAGCGGCGCGACGCGAACCATTGGCTCGACGGGAGCCTGCCGAACGAGGTGCTTTTCGAGGAACCCCCGCGTCACACGCTGTTCGTTGAGCCTTTGCGCAAACAGGCGGAACTTCCGCTCTAGATCATGATGTCGCCGGCCCGAAGGGCCCGCACAACCGCACTCTTGGCGAGCCCGCAGCGGGGCGGCGTGCGATGCGCGCCCGTGCCTAGCCGCCGCCCCGCAAGGATAGCGAGCCGAGTGTGCCGCGCGGCCAAAACAAAAGTGCGACCCCTGGCCGAGCCTGCGAGGCCAGAGCGCGCTCATCAGATGCCGCGCCCGACATGCCGCCGCGCGGCCGTCCCGCCGGGCACGCCGGCGGGACGTACCGGCTCAGCCGTTCAGACGATCCTTGACGGCCTTCGCGGCGCCAAAGGTCAGCTTCTTCGAAGCCGCAATCTGGATGGTTTCGCCGGTCGAGGGATTGCGGCCTTCACGCGCGGCCGATTCCTTGACCTTGAACTTGCCGAAGCCGTTCACCGAGACTTCGTCGCCCTTGGCGGCGGCGTCGGTGATCGCAGCGAAAACGGCATCGACAGCCTTCTTCGCATCGGCCTTGCTCAGACCAAGTGCGGTTGCGACGCTGTCCGACAGTTCGGCGTGGTTCATAAAATCATCTCCTTGAACGGCCGGAAGGATCCCGGCCGGGCGGGCGCTATAGCGCCGCGAACGGATCGGCGCCATCTGCGACGCGCCAAGGCGCGGCACGGCGAGTTGCACTCGGTGGCGGCGTGCGGCAGTAGCGGCGGATGCTTCCCCACCGCCTCATCGCATCCGCCCTGCTCCTGCTGGCTGCCGCCTGCTCGCCCGCGACCTCCGCACCCGCAAACCCGTCTGCTCCATCGAAACCGCTCAAGCTTGCGAGCTGGAACCTGGAATTTCTCGCCGCGAGGAACGGCGAAGGCTGCAACCCCAGGGATGACAACGATTATGCCGCGATGCGCCGCATCGCCGGCGACCTCGACGCCGATGTGATCGCCTTTCAGGAGGCCGAGAATGAGGCCGCCGCCGCACGGGTCTTCGACCCCGCCAAATATGTCGTGATCATGGAAGCCCGGAAGGGCGCGCCGGGCGGCACCTGCGGCGGCAAGTTCCCGTCGCAGACGGTGATCCGCCAAGCGGTCGGTTTCGCGATCCGCAAGGACATGGCCTTTGATCGCCATGCCGATGTGACGTCGCTGATGCGCGGCAACGAGCAGCTTCGCTCGGGCGTCGACATCACGCTCCGCCCCGAGGGCCGCACACCGATCCGCCTTCTCGGCATCCACCTCAAGTCGGGCTGCTTTTCCGGGAGCGAGGCGAAGGCCTGCCCCATATTCCAGGACCAGATTCCGGCGCTCGAAGCCTGGATCGACGCGGCCGCCGCCGGGCCCGATCGCTTCGCGGTGCTGGGAGACTGGAACCGCCGGCTCGCGCTTCCCGGCGACGCGATCTGGACCGAGATCGACGATGGCGATCCGGCGAACGCCGACCTGACGCTCGCCGACGCGGGCCAGCCGCCGGCCTGCGACCCGCGCTATGACAGTTTCATCGATCATATCGTCCTCGACCGGCGCGCCGCCGCCGACCGGACGGGGTTCAGCGAAACGCTCTATGCGCCCGGCGAGAAGCATTATTCGGACCACTGCCCAATCGCGGTCACGCTGCGGCGATAAAAAAATTCCGCGCCTCGAAGAAGGCCACGGAACCATCGCGTTCCCGGCACGTTTCACTTACCTGTCCAGACGAAAGAATGGCAGAATTTGATGGCATCTTCGGATGCAATCTAGGGAAGCCCCGCTGCAGAGATGTAGCGGGGCTTACCATTTCCGGAGGCTAGATCAGCGCGAAGCGATGCCGAAGGCGAGGCGCCGCGCGGCCCGTCCATCACTCCGTTTCAGGCACATCCTCGACGCTCTCACGACCGTCGTCATCTGGAAGGGGAACCTGCTCCGGAATTTGCTCAGGGCCGGTCGGCAGAGAATCGGGGTGCGGATCGGGCGGTGCGCTTGCCATCAGAAATTCCTTGGTGGAATAATGAGGCAACGGCGCTTTAGCCTGATCGTTCCGTCATCGTGTCAGGAAGGCGCGGCCAGCACCGCGCGAGGCATAGCTCTACAGGCTATATTCGGCAAAACCCCTATATTTGCTGCGCAGTGAATTCGCGTCCAACAGCTTTTAGCTTGAGGGCAGAGGCCTAGCACGGCTGGGACGGTCAGCTCCGGTAGAAACCTTCAGTTCGTCGATATTCAAAGGTCCATCTGCCAGAAAGCCAACTAGGCCTGCCGCGACGAGCTCTACGTCCCCAACTTTTGCGGCGCCCGGTAGAATGACATCGAAAGCCTCGGTAAGCAGCTTTAGCTTCTCATCCACCTCCTTAACTCTGTCGCCATGCGCGACTGCATTCCGCAGCTCGTTGAAACGAAACAGCGCGCGACCCAGTTTATCGCCCGCGTCAGCCGAGCCCTTCCACGCCGCTTCCAATACCGATAATTTTTGACCGAAGCCGAGGCCCCGCAGCTTCTCTGATCTCGGAAGCAATCGAGCCAGCATGACGTCCATCTCGCGCTCTAAAGCGGCATGATAGGTTAGAATGATGCCCGCACGATCATCTAATTTCGCCCGTGCTTGTCCAAGCCTTCGAAGTCCCTCGAACTGATCGTAGCCGACCTTTCCCACGCTATTCTCCTATAGTGTTAGCAGCCGGATACGCATTCGCAGGTGTCCCGCACTTAGAATCTCATAGAATCCAGCCAAAGGGAATCCGCGTTTTCTGGTCGCTCTTCGGGCGATGGTCCAAGAGTAGCGGAGTCTCTGGCCTATGCGGCTGATGCTGTCCGAAGCGTACAGCATATTTCGGACAGAGATGTCTGAACATTGCAGCATGCTTCGGACAGTCACGTCCGAAGCGCACTACATTTTTCGGACGAAATAGGCTAGACTTTGTCCGAAAAATGCTGCATGCTTCGGACATGGTGGGGAAATCGTCCGGAGCCGACGATGATGTGGGCAGGAACATCATGCGCCGAGTGAAGCGAAAGCCGGGCCAGGCATGGACCCCGGCCGACTTCAGCGACCTCGGCAACCGGCAAGTCATCGACAAGAATTTGCAGCGCCTTACCAAGGCGGGGGAACTGCGCCGCATCGATCGCGGCCTCTATGACCGTCCGACGCATAACCAGCTCACCGGCAAGCCGTCGGTCCCCGACTATCGCGCGGTGATCGAAGCGGTCATCCGCCGCGACCAGGCGCGTATGGTGGTCGACGGCATGACCGCCGCCAACGACCTCGGCCTGACAACCGCCGTGCCCGCGCGGATCGAAGTGCTGGTCGACGCACGGCTGAAGCCGATCACGCTCGGCAATCAGGAAATCACCTTCAAGCATGCGGCGCCGAGCCGACTTTACTGGGCAGGCCGCCCGGCAATGCGCATCGTGCAGGCGCTCCACTGGCTGAAGGATGTCATCGACCGCAGCGAGGAAGAGAGCAGCCGCGTCCACGCAGCGCTCGCTTCGATCTTGTCCGATCCGCGCCACGGACGGGTCCTCAGAAAAGATCTGAAGGACGGCCTCGCTGCGCTGCCGATCTGGATGCAGGACTTCCTGCGCGACCTCGTCACCCCGGCACGGGCAAAGCGCGCGTGACCCGCGCCGGCTACAGAGAGATCATCGCCTCGAAGGAGGCCGACCGCCGCGACCTGTTTCTCGCGGCGGCGAACCGGCTCGGCACGCCGCTCGGCAATGTCGAGAAGGATTTCTGGGTCTGCTGGACGCTGGACCAGCTCTATCACGAACGCGGCGCCGATCAGCCGCGGTTGCTGTTCAAGGGCGGCACGTCACTCTCGAAAGCCCATGGCCTCATCAAGCGCTTCTCCGAAGACATCGACGTCACCATCTATCGTGATGATCTCGGCGAGGCCGCGAGCGTCGAAGAGCTGGAAGCATTGTCCGGAAAGAAGCGCCAGGCACGGCTCGACACCATCCGCGATGCCTGCAGCGCCTATATCACTGGTCCGTTGCAGGCAGACCTCTCGGAAAGGCTTGCGGAAGCAACGGACGGTGCAGGACGGATCGAAATCGACAAGTCCGATCGCGACGCCCAGACGCTGCTCGTCTGGTATCCGTCGCTCGAGCATGACGAAGCGAGCTACATCAAGCCTGCGGTACGTATCGAATCCGGCGCCAAGTCAGCGCTCGATCCGAATCGCGCAGCGATCGTCACGCCCTATGTCGCCGAAGAACTGCCCGACCTCGACCTCGCGGTAACCGACGTCACGACGATCGACGCCGAGCGAACCTTCTGGGACAAGATCGTCATCGCGCACGGCCTGCGCAGCTGGTTCGATCACCGCGGCGTCCTCAAGAACGAGGGCCAGCGCATCTCGCGCCACTATTATGACCTGCATTGCCTTGCGGATACCACGCTTGGCCGCGAAGCGGTCACCAAGGATGAACTCGGCGCCGATTGCGTGCGTCATGCCCGCATGTTCTTCAACCGTCCCGACTTCGACCTCGCCTCGGCGGCGAAGGGCAGTTTCCACCTCGTTCCGGCCAAGGAGATGCGCGAGGCGCTACGCCGCGACTATGCCGCCACCGAGGCGATGATCTTCGGGAAGGCCCCTGCGTTCGACGAGATCATTGTATCCACAGAAAAAATCGAAGCCATGGTGAACGGCCGATGATCGCCTTCATCTCCATGAATTCGGAACCGAAATTCCTGAAACGCCCGCAAAAAACCACGCGCGCCTTTAAGGAATACTGCAGTTTTGGGGCTAAACGGCGGCAATATTCGTTGCCGACTCGCCCCGTGTTTCGTAGCGAAAGCGAATCATCGCGCCCTGCCGTCACGGCAGGGCGCCTTCGATTCGCGAGGAGGACCCATGAAAAATGGTATAAAGTTGCTCGCGGATGACACCTACGGACGTGTAGAGATTTCCAATCGCAAGGAATTCAAGCACTTCAATCTCCGGCCTTCGAAGAAGGCGGTGGAAGAAATCGAGCGGCTCGAAGAGCTGACGCTCGCAGCCGAGCAGCGCCTCGGAAATTTCGTCGTCGGCTCGAACCGCGGCTGACTGGAGGGCAATCGCCGAATGCAGGCTCAAATTCAGGTAGGACCCCTGCTATCCGACGAAGACTGGACTGATCTGGCCGAATTGATGGGAGCGGACGAGTCCCTGCTCGTGCAGCAGTTGCTGGGGGACTACAGGGCGGCGGGCGCCAAGGCCTATCTTCTCGAGCGCGCCTATATCGACCGCGACTTCTCGGCAGCCTATTCGGCTTTCTATTCCACGCTATTCCATCCCTACCTGAAATACTGCCAGCGCTTTCACTTCTTCGGCTGCGATCTCTCGCACCTTGCCACGATCGGAAGCGCCGAGGGCCTGTCGCGCGAAGTGGAATCGCACGCCGGCGAGTATCTCGGCTATGTCGTGCTGCGCCCTGTTTCGCACGCGCCGGTCGCCGCAGCGGTGATTTCCGCCGCCGCGATCGCCTCCGACCCATCTACAATCCTCGACGTGACAGCCGACTATCCCGTGCATGTCGTTGGCGCGGACCTCACGGTCACCGGCTTTCCGCTTACCCAGCAGGATACGCGGGTTGGTGCATGCGCGCAGGCAGCGATCTGGATGGCCGGACGCCATTTCCATCGCGCGCATGGGGGACCTTGGTTCTCGATGCCCGACATCAATGATGCGGCGCTCAAGCCGACAGACAATTTCGTGACCCGGTCGCTTCCGGCGGGCTCGGAGTTTCTGCGGCCCGACAATATCATCCGGGCCCTGCGCGCGATGGATCGTCACCCGGTCTTCGATCTCGGCAAGGCTGCGGTCGAACAGGGCGTCGGTATCAAGCCGCTGCAAGAGGTAATCGGCCGCTATCTCGATTCCGGCATTCCCGTCCTGATCGGGCTGAAAGGCCGCGATGGCGCAACGGTCGGCCATGCCGTGGTCGCGATCGGAAGGGTCATGCGCGAGCGTGGTGAAGACGATCTGCCCGATGATCCGACCTCGGCGGAACTGATTTCGCACCTCATTGTCGCCGACGATCAGCGCGGGCCGGTCTGCCGCCTCCCGGTTTATAAGGACGACGCGCTCCCCGAAGGGACACCCGGCGCCTATCCGTGGACGCTTGAAGAAGATGCGGTCTATTCGGTGACGCCGCTCCCCGGAAAGGTGTTCATGTCCGGCGAGATCGCCGAGACCCTGAGCCGGGACTTTCTTGCAAGCTGCGTCGACCGTCTGGACGAATATCGCGAGCTTGCCAAAATGCGCGCGGGCGAAGGCAGCGCCGCGCTCGGCAAGGCCATTGCCGTCGACCCCTCCTTTTTCGCGGTCCCTCCATCGAGGCTCGTGGCACGAACCTACCTTACCTATGGCTGGCGATACAAAGGGCGCGCGCTGCGCAACAGGCTTCCCGAGATTTTCAAGCTCGAAATCTTTCGTCACCAGTACCCACGCTATGTCTGGGTAACCGAATTCTCGCTACCCGACGATCTTCGCGGCTTCGATCAGTGCCAGCGGAAGGTGCGCGCCCATGTCGTCGTCGACGCCACAGGCAGCAAATTCGGCGAGAGCATGCTTATCGTCCAGGTGCCGGGACTGTCGATGTTCTGGACTTTCGACGCCGACAGCCCGACCCAGACGTACAATCTCATCTTCCGCGCGACCGACGAAGCCGAGCCTTTTCTGCCCAAGGTCCGCAACTGGTCCGACTTCGATCAGTGCGAAATGCCCGACAACGGATCAGGGGCGGAAGCCCAGCCAGCCGAGCGTGCGGCGCCACCCGGATAGGCGAACGGGCAAGGGATCGATGCTCACGGAGTCCGGCTCAGGCTGCCTCACAGGCTGCGGCCGCCGGATGTCAAACAGAGGATCGCCGGTCTCGCACGACCCATGGTGCCTGCATTCGTGCCCGATAACGGCTTTCAGACGGTTGCTCGTCGCCACCTGCTGACGATTGCCGTCATATTCGAGATAGGCCGAGGCGAGCGGCTCGCGCATCCAGGGCGTGAGCAACTGCATGACAAGGCCCACGGCAAGCGAGGCCAGCACGCCATTGGGCCAAACCACCTGGGGCTTGCCGCCGGCGTCGCCATATTTCTGCGCTTCCTGCTCGAGCCGCGCGTCCGTGAGGATGCCGAGGCACCACAGGCACGGACCGCCCGGCGAGGACAGGATGACCTGCCCGCCGATCGCGAACTGGGCGCCGAGGTCGTGCACGTCCATTCCCATGTCGATATAGGGGATCATCATCCGGCGGCAGAAGGCCTCGAGCTCGCTTCGTTCGCGATAGGAATCGACGCCGCCGACGATGATGTCGCACTCGGCGAGCTCCCCGGTAGCATCCTGCCACTTGCGGGCGAGCCCGAGGAAGCGCGGCGCCGCAACGAGACCGCGCACCATCCGCTCGGCGACAGCTGCCTTCGCCATCTCGTCGCGGGCGTCGACCGCAGTGGCGCCGACGAGACGGTTGAGGTTGCTATCCTCGACGATATCGGGATCGACGCACACAAAGCCGCCGATGCCGACGTGGGCTAGCTGCTGGACGACATGCGAGCCGCCGCCGCCGAGGCCAACGATACCGATCGTCGCGGCGCGGAGCCGGGCGTCGCAGTCGGGCCCCAGAAAATTCTGCCGATCATAGCGGCTCATGACGACATTCCTTCGGTCCAGAGGGGCGCCCCGACCGCGGTGAAGCGGGTGATCGGGAGCGGCCCGTTGCCGCGCGCGAGCCAGAGGTCGCCCGCCATATTGTCGGCGCTCAGCACGATCGCACCATGCGGGACGTGCGCTGCCACGTTGAAGAAGTCGGGCACGAACTTCGCGTTCTCGCGAGTATCGACGCCGCTGAAACCGGGGCGGCCGCGATGCTCGTGCATATGGACATGCAAGGCGGCGGTGCGCGACTGGTAGCTGCGCTGCAGCGCCTTGCGGATGGCTTCCGACCCCATCATCGCGCCGACGCTGGGGTCGTCGACATAGTCGGCATCCTCGACGGGGTGATAGGCCTGCGCCAGAAGGAACAAGCTGCCCTCGCCGATGCGCGACACACCCGCGGTGATCCACCCGACACGCTCATAGGCGAAGGGGTGGCGCCGCTTGAGATCGACCCGGATAACGTCGAGCAGCGACTTGCGGATCTTGAAGTGGACGTTCACCGGAACGCCGCCAGATGATTTGCGAGGATCGAGGTCCATGGTTGCTCCGCCACGATGTAGTTCCAGGACCATGTGAACCAGGTCCGGGTGAAGAGGTTGTGCTGGGTCCAGTTCGCGAGATGACCGGGGACGGCGGCATCGAGGAAGAGCCGCGTCTTGTAGCCGCTGTGCTCATGCGGGCAGAGTAGCGCATCGCGCGTCACCGGACCCGTCCGCGTCGCGATCACCAGCTCGGGCAGGTGGACGAAGGTGCGGCCGCCTTCGACCAGAGCGACCGCGTCCGGGTAGATGGCCTGGACACGGTCGAACTGATCTTCGGCGTTCACGAAGAACCGCCCTGGCGAACGTGGCTGATGAACTTCATGCGCGCGATCACGCGGATCGCTTCGCCGGGCTGCAGGGTGCGGAAGCTGCCCTGCTTGTCGACGATGTCGAGATCGAGATCCGCCGACACGCCGAGCGCGTCCTTCAACGTCTCGGTCGTATAGTCGCCGGCGAGGATACGGACCTTGTCGCCGTTAAGCTCGACATTCACATAGCGTGGCTCGTCGGAGCGATCGGCCGTATAGAAATGCTCGACCTCCTTGCCCTTCAGGCTGACGGTCTCGCCATCTTCCACCAGATCGTCCTTGCCGCCTTTCGGGTCATAGAAGATGTCCTTGCCGGCGGGAACGCGGGCGAGATCGCGGAGTTCGGCGCCGCTAATCTCGTCCTTGCCCCAAGGGAAGCGGCGCCCGTCGACGACGAGGAAGAAGAGACGATCGGCCTTCACCGAGCTGAACACTTCCTTGCCGCTGCCGCGCAGATCGATTTCCTCGGCGAGGTTGATGTCCTCGAGCAGGCCGTCGCTCTGGCGGTAGAAGAGCAGATATTCGTCGACCGGGATGCGGCCCGCGATTTCGAGCAGGTCACGGCCCTTGACCAGCGGGTCATTGAGCTGATGTTCGACGCCGTCGATCGTGATCGCGAAGCGCCTGGACATGGAATTCTCGTTCGTCACAACAGTTCTCCATACAAAGGCACTTGCGCCTTCTTTACGTTTTCGACATGATGACCGTGTCGATAACGCTAAAATAGGAATCATGTCGATTATGTCAATATCTTCATCGCGAAATCGCCATGACGGATAATGCCGGAACGGGCGATGCATTCCGGAAGCGCCTCGCAACAGCCCGGGATTCAAGGAAAATCAGCCAAGGTGAGCTGGCAAAAAAAACCGGGCTACCGGCCAGCTCGATCTCGCATTTCGAGGGGGGCGGCCGCAAACCATCGTTCGATAATTTGCTCAGGCTCGCCGATGCCCTTGATGTGACGACCGACTATTTGCTCGGGCGCAGCGACGATGTCGGCACCTCGGTAGCCGCGCAGAAGCTCCAGAAGCATCTCGACGGGCTGAATTCTTACGACCTCGATATCGCGGAGAAGTTCATCGAGGTGCTGGCCAGCAAATCGTCGAAACCCCCTTCCGATAAAGCGTGAAGGGAACGGCCACGCGTGACCAAATTTATCCTACCGCTGGGTGAGTTCAATCGGATTCACCAGCTTATCCACGGCGCAATCAGGGCAGAGGGGAACCCGGGTCGCGCCTGTACCCTGTTCGCCTGCATCGGCGCTCTGATCCTCAACAAACACTATAATATCAAGAGTCGCGCGGTGGCGGGCGGTTTCGCGATGTGTGTTGAGCCGGAGAAGAATTTGTTCTTCGGCCGGGACGCCGGCGGCCGGCTCGAGATGGATACGGACGCTTTCCATATGTGGATACAGACTCCGACGCATATCATCGACTTCATGTCGCCCTTGTATCAGGAGGCCTTTGCCGAGGTGCAGGCCGAGACGGCGATTCCGCGAAAGATGTTTCAGAAGCGCCACGAAGCCGAGGCGGCAGGCCTGGACGAGCTCAAAGCGCCTGGCGACTTTTATGTCATGCCTGACACCGACCTGACGGAGCACCTCATCGACAGCATTTTGGAGCGAGACATAAATCGCGACTTTTTCAACATCGTCGATCATTGGTTTGGAAAGAGACGCGGGAAGCAGCGCCCGACGCTGACGATCGGTAGTACCGACGGGATCATTCGGGACCTGACGTTACCGACTACCGTTGCGCTTGGGTCCTGGTAGGCGAAGGAGCAATGCTCATATCTCGGCCGAGACAGCCGAGGGTAAAGCTCGCTTCGAGCGCTGTCGCGGAAGAAGTAGCGGGCCTTACCCCGCCTGACGCGCTGTCGCCTCAAGCTCAGCGATGCGCTCGCGGCAGATAATCTCGACGATATCGGCGAGCTGCTGAACCCGCGCGCCGAGCCATTCCAGTTCGTCGGCGGTGATGCTGTAATGCTTCGAATAGCGCGCTTTTATGTATGCTTCCTTCAGCTTTTCGAAGCGCGATCGGTCAGCCTTCGCCTCGCGTGGCCAAGCCTCAAATAGCCGCTCATCAATCCGTTCTGCCTGCGTGCGGAGAAAGGCAAGGTTGTGAATGTGTGGCGTGTTAAACGTGCAGACCAGAAGAGCGCAGTGGTAAAACCGCTCGGTGGCCTGGTGCAAATCAAAGGCTGCCTTTTTCAGGTCCCCATCTTTGACAGCATACCCGTATCCGCGGACAAAGCTCTCCGCACTTGGATACCACTCCTCGAAATATTCTTGCGCCATCTCAAGCGCCGCATGCGGCGTCATCGGCTTGGGCTCTGCGAGCTCCTTTCCGTCGGCCTCGTATAGCGCGATCCCGTCACGAGCGACGTCGATGAAGAAATAGCGCCCCTGCGTAAGTCCGGAATTCACCTCGTCGAGGCTGTGAACGATGAAGTTCACCGGCGTGCGGAGCCGCTTCGTTACCGACAGCTCACGAATGAGCCGATCGTCGAGCTTCGACCAATAGTCTGCCCGATCGGTCAGCCGCTTGTCGTTGACGATGATCAGCAGGTCATAGTCCGACTGATAGCCCTTGGCCGTGTGCGGCTCGTCGACCCAGCCGCCGCGCGCATAGCTCCCATAGAGGATGATCTTGGAAATCCGGCCCTTGCGCTTCCAGTCCTGCGTCGCGAGCGCCAGCGCATCCTCGAATTCCTCGAAGATGATTTCGACGACGCGCTCGATCTCGCGTTGCTTGTGCGGGGGAAGATGGTCGAGGCTGCTCTGCATTGGGGTCACCCTAACAAGGTGGCGGCACCCTTGCACCCGGAAGATTGTTCCGATGTGCAAGGATGCCGCGAGACGGGCGCCGGTCAGTCGGCGGGTGTCCAGATGATCGCGAAGATATCGTCGCGATCCTGCCCCGCGGCCCGCCCGAGATTGGCGTAGATGCGCCGCGGCCCGAACTCGGGGGTGGCGAGCGAGAGCGACACATAGGGGCGTCCGGATTGCTCGGCGACGCGGATCCAGCCCGCACCGATTTCGACGCCGTCGGACCAGACGCGAAAGTCCGGCTGCACGTCGGCCGACTTGCTGCCGTTCGGGCGGATTTCGATCGGCGCCTTGATCGACAGCGTGATGAGCTGACCCGAAAACCCCTTGTCGATGCTGCCGCTGACGATGCCGATACTCGCCATGTCGATACTCCTGCTGTTGGCCCGAGACCATCGCGGGCGTGGAGCCGGGCAGGACGGCGGATGAGGCGGGCGCGCACCCGCAGGGCCGAAGCAAAGCGGCGGAGCGGGACGAAGTCCCGCTTGCGCCCCCGCCGCCGCCGGCCAGTTTGGCGAAGCGCATCGGGATGGTCGCGGACGTTCCGGGTATCGACGTCAGAGGATGGTCGACGCCATCGCCGGGCAGTTTGTCGGGATCGCCGGTTCGGATGGAATGGCGCCAACGCGACCATAGGGATGTCGCCCGACGTGGACCTCTCGATATATTCGCCGCTTCGGCCTAGCAATCAGTCCCGCAGCGCGTCGAGGACGCTACATTGCTCGACGGTCGTGTGGCTGCAAATATCGAGCAGCCCTTCGAGCGTTCCCTCGAGCGATTTCAATGCCGCGATCTTCTCCCGCACTTCGACGAGGTGCCGCGAGGCGATGTGATCGACGTCGGCGCAAGGCGTGCCTTCAGGCGTTTCTGAGATCGACAGCAAGCTTCTTACCGTGTCGAGCGAAAATCCGAGCTCGCGCGCCTTGCGGACGAAGGTCAACCGGTCGCGATGCTCTGCGCCGTAGATGCGGTGCCCCCCGGCACTTCGGCCCGGTTCGGACAGGATTCCGATCTTTTCATAATAGCGGATGGTGACCACCTGACAGCCGGTCAGACGCCCCAGATCGCCAATCGAGAAATTTTCCTGCATAAAGTGCTTGAACCTATAGTTGCTATAGGTCGTATAAGCCCGCGCGAACCAATTGCCAACCACGGAACGCGATCATGGATAAATGCTGCGGCGACGGCGAAGCCGCCTCGAAACCTGTCACCGAAACCAGCGGATGCTGCGGCGAACCGGCCGTGAAGCCGCCCGTGGTCGACAGCTGCTGCGCGCCTGCCTCGACCTGCTCGAGCACGGCCGCCAAGGCGGCCGCGCCGGTAGCGCCGGTGACCGCCCCGGTGCCTGTCGATGCCACCCGGCATTTCGCCGGCGATGATTGCTGTTCGGCAAAGGAAGACGAGATCGCGGCGCTCGGCGCGCATGCGGACGTTCGCCGCGTCCTCCAGATCGTGCTCGTCATCAACCTGGTGATGTTCTTCGCCGAGTTTACCGCGGGCGTCTTCGCGCGTTCGACCGCGCTGATGGCGGACTCGGTCGATATGCTCGGCGACGCGCTGGTCTATATTCTCAGCCTGTACGCCCTCGAACGGAGCCTTCGCTGGCGCGCAGGGGCCGCCTTGTTCAAGGGCGGGATCATCGCAGCCTTCGGTATCTGGGTCGCGGTCGAGGTTGTGCTGAAGCTCACCGGCAACATCGTGCCGACGGCCGGAACGATGGGCATCTTCGGTTTCATCGCCCTGGCGGCCAACCTCACCTGCCTCGCGCTGCTTTACCAGCATCGCAATCGCGACGTGAATATGTCGAGCACCTTCGAATGCTCGCGCAACGACGTCATTGCGAACACCGGTGTGATCGTCGCTGCTGCCGGCGTCTGGGCGACGGGGTCGGGATGGCCCGATATCCTTGTCGGGAGCGTCATCGCGATCATGTTCTTCCGGTCGGCGATCCGCGTTCTGAGCCAGGCGTGGCCGCAGTTTCGTAGCGAGCGCCCGACGGTCGCAGCAGCGCTAGACTGATTTACGATCTCGGCCGAGCCGGGGCGGCAGGCCGGGAATGGCTTGAAAAGGCCAAAAGGGGGGAATGTGGGGAAGATAGACCGGACACTGGCCCAGGCCCTGATCGCGGCGGAGCTTGGCCGCTACCGCTCGGCGCGCAGCGCGGGCGACAGCCGGTCGGCTTGGGACGCGCTGGAACGCGCGCACATCGTCGCGCAGCCATTTTTCGTGCCCCATCTCGCGTCGCACTGGCACATGCTTCGCTTTGCGGTCGCCTCGGGCGATTGGGGCGAAGCGGCGGGCCAATTGTTCCGGCTTGCTCTGGTGCCGCTCGGATCGCTGAGCGGCCGTTTGCCGGCCGGCAACACCGGCAGGGCGAATGTCAGCGCCTTCAAGCCGATGCCGATAGCCCGCGATCTCGAAGCTTTGATGTCGCAGCGCAGCGCCGGATTGCGGGAATGAACAGGTGCGCAGACTGGCGAGCGCGTCCATGCGACTGATGATCATCATCGCGGTGCTGTTTTGCAGCCTCCACCTTCCCGCGAGGGCAGGCGCCGATGTGCCGGTGAACCAAGCCGCCACTCACATGGCGGCCGCCCATGGCGACGGCCTCGAGGCGGGATCGACGTCACCGGCTGCGGGCAAGCATGTCTGCCCCGCCGCTCCGGATCTTATGGCAGCGGCGGCTCCGATCCTCAGGACCGGTCATTGCGCTCCCTTGTTCGTCGGACGCGTTATGCCGCTCCCGTCACTCACCATCCCTCCCCTGCTCGATCCGCCCCTCGCCATCTGAGCGCATCCGCCGCAAGTGCGGCGATGTTCCAGATCGATAGAGGATGGATTTATGTTCAGGTTCGTCGCTGCCCTGGTGGCAGCCACATCATGCGTCGCAATCGCGCACGCGCAGGAAGCCGGCACCGAGAGCCGGCAGATATCGGGCCCGCTCCTGACGCTCGACGAGGCGGTCGCGCTTGCGGGCGGCAGCGCTCCGGCGGCCGAGGCCGCCGCCGCAAATGTCGATGCTGCGAGTGCCGCCCGGCGCGTGGCGGGCCTCAGGCCCAACCCCGCGCTTTCGGTAGACGTCGAAAATTTCGTCGGCACGGGCCCCTATAATGGCGTGAACGGGGCAGACCTCACGGCCAGCGTCTCGATCCCGCTCGAACTCGGCGGCAAAAGGCAGGCGCGGATTGCGGTCGCCGATGCGGCGACGCGGCGCGCGCAAATCGCCCAGGCAATCGCCGAGGCCGACATCCGGCTGCAGGTGACCGAACTCTATATCCAGGCCTCGGCGGCCGAGGTGCGGGTCGCCGTTGCCGAGGACCAATATCGTATCGCGGGCGACACCGCGCGCGCTGCTACCATTCGCGTCCAAGCCGGACGCGCCTCACCGCTTGAACAGGAGCGTGCCGAAGTCGCGCGCCTGACCGCAGAAGCCGAGGCCGAAAAGGCCCGGCGGCTCGCCGATGCCGCCCGCTCAAACCTCGCCCGCCGCGTCGGCCGTCCGATCACGGGACCGCTCGACATTGCTGTCCTCGGTGGGCCTGCAAGCGGAACCATGGGACCACCGCGGCCGACCTCAGCCGCGGGCACGCTCGCACTGGCGGCGGCCGATGCCGATCTCGCCACCGCCGATGCCGGCGTCCGGCTCGCGCAATCGCAGCGCGTACCCGACCTGACCGTCGGGCCGGGCGTTCGCCGTCTGGAGGCGACCAACGACGTAGCGGCGGTATTCAGTGTCTCGGTGCCGTTGCCGCTGTTCAACAACGGACGCGCGGCAGTCGATCAGGCCAATGCCGAACGGCGGCGCGCCGACGCCGAGCGCCGCGTCACCGCGCTCGACGTCGAGCAGCAGATCAGCGAGGCCGAGGTTGAGGCGGCCAACGGCGCCGCCGCGGCACACGTGGCGAGCGGCCCGGCTTTGTCGGCGGCGATGGAAGCCGCCCGCATTGCCCGCATCGGTTACCGCGAGGGCAAGTTCGGGCAACTCGAACTGCTCGATGCGGAGCGGACGCTGACCGACATGCGCACCGCGTCGATCGAAGCGCTCGCCTCCTATCAACTCGCCAAGGCCCGGTTGGAACGCCTCACGGCTCCCGCGCCGCTCGAAGGAAATTGACCCCATGACCATTATCATCAACCGAAAGCTGCTGCTCGCTGCGGCCCTCCCGCTGTTCCTTGCCGCCTGCGGCGGTGGCGAAAGTGCGAAGCCTGCCGATGCGCATGGCGACGAACATGGCGAAGAAGAGGCGGGCCATGCCGACGAAGGCCACGTCAAGCTGACCGACGAGCAGATCAAGATCGCCGGGATCGCGCTCGGCCGTCCGACGGTCGGCAACGCCGGTGCGCTGAATTTGCCCGCGACGATCGAAGGCGACCCGCAAGGCACGCAGGCGGTGTCGGCTGCGATCGGCGGACGTGTCGTCGCGCTCAATCGCAATCTTGGACAGAGTGTCGGCCGCGGCCAGACGCTCGCGATCATCGAAAGCCGCGAGGCCGCCCAGCTCCAGGGCGAGGTCCAGGCCACCCGCGCCCGTCTCGCGCTCGCCAACTCCAACCTCGCCCGCGAGGAAAGGCTGTTCGCGCAGCGCGTGTCGCCCGAACAGGATGTGATCGCGGCGCGCACCGCTGCGACCGAGGCAAAGATCGCCTATCAGCTTGCGCAGCAACAGGTGTCGGCGGCTGGCGGCGGCGGCGGCCAGCTCAACCGGATCGCGATCGCGGCGCCGATCTCGGGCCAGGTGATCGCGCGCAGCGTCGTGCTCGGCCAGACGGTGCCCGCCGATGCCGAGCTGTATCGCATCGCGAACCTCTCGAGCGTGTCGCTGTCGCTGAGCCTTCAGCCGGCCGACGCGGGACGTATCCGCCCCGGCGCCGCCGTGTCGGTGAGCGCCCCCGGGCGCCAGGCAACCGGCAAGATCAGCTTCGTCTCGCCGGCGCTCGATCCGGCCACGCGGCTCGTCCCGGCGATCGCCATCCTCGACAATCGCGCCGGGCAGTGGCGGGTCGGCGAAGCGGTCACCGCCTCGATCGCGCTGGCTGGCGGTGGCGGAGATGCGTCGATCAGCGTCCCGTCGACCGCGATCCAGACCGTCGAAGGAAAGAGCGTCGTGTTTGTGCGCACCAAGGACGGGTTCACCGTGGTGCCGGTCGTCCTCGGCGACCGCGCCGGCGCCAATGTGATCGTCCGGTCGGGCCTCAAGGGCACCGAGCAGATCGCCATTACCAACAGCTTCGCGCTCAAGTCGGAAATCGGCAAGGGTGAAGCCGGCCATGAGGACTAAGCCATGATCGCCCGTATCGTCACCTGGGCGGTCGACAAGCGCTGGCTTGTCGTCCTGCTCACCGCCATCGCCGCCATCATCGGGGCCGCCGCACTGTCGCGCCTGCCGATCGACGCGGTTCCCGACATCACCAACAACCAGATACAGATCAACATCCGCGCGCCCGCGCTCTCGCCCGAACTCGTCGAAAAGCAGGTCGCCTTCCCGATCGAGACCGCTCTCGCGGGCATTCCCGGTCTTGAATATACGCGCTCGCTCAGCCGCAACGGCTTCGGGCAGGTTACCGCGGTATTCGACGATTCGACCGACATCTACTTCGCGCGGCAGCAGGTCGGCGAGCGCCTGGCCGAAGCCTCCGAAAATATGCCGGCCGGCGTTCGCCCCGAAATGGGGCCGATCGCGACCGGCCTTGGCGAAGTCTATATGTGGACGGTGCGGATCGCGCACCGCAAGGATGACGCGCACAAGCCTGGCGAACCCGGTCTCCAGCCGGACGGCAGCTATGTGACCCCTGAAGGCGAGCGGCTCGTCACCGAGGCCGACAAGTCGACCTATTTGCGTACCACGCAGGACTGGATCGTCACGCCGTTACTCCGGACCGTGCCCGGCGTCGCGGGGATCGATGCGATCGGCGGCTATTCGAAGCAATATCTCGTCGTGCCCGACGTCCAGCGCCTCGCGGCGCTCGAGCTCAGCATGACCGATCTCGCCGAAGCGCTCGAACGCAATAACACCGCCGTCGGCGGCGGGGTCGTCGAGCGCAATGGCGAAGGGCTCGCCGTGCGTTCCGACGCCTTGATCCGGGATACGGCGGAACTATCGCGCGTCGTGGTCGCCACCCGGTCGGGGGTGCCGATCACGCTCGACCAGGTCGCGACCGTGCGAACAGGCCAGGCGGTGCGGATGGGCTCGGCATCCGAGGCCGGCACCGAAGTGGTCGTCGGGACCGCCATCATGCGGATCGGACAAAACAGCCGGAGCGTCGCGACCGCGGTTGCCGATCGGCTCGAGACCATCAACGACTCGCTTCCCCCCGATGTCGTCATCGAGCCGGTTCTCGATCGCACCAAGCTCGTCAATTCGACGATCTGGACGGTCGGCAAGAACCTCACCGAGGGCGCGCTCCTCGTCATCGTGGTGCTCTTCCTGTTGCTCGGTAATTTCCGCGCGGCACTGATTGCCGCGCTCGTTATTCCGATCACGATGCTCCTCACCAGCTTCGGCATGCTGCGCGTCGGCGTCTCGGCGAACCTGATGAGCCTCGGCGCGCTCGACTTCGGCCTGATCGTCGACGGCGCGGTCATCATCGTCGAGAATGCGCTTCGACGGATGGCCGAGCTGCAACATCGCCACGGGCGCATTCTGACCACCGGCGAGCGGCTGACCGCCGTTGCCGCGGCGGCGCGCGAGATGATCCGGCCCTCGGTCTATGGACAGGCGATCATCATCCTCGTCTATGTACCCTTGCTCACCTTGAGCGGGGTCGAGGGCAAGACCTTCATCCCGATGGCGCTGACCGTGATCATCGCTCTCGCCTTCGCATTCGTGCTGTCGCTGACCTTCGTGCCCGCCGCAATCGCCATCTGGCTGTCGAAGCGGGTCGAGGAGAAGGAAGGGCGCATCATGACCTGGCTCAAGCAGCGCTATGAGCCCGGCCTCGACCGGGCAATGGCCAAACCCAAGATCACGCTCGGCGCCGGGATCGGCGGCTTCGTCGTCGCGATCCTCGCTTTCTTCTCGCTCGGACAGGTGTTCCTGCCGCAGCTCGACGAAGGCGATCTCCTGATCCAGGCGTTCCGCGTGCCGTCGACGTGGGTCGAACAGAGCCAGGCGATGCAGATACCGATCGAGAAGATGCTCTCGAAGCAGCCCGAGATCGCGATCGTCTTCTCCAAGACGGGCACGGCGGACCTCGCGTCCGATCCGATGCCGCCAAATGCGACCGACAATTTCGTGATCCTCAAGCCGCGCAAGGAGTGGCCCGATCCGAGCCTCAGCAAGGCCGAACTGGTCGAAAGGCTGGAGAAGGAGCTGAACAAATTTCCGGGCAACGCCTATGAAATCACGCAGCCGATCCAGATGCGCTTCAACGAGCTGATCGCGGGCGTTCGCGGCGATATCGCGATCAAGGTCTATGGCGACGACTTCGACGCCATGAACGCCACGGCGCAGGAAATAGCGGCGATCCTGAGGAAGACCGAAGGCGCGAGCGATGTGCGCGTCGAAGAGACCGAAGGTCTCTCGATGCTCGACATTCGCGCCAACCGCGACGCGATGGCGCGGCTGGGCGTGACCGCACAGGATGTCCAGGATGTCGTCACCGCGACGATCGGCGGCCGCGAGGCGGGCACGATCTTCGAGGGGGACCGGCGCTTCCCGGTCGTCATCCGGCTGTCCGACGCGCAGCGCGCCGACCTGTCGGTGCTCGAACAGGTGCAGGTCCCGGTCGCGGGCGGCGCCTTCGTGCCGCTCGCGAGTGTCGCCGATATCCGCATCGTCGACGGGCCGAACCAGATCAGCCGCGAGAATGGCAAAAGGCGCGTCGTGGTCCAGGCCAATGTCCGCGACCGGGCGATCTCGGACGTGGTGGCCGATGCAAAGGCCGGCATCGCGAAAGATGTGCGGCTTCCCGCCGGCAGCTATCTCGAATGGGGCGGCCAGTTCGAGAATCTGGCCTCGGCCCGCGACCGGCTCCAGCTCGTCGTTCCGGCCTGCTTCGTCCTGATCCTCCTGCTGCTCTATGGCGCGCTTCGCTCGCCGCGCGACGCGGCGATCGTGTTCACCGGGGTGCCGTTGGCGCTGATCGGCGGCGTCCTTGCGCTGTTCCTGCGCGGCATGGACTTCTCCATCTCGGCTGCGGTCGGGTTCATCGCGCTCTCGGGCATCGCGGTGCTCAACGGGCTCGTGATGGTGTCGTCGATCCAGGAGCTCATCCGCACCGGCATGGCTCGCGCCGAGGCTGCGCGGCAGGGCGCGCTGATGCGTCTGCGCCCCGTGGTGATGACGGCGCTCGTCGCAAGCCTCGGCTTCGTGCCGATGGCACTCGCGACGGGTGCGGGCGCCGAGGTCCAGAAACCGCTCGCGACGGTCGTGATCGGGGGGCTGATCTCGGCGACGCTGCTCACGCTCTTCGTGCTCCCGACGCTCTACGCGCGTTATGGCAGCCGGGAGGCGGACCTGCGCGACGATCATCGGTCGGGTGACGACAGTGTCCCGGCAAGCGCGCCGGCATGAGCGCAAAGGGCAGGTGCGCGGCGCGTAAGGTCGCGCCGCTCTCCAGGCGGCGAGCGTCCTTGGCGCTCGCCGCTGCCGCGGCGCTGACGCTGGGCGGCTGCATGTCCGGACCGTCGGTCTATCCGGCGGTCCACAACATCCAGGATCCGCAACTCGAAATCTATTGGGTCCGGGTCCATCCGCGTTCGAACGGGGTGCTCGTGACCGGCAATGTCCGCCGTGCCGATATGAGCCGGACGGTGCATCGGGGCCATCTGCATGTCTCCGCCGACGTCATCGGGGCCGCGACGCCGGTCAGCGTGGACACGCGGTGGACCGGCCCCCTGTTCGCCGCTCTGCACGCTTCAGCGTCTTGATCCCGGACGTCGAAATCGACGCGATCCGGTCCATCGACGTCGCCTATCGCCGCGAGCCCGATGCGATGGCGCCGGCGCGCCCGGATGAGGCAGTCGATAGATCGAATGATGACGCAAAAAGCTGATATAGGCGGATGATCGCCGTGTCGCAAAGCGAACGTCCGGCGGAGCGATGCGGGACCAAGCCTCTCTCGTCGGGACGCCGCCGGCCTCGCCCAAGCAGGCTGCGGAGTGCGAAGGAGGATCGATGAGAATCGGTGAGCTTGCCAAGGCGACCGCCACGCGCGCCGAAACGATCCGATTTTACGAAAAGATCGGGATGCTCCCCGAGCCTGCGCGCACGGGCGGGAACTACCGCGACTATGAGCAATCGCATCTCGCGCGGCTGTTCTTCATACGCCGAGCGCGGGAGCTGGGGTTCACGATCGAGCAGATACGCGACCTGCTCGGGCTATCCGACGACAAGGACATGGCCTGCGACGCGGTCGATGCCGTCGCGCGCGATCATCTGGCGGACGTCGAGCGAAAGATCGCTGACCTGGCCGTGCTCCGGCGCGAACTCGAGCAGATGATTGCGCAATGCCGGCAGGGCAGCGTCGCCGAATGCGGGATCATGGAAGCCTTCGAACCGCCGTCGGATCGGGGGTAAGGTGTCGGCGCCGCCGCGATCCGCCAAGCAAGCACGAACCGCCTTCGGCCGAAGCGCGGCGGCTTTCTTGTCCCAGGGTGTCTTGATGACAGAGCGTGCGCATTCGCCTATGCGCCCCGGCATGCACCGGGTTC
The DNA here is from genome assembly GCF_011926545.1 of Sphingopyxis italica. GTDB lineage: Bacteria > Pseudomonadota > Alphaproteobacteria > Sphingomonadales > Sphingomonadaceae > Sphingopyxis > Sphingopyxis italica. The sequence continues at coordinate 121,192 of NZ_JAATIT010000004.1, read as the reverse complement.
GAGCCATGATCGATCGCCATCGCGGGCTGGCCCTGTGGCTGGTGAGCCTCGCCCTGCTGATCAAGGCGCTCGTCCCTGCAGGCTATATGATCGGCGAGAGCCACACGCGCACGTTCGACGTGATCGTGTGCGCGGATGGCATGGGCGCGCCCATCGCCCGCCAGATCGCGATCGAGTTCGATGACAACGGGAAGCAGGCGGGCAAGCATGTCGGCGGCGGTGAATGCGCCTTCACCGCGCTCGGCCATGGCTCGATTGCTGTCGCCGACCTTGCGCTGCTTGTGCTCGCGCCCCTCTTCATTCTTCTCCTGGGCACCGCCGCCCCGCCTTCGGCGCCTGCCGCGCGCCTTACCCGCTTGCGCCCACCGCTCCGCGGCCCGCCAGCAGCAGCCTGACTCTCTGACCGGAGCGGCCGTTGCCGTGTCCGGCAACCGGATGCCGGCGGCGCCAGCCTTAGACGCTGCAGAAATGCGCTGCCGTGCGACCGGTCTTCCGGCCTTGTCGACCCTGAAAAGAGGCGCTCGCCTGGCCGGGCCTATGGCCATCACGGCCCCGAACCCATTGCATTCGGAGTATCCCGATGAAAATCTCATTTCGCCTGGCAGCGCTTGCGCTGCTCACCGCCGCGGCGCCGCCGCTGCTCGCCGCCAGCCTCACCGCCGGCGCGCTCGTCATCGACACGCCCTGGTCGCGCCAGACCTTGCCGACCCAGAAGGTCGGCGGCGGCTATCTCAGCATCACGAACAAGGGAAAGGTCGACGACCGCCTTGTCTCCGCAACCAGCAGCGCCGCGCGCGAGGTGCAGGTTCACACCATGTCGATGGACGGCAGCGTGATGCGCATGCGCCCGCTCAAGGATGGCGTCGCCCTTCCCGCCGGCAAGCGGGTCGATTTCAAGCCGGGCGGTGCGCATCTCATGTTTATCGATCTCAAGCGTCCGCTCGCCCTCGGCTCGACGGTGCCGGTCACGCTCCGCTTTCAGCGGCAGGGTGCCGTCACCGTGCAATTCAGGATCGAAGCGGTCGGCGCCACCGGTCCGTCGGAGAAGCGTCATGGTAACTGAGCCGAGCGCAACGCCGCCGCTGGTCATCGTCCGCCGTGTTCTTTGGGGTCTTGTCGTCCTCGCGGCTATCGTCGGTCTCGCCCTGGCTTTCGTCCCCAAGAACCGGTCGACTTCGGCGGCGCCCGCCTATGAGGACAGTTTCGGAGGCCCCTTCACCTTGCAGGGAACCGACGGCAAGCCGGTGACCGAGAAGACGCTTGCGGGCAAGCCGTTCGCGCTCTTCTTCGGTTTCACAAGATGTCCCGAAGTCTGCCCGACGACGCTCGCCCGTCTGACGAGCCTCCGCACCCAGCTCGGCGCGGATGGCGACAAGTTCAATATCGTCTTCGTCTCGGTCGATCCCGAGCATGACAAGCCCGCCGACATCGGCAGCTATATCTCGCTGTTCAAGACGCCGATCTATGGGCTGACCGGCACCGCGGAGCAGCTGGCGAAAATCCAGAAGGGCTATGGGGTCTATGTGAAGAAGGTCCCGATCGAGGGCGGCGATTACACGATGGACCATACGGCCGCGATCTTCCTGATGGACAGGCGCGGCAAGTTCGTGACGACGATCGACTATCACGAGAATGACAAGGTTGCGCTCGAAAAGCTGAAGCGCATCATTGCCTGACCCGCAACCTCCTGGGCGATCCAGACCGGATCGCCCAGGGTTTCAACTGGATGAAACGCAATGGGCGGAACCGACCGGGCAGCTCATTGCAAATGGAAGGCGACTGCCTATGTCTGATGCGCGGGCCGGGCCCCTCTGGCGATCCCATGGATCGCGATGTCGGACCGCATCGGGGATTTTCCGATGCCGGCTCGATCATCACGCCCTGCACGCGCATCGCATCCCCGGTCCGATCATGAATGGAGACCATGCGATGAAGCAATTACCACCCCGTCTTGCCGCCGAGCCAAATCGACCCGAGCTGCGCGTGTCGCGCGGGAGAAATGCGCGATGACCGGCCCGGCAGTCGGCATGCCTTGCCCGGCGTGCAAAACTCCGCTCGCGATGTCCGACCGACAGGGCGTCGAAATCGACTATTGCCCGCAATGCCGCGGCGTATGGCTCGACCGCGGCGAGCTCGACAAGATCATCGAGCGCAGCAGTGCGGCCACGCCTGCAGCGCCCGCGGCTCCGGCCCCGGCGCAGCAGCCCTATCCTGCCGCGTCCCATGGCTGGGACCCGCGCTACGGAGGCCATCACAAGGGTTATCCGAAACGCCGGAAATCTTTCCTCGAGGAATTGTTCGACTGAAGGTGAAGGGCGGGGCCGGAAGACCGGTCCCGCTCCACCGCAGCCTCTTCCCGGCGCCGACGTGGCGGCGTATGAAGCATCCCCTCGCCGCGGCCTCCGCAAGGATCTGCGCCGATGGCCCGAAGCTTTCTCCCAGACAGGAATGCCCCGATGACGTGGCCCAAAGGTACGCGCGCGCTGTTGCTGCACAATGCCAAGGCGCGCCAGGGCCAGCAGGCGCTTGCGCCCGTTCGCGAACGCCTCGCTGCCGGAGGTCTTCTGGTGACGGTCGAACCGTTCGAGAGCCTGCCCGAGATCGCGCGCGACGTGACACGGCTGCATCAAACCGCCGATATCATTGTCGTGTGCGGCGGCGACGGTTCGATTTCGTCCGCCGCGCCCGCGGTGATCGAGAGCGGCCTGCCGCTGGGCATCATCCCCGCCGGAACGGCGAATGATCTGGCGCGCACCCTGTCGATCCCGCTCGATTTCGCGGCGGCGGCCGATGTCATCGTCGAGGGTCACAGCCGACGGATCGATGTCGGCACGGTCAATGGCCATGCCTTCTTCAATGTCGCGAGCATCGGGATCAGCAGCGAACTCGCACAAAAGCTCGACCCGGCGATCAAGAAAAGGTTCGGGCGACTCGGCTATGCCGTCGCCGCGCTGCGGGTCATCCTGGCTGCCCAGCGGTTCCGCGCGAGGATCAGGGAGAAGGGCGATTCGAGGACCGTCAGCACCTATCAGGTCGCGATCGGCAACGGACGCCTCTACGGCGGAGGCAATGTCGTCGAGGAGAATGCCGCGATCGATGACGGAACCCTCGATCTTTACAGTCTCGAGGTCAAAAACCTCTGGAAGCTCGCCCTCATGCTCCGCGCCTTCCGGTCCGGCACGCATGGCGCGTGGAAGGAAGTGCGCACCGCCAGATGTGTCGAGTTCGACATCGAGACGCGGCGACCGATGCCGGTCAACACCGATGGCGAGATCGTCACCGCAACGCCGGCGCATTTCCGGGTTCTGCCGAGAGCAATCTCGGTGCTCGCCCCGTGCGAATGCCCCGTCACGGCCCGGCAATTCCCGCTCTATCACCATTGAGCCGAGGACCGGCAATTCACCGCGAAGCCCTTGTGAGAAGGACGGTTTTGCCGTAGATCGCGAAGCGCGGGCCGGGCCCCTCTGACGGTCGTACAGCGACGGCCGTGATGTCGGACCGCATCGAGCGACGCTCGGTGCAATTGTCTGCGTTCCCATCGATCTGCACCTTCGCGCGACCGGTCTAGTGGCAGCATCGCTGAGGAAGGGCGTTCGACATGGAAGGCTTGGTCACCCTGTTTCAGGATCCCGCGGTCTGGGCAGCACTGCTGACGCTCGTGGTGATGGAAATCGTTCTCGGCATCGACAACCTCATCTTCATCTCGATTATCTCCAACAAATTGCCCGAAGCCCAGCGCCAGAAAGCTAGGCGCATCGGCATCTCGCTCGCACTGATCATGCGCCTTGCCCTGCTTTCGGTGATTGCCTGGCTCGTCGGGCTGACGGCAATCGTCGTCGATTTCGGATTGCAGGGCATGCCGGACGCCTATGGCAAGCCGAGCTTCGAGACCGCCTTTTCCTGGCGCGACATCATATTGATCGCGGGCGGCCTCTTCCTGATCTGGAAGGCGACTTCGGAAATCCATCATAATGTCGATCCCAATCCGAACGACGATGTCTTCAATGCGGGCAAGAAGGCGCTGACCTTCGGATCGGCCATCGTCCAGATACTGCTGCTCGATCTCGTCTTCTCGGTCGATTCCATCCTGACTGCCGTGGGCATGACCGAACATCTGCCGATCATGGTGATCGCGGTGGTCTCGGCGGTTCTCGTCATGCTGCTCGCGGCCGACCCGCTGGCAAACTTCATCCGCGACAATCCGACCGTCGTGATGCTGGCGCTCGGCTTCCTGCTGATGATCGGCGTCGTTCTCATCGCCGACGGCTTCGGAGCAAAGGTGCCAAAGGGCTATATCTATACGGCCATGGCCTTCTCGGCAGGGGTCGAGGGTCTCAACATATGGGCGCGACGTCGGCGCGAGAGGACGCAACGAGGCAGCGCAGACACCGACAATGAAGCATCGACTTGAGCGGCGCCTGATGCGGCAGCGTCACTCGGTCGTCGACCCCTGCAGCATGAAGGGTATCTCGACCGAACCGCGCACCTGAACCGCTACGCCCTGCCTGATGGTCGGGCGCCAGCGCCATTTGCGCACCGCCGACAGCGCCGCTTCATCGAGACGCCGATGCCCGCTGCTGCGTGCAATCGTGATGTCGACCACGTTTCCGTCGGCGCCGAGCAGGACCCCAAGCAGCACCGTGCCCTGCTCGCGGACGCGCCGCGATTCGCGCGGGTAGCGCGGCGGCGGCGCATGGATCATCGAGGCCGAGAGGTCGCCGGCCGAGACGGGGCGCGGCGGCGCGGGCGCCGGCTGCGGCCCAGGATCGGGCGCAGCAGGCGCAGGCTTCTCGACGACCGGCTCCGACCGGGCGGCGACCGGTGCAGGTGCAGGCGCCGGAATGGGAATGAGCGGCGTCGGGGCGAAGATCGCCGGCGCGGGAACGGGCTTCGCCGGGGTCGGGGGCGGCGTGGCCGGTGGCGCTGGTGGCGGAGGCTGCTCGAGGTTCACCACCTCGATGCGCGGCGCCAGGCGCTCGAGTTCGGGCAGGCCGCGATAAAGGAACAGGGGCGCAAGCAGGCTTGCCGTAATCAGCAGCACGAGGGTCGCGGCGACGGGATCGACCCGATTCCGCTCGCCGTAGCGGGAGCCCACAGAGTTTGGAGGCGCAGCGATCGAGCGGTGCATCATGGCCGGTTCGCCAGCACGGCCTCGTCGACGGCCGCCACGTCGGCGCAGCCGGTCAACGCCATCGCAAGTTCGAGCTCGGCGCGCAGCAAGCGCAGGACATGCGCTACGCCGACCGCGCCGGCAGCCGCGAGCGCGAAGATATAGGGCCGGCCGATCAGCACGGCGCGCGCGCCGAGCGCCAGCGCACGAAGTATGTCCGTGCCGCGCCGTACCCCGCCATCCATCAGGACGGGAACGTCTGCACCGACCTCACGCACCACGGCGGGCAACAGATCGATCGCTGCGGGCGTGCCGTCGAGCGTTCGTCCGCCATGGTTCGAAACGATCAGGCCATCGACACCCAGATCGACTGCGCGTCGGGCGTCTTCGGGAGTGGCGACCCCCTTCAGGATGATCGGCAGCGAGGTTCGTTCGCGCAGCCAGCCGATCGCCTCCCAGGTCGGCGCCGCGGCGGCGAGAGGCGTTCCGAACAGCAGCGCATCAGGGGCAGCGGGCGGCAGCCCCTTCATGCCGCGCAGATTTACCGCCTCGATGCCCGCAGGCAAAGCAAAGCCCGCGCGCTGTTCGCGCCATCGCATTCCGGTCGCGGGCGCATCCACCGTGACAACCAGAGCATGATAGCCAGCGCGCTCGGCGCGTGCGACCAGCGCCGCGGTAAAATCGCGATCGGGCTGAATGTAGAGCTGGAACCAGAGAGGCGCGCTCGCCTCGGCGGCGAGGGTTTCGAGGTCGACACTGGCCTGCGTGCTGACGACCATTGCGCTTTCGAGCGCGCTCGCCGCGAGCATGGTTGCCAGTTCGCCATCGGGATGCGCCATGCGCTGGAAGGCCACAGGCGCGAGCAAAATCGGTGCCGCCAGCTCGCACCCGAAGAGGGTCGTGCGCGTGGTCGCCGTCCCAAGATCCCGCAGCACGCGGGGATTGAGCGCGAGACGATCGAAGGCGGCGACATTTTCGCGCAGCGTCCATTCGTCGCCGGCCCCGCCCGCGAAATAGGACCAGGCCGCCTCGCCCATCCTCTCACGCGCGAGCGGTTCATAATCCCTGACGGCAGCGATATCCTGCGGGATCGCGCCGAGCGGCGGCAATGTCATGTCGCGGCCCATTCGCGCAGGAGATTGTGATAGAGGCCCGTGAGCCGCACCACTTCGGGATCGTTGGAGTCACGCGCGGCCAGCGCCTGGATGCTATCGTCGAGCTCGAGCATCATCGTGCGGCGGACCTGTTCGCGCACAAGGCTCTGTATCCAGAAGAAGGCCGCGATCCGCGTCCCGCGCGTGACCGGCATCACCTGATGCAGGGAGTTGGCAGGATAGAGGAGCAGGTGTCCGGCAGGCAATTTCACCTGTTCGCGGGTCATGCCGAACTCTGCGACCAACTCACCGCCGTCATAGGTTTCGGGCTCGCTGAGGAAGAGGGTCGCCGAGAGATCGCTCCGCACCCGCTCGCGCGTTCCGGGCGCGCTGAACACGGCGCTATCGATATGGCGCCCATAGGCACCCCCGCCCGCGTAGAGGTTGAAGCGCGGAGGCAGGATGCGGACCGGAAGCGACGCCGCGACGAAGCGCGGGGTCGCCGCAAGCCGCTCGACGATCGCCGCGCCGATTTCGAGACCAAGCGGATCCGCATCGGCCAGCTGGAGATTGGTCTTGGCGCGCGCGGCGACATGCCCCGCCGTTCCGGCGCCATCGCGCCAATTCGCCTCTTCGAGCCGCGAACGGAGTCCGGCCGCCTCCTCGGAAGAGAATACGGCCGGAATCTCGATCAGCATATCTTGTCTCCGCCCCCGCGCCGCCTGCTTTCGCCGGGCGGCGCGAAGGCGCCATCCGTCCATCAGAATCGGAAGCCGGCGCTGACGAGATAGCTGCGCGGCGCCCCCAGACTGGCGCGCGTGCCATTCCAGTTGGTGGTAAGCGCATACTTCTCATTAGCGATATTGTCGATGTTGAGCCGAATATCGATGTTGTCCGTCAGGTCATAGGACAGCATCGCGTTGACCAGTGTGTAGGAGGGCAGTTTCCCGAAGATACCGTTGGGGATCACCCGCAGCGCATCGTCGGGACGGCCGAGGAATGACGAACCTTGATGCTGGACGCCGCCGGCCACGGTCAGGCCGAAGGGCAGACGATAGCTGGTCCAGAGCGTCGCCGAGAAGTTCGGCGTGAACGCAAGGCGATCGCCGCTCAGACCCGATGCCGGAAAGGCAGCGCTGTAATCGCCGGGGTTGCCGAAACCGAGCGCGGTCTCCATCGCGTCGCTGAGCTGGCGCTTGCTGTCCATCACGAGCACACCACCATAGATATTCCAGTCGGGTGTGATCTGGCCGCTGACACCGAACTCGCCACCTTCGACGATGAGCTTCTGATAACCTTGCAAGCTGTTCGTGCCGGCCGCTGCCGGACGACCCACGACGGGCACGTTGCGCTTTTCGCCGCGGAAGCCCGCGAGGGTCAGCGAAAGGCCGCCATCGAACAGGTCGAGCTTGCCCCCGATCTCATAATTGATCGAACGCACGGTCTTCGTGCCCGCGATAAGGCCCGGGAAGGCGTTATCGCCGGTCCGCGAGATGTCGGGGTTCGAAAGATATGAACCCGGAGGCAGCGCCGAGCTGCCGAACGAGGCGTAGAGGCTGGCGTTGTCGGCCGGCTTCCAGGTCAGACCGACCTTGCCGCCCCAGGTGAAGGGCGAACGTCGGAAGCTATCGAAGGCCCCGGTCGGCGCGCCCGCCACGGTGCTGCTGTCGATATCGACGCGGTAGCCCTCACCACGAATGCCGCCACTAATCTCGAACTGCTCACCGAGCGAGATCGTGTCGTAGAGAAAGACCGCGAAAGTTTCGATGTCGGCGACGGCGCGCTCGGTCGGGACGAAGGCGACCGCGGCAGTGCGCGCCGGATTGGGGTCGAACAGGTCGGCATTGCCGCCGTTCGCGGTTGCGAAACGCAGGGCGTCGGATTTTTCCCAGCTCAGCTCGACGCCGGCCGCGACCGAATGGCCGATGCCGCCGGTGTTGAAGGCGGCATTGAGCGCGAACAGGTTGCTGAGGCTGGTGTTCCGGCGATCATAGAGCCAGGTCTGGGTCGTGACCGTCGCCGGGGCGGTGAAGCCGGTCGGCGCCGTCATGCGCGAACGCCGGTCGACGCGCGACCAGCGGGTCTGGTTCGACAGGACGAAGCCGCTGAAGGGCTCATATTCGATGCGACCAATCACGGCGTCCGCGGTGGCATCGTCGAAGTCGCTCGCAAGGCCATAGTAGGCATCGCGCGGAGCGCCTGCGGTCGCGGCGTTATAGCGGAATGTCCCTTCGATCGTCGCGCCGGGAACGCCCCAGTCGGGCGTGTCCCTACGTTCCAGATGCTCCCATGCGAGCGAAACGCGGAGGTTCGTGCCCAGGCCGGCAGCTATCGACGGCGCAACGCCCCAGAATTTGTTGCGCGCCAGATCGCGGCCGGGAACGCCGCTGTCCTCTGCGACGGCGTTGAGGCGAACAGCGATGGTGTCGCCGAACGGCTGGTTGATATCGATCGTGCCGCGTTTGCGCTCGCGGCCGCCATATTGGTCGAAGCCGACGCTGACATCGCCTGCAATGAACCCGTCGAGCGTCGGACGTTTGGTGTTGATGTTGACGTAGCCACCGGCGCTGCCCCGGCCGTTATCGGCGGCGGCGCCCTTCACCACCTCGACCGACTCGACGTTGAAGACGTCCCGGGCATAGCTCCCCGAATCGCGCGCATTGTCGATGAAGACGCTGCCGCTGCTGTCGAAGCCGCGCATTGTGAAATTGTTGCTCGAGGTCCCGAAGCCATTCTCACCGGCATCGAAGCTGATACCCGGCGTGTTGCGCAAGACGTCCGCAAGCGTGCGGGCGCCACGGTCCCGAATGACCTCTTGCGGGATGACGCTGATCGTCTGCGGCGTATCCAGCAAAGGCGCGGTCGCCTTGTCCGATCTGCTCTCGGTCCGGCTGTAGCTCTCGTCGATCGCCGTATCGGTAACGGTAACTCCGCCGAGGCGCGGTTCTTCCTGGGCCATCGCCGGGGTCGTACCGGCCATCAGGCCGATGCCAGCCAGCGCAAGCAAGGCGCTCGGCGAGGCCGAGGCGGTCGCTTCCTTGGATTGGCGATCGGTCGGATATTTGTCGGTCACGTTGCATTCCCCTTGGAAATTGATAATCAGTCGCAATCTCAAGCGCGCCTAAGGGAGGGAGCGGGACCGGCTGTCAACGGCGGCGGAAGTCCTGCAAAAATTGAAAATGATCACGCAACAAATCAGCAATAATCCGGGGGCGGAATATACGCCTTCGACGCGTGCGGGACCGCCGACAATCCTGATCGTCGACGACGACGCCGGCATGCGCGCGGCATTGCTCAAGGTTCTGCGTGCCAACGGATTTCACTGCCTGAGCGCCGCCAACGGCTATGTGATGCTCGACGTGCTGGCCGACCATCCTGTCGATCTCATCCTGCTCGACGTGATGATGCCCGGGATCAGCGGCTTCGATCTTTGCCGGAACCTGCGCCAAGTCGACCGGAATGCGACGCCGGTGATCATGATCAGCGCGCGCGGCGACGAAAGCGACAAGGTGACGGGCCTCGAGCTCGGAGCCGACGACTATATTGCGAAGCCCTTCGGCGATCGGGAGCTGCTTGCTCGCGTCCGCGCGATGTTACGTCGCGGGCATGTGGCGCCAGCTCCGGCGGTGCGGCTGCGCGAACTGCGCTTCGGCGCGTGGCGGGTTGATCTCCCACAGCGCCAGCTTTTCGCGCCATCGGGGGCGCGTGTCGAGCTGTCGGGAGCCGAATATGACCTACTCGTCACCTTGCTCGAAAACCCGCAGCGGGTGATCGGCCGCGAACCGCTCCTCGAAATGTCGCGTTCGCGTCTCGGCAACGCTTCCGACCGCACGATCGACGTCCTGGTATGCCGGCTCCGCCGCAAGCTTGGTGACGAGGAACGACGCGAGATCATCCGTACCGTCCGTGGCATCGGCTATATCTTCACGGCGGAAGTAGAACGGCGCTGATGCTGCGGCGGTTCCGGCTTCTGGACGGGCTGCGCGGCCGGATCGCGATCGCTCTGTTCGCCGCTGTGCTTGTGCAGTTTGTCGGTAGCGAGATCATCTTTGCCAAGGCCGAAGAGACGCGCATCGAACGCGGCCGTTCGCAGCGTCTGGCCGACTGGCTCCTGTTCGCCGACGCCTTTTTCGACACGCGGCCCGACGCCGTCGAACGAATGAACGCGATGTGGGAACCTCGCCTGCTGGTTGCGCGGCGAGATGCGCCGCCCCCAAGCAGCCGCGGCGAAGCGACGGCCGACATTGTAGCGCTGCAGCCGGGGCTTCGGGAACTCGACTTCCGTGCCGACCGCGATGGGGAAGCTCTGGAAGGAACGATCAGGTTGACCGGCGGCGGATGGCTCAGCTTTCGGTCGGAAGACTATTTTCAGGGCTCGTCGCTCTTATATCATTACTCCGTCTCGTTGATCCTCCTCGTCCTGATCGTGCTGCTGCTGGCATTGGTCTTCGGCCGCGTGATCGGCAGGCCGCTCGAGCACATCGCTGTCGCGGCGGAACGCGTCGGCGGCGACGAGCGTGTCGCAGTCGAAATCGATGGCCCGCTCGAGGTGCGCCAGGTGGCGGCCGCCTTCGATCGCATGCAGACACGGCTGCTCGATCATATCGGCGAACGGGTGCAATCGCTCGCCGCCATGTCGCACGACCTTAGAACACCGCTGGCTCGGCTCAGGCTCAACGCATCGACCGTCGATGATGCCGACACGCGCGCCGCCCTCGAGCAAGACATCGCAGAGATGGAAGCCTTCGTTACCTCGATACTCGACTATCTACGCGGCGACGATCCCGAGCCCGAGCAGCCCATCGACATCGCATCGATCGCAATGACCGTCGTCGACGAGGCGTCCGATGCGGGCGGCGACGTCAGTTACGCGGGTCCCGACAGGCTTGAAGCGATGATGCGGCCGCTCAAGCTCAAAAGGCTCCTGCGCAATGTCGTGCAAAATGCCGTGCGCCATGCCGGTAATGCTCGCCTCAATTTCTGCCGCGAGGGTCGAGAATTGGTCTTTACGATTGATGACGACGGGCCAGGCATCCCCGCGGACAAACTGGCCGAAGTGTTCGAACCCTTTACGCGCGTGGAAAATTCGCGGAGCCGCAGCACGGGCGGCGCAGGTCTGGGGCTGGCGGTCGCACGGCAGCTTTCCCGCCGCATGACGGGACACATCAAACTGGAAAACCGGCCTGCGGGGGGACTCGTGGTGACCATCCGGCTGCCATATCGCCCCGGGCAGAGTTGAGAGTCGTTCGCAACAATGCTAGGTCCAGGTCTCTGAGGATTGGAAAAGGAGCCAGTTGTGCGGAATATTGCTTTGGTCGCGTCCCTGTCGGCAGTCTCGCTGCTGGCGGCATGTTCGAGTGGAGAAAAGGCAGCGGGGACGCAGGAGGTCAACCTCTACACCGCGCGCCATTATGACAGCGACCAGGCGCTCTATGACCGTTTCACCAAGGAAACCGGAATCAAGATCAACCGCATCGAAGGCAAGCCCGACGAACTGGTCGCACGCATGAAGAGCGAGGGCGCCAACAGCCCCGCCGACCTGTTCATCGCCGCCGACGCCGGCGCGCTTTGGCGCGCGCAGGAAGCAGGCTTGTTCCAGCCGGTCGAATCCGAAACGCTGACCGCGCGCGTTCCCGCAAACCTGCGCGAGCCCGCGGGCAACTGGTATGGTTTCACACGCCGCGCGCGCGTCGTCGCTTATGATGCCGCCAAGGTGAAGCCCGAGGAAATCGACGATTATGCCAAGCTCGCGACGCCACGCTTCAAGGGCAAGATCTGCGTCCGTTCGTCGGACAGCGTCTATAATCTTTCGCTTGTCGGCGCACTGATCGAAGCCTGGGGGCCGCAGAAGGCTGCCGACTGGACCAAGGGTGTCGTCGCCAACATGGCGCGTCCGCCGGAGGGCGGCGACCGCGACCAGATCCGCGCGGTCGCGGCCGGCGTGTGCGAGGTCGCGATTACCAACAGCTATTATTATGTCCGCATGGCGACCGGCGACGACGCCAAGGATCGCGACGTGACGCAGAAGGTCAAACTGGGCTTTCCCAGCCTCGACGGCCAAGGCACGCATGTAAATGTCTCGGGCGGCGGCGTGGCCAAAAATGCCCCGAACAAGGCCAATGCGATCAAGCTCCTCGAATTTTTCGCCTCGGCCGATTCGCAAACGCATATTTCGGCGAATAACGGCGAATATCCCGCCTCGCCCGACGTGCCGGCGCCCAAGCCGGTTGACGCCTATGCGACCTTTACCGCCCACCCGATGAGTGCGGCGGCCTTCGCCAGGCGTCAGCCCGAGGCACAATCGCTGATGAGTGCGGCGGGCTGGCGCTGACACCGCCCGCCGCCTCCCCGTCCCGGCTCCGCATTTCCCCCATAACCAGCCTCGCCGCCGTCGCGGGGCTGGTCGTGGCGCTGCCGATCGCCGGCGTGGTGCTGGCGGCGTTCGGGACCGAGACCGCCGACATCGCGGCGCGCGACATCGCGCGTTATGCGGCGACCTCGGCGTGGCTTGCGCTGCTGGTCGGGATCGTCACCGCGCTCGTCGGCACTCTCGCCGCCTGGCTGGTGGCGATGTACCGCTTTCCCTGCCGCGACCTGTTCGCCTGGGCGCTCGCCGTGCCGCTGGCGGTGCCCGCCTTTGCGCTCGCTTACGGCTATGGCGATCTGTTCGATGTCGCGGGGACGCTGCGCACGGGGCTGCGCGGGGCGACCGGGTACGATCTGCCGTTCGAAATGCGCAGTATCGGCGGCGCGACCTTCATCCTGTCTGCCGCCTTCTATCCCTATGTCTATCTCGCGATGCGCGCCGCCTTCATCAACCAGTCGGTCGGAACGCTCGAGGCGGCGCGCATGCTGGGCTGCAGCGGCACCGGCGCGCTGTGGCGCGTCGCGCTGCCGATGGCGCGCCCGGCGCTCGCCGCGGGGGTGGCGCTCGCGGTCATGGAAACGCTCGCCGACTATGGCGCGGTCCAGTTCCTCAGTGTCCAGACGCTGACCACCGGCGTGGTGCGCGCCTGGTCGGTCTATGGCTCGACGGTCAGCGCGGCGCGGTTCGCGCTGCCGCTGCTCGTTGCCGCCGCGCTGCTCCTGTGGCTCGAGCGCGCGAGCCGCCGGGGCCGGACGCATGAAGGGGGCAAGGCGCGCTGGCGCGCGATCAACGTCCAGCAGATCGGCGGCGCGCGCGCATGGGCGGCCTTTGCCTTCTGCCTGTCGCTGCTCACCGCGGGATTGCTGCTGCCGGTCGGCTGGCTCCTCTGGAATCTCGCGCAGACCAATGCCGACTGGCCGCGCCTCGTCGCGGCGACGCGCACCAGCCTGTTCCTGGGCGTCGCAGGTGCGTTCGTCACCGTCGCGCTCGCGACGATGCTCGCGCTGGGCACGCGCCACCTGCCGCTCGCCGGGCGGATTGCCAGCCTCGGCTATGCGACGCCCGGTGCGGTGATGGCGATCGGCCTGCTGGCCCCGGCAGGGGTGATCTGGAATCTCGCGCCGGGATCGGGCGCCGTCATCGCCATCCTACTGCTGATCACCGCCTATGCCGCGCGCCTGATGGCGGCCGCGCTCGAGCCGATCGACGCCGGGCTGGCGCGCGTCACGCCCTCGATGCGCCATGCCGCGCGCACGCTTGGCCGCGGCGAAGCCGGGGCGGCGCTGGCCGTCGACCTGCCGGTCGCGCGCGGCGCGATGCTGACCGCGGGTCTGATCGTTTTCATCGACATCCTGAAGGAACTGCCAGCGACCCTCATCCTGCGGCCGTTCGACTTCGACACGCTGGCGGTGATCGCGAACAATTATGCGCTCGACGAACGGCTGGGCCAGGCCGGATTACCTTCGGTCCTGATCGTCGCGCTGTCGATGCCCGTCGTGGTCTGGCTGAGCGGGCGAATTGCCGATGCGCGGCCGGGGACCTAGGACAAGCCGCATGTCGCCCTCCGCTCCGCTATCGTCCAACTCTCCGTCGGCCTCCCCCGCATCGAGCGCCCCCATATTGGAGGTCGCCGACGTCGCGCGCCTCTATCCTGGCCGAGCCGCTGTCGAGGCGGCAAGCCTTACGCTGGCGCCCGGCCGCGTCGCGTGCCTGCTTGGTCCCTCGGGCTGCGGCAAGAGTACGCTGCTGCGCATGATCGCCGGGCTTGAGCCCGTCGATCGCGGCGCAATTCGCATCCATGGTGCCATCATGTCCGAACCCGGCGCGACGACCGCGCCCGAGCAGCGAGGCGTCGGCCTGGTCTTCCAGGACAATGCGCTGTTCCCGCATCTCGACGTCCGGGGCAATATCGGGTTCGGGATCCAGTCGCTGGGCGCCGCAGCGCGGCGCGAGCGTGTCGCGGGGCTGCTTGCCCGCCTGCACATCGACCATCTCGCCGACGCCTGGCCGCACATGCTGTCGGGCGGCGAGCAGCAGCGCGTCGCAATCGCCCGCGCGCTGGCGCGCGAGCCCGCGCTGCTTCTGCTCGACGAGCCCTTTTCGGGCCTTGACGGTCATCTGCGCGGCGCGATCCGCGACGCACTGCTCGCCGACCTCCGCGCGATGGGAACCAGCGTGATGATCGTCACCCATGATCCCGAGGAAGCGATGGCGTTGGCCGATGATCTGATCCTGATGTCCAACGGCCGGATTCTGCAGACGGGAACCGCCGAAGACTGCTATCGATATCCCGCCTCTCCCGCCGCAGCGCGCCTGCTGGGCGAGGTGATCGTCCTTTCCGGGTCGGCTCGGAATGGCGTGGCGCAGACGGTGCTTGGCGCGGTCGAGGTGCCAGGCGCCGCGGACGGCCCCGCCGAGATACTGCTGCGCCCGGAGGCGCTCAGCATCGGGCCAGCGGGCGCTCCCGCCACCGTCATGGCCGTTCGCTTTGTCGGCAACGGCTATCGCATCCATCTGGAAAGCGGGGCGCTTGCCTTTTCGATCAGGCAGCAGGAGCCGCCTCCGGCGCCCGGCGAACATGTTTTTGTCACGCTCGGCGCGCCCGCCTCGGCATCCACGCAAACGGCGCGTCCCGCGACGGGTCCTCGCGAAAATTAGACTCGATCTGGATCCATCTCCCGCACTGCCGGCTTGCAAGCGGCAAGCTCGGGGCTATGCTTTGTCCCGCATCGGGCAAGGCGCACGGTGCCAGGCGTGAGAACCTGCTTAGTTTGATTTTTCCTGATCCATCCTGCCGGGTGGCCGCTGCGCATGTCCAAGCCCTCGGGCTAAAGGCGGCGGCGCTTGTTCGCTAAGCAAGTTCTCAACGCCCGGCTTGCCGCCTTCGTCCCGAACGGGAAGGCGGCAGGTATGGACTTCGAGGACAAGGACAGCGAGCGACCGGGAATTGCCGGCGGCGACCCCTTGCCGCCAGAGGATTGGGAGCGGGTCGGGCGCTCGGCGCGCATCGAGGCGATCTACTCCGAGCACCGGCCGCACATCACCCGCTTCTTCCGCGGACGCGCCCCGAACCAAGATGTCGGCGACCTTGTGCAGGAAGTCTTCAGCCGCTTTGCGAGTGCGCGCGGCGGCCTCGCTGCGCTGGTCGAAGGCCCCGGAGCCTATCTCGTGAAGAGCGCCCGGATGCTCCTCGCCGAATATGGTCGCGCCGACGGGCGCCGCCACCGGTCGCAGCACGACAGTTTCAGTGACGAGCATGAGGGAGCGAGTGACCCACACGCGGCGCTCGAAGCGCGCGACGTCCTTCGCCGGGCAGAAAGAGCCATTTCGAGGCTATCTCCGCTCACGCGCGAGATTTTCCTGATGCATCGCTTCGAAGGACTACGCTATCCCGAGATCGCTCGAATCAAGGGAATCAGCGTGAAGACGGTCGAAAGCCACATGACCAAAGCCCTTGCCGCCATCAAGCGCGCGCGGGGTAAGCAGTGAGCCGCGCCGATAGCGAAGCCACCGCCTGGCTCGACA
Organism: Sphingopyxis italica; assembly: GCF_011926545.1. Taxonomy (GTDB): domain Bacteria; phylum Pseudomonadota; class Alphaproteobacteria; order Sphingomonadales; family Sphingomonadaceae; genus Sphingopyxis; species Sphingopyxis italica. The sequence continues at coordinate 105,096 of NZ_JAATIT010000004.1, read as the reverse complement.
AGATGATGGGACCCGATGCCGAATTGCACCGGGAAGCGTTCGACGAATGGCTGGCCAAGCCGGGCAATGCCAAGGCTTATGACGAAGCGCGCGACAATTGGACCTGGGCTGGAGACATGTCGACCGCGCGGATCGCGGCCGATGTGCGGGCCGACGCTCGGGAGCGTGAACCCGGCGGGCGGCGATGGGCGTTCGCCACATTCCTCGCTGCGGTGATCGCAGTCGGATTCGCATGGTATCTGGTCGGCCGCGACAGCGATCAGCCGATCATCGCCACCAATTCGGCGCAAGGCGAGAGCCAGCTCGCCGACGGGACGCGCGTGACACTGATGGACGGCGCCCGCATCGAGACGCGCTTCTCGGACGGCGAACGCCGCGTCATTCTGCATGACGGCCGCGCCAGGTTCGAGGTCACACACGACGCATCGCGTCCCTTCCTCGTCGAGGCCGGAGATTCAGTCACGCGCGCGCTCGGCACCATCTTCGAGGTCGATCTCCGCGCGGATGTTCCGCGCATCGCATTGGTCGAAGGCTCGGTCGAGGTGCGGCGCCTTGAAGGCGGAAAGGCGCTTCGCCTCCGTCCCGGCGAACGCGCCGAGGTCAGGTCGACCGGCCCCCAGCCGATAGCGGACGAGCAGGCCAACGCGCCGGCCAAATCGCTGTGGGCCGACAATCTCCCGCTTGGTGCGATCCTCGACCGCGCGGGCCGCGAGAATGGCGTCAAGATCAGCTTGGCCGATCCGGCGCTGGCATCGCTGCAGGTGACGGGGCGCTTCGACGTGACCGATGCCCGGAAGCTTGCGCTGAAGCTCGGCGCCGCGCTCGATCTCAAGGTCGAGTTCGGTGCGAACGGACCGATTCTCGGCGCGAAATCCGAGTAGGGCACACCCAAGAAAAACCCATAGGGTGTTCGGAGCACCCGTCATTTTTTCCCTTCACACGGCCAAAATCGGCCGCACGGGAGGGATGAATGACGATGAAATTTTTCGCGGCCGTTCTGGCTTCGGGCGTATCGGCGACCGCACTTTACGCACCCAACGCGTGTGCGCAGACGGGCGAGCAGACATACAATATCGAGGCACAGCGCCTTAGCGACGCGCTGCGCAAATATTCGGACATTTCCGGCCGCGAGGTCATCGCGGCTTCGAGCCTGCTTGAAGGCCGACGCAGCAACCGGGTCCGCGGGCGGCTCTCTCCCGACGAAGCCCTTTCGCGGCTCCTGTCCGGCACGGGCCTGACGATTGAACTTGTCGAAGGGGCCTGGGTGCTTCGATCGGGAAACGTCGATGCGGTGGGCCTCAGTTCGACTGAGGTACCTTCGAGCGAAGCCATCATCGTTACTGGCTCGCGCATTCGCGGTGCGGGCCCCGTCGGGTCGCCGCTTATGACAATTGACCGCGATGCACTTGATCGCAGCGGCCGCGCGACACTCGCCGATTTCATCCAAACGATCCCGCAGAATTTCTCGGGCGGACCCACTGAAGCCAATATTGGAATGAGCGGTCGCGGTAACAGCCTCAGCAACATCGGTTTCGGCTCGTCGATCAACCTCCGCGGACTCGGCCCCGGCGCGACACTGACCTTGTTCGACGCTACTCGCCCATCGCTCGGCGGCGCATCGGGCGCCTTTGCCGATCTGTCGCTAGTGCCGTCCGCGGCGATTGAGCGGGTCGAAATCCTCACCGATGGCGCGTCGGCAATCTACGGGTCAGACGCAGTCGCGGGCGTCGTCAACGTCCGCTTCCGTAACCGCTTCGAAGGCGCCGAGACAAGGCTGCGCGCTGGAACCGCTGACGGCGCATATGGCGAAGTCCAGCTCAGCCAGATAGTCGGGACAGGGTGGTCCACGGGCCACGTTGTGGTCGCGGTCGAATACTACCAGCGCGGCAATCTGCCCTCGACGCAACGCGCATTTGCGACCGAGGATCTCCGGCCCTTCGGCGGCCCCGATCTCCGATCCAACTACAACAACCCCGGCACGATCGTCGCCGCCAACGGCCAACGATTCCAGATTCCGCGTGGCCAAGACGGCACCGCACTCACGCCCGCGCAACTCATCCCGAGCAGCGATTTCCAGCGCGGCGATGCTCGGCGGAACATCGACATCCTACCGAAGCAGAAGAACGCCAGCATTTATGGGAGCGCAGAACAGGCGATAGGCGAGAATTTTACGCTGTTCGCACGGGGCCTTTATGCCGACCGACGCTTCGAAGCACGTCGACGGCTCAATGGCACTATGCCGCTCACCGTCACACCGGCGAACCCTTACTATGTCGATCCCATCGGTACAGGCCAGCCGGTTACAGTCTATTATGACCCCTCGGCCGATTTTGGGCCCGAGGGCGTGCGCGGCCGCGTCCGCGCGCTCAACGCCGCGCTCGGTGCGCGGGCAGCTCTTGGCAGCTGGGAGGTGGAACTCGCGGGCGGATACGGCCTGCAGCGCGAACATTATGACGGTGTAAATCTGATCCACTTCACGCGTCTGCCTCAGGCGGCGTCGGCGGCGTCGCTCGCGACCGCGCTCAACCCTTTCGGAGACGGCGCGGTGAACGATCCAGCGCTGATCGACCGACTTCGGGGCAGCCTCGCGGTTGATACGCGCTACCGCGTGTGGACAGGCGCGTTGCGTGCCGACGGCCCGCTCTTCCAAGTCCCTGCCGGCGAAGCCAAGCTCGCGTTCGGCGCCGAATACCGCCGCGATCGACTCACATATATTCAGACAAGCGACCTCGTCGGCGCCGCGCCGCGCACCGACGGCATCCCAGGGCTCCCCGACAAGAGGGTCGTGCGTTCGCTCTATGCCGAGCTCGCACTGCCCATCTTCGATTCGAGCGGCGCGTTCCCCGGCGAACTCGCACTCTCGATCGCGGGACGCTACGAAGATTATTCGGACGTCGGCGACACAGCCAATCCAAAAGCGGGCATCCGTTGGACGCCATTCTCAGGCCTCACGCTTCGCGCTTCTTACGGCCGCTCGTTTCGCGCTCCGTTCTTCGACGAGCTCGTCGGCACTGCAAACGCCCGCTACCAAGCGATCCGTGTTGCAGACCCGGCGTCGCCTACAGGTCAGTCAGTCGTGCTCGCATTGTTCGGTTTCCGACCGGACATCGGTCCAGAGAAGGCGACGAGCTGGACCGCCGGAATGGATTTCGAACCCACGTTCCTCCCCGGCGCAAAGCTTGCGCTGACCTGGTTCAACATCGACTACCGCGGCCGCATTGCCTCGGGGTCGGCCGAGTTCCGCAACTTCCTCGTTGCGCGCGAAATCTACGCGCCGTTAATCGAGGACAATCCCGATCCCGCGACCGTTGCCGCCTACTTCGCCAATCCAAGCTTTTCGAATGCGATCGGTGCCGCACCAAGCGACGTGCGCGCAATCATTGACGTTCGCACGCGCAATCTCTCATCGTCGCGCGTCCGCGGGCTCGATTTTGACCTTGGCTACAGCCGCTCCATCGGCAACGGTCACTTGGACCTTTCCTTCGGCGGCAGCCGACTGTTCGAGATCGACAACAGGCTGATTGAAACCGCGGCACCGAACAATGTCGTCGGCACTCTCGGCAACCCGGTTAAACTGCGCTTGCGCGGACGCGCGGGCTTCACGCTCGGCGCGTTCGACGGCGGAGTCGGGATCAACCATGTCGGCAGCTATCGCAACCGAACGGTCACCCCCGAGGAACGGGTAAAATGCTGGACAACGGTCGATCTCCAGCTCGGCGCCCGGATCGCGGGCGGCGGCGATCAGGGCGGCAGATCACTCCGTCTGGCGCTCAGCATCAACAATCTCTTCGACCGCGATCCTCCCTACGCGCGCTTCCAGGCGATTGGCTCGGCGATCGGCTACGATCCCGAGCAGGCGAACGCGCTCGGGCGAACGATGGCGCTCCAGGCGGTGCTCGCATGGTAGTGTTCGCCGGCCTGCTTGCCGCGGCCGCCGCCGCCGGGCCCGACCAAGGCGTCCGTGCGCCGGTCACGACACGCGACCTCGTCGAGGTTTCGGACATCACTGCGCCGACGCTCTCGCCCGACGGTCGCCGAATAGCTTGGCGCCTGAGCCTTCCGTCGGTCGACGAAAATGTCGTGAAGCTGCGATGGCACGTCGCCGATATTGACGGACGGAGCACCCCGGTTCTCCTCGACGGCGGCGTAGCACGCCCTGACGCGAGCGGCGCCCTCGCCGAGACAGCACCTGTTTGGGATGCGGACAGCGGCGGGTTTCGTTACCTCGCGCTAAAGGACGGCGTGCAGGGTATCTGGCACTGGCGCGACGACATGCCGTTAGAACGAGAGGTCGTGGACGAAGCCGACATCACCGAATTCGGGCCGTCCGGCGATGGCCGCGAACTAAAATACAGCATCGGAGCCACGCGTTCCGCAATCGCGAAAGCCGAGTCTTCGGCATACCGCGACGGGGTTCTCGTCGACGGAAGCATCAATCTCAACCAACCGATCGCTGGCGGGGTAATAGAGGACGGCAGACGCGTGATGCGTCGGTTTTCCTCGCCCTGGTTCGACAATCGCCGCATTCTCTGGAACGTCGAGGCAACCGAAAAGACGCTCATGCCGCGCGATCCGGCGCATCGTCCTGCGCCATCCGCACCCGGACAGGGCCTCGAGAGCCGCGCCGCGAACGGCGACATTGCCGAGATCGTCGAAGAGAGGAGCGAGCAGCGACTTCGCGTCACGCGTGCAGACGGACGCGTCGTCGCCTGCGTCGCGGCGCCATGCCGGTCAGGCAAGCTTCGCGCTGTCGCATGGCGCGGCAACCACGATGCGCTCCTCCTGTTCGTGAAGGACAGCAGCGAACGAGAGACTGTCTGGCTGTGGACTGTTGGAGAATCCGAAGCGAAGCGGCTGACGGTCACCAGCGGGGCGCTCCGCGTGCCCGGCCAGCCGCCGCGCTGCGCCGTTGGTGAAGATGCACTATACTGTGCCGACGCGCAGCCGCTCGTGCCACCGCGTCTCGTTCGCACCGATTTTGCATCCGGGCGAACGCAAGTGCTGGCCGAACCCAATCGTGCGCTCGCGGCCCGGATCGCAGCGAAGGCAGAACCGATGACGTGGCCTGGCGGCTTTACCGGCTATTTTCTGAAGCCGATCGATACAAATGGCCCGCTACCAGTCGTCGTGCACTATTATACGTGCGAGGGCTTCCTGAAAGGAGGGTCGGGCGACGAGATCCCGATGCTACCACTCACCGAACATGGCATTGCGGTGCTGTGCATCGACGCGGTTCGTGCCCCGCGCGCGGCAGGGATGGAAGGCTCCTACAATCTTGCGCTCAAGACGATCGGTTCGGCACTCGACGAACTGGCAGCGCAGGGGAAGATCGACCCCTCGCGCGTCGGCATCGGCGGGCTCAGCTTCGGCTCGTCGGTCGCGCTCTGGGCGATTCGGAAGTCGAGGCGATTCGCCGCAGCCACGATCGCCTCGGGACAAATCTCGCCGCATTATTACTGGATGAATGCCCTTCCCGATCGCGGCTTCACCTCCGTCCTTGAAGAAATCTGGGGGCTCGGCCCGCCTGAAGCTACTCCCGATCGCTGGAAGACCGTCACACCCCTCTGGGACATTGAATCCCTCGCCACGCCGCTTCTGATGCAGGTCCCCGAATCCGAGGCGCAGTCAAACGTCGAGCTCCACACGCGGCTAAGGCGTGCGGGCAGGCCTGCCGAGATGGTCGTGTTTGCCGATGAACTGCACATCAAATACCAGCCCGCGCACAAGCGCGCGTCCTACGAGCGCAACCTCGACTGGTATCGCTTCTGGCTCAAGGGCGAGGAAGATGATGAGCCCGAAAAGGCCGAGCAATACCGACGCTGGCGCCACTATCGCGCGGGACAGTCCTTGCCCGTCTCCGCGCGCTAGGATCGTGCCGGGCGCACGCACCCCGGCATGCGCCCGGCACGGTCGATCGACGCGGACCAGTCTCGGCGACCGCCCGGTAATCAAGGCCTGGGTGCAGCGGTAACGGAACGCGCCCATCCTTCCATGTCCGCGATTTCGAGTATCCGTAGAATCGTGACAGGATCGGCTGCCCCGCCATCGAGCATTCCCCTCATCGCGTCCAGATCGAGGATGCCGGCGCCCGCCATCCAGCCATCTAGCAGGAAGGGCCTGAGCCGCTCGCGATGTTCGACGAACGCCGGCAGGAAAATCGACAATATGCGGCCCTTGCTACGCCGCGTGAGAACTTCGCGAGGAAGCTCAGCGCCAAAAGCGCGACGTGCCAGCGCGCGATCCCGTCCGCCCTCACCCCACTGCCAACTCGCTATCCCTAGCCCGAACTCGACGAGCGGCTGCGACAGCAAGGGCGCAATCATCGGTAGGGCCAGAGCCCGATCGTAAGCATCTACGAATGACTGCGTCAGGAACAGGCTCGTTGCATACACCCTTTGGCCTGGCGCAGCGCGGCCGGCATCGGCGGTCCAAGGGTGTGCCGGCATCGGCCCCGCGTAGCGCTGTGACAGAAGCGTGGCGTCGATCGGCCAGGCCGGCGGCGGAGTAAGTACGCGTCGCGCGGCAAAGACGAGCGCCTTCCACCTATTGTCGTGGGCCATCCGGGCGAGATCGCCAGCGGCGCGCCACGCCGCGAGCGGACCAGCGTAGCGAAGAGCATCGAGGATCGGTGCCGTCGAGGTAATATAGCCGAACACGTTATCGCCGCCAGCGCCGGTGAAAATGGCATCGGCGCCATAGGCGCGTGCGGTTTCGAGAAAAACAGCGTCGCTCGGCGCGAGCAGGCCAAAGCCGCCATGACGCACCCTGAGCCGGTCGGGCATCGCCAAGGGATCGCCGGGAGCCGGCCGCCATCGCTCGGCTAGTTCGGCGCCGAGGCGATCAGTGACCGCGCGTGCATAGGGTCGCTCGTCGCCATCCGGCTCACTCGTCGCCAATGTCATCCCGCGCCATTGCACCCCGCTACCCGCAAGGCAGGTTGCGACGATCGAGCTGTCGAGCCCCCCAGACAACTCAAGCTGAATGCGATCGAAGCGGCGCCCCCACGCCCCGGTAACGGCTCCGACAAGCTGGCGGAGTTCGTAGGCTGCGACCCGACGCGGGGGCTGAACGCTGTGGTCCCACGGCGACCAGCTACCGACCTGACGGCGGCCGGTCGCAAACTCCACGATTTCACCGGGTACAATCTCGTTGACCCCAACGATCTCGGTGGCTGGTCCACGAAAGAAGGGGTAGCGGAGCGCCGCGTCGACGCGTGCTGGATCGGGTCCGCCACGGCCGAAGCCGAGCGAATGGGCGAGGGCGAGATCGGTGAAGGCGCAGTAGCTTGCCGCGCCGCTAACGTCGATCCGCTGACCCTCATGACCACGCGTATGAAAGATCGGCGGCCCGGCGACCGGCGATCGGAGCAGATAGACCGTACCCGCCTCATCCGACCAGCAAAGTATGTAATGACCCCATAGCGACGAAAGTGCCCAGGCGCCGCGTGTTGCGACGATCTGTGCGGCCTGCTCCTCGGACAGATCTGTGCATGGAGCAAAGCCGTCGCGAAGAAAGGCCCAGCCAACCAAAGCGACCGTTCCGGCGACGGTCAGCGGAGTAGCACCGTCTCCGACAAGGCGCGCGGTTCCGACCGAAGCAAGGGGTAACAGGCCCGACGGCAGCCGCCGGAGCGCGGCAACGCCATCGACGAGGGCGAGACGCAGACTCAAAGCTTGAACACCGGCGTGTAATCCGCGGCAATATTGAGCGGGTCCGACAGGACAAGGCTATCGCTCTGGACCCAGCTGTGAGCCAGGAGCGGATCAAGCTGGACACCAAAATAGACATCTGCCGCTATGCCACGCTTCCAGAGGCAGCGGGCAAGTGCGAGGCTGTCCGGGACGCAAAGCCGGCGTGCTGGAACTGCGATCCGCGTTTCGGCGAAGCCTCGCGCGACAGAGGCGGCGCGTTCGGCATCTTCAGCAAGGCCTTCACGTCCCCCAATACCTTTGGTGCATTGCGCCCGGAGGCTGCGCCACCGCATCACTGTCTTTGCAAGGCCCGAGAAGCGAAGTGAGAACCGGGCGCGGGCGACGGACCCGATCGCTTCCAAAGATGAAACACTGCTGCTGCTGCCGTCCATTTCGAGGGCACTTGCGAGCGGTGCGGGCTGGTGGACAGGGGAGATTGCTGCTCTTGGACCGGTACAAATCAGGTGTCGGGCCATGAGCTTTTCGACCAAGGGCGACGAGTACGGCGCCTCTGAAGAACCCAGCGCGGTCAGAGCCGCAGCTTCGCGGTCGCCGAGCAACAGATAGCGGTCAGCAGCGAGATCAAGCAGAACGGCCCGGTGTCCGAGCAGTCCATAGCTCATATGAGGTGCGAGATGGTATGTCATGGCGAAGGAGCGGACGCGACGCAGGACGCCGCGTCCGCGGGGCCGTCAATCGGCGGAGATGCCGCCGCCGACGGGGATCGGGCTGAGGAGATGATCCTCGGGATAGGGCGGCGCCGGGCCGAGCGTGACGACGCTGGCAACGCCCAGTTCTTCGATGCCGTCTTCGACGGTTTCATTGCGGTTCATATGAACCTCCTCTGATGGTGCCGCGGAATTACGGCCCCTTCGAAGCTAAGGAGGGCGCGCCGTATAAGAATTTAATACGACTCATATTCTCCGAATATTATCCAGTGGCTCGGACCGCCGCCGGATCTCGGCCGCGACACGGCCGGCATATGACGCGCGGCGGCGATGGAAGCGCGTGATTTTGCTGCGTAATGCGCTCCACCGGCCGAACCGGTAATCGTCCGCCATCGCCGTGAGCGCGTCGCCCACAGACGCGTCGACGCGAGCCTCCAATATGCGGATTGTCATGCTTCGCTCGACACAATTGATGATGGAAGCGCGAAGTTCGCCATTGCTGCTGCCGATTGCAATGGTCCGGAAGAGGCCATCGAGTCCCTCAGGATAGGCCTGGTGATTCGCGAGCGAGATCAGTCCGCCGGGCAAATCGGGCCTCGGCGTCCTCCCCTTCAACGCCAGCGAAAGGAGAGCCCCCGTCCACCAATAGAGTTCGACCAAATCCGCCTCATTGAGGAGGGGCTGCCGAAACCCCTCCTGATGCCAGCTCTCGATGATCCGCTCGCCCGACAGGCGATACAGGGCATCGCGAACGGGGGTAGCGCTGGCCGCCAGCGACTTTGCGAGCTGCGCCGCCTCGAGGCGCGTACCGGGCGGATAGGTGCCCGACAGGATACGCGCCTTGAGGTCCAGATAGACCCGCTCCATCGTGGTGCCCGGGCTCATGCCGCGAGCGTCCCATCCCCGCCCGCCGATCGTTGGTCGCCGATATAGTCGGCAAGAAGAGCCTGCTGGTCGGGCCGGAGCGCATCCACGGCTGCGATCGGGTCGGGGGGATAGCCGCGGAACAGGATCGACGGACACTGACCCTCGAAGTTGCCGAGGTTCGGGCGATGCTGGACGTAGCCGGTCAAAGCCGCCAACTCAGGCGGAAAGTCCTTCGCGACGTCGGGTGGATAGGCGAGCCACTGATTCTCATAGGGTTTCAGCCAGCCAAGGCAGTAGCTGATGATGATCCCGCGCCGCACCGACGGGCTGCAATTGCCGCCGGCGCCGTGCAGCGTCGAACCCAGGAAGACGATGGCATCGCCCGGCATCGTCTCGGCTATAATGGGCTCTTCCGCCGGCTCCTCGACGAGCGCCTCGAGCCCATGGCTTTTCGGCCAGATGATCGTGGCGCCATTCTCGGCCGTGAAGGGCGTCAGCGGCCACATTACATTCACGAGATATTCGACCTCTCCGAGCGTACCCTGCCACATCTCCTGATCGCGATGCGGGAACTGCGGAAACGCTCCCGGATGCAGCTCGATCGCCTGGGCGAGATTGAGCTGGATTCGCTCGCACCAGTCGCCGAGCGCGGCTTCGGCGAGGGCGAGGATCGCCGGGTTCATGACCAGCGCGCCGACGTGCGGCGAGCGGATGAGAAGGCGGCCGAAGCGCTTGGTGCGCTCGCCATAGAAGCCGCCCTCGCAAAAGGGCGTCGCGGCGTATCGCGGATCGAGGTCGCGATCGATCGCCGCGATCAGCTCGGCGGGAACGGCTGAGCGGACGATCGCATAACCGTCTTCCTTGAGCGCCCGCATCGAGGCGGAGGGCGGCTGATGGCTCTCTGCCGCAGCAATATTGGTACTCATGGCCCCGCTCCTTTCACGCTGCATTGGCCGCGACCGGCGTCGCAGCGCTGCCCGAGACAATCCCCGCCGCCTTGAGCCTTGCGGGGGTATCGGCGTCGATCTCGATCCGCAGCGAGGTCAGCGCGCGGCCGTCATAGATGCCGGGTTCGCCGAGCGCCTTGCAGTCCCAGCCAAAGGTCCGGATCTGAGCGAACCAGTCGAGCTCGGCGACGCCGGTGTAGGAGCGGATGCCGTTGGCGAGCGCATAGTCGACGAGCCCGATGAGAAGCGTATCGCGCGCGGTGCGGCGTTGGCGCGCACCGATCCCCGGCGACAGGCAGAAGCGGGTGATCTCGAAGATGTCGGGACCGGACGGCGGGATGCCGTTAACGAGGCCGGGGAAAAGACCATCGAGAAGAGCCGGGCGCGTGGTGGGAAGGAGGCGCGCCGAGGCGAGATGCCCGCCGTCCTGATCGCCGACGATCAGATAGGTCGCGTGGGGATCGTCGAAATGATCGATCTCGAACCGGTCGGCGAGCACCGGCAGGTCCCATTTCAGAAGATCGATGAAGACGCGCTTGCGCGCCTCGAACATCGCGCGGAGCAATTGATGCTCGTGTGCGCGGTTGGAATGGTCGATTACCGAAAGCATGGATGTGTCTCCTTTTCGAAAGAGACCATCCAATTGAACCGCTTTGGGGACCCGCACCATAGCACGATCGGGGGGTGTCGACGAAAAAAGTTCAGCGCCTGGCAATATCCTCGAAGCTGAGATCGCCGGCATAAAGCGCGCGCACGGTAAGGGTGATGCCGCCATTCGCCTCATAGCGCTGCCGCGCGTTGCGAAGATGTTCGCGAACCGTGTCGGGACTGAGATCGAGGATCCGTCCGACCTTCGGAGTGCTGTTGCCCTTGGCCGAGAGGATCAGGCATTCGCGCTGCCGATCGGTCAGTCGCGGCCCGACCTGCGCGAGCTCGGGATTGGCGAGCAGGCGCGCAGCTTCGAAGGCCGGCCCACCGATCATCCGGGCGAAGAGCAGCGCTCTGTCGTTGGCCGCGATTCCCGGCGTCCAGGCGAAGGACACCGAACCATGCGCCTCCCCGGGGATGTGTGCCGGGATGGTCAGACCGTCACCGATCCCGTGCCGCTGCGCTTCGCTGAGGATCAGCTCGTCTTCAGGCCGTTCGCCCGCAAGCGGCTTCATGTTGCGCCAGAAAAAGCCCTCGAGACTGCGGTGGCTGGCGCGATGCACCGGATCGGTAAGCCCAAGGCCGCGCTCGTCGAACCAGCGGGCCCAATCCTCGGGATAGTTGTGGACGCGAACGCCCCTGTCGGGAGCCGCCAGGAAATCGACATGGTGGCTCAGCGCGAACCAGGAACAGCCCATGCGCGCACAGGCTTCCTCGAGCAGATCGGCCAGACCCGCCGCATCCTTCACCCGCGTGACGTCGAGCGCAAAAGCATGCGCAGCGTCCATCGTCGGCATTGCGACCCATGGCAGCAGACGGCAGTCGTCGCCAAGTCGGCCGACCGTCCCTGCTCCTCGTCATGGCCTGCGAGCGATGCCCTCTCAATGGGCCGTCCCGCCGGCGACGGGCGATCGCCGCTGGTCATAGCGATCTACAGTGATGTAAATTTGCGGATGTTACGAATATATTTCAATTATATTCGGGAGATAGAACCAGATTGGGGCCATTTTGCCGAAAGCCTCCGAATGCCCCGACGGCCGTCATCGGCCCCGCTTGCGAAAATCCCAGACGGGAAGGCCGATCTTCGCAGCCTTGTCGGCGAGATTGTCCTGGATTCCCGTGCCGGGGAAGACGATGACCCCGACCGGCAGTGCTTCGAGCATCCGGTCGTTGCGCTTGAACGGCGCGGATTTGCCGTGCCGGCTCCAGTCGGGCCGAAATGCCACCTGCGTCACCTTGCGGGTTTCGGCCCAGCAGGCGGCGATGCGTTCGGCCCCCGTCGGCGTAGCCCCATGGAGCAGGATCATATCGGGATGACGGTCGCGTGCGCGATCGAGAGCATCCCAGATCGCCCGGTGATCGTCGATGTCGGCGCCGCCGGTGAACAATATGCGCGTGCCCTCGGGGAGGAGCGCAGCCGCTTTCTGACGCAACCGCGCGTCGAGAAAATCGCGGCCGTCGATCAGTGCCGCGGTCATCGACCGGTGCTGCGCCCGCGATCCGCTGCGGGGTGCCCAGGCTTTCCGACAATGGATCCGGAACTGCTCGGCGGCCCCCTCGCGGAAGAATTCCATCGTGTCTCGGCGTTCGATCAGCGAAATTCCTTCGCGCGTGGCCCGCTCAAGCTCGACCGAGCGTATCTCGCTGCCGTCCTGCTCGCGCTGGAGCCGCCGTTGCAGCTGCTCATTGTCGTCCAGCGCGCGTTCGACACGGTCGCCGGCGCGGTGGAAGAGGTTGACGAGGTTCCAGAGGAGGTCGTCGAGGTCAGGTTCGATACGCGTTTCCGCGAGGCAGCCCGCCAGCGCGTCGAACATATCAGCAATCGCGCCGCCGGCGAGGCGAGCGTCGGGAAGCGGCCTCGGATCGGGTTCGTCCTCGAAGGGTCGGTGACCGAAGAGCTGCATTTCCTGGAGGAGATAGGCAGTCGTGCCGGGTTCGGCGGGTTGGTCTTGGGAGGTGGCATCGCCGTGCATCTTGGGTCTCCGTCTGTCTGAGCCGCGCCTCGCGCGGCCTTCGTGGCGACGGCTCGCGGCATTCGGGGCGGGACCGCATCGCGGCTTGCCGCGACTGGAGCGCAGCGGAGGATGGCGGGCGCGCGGCTATTTTGCCTCGCGATGCAAAGGGGCCGCGTGGCCCCGGCGGAAAATAGCCGCGCGCCCGCCATTGCGGTGCTGCCCTGCATGCCGCAGTCGCCCTCTAACGAAGGCCGGGGCGCGCCTGCAGCGGAAAGCTAGCGCAGCTCCCGCCATCTCCTGCCCGTCCCGGCGATCCCGACGCGCTCAGAGATATTCCGTGCGATCGGCGGACATAAGCTGACCGCGAAGCGAAGCCGCCATCGCGCTTCGGCCCAGCGCTCGCAGATCGCCGTTGAAGTCGCCATGCTGCGGTTCGAGCGGGCAGACCTCGATACCGCATTCCGACGCACGCTCGCCGAGCTTCGCCAAAGCGGTGTCGCCGGCGGGATCATCGTCGCGCGCAACATAGAGTCGCTTGAGACGCTCCGGAAAAGCGATGGCGGCAAGATGCGCTCCCGATAGACCGGCGATCATCGGCAGGGTCGGCATTACCTGCCGCAGCGAGAGGATGGTCTCAAGGCCCTCGCCCGCTGCCATGACCGCGCCCGAGGCACCGAAGCGGACGCCATTGCCGAGGAGATGACCCATAGCCCGACGGGGATAGGCGACCGGCGCTTTGTCTTTGGTGTCGGGATCGAGCCAGGTCCTATGCACGCCTGTGACGATCCCGGCGAGGTCAGTGACAGCCGCGATTATCGCCGGCCACGCCGGCCGCCCTTGGGGCGCGTCATCGCTGGACGGCCGGTAAAAGCAGTGCGGGTGGAATCGCACGGGATCCCCGGCATGAAAATCGGTGATCAATCGGCCAGCGAGATAGGCCTCGCCGAGACTGCCCCTGAGCGGTTTTGTAGCAGCCAGCAGCCTTCGCGCCGATTCCCGCGAACCCCTCCGCGCCTTGGTCGGTGCCGGGTTTCGTGGTCCCTCAAGTGATGGCGGCAGACTGAGAAAGCGCCGCGCTTCGTCCAATGTTTCGCGAAAGCCCGTGTGACCACAGCTCGCGGCGATGATGTCGAGAAGGTCGCCATGGTCGCCGCTCGCGGCATCGGTCCATTTTCCCGGAGCGCCGCCATCGCCGTTGACGGCAAGCCGTACATAGAGACTGCGGCCCGGGGTATTGCGGACGTCGCCGACCATCCAATACTGGCCTTCGCGTCGGCCGTTGGAAAGATAGCGTCGGCACACCGCCTCGGCAATTTCTCCGAGACGGCGCGCGATATCTGATGCTGAACTGGTCATGCGGGGCTCCTTCAGGCGGCCTTGCGATCCTGAACCCGCTGGATCGGAAACCGATCGACGAGCGCAGCGAACACGTCGGCGCCAGCAGCCCCTGCCGGCACGTAGAGCTTCAGTTGCCACGAGACGATCTCAGAAATCAAGCCGATCGTCTTCAGGCGCTCGACCCCTAGATCGTTGAATCCCGAAAGCTCGATCCGCCAGTCGTTCATGGCGCGAACTCGCCGCAGCGTCTGGCCTTCGGCAAGCGACAGCGAGATGTCGCCAGCCAGGAGCATTCGCCAAGCTTCGGGTACGGCAAGCCGTCCCGGCGCATCGCCGGTGACGCTCGCCGCCCATGCGGGAGAGACCTTGCGCCCGATGATCCGCTCGCCGCCATCGGACTGCAGGCGATACACCCGTGTCGATTCCTTGGGCAGGCGTTTCCAGATCGGGAGCAGCAACCCCGCGACGATATGAAGCGTCGACATCTCATGGCTTGGAAGCTCGGCGAGTTCGCCATCCCACGCCGAGCCGAATGCCTCGGCGTCGACCGCCTGCCAGTGCGAATGCTCGAAATCCTCGGCGAGCATATGCATCTTCTCGAGCGGGCGCTGGAGAGCCACGCGCCGATGAACGGCGCCATCGTCGTCGATCAGGCTGCGCGCGCGAAGCTGCACCGCGGCCCGGCCCGAGCGGGCGTTGACGACGAGCTGACCGCCCCATGACGTGACAAGCTCCAGCGCGTCCGCGCGGAGAAGCGGCGCGACGCGGTCCTTGCGCTCGATCGTGAGCAACTGGGTCACGGCCCCGGTGCCGGGATGCGTGTAGATCGTCTCGCGTCCGGTCACGAGGAAGCTCTCTGCCCGCAGCGTCTCGAGTCCCATCTCGTATGTCCCCGACACGATCGCTCCCTCGATCCGACTTGCGAGCAGGCCCTCGAAGGTCTCGAAGAGGATGTTCTGGAGGCCGATCGTCAGCGCGAGCATGCGGTTGAGGAACGTCGTGATCGACGGCAGCTCGTCCTTGAGGCCGCAGTCGTCGACCAACGACAGCCCCGTCGCTGCCTCGAAGGCGAGCAGTGAGCAGCCCTCGACCTTGCCGTCGGCGAGCAACTGGTAGAGCTGGCGCAGAGCGTCGCGCGCATAGGAGGATTCCAGATTGTCCTGCGGACGGAACATGTTCTGACCGCCCGTCTGCCGCTGGCCGCGCGTAATAGCGCCCAAGGTGTCGAGACGCCGTGCGATTGTCGAAATGAAACGTTTCTGCGCCTTCACATCGGTCGAGACGGGACGGAAAAGCGGCGGCTGCTTCTGGTTCGTGCGGTTGGTGCGCCCGAAGCCCTGGATCGCGGTGTCGGCCTTCCAGCCGGGTTCGAGCAGATAGTGAATGCGCCGCCGCTGATTCTTGACCCCCAGGTCAGCATGATAGGATCGCCCCGTGCCGCCTGCCTCCGAGAAGATAAGGATGCGCTTCTCATCGTCCATGAAGGCGTGGGTCTCGCCGAGATTGGCGCCGCCGGGCCGGTTCTGGGCCGCAAAGCGCGTCGAGCCGTCGCCCGCCTTGACCGGCACGATGCGCCGCGAGCGCCCGGTCACTTCGGCGACCACGTCGGTCCCGAAATGCTGGACGATCTGGTCGAGCGCCCCCGGCACCGGCGGCAGCGATGCAAGCTTTTCGATCATCGCATCGCGCCTGCGGCAGGCCTCGCGATTGACGATAGGATTGCCGTCGCCGTCGAACGCGGCGCGCGACGCGAGATTGCCTTCGCTGTCGGTGCAGGGCTCGTAAAGCTGGACCGGAAAGCTGTGCGCAAGATAGTCGAGGACATATTCGCGCGGCGTAATGTCGACCGACACATCGCCCCATTCCTCGGTCGGGATCTCGGCAAGCCGACGCTCCTGCAGCGCCTCGCCGGTCGAGACGATCTGCACCACCGCGGCATGCCCCGCCTCGAGATCGCCCGCGATGCTCGCGATCGTGCTCGGCGTCTGCATCGCGGTGATGAGATGGTTGAAGAAGCGCTGCTTGGTGCTCTCGAAAGCCGAGCGGGCCGCCGACTTCGCCTGCGCGTTGAGCGTGCCGTGGAGCGAACTCGTCACGCCGGCAGCCTCCATCGCAGCATCCAGATTGTTGTGGATGACCTGGAAGGCCCCCGCATAGCTGTCGTAGATGCGCCGCTGCTCATCGGTCAGCGCATGCTCGAGCAGCTCATATTCGACGCCATCGAACGAAAGCGACCGCGCCGCATAGAGACCGAGCGCCTTCAGGTCGCGCGCGAGTACCTCCATCGCCGCGACCCCGCCGTCCTCGATCGCCGCCACGAATTCGCTTCGCGACGCGAAGGGGAAGTCGGTGCCGCTCCAGAGACCCAGGCGCTGCGCATAGGCAAGGTTCTGGACCGTTGTTGCGCCGGTCGCCGACACATAGACGATGCGCGCATCGGGGAGCGCATGCTGAAGTCGCAGACCGGCACGCCCCTGTTGCGACGGTTTCTGTTCACCGCGCGCCCCCTTGCCGCCGGCGGCATTCGCCATCGCATGCGCCTCGTCGAAAACGATCACCCCGTCGAAATCGCGGCCCAGCCATTCGACGATCTGCTCGACGCGGCTCGCCTTGCCCTCGCGCGCCTGGCTGCGCAGCGTTGCGTATGTGGTGAACAGGATGCCTTCGGCGAGCTTGATCGGCGTGCCCTGACGCAAACGCGAGAGCGGCGTCACGAGCAGCCGTTCCTGCCCGAGCGCCGACCAGTCGCGCTGTGCATCTTCGAGCAGCCGGTCCGACACCGACAGCCAGACGGCGCGGCGCCGACCCTTGAGCCAATTGTCGAGAATGATCCCCGCGACTTGCCGCCCTTTGCCGGCACCGGTGCCGTCGCCGAGGAACCAGCCGCGCCGGAAGCGAACCGCCTCGTCATTGTCATCGCTGACCGCGGACAGCATGTCCCAGGTTTCGTCGACCATCCAGGCGCCCGAAAGATGACCGCCATGGGCTTCACCCGCAAAGATCACCGATTCCAGCTGCGCGTCAGAGAGGATGCCTCCCGTCACCAGCCGCGCGGGAAGATGTGGCCGATAGGAGGGTTTCGGCGGCGCGACCGATGCCATTGCTGCTGACTGCACAAGCGCGGTCGGATGCGGGTGTGCGCCCTCGATAGAGAGAGACTGCAGCGCATAGGGTTCGTATATCGTGTCGCCAAGGCGGCCTTCGGGCGCCTTCCAGTCGCGCGTCACATAGGCAAGTTCGGGCGGCGCTTCGTGCGCCGGACGCTCGAAGACAGGGGCCGCCGGAGCTGCGGCGGCCGCGCGCCCAAAGCCGGGCATCGCCGACCGGGATGATGTTGCCGTCGCCGCCGGTGGCGGCTCTGACGGACCCGGCCGGTGGGGCACATCGCTTTCGACCCATGCGAGGAGCGAAGCGAGGTCGGGCGTCTCACCACGGCTCGGGACAAGCAAGGCCGGGTCGCTCGCCGGAACCTTGTCGAACACCAGCAGACGCGTGCTCGTCGTGGTTCCGTGCTTCGCATAGACCTTTCCGGCAATGGCCGCCGAGAAGCGAAGCGTGCCATGCTCCTGCAAGCGCATAAAGGCGTCGCGCCAGGCGGGCGCCTCGGGGGCGCAGTTTGCGCCGACAATGGCAACCAGCCGCCCGCCATCGCGCAGCCGGGCGAGCGCCGAGGCGATATGTCGGAGCGCGGCATCGCGCATCGGACGGTCGACGCTCGCGACGGCCGAGAAGGGCGGGTTCATGAGGATGATGTCGGGGCGGACACTCTGGTCCAGCCGGTCGTCGATCGAAGCGGCATCGTGTCGCGTGACGCCGACGGCCGGAAACAGCAGGTCGAGGAATTCAGCGCGGCCGGCATCGAGCTCGTTGAGCGCGAGCTTGGCGCCCGCCAGCTCAGCGTGAATCGCCAGCATGCCGGTGCCGGCGGAAGGCTCGAAAACAAGATCGCCTGCGACGATCGAAGCGGCGTGAGCCGCGACATAAGCGAGCGGGAGCGGCGTCGAAAATTGCTGGAGCGCCTGTCCGGTCTCCGACCGGCGCGTGTGCGTGGGCACGCGCCGCGCGATCCGCTCCCACATCGTCAGGCGGTGCTGGGATGAGCCGGCCCGGCTCATCAGCGCGCGGCCATAGGCGCGCAGCAGGAGGATCTGCGCACCCTCGCACGCGTCATAAGCCGCCTTCCAGTCCCAGCCGCCCTCGGCATCGGTGGCGCCAAAGGCAGAGATCATCGCGGCGCGAAGCTGGCCCGTGTCGAAGGGCTGCCCGGCCTCGAGAAGCGGCAGGATAGTTTCGGCGGCAGCGAGGAGGCGCGGGGCGGCGGACGAAGGCGCGTGCACCGCGGCGCCTTGCGCCGCGCGGGAAGGAAGGAATTGCATGTGGGAATCCTCGAGAGAGCGGGACGGGGCGAGCCGCCCGGCGCTCTCTCTAGGCCCGGCGGTTCCCCCGTCCCGGCCCCGCCTCTCCCTCTCAATCCGCGCGAAAATGCCTCGAAAGATCTATCACAAAGCCGTGCCTGCCTCGCTCATACTCGCCGCCCGGGATCAGAAAGTTGCGCGTGGGGGCAGCGCCGCGCTTGCCGCCGCGCGACGCGATGCCGATGACGTCGCCCGGATGCGCCTTCGACTGGGTCGCTGCAATCACGATCCAGTCTTCTGCGTGATCGCGCTCGAATCCTTCGCGATCGCGCGCGAAGGATTCGGCGCGCTCGAGCTGCGGGCCGTGAAAGCCCTCCCAGGCATCGGGGAGCCAGTCGCGCAGCGTCTTGTCCGCCGACGCCCTTTCCTTGTCGGTGAAGAGGTCGGGATAGCCGGTGGCGACCAGCGCCCAGTCGCAATCCTCTTCGTACCAGCCGTCCTGCAGCCGAAGGGCGGGAGGCATCGCGGCATTGCGCAACTGTTCGAGGAAGAAGCCGCCGTGGCTCGCCGTGTCGAAACAGATGATGCCTTCGCCGTAGCGCGTCGCGAGCTGCGAGGGGCCCCATGGCGTCGACATCAGGAGGTCGATGCGCGTTCGGCTCAGCGCAGCGCGTTGACGGAAGTGCAACATGCAATCTTCGACATGTGCGCGGAAGCTGGCTTCGTCGGCGACCTGTCCGTCGAAGCCGAAGCCATCGGCGGCCGACCATTGCGAGATCGGTTTCGATCGCGTCGAGGCGGTCGCGAGGCGGTAGCCGTCACGGATCGGGATCGCGATCAGCGCGAGATAGTCGACCCGCGCCGCCCAATGGCCGTCGGCGGTGGTGCCATATTCGGCGACCATATCGCTCATGCCGCCGCCCTCCCGCGAAACAGCGGACGGTTGGGGGCGTCGGGATCATCGACCAGCTCGATGCGCGCGTTATGATAGCGATGCTCGCCGAGCCACGCCTGCGCCGCCGCCTCGTCGGCAGCGAGGTGACGCAGTTCGTCGCCCTCGCCGATGACCGTGAGCACCCGGGCCATGCCGGGTCGCGGGCGCTCGACGATCTCGAAATCGAGCCGGCTCACGACCGAATAAATGCGGCGCACGACGAGGATCTGGACGCCGCCGCTGCTGTATGTCGCCAGATGCAGCGCGAAGGTCGGCGGCGACGAGTAGGTCGTGCTCTCGCATCCGGGACGATATTCGATGAGCGTCCCGGTGCCGTTGTCATTCTCCCACGCCTTGACCTTGCGGGTGCAACGATCGGGCGGACGCGGCTCGCCGTTGGAGAAGCGGATCTTGGCGCCGAGCGGCGCATGGCAATAGATATCCATCGGTGACATTTCGGGTTTCCTGATAAAGGAAAGCCCGGCGCTGCGGCCGGGCTCTAAGTTGGGGGTGGGAAAGGTTCTGTCAGCCAGGCGGTGGGCCGAGCGACAGCGCGGCGATCGCCTCTTCGAGGAAGCTGGCGGTCGACATGCTGACCATCCCGGACTTGCTGATCAGAGTGGCGGCGCCGCCAAAGCCGTCAGGACGCATCGTCGAACAGCTCCACGCTGTCTCGATTTCGATGTAGTCGAGCGCCGAGCGCTTCACGACATCCTCAAAGATGCCCTCGAAGCTGAGCATGGACATGTCCACCTCGAACTCCGCCGCTTCCGGATCGAGCTTTTCCAGCGCCTCGCGGACGACATCGGTGACGCTGCTCGCGATGCTTTCCTCGGCTGCGATCATCCGCTTCACTTCGGCGACGTCCAGCAAGACGAAGTCGCTCACACCGTCAGAGGCCGAGAAATAGACGTCCTCGCCGACGGGCTCCGCGTCGAACATCCTCGCGAGAATGACATATTCAAGCTCGGTCATCGCCATCTTCGGGATGTCGGGGCGAACGACGATTTGAGAGAAATAGTCAGCCATGACGGTCGCTCCCCTCGTCCGCAGCCGCTGCTGGCTCGGGATCGCCCTCGACAATCAGCGGCGGCACTTCGAACTCCGCCTCGTCGAAATAGGCGAGGATCGCCTCGATGCTGTCGCGGTCAGCGACGAGATGCCGGTCGATCATCACACGGTCATTCTCATCGACCATGTAAGAGTGGGGTTCGCCTTCGGCCCGGAAGACGATACGCTCGGCGCTCCATTCCCCGGGATAGCCGCCCGACCAGCGGGCGTACGGCAGCCCATGCTCGGCACAGAAGGTTTCGAGCGGCTCGACGCGGCCCCACGCGACCTCGTGCGCGAAGAGCGACAGGGCTTCGCCGATCTCGCGATGACCCGGCTCGAAAGCGGGCCCGTCCCACTCGGTGGAGAGATCTTCGGCGGCGACGATCTCGGCGAGCACCGCGTAGGTGTCCGCGCTCACGCGCCCGCCGATCGTGATCGAGATGGAAACGCGATCAGCCATGATGCCCTCCATCGACAGGGGCTGGGAGTGCCGATCCGATTGCATTGTTCAGCTTGTCCATTTTCAGTCTCCGAAAAGCCGAAAGCCCGGCGCGACGGCCGGGCTTTCGGGAGTTTCATTTCAAGGGTGAGCCGCACAGCGCGGCCCGCGTCATTCGGCGGCGATCTCGTCGGCACTTCCATCGTAGTCGGCGGCGTCGCTGACATCGTCGGCGAGACCGGGCGGCAGCGCGTCTGCCCCATCGTCATTCGCGGCCGGCGACGGCGTGGCCCCTTCCTCGTCCGGCGTGCGCAGCGGCTCGGGCAGCCAGTTCGTCTCTTCGAGCAGCCGTTCGGCTTCGCGGGCCATGTCCGCCTTTTTCAGATGGTCGATCATCCCGGCAAACTGCTCGCCGCGCGCTTCGGTAACATCGGCGAGCAGCCGCGGCTTGGGCACGCTTTTGAAGTAGCCGTCGGCAGTCGGCCGCCAGCCAGCCGCGATGAGATCGAGACCCACCGCGCGCGCGAGTACGTGGCTGTGCACGATGCGCCGCGCGACGGTATGCGACGAGATGCGCCCATTGTCGTACTTGGGCACGATCTCAGCCTGCGCGTTGACACCGAGCGACGCGCAATGCGCGAAGAGGCTCGCCTGCTCATCGTCGTCCAGTGTCAGGAGCCAGTCCCAGGCATCGCGATCGGTCTTCGGCATCCGCGCGCGCCACGCCTCATGGCGTTCGGCGATCGCCCGTCCGGGCGGACAGTCGCGAAGGCCCGCTGGCGCGTTCGAGAAGGCAACGCCGTTCACATGAACCTGCACGCAGCCCTCGCGGCTGTATCCGAAGAAGCAGGAAACGACGAAAGCGTGAAGCACCGCGGCGAAGGCGGTCGAGGGACAGCGCGCGACGGCGTCTTGGAGCGCAAGCGTGCGCCACGCCGTCAGATCCGAGACGAGCCGATCGGACATCGGCTTGAGCCCGGCGTCCTCTTCCTCGTCGCCGCTTGCAGCATCGCCGTCCTGTCCGGCAGCGCCATCGACCCCTGGCGCCGTGTGTTCCGCGCCGTTAGCGGCGGCGTCGGCGTCCGCGCCGGGACCGTCCTCGCCCTCCGCCTCGGGTTCGTCTTCGGGACGCACGAAGCCGCGCTCGACACGCAGCGAGCCGTCATGCTCGATCGAGACGAAAACGCCGGCGATTGGCAGTTCCGCGGGATCGAAGATCTGCGGCCGCTCGCTGATCGCGCCGATCTCGGCATCGATCGCCTCGAGCTTGGCGTGGATCTCGTCGGGGACCTCGTCGGCGTCGCTCCATTCGTCGCTGAGATCTTCCGCATCGGCCTCGAGCATTGTCAGGCGTTCCTGCTCGGCGTCGCTGATCGGCACTTCCTCGCCGACGATCCGGCGCATGTCGCGGCCTGCGTGCCACGGGATCTCAATCGCGGCTTCGACCCATTTCCAGCCCTCGCCGCCGATGCGTTCGGCCTCAGCCGCGAGCTTTTCGTCGACGAGGCGGTCGAGCAGCGCCGGATCGGTGAGCCAGCCGCCGTCGTCGCGCTCGAACAGGTCGCGGATCACGCTCCCGCCCGCCGCGACATAGGCATCGACGGTCACGAAGCGGACCCGCTTGTCGACCGCGCGGACGCTGTTCTCGGTCAGCTTCTGGCGGATGAAGGCGGGCGAGGTGTTGTAGCTCGACCGCAGCATCTCGAACACCTGCTCCTGGCGGCCATGATCGTTCGACACCGTGAAGGCCATGAGCTGATCGAGGCTCACGCCGTCCTCGGCGTAGACTTCGTGCAACGTGGGCGAGACCGAGGCGAGTTTCAGCCGCTGCCGGACAACGGCCGGCGTCACGAAGCTGTTCGCCGCGATCGTCTCGATATCCTCACCCTTGTCGGCCATCGCCTGCATCGCGCGAAACTGATCGAGCGGATGGAGTGCTTCGCGCCGCGCGTTTTCGGCGTAGCTGTCGTCTTCTGCCAGAATGGTGCGACCGACCGGTTGGACGATGCAGGGAATCAGCGCGTCTTTCGCGAGCCGCTTCTGCGTCACGAGCAATTCGAGCGCGCGAAAGCGCCGGCCCCCGGCCGGAACTTCGAACAGGCCCGTTTCCTTGCCGTCCGCATCAAGCATCGGCCGCACGTTGAGGCTCTGGAGAAGCCCCAAGCGAGCGATGTCTTCCGCAAGCTCGGGGATCGTTTCGCCGGACTTCGTCCGGCGGACGTTGGATTGGGAAAGCCTCAGCTTGTCGAAGGGAAGGTCCCTTGAAGGGCTGAGGGTGATTTTCGGTTGTGCTCTGGCCATTTGCCATCTCCGTGGCGAGCGCCGCGAGACACTCTCTCGGCCCTTGACTCGCCACCCGGCACCCGGCTCCTCTCCCTCTCGGCTGGGCTTGCCCAGCCGCTTCTGGGAGCGCGCAACATTTCTCACCACAAAGCGATTAAGCAGGTCGGACTGACGCTGAATGACCACTCAGACTAGTGGATGATGCCCCGTCTGCCTATACTACCGGGCTTCATCAGTGCCCGGCTGTTCCGCATCGGTCGAAACCGTCGCTGCCCCCAACCGACGTCGTGCCAAGCACCAAATTTTTCTCCCGGCATGCACGGTGGATACCTAAGGTCTCGAAAACCGAAGCTTCGTGAGGAGAATCGCTCGGCAATGCGGTTCGACGTTTTCAACGAAATATGTCGGAGCGCTTGGAATTTAAGCAGTTTCACCTGTATAGACGGGTGATGGATCTCATCCCCGGAATGACCTCGAACAACGCCAAACGGTCCACCCATGGCGCTTCCCCGGATACGCCTCCGCGCTATGCCGCGATCAAGCAGAGCATCTATGATGCGATTCGCGATGGCCGCCTCAAGCCAGGTGACCGGGTGCCGTCGGAAGCGGAACTGGTCGGGCAATTCGATGTTTCACGCATGACGGCGAACCGGGCCCTTCGCGAACTGCAATCCGCCGGTATCATTGTGCGCCGCGCCGGCAGCGGCTCGTTCATCGCCGAACCCAAACCAATCGGGCACATGATCGAGATCCGGAACATCGCCGAGGAAATTCGCGGACGCGGTCATGACTACCGGGCCCGGGTCATCCAGAATCTCGAGGAAAAGGCCGGCGCCGAGACTGCCGCACTGCTAGAGGTTCCGGTAGGCACGAAAATCTTCCACTCGGTCATCGTCCATCACGAGGCCGAGTTTCCGATCCAGCTCGAGGAGCGGTTCGTGCTTGCGTCCGCCGCGCCCGATTACGGCACGCTCGATTTCACGCAGCTGACGCCCAACGAATATTTGACGCGCACTGCGCCGCTCGAGCGGGTCGAGCACCGCGTCCGCGCGGAAATGCCCGACGCGCGCACGCGCGGCATGCTTGGTCTCAACGAGGGGGAACCTGTTCTGCGCATGACGCGGCGGACCTGGAGTAACGGTCGGCTGGTATCGCACGCCTGGCTCTCCCATCCCGGCACGCGCTTCGAGCTTTCCGCAGCTTTTTCGGTCGACGACTGACGGGTCAGACCGTGCTGCGGGTAACGATGGGCTTGCGCCGACGGCGCAGCCAGCGAAAATCGGCGCGGCTGAAGCTTTTAAAGAGTAGATAGAAACCAGTCCCCGAAAGCCACAGCGCGCCGAAAGCGACGAAGATGATCAGCGGGTGGTTAAAGCTCTTCCGGTTCACATAATCCATATTGTGGAGCATCCAGAAGAAATCCCACGTCCGCCACGTGTCGCCGCGCATGACGAGAAAGCGCGCGTTGTCGAGCGCGACATAGGCGCTGCTATTATCGGCGTCGGCAAAGTCGACGCGCCACATCGCACCTTCATGGTCGCGTGATTCGAGATTCGGCTTCGCAATCACGCTCACCTTTCGGATTGGTGCCTCGTTCATCATCGATGCGACTTCGCGGGCCATCCCCTCATCGACACGAATATTCTCGCCGCTCGTAGCGTCGACCAGCCGCACGCCCTTGGTGGTGCGGAGCTCGTAGATCGGTCGGACGCCAAGATCGCGCAAAACCAGCCCGGTGACGGGCTCACCGCGCGGCAAGGCGGCGACGTCAAAATACTCGCCGGCCGGCAAGGGATGCGCGTGGCTCATTCCGCCGCCGTGGCCGCCGACCTTGTCTTTGTCGAGCAGCGCCATCACCGAGCCGCTCAAAGCCCAGAGCAGGAACTGGAGCCCGAGGATCAGACCGACCCATTTGTGGATGCGCCGAAAGAAGAGCGGCGTGAAACGGATTTTCTTCATGCCTTCTTCCTTTTGCGGCGCTGGAACGACCAGATCAGCAACCAAGCTCCGGTGAGCGCCATGGCGAAGGCGCTCCAGGTCGCGACGCGAAGCAGCGGATTGTTGACGTCGGTGCGCTCGTCATAGTCCATGATGTGGAGCATCCAGGCGAAGTCGAAGACGCGCCAGAGTGCGTGGCGCCGCGAGATCAACTCGCCCGTCTGCGGCGACAGATAGAGCATCGGGCGGTTCCAGCCCTCGAACTCGACCTGCCAATAGGGCGGCTTGCGCGACTGCATTTCCTGTGGCGCTTCGGTCAACAGCCGCACCGACACGATCTTGCCGTCGCCGGTGTAGATGCGCCGCGCCTGCTCGCGGACCTGGGACTCGGTAAGCGCAGGCAGCGGCGCACCCGAGCGGGCATCGAACAGCCGCGCCCCTTCGGGAGTTTCAGCGCGCCAGACGGGGCGATCGAAGAAACGCTGCAAGCGAACCTCGGACGCACCCGGTGCGGCCGCAACGATCCGCGACGGCGGCGCGAGGCCCGCGAGGTCGAAGGGCTGAACCATCGGCGCGCGCACGAGATGGTCGCCATGGATGGTGTCGATGTGCACGACCACCATGTAGAAGCCCGTCAGCGTCCAGAGCAGCGCCTGGACGCCGACCACCAGGGCCAGCCATTTATGCGTTCGCCGGACGAGCAGCGGCCAACGGATCGCCATATCGATTACCCTCAGAACGCGGTGCGGAAGCCGACGTAGAAACGCCGTCCGAGCAGGTCATAGGTCATCGTGTCGGTGTTCGCATCGGTGAAGCTCTGGATATAGGGCGCCTTGCGATCGAAAAGATTGTCGACGCCGACCTGGAAGCGGGTCTTCTCGTCGATTTCGAAAGCGACCTGAAGATTGTGGTAGAAGACATTGGGCGTGCTGTAGCCGATTTCGCCGGGCGCCGCATTGAAGTCGGTCGCCTTGCCGATCCACTGGGTCGACCAGGTCGCGCTGACACCATCCTTTTCGGCGGTCAGCACGCCATAGCCGCGCCACTTCGGATAACCGCCATTGCCGCCGCCGATAAAGCCGTCGAAGTCGATCGGCGCGCCGCCCGGGAAGGGCAGGACGACATATTTGTTGAGATAGGTCACGTTGACGTCAAGCGAGACGTTCATGCTGCCGATGTCATTGTTGTAAACGAGACCCAGATCGAGGCCGTTCATTTCCTCGCGGCCCGTATTGATCGGTTGCGCGGAGAGGAAGGTGACTTCGCCGGTCAGCGGGCTGCGCGTAAAATCTTCGCAGAAGGGATGCGACAGATTCTGGCTCGCATAACAGATGCCGAGCTTGGTCGACCCGGGAATAGCACGGATCGCATCCTTGATCTTGATGTCGAACCAGTCGGCAGTGAGCGAGAGTCCCGGAACCAGTCCCTTCGGTGAAATCACCGTCCCGACCGTCCAAGTCGTCGAGCTTTCGGGTTTCAGATTCTCGTTGCCGCCGACCGTCGTCAGGATCGTTGTACCAAGCTGAACATAATTGGCCGGCACGCCCGACGCCTGACAATTGGCGATCAGCGTCGCGTTTCCGCTTGTCGCATAGCGCGAGCAGGGGTCGGTGGTCGTCAGATTGCCCTCGGAGACGCCGCCGAACAATTCGGGGACGTTCGGAATGCGAAAGCCGGTGCCGTAGGTGCCGCGCAGACGGAAGCTGTCGTTGATGACCCAGTCGACGCTCCCCTTGTAGTTCCAGTCGCTGCCGAACAGGTCGTAGTTCGAGTAGCGAACCGCGCCATCGAGAGTAAGCGACTGGAAGAAGGGTGTGTCGGCCAGAACGGGCACCGACAGTTCGAGATAGGCTTCCTTCGCCGTGCTCGTTCCGGAGATCGGATCCTGCTGGTTCGTGTTCGCGATACCAAGCACCGTCAGCGGGTCCGGATCGCGCCAACCCTTTTCCTTACGATAGACGACACCGGCCGCGAAGGAGACGGGTCCCGCGGGCAGCTTGAAGAGATCGCCGTTGATATCGGCCGTCACCGTCGCGAGCTCATTGCCACCGCGGTCGCGCGACGTGAACAGGATATAGTCGAGCACTTCGGGGGTCAGGTCGCCGAAACCCAGATAGTCGGCGCAGGGGATCGAAGCCCCCGCCGCGAGGCTGCACTTGGTCGTATCGAGGGAATTCGCCACTCGCTCAAGATTGGCGATGTTGGTGGAGCCGTCGACCGCGGTGTTGCGGCCGAACGCGCCGGCGATTTCCCATCCCCAATTGTTCGAGAGCTTGCCGCGGAGGCCGAAAGTGCCCTGCCAGGTGTCGGTTTCCTGGAAGAATTGGCGCGGGCCGGGCTCGGCGAGGCGGCGCTGGACGAGGACGATATTCTGCCCCGTCGGATTGGTGGGATTGCTCGCCGCGATCGAGAGGTTACGAAGCGTTCCGGGCGTCGCGATCTGGTTCGACTTGCGGAAGGTGTAAAGGAATTCGCCGAACGCCTCGATATTGTCGGTCAAATCATAGTCGGCGAAGAAGGCCGTGCTGACGCGCTCGACGGGACTAACCGCGTTGAGGAACGGGTTCGAGTTGAAATTGTGCTTCGCCGCGCTGTACGGCTCGAAGAAATTGCCGTTGCCGCCCAGCACCTGATTGAAGTTGATCTGCTGGCCGTTCGGCAGCACCGCGCGGCCGCCGATCGTCGAGGCGCTGTTGACGCAGCTCAGCATGCCGGGCGTGGTTTCCGCCAGCGAGCAGGGCGCGCGGCTCGCCATGTTGACCGCCTTGGTCTTCTGATAGGTGACGGCCGCCATGAAGCCGCCGCGATCATTGCGGACGCCCCAGAGGAGGTCGGCGGTAAAGTCCGACCCGTCGCCCTTTTCGGTGATGCCCTGACGCACGCTGAGGCCAAGACCTTCATAGTCGGTGCGGGTCACGAGGTTGACGACGCCCGCCATCGCGTCGGCACCGTAGATTGCCGAGGCGCCGTCCTTGAGCACATCGGTGCGTGCGAGCGCCGCGACGGGAATCATGTTGAGGTCGGGCGAGGAGTTCGCCCCGGTGCCGCCCGCGACGAGGCGGCGGCCGTTGAGCAGGACGAGGGTGCGCTTGATGCCGAGACCGCGCAGGTTCACCTGCGCCGTGCCATATCCATTGTTCGCCCAATAGGCCGAAGTCTGGTTGCCCGCGAAGCCGGCGTTGGCGGGCAAGCGCTGCAGCACCGTCTCGATATTGACGACACCGGTATTTTCGATCTGCTCGGCCGACACGACCGTTGCCGGACCAACCCCCGCCAGATCCTGCCGGCGGATGCGCGAGCCGGTTACGACGATGTCCGAGCCGTTCGGGGCATCCTCGGCGGCGGGCGGCTGCGCCGGAGCGTCGCTCTGCGCAAAAGCCGGCGTCGCAAAGGTAGCGACCACTGCGGCGCTGGCGAGCAAAAATGTCTTGGTCATAGCGAAACCCCCTGATGGTTGGCTGATTCCCCTCAGAGAGCATCAAATGTATATACAGGTCAATAGGAATTTCTTGAATTATCTCAATTAGTTATACAAGAAAATGGGGGCGCAAGACACGCATTAAATACGCATGCCAAAGCGTTACCCCTCATCGATTTTGAAATTTTTTTCCAGGCCTGAGCCTTTTCGCGCAAGGAGCCACCTGCCCCTTCCTTCACCTTACTTATGAAATGACAGGATAAGTAGGCCGGCGCAACGCGGTGCGGCTGGCACGGGGCCGCCTAATGCGACAGTATCTGTTCCAGGAACGTCCGCGCACGTTCACTTTTCGGAGCGGCAAAAAAATCGACAGGCTTTGCATCCTCGATGATCTGCCCCTGGTCCATGAACAATATTCGGTCGGCCGCCTCGCGCGCGAATCCCATCTCGTGCGTCACGCACACCATCGTCCGCCCCTCGCCAGCAAGGGCGGTCATGACGTCGAGCACTTCCTTGATCATCTCGGGATCGAGCGCCGATGTCGGCTCGTCGAAGAGAAGAATCCGGGGTTCCATCGCCAGCGCGCGCGCGATGGCTGCCCGCTGCTGCTGCCCGCCCGAAAGCTGCCCCGGATATTTGTTCGCCTGATCCGCAATCCTCACTTTTTCGAGATAGGACATAGCCCGCGCCTCGGCCTCCGGAAGGGCGACGCCGCCGACAAGGACGGGCGCGAGGGTACAATTTTCGAGCACCGTCTTGTGCGGAAACAGATTGAACTGCTGAAAGACCATGCCGACCGAGCGAAGCGCCGCGGCGGCGTCGCGCGAGGCGTCCGTCACCTTGGTGCCCTCGATCAGGACCGCGCCGGAATCGGGCACTTCGAGCATGTTCATGCAGCGGATGAGCGTCGACTTGCCCGAGCCTGAAGGTCCGCAAACGACAACCCGCTCGCGCGGCGCAACTTCGAGGTCGATTGTGCGGAGCGCGTGATAGGGGCCGTAATATTTCTCGACTTGCCGAAGGCTGACAGCCGCTGGAGACGAAGCATCCGTCATGATGTCTTCCGTCCGCCGCGCATGGCCCGCACCCGCCCGAAGGCCGCATCGAGGTCGACGATCAAATCCTGCGGCGCCTCGAGCCCCGCGTGAATGCGGATCAGCGCGCCGTCGGCCTCGCCGTTGGGAAAATCGCGTATCGGCGCGGGCCATGCCGGGACCGCGAGGCTTTCGAAGCCGCCCCAGCTGGAGCCGAGCTGGAAAAGCGAGAAATTGTCGAAAAAGCTGCTTGTTTCAGCTGGAGTCAGGCGATCGAGCTGGACGCCGAACAATCCGGACGCACCGGTGAAATCTCTCTTCCAGATCGCATGACCCGGATCGGCGGGGTGGGCCGGATAGCGGACTGCGACCACCTCGGGCTGCTCGAGAAACCAGTCGATCAGCGTCATCGCGGTGCGCTGATGACGCTCAAGGCGCGTGTCGAGAGTTCGAATTCCCCGGTGGACCAGATAGCAATTGTCGGGGCTCGCGCAATTCCCCCAACGCGCCGCAGCGTCCTTGAGCTGGCGGTAGATGGTCTCGCTTGCGGCCGTCATCGTTCCGAGCAGGCAATCGGAGTGTCCCGAGAGATATTTGGTCGCCGACGCGACCGAGACATCGACGCCATGAGCGAGGGGCTTGAAGAAAAGCGGCGTCGCCCAGGTGTTGTCGATGGCGGTCACAATTCCCCGGCTGCGCGCAACCGCCGTTATCGCGGGCACGTCGATCATATCGAACGTCTGCGAGCCCGGGGTCTCCATATAGATGAGCCGGGTATTGCTACGGCACAGCGCGGCGATGTCCGAGCCGATATCGGGCCGGAAATATTCCACCTCGACTCCGAAGCGCGCGAGCACATCGGTCAGGAATTTGCGGGTCGGCCCATAGACGCAGTCCGCGACGAGCAGATGGTCATCCCCGCCGACGAATGCCGTGAGGGCAAGCGCGATCGCGCTCGTTCCCGACGAGGTGATGACCGTCGCGTAGCCGGCCTCGAGTTCGCTCACGGCCTCGGCGAGCGCGAAAGTCGTGCGCGTTCCGTAAAGGCCGTAGATGACCTCGTCATAGAGACCTTGGTGCCGGTCCATATAGGCTTCGACGCTATCGTAGATGATGGTCGACGCCCGATCGACGGGCGGATTGATGAGGCCACGCTGATCGCGCGGTCGGGGACCGGCATGAACGGCACGGGTCGGATCCTGCCAGGCGCGCCCGTTCGGGTTCGTCGGCCCGGCGGGCCATTCTCGGTCGTGATTATCCTGCATGGTATAATTTCCGTTCGATCTTCATGCTGAGCCGGGACAGCGAGAAACAGAGGAGGAAGAAGATTGCCCCGGTGAAAAGATAGGCTTCGGCGAAATAGGGCCGCCATTGCGCCTCGACGTAGGAAAGGCGCGTCGTCTGCAACAAGTCGAAGACGCCGACGATGAGGACAAGCGTCGTGTTCTTCACTTCGCTGATCGAGGTGTTGACCAGACCCGGCACGCTCACTTTCAGCGCCTGCGGCAACTGAATGTGGCGCCGCGCCTGCCACTTGGCGAGACCCAGGGCCTGCGCGGCCTCGGCCTGCCCGCCGGGAACCGCCAGCAAGCCGCCCCGGATGACCTCCGCCATATAGGCAGCGGTGAAGAGGATGAGCGCGAGCTGGACGCGCGGCAGGCTATCGATCGAGAGGTAGGAGGGCACGAACAGCGGGAACAGGACCGCAGCGAGAAAGAGCACGCCGATGAGGGGCGTTCCACGAACCAGCTCGATGAACGCGACGCTCGGCCAGCGAATGCCGCGCCGCGCCGACCTGCGGCCGAATGCGAGAAGGATGGCGAGAGGGAAAGCGCCGACCACTGCGATGCTCGCGAGCAGCAATGTGACCGGCAGGCCGCTCCACTTCTCCATCGGCACATAAGCGAGGCCCGCGACCCCACCGCGCAGCAGGAGCATGGCGATCGCGATCGCGCCGAGCCAGGCAAGACCGAGGCGGCTGCTCCAGAATCGCGGGACGAAGGAGAGCGCGAGGCAGGAAAGCAGTATGGCCGCCGCCGCCGCAGAGCGCCACTGCTCGGCTTCGGGATAGGTTCCGAACAATATGAGCCGCGCATTTTCGCGGAGGAAAGGCCAGCAAGCGCCGCTGGCCAAGCGGCACTCGGCCGCGCCCCCGGAATAGGTCGCGTCGATCAACAGCCAGGACAGGCCCTTGCCGGCAGCCAGCGCGGCGAGGGCGAGGATTAAGACCGTCAGGATCGATTGGCGCCCTCCCCTAAACAGGTTGCGCCGGATCCACGACGGCCAGGCGGCGATCGAGCGCAGCGGAAACGGTTCGAGGGTCGCCGTCTGGATGCTCCGGCCGGGCTGTCCGGTAACGCTCCACCCCATCCGGCGCGCGTAGAGGCCGGTGACGAGTGACAAGGACAGCGAAAGCAGGAGGAAGGTCAGAACGATCAGGCCGACGCCCTCGATCGCCTGGCCCGTCTGGCTGATGACGGTGTCGACGACCGAAACAAACTCGGGATATCCGATCGCCACGCCCAATGAGCTGTTCTTGATCGTGTTGAGATGCCAGCTCGTCATCGGCGGTATCGCGATGCGCAGCGCTTGCGGAACCACGATCCGTCCCATCGCCTGAGCCGGCGACAGCCCGAGCGCCTTCGCGGCTTCGCGCTGCCCCGCGGGAACCGCGAGGATCGCGCCGCGGAATATCTCGGCCAGATAGGCCGAGGCATAGACGGAAAGGCCGGCGACCAGCGTCAGAAATTCGGTGGAGAGCGAGAGGCCGCCTATGGTTCCGAAACGCCCCGCCCGCGGCAGATCGATCGCGCCCCACAGCAAAAACGGAAGGATGACAATGCCGGTCAGGGCTAGCGCGGTCCCGGCTCCAACATATTTGCGCCGATAGGCAACAAACAGAAAAGCGCAAGCCGCAAGCGCGATCAGCAATAGCGGCGTTACTGGATCGGCGAGCGTGAGCGCCGGGAGGTGCAGTCCGCGGTTGTCGAGATCGACCGCACCGACATCACCCTGGCCGGGAGCAGGGAGACCGAACAACAATGCGGCGTACCAGACAAACATCTGGAGCAGCAGCGGGATGTTGCGAACCAGCTCGATATAGAGGCCGGAGAGCCGAGCAAGCAGCCAGTTCGTCGACAGGCGCGCCATACAAACTGCAAGGCCGAGCAAGGTCGAGAAGATAATACCGAGCGCCGATATCAGAAGCGTGTTGAGAAGACCCACCGCCAGCGCCGCGGCATAGGAATCGCCCGGCGCGTAGGCGATCAGCGTTTCACCGATCGCGAAGCCCGCCCGGTCGAACAGGAAACCGAACCCCGTCCGGATGTTTCGGTCCGCAAGATTGTCAGCCAATGTCGCAAACAGGCCGTAGGCGGCCACAACTCCGCCCGCCAAAAGCAGCCAGGGCAACGCAGCGATTACAAGGCGCCTCTGCGTATGGGTCATCGCATCGGCAACGGGTAGATCAGCCCGCCGTCCCGATAGAGCTTATTTTGCCCGCGCTCGACGCCGAGCGGCGTAATGTGCCGGTCGAAGATTTCGCCATAATTGCCCGTCGCTTCGATCGCCCGATACGCCCAGTCATCGTCGAGTCCGAGCGACTTGCCGAATCCGGGCAGGCCGCCGAGCATCTTGCGCACTTCGGGGTCACGCGAGGTCACGCGCATGCGCGCTGCATTCGCGCGGGTGACCCCCATTTCCTCGGCAGCAAAGAGCGCGTTCAGCACCCATTTGTTGATCTCATACCATTGCTCGTCGTCGCTGCGCACGACGGGGCCTACCGGCTCCTTGGTGAGTCGTTCGGGCAGCACAACATAATCGTCCGGATGCGTGGTATCGGCGAGACGGATCACCGTCAGCGTGAAGGCATCTGTGGTCATCGCGTCGCACCGCCCGGCAAAGAAGGCGAGCTTGGCTTCCTCGGGATTCTCGAACACGACCGACTGGAAGCGCAGCCCCTTGCGCTCGAAATATTCGGCGGTGTTGAGTTCAGAGGTCGTTCCCTTGGTGATGCAGATCGACGCGCCGTCAAGATCTGCGGGCAGCCGCACGCCCGACCGACGCGGCACCAGAAAACTCTGCCCGTCGTAATACATGGTGCCGACGAAATTCACCCCGAGGTCGGTATCGCGCGTCAGCGTCCATGTCGTCGTCCGCGACAGGACGTCGGCCTCGCCCGTCTGCACGATCGTGAAGCGCTTGTTCGAGGCGACCGGCATGAACCGGACCTTGCGGGCATCGCCGAGGACCGCGGCGGCGAGCGCCCGGCAATAATCGACGAAGAACCCCTGCCAGCGCCCGCGCTTGTCGAGATAGGACATACCGAGCTGCCCCGTATGAATGGCGCAATTGAGCGTTCCGCGCGCGCGAATCCGCGCGAGCGTAGATCCCTTCGCCGCGGCAATCTCATATCCGCCAGTGCCGGCCGGCTCGCGGTCGCAGCCGCCAAGAAGCAGGGCGCCGGCGGCGAGCAGCGCCGGAAGCCAGCGGCGCGGTGCGTGCGACCTATTCATAATCGAGACTTTCGATGCTAGCGCCATAAGAAATAGCTATAGGGAGCGATGTCCAATGAACCTGCGTCACCTCGAAGCCTTCAGAGCCGTAATGCTCTCCGGATCGGTCACCCAGGCCGCGCAGTCGCTCAACCTGTCGCAACCCGCGGTGAGCAAGATGCTTGCCGAGCTCGAGCATCAGCTGGGCTTTCAGCTCTTCCTGCGCTCGCGCGGCAGCGCGCTCACCGTGACGCCCGAAGCCGACGCCTTTTTCTACGAAGTCGAGCGAAGTTTCTCGGGTATTGCGGCCCTGAAGCGGGTAGCGGAAGACATTCGCAACATGGCGACCGGTACGCTCCGGATCGCCGCCCTCCCGGCGCTCGCGGTCAGTTTCCTGCCGCGCGTGATCGCGGACTTTCGCGAGACACATCCCGGCGTCACCGTTCAGCTCCAGACCCGCAGCTCCTCGACGGTGCGGCAATGGATGGCGAACCAGCAGTTCGACATCGGGCTCGCAACGCCGGCGCGCGAACTGCCCGGCATAAGGATGGAGCGCTTCCTGCGCTGCCCTGGCGCCTGCGTTCTCCCTGCCGGTCACCGACTCGCGGCCAAGGACGTCATCAGGCCGGCCGATCTCGAAGGTGAGCCCTTCATTTCGCTCGCGCTCGAGGACGGCGTGCGTCACCGCATCGACCGCATTTTCGAAGACGCGGGCGTCCACCGCGAGATGGTCATCGAAACCCAATATGCGATGACCATCTGCGCGCTTGTCATGCAGGGGGTCGGATGTTCGATTCTCAACCCCGTGACCGCAGCGGATTATGCCGAGCGGGGCCTTACGGTCCGTGATTTCGCGCCGGAGGTCTATTTCGAATATATGCTCTTCACGCCGAAGTTGAGGCCGATGTCCCAAGTCGCTGCGGCCTTTATCGCGGTGCTCGAATCCCACCGCGACGCGATGTTCGGCTCCGACGCCAGCTGAAGACACAGGTCGCCGCACGGGCCTCACGGCCACCGATCAGAAGGAGGCGGTCGCGCGGACGTACCAGAAGCCCCCGTTGAACCCGGTCGGCGCGAAGCGGAGATATCGAATCCCGTTGTTGATCTGGGATTGCCGCGCCTCGACGTCAGGATAATTGTCGAAGATATTCTCGCCGCCGACCGCAAGCTTGAGCATGTCGCTGACCTTGTAGGACAGCTCGAGATCGACTAATAGTTCGGCACCGCCCGTCTGGTCGGCAGCCGGCGCCGCGCCATAGTCGGTCCATTTGTCGTAATAATTTGCACGTGCGACGAAGCCGAAGCGCTCACCCGCGTAGGTGAAGGACGCATTGCCCTTCCACTTCGGAACGAAGCCCTCAAGCTCGAGCAGACGCTCGCGGTCCGCAGTGATCACCGGCGAGGCCTTGATGACATCGGTTTTGGTATAATTGCCGTTGAGACCGAGCGTGGCCTTGCCGCCGCCGAGGTCGAAGCCCACGGTGAGCACCGCATCGACGCCCTGGGTACGGCTGTCGAAGGAGTTGGTGAAGAAGCTCACCTGCTGGAAGGAGTCCCCGCCGGGAATACCGAGCGCCGCGAGCTGCGCGCGCTGCGCCGGGGTGAGATTGAAATTGCCCGATACGGCGATCCGGTCTTCGACCTTGATGTTGAAATAGTCGAGCGTGAAGGTGATGCGATTGGAGGGCTTCACGACGAGGCCGCCCGCGAAGTTGAACGAATTCTCGGGCCGAAGCGGCGTCGCGCCAAAGAATTGCGCCACCGGATTGTTGGGCGCAATAATGCCCGCGGTCAGCGGCGCCCCGGTTATCGAGTCGATGTTGGTCTGGACCTGCGAGGCGTTCGACTGGCCAGGCGTCGGCGCACGAAAGCCGGTGTTGACCGATGCGCGCACCGCGAAGACGTCCGAGAAATCATATCGCCCATTGACCTTCCAGGTGAATTTCGAGCCGAAGTCCGAATAATTCTCGTAGCGGCCGGCAAGGCCGAACTGGAGCGAGTCGGTGAGATTGCCTTCAAGCGACGTATAGGCGGCCCAGTTGCTGCGCGCGAACTCACCCGCCTGGATGGGACTGAAGCCCGGGAAGCCGTTCGAGCCGACCGGCAGTCCGACGCGGTTCCCGGTATCGGGATCGATAACCGACGCGAAAGGCCCAACCTGCCATGACGCGATGTCGCCGGCTGTGATCTCATATGTCTCGCGCCGATACTCGAGACCGCCGGCAAGCGTCAGCGGATCGGAGGTGCCGATCGCAATGGGGTAAGTGAGATCGAGATTGAAAGCGAGTTCGCGCTGCTCGAGCTGTCCCGGCTTGAAGGACGTTGGCGACGCGAGGCCAAGCGACGGATTGACCGTATTGTCGATCCGGTAGGAAGCATGGTTCTGACCATAGGAAGCGCTGACGTCATAGGTCAGGCCCGAGGAGAATTCGCCCTTGAGGCCGGCCGCAAGCGCGGCGTCGGTCACCGTCGCGCCGAAATCCGGGGTAAAGCCGCCGGGAAAGAGCTGGCGGAAGCTGAACCGCTGT
Source organism: Sphingopyxis italica (assembly GCF_011926545.1). GTDB lineage: Bacteria > Pseudomonadota > Alphaproteobacteria > Sphingomonadales > Sphingomonadaceae > Sphingopyxis > Sphingopyxis italica. Next base: position 68,507 of record NZ_JAATIT010000004.1, on the reverse strand, counting down.
CCTCCGGGCGTATTGGTGAGCGGAATCGAGGTGGAAATGAAGCTGGCATTGGGATTGCGGTAGAAGAAGGCCGTCGTGCCGCGGCTCCAGCTGTAGTTGCCGAAGGTGTAGAATTCCATCTCCTCCGACAGATCGATGCCCGCATTGACGAAAATGCGCGCCGCCTCGGATTCGGGATTTCCCCAGCGCTGCGCCGGGACCGGAACATCCTGAACGCCGGCATCGATGAGCGCCTGTGCGTCGGGACGCTGGATGCCGCGCGACGTCGTGCTGGCGTTCACATATTCGCCGCTGATGTTGACGAAACCGGCGTCGGTGAAGGGAAGCCCGACATTGCCCTGGACGAGAAAATCCTCACCATCGCCCTTGTAGAATTGGCCGTAGCGAGCGATCAGCAACCCGCCCTCGCGGTCGCGGCGCAGACCGAAATTAAGGACGCCGGCGATCGCATCCGATCCATAGAGCGCCGACGCGCCGTCGCGCAGAACCTCTAGCTGGCCGATCGCGATCGACGGGATCGCCGAAAGATCGGGTCCCTGCGATCCCCGGATATAGGGAACATTGGTGAACTGGACCGTCGCGCCGCGATGGCGCCGCTTGCCGTTCACGAGCACCAGCGTCTGGTCCGGCGGCAGGCCGCGCAGCGAGAAAGGTCGGGTGAAGACGGCGCCGTCGTTGCTGACGAGGCGCTGGACGTTGAGCGACGGGACCTCGGTGCGGAGGAGGTCGTTCATGTCGGCCGTGCCCTTTTCGAGCAGCTCGGCGCCGGTGATGATGTCGATCGGCTGAGCGGAATCGGCCGCCTTGAGATCGTTTCGCCGCGTGCCCGTCACGATGATTTCGCTCTGCGTCATTCCCGGCTTCGGCGCCTCTTCGGCGGTATCTTGTGCGAAAGCGGCGACGGCCGACGTGGCGACCAGAACGGCAATAATCGAGCCACTGGTGCGAAGCAATTTTCTCATGGTCCCCTCCCATTTACGAAAGCTCTCGGCTTCGCCACCGAGCTATCTTTGCGACCGTGGCATGACCAGAAATAATCACGACTCATCGCTACAAACGAGATGGTTATTCCGTATGGTTATATCCCTCGCTCCGTGCCGGACGGCGTCGCGCCGCGCCCAATCCGCGGCCTCGCCGTTCCATTCTTCCGGACGGGTTCCGGCGCAAACAGCATGATCTTCGGGTGCCGCCCGCCATGGCGACGAACAGGCGACCGGTCCCGCCGGTGATTTCCAGTCCCGGCGGGCGCTTCATGCCGGCTGTCCTTGGGCGGCCGGCCGACAAGCCTCATCGGCAAATGATCTCTTACTTTTTATCCATATCGTGCCCGGCGTGCGGATCGGGTTCGGGTTCTACGGGCTTCGGCGCTTCCTGCGCGGCCTTCGCTCGCGGCGGAACAGCAGGTTTTGCGGCAGGTTTGGAATTCTCCGCCGGCCTTGCTGCTTCTGTCGGTGCCGCTTCAGGGGCTGTTGGCGTCTTGTCGGCAGCCGGCGTGGTCTCGACCATTGCCGGGGCCTCACCGGCAGGGACTTCGCTTTGTTCCGGCGCCGTGTCGCTCTTCTGCGTAGGCTCGGCGCCGCATCCCGCCAGTGCGACCATCAGCGCTGCGGCGCTCGCGAGGGGAATATATCTCGTCATATCAATCTCCACTTGTCGTTCCGACAGCTCATGCGCGAAATTGCGCAACCTTGCCGTCGCCGGCGAACGCCATCACTTCGAAGGCGTCGGTGCTTCCATCCGGCATTTCCATGCCCGGAGATCCGCGCGGCATGCCAGGGACGGCGATCCCGCGAATGTCGCGCGGCTTGTCGCGAAGCAGCTTCGCGACATGTGGCATCGGCACATGACCTTCGATGGCATAGCCACCGACGATCGCGGTGTGACACGAAGCAAGCTCGTCGGGCACACCATATTGCGCCTTTACGGCAGGCATGTCGGAACGGTTCTCAACGGTCACCGTATAGCCCGCCGCGCGCGCAATATCCGCCCAGGCTTCACAGCATCCGCATTCGGGATCGCGATAGACGAGCATCTGCCGGATGTTCGCGGCATCGGCGCGGGGCTCGCGAGCCCCGCCGTCTTTGTCGCTGGTTGCCGCCGGTCCCGAGGAAGAATTGCATGCCGCAAGCCCCATCCCCGAGCCGACGGCAATCAGACCGAGAAGGTGACGGCGCGTCATCGGACTTTTCATGTCATTTCCTGGCAAGAATGGTTTTCATCTGTTCGATTTCGGCCGCCTGTCCCGCGATGATGCCACGGCAAAGCTGGCGTATTTCGGCATCCTTGAGGGACGCCTGTTCGCACATGAGGATCGCGCCCGAATGATGCGGGATCATCGAACGCAAGAAGGCCGTGTCGCCGATCGTCGTCTGCGTCCGGATGAGCGCGAAGCTCCCGAAGAAGGCGACTACCGATCCCAGCAGCAGGAGCGTGTTAAGGCGTTTCGACGGGAACATGCCCGGCATCGCGACGATCATCAGCACGACCATCGGCGAAACCATCATCAGCGTCATGTAGAGCATGTTGAGATTATTGTAGAAGCTCGAGAGGCGGTCGATCATGACGAACATCACCAGATACATGATGACGCCGCTGACGATTGTCTGCAGCCCGAGGCTGCGATAGGCTGGTTTCACGGCATTTCTCCTCGACGTGTCGCCACCCCGCGAAACTTCTAGAACCAGGCCCGCACCCCCATCACGAAATTAACTCCGCTCGCATCCTCGCCCGCCGCGCGGGCGAAACGCGCGGTATCGCCGACCTTGCGTGCCCATTCGACGCCCACATAAGGCGCGAATTCCTTCACGACCTCGTAACGCAGGCGAAGCCCGAGCTCGAGATCCGAAAGCCCCGAACCGACGCCGGTCTCGGGCACGTCCTGCAGCGCGAAATTGACCTCCGCCATCGGCTGGAGGATCAGCTTCTGCGTGATGCGCTGGTCGTAATAACCTTCGAGCCGGGCGAGCAAGTCACCCTTGTTCGAAAGAAACAGCGCGCCTTCGACTTCGAACCAATAGGGCGCGAGCCCCTCGAAACCGATCGTCGCATAAGTGCGATCGGGACCGGGTCCGAGGTCCTGCCTGATACCCGCCTGCGCGTTGAAATAGGGTCCGATCGCCCGGCTGTAGAGCGCCTGTACCTCCGCGCCTTCGATGCCTTCACCGAACACGCCCTCGCCTTCGCTCTTGATCGTCAGCCGGTTGATGTCGCCGCCGTACCAAGCCTCACCGTCCCAGCGGAACCCGTCGCGGCCCTTGCGCGCCTGATATTCGGCAAGATTGAAGCTGATGAAAGCGATGGTCTGCGCGCCATTCTCTTTCATCATATCGTGGCGCGAATGCTCCATTTCGGCTTTGGGGTAGATGCGATCGGCATACCAGTCGCCAGGAGGCGCGGGTGCGGCGGCATCGCCTGGCGGCAAGTCGGTGCCGCTGGCGCCGCTCGTCGTCGCCATAGCTTCCATTCCGGCCATGGGATCCGGAGACCCGCCCTTCGGGGCGCAATGGCCCATTTTGGCATGTTCCGGCGGACAATCGGGATCGGACGGCGGCGGTGCGCCATGATCCATCGCACCCATGTCAGAAGCGCTCTTGTCAGAAGCCTTCGCCTCCGGCGTACAATGACCCATCGCGGCATGTTCGGGTAGGCAGCTTGAAGCTTCGGGCTCCATGTCCATGCCCTGCATGCTTCCATGGTTCATCTGCTCCATCGACCCTTCGGCCGGCGCTTCGGGCGCGGGCTGCGCTACCGGCGCGGGCGCTGGCGTTGGCGTTGGCGTTGGCGAGGGAGCGGGTGTCGGCGCGGGCACCGCACCATGCATCGAATGATCCATCGACTGCGCCGCGGCGGGCACAGCAAAGGTCAGCGGGGCGATACCCGCGAGGAGAAGCGCGATCCGGCTCATTCGCCGTCTCCCTTCGGACGGACGCTGACGACGCGCATCATCCCCGCGTGCATGTGATAGAGAAGGTGGCAATGGAACGCCCAGTCGCCGAGCGCGTCGGCGGTGAAATCGAAGCTCGCGACCCCGCCCGGCTGGACGAGCACCGTATGCTTGCGCGGCGAGCGATCGCCCTTGCCCGTAACCAGCTCGAAAAAATGGCCGTGGAGGTGGATCGGGTGGCTCATCATCGAATCGTTGATGAGGTTCACACGCACCCGCTCGCCCTCGATGAAGGGGATGGGTTCGTGATGGTCGGACATCTTCACGCCGTCGAACGACCACATGAAGCGTTCCATGTTGCCTGTCAGATGGATGTCGAGAGAGCGCGAGGCAGCGCGCACGTCAGGGTTGCGCTCGAGCGCCACCAGATCGTGGTACGTCAGCACCTTGTGCCCGACGTCTTCAAGTCCCTGCCCTGGCTCGCCCATGCGATCCATCGGCATCGGCGAGATCGTCTGGACGCTCGGGTCGCGCTTGACCTGCGGCGCGACACTGAAGTCGCGCATGCTGTGCTGCATGCCTCCGCCCGATCCATGATCCATGCCCGCCATCGCGCCGCTTTCTCCCGCTGGCGTGCAATGGCCCATCTTGGCATGTTCAGGGGGACAGGAAGGATCGCTCGCCGGCATGGGCATGGCGCCCATATCGCCACCCGAATGGTCCATACCCGCCATCGAGCCGCCCGACATGTCGCCCATGCCCATGTCCTTCATCGTCGCGAGTGGCCGCTCGCGGAGCGGCGGCACCTCGGCGACCATGCCGGCGCGCGGCGCGAGCGTCGCGCGTCCCATGCCCGAGCGGTCATTGGCCTCGGCAACGAGCGTATAAGCACGGTCCTCGACCGGGGTCACGATGACGTCGTAGGTCTCGGCAACCGCGATCTGGAACTCGTCGATCTCGGTCGGCACGACATTGAGCCCGTCAGCCTGGACGACGGTCATCCTGAGGCCCGGGATGCGGACGTTGAAGATCGTCATCGCCGACGCATTGACGATACGCAGGCGCACCCGCTCGCCCGGGCTGAAGAGCGCGGTCCAGTTGTCGCGCGGGCCGTGGCCGTTGACGAGGAAAGTGTAGGTCGAACCATTGACGTCAGCGACGTCGGTCGGGTCCATCCGCATGGCACCCCACTCGATCCGTTCCTTCAGCGACTGGTCCTTGCCAGCAAGGAGACCGCTCAGCGTCTGGCGCTGCATGTTGAAATGGCCGGGATTGACTTTGAGCTTGCGGAAGATCGCCTCGGGCGAAATCTGGCTGTGGTCGGAGAGTACAACGACATGCTCGCGATCATAGCCGATCGGGTCGGCGCCCGCGGGATCGATGACGATCGGGCCATAGTGGCCGAGTTGCTCCTGCAATCCCGAATGGCTGTGATACCAATAGGTCCCCGACTGAACGACCGGGAATTCATAGACAAAGGTCGAGCGCGGCTTGATGCCCGGGAAGCTGACGCCGGGCACGCCGTCCATCTGGAACGGCAGGATCAGGCCGTGCCAGTGGATCGAGCTTTCCTCGTCGAGATCGTTGACGACGGTCAGGCGCGCTGTCTGGCCTTCCTTCAGCCGGACGAGCGGCGCGGGCACGGTGCCGTTGATCCCGATTGCGCGGCTGACCTTGCCATCAATGCGCATCGTCTGGCGCGCGATGCGCAGCGTGATGTCGTTACCGGATACAGTCGGGAGGGGCGCGGTAATGCCGGACGACACCGGCTGGGCCCAGGCCGGGAACCATGCGGCCATCGCCGCAGCCGCCCCTCCGCCCAAAGCTCCACTGACGAACCGACGCCTTTCCATCTGCATATTCTTTCCGACCGTTACTGACTGTTCCTAAAGCTATACGCAGGCGGCACGGCTGCCCCTCAACAAAAATGCCGGACGATGAGGAGATGCCGCCTGAACGAGCGGTCGAACCGTCAACCCTCCGTACTCGCGGATGTTCCCGCGAGTAATTCCCGGAGCCTGGTCCGCGCTCGGTAGAGGCGAGTTTCGACCGTCTTCTCGCTGACGCGCAAAATGACCGCGGTTTCGGCCTGACTGACCTCGTCGACACCGCGCAGGAGCAAGACTTCGCGCAAATTCTGCGGCAGTTGATCGATCGCCCCGCGAACCTTGGCGAGCTCTCGCCTGTCGGTCGCCGCGGAATCGGGCGCAGGACCATCGCTTGCTACGTGATGCGCATTTTCGAGCGGGAGCGCGCGGGAGAAAAAGGCCCGCACCTTTCGCCGTCGTGCCCAGTCGCGACATTTGTTGAGCGCGATACGGGCGATCCATGTGCGGAAGGGACGATCGCCATCATAGCGATCGAGCGCCGAAAAACCGGAGACGAACGTCTCCTGCGTCAAATCCATCGCCTCGTCGGCATCGCCGATCTGCTTTACGATGAGCCGGTAGACACCCGTTTTATAACGGCGCAGCAACTCGCGATAGGCGTCCTCGCGGTGCGCGCGCGCAAACCCCGCCAGATCCTGGTCGCTACATTGCGATAGGTCGGCGCTCACCGCGCATCGGCGGTCAGCGCCTTGACCACGCTCTTGTCGAACATCTCCGCTTGATCGGGGTTGAGAACCCCGCGCATCGCGAAGAGATGCTGGAGCGTTTCCTTCTGCAATGTCCCCATCACCTCATGCGTCTCGTCGATCGCCTCGGTGACGCGCGGTCCATAGCCATGCTCGGCTTCGATCGCCTGCGCGAGCCGAACGTTGGCGGCGCGCATCTCGAGTTCAAGCGCCTGGCGGCGACCGGCGAAGTCGGCTTCGATCCGCTCGAGTTTCGTTTCCTGCTCCGGGGTCAGGTCAAGTTGACCGTGAAGAAGCGCATGAAGTTCGGTTTCGCTGGCTCTGGGCGCATCAGCCACCAGACGGCCGACGAACACGCCGGCAATCGCCGCGGCGAAAGCAATGAGCCCCACGAGAAGAAGACGGCGCGACGGCATCGTTACTGCACGCCCAGCAAGGTGGAAGGCGCCAATGCGCTAGGCGGACCGAACGGGGTAAGGGGACTTGCCGCGACCGCCGGCTGGGAAATCGCGCTCCCCGCAAAAAAACCGCCGCCAAGCGAGACAAAGGCCGCGAGCGCCATCAGGCGGCGCGTCGCTACCGCTTCGCGCCGGCGGATCGCCAATGCACCCATGATGCGATCGTCGAGCGCGTCGAGCGCTGCGGGCAGATCGATCCTGTTCAAAATGCGAAGCTCCTCATCCATCGATCGTCTCTTCAAACCTTTCCATCATTGTACATACGCGCCGAAGCGCTTCACCCCTCATACCGGAATATTATACCGGAATATTTGAGGGCCATGCCGATATCCTGCGTATTAGCAGGACAGACACGCATTTGGAGGTGTTCATGTTCAAGTCTCTTCTCCCCTCTGCAGCGGCGGCTTTCGCACTGCTTATCACGCCGGTCGCAGCGAGCGCTCACACCAAGCTCGTCAGCTCGACGCCGGCCGCCAATTCGACCGTTTCGAAGGTCACGTCGGTCAATCTGCAGTTCAACGAAAAGATCGTCGCCTCGACCCTCAAGACCGAGCTGGTCATGACCGGCATGCCCGACATGGCCAATCATGCACCGATGAAGGTGCCCTACTCGTCGATGATGGGCAAAGAGGGCAAGTCGGCGATGCTGATGCTCAAGCGGCCGCTGACGCCCGGAACCTACAAGGTCAAATGGTCGGCGGCCGGCGCCGATACCCATCGCATGGGTAGCGAATTCAGCTTCACCGTTAAGTAAAGCGGTGGGGGACCCCGTCCTGATCGGCATCAGGTTCGCACTTTATGCGGACCTGATGCTCATCGCTGGCCTTGCTGCGTTCCCGCTCTATGCGCTGACACGAAGCGAACGCCTTGCGCCGCAGTCGATGATGGCCTCGATCTGGCGCGCAGAGCGATGGCTCTGCGCCGCCGGACTGCTACTCTCCATCTTGGGGATGGGCGTGCTCGCGGCTTCGATGCAGGGTGTGGGGCTCCTCTCCCTGGAACTCCAGCCTTTCTGGGACCTTGTGCGCGAGACCGACGTCGGCACAGCTTGGGTCTACCGGAGCGCAGCGCTGCTGCTCGCGCTGGCAGTCGCGATCTGGATGGTCCGCTGGCCGACAACTTCGGCCGCCGTGCTCGCGGCCGCAGGCTCGGTGGCCGTCGCGAGTCTGGTCTGGTCCGGCCACGCCGGCGCGACCGAAGGCGCCGCAGGCACCGTGCACCGGATCAGCGACATCTTGCACCTAATCGCAGCCGCGGTCTGGATCGGCGCGATCGGCGCCTTCCTGATCCTGATCTCACCACGTCGCGTCCGCGAATGGCCGGGCGGACTCCAAATTGGGGCGCGAAGCCTCGATCAATTTTCGCGCGTCGGCACGATCTGCGTCCTCGTTATTGCCGCCACCGGTCTCATCAATAGCCAGATGATCGTCGGCGCCGAGAATCTCGGCCGGTCTCTCGGGTCACCTTATGGACAATTGCTCCTTGCCAAGCTCGCGCTGTTTGGACTGATGCTTGCGCTCGCGGCCGCCAATCGTTGGCGACTGACGCCTGCGCTCGCGGCGGCCGCCGCAGGCGACGATGCAGAAAGCGTCGATTCCGATCCAGATGCAGCGCTCGCGGCTATGCGCAGGAGCCTGATCATCGAAGCATCGGCCGCGCTCGCCATACTCGCGCTGGTTGCCTGGTTCGGGACGCTCGAGCCGTTCGTCGTCGCCGATCCGGTTTGACGCCCAACACCGCCTCCTGGTCGGGTTCGATCATGCTCGGGACCGGCTGGGCATTGATCGATGCGCGCATCGGGATCAGCCGTCCCCATAGCCATGTGGCGCATCAGATCAGCCTCGCCGTCGAACGCGACCTCAAAATTTCCGGCGACGTCGACATGATAGTCCCTGCCGGGCAAGGCGTCGCCATAGCGTCGCATGTCCGGCACCGCTTGGGGCCGCCGGGCGCCCTCGTGCGGTCATTCTATCTCGATCCGCTTTTTCGTGCCGATGCGCGCCTGTCCGTTGGATCGGTGCCTGTCCTGTTGACGCCGGCGGAGTTGGCCGGCCTCGATGGGATCGCAAGCGGCGCGGACGCGAAGCGCTGGGCGTCCGACTATCTCGACCGGTCGCAGGCGCGTCCGGTGGATGCACGCCTGTCCGAGGCGCTCGCGGCCCCTGATGATTTGTCGAGTGCCCGCGCCTTGGCCGACGTTGCCTGCCTCTCACCCTCGCGCCTGCGCGAAATCGTCAGCCGCGACTTCGGCGTGCCTCCGGCCAAATTGCTGCAATGGCTCCAGCTTCAACGCGCAGTGCGGGCGCTGGTCGGCGGCGGAGGTCTCGCCGACGCCGCGGCGGCAGGAGGCTTTGCCGATCAGTCGCACTTCACGCGCCGCTGCGCCCAATGGCTCGGAGTGACGCCTTCGGCTGGCCTCAGCGCCTTCGCGTTCGAAATCGTGCCCTGAGCCGGATGCGCCTCGCACCGCGTCGCCCCGGCGAAACATTCAAGACCGCCGCGCCTGTTTGCCCTTAAGCGTCTCGTCGAGACCGGCGATTGCGGCCGCAATCCGGCGGCAAGCCAAAGCGTCGAAAGGAGACGGTCATGCCCGACCCGACACCCGTAGCCAGATCCTATACGCCAGCGGCAGGCTATCACATCCTGACGCCCCTTTATGATTTCGGCGTCGCGGTGACGACGCGTGAGCGCGTGTGGCGCGACCGTCTCGTTCGCTATATGGCGCTCGGCGAGGGTGACGTCATTCTCGATATCGGCTCGGGTACGGGAAATCTCGCGCTGGCGATCGCTCGCCATAGCCGGGACGTCCGCTATCTTGGTTTCGACCCCGACGAGGCCGCGACGCGAATTGCCCGAACGAAGACCGCGCAGATTGTTCCACCGCCGGAGTTTCGAGTTGGCTTTTTCGCGGCTTCGGCGATCGATGACTGGCCCTCGCCTTCCAAGATTGCGATCTGCCTCGTCCTTCATCAGGTCGGGCTTAAGGAAAAGGCACGTCTGCTACGCGAGGCCCGGCAGGTGCTCGCGCCGGGCGGCAAACTCTATGTCGCCGACTATGGGGAACAGCGCGGCCGCCTCATGCGGTTGCTGTTCCGCCTGACGATCCAGCAGCTCGACGGCGTCCAGGACACCCAACCCAACGCCGATGGATTGCTCCCGGTGCTGATGAGAGAGGCAGGCTTCTGCGATGTTCGCGAACTTGAGACGTTCCGCACGCCAACCGGTGCGATCGCGATCATCGAGGCCCGAAAGCCTGGGACCTGACGGTACGGGGCAAAGAAAATCCAAGGGATAACCGCTCTTCTTGCGTATCGATAGAAGCGGCTCCATTCTGGAACCGCCGGGAACGACGCCAGCGGCGAACTCGACCGGTAGCGTTTGGACCGCCCCGCGGCGAGGCGGGCATCCGACACATACGGGAGCGGCGGCGATGCACGATCATCAGGGCGCAGAAAAAGGCAGCGGGAGCACGACCGATCCCGTTTGCGGCATGATGGTCGATCCGGCCACCACACCTCACACCGCGACGCATAGCGGCAAGCATCACTATTTCTGCAGCGCGGACTGCCTCGCCAAATTCGAGGCCGATCCCGATCTTTATGCCGCAAAACGCGAGCCCGCCGCAGCCGATGCACCCGAAGGCGCCATCTGGACCTGCCCGATGCATCCCGAAATCCAGCGCCCCGGCCCTGGAAGCTGCCCGATCTGCGGCATGGCACTCGAGCCCATCATGCCAGCCGCATCGGACGGCCCAAGCGAAGAATATCGCGACATGCGGCGGCGCTTCTGGATCGGACTCCTTCTCGCCCTTCCCGTGGTCGCGCTCGAAATGGGCGGCCATCTGACGGGTCTCCACCAATATGTCGGTCGCCAGACGAGCAACTGGATCCAGATGCTGCTCGCGACCCCCGTCGTTCTATGGGCGGGCTGGCCCTTCTTCGAGCGCGCCTGGCTCTCGGTCCGCAACAAGAGCCTCAACATGTTCACTCTCATTGCGATGGGGACGGGGGTCGCGTGGGGCTACAGCATGATCGCGGCGATCGCCCCGCAAATCTTTCCGGCCGCCTTCCGCGCCGCCGACGGCTCCGTCGCGGTCTATTTCGAGGCCGCCGCGGTCATCACGGTGCTGGTGCTGCTCGGGCAGGTGCTCGAACTCAGGGCGCGCGAGACGACGAGCGGCGCGATCCGTGCGCTTCTGGACCTCACGCCCAAGCTTGCCCGCCGCGTCCGCAGCGATGGAAGCGACGAGGAGGTAGCGCTCGAGGAAGTCGCGGTCGGCGACATGCTGCGCATCCGTCCGGGCGAAAAAGTCCCGGTCGATGGCATCGTCGTAGAAGGCCGCGGCACGGTCGACGAATCGATGGTTACGGGCGAATCGATGCCAGTCACCAAGGAGGCCGGCGCGGCGCTGATCGGCGGAACGATCAACCAGACGGGCGGCCTGCTCATGCGCAGCGAGAAGGTCGGGCGCGACACGATGCTCGCGCGGATCGTACAGATGGTCGCCGATGCGCAGCGCAGCCGCGCGCCGATCCAGCGTCTCGCTGATACCGTTTCGGGCTGGTTCGTGCCCGGCGTCATAGTGGTTGCTATTGTCGCTTTCATCGTCTGGTCGCTTCTCGGCCCCTCGCCCGCCATGGCCTATGGCCTCATCGCCGCCGTCTCGGTGCTCATCATCGCCTGCCCGTGCGCGCTCGGCCTTGCGACGCCGATGTCGATCATGGTCGGCGTGGGGCGCGGCGCCGAAGCCGGCGTGCTGATCAAGAATGCCGAGGCGCTTGAACGGATGGAAAAGGTTGACACGCTCGTCGTCGACAAGACCGGGACGCTGACCGAAGGCCGGCCCTCGGTCGTCGCCATCGAAGTCGCCGACGGCTTCGAAGAGCAGGATCTGCTCCGGATTGCCGCGAGCCTTGAGCGCAGCAGCGAACATCCATTGGCCGCCGCGATCGTCAAGGCGGCCGAAGACCGCGGCCTCGCGCTCGTCGAGCCATCGGGCGTCGACCAGCCGGTCGGCAAGGGCATCGTCGGGGTCGTCGATAAAAAGGCGATCGTCCTCGGCAATGCGAACTTTCTCGAAGAATATGACGTCGATCTGGGCACGCTCACCGAGGCGGCGGACCGGCTTCGCGGAGACGGCGCAACGGCGATCTACATCGCGGTCAACGGCAAGGCGGCCGGCGTCATCGCCATCGCCGATCCAGTCAAGGAGACGACGGGCGCGGCACTCGCGGCGCTGCGCGAAGCCGGAATCAAGGTCATCATGCTCACCGGCGACAATCGCGTCACCGCGGAAGCCATCGCGCGGCGCCTCGGCATCGACGACGTTGAGGCCGATGTCCTCCCCGACCAGAAGAGCGCGGTCGTCCAGCGGCTGCGCGAAGAGGGCCGGATCGTCGCGATGGCCGGCGACGGGGTCAACGACGCCCCCGCGCTCGCCGCCGCCGACGTCGGCATCGCGATGGGCTCGGGAACCGACGTCGCCATCGAAAGCGCGGGTGTGACGCTGCTGCGCGGTGATCTGCTGGGCATCGTGCGCGCGCGGCATCTCAGCCATGCGACGATGGCGAACATCCGTCAGAATCTCTTCTTTGCTTTCGCCTATAATGTCGCCGGGATTCCGGTCGCAGCGGGTGTGCTCTATCCGGTCTTCGGGCTGCTCTTGTCGCCGATCATCGCCGCCGCCGCGATGGCGCTCTCGTCGGTGAGCGTCATCGCCAATTCGCTGCGGCTCCGGTTCGTGAAAATCTGATCGAAGCATCACGGCGGACGGATGCCGCCAGCGTACAGAAAGGGAGAATAGGGATGAGAGGTATCAAACAGGCGATGTTCGGGCTGGCGCTGGTCATCGCGGTTCCCGCCCACGCGGTGCCAACCCCTGATTATCAGGCGGCGACGGCGACGCTGGCGCAATATAAGCAGGCGATCGAGAGCCGCGACCTGTCGGGCGTCGAAGCCTTGTTCGCGCCCGACGCCCAGATCTTCGAGTCGGGCGGTGTCGAAGGAAATTTCGTCCATTATCGCGACCACCACCTCGCGCCCGAGCTCAAGGCGTTCAAGTCCTTCGCCTTCAAGGGCTATAAGGTTTCGGTGCGGGGCGAAGGCGAGGTTGCGATCGCGACCGAGACCTATTCCTACACGATCATACTCGCGAGTGGCGAAACGGTCGAACGCGATGGCGTTGCGACGAGCGTACTCAAATGGACAGACGGCAAATGGCGGATCATCAACCTGCACAGTTCTTCGCGCAAACCGAAGTCCTGATGGTGGCAGGCGGGACAGGGATTATCTGGCCCGGGTGTAACCGCGGCGGGGCTACCCGCGAACAGCTCGGCGGTCCAGGCGCCGCAATTTCAGTTTGACGCCAAGACTGACAAGGAACATGCTTCGACCGTGAAACGCTGGCTTTCTCTGCTGCTGCTCTTCGGAGCTGTGCTGGGCCTTCTGGCCCAGGAAGCTGCGTTCGCGTCGGCGCCGGCAATGCCTATCGCGGACACCGCGATTGCGGCCTCAGCCATGAGTGACGAATGCGCGGAAATGATGGGCATCGAAAAGTCACAGAACAAAGAGCCCTGCCAAGGCCTCACGCTCGACTGCATCGCGAAGATGGGCTGCGCGCTTCCGCCCGCCGTCGTATCGCCGGCCACGCCGATCGAGGCGAAAGCGCATGTCCCGGGCTTGCTAGATCCGCTTCCTGTCCGGCGGCTCGCTGGCAGAACATTCGGTCCCGAACCTGACCCACCCCTAGTCCTCGGCTGAACTGCACGATGCGCGCCGACTGTTTCGGCGTGTTCCCAAGCTTTTCAACCGAGGAATTCGACATGAAACCGATTTTTGCCGTTGCCGCGCTCGCGGCAGCAACGCTTGCCGCTCCCGTTTTCGCACAGGAAGCACCGGGCGGCCATTATGAATGGCAGACCCGCCAGGTGCCGGGACCGAACAAGTCCAATACCAGCTCGCGGGTCCGCGTCTGGGTGAAGGACAAGTCCGCCCAGATGGCCAACTGCGACTGCGACATGATGAAGGCCGATCCGGCCGATTGCATGAAAAAAATGACCGGCAGCCACATGGCGCACCCCGCGGCGTAATATCTCCATCCCCGGCGCCTATGCGCCGGGGATGGCCTCGCCCGATTCAAAAAGGGGGAAATCATGCGCCTTTTCTTTGCGGCAGCCGTGCTTGCGCTGCCCACGGCCCTGCACACCGAACCCATGTCGCTCGATGATGCGCTTCGACTGGCGGAAACGCGAGCGCCCGAATTACAAGCCCGAGAAGCCGGGCTCGATGCCGCCCAATCGGCGGCGATCGCCGCCGACCGGCTGCCAGACCCGAAACTCAATATCGTCCTGCAGGATTTCCCTGTCACCGGTCCCGACGCGGGCCGGCTCAACCGCGACGACTTCACGATGCAGGTCATCGGCATCAGTCAGGATTTCCCGAACCCCGCCAAGCGACGCGCGCGCGCGACGCGCGCGCAGGCCGACATCGGAATCGCCCGCGCCGACGAGGCAGTTACCGCGCAGGACGTCCGGCTCGCGACGGCGCTCGCGTGGGTCGATCTCTTCTATGCCAAGAAGCGGCTGAAGGAACTCGAGATGCTAGACGCCGGTCTTGGGGATCTGCAAGCGACCGTGACCGCGCGGCTCGCGAGTGGTGCGGCACGCCCGGCGCAGGCGCTCGAACCCGAACAGCTTCGCGCGGCGGTCAGCGATCGCCGCAGCGCGCTCGCCGCCGAAATCACCCGGGCAAGGGCGCAGCTTGCGCGATTCACGGGCGATCCGGCCGCCGACACGGCGGGCGACCCGCCGCCGCCGATGGTAAACGAAATCGCGCTGCGCGCCGGCATCGACGCCTTGCCGCGGCTGCGCGCGCTCGATGCGCGCGCGCTTGCGGCTGACGCCGAAACGGGCCTCGCGCGCGCCGACAAGCGTCCCGACTGGAGCGTCAATGCGGCCTATGGGCGGCGCGAACCCAATTATGGCGACCTCGTCACGCTTGGCGTCACGATCGACCTGCCCTTCTTCTCGAAGAAGCGGCAGGACCCGAAGATCGCGGCGCGCGCCAGCGAAGCGACGCGCGCGCGCCTCGACCGCGAAGCGGCGAAGCGCGACATCGCCGCGGCGCTCGACGCCGATCTCGCCGACCATCGCATGCATCACGAGCAGCTTGGCAATGCACGGTCGCGGTTGGTCCCGCTTGCAAAGAAGCGCGCCGAACTTGACCTCGCCAGTTACGCCGCCGGGAAGCTCGACCTCGGAACCGCGCTGCTCTCGACGCTCGCGCTGGCCGAAGCCGAAGTCGATGCGCTCGCGCGCGAAGCCGACGTCGCGCGCGACGCGATCCGGATCAATTATATCTATGGGGAGACAGGGCGATGACCGATGCGACATCAGCGGCGCGGTGGCGCGCCGGGATTTTGGCTGCCGTGCTGATCGCGGGCGGCGGGGGATATTGGCTGGGACAGCGCGGGGACGGTCAGGCGCCGGCCGAAGCCACGGCCGGCGGCCGCAAAATCCTCTATTATTACGACCCGATGTTCCCGAACCAGAAGTTCGACAAGCCCGGCAAGTCGCCCTTCATGGATATGCAGCTCGAGCCCAAATATGCCGATGAAGCGGGTGGTTCTGGCACCGGCCCCGGCATAACGGTCGACCCGGCCGCGCGGCAGAGCCTCGGAATCCGCGTGGTCGCGGCCGAAATGGGCAGCCTCGCCGCGACCTTCAACGTCAATGGCAGTGTCGATTTCAACCAGCGCGATGTCGCGATCGTCCAGGCGCGCTCGGGCGGCTTCGTCGAGCGCGTCTATCGCCTCGCGCCCGGCGACGTCATCGGCGCCGGCACCCCGATCGCCGACCTGCAATTGCCCGAATGGGGCGGTGCGCAGACCGAATATCTGAGCGTCAAGAAGCTCGGACGCCCCGACCTCACCGCGGCGGCGCGGCAGCGGCTGCGGCTGATGGGCATGCCCGAAGGCGTGATAACCGAAGTCGATCGGACGGGGCGCACCGGCGGCCGGATGACTGTCCGCG
Organism: Sphingopyxis italica; assembly: GCF_011926545.1. Lineage (GTDB taxonomy): Bacteria > Pseudomonadota > Alphaproteobacteria > Sphingomonadales > Sphingomonadaceae > Sphingopyxis > Sphingopyxis italica. Next base: position 52,562 of record NZ_JAATIT010000004.1, on the reverse strand, counting down.
CGCCGATCGGAGGGGTTGTCCAGGCGCTGAATGCGCGGGCGGGCGTTACGCTCGCCGCTGGGCAGACGCTCGCCGAAATCTCCGGGCTCGGCACCGTCTGGCTCAATGCCGCGCTCCCCGAAGCGCAGGCGGGGCTCGTGCAGGTCGGCCAGCGCGCGACCGCGAAGCTCACCGCCTTTCCGGGCGAGCCATTCGCCGGCAAAGTCGTCGCGATCCTCCCGGCCGCGGCGGCGGACACCAGGACGCTGACCGTGCGCATCGAACTCGCCAACCGCGGCGGACGCCTGCGCCCCGGCATGTTCGCCAGCGTCGCGCTCGGCGGCGATGCCAAGCCGGCGCTGCTGGTGCCGAGCGAAGCAGTGATCCGCACCGGCACGCGCAGCATCGTGATGCTCGAGCGGGGCGATGGCCGGTATCACCCGGCCGAAGTGCTCGCTGGGCGCGAAGGCGGCGGAAAGACCGAGATATTGCGCGGTCTCGCGCCCGGCGAGAAGGTCGTCGCGTCGGGCCAGTTCCTGCTCGATTCCGAGGCGAGCCTGACCGGCCTTGCGGTTCGGCCGCTGGATGCCGCGCAATGATTGCAAAGATCATCCGCGCCTCGGTTGCGGCGCGCGGCCTCGTCGTCGCGGCCGCCCTCATCCTCACCTTGCTCGGCATCGCCGCGGTGCGGACGACACCGGTCGATGCGCTCCCCGACCTGTCGGACGTGCAGGTCATCATCCGCACGACTTATGCGGGCCAGGCGCCGCGGATCGTCGAGGACCAGGTCACCTATCCGATCACGACGACGATGCTCTCGGTGCCCGGCGCGCGCGTCGTGCGCGGCTATAGCTTCGTCGGCGACAGCTTCGTCTATGTGCTGTTCGACGACGGCACCGACCCCTATTGGGCGCGCAGCCGCGTGCTCGAATATCTGAGTCAGGTGCAAAGCCGCCTCCCCGAGGGGGCGCGGGCGAGCCTTGGCCCCGACGCAACGGGCGTCGGCTGGATCTATGAATATGCGCTCGTCGACAAGAGCGGCCGCCACGATCTCGCCGAGCTGCGCAGCCTCCAGGACTGGTTCCTGCGCTTCGAACTCAAGTCGGTCCCCGGCGTCGCCGAGGTCGCGAGCATCGGCGGCATGGTGCGCCAATATCAGATCATCGTCGATCCGCAGAAACTTGCCGCCTTCGGCGTGACGGCGCCGGAGGTGGCGGACGCGCTCAAGCGCGCCAATCAGGAAAGCGGCGGCGGCAGCCTCGAACTCGCCGAGGCCGAATATATCGTCCGCGCGAGCGGCTATCTCAAATCGCTCGACGACTTCCGCGCGGTCCCGATCCGCACGGCCGGCAGCGGGATCCCGGTGACGGTTGGCGACGTCGCGACGGTCCAGATCGGCCCCGACACGCGGCGCGGCATCGCCGAACTCAATGGCGAGGGCGAAGTCGCGGGCGGCGTCATCGTGATGCGCGAAGGCAAGAATGCCCGCGAAGTCATCGACGGCGTGCGCGCCAAGCTCGCCGAGCTCAAGCGCAGCCTGCCACCCGGGGTCGAGATCGTCACCACCTATGACCGCTCGGGACTGATCGACCGCGCGGTCGACAATCTGACCTCGAAGCTCGTCGAGGAGTTCATCATTGTCGGGCTCGTCTGCGCGCTCTTCCTCTGGCACGCGCGCTCGGCGCTGGTGGCCATCCTGACGCTGCCGCTCGGCATCCTCATCGCCTTCATCATCATGCGGCTGCAAGGTCTCAACGCCAACATCCTCTCGCTTGGCGGGATTGCGATCGCGGTCGGCGCGATGGTCGATGCCGCGGTGGTGATGATCGAGAATGCCCACAAGCATCTCGAACATTGGGAGCGCGATCATCCCGGCGAGGAATTGAAGGGCGCCGAGCGCTGGCGCGTGATCACCGACGCCGCCGCCGAAGTCGGGCCGGCGCTCTTCCTCAGCCTCCTCATCATCACCTTCTCTTTCATCCCGATCTTCACGCTCGAGGGCCAGGAAGGGCGGCTCTTCGCGCCGCTCGCCTTCACCAAAACCTATGCGATGGCCGCGGCGGCGATACTCTCGATCACGCTGGTTCCGGTACTGATGGGCTGGCTGATCCGCGGCCGGATTCCCGCCGAACAGGCTAATCCGATCAATCGCTGGCTGACCCACGCCTATCGGCCGGCACTCAACTGGGTGCTGGCCCGCCCCAAAAAGGCGCTCGCGATCGCCGGCGTCGTCTTCGCCACCAGCCTGTGGCCGATGATCCAGATCGGCGGCGAGTTCATGCCGCAGATGCGCGAAGGCGACCTGCTCTACATGCCCTCGGCGCTTCCCGGCATCTCGGCGGCGCGCGCGTCGAGCCTGCTCCAGCAAACCGATCGGCTAATCAAGACGGTGCCCGAGGTCGAGAGCGTGTTCGGCAAGGCAGGGCGCGCCGACACCGCGACCGACCCGGCGCCCCTAGAGATGTTCGAAACGACGATCCGCTTCAAACCGAAAGAGCAATGGCGTCCCGGCATGACCGAGGAAAAGCTGGTCGAGGAACTCGATGCGCGCGTCCGCGTTCCGGGGCTCGCCAATTTCTGGATTCCCCCGATCCGCAACCGCATCGATATGCTCGCGACCGGGATCAAGAGCCCGGTGGGCATCAAGGTCGCGGGATCTGACCTCGCCGAGATTGATCGCACCGCCAAGCGCATCGAAACTGTCGTCAAGACCGTGCCCGGCGTCGCGTCGGCGCTGGCCGAGCGCCTGACCGGCGGCCGCTATATCGATGTCGACATCGATCGCGCCGCGGCGGCGCGCTACGGCCTCAATGTCGCCGACGTCCAGGAGATCGTCGCCGGCGCGATCGGCGGCGAGACGATCGGCCAGACCGTCGAGGGGCTCGCCCGCTATCCGATCAGCGTGCGCTATCCGCGCGAACTGCGCGACAGTATCGGCGAACTGGCCAGCCTTCCGGTCTTGACGCCTTCTCGCCAGCAGATAACGCTCGGCACCGTCGCCAGCGTCAAGGTCAGCGATGGCCCGCCAATGCTGCGCAGCGAAAATGCTCGCCCGGTGACTTTTATCTATGTCGATAGCCGGGGCCGCGACTTGCAGGGCCTGGTGCAGGACATCCAGCGGGCGATCGCGCGCGACGTCAATCTGCCTCCGGGCATCAGCATCTCCTACACCGGGCAGTTCGAGTTTCTCATCCGCGCGACCGAACGAATGAAGATAGTCATACCGGTCACGCTCGCGATCATCTTCGTCCTGCTTTATCTCACCTTCCGCCGCTGGGATGAGGCGTTGCTCATCATGGCGACCTTGCCCTTCGCGCTCACCGGGGGGCTCTGGCTGCTCTATCTGCTCGGCTACAACCAGTCGGTCGCAAGCGCGGTCGGGTTCATAGCGCTCGCGGGCGTCGCCGCCGAGTTCGGGGTCGTTATGCTCATCTATCTCAAGCATGCGCTCGCCGATCGCAGCGACGGCGACATATTGGCCGCGGTTCGCGAAGGCGCGCTGCTGCGTGTCCGGCCGAAGGCGATGACCGTCGCGGTCATCCTCGCCAGCCTTTTCCCGATCCTGGTCGGAACCGGCACCGGCTCGGAGGTGATGAGCCGTATCGCGGCGCCGATGATCGGCGGCATGCTGACCGCGCCGCTTTTGTCGATGCTCATCATTCCCGCCGCCTATCTGCTCATGCGGCGGCGCGCGGCACATCCCGTTCAACCAGAAGGAGAAAAGACATGAAGGCATCCATTGGTATCGCACTGAGTCTTGCGCTCAGCGTGGCACTTGCCGGCTGCGGCAAGCAAAGTGAGGCGCCCAAAGCCGACGAAAAGGCCGCTGCAGCGGCCAATGATGCCGGGACCATGGCGATGCCGGCTGAAACCAAGCATGGCAAAGGCACAGCAACCGTGACCGCAATCGATACGGCGAAGGGCCAGGTCACGCTCGATCATAGCGCGATCGTCGAACTCGAATGGCCTCCGATGACGATGGGCTTTGCGGCGAAACCGGACCTGCTCAAGGACATCAAGGTCGGCGACAAGGTCGCGTTCGAGCTCGATTGGGATGGCAAGGCTGGAACGATCACCAAGCTCGACAAGGCGCCATAAGAGACTCAGCATCGCGCGCGGAGATTCAGCCGAACACCGCGCGCGATCACTCACGTCCTTGCTCGAACCCAGGCGCGTCAGCGCGGAGCGACCGATCGGATTAGAGCGCGAGCTCGGTTCCGGCGATCGCCTCGATCACCCGGCATTCGGCGACCCGGCCGCCCTCGCAGGAGGTCGCGACATCGGTCAGCGCCGAGCGCAATGTTTCGAGCCGTGCGATGCGAATGCCGATATCGTGAAGATGCTCGCGCGCAATGGCCGCGGCTTCGGCGCAATCGCGATCGGGCTGGTCCGAAAGCGCCAGCAATGACCGAATCTCGGGGATGGAAAAGCCGAGCTGCCGCGCATGGCGAATGAAGGCAAGGCGGCGCAGATCGGCCGTATCATAAGTTCGCCGGCCTGAGGCTGTGCGGAGCGCCTCGGGTAGCAGCCCGATTTCCTCGTAGAAGCGGATGGTATTGACCTTGGTGCCGGTCTGCCGGGCCAGATCGCCGATCGCGAGCCGCTTGGTCATAATTCGCTTGATCCTCCAGTGACTGGAGATTGTATAGGCTGGCCATGTCCGAAGTTGAAGACAGCAAAAAGGGCGCCGAGGCGGCAGCATGGAGATGAAGACGCGATGACGGAAGGGTCTGAAAGCGGGGACGCATGCGGCTGCACGGGCGACCCCGTGCGTGCGGAAAAGGATCCGGCCTATCGCCGCGCCTTGTGGATCGTCGTGCTCCTCAATCTCGGGTTCGGCGCGATCGAGATCGTCGGCGGGTTCATCGCCAACAGCCAGGCGCTCAAGGCGGACTCGCTCGATTTCATCGGCGATGGCACGATCACGCTCGCCGGGCTCGTGGCGATCGGCTGGACCGCACTGGCGCGCACACGCATCGCCGTCGCCCAGGGCCTGTTCCTGCTGACCTTGGGTCTCGGCGTGATCGGCGTCGCGCTGTGGCGCGCGCTGACCGCCGTTCCGCCCGAAGCCGAGTTGATGGGCGCGATCGGCATTGCCGCACTGCTGGTCAATCTGACCTCGGCCGCCGTCCTCTCGCGGTTTCGCGAAGGCGACGCCAACGTCCGCGCAGTATGGCTGTTCAGTCGCAACGACGCGGTCGCCAATGTCGCGGTTATTTTCGCGGCGGGCCTTGTCGCCTGGACTGGCGAGGCCTGGCCCGATCTCGCGGTTGCCGCGATCATCGCTGCGCTCTTCCTCCACTCGGCCTATGAAATCCTCCGCGGCGCGCGCACCGAGCTGCGCGAATTGTCGGCTGCGGCCGGATAGGATCGATGGCGCCCGCTCCCCGCTTTCGCTTTCTGCTGATCCTGCTCGCCGTCATCGCCGGCTTCGCCGCGCAAGCAGCACAGGCCCGCAGCGACGCCGACGAGGTCCAGACCATCTGGCGCCTGCTGGATTATGTCGCCGTCGACTATGCCGGTGCCGTCGCAAATGGCCAGGTGACCAGCCCAGTCGAATATGCCGAGATGACCGAGTTTTCGGCAACGGTTCGCAAGGGTATCGCGGCGCTTCCGGCGACCTCGGCGCGCGCGCGCCTCGCATCCGAAGCGGGGCAGCTCGAAGCGGCCATCGCCTCAAGGTCGGACCCGGCCAAGGTGGCCGGACTTGCGCGCAAGGTCGCGACCGACTTGCTCGCCGCCTACCCCGTGCCCCTTGCGCCTCGCAACGCCCCCGATCCCCGGCGCGGTGCCCAGATATATCTCGAAAATTGCGCCAGTTGTCACGGTACGCGCGGTGACGGCAAAGGGCCTCAGGCGATGGGGCTCGACCCGGCGCCGATCGATTTCACCGATGCCGACCGCGCCCGCAAGCGCAGCCTGTTCGCGCTCTACCAAGTCATAGGACAGGGGCTTGAGGGCACGTCGATGCCCAGTTTTGCTCATTTGTCTTCCGACGACCGTTGGGCGGTGGCAACCTATGCCGGCAGTTTTGCCTTTCAGGATGCCGCGGCCGGCAAGCGCATCTGGGAGCGCGATCCGTCCGCTCGCGGGCAGATGTCCGACCTGCAAGCCTTTACCAGCCTAAGCCCGGAAGCGCTCGGCCGCGGGCTCGGACAGGGGCCTGCCGATGCGGTCACCGCTTATTTGCGCGCCGACCCCAAGGCGCTGAGCGCGGCCACGCCCACGTCGCTCGCCGTGGCGCGGGACAAGCTTGCGCAAAGCCTCGCCGCCTATCGAAACGGAAACCGCGACGAGGCCGAGCGTCTCGCGCTATCCGCCTATCTTGACGGATTCGAGCCGCTCGAGCCGATTTTGACCACCCGCAACGCGGGTCTGATGGCGCACATCGAATCCGCCATGGCCGATTATCGCGTGTCGATCGGTCGCGGCCTGCCGGTCGAGGCCGTGGCAGGCAAGGCGGCGTCGGTCGAAGCACTTTTCGCCGATGCCGAGACCGCGCTGGCTCCCGGTGCCGCCAGCGACGCATCGACCTTCGTCGGAGCATTGACCATCCTCCTGCGCGAAGGGCTCGAAGCCCTGTTGATCGTCGTGGCGATGATCGCGTTTTTGCGAAAGGCCGAACGGCCCGAAGTCCTGCCCTATGTCCATGGCGGCTGGATCGCGGCGCTCGTCGCCGGCGGCGGGACCTGGGCGATCGCGACCTATGCCATTTCGGTCAGCGGTGCGAGCCGCGAACTGACCGAAGGTTTCGGCTCTCTATTTGCGGCGGTGGTTCTGGTCTGGGTCGGCATCTGGATGCATGGCAAGTCGCATGCCGAGAGCTGGCAGCGCTATATTCGCGAGGCGATGGGCAAGGCGCTTTCGCGCCGCTCGGCCTGGTTCCTGTTCGGGCTCGCCTTTCTCGTCGTCTATCGGGAAGTCTTCGAAACCATCCTGTTTTTCGCGGCGCTCGCCACGCAAGGGAGCAGCGGGGCCATCGCGGCTGGAGCGGGAACAGCGCTGGCAATCCTCGCCGTTATCGCGTGGGTGATGCTTCGCTACAGCCGCGTTCTGCCGATCGGGAAATTCTTCGCCTATAGTTCCGCCCTGATCGCGGTCCTAGCGGTCGTTCTCTCCGGCAAGGGAGCAGGCGCCCTGCAGGAAGCCGGACTCCTCGGCATTACACCGCTCGCCCATTTCCCCCGCTTCCCGGCGGTCGGGATTTTTCCTTCGCTCGAACCGTTGCTGCTCCAGCTTCTGGCGCTTGCGATCCTCTGGATCGGCTATCGCTACAACAGCCAGCAGCATCGCCGGATGGAGGTGACGCGGGGCCAATAGCGGAGTGCGCGGCGGCCGCATCATCGCCGGCGCGTCGAGCGTCCGCGCGCGATTGTCCGACGCGGCCCATTGCTTCAGCTTCGCGGCGGGGAGCCAGTCGGAACGAGATTTTCGACTAGGATCCGGTTTCGAAACACCGCCCTCTGCGCGCGGGTACAAGGGGCCCGAAAAACTGGCACGCTTCGTACTTTCGGGGCAAAAGCCCTCTTCTCCGCGGCACGCAAACCCAACCGCTCCGCGCGGACCTAGTCGGACAGAGCTTCGAGGAGCGGGCAGCCGCTGGCGTCGCCGGCGCCGCATGCCCGAACAAGCTCATCCAGCACCACGGCCATGCGCTCGAGGTCCGCTTGCTTGGCACGAACATCCGACAGCTGTGTCTCGGCCATCTGGCGGGCCTGGTCGCAGGAATGGCCACCACCTTCGGCTAAAGCGAGTAAAGTCCGGATGGTATGAAGCGGGAAACCGAGCTCGCGGGCGCGACGCACGAACGCGAGACGTCTAACGTCGGCAGAATCATAGCGGCGAAACCGGCCTCGCCGGACAGGTGCAGGCAGGATGCCTATGCGCTCATAGTAGCGAATAGTCTCGATGTTGCAGCCGGTGCGCCGGGAAACTTCGCCAATCGGGATGGTGCTGGAAGGGGGCATTGCGATTCCGCTTGCGTCTGTAGTCGCTACAGATGCTAGACTTGCCTCTACCGCGAAACAAGGAGTTCTATTTTGACCGGAGATCTAAGGCGCCCGAAAGGAATTGGGGCCATTTCGCTGACGCTCGGGGGGATCGCGTCGGGCTTTATCGCAGCCACTTGCTGCGCCCTTCCTATGTTGCTTGCCTCGGCGGGAATCGGGTCCGCCTGGCTCGTCGGCATTGCGGTCCCAGCGGCGCCCTACCGGCTCTGGTTCGTCGCATTCGGAGTGATTTCGCTTGTGGCCGGCGGAATCCTGCTCGCTCGCCAGCAGGCACGCGCCGCGCGCTGCGGAGCGGATGGTCGATGCGTGCCGACGGCGCTGCGCGCCGCGACACTGGTCGGCCTGGTCGTCGGCGGCGTTCTGCTGTGGCTGGGCTATCGCTATGCTTGAATCGTCGCCGAATCTCGGATCGACGCTGACTTGTCCGCTCTGCGGGCACGGCGCAGACGAAATCATGCCCACCGACGCATGCCAATATTTCTACGATTGCAAGGGATGCGGCGCGGTACTCAAGCCGCTGCCGGGAGACTGCTGCGTCTATTGTTCCTATGGGACGATGCCCTGTCCACCGGTGCAGGTCGAGGGCGGCAAAGGGGCCTGTTGCGGCTGACCCGGTCGAGCTGCCGGTCATTCGTTCCTTGCGTGTCAGAGGGCTGGGCGGGGCCATCATATCCGCCCGTTTCCGCAACACTGTTCTTGACCTGAGGGCTATAGGAAACAGTCCGTGATCGGACATGGATGAGCCAAACGCGAATTTCGACGTGATCCGGCTTCACCATGCGGCTTTTCTAATTCCCCATCTTTGCAATGAAAGCGGCGCGGCGAGCGGTCAGGCCCTTTGGCCACTGACAGCAACGTCAGCAAAGCCACCGCAACGGTGAAACCTCCGCGCAAGAGTATCTTGCGCAAGTCATTGTGACGACCTTCCTGATCCAATGGATCCGTCGATGGCGCCCCATACGCGCCGGCCTAGGGAGGATTCATCGGGTGTCCGTGCGAAGACAGGGAAAGGCTGCTATGGGTAGCCGATGTCGGGAACGTCCCATTGGAAAGGCCAGCTTCGCCTCAGCGATTATTATGCTTGCTGGTCGGGCTCCGTCGGCGACGCGGCCTCCCATCGTCATTTCGCAGCGCAGGCGGTCTTCAGCGACGAGAAGCTTACCGCGATCGACGCGAGCGGTGCCCATTTGTCGGGGCAGTGCATACTTATCGAACCCGATACACTTCACCGCTTGCTTCCCGCGCCAACGGCGGAACTATGGTTTGTCGAGCCGACGGTCGGTTTTGGGCCGCCGGAGGAATTGAGAAGACGGCTGCTCGGCTGCGATGCTGTATTTGTCGCGGAGAGGGCACGTGCATCGTTCTGGGAGAGCTGGCTGACGAGAGATATCCGCCGTCCGCTCGACCCGCGCGTCGCGCGGGCTGCCGCTTCGGTCGATCGTCTGATCTCGACAGGTCTGGTACGGCTCGCCGACACAGCGACTGACTGTGACCTTTCGCTTGGACGCTTCCGGCATCTGTTTGCCGCCGAAGTGGGTATGCCGTTCAAGCGCTACGTGCTGTGGCGCCGCTTGCTCATCGCCTTTGAGGCAATCGAGGCGCGCTACAGCGCAACCGAAGCGGCGCACCTGGCCGGGTTCAGCGACAGCCCGCATTTTGCACGCACGATCAAGACCATGTTTGGTATCCGGGCAAGCGATCTGCTCATCGAGCCGTAGCCGCTCCGTTCAAGCGAGGACATGGCAGCTTTGCTAGGCAGGGGTCATGACAGGCACCGACAGAGATTTTATACCCGCGCTTGGGAAGAGCGGCTCGCTCGACCGCTATGACGCCGCGATCGCGCTCATGACGCGCGAGAAGAGGTGGCGAAGCGATCTGCTGAAGCTAGTGGCACCCCAACCGGGCGAGCGGATCGTCGATATCGGTTGCGGCACTGGCACGTTCGCAATCGCGCTCAAGGGCGCAGCGCCGGAAAGCGAGATATTGGCGGTCGACCCGGACCCGGCCATACTCGAGATCGCGCGCGCCAAGGCAGATGTCGCGGGCGCAAATATCCAATGGTTCGAGGCGATGGGCGACGAACTCGACGCCATCGACGCCCTCCAGCAATGCGACAAGATCGTCTCGAGCCTCGTCCTCCACCAGTGCCCGATGGACGTGAAGGAAGCGATCGCCGCGCAGATGTTCAGTCTCCTGAAGCCGGGCGGCACGCTCTTCATCGCCGATTATGGCGAGCAACGCTCACTGTTGATGCGCATGCTGTTTCGCCAGATACAGCTGCTCGACGGGTTCGAATTTACCGAACCCAATGCGAAGGGCTGTGTTCCGGAGATCCTTGCAGCCGCAGGGTTCGAGGCGGTCGAGGAGGTGAAGGTCATCCCGACGCCGACCGGCTCGATTTCAATCTATCGGGCGAAGCGGTAGCCGCTCGCCCTGCCCGCCGGATATCGACTAGCCGCGCCAGTGACGCCCGCGGTGGTGGTGGTGCATCCGGCGCTTCTGGTAGCGTCGTTCGTAGCGATCCCGGCGTTCGTAGCGGCGGTCGTAGCCGCGATAATAAGGGTCATAGCCGCGATAGCCCCGGTCATAGCCGTAATTGGGTACGCCATGACGGGAGGAACGATAGTCGCGGTCATGGCCCCGCGGCGCATCATGGCCGCGATTATATCCCCCGCGATCGCCATGGTGCTGGGCAAGGGCCATTCCGGGGACCGCAAAGGCGAGCATCGCAGCCGCGATCGTCAGAAATTTTCGCATGTCAGTCTCTCCTTTTCGTGGCGTTCAAAGTCCCCCTTCATGGTTGAATGCGCTGTGAATATTGGCTCCGATGCCGCCGATCGGGCGGTGACCCGGCGTCTCCATGCGGCAGGCCGATGGCGGGAGAGACGGCGTCGCGCTGCATGGTGGGCACCCGTCCCACGTGGACGAAGCGGGACGGGTGCGGCCCTCATTTGCCCTTTGCCGCGACCGCGGCCTGAACCTTGGCCTCGACCTGTTCGGGGCTGGGCTGGACGAGCATCTCGCCATTGACGAAGAAGGTCGGGGTGCCCTTGACGCCGACCGCTCGCGCGTCGGCAATGTCCTGCTCCATCCATGCCATCGCATCGGCGGTCGGCATCGCGCGCGCCTTCGCGACATTGAGGCCGGCCTTCTCCGCCGCGGCCCAGGCCCCGTCCATCTTTCCGTCATGCCAGTCGGGCTGCGCCTCGAGCAGCGCGGCTGTCACCGGTTCGAGCTTGCCCTGCACGCGCGCTGCTTCGAGGATCACGATCGCCTCGGCCGAGCCGGGGTGCAGCGGCAGGTAGCGCATCACGAGACGCACATCCTTGGGATATTTGGCGACGATGCCCTTCACCGTCGGATAGAAGGCACGGCAGGCCTCGCACGAGGGGTCGAAGAATTCGACGATCGTGACCGGGGCATTCTTCGGGCCGATGATCGGCGAGTGCGGGCGAATGAGGCTGTCGACGGGCCCCGCCACGACCTTCTTCGTGGGTTCGCCCTCGGCGGTTCCGCTGTAGAGCATCGCGCCCCCGGTGAAGGCGAGTGCCGAGAGTACAAGCGTGGCCACCACTCCGATACGTCTGTTCATGATTTCAGTCTCCTTTGGAAGTTGAGCAAGAGGGTAAGGATGAGCGCGAATGCGGCCAGCGACAGGAGGGGCAGCGGCACGCCTCCGATTGCCATGCTCTCACCCGAGCACGACGGGCCGCCGGTACAAGGGACGATCGGAGCCGGAATGACACCGACGTAGAGCAGGCTATGGTAGAGCGCGACGAGGCCGCCGCCGAAAGCCAGCGCCAGTCCATAAGGAACGACGGCGCGGTCCGACCTGAACGCCGCGATGCCGAGAATGATCGCCAGCGGGAACATGAAGGCGCGCTGGAACCAGCAGAGGTCGCACGGCGCCTGGCCCATGACCTCGCCGACGAAGAGAACGGCAAGGCTCGACAGGAGGGCGATGGCCCAAGCCGCGCCGAGCGGACGCCATTTGTGCGGCGCGAGCAGCGGAAAGCTCATCATCGCCGACCGCCTTTGAACTTGGACTTGGGCCGTCGCGGCGGCGATTGCGGCTTGCTATATTTGGACTTGAGGTAGCTGACCAGGATGCCGTCGATCGACGCGAGCATCCTTTGAAAGCTCGTCTTGATGCCGGGAAGCCGGAGCCAGGCAAAGGGCCCGCGGCAGCGGTAGCGATGGAGGAATCTGGTCCCTTCCGGCGTCCGGGTCAGGATATAGCTCTCCTCGAATTGGAGGATGAAGCTCGGCTTCACGTCGAGTATCAGCTCCTCGCCGGCGCGCGCGGAAAGGACCGTCGCGGACACTTCAAGAAACTTGGGTTTGTGCGGATCCATGCGCATCGAATAGCGGATCGCGATCGGATCCTCGGCAAGCCGCTCGATCCGGACATAGGGATTCCAAATCCGGTGGTTCTCGAAATCGCCGAGGACCGCCCATATCTGTTCCGGACTATAGGGGAGGTCATGCTCCCGCTCGAACTCCATCAGCTTCACTCCTCTATCGATCGGCCGCCGGGCTTTGCCCCGCGCCGATGTCGGTGACACCCGCAGGCGATGGGTCGGCGTGCGCACCGCCCGTTGTGAACCAGCGGCGCAGGCGCGGGGCCATCCGGCGTTCGAAGCCCGCCGCGAGGCTGAAGGACGCCGGCACGATCAGCAGCGTCAGCATCGTCGAAAGGATGAGCCCGCCAATCACCGTGACCGCCATCGGCGCGCGCCATGCGCCGTCGCCGTTGAGCGACAGCGCGGTCGGGATCATGCCCGCGACCATCGCGACCGTGGTCATCAGGATCGGCTGCGCGCGCTTGTGCCCGGCGTCGACGATCGCCTCGTCGCGCGGCACCCCGGATGCCATTTCCTCGATCGCGAAATCGACGAGGAGGATGCTGTTCTTGCCGACGATACCGAGCAGCATCAGCACGCCGATGAACACGGGAAGCGAGAGCGGGTAGCCCGTCAAGAGCAACGCGATCGCCCCGCCGAGCGGGGCGAGCAGAAGCGAGCCCATGTTGACGAAGGGCGGGATGATCTTGCGATAGAGCAGGATCAGCACAGCGAGCACGAGGAAGATCCCCGATACGACCGCGATTGCGAAGTTGCGCAGCATCTCGGCCTGCCACTTGGCACTTCCGAGGACCAGCCGCGTGACCCCGGCGGGCAGCGTCTTGAGCGCCGGCAGCGCTTCGACTTTCTCCATCGCCTGACCGGTCACGAGACCCGGAGCAAGGTCGGCCCCGATGGTGAGCTGGCGCACCTGGTTGGTGCGATTGATCTGGGTCGGGCCGGCGCCGAAGCCGATCTCGGCCACGACCGAGAGCGGCACCGTTCCCCCGTTCCGGGTCGGAACCGGCATGTTGCGAAGCGTATCGAGCCGCTCGCGCGCGGTTTCCGCAAGCGCGACGCGCACAGGTATCTGCCGGTCGGAGAGCGAGAATTTTGCACTGTTCTGGTCAATCTCGCCCAATGTCGCGACGCGGATCGACTGGCTAAGCGCCTGTGTCGTCACGCCGAGCTGCGCCGCGAGCGCGAAGCGCGGGCGAATGACGATCTCGGGGCGCTGGAGATTGCCCTCGACACGCGGCGAGCGGATTTCCTTCACGCGTGCCATTTGAGCAAGCAACCGGTTGCCGACATCTTCGAGCTTCTTCGGGTCGTCGCTGCCGAGCGTGATCGAGATGTCACGGCTGCTCCCGCCGCCACCGCCATGCTGCGACTGGAAGTTGATGCGGGCATCGGGAACCTCAGCCAGCCGCGGCGCGCGGTCCTTTTCGAACTCGGTCGAGGTGAGGTCGCGGTCTTTGCGCAATTTCAGATAGACCGTCGCCGTGCCGACATCGATCCGCGACAAAGCGGATTGGACGAGCGGATCGCGCTTCATGAGATCGGTCACCTCGTCGGCAACCGTCTCGGTCTGTTCGAGCGTTGCACCCGGTGCGAGCTGGATGGCGACGCGGCTCGTGTCGGAATCGATCGAAGGCTGAAAGGTCATCGGGAGCAGCGAGAAGCTGAAAATGGTCGCAAAGAGCGCCAGCACCCCGATACCGACCACCCAGAGCCGGTGGTCCTTGATATAGGCGAGCCATTTCCAGCGCCCGCCGCGCGCACGCGCGGCAGCGGCCCCGCTGGTATCGAGGCTCCAGCGCAAGATGCGCATATAGGTGTCGATCAGCGGGCCCTCGCCATGTTTCTGCGGGCCCTGCGCAGAGAGAAAATAGGCGGCGAGCATGGGCGTGATCATGCGCGCGACCGCGAGGCTCATCAGCACCGCGGCCACGACCGTCAGCCCGAAATTCTTGAAATACTGCCCCGCGACGCCCGGCATCAGCCCGACCGGCAGGAACACCGCGACAATCGTCATGGTCGTCGCGAGCACTGCGAGCCCGATCTCGTCCGCGGCGTCAATCGAGGCCTGATAGGCCGATTTGCCCATCCGCATGTGGCGCACGATATTCTCGATCTCGACGATCGCATCGTCGACCAGCACGCCGGCAACGAGGCTGAGCGCGAGCAAGGTCATCATGTTGAGCGAGAAGCCCATGAGGTCCATGAACAGGAAGGTCGGGACCGCCGACAGCGGGATGGCGAGCGCGGATATCAGCGTCGCGCGCCAGTCGCGCAGGAAGAGGAAGACGACGACGACCGCGAGGATCGCGCCCTCGACCATCGCATTGATCGCCGAATGATATTGGCCCTTGGTATATTCGATATCGCTGAACAGCTCGGTGAATTTGACCTTGGGGTTTTCCTTCTCGAGCTTTCGCAGCTCCTCGACCGCCGCGTCGTAAACGGTGACATCGGAGGCGCCCTTCGCGCGCTCGAATCCGAAGGTCAGCACCTGCCGCCCGTCCTGCTTCGAGACCGAGCGCTGCTCGGCGTAGAGATCCTTGACCTCGGCGATATCGGCAAGGCGCACGGTCCGGTTCGTGCCGACCGAGATCAAGGTCTCGCCGAGCGCGTTGGCGCTGCTCGCATTGCCGAGGATGCGCACCGCCTGTTCGGACCCCGCGACCTCCATCCGGCCGCCCGCAGCATTGATGTTGAGCTGGACGAGCTGGGTGTTCACCGCGGCGGCGGTGAGGCCGTAGGCGCGCATCCGCTCGGGGTTGAGGATGACGCGGATTTCCCGGCTCACGCCGCCCCGGCGATAGGCGTCGCCCATGCCGGGGACCGCGATCAGCCGTTTGGCGACGACATTGTCGACATACCAGCTCAATTCCTCGAGCGTCATGTCGGTGGCGGAGGCCGACCAATAAGCGAGCGTGTTGCCCGAGGTCGAGAGGCGGATGACCTGCGGCTCGAGGATTCCGTTCGGCAGGTTGCTGCGGATCTGGGTGATCTTGTCGCGGATATCGGTCACCGCCCGGTCTATCGGCGTGCCGATCGCGAACTGGACGAACGTCTGCGACTGGCCTTCGGTGACCGTCGAATTGAGCTCGTCGATCCCCTCGATCGTCCGCACCGCCGCCTCGACACGCTGCGTGACCTGGGTCTCGAGTTCGGTGGGTGCGGCGCCCGGCTGCGCGATGATGACGATCGCCCCCGGAAAATCGATGTCGGGATCGCTCTGAACCCCCATCATGAGGAAGGAGACGATGCCCGCCACCGTCAGGCCGAAAAACATGACGAGCGGCGGGATCGGGTTCCGGATGGACCAGGCCGAGATATTCTTGAAATTCATCCTCTCTCCCCTTTCCGGTCTTCCACGCCCGCCGCGTCTGCGGTTCAACCGGCACTGCGGTCGCGATAGGCGAGCAGCCGCAATGCGTTGGCGACCACCACCAGCGTCGAGCCCTCATGCGCGGCCACCGCGGGGCCGATGCCGAGACCGAGGATCGTTGCCGGGACAAGCACGACGACGATGCCGAGGCTCACCACGAGATTCTGGCGGATGATCCGCCGCGTCTGGCGGCTGAGGCCGATTGCAAACGGTAGGTGAGCAAGATCGTCGGCCATGAGCGCAACGTCGGCGGTTTCGAGCGCGACGTCCGACCCGGCGGCGCCCATCGCGATCCCGACGGTCGCGCTCGCCATGGCCGGGGCATCGTTGACACCGTCACCCACCATCGCGACCGGCTGCTGGGCCTTGAGATCGCGAATGGCGTCGACCTTCTGATCGGGCATCAGGTCGCCCCAGGCCTCGTCGATCCCGACCTCGGCGGCGATGGATTCGGCGACCTTCTGGTGATCGCCCGAGATCATGATCATCCGTCCGATTCCGAGCTCGCGGAGCTTGGCAATCGCCGTGCGCGCCGCCTCGCGCGGCGTGTCCATCAAGCCGATCGCGCCCAAATCGCGGTCGCCCATACGGACCACCATCGTCGTGCGTCCCTGCTCGCGGAGGCCTGCGATCGCCGTCGCCACTTCGCCGCCGATCGGCGCGATGCCGTCTGCACCGAACATTTCGGCCTTGCCGATGAGGACGGTCTCGCCCTCGACCTTCGCCGTGACGCCGCGACCCGTCAGGCTGTTGAGGTCGTCCGCTACCGGTACGCGCGTCGACGTCAGCATGGCCTCGCCATCGCGCGCGATGGCAGCGGCAAGCGGATGATCGCTCAGCCGCTCGACCGCCACCGCGATGCGCAGCAGTTCCTCCTTCGGCACGCCGTTGGCCGGCAGGACGTCGGTGATGCGCGGCTTTCCCTCGGTGAGCGTTCCCGTCTTGTCGAACGCCAGCGCGGTCAGCGAGCCGAGATTTTCGAGCGGGCCACCGCCTTTGACCAGCACGCCGCCGCGCGCCGCACGCGCAACGCCCGACAGGACGGCGCTCGGCGTCGCGATGGCCAGCGCGCACGGGCTTGCCGCGACGAGGACCGCCATGGCGCGATAGAAGCTGTCGCGGAATGGCTCGTCGACAACGACCCAGGCGAAGAGCAGGACGAACACGAGCGCGAGCACGCTCGGCACGAAGATGCGCTCGAACTTGTCGGTGAAGCGCTGGGTCGGCGATTTCTGCGTCTCCGCTTCGCTCACCATCTTCACGACCTTGGCGAGCGTCGTATCGGCGGCAAGACGGGTTACCGCGATCTCGATCGCGCCATAGCCGTTGATGGTGCCCGCGAAGACACGATATTTCCCGTCGAGTGCGTCGGGCTTTGCCGCAGCCTGCGCGCGATCGGCCACCGGTTCCTTGTCAACGGGGACGCTCTCGCCGGTAACCGGGGCCTGGTTGACCGCCGTGCGGCCAACGACGACGAAGCCGTCGGCAGCAAGTCGCTCATTGGGCTTGACGATGACGGTGTCGCCAATCGCCAGCTGCTCGACGGAGACTTCGCGCGCCGTCCCGTCGGCATCCTTCACCGTCGCGGTCTGCGGCGCCAACTCGGCGAGCGCCTCGATCGCGCGCTTGGCGCGGCCCATGGCATAATGTTCGAGCGCATGGCCGAGGCTGAAGAGGAAGAGGAGCAGTGCGCCCTCGGCCCATGCACCGAGCGCTGCGGCGCCGGCCGCGGCGACGAGCATCAGCGTGTCGATCTCGAAGCGCTTGAGCTTCAGATTCTCGATGGCTTCGCGGACCGTAAACCAGCCGCCGAAGCCATAAGCGGCAATATAGAATGCGAGCGGCACCCACTCCGGTGCCGCGGCGAGCATTTCGATGGCAAAGCCGATGCCGAGGACGAGACCGCACAGCAGCGCGAAGATCAGTTCGGTCCGCTCGCCGAAAATGCCGCCATGATCATGGCCATGGTCGTGGTTGTCCTCACCCGTGTGGCCATGTTTGTGATCAGGCCCATGCGCATGATCCGGTCCATGGTCATGGCCATCATCGCCATGCTTGTGGGGGGCTTGTGCCGGGCGAGCCGCAGCGACGGCAGCCGATTTCTGTGTGACGCCCATATCCGAGAGTGTCTTTCTGATCGTTTCGATGGTGGTTTCCGAGCGCTGGAACTCGGCGCGCAGCGTCCCCGCGGCGCCGACTTCGGCCTCGATCACGCCCGGCATTTCGCGAAGCTTGAGTCCGATCGTCCGCGCGCGCCGGGCGTGGCCGACGCCTTCGAGGTCGTCCCAGAAGAGATGTTGATATTGGCCGGTGAGCTCGGCGCCGGCGCTGCGCGCGAGCTGCCGCACGCGTTCGAGCGGGAGAATATCCGGACGGTAATGGATGCAGAGCTGCGGCGGCGAGCCGTCGCTGGAGCGGACCACATGCACCTTGTCGACGCCGTCGCGTCCTTCGAGTTCGCCCATCAGGCGCGCGACGCAGCGGTCGGCGGTATCGGCGACTTCGGGGAGGAGAAGCGGAATATCGAGCCGCAACTGGTCACTCATGATGCCATCCTTTTCTCTTGGCAACCGGCAATGCGTTCGGCGCCTATGTTCAACGCCCGGCAGGATGAGGTGCGGGAGTACCGGGAAGTGATCTCCCGCACCTCCCTGACCGCCGGAGATCCCTGCCCGTGGTGGGGGGCGAATGAGAGGGGCCTCCGACGGCCAGGTTTCAAGTTCAAATTCATGCGCGACGCCCGCTCGGCCGCGCGTAGCGGGACTGGACGGTCGTGCGGCGGAAATGCTTTTCGAGCGCAGCGTTCGAGCGGCGCAGGAACACCGAGCAGGCGCGACGTAGAAATGGGTAGCCGAGCCACGAGAAGAAGCCCCGGCAGTCGAGCCGGTGCGTCACCTCGACACCCTGACCGAGCTTTTCGAGTCGGTAGCTTTCCTCGATGACGAGCAGACCGCGCATGCCCGTCCGCCAGGAAAAACCCGAGAGCCAGTCGAGACAGGTGATCCGGCCCTCGGCCGACAGTTCCGGCCCGCGCGGTCCGCGCGGCGAGTAGACATAGTCCACGCGCTCTTCATCACCCGGACGATCGGTGAAGCGGAGCGTCGGATGCCAGTCGCCGTACCGCTCGATATCGACGAGCAGCCGCCAGACCCGTCCGATCGGGACCGGCAGGCGGAGCGAGGTTCCTACCGAGAACATCGGCGAGCTCCTCGCTCCGGCAAGCTGGTCCGCGACGCAGGCCGGGGACCTGCGCCGCGGTGTAGACCGGCAAGATGCCGGTCAGCTCTGAACATCGGGGGGCTCCGCGGCGGATTTCCCGCCGAGGATGTCGACCGCTTCGAGCGTGATGAGCCCGATGTCCGATATTTCGGTCAGCTGCGCCGCAAAGTCGCGGAGCCGCTGCTCCTCGTCGATGATCTCGACCACGACCGCCCTGTCATTCTCCAGCGCATGCTTGCGGTGGAGATGCGCCGAGCGACCGAAACCAAGAACCGCTTCGAGCACCGTAACGCCTGCCAGCTTTTGCTGGCGAGCGAGTTCGGAGATGAACTCGAAGACCCGCTGATCGCCGAAGAAGGCGGATTCATCGGTGTAGATGCGCAAGAGCTTGGATGCTTTTGTCATGACAGTCTCTCCCTATTCCGTGACCGGCTGGACCGCCGGCTCCGCTTTCCGCTTCAGGAACTTCGGCTGCCAGTCCGCCCCGAGAACGACCTTTGCGATCGCGGGGAGAACGAGCAGCGTCAGGATCGTCGCCGCGATGAGGCCGCCGATGACGGTCGTCGCGAGCGGCTTCTGCACTTCGGCACCCGTGCCGGTCGCGATCGCCATCGGCACGAAGCCGATCGCGGGCACGAAACCGGTCATGATCACCGCGCGCATCTTCTCGGTCATGCCCTCACGGATTGCCTCCGTGAGCGGGACATCATTCTCGAGCCGCTCGCGGATCGCCGTCATGACGACGAGACCGTTGAGCACCGCGACGCCGGCAAGGCAGATGAAGCCCACAGCCGCCGAGACCGAGAAGTTGATGCCCGTAAGCGCGAGGGTGAACACCCCGCCCGCGAGGCCCAGCGGCACCGCAAGGAACACAGCGGTCGCGCGTCCGAAGGTGCCGAGCGCCATGTAGAGCAGGATGAAGATACCGGCGAAGCAGAGCGGAACCACGATGGAGAGCCGCTTCGACGCAGCCTGCAGGCTTTCGAACTGCCCGCCCCATTCGAGATAATAGCCCGAGGGGAGCTTCACATTGGCGATCTTCGCCTGCGCTTCGGCTACAAAGGACCCCGCATCGCGGCCTTCGAGGTTCACCTGCACGACGACGCGCCGCTTGCCATTTTCGCGGCTGATCTGGTTGAGCCCTTCGGTCAGCCGGATCTGCGCCACCTGGGCGAGCGGTATCTGTCCGCGGTTCCCGCCTTCTGAGGGCAGGAGGACAGGAAGCGCGCGGATGTCGTCGAGATTGACACGGGTCGCGTCAGGCACGCGGACGGTAATGTCGAACCGGCGGTCGCCTTCGTAAAGGAGACCTGATTCCCGCCCACCGAGCGCCGCCGACACAGTGTCGGCCACTTCCTGGACCGACAGTCCGTAGCGTGCGATCGCATTGCGATCGAGCTGCACGTCCAGCATGGGAGCGCCGCCAACCTGGTCGGCCTTGACGCTTCCCGCACCCGGGATGCCCTGCAGCACACGCACCATCTCGTTCGCGGCGAGCGACATCTTGTCGAGGTCGTCGCCGTAGAGCTTGATGGCGACGTCGCCGCGGACACCCGCGATTAGTTCGTTGAAGCGAAGCTCGATCGGCTGGCTGACTTCATAGAGCTGGCCGAGTTGGCCGCCAGCGGCCTTCTCGATACGCTCGACGACATCGGCCTTGGAATCGACGCCCGCCGGCCACTGATCTTGCGGCTTCAGGATGATGAAGCCGTCCGAGATGTTCGGCGGCATCGGGTCGGTCGCCACCTCGGCAGTGCCGGTTTTCGAGAACATCAGTTCGACTTCAGGCAGGCTCGAAATCGCCGTCTCGACATTGAGTTGCATGGCCAGCGACTGTTCGAGGCTCACCGAAGGCACGCGCGTCGAGGCGAGCGCCATATTCTTCTCGTCGAGCTGCGGAATGAATTCCGAGCCGAGCAGTCCGAATGCCGGGATGGCAAGGACGAAGAAGGCAAAGCCGCCGGCGATGAAAGCCCAGGGCTTTGCGAGCGCCTTGTCGAGTAGCGGGAGATAGCGCTCCTTCGACTTGCGGATCGCCCACACCTCCTTCTCGGCAACCTTGCCGCGGATCATCAGCGCGACAAGCGCCGGAACCAGCGTGATCGCGAGAATGAAAGCCGCCACGAGCGCGAGCATGATGGTGATGGCCATCGGCGAGAAGGTCTTGCCCTCGACGCCCGTGAACATCAGCAGCGGTGCGAAGGCGAGCAGGATGATCGCCTGCCCGAAGACTGTCGGTTTGATCATCTCCTGGCTGGCGCGCATCGTCTCCTCGAGACGTTCGCGAAGATTGAGCAATCTCCCTTCATGTTCCTGCCGGTGCGCCAGTCTGGCGAGGCAGTTTTCGATGATGATCACCGCCCCGTCGACGATCAGACCGAAGTCGAGCGCGCCAAGGCTCATCAGGTTACCGGGGACCCGGAACGCGTTCATGCCCATCGCCATCATCAGGAAGGAGAAGGGGATGACGAGCACCGCGATGATCGCGGCACGCCAGTTGCCGAGCAGGAAGAAGAGCGCGGCGGCGACGAGCAGTGCGCCTTCGGTCAGGTTCTTCTCCACCGTGCCGACCGTCGCGTTGACGAGCTTGGCACGGTCGAGCACCACCTTCACTTCGACGCCGGGCGGCAGGGTCTTCGACACCTGCGCGATCTTCGCCGATACGTCTTCCGCAACGGTGCGGCTGTTCTGCCCGATCAGCATGAGCACGGTTCCGATCACCGCCTCTTTGCCGTTCATGCTGCCCGCACCGGTTCTGAGGTCGCCGCCGATTTTCACATTGGCAAGCTGCCCGACGGTGACGGGGACGCCGCCGCGCGTCGCGACGACCGCGTTGCGGATTTCGTCGACCGAGCGGACACGTGCATCAACGCGCACGAGATAGGCCTCGCCTGCCCGGTTGTAGTAGTTGGCACCGACCGCGAGATTGGCGCGTTCGAGGGCTTCGCCGAGTTCACTGTAGGAAATGCCGTAGCTGGTGAGACGGGTCGGATCGGGCTCGACGACGAAGGTCTTGGCGTAGCCGCCGATGGAGTCGACGCCGGCGACGCCGCCAACTGACTTGAGCTGCGGACTGACGATCCAGTCCTGCACCGTGCGAAGATAGCCCGATTTGGCAATCTCGTCGGTGAGGATATCGCCCTCGGGGGTCAGATAGCTGCCGTCGGGTTGCCAGCCTGGCTGGCCCGCGACCTTCTTGGCGCCCTTCCCGTCGGGAAATTTATAGCCGACGGTATACATGACGACCTCGCCGAGACCCGTCGTCACGGGACCGATCTGCGGCTGGGCCCCGTCGGGAAGATTTTCGCCCGCCTGCAGCAGCCGTTCGCCCACCTGCTGGCGCGCGAAATAGAGGTCGGTTTCATCGGTGAAGATCGCCGTCACCTGGCTGAAACCGTTGCGCGAGATCGAGCGTGTCGTCTCGAGCCCCGGAATGCCCGCCAGCGAGATTTCGATCGGATAAGTAACGAGTTTCTCGATTTCGACCGGCGAAAGACGCGGATCGATCGTGTTGATTTGCACCTGCTTATTGGTGATGTCGGGAACTGCGTCGATCGGCAGCTTGGTCAGCTGCCAGACGCCGAGTCCGGCTATTACGAGGAAAAGGAAGAGAACCGCCCAGCGTGCGCGGACGGATAACGCTATCAGTTTCGCGATCACGGTTTATTCCTCCTCGCCCGCGCCCTTGCCGAGTTCGGCCTTGAGCAGGAAAGCGTTCTTGGTCGCGACGATCTGGCCGGGCTTCAGCCCAGAGAGGATTTCGACGCGGCCTGCACTGCGCTGGCCGACGGTTACCGTCTGCGCACGGAATCCTTCCTTCGTGCGGACGAAGACCACGTCGCGGCCTTCGAGCGTCTGGAGGGCTTCGTCAGCGATCACGATCCGTACCGGCCCACCGGTTTCGGCGCCGCGGCTCGGGAGCAGACGCACCCGGACCGCAAGGCCCGGCTGCAGCGCACCGGTCACATCGAGTACGGCGGTTGCCGAGCGTGTGTCGCCCGACAGGCCGGGGGTCACAGCCCGCACACGGGCATCGATCGTCCGGCCGTCGGGAAGTTCGATGATCGCACGGTCTCCGGGCGAGAGCCGCTGTGCATCGGCCGGGCCGACTGCGGCCTCGATCTGCACCTTGCTCGGATCGGCAACGCGGAACAATTCGGTTTCGGGCTGGACGAAGGCGCCAAGGCTGGCGTTCTCGGCCGTAATCCGTCCCGAGATCGGGCTTGCCACGATGACGCTGCTGCCATCGCGCGTGACCTGCGCGGCGCTCGCTGCCGCACGCGCGCGTTGCGCTTCGGCCGCGGCGGCCGCGGCTTCGGCTTGCGCCTGCTCATAATCGACCCGCGCCGACACCTTCTGGTCGAACAGAGTCTTCTCGCGGTGGAGATTTTTCTGCGCGAGCGTCGAGCGCGCATCGGCGGCAATCCGTTCGGCCGCAATCTGGGCGGCGTCGCGGCTTTGCACGATCGCGATCGTCTCACCGGCGCTGACCGGATCGCCGAGCCGCTTGAAGAGACGGGTGACGGCGCCGCCCGCGCGGGCGGTGACGATGGCCTCGCCGCTCGGCGCGGCGGTGACGGTCGCTTGCGAGATGATTTCCGAACCGAGTCCGCCGGCGCCGATCGTCTCGACGCCGATCTTGGCGGCCTTGATCGCTTCGGGCGTGATGGCGAGGCTGCTCGGAAGGGCTTCGCTCGCCGCTTCCTTATCGCCTTCTGCAGTCGGCGCGGCGGCCGGGTCGGCGCTGCAGCGTGCGACGCCGAAGCCCGTGACGGCGGCGAGTATCATGGCGCCCGCGACAGTGCCGAGGAGACGCTTGTCCTTGGTGATCATATTCTATCTCCGCTGTTGATGCGGTTCGCGCGCCGACCGGCGGCGCACCCCTGTTGACTTGGAAGAACGGCGGCGAACGCGCCCCCGTCCACTGGAAGGCTCGGCGCGCTCATGGCTGATGATCCGCGTCGCCGTCGGCGGCTGCCTGGCGCGAGAGGATGGCGCGAGCTTCGGCCCGGGCCTGCCGCGCCGCGATCAGCTCGGCCTGCGTCGCCGCATAGGCCTGCTGCGCGTCGATATATTCGACGAGCGAGGACTTGCCGGCGCGGTAGCTGAGCTCGGCGAGCCGGACACCTTCGCGCGCCTGCTCGATGCCGCTGCCCTCAAGCGCCGCGAGGCGGGCCTCTGCGGCTTCGAGTTCGGCCTGCGCATTGGCGATCTCCGCCTGAGCATTGACCACTGCATTCTCGCGCCGCGCAATGGCGGCGGCGACATCGGACTTGGCCGCCGAGATGTTGCCGCGGTTGCGGTCGAAGACGGGGAGCGGCACGGAAACATTGGCGATCAATGCGCGATCGCCGGTGTCGCGAAGTTGACGCACCCCGAAGCCGACCGACGGATCGAGCCGGCCATCGGCGCGCTGCCCCTGGAGCCGCGCTTCGGCAATCAGCTTCTCGGTTTCTGCCAAGCGAACGTCGAGCGTCGCGAGCGAGTCCACCGTCTCCGGTGCCACCCACATATCGCCTTCCATCAACTCGGCAGGCGGGACCGAGCTTCCGAGGAGCGCCGCGAGCGAACGCCGGGCGGTTTTTTCTTCGGCCTCGGCTGTGCGTAGCTCGGCGGTGGCCTGAACGAGAGCCGCATTGGCGCGGAACGCGCGGAGCGGCGGCTCGTTGCCGGTATCGACCATGGCCTGTGCCACGCGGACGAGTTCGCGGGCACGCACTTCATTCTCGCGCGCGAGCGCCAGACTGTCGCGGGCCGCGAGCGCGGTCGCGAACTGGTTGCGAACCTCTAGCGCGAGATCCGCACGGGCAATTTCGAGCCGATATTGCGCGGCGAGAAACTCGGCGTCGGCGAGCGTCATGCGCGCACGGCGCCGGCCCCCGACATCGAGACGCTGATTGACCGACACCGTCGTTTCGAGACCGTTCAGGCCCGAATAGGGACCGGTTCCCGCGAAATTCTCGACATCGACATTGAGCGTCGGATTGTAGCGATAGCCCGCCTGACGCTGGCGACCGCGAGCGGCCTCCACTTCGGCTTCGGCGGCAACCACGCGCGGCGAGCGCGCGTCGGCTTCCTCCATCGCCTGCGCGAGGGACAATCGAGCGGGAAGCGGGCCGGTACGCACGGCCTCGCCTGCGGAAGAAGGCGGTCCCACTAGCTCCGACGCTGCCGACTGGGCAGCGGCGGGCGCGGAATTTGCGCCTGCAACGAGCGCCACGAGACTCGCGGCGACAACTATGGATTTCATGAAAAAGAGACTCCTGACGTTTCCAGGGAGAAGCGCACGCGAAGGGCGCGCGCAGACCTAGAGCGTCAGGCGATTGGAGGGCGGAACGTCCCGATATAGGCGACGGGCGGCAAGGCGGCCGTCAGGATGCGCGTATGCGCTTCAGGGGCAGGCGTTTCGGTCGCTGCCGACAGCGTTTCCGCCGGGACGCCCGAATGGTGGCCGTGGCAACCATGAGCGGCGGCGGGCACCTGCTGCTTTTCGCCGGGAGAGGATTTTTTCTTGTCGACTTCGGCGCTTTCGATCGCCGGTGCGGAAACGCAGCCGGCTTCGATCGCCGCGACAAAAAGGCTCGCCTCGGCTCGATCCTCGGTCGCATGTGCGAGCGACCCCGCAACCGTTCCGGATGCAAGGAGAAGGGTCAGGAGGAAGAGGATCACCCGTCGCATTGAAACCGGCCCCTAGCATCGAAACGGCGCGGTGAAAAGTAGAAGATTTTCAATCAACTTCGGCGGCACTCTTCGAGCCCCCGAACCGGCTCCGTAATATTATCTCATGGCGGTAAGGGAGCAGTGCATCTTGCCCCTCTATATTTGCGGAAGCGTCTAAAGAAACAGGATATCCGCCGAACAATCGCGCGTTAAGCACAATAATTCTATGATCGTCTTTTGCTCTTATTTCTATCGCTTCGCTATTGGCTTCCGCCCCCTTTGTTCGGGACGACATTCGAGCGATATGCTTGCCGTGAGACGAGAGGGTAAATCGGAAGCCGAGCGGCACAGCGTCCTGCCGGAACATCAGGGCTTGACCCTGTATCTACTACAGGGTGCAAAAGCCTTCGGTGGACAAAAAAGGGGAAGAGGATGGTGCCGCCGACAGCAAAACCCGTGAGCAAGGCCGTCATCGAGCCGCTGCTGCGCGATCAATATCGCCTGTTTTGCGAATCACGCCGAATCGGAGATGAAGCGGCGGCGTGGCAGGCGCTCGAATGGGAACATATTTTGAGCCAGCCCTATATGGGCGCGCATCTCGCCTCCCACTGGCACATGCTTCGCTATGCGATCGAGCTCGGAGATGCCCGTGAGGCTGCCGGTCAGGCGATGCGGTTCCTGCTCGTCCCGCTTGGTTCGCTGACCGGCCGCCTCCCCGCAGGGAATAATGGCCGCGCGCGGGTGAGCGCCTTCGAGCCGATGCCGATGCCGAACGCCCTGGAAGCGCTGATCGAAACGGCCCGATCGACGGAGAGCGGCGCTGCGCGAACTGATTGATCCGGTTTTGGACTTCCGGAACAGGTCATTCGCTGTTAGGGGCGCGGCCATGTCCGGCGCCCCCCTTCGCCTGTTGCTTGTGTTCATCCTGCTGCTCAGCGGGCTCCACAATGCTGCGCCGGCGATGGCGGGCATGACGCACCACGCGACCGATTCGCATCTGTCCCACCATGTGGAACCTGGCCATGCGTCGGACAGGGACACGCAAGAAGGTCAGCAGGACGCCGATCTTCACGGCAGCCACCATAATTGCCCGGTCGCATCCGATCAGGCCCTTTCGGGTCATGACGATCTGTCCTGTTTTTCCGGCGGCCTGCACTTTGCGCTGCCCGCGACGCGCCTCGCTTCGCGCGCGCTCGCACCTCCCCTGAACCCTCCCCTCGCCTGAACGACGCCTGCCGCGCGGCCCCTTTTCGGCCTGCGCTCAGTCGAACCGTTCAGGAGTGATCATTCATGCATATCCATATGCGCGCCGCCCTGTTGGCCGGGGCTGCGCTGGTGGCGGGGTCCGTTTGGGCCCAGCCGCTAACGCTCGACCAGGCGGTCGAGCGGGCCATCGCTGCATCGCCCGAGCTTAGAGCGGGCGAAGCGGGGGTCGACGCTGCGCGCGCCGACCAGCTGCAAGCTCGCGTCCGTCCCAATCCGACCATATCGGTCGACATGGACAATGGCGTCGGAACGGGCAGCTACGGCCTGTTCCGGCAATCGGAACTCACCGTCACCTATTCGCAGCCGCTTGAACGCGGGGGCAAGCGCGAGGCGCGGATGGCACTTGCCGAGCGCGGCGTCGTTCTCGCCGAGGCGCAGTGGCGGCTCGTCCGGCTCGACATCGCCCAGGAAGTGCAGCGCGCCTATATTGACGTCCAGATCGCCGAGCAGATGGTCTGGATCGCAGAGGATCGCGTAAAACTCGAAAAGGAGATGCGCACCGAGGCCATACGCCGCGTGCGCGGCTACAAGGATCCTCTGTTCGTCGAGACGCGCGCCGATGCCCGCATTCTCGAAGCCGAACTGGCACTGAAGGAAGCCCAGGCGAAGCGGCAGTCCGCACGCGCATTGCTCACCTCCTTCTGGGGCGGCACGCCTGACAGCCTCGTTATCGCCGAGGGGATCGAGAAACCCGATCCGCGCGATCCGCCGCTCGCCGAAGCCGACGCGGCGGTCTTCGACGCCGCCGTCGACCGGGCCCGCGCGCAGGTCGTCGTCGAGCAGAGCCGTGCGCACCAGGACTATACGGTCTCGGGCGGCACGCGCTTTCTTCGCGAGACCAACGATGTCGCCGTTCTCGGCGGCATCTCGATCCCGCTCGGACGGTTCGACCGCAACCAGGGCAATATCGCCCGGGCGCAGGCCGAACGGCGCCAACTCGAGTATCAGTCGGAAGCAAGCCGGCTCGAGCGGCTGCGGCGCCTCGCCACGCTTCGCGCCGACGCCGACGCCGCTAGGGTTCGGGCCGAGGGCATCATGAACGACGTCTATCCCAAAGCGGTCAAGACGCTCGGTCAGGTGCGCGAAGGCTATGCCCGCGGCGGGTTCCTGTTCGCCGATGTGCAGGATGCCGCCGACGTCATCATCCAGATCCAGGGTCAGTGGGCCGAGGCCATGACGCGCTACCGCGATTTGCTCGCGGAGATCGATCGCCTGACCGGCCGCTTCGATGCGGCTCCCCTTGCGGAGAATATTCCATGAAGAAGTTTCCATTTCCCGCCGCGGCTGCGGCGCTGTTCCTTGCTGTGCCTCTCGCTGCCTGCGGCGGCGGAGCCGAGGGCGAAGACAAGCATGAAGAAGGCGAAAGCCACGCCGAGGGCGAAGGCGAGGAAGATGCCAAAGGCCCGAACGGTGGCAAGTTGCTCAAGAATGGCGATTTCGCGGTCGAGGTCATAATCTTCGAGAATGGCACCGAGCCGCAATTCCGCGTTTTCGCGACGCGGGACGGCAAGGCGGTCGACCCCAAGGATGTCCAGCTCGCCATCACGCTCACGCGGCTTGGCGGCGACGTCGATCGCTTCACCTTCCGCCCGCAAGGCAAATTCCTCGCGGGCCAAGGTGTCGTCACCGAACCGCACAGCTTCGATGTCGAGGTTGTCGCGGTGACGGGCGGCAAGCGGCACGTCTGGAAATATGCGAACCCCGAAGGGCGCACGCGGATCGCGGCTGACGCCGCGAAGGCCGGAGGCATCGAAACCGCGGTGGTCGGACCGGCGACCGTCGGCGAAATGCGCGAACTCTACGGCACCGTCCAATTGTCGCCGACCGCCCGCTCCGAAATTCGCGGCCAGTTCCCCGGCCGCGTCGTCTCGGTGACCAAGGCGGTGGGCGACAGCGTCCGGCGCGGAGACCTGCTCGCGCGCATCGAGTCCAGCGAGAGCCTCCAGGTCTATCCGGTATATGCGACGGTCGGCGGCGTGATCGCCGAGCGCAACGCCAATCCCGGCGACGTCACCGACGGGCGCGCACTCTATGTGGTCACCGACCCCGCGCAGACCACGGTCGTCTTCAACATCTTCCCCCGCGACCTCGCGATTATTCGCCCGGGCATGCGGGTGACCGTGGAGACGCAGGACGGCGCCGAAATCGCGACTGCGCCGCTCGGGCAGTTCCTGCCCGACGGCAATGTTGAGGCGGGCACCGCGCTCATCCGCGCGACCATCCCCAACCGCTCGGGAACGCTGCGCCCCGGCATGGCTTTGCGCGGCCGCCTGATGGTCAACCCCGTCATCGTGCCGCTCGCCGTGCGCACCGAGGCGATCCAGCCCTTCCGCGACTTCAAGGTGGTCTATGCCAATTTCGGGCAGGACTATGAGGTCCGGATGCTGAAGCTCGGCCGTTCGTCACCCGAATGGACCGAGGTCCTGTCGGGCATCAAGCCCGGCACCCCCTATGTCACCAAGGGCAGTTTCCTCGTTCGCGCCGACATCGAGAAGTCCGGCGCGGGCCACGACCATTGATCGGGGGGCAGGATAATATGCTAGCCAGAACCATAGGCTTTTCGATCCGGCAGCGATGGCTCGTCCTCGCGGTCGTCGCGCTTTTGTGCGCGATCGGCGCGTGGAGCGCGACCAAATTGCCCATCGACGCCGTTCCCGACATCACCAACGTCCAGGTCCAGATCAACACCAAGGCCGAAGGCTATTCGCCGCTCGAATCCGAGCAGCGCATCACCTATCCGATCGAGACCGCGATCGCGGGGATCCCGAACCTCAACTATACCAGGTCGATCTCGCGCTACGGCCTCAGCCAGGTCACTGTCGTTTTCGAGGACGGGACCGACATCTATTTCGCGCGCCAGCAGGTCAACGAGCGGCTCCAGGCCGCGCGCGGCCAGCTTCCACCCGGAATGGAGCCCGAAATGGGCCCGATCTCGACGGGCCTCGGCGAGATCTTCATGTTCTCGATTGAGGCCGAACCGGGCGCGCGAAAACCCGACGGCACGCCCTATACGGCGGAAGACCTCCGGACGATGTCCGACTGGGTCATCCGGCCGCAGATGCGCACGATTCCGGGGGTCGCCGAGATCAACACGATCGGCGGCTATGCCCGCCAATATCATGTGACCCCGAACCCGGCCTCGCTCGCCTCGCTCAATCTCTCGCTCAACGATGTCGTCACCGCTCTCGAGGCCAATAATGCCAACCGCGGCGCCGGCTATGTCGAGCGCAGCGGCGAGCAGATTCTGATCCGCGTTCCGGGTCAGGCCAACAATGAGCGCGACCTGTCGCAGATCATCGTCACCACTCGCGGCGGGGTTCCGATCCGGATCGCCGACGTCGCCGATGTCGCGATCGGTTCGGGGCTCCGCACAGGCGCCGCGACGGAAAATGGCAAGGAAGTCGTCCTTGCCACGGTCTCGATGCTGATCGGCGAGAATCCGCGCGTGGTGGCGCAAGCCTCGGCCGAACGCCTCGTCGAAGCCTCGCGTGCGTTGCCGAAGGGCGTCGTTGCCAAGCCGCTCTACGATCGCACCGCGCTCGTCGAGCGGACGATCTCGACGGTGCAGAAAAACCTCGCCGAGGGCGCGCTGCTCGTCATCGTGATCCTCTTTCTGCTGCTCGGCAATTTCCGGGCGGCGCTGATCACGGCGGCGGTCATTCCGGTCGCGATGCTGATGACGCTGACGGGCATGCTCCAGACGCGGACATCGGCGAACCTCATGAGCCTCGGGGCGCTCGACTTCGGCCTCATCGTCGATGGGGCCGTCATCATCGTCGAGAACTGCCTCCGCAGGCTCGGCGAGGCCCAGCACAGGCTCGGACGCCTGCTCGATCGCGACGAACGCTTTGGTCTCGTCGCCTCGGCGAGCGCAGAGGTGATCAAGCCGAGCATCTTCGGCATCATCATCATCACCGCCGTCTATCTGCCGATCTTCGCGCTCGAGGGCGTCGAGGGTAAAACCTTCCATCCGATGGCGATCACCGTCGTCCTCGCGCTTACCGCCGCTCTGCTGCTGTCGCTCACGCTGGTTCCGGCCGCGGTGGCGCTGTTCGTGACCGGCAAGGTCGAAGAGAAGGAAAATTGGCTGATGCGCGGTCTCGGCAAGGGCTATCGCCCAATGCTCGACCGCGTCCTCAACTGGCCGAAGGCGGCGCTTTCGGGCGCGCTGCTGCTCGTCGCGCTCAGCGGCGTAGCGGCGACCAGTCTCGGGTCCGAGTTCATCCCGGACCTCGACGAAGGCGATATCGCGATGCACGCGATGCGCATTCCGGGAACGAGCCTGACCCAGTCGATCGCGATGCAGGAGGCGCTGGAGAAGAGGATCAGGCAGTTCCCCGAAGTCGAACGGGTGTTCGCGAAGATCGGCACGCCCGAAGTCGCGACCGATCCGATGCCGCCATCGGTCGCCGACAATTTCATCATGCTGAAGGACCGGAAGGAGTGGCCCAATCCCAGAAAGACGCGCGACCGGCTCGTCGCCGAGCTCAACAAGGCGGTGAACGAAGTGCCGGGGAATAATTATGAGTTCACCCAGCCGGTGAAGATGCGGATGAATGAACTCATTGCCGGCGTTCGCGCCGACGTGGCGATCAAGCTGTTCGGCGACGATCTCGATCAATTGCTCGAATCCGGGCAGGCGATCGAAGAAGTGGCCGGCGGGATCGCGGGCGCGCAGGACGTGAAGCTCGAACAAGTCACTGGCCTGCCGATGCTTTCGGTCACGCCCGATCGCGACAAGCTTGCGCGCTATGGCGTGAGCATGGAGACGGTCCAGGATGCGGTATCGACCGCAACCGGGGGCCGGCAGGCGGGCGAACTCTTCGAGGGCGACCGGCGTTTCGACGTCATTGTCCGGCTTCCCGAGGCCATTCGCACCGATCTCGCGTCGCTCGGCAATCTTCCCGTTGCACTTCCGGCTGGCGGTTTCGTGCCGCTTTCGCAGCTGGCGGAGATTTCGCTGGCGGCGGGGCCGAACCAGATCAGCCGCGAAAATGGCAAGCGCCGCGCGGTGATCACGGCGAATGTCCGTGGTCGCGATCTCGGCTCGTTCATCGACGAGCTGACCCAGAAGGTCGAAGCCGATGTCGTGCTGCCCGACGGCTATTATATCGAATATGGCGGGACGTTCGAGCAGCTGCAGTCGGCGACCGAGCGCCTCCAGATCGTGGTGCCGCTCGTTCTGCTGCTGATCTTCGGCCTGCTGTTCATGCTGTTCGGGTCGGTTCGCGATGCTGCGATCGTCTTCTCGGGCGTGCCTCTGGCGCTGACGGGAGGCGTCGCGGCGCTGGCGCTTCGCGATATTCCGCTCTCGATCTCGGCGGGCGTCGGGTTCATCGCGCTCTCCGGGGTCGCGGTGCTCAACGGCGTGGTGATGCTATCCTTCATCAAGGATCTGCGCGAACGCGGAAAAGCGCTCGTCGATGCGATCCGCGAAGGCGCGCTGACCCGCCTCAGGCCGGTGATGATGACCGCGCTGGTGGCGTCGCTCGGGTTCGTACCGATGGCGCTCAATGTCGGGGCTGGATCCGAGGTGCAGCGACCGTTGGCGACCGTCGTCATCGGCGGGATCATCTCGTCGACGATCCTGACGCTCCTGGTGCTGCCTGCGCTTTACCTCCTGGTCCATCGACGGACCGCGAAGGCCGAAGAGGAAGAGTTGGGGCGCCCGAGCGGCGTCCCCAGCCCCGCAGGCTGAGACCCTCCCGGATGGCCGCCATTCCCCCTGTCGGCGGCAACCGGGAGTGCTGACTGAGGCGGAACCCAAGCGGGTTCCGCCTCCTTTTAGGGATGGTGAGGATTGAGGAGCTTGCAATGAAAGAAAAAGCATCCGGGAGCGAACGCGAAAAGCGAACGCTCCAGATCGTTCTCGTCCTGAACGCCGCGATCGCGATCGCCTTCCTTGTAACCGGCGCGCTCGGCGATTCGAGCGCGCTCATCGCCAACGGGCTCGACAATCTGTCCGACGCCGCGGTTTATGCGTTGAGCCTAGTTGCGCTCAGCCATGGCCTGAAATGGAAAACCCGTGCTGCAACGGCATCGGGCGTCATGCTGCTGGTCTTCGCAGCCGGCGTCCTGTTCGATGTGGGACGCCGTTATTTCGAAGGCAGCGAACCGATCGGTCCGACGATGATGATCATGTCGGCCGTCGCTGCGGTGGTGAACTATGCTTGTCTGAAGCTCTTGCAGCGCATTCAGGATCCGGACGTCAACCTCAGAGCCGCGACAACCTTCAGCTACAATGACTTCATCTCGAACGGCGGCATCCTCATCGCGGGTGTCCTCGTCTGGTGGCTCGGTACGAACTGGCCGGACCTTCTGGTTGGATTTGCGACTGCGCTGATCGCGATCAAGGGCGGCATCGAAATTCTTCGCGATGCTCGCGCCGAGACTAAAAAGTCGCCCGTCTAATCGGGTTTTTCCGATGTGATTTGACAGAATGAAACACATCGGATAATTCCGATGAATGAACGTTGACACCGCGCTTCCCGCTCTCGCCGCCCTCGCTCATCCGACGCGTCTCGAGGCCTTCCGTTTGCTCGTCCGGCATGAGCCGGAAGGCCTGTCGACGGGGGAGCTTGTCGACGCATCGGGTCTCACGCAAAGCACTTTCTCGACCCATCTCGCTGTACTGGTCAAGACCGGTCTCGTAAAATCAGAAAAGCTGGGCCGGCAGCAAATACAGCGAGCCGACATCGACACGCTCAGAGAGCTGATGCTCTTTCTGGCGAAGGATTGCTGTCTGGGCCGCGCCGAACTCTGCGAGCCCCTCCTCGCCGAACTTGCCTGCTGCTGAACGCCGCGACCGCACCGAAGGAGATTTTCGATGACCGACAAGATTTATAGCGTGCTGTTCCTATGCACCGGCAACAGCGCCCGTTCGATCCTTGCCGAGGCCTTGCTGAACCGCGACGGCAAAGGACGATTCCGCGCCTACAGCGCGGGCAGCTTCCCCAAAGGCGAGGTCCATCCGCAGGCTCTCGCGCTTCTCGGCGAACTTGGCTTCGAGACCGAGGGCCTTCGCTCGAAGAGCTGGGACGAGTTTTCCGGCCCCGATGCCCCGGTCTTCGATTTCATCTTCACCGTCTGCGACAATGCCGCCGGCGAGACCTGCCCGATCTGGCCGGGCAAGCCGAAGAACGCGCATTGGGGGATCGAGGATCCCGCCGCGGTCGAAGGCCCCGGCCAGCGCGAGGCTTTCGAACATGCGCTCCATTATCTTTCGAACCGCATCGCGCTCTTTCTCGCGCTCCCGCACAAAAGCATCGACGAGATGGCGATGGAGCGGCAGCTGAAGGAAATCGGCCGCACCCAAGGCGCCACTGGCGGACAGGAGGCGGGCGCATGACCGCCGACATCATCATCTACCACAATCCCGAATGCGGGACCTCGCGCAACACGCTCGCGCTGATGCGCAAGGCGGGGATCGAGCCGCATGTCGTCGAATATCTGAAGACGCCGCCGTCGCGCGCGCTGCTCGAACAACTCATCGACCGCGCCGGGATCCCACCGCGAGACCTGCTGCGCGAGAAGGGCACGCCCTATGTTGACCTCGGCCTCGGCGACGAGAGCCTCGGCGACGCCGCGCTCATCGAGGCGATGATGGCCCACCCTATCCTTATCAATCGCCCGCTCGTGGTGTCGCCGCTCGGGGTCAAGCTCTGCCGCCCGTCCGAAGCCGTGCTCGACATTCTTCCGGCCCGCCAACTCGGCGCCTTCGCCAAGGAAGACGGTGAACAGGTCGTCGACGCCGCCGGCAATCGCGTTCAGGCCTAGGAGATCGACGTGACTGCCACAGCAAAACGCGAACGCCTGTCGTTCCTCGACCGCTATCTGACGCTCTGGATCTTCCTTGCCATGGGACTGGGCGTGGTGCTGGGGTCGGTCTTCAAGGGGCTGCCCGCCGCGATCGACGCCTTGTCGGTCGGCACGACCAACATCCCGATCGCGATCGGCCTCATCCTGATGATGTATCCGCCGCTCGCGCGCGTGCGCTATGATGAGCTTCCACGCGTCTTCGAGGACAAGCCCGTACTGGCGATTTCGCTGATCCAGAACTGGGTCATCGGGCCGGTGCTGATGTTCACGCTCGCGGTCACCTTCCTCTCGGACAAGCCCGAATATATGACCGGCCTGATCCTCATCGGCCTCGCGCGCTGCATCGCGATGGTGATCGTCTGGAACCAACTCGCCAAGGGTGACAATCAATATGTCGCCGCGCTCGTCGCCTTCAACTCGATCTTCCAGATTCTCTTTTTCAGCGTCTATGCTTGGTTCTTCCTGTCCGTGCTGCCGCCGCTCTTCGGCCTCGAAGGCAGCGTGATCGACGTGAGCTTCTGGACGATTGCCGAAGCGGTTCTCATTTATCTCGGCATTCCCTTCCTCGCCGGCTACCTCACCCGCAAGTTCCTCGCGAAGGCGAAAGGAAATGAGTGGTACGAGACGCACTTCCTGCCGAAGATCGCGCCGATCACCCTAGTCGCCCTGCTCTTCACCATCGTCGCGATGTTCAGTCTTAAGGGTGGCGAGATCGTCACCATCCCCGGCGATGTCATCCGGATTGCGATCCCGCTCTCCATCTATTTTGTCGTCCAGTTCCTCATCAGCTTCTGGATGGGCAAGCTCATCGAGGCCGACTATCCGCGCACGACCGCGGTCGCCTTCACCGCTGCGGGCAATAATTTCGAGCTCGCGATCGCGGTGGCTATCGCTGCCTTCGGGCTCGCTTCGCCGGTCGCCTTCGCGGCCGTGATCGGCCCGCTCGTGGAGGTTCCCGTCCTCATCCTGCTCGTCAGCGTCGCTTTCCGCCTCGGACGCCGCTGGTTTCCCGCGACCGTTCCTTCACAAGCTCAAGTATCATGACAGAACAGACCCACAGCCGCCTGCGCACGCTTACCGATCCCGACCATCTGCCGGCGCTCAGCCCTGAATATCTCCGCACGCAGCCCGCGCTCGGTCTCGGGCCGCTCGATCCTGCGCCGCGCATCCTTCTCCTCTACGGGTCTTTACGCGAACGGTCCTACTCGCGGCTCGTCGTGGAAGAGACAGCGCGCCTGCTCCAGCTTTTCGGCTGCGAGACGCGCATCTTCGATCCGTCCGACCTCCCGCTGCCCGACCAGATCGTTGACGACGACCATCCGGCGGTCGAGGAACTGAGGCAGCACTCCATCTGGTCCGAAGGTCAGGTCTGGTGCAGCCCCGAGCGGCACGGCCAGATCACCGGCATCATGAAGGCGCAGGTCGATCACCTGCCGCTCGCCTATAAGGGGCTCCGTCCGACGCAGGGTCGGACCCTCGCGGTGATGCAGGTGTCGGCAGGATCGCAATCGTTCAACAGCGTCAACACGCTGCGCATCCTTGGTCGCTGGATGCGGATGATCACCATTCCCAACCAGTCGAGCGTCGCCAAGGCCTATCAGGAGTTCGACGAGGGGGGCCGGATGCTGCCGTCGAGCTATTACGACCGGATCGTTGACGTCGCCGAAGAGCTGGTGCGCTTCACCGTGCTGACGCGCGGCCATGCCGACCAGCTCGTCGACCGCTATTCGGAGCGGAAGGATCGACGGGAACCCGTCATCACGCCCGCCGAACTGGCAGGCATCCCAGGCGCCAGCTGAACAGCTCACTCAAGAATTGGCCGCCTGCCCTGTGTGGCTCTCGGAAGCAGCAAAATATAGCTTATGGCGGACTCAACGCCGCCGTAGCTTCGCCAGAAGGCACCCGCAGCTCGCGCAGAACATATTACGTCCTTATTACGCAGCGCGAAATTCGCGCCCGCGTAACAGACCATATTACGCCGCCTCTCGGCGTAAGTGACTAAAACTATTCGGAAAACTGGAGCGGGCGAAGGGATTCGAACCCTCGACCCCAACCTTGGCAAGGTTGTGCTCTACCCCTGAGCTACGCCCGCTCTGGCGGCTGGAAACCGGTCGGTTCCAGCGGGTGAGGCGGGCGATTAGCACCGGCTTTTTGACTCGGCAACCCCTGATTGCGCATTTTCTCCGAAGGGTTGGCATATCGCCGGCAAATCCCACATAAGCGGGCAAGAGTCTTTCCGCCGGCGCAGAAGCGACGGCAAATCAAAACAGGAGCATGTTTGCGTGGCCACTCTCGGTCTGAATCCCACCGAAAAGGAAGCCGTCGAAGCCTTCCGCCGCGACGTCGTCGAACCGTCGATGACCCGCCTCGTCATCCTCGATTTCTGGGCCGAATGGTGCGGCCCGTGCAAGCAGCTCGGCCCGGTGCTCGAAAAGGTCGCGGCGGATTATGCCGACAAGGGCGTCGCGCTGGTCAAGGTCGACGTCGATACGAATCGCTTCATCGCCGGCCAGTTCCAGGTCCAGTCGATCCCGACCGTCTATGCGATCTTTCAGGGGCAGCCGGTCGCCAACCTGACCAATGCGCGCACCGAAAGCCAGCTGAAGGCAATTCTCGACCAGCTGCTGGCGCAGCTGCCGATCGAGAGCGAAGCGACGGCGCGCGCGGTCGAGATCGCGCCGCTGATCGAGATGGGCGAGAGCGTGCTGGCCGAAGGTGACGGCGCGCGCGCCGCCAGCATCTTTGCGCAGATTCTCGATATGGCAAAGGACAATGCCGCGGCGCATGGCGGCTTGATTCGCGCGCTGCTGCTCGCGGGCGATACCGAAAGCGCGCAGGCGGCGCTCGACGCCGTCCCCGCCGACCTCGCCGATGACCCCGCAATCGCGCAGGCCAAGAGCGCGCTCGCGCTCGCCGCCGATGCACCCGACGCGGGCGAACTCGCCGCGTTCGAAGCCGCGGTCGCGGCGAACCCCGACGACCATCAGGCGCGATTCGACCTTGCAAGCGCCCAGATCGGCGCGGGGCAGCGCGATGCGGCCGCCGACAATCTGCTCCACATCGTCGCCGCCGACCGCGAATGGAACGACGATGCCGCGCGCGCGAAGCTCTTGTCGCTGTTCGAAGCCGTCGGGCTGGAGGACGCCTGGGTCGCCGGCCAGCGCCGCCGCCTGTCGCTGATCCTGTTCGGCTAAGGATAGGCCGTGGGCCAGACCGCGCCTTTGACCATCCAGCGGATCGCGATCTTTCCGCTCACCGGCGCGGTGCTGTTTCCCGGGCTGCATCTGCCGCTGCACATTTTCGAGCCGCGCTATTCGGCGATGGTGCAGGAGGTGCTGGCGCGCGACCGGCAGATCGGGATGATCCAGCCGCGCCAGCTTCCCGGCGAGGAAGACCGCGAGCCGCCGGCGCTTTACGACGTCGGTTGCGTCGGGCGCATCGTCGATGTCGAGGCGCTCGACGAGGGACGCTTCAACCTCGTGCTCGAAGGCGTCGCGCGCTTTCGCGTCCGCCGCGAACTCGACGTCACGACGCCGTTCCGGCAGGTCGAGGCCGAAATCGAGGTCGAAAACGAGCGCGATGCCGTGCTCGCAAGCATCGAGCGCGCCAGCCTCGAGCGCGAAGCCAAGCGTTTTGCGGCGCGGCAGGGCTATGTCGTCGACTGGGATTCGGTCGGCCAGCTCGACGACGCGACGCTGGTCAACGGCATCGCGCAGGTCGCACCGTTCGATGCCGCGGCGAAACAGGCGCTGCTCGAAGCGACCCCGATCGACGCGCGCGCCGAGCTGGTCGTCCAGCTGATGCAATTCTTCGGCCGCTTCGACGGCGACGACGGGCGCGCGACGCTGCAATAAGCATCGCTCAGTGAAGTTTGCGCGCCGACGCGTGATGCACGATGTCGGCGAGCGCGCGGCGAACGATATGCCGGTCGCTTTCGCGCAGGCGCGCGGCGGCATCGCTCACCGTCAGATGATGACGAACGAGCGCCTTCTCGGCCGCGAGCCGCGCATCGCGCCCGCGTTCGCCGCCGCGCGGCGCGGATAGCCTGGCGCGGCGGCGCGCCGCCCAGTCCTCGACCAGCCGGTCGGCCAGCAGCGCCGCCAGATTGTCGGCCGCCCCCTGCTCGGTTTCGATTTCGGCGGCGGGATCGGCCAGCCAGTCCTCGGCCCCCTCCGCCTGCAAGGCATCGAGCGACAGCGTCGCGGTGACGTGGCGCCGTCCCGCGCACCGCTGGTCGCCGTGAAGACGGTGGCGCAGCGCCTGCAGCTCGGCGCGGAATTGCCAGTTCACATAGGTGGTGAAGCGAGCGCGCGCCGGATCATAGCGTTCGGCGGCGCGGTGGAGCGCGATCGCGCACACCTGCGCCGCATCGTCGGCGACGTCGGCGAGCCCGTAGCTGCGCGTGAAATAGCGGATCCGCGGCGCCGCCAGCGCTGCGAGGCGCGCGAAGCTGCGATCGGCAAGCGCCCGTGCCCGCGCGCCCGGCGCCCCGTCGAGCGCGGTGCGCGCCCGGATATAGTCTGTCACCGCCGTTTCGAGCGCATCGCTTTTCGCCGACATGACCCCTGCCCCCCTCCAGTCGCGGCATCGTTGCCGCGCGTTCCGGGATAGGAGGTCATGCTTAGCGGCGGGCTGCCGGCCACCTACGCATTATTACTTACCGGGGAAGGCCGACCTTAGATTTCCGTCCCCGCGAGCAAGCGCGGCAGGTCGCCCGCCTCGCCGCGCGCCTCGTCCATGAAGAAGCGCTTGAGCATCGGCATATGCTGCACCGCGCCGAGCCCGGTGCGGCGGATCGCGGCGGCGGTGCGCCCCGGGATGCCGAACAGCCGCGTCAGCCCGTCGGTCGCGAGGCTGACCATCATATTGTCGAGCCCGCGCCAGCGCTGATAGCGCGCGAGCAGCGCCGCATCGCCAAGGTCGAGGCCGAGCCGCGCCCCCTCGACGAGCACTTCGGTCAGCGCCGCAACGTCGCGGAGGCCGAGGTTGAGGCCTTGTCCGGCGATCGGGTGAATGCCGTGCGCCGCGTCGCCGACGAGCGCGATGCGGTCGGCGACGATCGACGCGCTGTGATGAAAGCCGAGCGGATAGGTCATGCGCGGCGCCACCAGCTCCATCGCGCCCAGCACGCCGCCGGCGCGCTTTTGCAGTTCGGCGACGAAGCCACGCTCCCC
Source organism: Sphingopyxis italica (assembly GCF_011926545.1). GTDB lineage: Bacteria > Pseudomonadota > Alphaproteobacteria > Sphingomonadales > Sphingomonadaceae > Sphingopyxis > Sphingopyxis italica. Next base: position 12,700 of record NZ_JAATIT010000004.1, on the reverse strand, counting down.
GAGCTTGGCAAAGCCGGGACCGTCCCTTTCGGATACCGTCCATACGAAGGCCGAGCGGTGCCGCCCCTGTTCGTCGTCGACGAGCGGGAGCAAGGCGAAGGGCCCCGACGGATAGAAGATTTCGTGCGCGACTTTCCCGTGCGGCTTTTCGTGCGCGACCGCGCCGATCATCGCATGATGATGGTAGGACCAGTTCGCGATGCTGAACCCCGTCGCATCGCGCGTCGGCGAACGGCGGCCTTCGGCGACAACGAGCAGCGGCGCCGCGAGCCGCGTGCCGTCGGCGAGCGTCAGCGTGACGCCATGCGCGTCGATCGCGCGCGACACGACGGTGGCGGGCATCGAAAGCCGGGCGAGCGGCGCATCGGCGAGCGCGGCGGCGAGCGCGAGGCGCAGTTGGCGGTTTTCGACCATCGTGCCGAGCGGCGGGTCGCTATCGGCGGTGACGAAGTCGAGCTCGCCGCCGCGCCCGCTGTCGGGCGCACCGTCGCCCACCTTGATCGCGCGGATCGGGCAGCCGTGGCCGGCGAGACGGCCCGCGATACCCAGCACCTCGAACATTTGCCAGGTCGCGCTCGCGATCGCCGAGGCGCGGCCGTCGAAGCCGGGGGCGATCGTCGCCACCGGATCGGCGGGATCGACGATCCGGACCGACAGGCCGTGATGGGCGAGGGCAAGGGCGAGCGCCTGGCCGACCAGGCCGCCACCCGAAATCAGGACATCGCTGCGCAGCGTTTCGCTCATGGCTTCGCCCTAGCGCGCGGCAGGACGGTTGGAAAGGCTGTGGGCACGCGCGGAGCCGCGCTTGACGGCGAGTCCGCCCCATGCGCATATCGCCGTGGTTAACTGACAGGGACCGGACAAAGAGCATGGCAAGCCGCAAGGCCGCACCCGCAAAGGCCGATTGGCGCACGGTTTTCCGCCAAAGCATCGCGCGATCGCTGGTGATCGCGGCGGCGGTGGCGCTCGGCCTTTTCACGCTGTTCCTCGCGCTCGCGCTCGTCACCTATGACAGCACCGACGCCGCGCTCAACACCGCGGCGCACGGCACCGCCGCCAACTGGATGGGCAGCGCCGGCGCCTGGTTCGCCGACCTCGGCCTGTCGATCGGCGGCGTCGGCGTCGCGCTGCTCGTGCCGCTGCTCGGCATCATCGCGTGGCGGCTGTGGATCGGCGAAGCGCAGCCCTATTGGCCGCGCCAGCTCGCCTACAGCTTCATCGGCATCCTGCTCGTCGGGCTGGGCGCCGAACTCTGGTCGCCGGCGACGAACGCGCCGCTGCCCGCAGGCTGGGGCGGGATCATCGCGCTGCTGCTCGGCGGCGCGATCGCACCCCTCTTCGCGCAGGCGGGCGAGCCCGCCGCGGCGCTGATCCGCTTCGCGACGATCCTGCTGCTCGTCGGGCTCGGGCTTTGGCTCGCGTGGCGCGCGCTCCGGCTCGAAAAAGGCTGGGCGTCGCGGTTCAGGCTGCCCGCCGCGACAGACAGCCGCATCGTCGAGCCCGCGCGCGCCGCGCGCGACGAACGGGCGCCGACCCTGATGGAGCCCACCGTGCGGCCGCGCGCCGTGGCCGAGCCGGTCGACCGCGCTCCGCCCGAGATCGCCGACCCCGCGCAGCGCACCGCGCCCTCGAAACCCCGGCCCAAGCCGCAGACCGAGCTGTTCACCAATTATCAGCTGCCCTCGATCGACCTGCTCGCGCCCGCGCCCGACCGGCCGGCGGGACAGATCGACAAGGCGGCGCTCGAACGCAATGCGCGGCTGCTCGAATCGGTGCTCGAGGATTTTCAGGTCAAGGGCGTCGTCACCGCGGTGCGCCCCGGCCCGGTCGTCACCATGTACGAGCTCGAGCCCGCGCCGGGGACCAAGGCGAGCCGCGTCTCTAACCTCGCCGACGACATCGCGCGCAACATGTCGGCGCTGTCGGCGCGCATCGCACCGATCCCGGGGCGCACCGTCATCGGCATCGAGCTGCCCAACGCGCAGCGCGAGTCGGTGGTGCTGCACGAAATCATCGGCAGCGCGCTGTTCCAGGACCAGACCGGCGCACTGCCGATCATCCTCGGCAAGAATATCAGCGGCGATCCGATGATCGCCGACCTCGCCCCGATGCCGCACCTCTTGATCGCGGGCACCACCGGCTCGGGCAAGTCGGTCGGCCTCAACGCGATGATCCTCTCGCTCCTCTATCGCCTGGGTCCCGACCAGGTGAAGATGATTATGATCGATCCCAAGATGCTCGAACTCAGCGTCTATGACGATATTCCGCATCTGCTCGCGCCTGTCGTCACCGAACCCAAGAAGGCGATCCGGGCGCTGAAATGGGCGGTCGAGCAGATGGAGGACCGCTACCGGATGATGTCGTCGCTGTCGGTGCGCAACCTCGCGTCCTACAACGACAAGGTGCGCGGTGCGCTCGCCAAGGGCAAATCGCTCGGGCGGCGCGTTCAGACGGGCTACGACCCCGATACCGGCCAGCCGGTCTATGAGGAAGAGACGCTCGACTATGCGCCGCTGCCGCAAATCGTCATCGTCGTCGACGAGCTTGCCGACCTGATGATGACCGCGGGCAAGGAGGTCGAATTCCTGATCCAGCGATTGGCGCAAAAGGCGCGCGCCGCGGGCATCCACCTGATCCTCGCGACACAGCGCCCGTCGGTCGACGTCATCACCGGCGTGATCAAGGCGAATTTGCCGACGCGCATCAGCTTCAACGTCACGTCGAAGATCGACAGCCGCACGATTTTGGGCGAGGCGGGCGCCGAACAATTGCTCGGCAAGGGCGACATGCTTTACGTCCCCGGCGGCAAGCAGATCACGCGCATCCACGGCCCCTTCGTCTCCGACGACGAGGTGCGCGCGGTCGCCGATCACTGGAAGGGTCAGGGCCGCCCCGACTATATCGAAAGCGTCACCGAGGATCCCGAGGACGGCGGTTTCGCGATGGAGGGCGCCCCCGCCGGCGGCGACAGCGCCGAGGACCGCATGTACGCCAAGGCCTGCCAGATCGTCGTCGAAAGCCAGAAGGCCTCGACGAGCTGGCTGCAGCGGCAATTGCGCATCGGATACAACAGCGCCGCGCGCCTGATCGAGCGGATGGAGGAGGAAGGACTGGTCAGCCCCCCCAACCATGTCGGCCGCCGCGACGTGCTCACCGACCAATATGGGCAGCAGCGTTGACGGAACCTTTTGTCCGGGCAGCGACTTGAACAGCGTCTAACGGCCGGGTTCAGCGCGGGTTCAATGCCCGGATGCGAAAAGCCGGCTGCAAAAACGAGAATGAGAGCCAAATGACCAAAAAGACGATGACCCGCCTTGCCGCCTGGACGCTCGCCCCCGTCGCCGCCGTCGGCTTTGCGATCGGCGCGCCTGCGATCGCCCAGTCGGCGAACGCGCTGGCGTCGGTGCAGTCGCACCTCAAATCGACCAGCTCGATGACCGCCGACTTCGTGCAGACCGACCGCAACGGCCAGCGGCTGTCGGGCAAGCTGACCCTCAAACGCCCCGGCAAGATCCGCTTCCAATATCAAAAAGGCGTGCCGCTGCTGATCGTCGGCGACGGCAGCCGGCTGACGATGATCGATTATGAGGTCAATCAGGTGCAGAGCTGGCCGGTGAAGAATTCGCCGCTCGGCGCGCTGCTCGACCCCGATCGCGACCTGTCGAAATATGCCAAGGTCCTGCCGACGGGGAATGACGATGTGCTGAGCGTCGAGGTCAAGGATCCGAAGCGCCCCGAATATGGCACGATCACCATGGTGTTCGTCCGCGACGGCGCGGCGCCCGGCGGGCTGCGTTTGCGCGGCTGGGTCGCGCTCGATTCGCAGAACAACCGCACGCGGATCGACCTGTCGAACCAGAAGTTCAACGTCGCGGTCGCCGATTCGGCGTTCCGCTGGACCGACCCCCGCCCGAAACGGCGCGGTCGCTAAGCGGCTCGCCGGCATGGGCGCCGCTCGTTGCGAGGGGCGGCGCCACTTTCCGGACCAACCGTCGCCGTCTATCGACGAACTGCAAGGGCGGTGCTCAAGGCGGCCATTTGTTCAGCTTGGCGACAGGGAAGACCGTCTATTCCAACTCTCGAAGGCGCCAACACGGCTCCCGGATTTGGGTTTCCCCCTGTTGCCCCTCCCGGGCTGCCCGGCACCTTCATTCAAGAGCGTGACGAACGCTGACCTTGAACCCCCGTTCCACCGCCCCTGGGACGGGGGTTTAATTTGTCCGGTGTCGTTTTCTGCCGCTGACGCGGCAGGCGGCACCAGCCCGCTCCCCCACCCAGCCTCCCATTTCAGGATATGCTGTTGGGAGGCTGGGTGGGGGAGCGGGCTGGTGCCGCAATCGCATTGCGAACAATCTTCCGCGCCGATAGAGCCGACCGCATGACTCGCACCAGCATCGCATCGTGGAACATCAACAGCGTTCGCGCCCGCATCGGCATCGTCGAGAAATTCCTGCGCGAAGAAGCTCCCGACATTCTCTGCCTTCAGGAAACCAAGGTCGAATGCGGCCTGTTTCCGCCCGAAATGTTCCGGCGGCTGGGCTATGAGCATATCGTCACCCACGGCCAGCGGATGCACCACGGCGTCGCGATCGTCAGCAAGCTGCCGCTGGCCGAGGTGCGCAAATATGATTGGCAGGCGAATGGCGAGGCGCGCCACGTCGGGGTCACGCTGCCGTCGGGCGTGCGGCTCGACAATGTTTATATTCCCGCGGGCGGCGACATTCCCGACCGCGATCTCAATCCCAAATTCGGCCAGAAACTCGATTTCTTCGGCCGCATGACCCTATGGTCGGGGGCGCTCAACGGCACGCCGACCGTGCTGACGGGCGATTTCAACGTCGCGCCGCTCGAAAGCGACGTGTGGAACCACAAGGCGCTGCTCGACGTCGTCAGCCACACGCCGATCGAGGTCGAAACGCTCGCGCGGCTTCAGGCGGCGTCGAACTGGGTCGATCTCGGGCGCCATTTCATCGAAGCGCCGACGCCGCTCTACACTTGGTGGAGCTATCGCGCGAAAGATTGGCAGGCGTCGAACCGCGGGCGCCGGCTCGACCATATGTGGGTCACCCCCGACCTGATGACGAAAGCGGTGTCGCACCGCATCGTCCAGCCGGCGCGCAGCTGGGAACGGCCGTCGGACCATATCCCGCTGATCACCGAGTTCGACTTTTGAGCGATGCGCCGGAGGATCGCGGCGCCCGGCGAGCGGCGCGCGCGATCGATGCGCTGCGGCGCGGCTGGCCCTTCCGGGTGAGCGGCGCGGGAGGCGCGCTCGACCTGCTCGCGGTCGAAAGCGCGCGCGATGCGGCGCTCGCCGAATTCGCCGGCCATGACATGCTCCTCTCGGGCGAGCGCGCGGTGACGCTCAAGCTCACCAACCAGCGCGTCGCCGCGACGCCGGGGCCGGTGCGGCTCGCGGGCGCGGGCGGCACGGTCGCCGCGGCGCTCGCGATCGCCGACCCGGCGCTCGATCTCGCCAATCCGCTCAAGGGGCCCTTTCATACGATCGCGACCGGCGGCGACGCGGCGGCGACGGCGGCGATGACGATGGCGCGCCACGCCGGGCTGCTCCCCGCCTTCTTCGTGCGCGAAGCGGCCGGCGATGCCGAGACCGAATGCAGCGCGGGCGACGTCGCCGCGCTGCTCGATCCCGCGCGGCTCGAAGTCGCGGCGCGCGCGCGTCTACCCGTCGAAGCGAGCGAAAGCGCCGAAATCGTCGCCTTCCGCTCGCCCGAGGAAGCGTCGGACCATGTCGCGCTGATCATCGGCAAGCGCGACGCGAGCCCGCCCGTCGTGCGCCTGCATAGCGAATGCCTGACCGGCGACGTGCTCGGCAGCCTGAAATGCGATTGCGGGCCGCAGCTCCACGCCGCGCTCCATGCGATGGGGGACGCGCCGTGGGGCGTGCTGCTCTATCTGCGGCAGGAAGGCCGCGGGATCGGGCTCGTCAACAAGCTGCGCGCCTATGCGTTGCAGGATCAGGGCTATGACACGGTCGACGCCAATTTGCGGCTCGGCTTTCCGGTCGAGGCGCGCGATTTCGCGATCGCCGGGCGGATGCTCGACCTGCTGGCGATTCCGCGCATCCGGCTGATGACCAACAATCCCGAAAAGGTCGCGCGGCTGGAAAGGCAAGGCGTCGAGGTGGTCGAGCGCATCCCGCTCGCGCTGCCGACGAACAAATATAACGAACAATATCTCGCGACAAAGCGCGATAGGACCGGGCACCAGCTTTAGATACGCTTCCTGATTGGACTCGCGCAAAGCCACGAAGCCACAAAGAACCCTCTCATCCCGTTAGTGCTGAGCTTGTCGAAGCACCGTCCTTCCTTTGCCGTCACGAAGGAAAGAACGGCCCGTCGACAAGCTCAGGGTAAACGGGGTTTGGAAAGGGGCGTGCCTTCGTGCGAGCCGATTTCTTAATGCACGAAACGCGCCACCACGTCGCGATAGCTGCGGCTGACCTTCACCTGCGCGCCCGAGCCCAGCACGAGGAAGCATTCGCCGTTGGTGTGCGGCTTCACCTGTTTGACCTGGCTGAGATTGACGATCGTCGAGCGGTGGACGCGCTGGAAATTGCGCGGGTCGAGCCTTTTTTCCAGGTCCTTCATCGTCTCGCGCAGGATCAGGCTGTTGTCGGCGGTATAGATGCACATATAGTCGCCCGCGGCGTCGATCCGTTCGATGCTGTCGACGTCGACGCGGAAGATCTGGCCGCGATCCTTGATGTTGATCATCTTTTCATAGCGGTCGGCGGCGTGCGCGTCGGGCTGCGTCTCGGCGTCATAATCCTCGACCGCTTCGGGCGCGACTTCGGCGAGCACGGTCTTCAGCCGTTCGACCTCGGCGGCGCCGCGCTTTTCGGTGAGGCGCTGGCGGACACGGTCGAGCGCGTCGGCCAGCCGCTCGGGCTCGACCGGCTTCACCAGATAGTCGACCGCCTGCGCTTCGAACGCGCGGATCGCATGGTCGGAATAGGCGGTGACGAAGACGACGAGCGGCGGCTCGACCTCCATCAGCCCCTGGATCACCGAAAAGCCGTCGAACCCCGGCATCTGGATGTCGAGGAAAACAAGGTCGGGTTTGTGGGTCTTGATCTTTCTGATGGCCTCGCGGCCGTTCTGCGCGGTGTCGACGATTTCGACATCGCCATGCGCTTCGAGCCTGAGTTGCAGGCCCTGGGTCGCCAATTTTTCATCATCCACCAGGATGGTTCTGATCGTCATGTGCGTTCGGTTCCAATCGTCATTTGCCCGTCGGGCTGGAACGGAAACTCGATCACCACCGTGAATCCGCCATCAGCGCCCATATGGACGTCGAACCGTTGCTGGTCGCCAAAAGCCTGCGCCAGCCGGTCCCTGATGTTGGCTAAACCCACACCGGTCGATTCCGTTGCAACGCCAGTGGTGGGGTCCGAGGGGTCGGCTGACAATCCCGCGCCGGTGTCGGACACGGTGATCCGGACATTTTGACCGGCCAGCTGTGCGGAAATCGTGATATCGGCGCCGTCCTCCTGCGGCGTCACCGCATATTTGATCGCGTTTTCGATCAAAGGCTGGAGCAGAAGCGACGGCAAACGCGCGCGCGAAACCGCGGGGTCGATCGCGAAATGGGGGCGTAGCCGCTCCTCGAAACGCATCTTCTCGATGTCGAGATAGAGCTTCAGCGTCTCGATCTCCTGCGCCAGCGTCACCTGCGCGGTCGGCTCGTTGGCGAGGGTGTAGCGCAGGAACGCCGAGAGGCGCGACAGCATCGCGTTGGCGGGCTCGGCCTGTTTCAGGAGCACGAGCGTCGAAATGCTGTTGAGCGTGTTGAACAGGAAATGCGGGTTGAGCTGATAGCGCAGCATCGCGAGCTGCGCCGACGCCGCCTGCGCCTCGAGCCGCAGCACGCGGTCATTCTGTTCCTCGAGCTGGAGGAAATAGTTGATCGCGAAATAGAGCGCCGACCAGGCCGCGAGCGAGGTCGCGTCGATATACATCGCGCCGAGCAGAAGGCTGGTGAAGCCCGCCTCGCTCGCCGGGTTCTGGATCTGCGCGACCCACGCGTCGATAAAGGCCCAGAGCGCGGTCGCGACGCCGGCGAGGCCGAAGCTGACCCCCCACATCAAGAGCGGGCGGCGACTGATCAGCGTGCGGTAACAGACGGACAGGATCAGCGTCAGCGAAAAGCCGGTGATCGCCGAAATCGTCTGCGGAATGAAAAAGGTGAAGGCCTGCCCATTGGCGAGCCCCGACACCCCGCGCAGCCCGAGCCACGCGGCCCAGCCCAATATCTGCAGATTCCAGAAGGCGCGGACCTTATTATCAAAAAAGGGCCCCGGCGACGTCAGGCGAAACAGCGGCATGAGAGTCCGTGCGTTTTTGGCGATGTCAGTGGCCGCGCGCATGATCGCGGACGGCGGTGGGGGGCGTCATTCGGCCGCGACCGCCGCCGGATTGTCCGCGCGCACGCGCGCCTGCCCCAGCGGTTGCAGTTCCGAACGATGCTTCCACAGCAATTCCTTGTAACCGATCACCCGGCCGTCGTGCGCGGTGAGCGTAACGGGGCCGATCGGCTGTTCGTCGCGCGCATCGACGAGCACCGGGGTCGAGGGCACGCCCGCGCCCCATTTCTCGCCCCATTGGCGCAGCGCGATCATCGCCGGCAGCAGTTCGATGCCCTTTTCGGTGAGCTGATAGCGGACCTTGCGCCGGTCCTCGGCCATCACCTCGCGCGCCATGATGCCATGGTCGACCAGTTTCGACAGCCGGTTCGACAAGATGTTGCGCGCGATGTTCAGTTCCTGCTGAAATTCCTCGAAATGATGCACGCCGTTGAACGCCGCGCGCAGGATCATGAACGACCATCGCTCGCCCATCGCCTCCAGCGCGAGCGGCAGGGCGCAATTGCCCCCCTCGAGGTCGTTCAGAAGTTCGCGTAATTTTCCCATAACCGATGCCCTAACGTAAAATCCCCCGCGTGCCAAAAAAATATAGAGCCTCCGTTGCATTTCGCAACGCAAATGCGCAGGGCGTTTCGGTGCGCCGCTCAGGCGGCGATGCGGTTGCGCGCAACGACGAGCGACCAGCGCGCGATCGCGGGCAGCTGCGCCGCGACATGCGCCGGATCGGCGCGAAACGCCCGGCGCACCAGGTCGAACCGCCACCGGTGCTGGCTGCGCAGCGCGAGCCCGAGCAGGATTTCGCTGCGGCTGCGCACGGGAAGCGCGTCGGGAAGCGCGCGTTCGACGATCGCGGCGGTCAGCGCCTGGATATGTTCGGCGCGCCGGCTCGTCAGGCTGCCGCCATGCTTGCGATAGAGGTAGAGATCCTCGTGCAACGTGACGAAGGTGAACTGCCGCGCGGCGCGCAGCCAGAAATCATAATCCTCGACCCCGAACAGCCCGGTGTCATAGCCGCCGAGCGCCTCGGTCACGCGCGCGCGATAGAGGAAACAGGCGCCGACATTGTTGCCATGAAGCAGCCGATCGACCGGGCCGACGCGCGTGCGGCCGATTTGATTGCCCGCATCGTCGATCAACAGGAAATCGGCATGGACGATGTCGGCATCGGGCCGCGCGTCGAGCGCCGCGACAAGGCGGGCCAGCATCGTGGGCCGGAGCAGATTGTCGTCCGAGGTCCAGCTGTGCAGCTCGCTCCGCGCCGCCGCAAAGCCGTGATTGAGCGCGGCGGGCAGGCCGACATTGGTGTCGAGATGCAACAGCCGCACGCGCGGGTCGCGCGCGGCCGCGTCGGCCATGATCGCGGGCGAGCCATCGAGCGACGCATCGTCGACCAGGATCAGCTCGAAATCGCCGAAATCCTGCGTCAGGACCGACTCGATCGCCTCGGCAAGCCAGCGCGCACCATTGTGCACGGGCATCACCATCGACACCCGCGGCGGCGTGGTCGAATCGAGCGTTTCGGTCCCCATCTTGGCGCCGTCCTACCCGCGACGAACGATGCTTCCAACGGGCTTTACCAAAGTTGCTAACGACTTCGGCGCCGCGCACACAAATTTCGCATTGCAATTAGCCTGCCATCAACGACATTGGACCCGATGCTGAGGCAATATGAACTTGTCGAGCGCGTGCGCGCTTATGATCCCGACGTCGACGAGGCGCTGCTCAACCGCGCCTATGTCTTCACCGTCCAGAAGCACGGCAGCCAGAAACGCGCGTCGGGCGACCCCTATTTCAGCCATCCGGTCGAGGTCGCGGGCATCCTGACCGATCTTCACCTCGACAGCGAGACGATCGTCACCGCGCTGCTCCACGACACGCTCGAGGACACGCTGACGACGCCCGAGGAGATCGAGCGATTGTTCGGCGCCGACGTCGGGCGGCTGGTCGACGGCGTGACCAAGCTTTCGAAGATCGAGGCGCAGACCGAGAATGAGCGCGCCGCGGAAAATCTGCGCAAATTCCTGCTCGCCATGTCGGACGACATCCGCGTGCTGCTCGTCAAGCTCGCCGACCGGCTGCACAATATGCGCACGCTGCACTTCATCAAGAATCCCGACAAGCGCCGCCGCATCGCCAAGGAGACGATGGATATCTATGCGCCGCTCGCCGAGCGGATCGGCATGTATGAATATATGCGCGAAATGCAGCTGCTCGCGTTCAGCGAGCTCGAGCCCGAAGCCTATGCGACGATCACCGGCCGCCTCGCCAAGCTGACCGCGGGCGGCAAGGACAAGGTCGCGGCGATCAGCCGCGAGTTCAAGGAGCTGCTCGCCGGCGCGGGGATCGAGGCCGAAGTGTCGGGGCGCGAGAAGCATCCCTATTCGATCTGGCGCAAGATGCAGGAGCGCCACGTCAGTTTCGAGCAGGTGACCGACATCATCGCCTTTCGTATCGTCACCCCGACCGATGCCGACTGCTATGCCGCGCTGGGGCTGCTCCACCGCAAATGGAAAATGGTCCCCGGCCGCTTCAAGGATTATATCTCGACGCCGAAGCGCAACGGCTACAAGTCGCTGCACACGACGATCATGCACCAGCAGAATATGCGGATCGAAATCCAGATCCGCAGCCTCGGCATGCACCAGCAGTCCGAATTCGGTTTTGCCGCGCATTGGGCGTACAAGCAGGGGGGCTCCGCGCCCGACGGGCAGGCGGGGTGGATTCGCGACCTCATCGAAATCCTCGAACAGACGCACGATCCCGAGGAGTTCCTCGAAAACACGCGCATCGCGATGTATCAGGACCGCATCTTCGCCTTCACGCCAAAGGGCAGCCTGCACCAGCTGCCGAAGGGCGCGACCCCGGTCGATTTCGCCTATGCCGTGCATACGGGGCTCGGCGACCGCACCGTCGGCGCGAAGGTCAACGGCCGGCTCGTCCCGCTGCGCACCCAGCTGTCGAACGGCGACACCGTCGAAATCCTGTCGTCGGACAAACAGACACCGCAGCCCGCGTGGCTCGGCTTCGCGGTCACCGGCAAGGCGCGCGCCGCGATCCGCCGCCATGTCCGCTCGAAGGAAAAGGTCGAACTCGCCGCGCTGGGCCGCACGATGTATGACGAGATGGTCGCCCGCCTGCCCAACAAGGTCGGCGACAAGGCCCGCGCCGCGGCGCGCGAACGGCTGAAGCTCGACGACGATGCCGCGCTCTATGTCGCGATCGCCAAGCAAAGGCTCACCGACAATGCGGTGCTCGAGGCGCTCGTCCCCGGCATCACCGCCGAGATGAAGACCAAGCCCGGCAAGCTTGTGCAGGGCGCGGCGGTGTCGATCGCGGGGCTGACGCCCGGCGTCGCCTATCAGCTCGCCGATTGCTGCCATCCGGTGCCCGGCGACCGCATCGTCGGGCTCGCGCGGCCGGGCGAGGGGATCGAGGTGCATGTCATCGACTGCCCCAGCCTCGCCGACGGCATCGACGCCGACTGGATCGACCTTCGATGGCAGGAGGATAGCGAGGGCGGCAATGCGCGGCTGTGCATCGTCATATTGAACGAGCCCGGCACGCTCGCCGAAATGTCGGGGATCCTCGCGGCCAATATGGCGAACATAACAAATTTGCGGCTGTCGAACCGCGAGGGCGGCTTTCACACCTATGACGTCGTCGTCGAGGTGCGCGACGTTCAGCATGTGATGCGCATCCTGTCGGCGCTGCGCGCGTCGGACACGGTAGTGCAGGCCGAGCGGCTTTAGGCGGGACAGCGACCGTTTTGGGGTGGGAAGCGGTCATCCGGAAGTAGCCGGTCTGCTGAGACCGCGGGCGGCAAACCTAATGTCGCCCTTCGCGTTTCCTTTCGGCCGCCGCCGTTGCACTTTCGGACTGGTGATATTCGGATGCCAACTTGAATTTCCCATCTTCGTCGTATGCACGGTCATTTTTGACCGCTTGCGCCTTCATCACGACAAAATAGCGCCAAGTGACAAAGGCGAGCGTCGCCAGTGACAAAATGCTTGCGACTATGATGGTCATCATACTTCGGTGAGCAGCGACCAGCATCCAAGGAAGCATCGGGAAAAATAAAAGCCCCCTCGAACTGACTCCCTGGGCCGCGATACCGTCCGTCCAGTCAATTATCGCTCGGGACAAGCCCATCTGTAACACTCCCGAATACCCAGATCGACTATAGCGAGCAAAAAATGAAGGGCCAATGTCCGCAATCGATGGTGGGTTCAACGGATCGCCGCAACACTTCATTCTTTGAGGAGGAGTGTGAGGATGAAGCAGCGTCAGCGGATTTATTACTCGGCGGCACAACGA
>NZ_JAATIT010000003.1 GCF_011926545.1 Sphingopyxis italica | reverse complement strand
AGTCATCACTTATGGCCAAGCTTGCGCACTAAGGCGCAAAAGGCACAATCAGCTTTGGAAGCGCGGAGCTAAACGTCCGCTTCCCACCCCAAAGCGGACAAAAAAGGGGCGGCCCGTTCCCGGACCGCCCCCGTGAAATTCGGCGAACTCGCCCTTACTGGTCGAGGAAGCTGCGCATCTTGCGGCTGCGCGACGGGTGCTTCAGCTTGCGGAGCGCCTTCGCCTCGATCTGGCGGATGCGTTCGCGCGTCACGCTGAACTGCTGGCCCACTTCCTCCAGCGTATGGTCGGTGTTCATCCCGATGCCGAAACGCATGCGCAGCACGCGCTCCTCGCGCGGAGTGAGTGAGGCGAGGACGCGGGTGACCGTCTCTTTCAGGTTCGACTGCACCGCGGCGTCGACCGGGATGACCGCATTCTTGTCCTCGATGAAATCGCCGAGGTGGCTGTCTTCCTCGTCGCCGATCGGCGTTTCGAGGCTGATCGGCTCCTTGGCGATCTTCATCACCTTACGGACCTTTTCGAGCGGCATCGACAGACGCTCGGCCATTTCCTCCGGGGTCGGCTCGCGGCCGCTTTCGTGAAGGAACTGGCGGCTGCAGCGCACCAGCTTGTTGATCGTCTCGATCATATGGACAGGGATGCGGATCGTGCGCGCCTGGTCGGCGATCGAGCGGGTGATCGCCTGCCGGATCCACCAGGTCGCATAGGTGCTGAATTTGTAGCCGCGGCGATACTCGAACTTGTCGACCGCCTTCATCAGGCCGATATTGCCTTCCTGAATGAGGTCGAGGAACTGCAAACCGCGGTTCGTATATTTCTTGGCGATCGAGATCACGAGGCGCAGGTTCGCCTCGACCATTTCCTTCTTGGCGATACGCGCTTCGCGCTCGCCCTTCTGGACCATGTTCACGACGCGGCGGAATTCGGTCAGGCTCATGCCCGCGGCTTGCGCGATTTCGCTGATCTCGATGCGGATGCGGTCGACCGCGCCGGCCTCATTCTCGGCGAAGGCGGCCCATTTCTTGTCGAGACCGCTGACGCTCTCGATCCAGTTTTCTTCGAGCTCGCGCCCGACATAATTATCGAGGAACGATTTGCGCGGCACCTTGTGGCGCTCGGCGAGGCGCAGCATCTGGCCGCCCAATGCGGTCAGGCGGCGGTTATAGCTGTAGAGCTGGTCGACGAGATATTCGATCTTGGTGTTGTGGAACTGCACGCTCTCGACCTGCGCGGTGAGTTCCTCGCGCAGCTTGTGGTATTTTTTTTCCGACGCCGAAGGGAATTCTCCCGCGGTCGACAGAGCCTCAAGCCGCGCGTCCTGCAACTTCGAGAAGGCCTTGAAGCTCTTGGTGATGTTCGCGAATTTTTCGAGCGCGTCGGGCTTCAGCAGCTCTTCCATCGCGGCGAGGCTGAGCGTGTTGTCTTCCTCATCCTCTTCGAAGCTTTCGCGCTTGCCCGACGAGCCTTCGCCGTTCTCGTCGTCGCCGTCGGCCGAGGGTTCTTCCTCGACCTCATCCTCGTCCTTGAACGAGACGCCGGCGGTCTTCTCGCTGATCTCGCCGGTATCCTCGGCGCCCTCTTCCTCGAGATTCTCGGGCGCCGGGTCCTTCGACAGCATCGCTTCCAGATCGACGATCTCGCGCAGCTGCATGTCGCCGTTGTTCAGCGCGGTCGACCAGTCGATGATCGCGTTGAAGGTCAGCGGGCTTTCGCACAGCCCGAGGATCATCGTGTCGCGGCCCGCCTCGATGCGCTTGGCGATCGCGATTTCGCCCTCGCGGCTCAAGAGTTCGACCGCGCCCATTTCGCGCAGATACATGCGAACGGGATCGTCGGTGCGATCGACCGTTTCCTTCTTCTTCTCGATCGCCGGGTTCGAGACCGATCCGGTGCCGGCGCTGACGTCGACGTCGTCGTCCTGCTCCTGCTCGGCTTCTTCCTGCACATCCTCGTCGCTTTCGACGATATTGATGCCCATGTCGGAGATCGCCGACATGATGTCCTCGATCTGCTCGGACGACATTTCGTCCTGCGGCAGCGCCGCATTGAGCTCGTCATAGGTCAGGTAACCGCGCTTCTTGCCGCGCGCGATCAGCTTTTTGACGTCGGCCTCGTTGAGGTCGATCAGCGGGGCGTCGGTATCGGCTTCGGTGTTCTTGGTGGCCATCAATTTTTCCTGCCTAAAAGGGCATCCATGGGTCGTTACTGGCTGCTGCTGCTCTCGGACAGCGCGGCCAGGCGGCGGGTCAGATCCTCGTCCATCGCGCGCAGTTTCTGCTGCCGCGCCAGGCCTTCGTCATCCATCGTGCGCTGAAAATCCGCGGTGGCCTGTGCCAGCCGCTCGCGGATTTCGGGCTGGGTGACCAGCACGCCGATATATTCGTCGAGATCGCGCAGCGCGGTTTCGCGCGCCGCATCGGCCTCGTCATTGCATTCCAGCCTGCGATTGAACGAGAAGTGCATTCCGTCGGCTCTGAGCAATGTCGTCGCCCTATTATACACTTTCATCGGCTCCAATATGGCAAGCAACCCCTCGCAATCAAGCCCTTCCTGACACATTGCGCTGTCAAGCATTACGCCGAGCAATTCGGCGTCGCCGGAATCGGCGATCGGCAGCCGCGTCAATCCCTCCTCGTTCCGCCGCAGCGCTTCGGGATAGCGCAGCAATCCGCCGATCAACGCCGCGATATATGGCGCCGAAATCCCGGTCTGTCCGATGGAACGCGTTTCGTCGGCCGGAGGTTGCAAGCGCGGATCCGGGCCGAAGCGGCGATTGCCCCCTCCATAATGTCCGGCACGCGGCGGGTTCGGCGTCCATGGCCGGGGCGGCCCGCGCTCGGGGCGTTGCCGCGCGAACAGCGCGTCGAGTCGCTCGCGGAAGGCTTCGCGGTAATGATGGCGCACATCGGCGTCCTGGACCGCGTCGGCGTGCGCAAGCAGGCGCGACTTCAGCGCGGCGCGTTCCTCGGGCGTCGCGAGCGGACCAGCTGCGGCTTCGTGCGCCCAGAGGCGCTCGACGAGCGGCTGTGCGTCTTCGAGCAGCGCGGTGAAGCCCGTCGCGCCGCGCGCGCGGACGATGTCGTCGGGGTCCTGTCCCGCCGGCAACGTCGCGAAGGCGAGGCTGAAGCCGGGACGGAGCAGCGGCAGCGCGCGCATCGCGGCGCGCATCGCCGCCTTCTGCCCCGCGTTGTCGCCGTCGAAGCAGAGAATGGGCACGGGCACCATCCGCCAGATCATCCCGAGCTGATTCTCGGTCAGCGCGGTGCCGAGCGGCGCGACGGCGTCGGCGATCCCCGCCTCGGCGAGCGCGATCACGTCCATATAGCCCTCGACGACGATGATCCGGTTCGTCTGCCGCGACGCGGGGCTCGCCTTGTCGAGATTGTAGAGCGTGCGCCCCTTGTCAAAGAGCGGCGTATCGGGCGAGTTCAGATATTTGGGCTCGCCGTCGCCGAGGATGCGTCCCCCGAACGCGATCACCCGCCCCCGCGCGTCGCGGATCGGGATCATCAGCCGGCCGCGGAAGCGGTCGTAGGGTTCTTTCTCTTCGACCGCGATGAGCATCCCCGCCTCGACGAGCATCGCGGTCGGGAATTTCTTGAGCGCGTCCTTGAGCGCGCTGCGGCTCTCGGGCGCGAGGCCGAAGCCGAAGGCCTTGCGCGTCGCTTCCGAAATGCCGCGCTTCGCGAGATATTCGCGCGCCGGCGCACCGTTGCTGCTGCCGAGCTGCTGGGTGAACCAGTCGGCGGCGGCTTGGGTGACGTCGCGCAGGCTCGCCGCCTCCTCTGCCTTTTTCGCGGCACGCGGGTCGGGGGCGGGAACGTCCATGCCCGCCTCGGCGGCGAGTTCCTTGACGGCATCCATGAAGCTGAGCCCGCGCTGATCGGTCATCCAGCGGATCGCATCGCCATGCGCCGAGCAGCCGAAACAGTGATAGAAACCCTTTTCGTCGTTGATCGTGAAGCTGGGCGTCTTCTCGTTATGGAAGGGGCAGCAGGCTTTGTATTCGCGGCCCGCACGTATGACCTTCACCGTGCGGCCGATGAGCGTCGACAGCGTGACGCGCGAGCGCAGTTCGTCCAGCCATTGCGGGGTGAGGGTCATTCTTCTCCCCTCCCATTTATGGGAGGGGCCGGGGGAGGGCATGTTGCAAGGACGTGCTCAATCTCGCTCACAACCCCCTCGATCCGCTCCATCACATCATTGTTCCAGAACCGGATCACCCGATAACCTCGTGCTTGCAAATAGGCCGTGCGTGCTCGGTCTTTTTCTACATCAACCGCATGTTGCCCGCCATCGACTTCGATGACGAGCTTGGCCGATCGCGAGACGAAGTCGCAAATGAATGGGCCGATAGGGAATTGGCGATTGAAACGGACGCCGGCAACTTTGCGGGCGCTGAGCTGGCCCCACAGCTTCCGTTCAGCGTCCGTGGCGTTCAACCTGAGTTCGCGCGATCTCGCGGTCGGTCGTTTGTAGCCTTTATCCAACAGGCCCTCCCCCGACCCCTCCCGCAAGCGGGAGGGGAGAATTATGATCGCGACCGTCTGTCCCCCTCCCGCCTGCGGGAGGGGTTAGGGAGGGCATGTCTCCTTACGACAAAGCCGCCTTCACCCACCCGCTCGCCTTGCTCATATCGAGCTGGCTCCCGAGCCGGTCCTTCACCGCGGCCATCACCTTGCCCATGTCCTTCAGGCTCTCGGCGCCAAGCTCCACCACGATCGCCTTGATCGCCGCCGTCGCTTCCTCGTCCGAAAGCTGCGCGGGCAGGAAATCCTCGATCACCGCGACTTCGCTCGCTTCGATGTCGGCCAGTTCCTGACGGCCGCCCTGTTCGAACATGGTGATCGACTCGCGGCGCTGCTTCACCATCTTCTGCAGCACGTCGGTGACGAGCACGTCGTCGTCGGCCGGCGCGGTGCCGGTGCGCAGTTCGATGTCCTTGTCCTTGATCTTGGCCAGCATCAGCCGGATGGTGCCCAGACGCGCCTTGTCGCCGCTTTTCATCGCGGCGACCTGCGCAGCCTTGATGTCGTCACGAATCATACGTGTCCCCATGCGCTGCAAATTTCGGAAAGGCCCTCTCTAGCGGCAAGTTTCATAATCCGATAGCTTGTGAATCACTTTTTTGCCTCCTACTTGGTCGGCCGTTTAGCCCCCCGTCCGGAGCATGTTGAATGGCACCTGCCAACCCCTCTGCCGCGCCTGCAAGCCAGCCTTCTGGCGCGACTGGCGTCCTTGTCCTTGCCGATGGCACGATCCTGTGGGGCGTGGGTTATGGTGCCGCCGGGGCCAGCGTGGGCGAGATTTGTTTCAACACGTCGATGACGGGCTATCAGGAAATCCTGACCGACCCGAGCTACGCCGGGCAGATCGTCACCTTCACTTTTCCGCATATCGGCAATGTCGGCGCGAATCCCGAGGATATGGAGCGCGGCGTGCATGGCGCACTGGGTGCGATCACGCGCGAGCTGCCGACGCAGCCGAGCAATTTCCGCAGTGTCCAGACCTTGCCCGAATGGATGGTCGAACAGGGCGTGATCGGGCTCGCGGGCATCGACACGCGCGCGCTCACGCGCCGCATCCGCGATGCGGGCGCGCCGAACGGCGTGATCGCGCATAATCCCGAGGGCAAGTTCGACGTGGACGAGCTGCTTGCCATGGCGCGCGGCTGGGCGGGGCTGGAGGGTATGGACCTTGCGAAGGACGTCAGCCGTACCGACACGGGCGATTGGGATGCGGGGACGTGGGAATTGGGCAAAGGCTACCAGTCCCCCTCCCGCTTGCGGGAGGGGCTAGGGGAGGGCATGTCGACTTCCGCTTCGACCGAAACAGGCCCTCCCCCGACCCCTCCCGCAAGCGGGAGGGGAGATCAACGCCCCCATGTCGTCGCGATCGATTATGGCGCGAAGGACAATATCTTTCGCAACCTCGTCAAGGCCGGCGCGCGCGTCACCGTGGTGCCCGCCACCGCGAGCCTCGACGAAGTGCTGGCGCTGGAACCCAAGGGCGTGTTCCTCTCGAACGGTCCCGGCGACCCCGCGGCGACGGGCGATTATGCGGTGCCGGTGATCCAGGGACTGCTCGAACGTGACGTGCCGATCTTCGGCATCTGCCTCGGTCACCAGATGCTCGGCATCGCGGCGGGCGCCAAGACCATGAAGATGCACCAGGGCCACCGTGGCGCGAACCATCCGGTGCAGCGCGCCGAAGATGGCGTGGTCGAGATCACGAGTATGAATCACGGCTTCGCGATCGACGCATCGACGCTGCCGGGCGGCGTGGTCGAAACGCACAAGAGCCTGTTCGACGGATCGAACTGCGGCATCGCGATCACGGGCAAGAACGCGTTCAGCGTGCAATATCACCCCGAGGCGAGCCCGGGGCCGCAGGACAGCTTCTATCTGTTCGAGAAGTTTGTGGGGCAACTGGGGAAGGACTAAGCGATGGCAACTGTCAGGAAGTTTACCGTTGTGCCACTCGATGATGCGCGCCCGCATGAAGACGTTGAAGCCATCGTTCGCCTTGTTGATTGCGGACGAGAGCGCCTAATACAAATCGATACTTACGGCCGGCCGACGCGCGAAAAGCCGGGAAAACTCTCACAAACCATCCGTCTGGATAAGGCTGCTTTTGAAAAGCTGGTCGAAATTGGAAGCAAGCACTTTTAATGCCCAAAAGAACCGACATCCAATCCATCCTCGTCATCGGCGCCGGCCCGATCGTTATCGGTCAGGCGTGCGAGTTCGACTATTCGGGGACGCAGGCGATCAAGGCGCTGAAGGAGGAGGGCTATCGCATCGTCCTCGTCAACTCCAACCCGGCGACGATCATGACCGATCCCGACCTCGCCGACGCGACGTACGTCGAGCCGATCACGCCCGAGATCGTCGCGAAGATCATCGCGAAGGAGCGCCCCGATGCGGTGCTGCCGACGATGGGCGGGCAGACCGCGCTCAACACGGCGCTGGCGCTGTTCAACGACGGGACGCTCGAGAAATATGGCGTCGAGATGATCGGCGCCGATGCCGAGGCGATCGACAAGGCCGAGGACCGGATCAAGTTCCGCGACGCGATGGACAAGATCGGGCTGGAAAGCGCGCGCAGCGGCATCGCGCACACGCTCGACGAGGCGTTCGCGGTGCTCGAACGCACCGGCCTGCCGTCGATCATCCGCCCGAGCTTCACCATGGGCGGCACCGGCGGCGGCATCGCGTATAACCGCGAGGAATTCGAACATATCGTCCGCGGCGGCCTGATCGCCTCGCCGACCACCGAAGTCCTGATCGAGGAATCGCTCCTCGGTTGGAAAGAATATGAGATGGAGGTGGTGCGCGACCGCAAGGACAATTGCATCATCATCTGTTCGATCGAAAATGTCGATCCGATGGGCGTGCATACGGGCGACAGCATCACCGTCGCGCCGGCGCTGACGCTGACCGACAAGGAATATCAGATCATGCGCAACGCGAGCATCGCGGTGCTGCGCGAGATCGGGGTCGAGACGGGCGGGTCGAACGTGCAGTTCGCGGTGAACCCCGCCGACGGCCGCCTGATCGTGATCGAGATGAACCCGCGCGTGTCGCGTTCGTCGGCGCTCGCGTCGAAGGCGACGGGTTTCCCGATCGCCAAGGTCGCGGCGAAGCTCGCGGTCGGCTACACGCTCGACGAGATCATGAACGACATCACCGGGGTCACCCCGGCGTCGTTCGAGCCGACGATCGACTATGTCGTGACCAAGATACCCCGGTTTGCCTTCGAAAAGTTCAAGGGCGCCGAGGCGACACTGTCGACCGCGATGAAATCGGTCGGTGAGGTGATGGCGATCGGCCGCACGATCCATGAGAGCCTGCAAAAGGCGCTGCGCGGGCTGGAGACGGGGCTTTCGGGTTTCAATTTCGTCGAGCGGCTGAAGGGCGCGACGCACGATCAGCTGCGCAGCGAGCTGGCCAAGCGCACCCCCGACCGGCTGCTCAATGCTGCGCAGGCGATCCGCGAGGGGCTGCCGCTCGAAGAGATCAACCGCGTCGCGGGCTACGACATGTGGTTCCTCGAACGCATCGCCGAGATCGTTGTGGCCGAGCAGGAGGTTTGCGAGAACGGCCTGCCGCGCGATGCCGAAGGGCTGCGCAGGCTGAAAGCCATGGGCTTTTCTGACAAGCGCCTCGCCTATCTCGCGCTTCAGTCGGCGAATCTTCAACCGGGCGTCGGCCATGCGACCGCGCATGGCAGCGGGCTGATCCACGAGGCCGTGAAGGCGATGACCGGCGGCGTGACCGAGGCCGAAGTGCGGAGCCTTCGTCACAAGCTCGGCGTGCGGCCGGTGTTCAAGACGATCGACACCTGCGCGGCGGAATTCCGGGCGCAAACGCCCTATCTCTATTCGACCTATGAAGCGCCGACCTTTGGCGCGCCCGAGTGCGAGGCGAACCCGTCGGGCCGCAAGAAGATCGTCATTCTCGGCGGCGGACCGAACCGGATCGGACAGGGGATCGAGTTCGATTACTGCTGCTGCCACGCCTGCTTCGCGCTCGAAGAGGCGGGCTATGAAACGATCATGGTCAACTGCAATCCCGAAACGGTGTCGACCGATTATGACACCTCGGACCGCCTCTATTTCGAACCGCTAACCGCCGAAGATGTGCTCGAAATCCTGCATGTCGAACAGCAGAACGGCACGCTCGTCGGCGTGATCGTCCAGTTCGGCGGGCAGACGCCGCTCAAGCTCGCGCAGGCGCTGGAGGAAGCGGGCATCCCGATCCTCGGCACCTCGCCCGACGCGATCGACCTTGCCGAAGACCGCGAGCGTTTCGCGGCGCTGGTCAACAAGCTCGGCCTGAAACAGCCCGAAAACGGCATCGCGCGCAGCCGCGAGGAAGCCGTCGCGGTCGCGGCGCGCATCGGTTATCCGGTGCTGACGCGCCCCTCCTATGTGCTCGGCGGCCGCGCGATGGAAATCGTCGACGATCAGGCGCAGCTCGAAAATTATATCGAGACCGCGGTGCAGGTGTCGGGCACATCACCGGTGCTGATCGACCGCTATTTGCGCGACGCGATCGAGGTCGATGTCGATGCGCTGTGCGACGGGACCGACGTCGTCGTCGCGGGCGTGCTCCAGCATATCGAGGAAGCCGGCGTCCATTCGGGCGACAGCGCCTGTTCGATCCCGCCGTACAGCCTGTCGGCCGACATCGTCGCCGAAATCGAGCGTCAGGCCGACGCGCTCGCGCGCGCGCTCGAGGTTCGCGGCCTGATGAACATCCAGTTCGCGGTCAAGGGCGACGAGGTTTACCTGATCGAAGTCAACCCGCGCGCCAGCCGCACCGTGCCTTTCGTCGCGAAGGCGGTGGGCTCGCCGATCGCCAAGATCGCGGCGCGGGTGATGGCGGGCGAGAAGCTGGCCGACCTGCCCAAGATCAACCGCGACATCGCGCATGTCGCGGTGAAGGAAGCGGTCTTCCCCTTCGCGCGCTTTCCGGGCACCGACCCGGTGCTGTCGCCCGAAATGAAATCCACCGGCGAAGTCATGGGGATCGACAGCAATTTCAACCTCGCTTTCGCCAAGGCGCAGCTCGGCGCGGGCGACCGCCTGCCGACCACGGGGCGCGTCTTCGTATCGGTCAAGGACAGCGACAAGCCGCGCATCGTCGGGGCGGTTCGCCAACTGACCGACTGGGGCTGGCAGGTCATCGCGACCGGCGGCACCGCCGATTATCTGGCGGGCGAGGGGATCGCGGTCGAGCGCGTGAACAAGGTCGCCGAGGGCCGCCCGCACATCGTCGACCGGATCAAGGACGGCGATGTGCAACTGATCTTCAACACGACCGAGGGATGGCAATCGCTGCAGGATTCGCAGTCGATCCGCGCCTCGGCGCTTGGCGCCGACATCGCTTATTATACGACGGCGGCGGCCAGCGATGCCGCGACCCAGGCGATCGGCGCATTGCGCTCGCACAGTCTTGAAGTAAAGCCGCTTCAAGACTATTATCAGGGTTAGAGCCCATCAATAGCACGTTCGAGGTTTGAAGCGATTTTGTTCAGGGCGAGGAAGCGAGGCGCAGGTATATGAATATATTCCAAGGCTCGCTGACGCTGCCATGGACAAAATCGGTCAAATCCCGAAGGGACGTCGAAATGGCTTCGATCTCGCTTACGCGCAGCCTAACAGGTAGAACCACTACCTGTCGCGGCTACGCGAAAGCGATATCTTCGCCATTTCGACGCCTCGAACGTGCTATTGATGGGTTCTAACCCTAGACCGCTCCACCCCCCGACATTGACGGAAGCAGCGGCGCAGCCGCCCGGCGAAGTTTCGCTGGCGCTGGATTATTGACGAAGGACAACAGGATAATGGCAAGCGTTGAAAAGGTGCCGATGCTGGCAGAAGGCTATGAGAAGATGAGCACACAGCTCACTGCGCTCAAGGCCGAGCGACCGCTGATCGTCGATGCGATCGAGGAAGCGCGCGCGCATGGCGACCTTAGCGAAAATGCCGAATACCACGCCGCCAAGGAGCGCCAGGGCCAGGTCGAAGCGACGATCGGCGACCTTGAGGACAAGCTTTCGCGCGCGCAGGTCATCGACCCGACGACGCTGTCGGGCGACCGCATCGTGTTCGGCGCGACGGTCACGCTCGCCGACGAGGACGACAAGCCCGTCCGCTACCAGATCGTCGGGCAGGCCGAGGCCGACGCCAAGGACGGCAAGATCAGCTATAATTCGCCGCTCGGCCGCGCGCTGATCGGCCGCCGCATCGACGACGAGATCGAAGTCACCGTGCCCGCGGGCGACAAATATTATCTGGTGACCAAGATCGAATTCATCTGACGAGTGGACGCGCGAGGATGAAACCGCAAGCCGCGCCGCTCGTCACGGGCTATGCGCTCGCCTGCGTCGTTATCTTCGTGCTGCTCTGGATCACCGGGTTCCAGATCGACGCGATCATCCGCGCGGGGTTCATCCCCGCGCGTTTCGGCCATGAGCTGATCCTGCCGCCCGGGACGATGGTGCCCTTTGTGCTGACGCCGCTGTCGTCGGCCTTGCTGCACGGCGGGGTGCTGCACATCGCCTTCAACATGCTGGTGCTGCTGTTCGTCGGCCGCCAGCTCGAGGCGCCGCTTGGCACCAAGGCGATGGCGGTGCTGCTGCTCGCCGGCGCCTATGGCGGCGCGCTTGCGCAATATCTCGCCGATCCCGCCTCGGCGGTGCCGATGATCGGGGCGAGCGGTGCGATTTCGGCGCTGATCGCGGTATTCGCTTTGATCTTCAGCCGCACGCAGGCGCCCGCGATCGGCCCGATCCCGAGCCATTGGGTGCGCGCGCTGTGGCTCGCCGCGGCGTGGATCGGGCTGCAGTTGCTGCTCGGCTTCGCCGGCGGCAGCGGGTTCGGCGCGGTCGCGATCTGGGCGCATGTCGGCGGCTTCCTCGCCGGGCTGTTCCTCGCTCGGCCATTGCTGCGCTGGCGTTTCGGGGCGCGCTAACCAGCTCCTGAGTATCCCGTTCGCATCGAGCCCTTCGACTGCCTTGGCAGGCGCTCAGGATGAACTTCCGGCTGCGCCGGAAGTCGAGATGCCCCTCGACCTTGCTCGACGCCGATGGGTGTCTCGACTTCGCTCGACACGAACGGAGTTAGAGGTTGGCGAGCAAACCGCCTGCAAGTAGCATCGCCACCCGAACGTCGATCCCGCAGCCTTCGGCGCGTTTTGTCGCGATGAAGCTCTCGATGTCGGCGATCGGAACGCGGTGAACGATGATGTCCTCGCCATCGACACCGCCGCCTTCGCTGACCTTGGTCAGGTCCGTCGCAATCAATAGGGTGAAGCTCTCGCTGACCATGCCGGGCGAGCTATAGAATTCGCCCACCGTGCGCCACCGCGCGGCGCGATAGCCCGTTTCCTCCTCAAGCTCGCGCTCCGCTGCGATCTCGGACGCTTCGCCCGCCATGTCGTCGCCGACCAGTCCCGCGGGCAGTTCGAGGCAGTTGATCTTCAGCGGCACGCGATATTGCTCGACCAGAATGACATGGCGGCCGTCGTCGTCCTCGTCGATCGCGAGAATCACCGCGGCGTGGATGCCGCGCGAGCGCGAGACATATTCCCACGTCCCCTGCTGCCTGACCGTGATGAAACGGCCCTCCCACCGCGTCTCGATGGGAGTGTCAGGGGCGGGGCGGGTCATGGTTTTTTCCTTTTAAAGCTCGATCAGCCGGTCCGGCAATTCGTTCGGATTTTCGCTGCCGCGCGGGAAATGCTCGGCGAGCACGATGCCCATCTGGCGCACCGCCTCGGCCATGCCTTCACCCGGCTTGCCCGCGCGCACGTGATCGATCAGCGCCGCCATCGCATCGCCCCACACATCGGGCGTCACCTTTGCGGCGATCGCCTCGTCGGCGACGATGTCGGCGCGATGCTCTTTCAGGCTGAGATAGAGGAGAACGCCGGTGCGGCCGGTGGTCTTGCCCTCGGTGCCGACCTTGAACAGGTCGATCGCGCGGGCGCGGACGCGTGTCGCCTTGATGCTGCGCGGGGTCAGCGCCATGCGCAGCGGGCGCCACAGCAGGATCAGCCACACGCCGATCCACTTGAGCACCCCGAATGCGATCACCATGCCGAGCCACTGATTGGCGGTCAGTTCATGCCCCCAGCCGCCGGTCAGCCGGTCGTACAGGCCGCGGTAGAATTCGGGGAAGAGCGCGACGATCGACATGGCGAGGAAGGCGATGATGCTCGCCCAGACGAGCGCGACATCGTCATAGTCATTGGATTTTCCGGCAACGACGGTGACGATTTCGCCGCTCGTCGGCGCCTCGGCCGCGGCGACCGCGGCGGTGACGATGTCGTGATCGGCTTCGCTGACATGGCTGACTTTCATGGTCCCGCTCCCTTACCAGCCGCCCGAGGCGCCGCCGCCCCCGAACGAGCCGCCGCCGCCCGAGAAACCGCCGAAGCCGCCGCCCCCGAAGCCGCCGCCGCCCCATGACGAACCGCCGCCACCGCCCCAATGATCGTCGTCGCCGCCGCCCCAGATGATGATCGGCGCGGCGCCCCACGGGCCTCCCCTGCGCCGCTTCCGCCCGCGCCGCGAACGGCTCGACAGCCAAGGGATGATGAAGAAGATCAGGATGATGAAACCGATGAAGAACAGCCCGCCGAAATTGCCGTCGTCGGCGCGCTCGCGTTCGGCCTTGGCGGCGGCGGCGGCGCGCGCCGCGGCCTCTTCGGGGGTCAGCTGGATCTGTTCGGCGATCGCGCCCACGCCGTCCTGGATGCCGCCGGGCATGTCGCCCGCCTTGAACTTGGGGGTGACGACGTCGCGGATGATTCGTCCCGACAAGGCGTCGGTCAGGATCGGTTCGAGCCCGTAGCCGACCGAGATGTTCATCCGCCGCTCGTTCGGCGCGATCAGGAAAACGACCCCGTCGTCCTTCTCCTTGTCGCCGATCTGCCACTCGCGGCCGAGCCGGTAGCCATAGTCCGAAACGTCATGGCCCTCGAGGTCGCCGACCGTCGCCACGACGAGCTGGTGTCCCGTTCGTTGCTGGAGTTCGAGGAGCTGCGTATTGAGCGCGGCTTCCTCGGCCGCCGGGATGATGTCGGCCTGATCGACGACGGGGTTCCCTGCAAGCTTCGGGAAGGTCTGCGCGGCGACGGGCGCGGCGACCAGCGAGAAGCCCAGCGCCCAGCCGAGCAGGATCAACTTCACTGCGGGTCTCCCGTTTGTGCGGCGATAGCTTCTACGCCGGCCGAGACGCCGTCGGCATAATCGGCGCGTTTGAAATATGTTGTCATGTTTTTCACCGCGTCCAACGCCTTGTCGTCGGGGAATAGTTTCTCCATTCCGAGGCCCGTCGAAATGGCCACCCGGCGATCCTGTGGCGCGATGAGAACGACCAGTCCATCGTCATGATCTTCTCGCCCGATACGCCATCGGTTTCCGAGGCACGTAGCGAAATTGTCGACGCGAGCGCCGTGAAGACTCGATGTCGTCGCGACGATCATCTGGTGCTGCGTGCGCTCTTCGTATCGGGCCAAGCGCTCGGACAAGCGGGCTTCCTCTTCGGTGGTCAGGACATCTGCTGCATCTGTCACCCGGCCAGCGAGGGTCATTTGGGGGATGCCGTCGCAGGCAACCGTTTCCCTTGCGATAGCTGGCTCCGACGCCGCTTTGCATCCGCCCGCGCCCAGCAGGATCGCGAGCGGAGCGACAAGAGCGACGCGGCCCACCTTATGACCCGAAATCGACCTTCGGCGCCTGATTGGCGTTGGGGGTCACCGCGCGGTACGGCGTCATCGCCTCCGCGCCATGGACGATCTTGGCGCCGATGATGTCGGGGAAGGTGCGGATCGTCGTATTATAATCCTGCACCGCGGCGTTATAGTCCTGCACCGACACGTTGATGCGGTTTTCGGTGCCCTCGAGCTGGGTCATCAGGTCGGCGAAGCGCGCCTGGCTCTTGAGATCGGGATAGGCTTCGACGGTGACGAGCAGGCGGCCGAGCGCGCCCGACACATTGCCTTGCGCCTGCTGGAACGCCTGCACCTTCGCGGGGTCGTTCAGATCGTCGGTGCCGAGTTTCACCTGCGTCGCCGATGCGCGCGCCTGAATCACGCCTTCGAGCGTCGATTGCTCGATATTGGCGGCGCCCTTCGCGGTTTCGACGAGATTGGGGATCAGGTCGGCGCGCCGCTGATAGGCGGCTTCGACATTCGCCCACTTCGCTTTCGCGGCCTCTTCCTTGGTCGGGACGCTGTTGATACCGCAGGCGGACAGGCTCATCGCGGCGACAGGCAGGATCAACCAGCGAGCGGAACGATAGGTCATGGTCAAAAACTCCCTCCGGCGGCGTTTTGCCGCAACAATACACATAATAGGATGGCGCTTGCCTTTGTGCAATCGTCGCGGCAGTTTCGATGCCGAAACTCAACAATCCGGGGTAAGACAAGATGCTGAATGAATTCAGGGAATTTATCGCCCGCGGCAATGTCATCGACCTCGCGGTCGGTGTCATCATCGGCGGCGCGTTCGCGACGATCACCGGTTCGCTGACCGAGGATCTGATCATGCCGCTGGTCGGCTGGATTTTCGGCGGAGTCGATTTCTCGAGCCAGTTCATCCTGCTCGGCGGCGTGCCCGACGGCATCGCGGCGACCGACTATGCGGCGCTCAAAAAGGCCGGTGTGGCGATGATCGGCTATGGCGCCTTCATCACCGCCGTGATCAATTTTCTGATCCTCGCCTGGATCATCTTCCTGCTGGTGAAGATGGTGAACCGCGTCATCCGCAAAGGCCCCGACGCGCCGGCGGGGCCGAGCGAAGTCGACCTGCTCACGGAAATCCGCGACGAGCTGAAGAGGAAGTAGTTCGCGATCCGCGACGAAACGCCCGCCCGCTCTTCCCAAAAGCGGGCGGGCTCCCTATATCGGTGATGCCGGTTTCGGCCGGCTATGAGGATAAATGGTGTCGTGGAATAGACACAGCGGACCCGGGGGCAGTACCCGGCGGCTCCACCACAAACCCGCGTTTCTTGATGGGCGCGCGGGCTTCTGACGGGGCCGAACCAGGATCGACGTGTGTTCAAAGGCGATATTTTCTTCCGGGCTGAGTAACCCGTTCAAGGCTCAAAACGATAAGTGCTAACGATAACGAAGCACTCGCTCTGGCTGCGTAACCGATAAGCCTCACGGCCTAAGGTTATTCAAATAGAACGCGGTTCGGACCGAACCGGGCAACAGAATCGGATACCAGCGGCTGGGGACGAGCCGGGCAACAGAATCGTCCCACCTTTCCTTCATTGCGGGCAGAAAAAGGGAGCGGCGAACCGCTCCCTCTCTTCGCCATGCGGGCGAGCTAGCTACCCTGCGGCGCGAAGGACGTGCTGTCGACGCGCAAATTATTCTGCACATGCTTCACGCCCGTCACGTCGTCGGCGATGTCCTCGGCGTGGCGTTTGGCGCGCTTGCCGTCGACGGCGCCGTCGAGGGTGACTTCGCCCCCCGACACGGTGACGCCGATGTGCGAGGCGTCGAGCCAATAATCCTCGGTCAGCCGGTCGTTCACATCCTCGCGAATGCGGTCGTCCGAGCGGACATAGTCGGCCGGGCCGCGCCCGCGATGGTCGCGCTCGCGGCGGCGCTGTGCATCCTCGTCGCCGAACCATGACAGGACTTCGTCGCCCGCGCGCTCGAAAAAGCCGCGATCGTGACGCCCGCGCGGCGAATAGCCGGCGCGATCATAGGTCGATCGGCCGAAATCGGCGGCACCATAAGGGATATAGGTCGGCCAGCCATAGGGGTCGGCATAGCCCATATAGGTCCAGGCCGACTGGCGATCTTCGCGGTCGCGCGACTCCCGATCGCGTGAGCTGCGATAGCGATCCTTTTCGTCGCGCTCGTCGCGCTCGCCATATCTTTGCTCGTCGTCCCAATAGCGCCGTGCGCCATAGGTGCGATTCCAGTCGTTTCCGGCATAATCGCGCGGGCGTTCGGCGCTGTAATGACCGCGCTCGGTGCGCTCGCGTCCGCTGCGGCCATGGTCGCCATAGCGCCGCGTCTCGCGCGGCCCGAAGCCGGCCTCGGGATAGCCGCCATAGGCGTAACCGCCGTCGTCGTCGCGGTTCGATTCCCAATTATGAAGCGGGCCCGACTGCGTATCGCGATCGCTGTTTTCGTCGCGGTCGCCGCGGTCTCTGTTCGTCTGCCTTTCCATTTTCCATCTCCTCGTTTCGCTGGTGGGGAGTGGTTGGCAGGCGCCGGGGGACGACGCCCCCAACCTGTCCGACTGACGCGTGCGACCCGCGCAAGTTCCGGTTTGTTCGACGAATGGAGTGGGAAAGCGCGAGCGGCGATCCGCGGCGTCAGTGCTGGCTTCCGCAGCGGCTGTGGTCGCCGAGCGCCTCGATGACCCGGCAATCGGCGGCGACCCCACCGCGGCAGCGCCCGACGATCCGCGTCAGTTCGTCGCGTAGCAAACCCAGCTGCGCGATCTTCGCCTCGACCTGCTCCAGATGCGCGGTCGCGATCCGGTCGGCCTCGCCGCAATCGCGCGCCGGATCGTCGGACAGGTCGAGCAGCGAGCGGATCTCCTCGATCGTGAAACCCAGCTCGCGCGAATGGCGCACGAAGCTCAGCCGCGACCGGTGCGCGTCGCCATAGCTGCGATAATTGGCCGCGGTGCGATCGGGCGCGGGGAGCAGACCGATGCGCTCATAATAGCGGATGGTTTCGATATTCGTGCCGGTGACACGCGACAGCTCGCCGATCTTCATCGCTTGACCCTGTAGTTGCTACAGGGTGCATATAGGATGCCGACTCGAAGATGATAGGAGATTTCGGCGATGGCCGATCAATGCTGTGCCGGCAAAAGCGGCAAGACCGCGCTGAACGACCCCAAGTGGCGGCGGGTGCTGTGGTTTGCGTTGCTGATCAACGCCGTCATGTTCGGCGTCGAGATCGTCGCGGGCGTCGCGGCGGATTCGCGCGCGCTGCAGGCCGACGCGCTCGATTTTCTGGGCGATAGCGCCAATTATGCGATCAGCCTGGGCGTCGCGGGCATGGCGCTCGCGTGGCGCGCGCGCGCCGCCTTGCTGAAGGCGGCAACGATGCTCGCCTTCGGGCTTTGGGTGTTCGGATCGGCGGTCTGGGGCTTCGTCGCCGGGTCGGCGCCGCGTGCCGAGACGATGGGGGCGATCGGCGCGTTGGCGCTCGCCGCCAATGTCGCGGTCGCGCTGATGCTCTATCGATACCGGACTGGCGACGCCAACATGCGCTCGGTCTGGATCTGCTCGCGCAACGATGCGATCGGCAACATCGCCGTGATGGGCGCGGCGCTCGGCGTGTTCGGCACCGGACGCAGCTGGCCCGACCTCGCGGTCGCGGCGATCATGGCCGGGCTCGCGATCTGGGGCAGCCTCGAAGTGTTCCGGCAGGCGCGAGTCGAACTCGCGGCGGGAAGCTGAACCCCCCGCCGCTCCTCCTCCTCTCCGATCATCCTGTATCCGGCACAAGCCCGCGCTGGCGGCTTGTATTTCCGGCTTCCCCGGACATGTTGCATCGCAACAAGATTGCGTGAACCCAGGGAGTCCCCCATCCCATGACCAAGATCGACCTGGCGCTCCACGGCGCGCCCATCCGAACGCCGCTCGCGAAAGTGGCGCGCCGCGACGCCAAGATATGGCTCTGCCTCGCGCTGATGGCGCTCGATGCGGTGGCGCTGATGGCGGGTTTCGTCGTCACGCTGATAATCGAAGCGCCGCGAAGCATATCGGACGGATTGTGGACGGCGATGGTCGGCGCGCTGCTCGTTCACGCGGCGATCGCCTTTCAGAATCAGGCGTATAACCCGCGCTGCCTGACCAGGCCGCTCAAGAGCTGCCGCCAGACGCTGATCTCGTTCGCGACGACCTTGCTCATCTTCCTGCTCGCCGCCTTCTCACTGCGGGTGACGGGACAGGTGCCGCGCCTCGCGCTCGGCATGGGCATGGTGACCGCGGTGACATTGCTCGTCGCCCAGCGCCTCCTGATTTGCCGCATCGTGCGCCGCGCTTTCGGCGAGATGACCGCCGAGCTGGTGATCGTCGATGGCGCGAACCTGCCGCCGGCCTATCTGAAGCGCGACGTCATCGACGCGCGCGCGTCAGGACTCCGCACCGATCTCGACGATCCCTATATGCTCGACCGGCTCGGCACGGTGCTGCAGGATTATGACCGGGTGACGATCGCCTGCGCCCCCGAACGAAAGGTCGAGTGGGCCCGCGCGCTGAAGGGCGTGAACATCCTGGGTGAGATCGTGATGCCCGAGATCGCCGAACTGGGGCCGCTGACGACGCGGCAAGCGGGCGGGGTGACGACGCTGGTGGTGTCGTGGGGCCCGCTCAACCGCGCCAACCGGGTCAAGAAGCGCGCGCTCGACCTTGCGGTGACGATCCCGGCGCTGATCGCGCTGGCGCCGCTGCTGGCGCTGGTGGCGATCGCGATCAAGCTCGATTCGCGGGGACCCGTCTTTTTCCGGCAGGATCGGATGGGGCGCGGCAACCGCATTTTCCGGATCCTCAAATTCCGCAGCATGCGCGTCGAGGTGACCGATGCCAACGGTGCGCGCTCGGCGAGCCGCGACGACGACCGGATCACGCGCATCGGCAAATTCATCCGTGCGACGAGCATCGACGAGCTGCCGCAGCTGATCAATGTGCTGTCGGGCGAGATGAGCCTGGTCGGGCCGCGCCCGCACGCGCTGGGTTCGACCGCCGGGAATGAATTATTCTGGCGCGTCGACCGGCAATATTGGCATCGCCATGCGCTCAAGCCCGGCATCACCGGACTCGCGCAGATTCGCGGCTTTCGCGGCGCGACCAACACGAAGCGCGACATCGTCAACCGGCTGGGCGCCGACCTTGAATATCAGCATGGCTGGTCATTGCTGCGCGACGTTTCGATCCTCGTCCGCACCGCGCAGGTACTGATCCATCGCAACGCCTATTGAGGCAGGCGGGGCGGCGGGCTCCTCAGCCGTCGACGATCTGCGGCGCCACACAGGCGAGCGCGGTTCCAAAGGCCTCGGCGCGGCTCGTCGCGCGCATCAGTCCGCCATAATCGCCCGTCCATTGGTCGGCGAAGCCCGCGACCTTGCCATAGCTGTTGTCGAGCAGGACGTGCGGAATATCGAGCAGCAGCGAGAGGATATGCGCGTGGAGCCGGTCGGTGACGACCAACTCGCCCGCCGAGAGCATCGTGAGCCCGCGCTGAAACCGCCACTCGGCGAGGCGCTGTTGCCGCGCGGCGCGCTGCGCCATCAGATCGCGGTTGAAAAGGCGGCCGAGCTTGAGCGACAGGCGCAGGCGGCGCTTTTGGGCGGGGTCCTCTTCGAGCCAGTCGTCGGCGGCCACGCCGGCGGGGAGTGCGTCGGCGCCGCCGGGCGCCCGCTCATGGTCGGTGCGGAGCAGCGCGAAAACCGGCACCGTGGCGGGCGGGCGCTGTTGGCGGCCCAGCATCAGCGCGGCATCGGGACAGAGCCGGACCCTGCAGTCGAAATGCCGCTCGGCAAAGGCGAGCGAGCGGGCGTCGCGGACGAGCAGGGTGAGCTGACCGTGCGCGCGGATCGCTTCGGCCATCTCGGCCGCGGCGGCGGGGTCGGCATAGTGGATCGACTGCGGCATCTGAACGACCGGATGGCCGCGATGGGTGCGGAGGAGGTGGAGGCGAAAGGCTTCATGCTTGGGCCAGAGCGTCCCCATATTGCCGCCGCCGTGGATCAGGATCGGCCCGTCGTCGATCGCCGCGCGGCAGGCTTCGTCGTCGAAATCGGCGATCGCGGAATAATAGGCGGGGAGGCGGCTTCTTTTTCGCAGATAGGCCATCTCGCCGAGCCAGATCGCCGAGTCGCCGACGTTGGAATGGTCGGGAAAGTCGACGAGGGCGAGCTTGCCCGCCGGCAGCACGGCATCGAGTATGCGGGCGAAATGGTCGGCGAGCTCGCCGACGAGCAGGTCGGCGCTTTTCATGGTCATATCGGGCTCTTTCTGAGCTGTCGGGAGAGGGAGAGGAGGCGGTTTCGCCATGTCCCGGAGATGGCGAGCAGCGCGGCGCCGTAGAAGAGCGCGCCGATCGCGATGAGCAGCAGCAAAGCCTGCCAGCCCGCGAAATGATCGCCGAGCAGCCGCATCGCGATCGCGAGCGCGACGCCCATCAGCGAGGAAGCGACGAGCGGCGGGCCGACCGCGCGCAGGCTGTCGATCGGCCGGATGCCCGACGCGCGGCGGAGCAGCCAGATTTGCATCGGCAGGGTGAGATAGGCGCGCCCCACATAAGAAACGGCGACCGCGAAGAGGCCAAAGGGCAGCGCCGCGAGCGTCAGCGCGACGCCGAGCACGAGCTGCGTCGTCGACAGCGAAATCAGGCTGCGCGCCGCGCCGAGCACGCTGAGCGAAGGCGAGGCGAAGAAGTTGAGGGTGAAGGGCAGCGCCATGAAGGCGAAAATCTGCGCGAGCTCACCCGCCTCGGCCCATTTGGCGCCGAACACGGTCGGGATCGCGATCGGCGCGAGCGCGCCGAAACCGACGAGTGCCGGGAAGGAGAGCGCCGAAGCGCGCGAAATCATCCAACGGTAAGCGCGGCGCAGCTCGGCGGGATCGTCCTTGACGCGCGCGAGCGTCTGCACCGCGACCTGCGTGAAAGGCTGGATCGCGCCGCGGCCGATCAGCTCGACGGTGCGCCAGGCGGTGCGATAGATACCGACGGCGGCGAGCCCGATCCCGGCGCCGATCGCCATTTCCTGCACCCGCACGGTGGCGAGGAAGGCGAGCTGGACATAGATCAGGCTGGCATTGAGCATCAAATTGCCGCGCAAGATGGCCCAGTCGAATTGCCAGCCGGGTTTCCAGTCATAGGAGGCGCGCGACAGCACCAGCCCGACGATCTCGGTGACGAGGCGCTGGATGACGAGGCTCCACAGGCCAAGCCCGGCGAAGGCCGCCACCACGGCGGCCGTCCCGCCGATCAGCCCGCCGGCGACCGAGCGGAGCGCGGTGGTGCGATGTCCGAACTCGCGCAGGCGCAGCGCCATGTGCGTCGCACCGAAGGAGGAGATCGGCAGCGTCAGGCTCATCACCGCGAGCGGAAGCGCGATGTCCGGCGCATCCATCCAGCCCGCGATCGGCTGCGCCAGCGCCATGATCAAGATCGCGGAGACGAAGGAGAAGGCCTGCTGCGAGCGATAGATGGTGTCGAGGAAGGCCCGGGTGATCTCCTTCTTGCGCGCGATCGTCTGCACGAGGCCGGCTGTCGCGATGATGCGGAACGCCTCGGCGGTTACCGCCATCACCGCGAAGGCGCCGATGTCCGCTTGCGCCAGCAGGCGCGCGAGGATGACGAAGACGACGAAGGAGAAGATCTGGTCGGACAGGAAACGCGTGACCGTCCAGCCGATCGAACTGCGGCTGCGTGCGCGTAACCCCGCGTCGAAGCGGGTGGGGAGATCAGCGTTCAAGCAGCCGCCTCGCTTTCAGCATCCGCATCCGCGCGCGTTCGATCTGGCGCCAGAGCCTTTGCCTTGCCGAATGATAGAGCGGGTCGTTCTTGGGAACGAAGCGCGAATTGCCGATGTCCGAGACGATCGCCGCCTCGAGGATCGGCGCCGGAAAGAGCGCGAGATTGGGGAGACCATGCGCCCACGACCGGTCCATCTCGTCGTCGATCGGGCGGCGGACGGTGCGGCAATGCTCGGCGAGCCGCCGCGCGCCCTCGAGCGTGATCGCATAGCCCTGCGTGCCGTATGCGAGCCCGACCAGCTCGACGATCGCGCGCGAATGCTGGAGGAAGTCGCGCCGGACCACGCGCTGCCACGTCGGCCGCTTGGCATAGAGGCGGAGGTAATCGATGCCCTCAGCATGGAGATCGGTGCGCGCGAGCGGCTCGAGATACGCCCAGTCGACGACCGTATCATCCTCGAGGACGATCGCCTGGCGCACGCCGCGTTCGATCATGTCCCGCCAGATCGAGAAATGGCTGGCGTAACAACCGATCTCGCCCTTGCTCATCGCGCGGCCCTTGTTGCGGCGGATCGCGGCTTCGTCGATCGTCATGCCCGGCGCGGGGGCGGTGCAGGCATCGAAGAAGCGCCACGCGAGGGATGTCTCCGCCGCGCGCGCGGCAAAGGCCGCCCGGCGGGCCTCGGCGGATTCGAGCGACACCACCAATATTTCGGCGGCTTCGCCCGTTTGGGGCAGGAACTCACCCACGGATATGCGTCTCCTATTCACCACTGCCGCCAGGTCTGCGCGGTGCAAACGGGCGACCGGCCCGACGCGATCCTTGGTAGCGGGCAATTATTTGAGAGCGAAGGCGCGCGGGCTCCGGTCGTCCGGTCCACGGGGCGGCTCGTCTTCGCAGGTGCAGCATATGGTTGACCTGAGTGGGGCCACGGACCGATTGAGCCGCGGCGGGGGCACTGGACAGGCCTATTCATGTTTCAAGTCGCAGTCGTCATACCCGTATGGAACGGCGAAGCCGTGCTCGGCCGTTGCCTCGATGCGCTCGCGCGTCAGACTTTGCCGCGTGACGCCTATCAGATCATCGTCGTCGACAATGGGTCGAGCGATACCACGCGCAAGATTGCGCGAAGCTACGCCGGCGTCGAACTGCTCGAAGAGCCGCAACCCGGCTCTTATGTCGCGCGCAACCGCGGGATCGAGCGGGTGCGCGCGCCGATTACGTCCTTTACCGATGCCGATTGCGAGCCCGCATCCGACTGGCTGGAGCAGGTGCTGCGCGCGGCGGCGGCGAACCCCGGCTTCGGCGTGCTCGCGGGCAAGATCGAATTGTTCGACGAGATCGCGCCCGAGCGCGAGGTTTTCGGCGATTACGAACGGTTGTTCAGCTTTCCGCAGGCACACGCCGCGCGCGGCAATTGCGCGACCGCCAATTGGGCGAGCGAGACGGCGCTTCTTCGCGAACTCGGCGGGTTCGACGCGGCGTTGAAGTCGGGCGGCGACCGGCAGATGGCGCTGCGCATCCGCGCGGCGGACCGGCCACTCGTCTATGTGCCTGCCATGATCGTGCGCCATCCGGTGCGCGCGAGCCGCGCCGAACTGGTGCGCAAGCGCCAGCGGCTGAGCGGCGGGCGCTGGGATCGCACCGCGGGGCGCCCGCGCCTCGTCCATGTGCTCGGCATCACCGCCATCGATACGATGCGGCGACTGCGCCGCGCGGCGATCACGCGCGAGTTGTCGCTGCGGCGCCGGCTGGCGGTGATGTTGCTGACGTTGCAACTCGCCGGAGTGGCGGTGGGCGAGTTTTTCAATCTCGCGGGGGGACGAAAGGCAGCGCGCGACTGATGACGATGTCCCGATCCACTCCGCGCTTTTCCGTGGTGATGCCGCTCTATAACAAGGCCGCGCATGTCCGCGCGGCGATCGAGAGCGCGCTCGTGCAGAGCTATCCCGCGCATGAGATACTCGTGATCGACAATGGCTCGACCGACGGCGGGCGCGAACTGGCGGCCGCGATCGGCGACGCGCGGATCAAGCTGCGCGACCTCGCGGCGCCGGGGCCGGGCGGCTATGCCGGGCGCAATGTCGGCATCCGCGCCGCGAGCGGCGACTGGATCGCCTTCCTCGATGCCGACGATCTGTGGGAGCCCGATCATCTGGCGGTGCTGGCCGAAGGCATAAGCGCCGACCCCGACGTGCGCGCGGCGGCGACGCGGTTCGACCATGTCTTCGACGATCGCTCGCAACCACAGCGGATCGCGCCTGAGCTCGATCGCGCCCGGAGCCTCGACTTCGCGGAGTTTCTGTCTGCATGGCTCGCGGTGCGCGAATGCCCGATGTGGACCGGGGCGATCGCGATCCGCCGCGACACTTTGTTCGAGGCGGGCCTCTTCCCCGAAGGGCGCGCGGTGCGCGGCGGCGACAAGGATTTGTGGCTGCGCGTGCTCGCCAAGGGGGCGCTGCGCTACGATCCGCGGATCACCGCACGCTTTCACCGCGACAGCGACAACAAGGTGAGCAAATCGACCACGACGCTCGACGTGCCGTGTCTGGTCGAGACGGCGCGGGCGATGCTTGCGGGCGCCCCGCCGCGCGAGGCCGCCTTGCTGCGCCGCCTCGTCAATCAGGAGATTGCGCACTACGCCCGCTATGCGATGAAATATCCGGGGCGGACGGCGATCCGGGTCGGCGATGTCTATCTGCCCGAGGGGACGGGCACGGCCGCCCTGCTGCTCGCCGCGAAACTGATCCCCGCGTCGCTCCGGCAGTCGGGCCATGCGCTGCGCAACCGGCTGCGCGCCCGCGCGTGAAGCTGGTCCGCGTCTTCGGTTCCCTGCTGGCGGGCGGGGGAATCGTCGTTGCGTGGCTGTCACTCGCCGGCGGATGGTTGCCGGCGCTCGACCCGCTCGCGTCCTTCCTGCCACTGTTCGGGGTGGCGGCCTTGCTGGGGCTGCTGCTTGCCCGGTGGCGGTGGGGCTGGGCGGTCGCCGCGGCCTCGCTGACGCTGGTGCCGTTCGCGGTCGGGGTGGCGCCCGAATGGCTGCGCGATATTCCCACCGCGCCCGCAGGCGCGCCGCAGGTTCAGGTGCTGACGCACAATGTCTGGTCCCGCAATACCGACCCCGCCGACACCGCGCGGGCGATCATCGATGCGCGGCCCGACGTGGTGATGTTGCAAGAGGTGAACGGCAGCTTCCAGCCGATGCTTGCGGCGCTGAACCAGCATTTCGCCCATGCGACCGATTGTCCGCCGGGCTGCGATCTCGCCATTTTCTCGCGCTGGCCGATCACCGGGAGCGATTATTTCCTGAAGGACGAAAACGGCCGCAAATTCGGTCCCGCCTTGCTCTGGGCGCGGATCGCGCCGCCGGCCGGCGAGGCGTTCATGGTGGCCACGCTGCACTACCCCCGGCCGACGTCGCGCGATCAGGCGGTGCGCAGGCGCGACGTGGCGCGGGCGCTGGCACGGATCGATCGCGATGCCTTGATCGTTGCAGGCGACATGAACCTGACCCCTTGGGCCGCGGCGATGCGCGAGCAGGACCGCGCCCTCGCCCCGCTCATCCGCATGACGCGCGCGCCCAGCTGGCCGCGCGCGCTTCCCGTGCTGCCGATCGACCATCTCTATGCCGGGCCCGATTGGGGGCTGGTGTCGGCGCGGCGATTGCCCGCGACCGGATCGGACCATCGGCCGATCCTCGTGACGCTGGCGCGCCGATGAAGCGCGTCCTCTCCATCGCGCTGCTCGGCGGCTGCGGCTTCGCCGCGCCCGCGCTCGCGCAGCAATCGGACGCGACCGACGGGCTCGGTTCGGTGTCGAGCGAAAACAGCTTCGGGCGCGACCGCAATATCAGCGTGCTCGAACGCCGCCGACCCGATTATACGGCGGAGCCCATTCACGTTGGCACGCTCGAACTGCTGCCGCGCATCGCGATCGGCGCGGGCTATGACGACAATCTCTATGCGCAGCCCGATGACGAGATCGGCGACGCCTATCTGCGCATCCGCCCGCGTATCTCGCTCGTGCGGCCGTCGCCGAACCTCAAGCTGTCGCTCAACGGCGAACTCGACCTGCTGCGCTACGCCGACCGGTCGAGCGAAAACGCCACCCAATATGCGGTGAGCGCGGGCGCGGCCTGGACGATCAGCAAGTCGGACACGCTCGACGTCACGTTTCGCAACGGGCGCTACAGCCAGGAACGCGTCTCGCCCGACAGCCCGACGCAGGCGTCGCGGCCGATCCGCTTCACGCTGAACGGCGGCACCGCGACCTATACGCATGTCTTCAACCGCCTGCGCGTGCGCGGGGTGATCGACGTTGAAAATCGCAACTATGGGGACAGCGTGACACCCGACGGCACGCCGATCGACCAGGATTTCCGCGATCACACGACCTACACCGGCAGCGCGGTCGGCGAATATGCGCTGAGCCCGAGCATCGCGCTGTTTGTCGCGGGCTCATACAACAAGCGCGATTATCGCGAGCGCATCGGCCCGGTCGCGGCGCGCGATTCGACGGGTTTCGACCTCGCCGCGGGCGCGAGCTTCGAACTCGGTCGCAAGGCGCGTGGTGCGCTGCGGCTCGGCTATCTCCATCAGGATTATCGCCCGGCCGAGTTCGAGGATGTTTCGGGCTTCCTCGTACGCGGCGAGCTCGCCTATTTCCTGACCCCGCTGGTGACGATCACCGGCACCGTCGACCGCGGCATCAAGGAAACCGGCGTTAACGGCGCCACGGGCTATCTTGCCACCAACATGACGCTGCGCGCGGATTACGAGCTGCTGCGCAACCTGATCATCAGCGCGGGCGGCGAGCTCGAAAAGCGCGATTTCAATAATATAGACCGGCAGGACGACCGCTGGACCTGGCGCGCCAACGCCTCCTATCTGGTGAGCAAGCGGATGGCGCTTCGCTTCGATGTGCAGCGGCGCACGCAGTCGAGTTGGGGCTTTAATGCGGGTCGCGAATTCACCGACAACCGCGTTTCGGTAGGGGTGACCTTCTCGGGTCTGTAGCTCCGATCAGCGGGGCTTGGTCATTGCCCCATGGAGCGCGCCCTCGCATGCCGCGAGCAGTTCGGGCGGGGCGAGACGGTTGATATAGCCCGCCGATCCCTGATCCGAGAGCAGCTTTGCCGGAATTCCGCCGACCACGCCGCGTTCAGGCACGTCCTTCGTCACCACCGCATTGGCGCCGATCGCCGCCTCGGCGCCCACGGTGATGCCGCCGATGACCTTGGCGCCCGAACCCAGAAAGCTGCGGTCGCCGATCACCGGCGCGCCGCGGCGGCTGCCGCGGTTCATATAGCCGAGCACGACGCCGTGGGTGATGTTGACATTGCTGCCGAGCACCGCGTCGCCGTGAAAATAAAAGCCGCCGAAACGGTTGAGGAACAGGCCCGGCCCGATCTCCATATATTCGGGGATCGCAAAGCCATATTTATAGCGCGCGCGCAGCAGCAGCCATTTGGCGAGCGGATAGAGGCCGAAGGCCTTGGCGGGCTTGAGTTTGAGCCAGCCCGCCGTGCGCATCAGCACCGTATATTTATACCCCGGGGTAAAGGCATAATGCCGCGCGAAGGCGCCGAAGCCGGTGCGGCCGGCATAGCGATAGAGGTCGGCGGCGAGCAGCGCCTTGAGCTTCGCGAAGCTCACCGGGCAGCCGCGCAGGTGCGGCTTGCCGCTTTCCTCGGAAACGGGTTCGAACGCCGGGGCGGGGGCGAGCGATGCGCTGGCCATATCCATCAGAAATAGCGCTCGCCGAAGCGGATCGTGTCGCCGGGAAGCACCGGGAAATCGGCGGTCAGCTCATATTCGCGCTCGCCCGCCTCGCCCGCGCGTTTCAGGAAGACGCGCTTCTCGTTGGCGCGATAGGTGAAACCGTCGGCCTTGGCGACCGCGCCGCGGATGGTGAGACCCTGCGTATAGGGATATTCGCCGGGCTTGTTCACTTCGCCGAGCACATAGACGGGGCGGAAGCTCGCGACCTGGACCGAGACTTTGGGCTCGAGCAGATAGCCGCCCGCCAGCTTCGCCTCGATCGCCTTCGACAGTTCGTCGGTCTGCAAGCCCGCCGCCTTGACCTCGCCGATCAGCGGGAAGGCGATCGTGCCGGCGGGCGACACTTCGAAATCGCCGGTCAGCGTCTCTTCGCCATAGGTCGCGATCTTGACCTTGTCGCCGGGCGAGAGGCGGAAGGCTTCGGCGGGCGGCGGTGCCGCGCCGCTGCCCGCGAGCGGCGCCTGTCCGGCACACCCGCCGAGCATCGCGAGCATGCCCGCCAAGGCGATCTGCTTATGCCATTTCATGAATTCACTCCCGGACTTGATACTGCAATGTCTTTGAATTCGGTCCCTGTGCGCGGCTGGGCGAGCGCCGCCTCGATCCGCGCCCAATAATTCGCCGCGGCCTGTTCGACGCCATAGGCAAGCGAGCGCGCGCGCGCGCGCTTGCCGCATTCGCTACGGTGCGGCTCGGCGAGTAGCCGGCGCAAGGCGGCGGCGAAGGATGGCACATCATCGGTCGGCACCAACGCGCCCGCATCGACATCGATCCCGCCGCTGATCGTCTCGCGCGGCCGGTCGGCCAGAATCTCGGACGGGCCGGAGGCGCAATTGGTCGCGACGACGGGCACGCCGCACGCCATCGCCTCGACCAGCCCGTTCGGGAAGCCCTCGGCATTGGAGGGCATCGCATAGGCGCGCGCGCGCGCGACCACCGCGAAGGGGTTGGCGACGAAGCCGGGCATATCGACCCGGCCCGCGATACCCAAGGATGCCGCGAGTGCCTCGAGTGCGCCGCGCTCGGGCCCTTCGCCGAGAATGACGAGGCGCTCGGGCGGCGCGGCCTGGGCATAGGCGCGCAGCAGCAGCGGAAAATTCTTGTTGGGGACGAGCCGCCCGGCCGCGGCGATATAGGGCCCGGCCGGGACGAAGGCGGGCGGTTCGGCGGCGAGTTCGGCGATGCGCCGATGATCGACCGGATTGGCGATCGCCGACATGCGGCTCCGCGCCACGCCGAAATGGGCGGCAAGATCGTCGACGACGCCCTCGGACACGGCGATGACATGCGCCGCGCGCGGGTAGACGAGGCGCACCATCGCCCTGGCGGCGACAGCGCTGCCGAGATGGGCGCTGGTGTTCACCCGCTCGCTGATCAGCCATGGCCGCCGCCGCCCCGCCATCGCCCAGGCGTTGGCGATGTTGGCGCGGGTAAGAAAGCTCAGCGTCGCATGGGGCTTGAGCCGCCCGGCGAGCGCGCGCAGTCCGGTCAGGCTCGGCAGCAATTTATGCCTGGCGTCGAGCTGGTGAAGTTCGACCCATTCGGGCACGTCATAGGCACGCGGCTCGTCGTCGAGCAGCGCGAGATGGATGTCATAGCGCGCGCGCCATGGCTCCGACCCGGCGAGCAAGGTCGCGAGCACGCGCTCGGCGCCGCCGCCCGCGAGCGAGTTGATCGCGAACAATATCCGCTTTCGGTGCAGCATGGGACCTCGTTGGGGTTTGGTGCGGAATTCGCTTCGGCAGAACCCTTACCACGCCGATTTGTTGCAGCGCACACAGCGCCGCCCGCTTCATCGCCTGCGGGGGGCATCTGGCCGATTCGAGCGAGTTTCGCGCAGCGAGACGTCTATCACCAGGGGCACCGATGAACGTTTGCGGAGATAGGTAATGGACATTCGGCGCGTCGAGTGTCTGGACGGCTTGCGCGGCGTCGCGGCGCTTTGGGTGCTGCTCGGGCACATGATGATCCTCACGGGTTTCCGGCTGCCGCTGATGAGCAAGCCCGACCTTGGCGTCGATTTGTTCATCCTGCTCTCGGGCTTCCTGATGATGTTCCAGTACCGGTTGCGCGCGGACCGCGAGGACTGGAACGCGCCCGGCACCTGGGCGGCCTTCTGGACAAGGCGATTTTTCCGGCTGGCGCCGCTTTTCTATGTGACGCTCGCCGCCGCGCTGATCGCGGGGCCGTCGATCTACGCCGACCGCGTCGCGATCGACAGCTTTCTCGGCCAGTCGCTCCAGCCGCCCGAACGCTATCTCGACGGCAGCCTCACGAACATCGCGCTGCATCTGAGTTTCCTGTTCGGATTGCTGCCGGATTATGCCTTCCGCACCCCGCTGCCCGACTGGAGCCTCGGGCTCGAGATGCAATTCTACCTGCTCTTTCCTTTCTTGGTGCTGCTCGGACGGCGGTTCGGCTGGGTCACGTCGGCGCTTATCGCGGCGGGGGGCGGGGTGGCGCTCGCGCTGCTCGCGGGGGCGGCGGGGCTCGACTATCCGATGCCGTCCTTTCTGCCATTGAAGCTCCAGCTTTTCCTCGCCGGCATGCTGCTCGCCGCCGGTGCGGGCGAAAGCGCCGCGCGGCTGTGGATGCGTCTCGGCGCGGCGATGCTGCTCGCCGCGATCCCGATCGGTGGCGATCAGGATCTGCTCCACTTCGCGGTCCGCGAGTTGCTCGTCTTCGGCTTCTTCGCGCTGGTTCACCTGCGCTCGCTCGGCGTGATCGACTGGATTTCGCGGCTGCTCGGCAGCCGGCCCTTCCATTGGCTGGGCGAGCTTTCCTATGGGACCTATCTGATCCACCTGCTCATCCTCCAGCCCGTGGCGGCGGCGGTGATCGGGCGGTTCGGCATCGGGCTAGGCGCGATCGAGCGTTTCCTGCTGACCGGCGCGATCGTGGTGCCGGCGACCTATGCGCTTGCTTTTGCGACCTACAAGCTGGTCGAGCTGCCCGGGCAGCGGCTGG
Organism: Sphingopyxis italica; assembly: GCF_011926545.1. Lineage (GTDB taxonomy): Bacteria > Pseudomonadota > Alphaproteobacteria > Sphingomonadales > Sphingomonadaceae > Sphingopyxis > Sphingopyxis italica. The sequence goes on along the minus strand of NZ_JAATIT010000003.1, from coordinate 632,340 downwards.
GAAAGACGGTGATCGGGCGCGCCATCGGCCGCGGCACATCCCGCGCTCACCAGACCGTGCCCGAAAAGATCGCGGCGCCATGATGGTCGAGCCGCCTTGCTGTCCACATATCAATGGAGATTATCCGATGGACCGACGAATATTGCTGACCTCGATGGCCGCCGCCGCGGCGAGCGCTTGCACCCGGCGCGATGACGATGGGGCGGCAGCCGACCGCACCGGCCGCCCGACGCTGGCGATCGAGTCCGAAGGACCGGGGCGCTGGCGCATTCGCAGCTGGCAATGGCGCGCGAACGCGTGGCGGCCGCGGATCGCCCAGGCGCGAATGGCTGGCGGCAAGATCGAAATCAGCGGCCCGATCGACGCGGCCGACCGGGCCGAAGTGATCGCCCGGCTGCGCGCTTAGCCCCTCGCCGTCCCGGGGGTGGCTGTGGGGCGCGGAACCCGTCGGCGCGGCGCAAGCGCGGTGCGGTAGACTTCGAGCGTCTCCGCCGCCGCCCTGTCCCAACTGAAGCGTGCGCGGACGGTGTCGCGATCGACCTGAAAATCGGTGCAATCGGCGTTCAGCCGCGCGGTGAGTTCCGCGACGTCGCCGACCGGAAAATAGTTCACAGCGTCGAGCGCGATGTCGAGATTGGCCGGGATGTCGCTGAGCAATATCCGCGCGCCGCAACTCGCCGCCTCCAGCGCCGCGATCGGCAGGCCTTCATGATAGGAAGGCATGACGAACAGCGCGCAATGTTCGTAGAGACATTTCAGCGTCGCGCGCGACTGGACGCCGGCGAAGATCACGCGGTCGCTGGCGCGCGCGAGCAAGTCGCGGGCATATTCGCTCGCATGATCAGCCGAGCCGGCGATCACCAGCTTGGCGGTGCGATCCGACCGCTCATAGGCGTCGATCAGGTCGTGCAGACCCTTTTCGGGGACGAGCCGCGCGACGGCGAGCAGGAAGTCGCCGTCCGCGATCCCCAGCCGCTCGAATATCAGCGCGGGATCGGCATCGCCGGGCAGGTCGGAGGTGCCGTTGGGGATATAGGCAATCCTCTGCGCGCGCTCGGGAAAGCTCTGTCGCAATTGCGCGGCGAGCGAAGGGGAAACGGCGATGACCCGGTCGGCGAAGCTGAGCGCCAGCCACTCGCCGGCGCGCAGCGCGCCGCGCGCGAGCGGGCCCCATTTGGCACGGTGATAATCGGTGCCGTGATGCGTTACGACGACTTTCAGCCCGAGCAACCGCGCGACCGGCGCCAGCAATCCGGGGCCGATCGCATGGATGTGAATCAACCCGGCGCCGCGTTTCCGCGCTGACAGCACGGCGAGGAAGGTCGACACGATCGCTTCGAAATGCTGCGAGCGCGGGCAGGGGATGCCGACGATCTCGACCCCGCGATGCTCGCCCACGGGCTCGGGCAGATAGGGCGCGCGGCCGAGCACGACCGAACGGTGGCCGGGCCACAGCGCCTTGATCCGCGGCAGCAGCTCCTCGCAATGGCTTTCGATCCCGCCCATGACGTGCGGAAAGCCGCGCAGGCCGGTCACGCAGATGGTGGGCGACCCTGCGGGGGCGCCGGAAGATATGTTTGTCCGTTGCAGCATCATAAACTCCAAAAGCGCCCGGCCGGATTTCCCGGCTCAGGCCACCGCTGCCATCGGCCCTCTTCCACCATTTTCTATTTCGCCCAGATACCAGTCGACGAACCGCTCGATTCCTTGCGTGAGCGGGACCTTGGGACTGTATCCGGTGAGCGCGTTGATCGCCGAGATGTCGGCGTAGGTCGCGGTTACATCGCCCGGCTGCATCGGCCGCATCAGCTTGATCGCCGGCCGGCCGAGCGCGCGCTCGAGCGTCGCGATCATGTCCATCAAGCCGACGGGATTGCAGTCGCCGATGTTGAGCAACCGGTTTTCGCCGCCCGCCGGAGGCCGGTCGAGCACGCCGACGATCCCGTCGACGATATCGTCGATATAGGTGAAATCGCGCGCCATCCGGCCTTCGCCGAACACCTCGATCGGCTGGCCGAGCAGGATTTTCTGCGCGAAGCCGTAATAGGCCATATCGGGGCGGCCCCACGGGCCATAGACGGTGAAGAAGCGCAGCCCGCTGAGCGGCAGCCCATAGAGCGTCGCATAGCTCTGGCTCATCAATTCGCAGCTGCGCTTGGTCGCCGCGTAGAGCGAGACCGGCGCGGTGCAGGGCTCGTCCTCGCGGAAACCCGCGCCGCCGATCGGACGGTCGCCATAGACCGAACTCGACGAGGCGTAGACGAGATGCTCGACAGTGCCCGCATGGCGCGCCGCCTCGAGCACCGCGAGATGCCCTTTGAGATTGCTGTGCTCATAGGCGAAGGGATTTTCGAGGCTGTAGCGCACGCCGGCTTGCGCGGCGAGGTGGACGATCCGGCGGATGCCGTTCGCTTCCACCAACTCGCTGACCAGCCCGGGGCTGGCGATGTCGCCGTCGATCAGCCGGAAATTGAAATTGCCGGCAAGCCGCGCCGTGCGCGCCTTTTTGAGCGCGACGTCATAATAGTCGGTGAAGCTGTCGAGGCCGATCACGCGCTCGCCGCGCGCGAGCAGCCGTTCGGACACCGCATGGCCGATAAAGCCGGCGGCGCCCGTCACCAATATGGGGCTGTCGTCGGTCACGCGGCGCGCCTTTCGTTCGAGAGTGCGCCATCCTCGTCGGACTTGCCGGGGCGCCCGATGCCGACGTAGCGCAGCCCCGCCGCTTCGGCCTGCGCGGGGCGATAGATGTTGCGGAGGTCGACGAGTAGCGGATCGGCCATCGCCGCCCCCAGCCGCGTCAGGTCGAGCGCGCGGAACGCGTCCCATTCGGTGACGATCACCGTCGCCGCCGCGCCGTCGGCGGCGGCGTAGGCGGAGGACGCATATTCGACGTCGCTCAGCACCGTCTTGGCCGCTTCCATACCCTCGGGGTCGTAGGCGCGCACCTTGGCGCCGGCATCCTGCAGCGTCTGGATGATCGCGATCGAGGGCGCGTCGCGCATGTCGTCGGTGTTGGGCTTGAAGGTCAGGCCGAGTAGCGCGACGGCGCGGCCGCGGACCGGCCCCTCGATCGCCGCCAGAACCTTGCGGCCCATCGCGCGCTTGCGCTGCTCGTTCACCGCGACGGTCGCTTCGATCAGCCGCAGCGGTGCGTCATGGTCCTGCGCCGTCTTCATCAACGCGAGCGTGTCCTTGGGAAAGCAGGAGCCGCCATAGCCGGGCCCCGCATGCAGGAATTTGCCGCCGATCCGGTTGTCGAGCCCGATGCCGCGCGCGACCTCCTGCACATCGGCGCCGACCTGTTCGCACAGGTCCGCCATCTCGTTGATGTAGGTGATCTTCATCGCGAGAAAGGCGTTGGCGGCATATTTGATCAGCTCGCTGGTGCGCCGCCGGGTGAAGACGATCGGCGCCTTGTTCAGCGACAGCGGGCGATAGACTTCCTCCAGCGGGGCGCGGGCGCGTTCGTCCTCTATGCCGATGACGACGCGGTCGGGGCGCTTGAAATCCTCGATCGCGGCGCCTTCGCGCAGGAATTCCGGGTTGGAGGCGACGGCAAATTCGGCCGCGGGGTTGCACTCGTGGATGATCCGCTCGACCTCGTCGCCCGTCCCGACGGGAACGGTGGATTTGGTGACGATCACGGTGAAGCCGCTCAGTGCTCCCGCGATCTCGCGCGCCGCGTCATGGACGAAGGAGAGGTCGGCGTGGCCGTCGCCGCGACGGCTGGGGGTGCCGACCGCGATGAACACGACATCGGCGGCGCTCACCGCCTCGGACAGTTCGGTGGTGAAGGCGAGGTTGCCTGCGGCGACATTGCGCGCGACCAGGCCGTCGAGCCCGGGCTCATAAATGGGAATTCCGCCGGCGCGAAGACGGGCGATCTTGTTCGCGTCCTTGTCGACGCAGGTCACATGATGGCCGAAATCGGCAAAACACGCGCCCGAAACGAGCCCGACATAGCCGGACCCGATCATTACGATACGCATACCGCGTTGCTCCCTTTTATATGAAGGCGATTTTGCTGCGCTTGCGAACAATCATCGCGCCTGCCCCCCGCACGTCAACTTGCCCGCTTTGAAAAGAGGCAATTGAAAGGCGAAGCGAATGCCGTGCTGATTTCAAAAAATGCAGTCAATTATAGGTAGATAGCTCGCGGCTCTGCGCAAACGAACGTCGGGTCGATTCGCTCCCTTGCGGCGAACGCTTCGCCTTGAACACGCCACGCGTCGCGGGCGGATCACGGGCCAGCTGCGACGGGCCGAGCGAAAAGCGCGCGGCTCGAACGCAACGCCCGGAATTTTTCGCCGACGCGCCGGTGTCGCTCGCTGTTCGACGCTTCGGGCCAGACGAATCGGGACGCCGGGCGGGCGAAGCCCATCGAAGCGGCGCCCGCGCTGCGCTGATCCCGGACGCGCCACGCCGCGCCGCATCGCGCTCGCCTTGTCCGGCGGCGTCCGACTAACGCCGGGCGCATGGCCGATATGTCCTCCCGCCGCGCCGCGAGCGCGGTTCAGATCGCCGCGGGCGGCGAGCCCGTCTATGTCGTGCGCTCGGGCGGCGTCTATCGCGGCGTGCGCGCCCGCGATGTCGGCAACGGCCTGTTCGTGATTCGCGAGCCGGTTCGCGACGTGCAAATTTCCGACATCAGGGTTGCGGGCGGCTATCGCGTCATCGAAAATACCGCGGCGCCCGATCTGGTGGCGGCGGGCGTCGTCGGGCTGCATGTGCGCGGGGCGCGGGCGAGCGACCTCGAACGCAGTTTCGCCCGCATCCGCTATGACAGCCATCACGGGGTGATCGAGGATGTCAGTGCGAGCGGCATGCTCACCACCGGTTCGACCGACCTTCCGGTCGGCATCGGCTTCGCCGATACCGCGCATGATTTCCGGATCGAACGCTGTTTCATGCGCCACTTTCAATGGAAACGCCGCGACAACCAATATTGGAACGGCGACGGCTTTTCGACCGAGCGCGGCAATGCGCGCTTCCTGTTCCGCCAGTGCGCCGCGTGGGACAATAGCGACGGCGGGTTCGACCTGAAATCGACCGAGACATTGCTCGACGATTGCACCAGCGGCCGCAACGCGCGCAATTTCCGCCTGTGGTCGAGCATGCGTGCGACGCGGCTCATCAGCATCGATCCGATCAAGATCGGCGGGGTCGGCGACACCAATCATTTTTCAATCATGGCGGTAGCGGGCGCGAGCGAGCCGCTCGTCATCACCATCGACCATCTGGTGGTGAAGAGCGACCGCGGCTGGCCGATCTTCGACGTCCACAACGGACCCGCCAAGATCATCATCGGCTCGCATGATATCCAGGTGCCGCCCGGAACCCCGCTCGTCCGCTCGCGGAGCGGCGGGTCGGTGCCTGGCGGCGTGTCGTTCAAGGGCGACCCGCCGAAACTTTAAGACGGAAGCGCCGGAATAGGCCGGACGCACTTTGGCCACGCTTCGACGCCGGGCTCTTGCTGCAATGCAGCGTGAAGGCGCAAACGGCGCCGGTCAGCACGTGGCGATCGTGTCTGCGGAATCCGAATACTGGTTTTTGGGGGGGAACCCAGTGACCAGCAAAGGGTGGAAAAATGCGAAAGATACGCAAGGCCGTGTTCCCCATTGGCGGCCTTGGAACCCGGTTCCTTCCGGCGACCAAATCCATGCCAAAGGAGATGCTGCCGGTCGTCGACCGGCCGCTCATCCAATATGCCGTCGACGAGGCGCGCGAGGCGGGTATCGAGCAGTTCATCTTCGTGACCAGCCGCGGCAAGAGCCTGATCGAGGATCATTTCGATCACGCCTTTGAACTTGAGGAAGCGATGGCGCGGCGCGGCAAGTCGCTGTCGCCGCTCGACGGCACCCGCCCGTCGCCGGGCGACATCACCATCGTCCGCCAGCAGGAACCGCTCGGGCTCGGCCACGCCGTATGGTGCGCCCGCCGCCTCGTCGGTGACGAGCCCTTCGCGGTGCTGCTGCCCGACGACCTGATGGTCGGCGAGCCGGGCTGTTTGAAGCAGATGGTCGAGGCCTATCACGACCTGGGCGGCAATTTGATCTGCACCGAGGAAGTGGCGGCGGACCAGACGCATAAATATGGCATCCTTACCCCGGGGGCGCAGGCCGGACCGATCACCGAAGTGAAGGGGCTGGTCGAGAAGCCGGCGGCGGACGTCGCGCCGTCGCGGCTCGCGATCATCGGCCGCTATATCCTCCAGCCCGAGGTGATGGACGTGCTCGGCAGCCAGGAGGAAGGCGCGGGCGGCGAGATCCAGCTCACCGACGCGCTGGCGCGGATGATCGGTCAGCAGCCCTTCCACGGCGTCACCTTCGCGGGGACGCGCTATGATTGCGGCGACAAGAGCGGCTTCGTGACCGCGACGCTCGCGCTCGCGCTCGGTCGTCCCGACATCGCGCCCGCGGTGCGCGCCTTTCTGGCTGCCGCGTGACATGGATTCACTTTCACGGCGCGCACCGCTCCGCCGGGAAGCGGACCCGCAGGTCGATCGCGGCGCGCTGATCGACCTGCGCCATGTCGGCGCGATCTTGCGCCGGCGGTGGATGGTGCTGTGCGCGGCGATGGTCGCGGCGATCATCATCGCCGCCGCCGCCTATCTTGTCGCCGAGCCGCGCTATCTCGCGACCGCGCAGGTCGCGCTCGAACGCACCGCCGAGCGGGTGATCGACGTCGATTCGGTGACCCCGACCGCCGATCCCGATTCGGCGGCGGTCGATACCGAGGTGCAGGCGCTGCGCTCGCCCGAGCTGATCGGCCGGGTGGTCGACCGGCTGCGGCTCGCGCGCGATCCGGCGTTCAACGAGGCTGCGGGGCAGGGCGCGCCGGCGGCGCAGCCCGACCCGACCGGGCGCCAGCGCGCGATCGGCACCCTGCTCGGCGGCCTGACGGTGAAACGCGACGGACTCTCCTATGCGATCAGTGTGTCGTACGAGGGGAATACACCGGGCCAGGCGGCACAGATCGCCAACGCATTGGTCGACGACTATGTCTCGGGCCAGGCGGGTTCGAAGGCTGAGGCGACGCAGCGCGCGCAGGGTTTTCTCGAAAAGCGGCTTCAGGATTTGCGCACGCAGGTGCTGGGCGCCGAGCGTGCGGTCGCCGACTATCGCGCCGCGAACAATCTTTTCGCGGTTTCCGAAGCCAGTACGGTGACGCAGCAGGAATTGTCGGGCCTCTCGACGCAGCTCGCGCAGGCCAAGGCGGAAAATGCCGCGGCGCAGGCGCGGCTTTCGGCGGCACGCGCGCAGGTGCGCGGCGGGCGGAGCGGCGAGGAGCTCGGCGACTCGCTCGATTCGCCGGTGGTCAGCCAGCTCCGCGCCCAGCGCGCCGAGGCGGCGCGCGAGGTCGCGGCGCTCGAAAAACGCTATGGTCCGCGCCATCCCGCGCTCGTCCAGGCACAGAACCAGCTGCGCACCGCCGACCAGCATATCGCCGCCGAGGTGAAGCGCATCGTCGCCAACGCGTCGATCCAGGCGAGCATCGCCGGTCAGCGCGCGGCTTCGCTCGCGGGTTCGGTCGCGCAGACGCAAGGCAAGCTCGCGAGCGACAATGAAGCATCGGTGCGGCTCGCCGAGCTGGAGCGCAACGCCGAATCGTCGCGCACGCTCTATCAGGCCTTCCTCGACCGTTATCGCCAGACGGTCGCGCAATCGGGGCTCGAACGCAGCGATTCATACATTGTCAGCCGCGCGCGCGTTCCGGGCGCGCCAAGCTCGCCGAACATGCTGATCTATGCGGCGATGGCTCTGGTCGGCGGGCTCGGTATCGGCGTGCTGCTCGTCGTGCTGCTGCAATTGCTCGAACGCGGGCTCGAGACGAGCGACGCGATCGAGAATGCGCTGGGGCTGGCGACGCTCGCCTCGATCCCCGACGCGCGCACGCTGCCCGGCTATCGCAAATCGGGCCTGCCGGCACCGCCCGCGGAGCTGCTGCTCAAGCGGCCGCAATCGACCTATGCCGAAGCGTTCCGGACCCTGCGCACCTCGATCCAGTTCGCCGAGGCGGCGCAGCCGGTCCGCGTCGTCGCGATCACCTCGGCGGTGCCGGGCGAGGGCAAGACGACGACCGCGATGAGCCTCGCCCGCGCGATGGCGGCCGCGGGCGGCAAGGTGCTGCTGATCGACGCCGACGCGCGCCGGCGCGCCTCGAGCCGGCAGTTCGCCGAGGACGTGAAGCTGGGGCTCGACGAAGTGCTGGCGGGCGAAGCGACGCTGGAACAGGCGATCGTCAAGGACAGCCTGTCGGACGCCTGTTTGCTGCCGCAGCGGCTCGATTCCAAAGGCATCAGCCTCGCTGAAAGTCCGCGCCTCGCCGAGCTGATCGAACAGGTGCGCGAACGCTATGACCTCGTGATCCTCGACACGCCGCCGGTGCTGCCGGTCGACGAGGCGCGCGTGATCGCGAGCATGGCCGACGGCGTGGTGTTCCTCGTGCGCTGGCGCAAGACGCCGTCGAAGGCGGCGTCGGTGGCGCTGCGGCGGCTGTACGACGTCCACGCCGAAATGCTGGGCGCGGTGCTGACGCTGGTCGATGTGGGCGAGCAGGAGCGTGCCGGCTATGAGGATGGCGGCACCTTCCTCAAGGCGTACCGCCCTTATTATGCCGACTGACCGGGCGGCGCCGTGACCGCGCAGGCGCTGCCCTATGGTCCGGCCTTCGGGCTCGGCATATTGGTGCCCGTCACGTTGGTGCTGCTCGTCCCGCTCGTCATCGCGGCAAGGCGGGCGGGCGGCATGGCGGGGGCGTTCGTGGTCGTCGCGCTGTGGCTGCGCACCACCGCGGGCGCCTATCATCTCTATATGTTCCAGCCGCTTGCCGGCGGGCTGTCGGGCAATGCCGTGCTTTCGGTCGCGGTGACCGGTTTCGGGCTGCTTTTCGTCGTGCGGCCCGCCAATCTGGCGCTCAAATGGCTGCTGCCCGTCTATATGCTGATCCTGCTCGCGCTGCTGAGTGCCGGCCTCAACGGCGATCTGGTGGGCGGCATCAACGTCGCGGTCAAATATGCCTATATGATCGTGATCCTGCTCGCGGCCTTCCAGGCGCTGCGCCGCGATCCCGAGGCGCGCTTTCTGACCTGGGCGATGGTTTCCTTCCTGCCCTTGCTCGTCTTCCAGGCGCTGTCGCTGGCGCTGAACATGCCCAAGGGCGCCGAGGACGGCGACGGGCTGGTCTGGATCGGCGGCTATAATCACGAGGCGGCCTTCTCGGTCGCGCTGCTGACGGGGTTCATGGTTGGCGGCTTCGCGCGCTCGGCGCCGCGCGCGGTGCGCATCGCCTTTCTGTCCGTGACGCTCATTGCCATTCTGCTCGCGGGTTATCGCACCACGATCCTCGCGCTCGCGCCGCTCGCGCTCGCGGTCTTCCTCGGCGGGCTGACGATGAGCGTGCGGCGCGACCAGCGCGGCGCGATGGCGGTGACCGCGACCGTCGCGGGCGTGCTGCTCTTTGCGATCGCGGCGCTGCTCTACCGCGAGAGTTTCGCCGACCTCGCCGCCTTCCTCGCCGACCCGGCGGCGCTGATCAAGCCGCCGCGCGACTTCGACCTGCTCGAACGGCAGGTGATGTCGGGGCGGCCGCTGATCTGGAGCAGCTATATCTATGCCTGGGCCGACGGCACGCCGCTTCAGCATCTGTTCGGTCTGGGGCCGGAAAGCTGGGAGGGCGTCTTCAAGGTCTATCCGCACAACACGCTGGTCGCGACGCTCTACGAGCTCGGCTGGTTCGGCGTCGCGGCGATGATCGCCCTGTGGACGGTGATGTTCGTTGCGGCGGCGTCGGCGCGCGGCGACCGCTTCCAGCTGATCGCCGCGCATTTCGCCTTCTTCCTGCTCAACATGGCGACGATGCCTTTTTGGCAGGTCGAGGGGCTGGCATTCTATGGCCTGCTCTGCGGCTATACCGTCCATGCCGCCCGCGCGGCGGCGCGGCGGGGCGCCGCCCCCGCGCGCCGGGACCGGCTTTCCCATGGCATGTTGGAAAGTCGTTGGAGTTTAGGAAAACGAGGATCGCCCACCGCGTAACGCGGCTTCGTGCTGTGGCGAACGCAGCGCGATCGCAAACCGGGCTTGCGATCTGATGACGGACAGTATACGATATATTGTAGGAGTTAACGAATCGAAATAAAAAAGGGGAGACGGGGCAATGCGGATTAGATCGACGATTCTATGTTCGGCGGCTTTTGGGGCCATGGCGTTCGGGTGCGTGCCGACGGCCGCCGCAGCGCAGGAGTCGGACAGCGTCGCGGAGGATGCCGAAGCACAGGATGACGCGACCATCGTCGTCGTCGGCATCCGGGGCAGCGTCGAAGCCGCCAACGACATGAAGCGCAATTCGAAACAGATCGTCGACTCGGTCGTCGCCGAAGACGTCGGCAAGCTTCCCGACAATAATGTGCCTGAGGCGCTGTCGCGCGTGACCGGCGTGCAGATCGATCGTGCCCGCGGCCAGGGGCAAGGCGTCACGATCCGCGGACTTGCCGAGATCCAGACGACGATCAACGGCAACCAGACCAATTTGGGCGACGGACGTTCGCTCAATCTCGCCGACATCCCGGCCGAACTGTTGAAGCAGGTCGACGTCTACAAGACGCGCACCGCCGATCAGGTCGAAGGCGGGATCGCGGGCACCGTCAATGTCGAATTGCGCCGCCCGATGGACCTCAATCGCGGCTGGACGATCGCCGGCAGCGCGCGCGGCGTCTATGACGACATCTCGAAGAAGACCAGCCCCTATGGCAGCTTGCTCATCGCCAACCGGATGAACGCGGGCGACGGCGAGATCGGTTTTCTGATCAACGCGTCGTGGACGAAGAATTTCTACAACGAAAACTACATCGAGAGCGAATCGCCCTTCGACACGACCATCGACGGTTCGACCGTGGTGATCCCCTATCGCGCGCAATATGGCACCGAGGAGGGCCATGTGACGCGCCCTTCGATCAACGCGGTGCTCCAGTGGAAACCGAGCGACAATCTCGATTTCGTTCTGGAAGGCGGCTATCTCGGATCGCGCGAGAAGCGTTCGGTCGAGCGGCTGTATGTGCAGGACATCCCCTTCATGCCGGCGGGGATCTACAGCGACGTCGTGCTCATGCCCGATGGGACGACGGTAAAGTCGCTGACCGTCTCCAATCCGAACGGGATCGCCGCGGGCATCGACTCGCTCTATAATTCTTTTCACTCGAACCTCTACACGACCAATTTCGAGGCGCACTGGCGCGGCGACCGCGCCCAGATCAATGCGAGCGTCCAGTATAATTGGAGCAATGAGGGCAATTATTTCGTCGAACAGATTTTGCGCCCCGGCGACCTGACCTCGGCGAGCGTCGACTTCATGTCGGACCAGTATAAGGGCGGGGTGCCGTCGATTACTTTCAACGACGCCGATCTCTCAGACGTCGGTTCCTATGTCGTCGACCGTTTTCAGGACAATCAGGGCGGTTCGAAGAACAAGGAGTTCGCGGCGCAGGCCGATCTGACGCTGCGGCTCAGCGATGCGCATTTCCTGCGCAACCTTCAGGTCGGTTTTCGCTACAACCGCCGTCTTACCAGCCGCTACTATGGCTATCGCGACGGTTTCCCGCGTATCGGCGGCGCGCGGACGCCGCTCACCGATTTTCCCGGCGGCGGCGATGCCAGCCTGACCGGGCCGACGATCGGCGGCATCGACAGCCTGTCCTGGTATCGCATTCCGGGCGCCGACCTCCTCGGCAATATCGACGCCGTCCGCAGCTATATCCAGCAATTTGACCCCGGCAATGCCGAGCGTTTTTCGAGCGAATTCCCGCCGAGCGACCGCGGCCAGACCTTCCGGTCGACCGAGAATAATTTCGCCTTCTATGGCCAGCTCAACTATGGCTTCGATGCGCTCGGCTTCCCGATCGACGGTTCGGCGGGCGTCCGTTACGTCAATACATGGGGCAGTTCGAACAGCTTCAACTTCCGTCCGGGCGACGCATCGAACGGTTTCCAGGACATCGTCGAGGAATCGCCGGGACGCGGCAATTATACCGACATCCTGCCGAGCTTCACCGCGCTGCTCCATTTCACGCCGAAGCTGCAACTGCGCCTGTCATATACGACCAATGTCCATCGGCCGAGCTTCTATGACACGCGTCCCTTCTTTTTCGCCGAGACGCGCGCCACGCCGAAGATCATCTTTGCCGGCAATCCCGCGCTGGAGGCGCAACGCGAGCACGCTTTCGACGCCAGCGCCGAATATTATTTCGGCCGCGGCGGGCTGGTCTCGCTGGCGGGCTATTACAAGAAGGCGACGAACTTCCTTTACTATAGCCGTGAAGGCGACCAGCCGCTCGACATTTACGGCTTTCCGGGCGAGACGGGCTTTGTCGAACAGCAGCGCAACGCCGGCGACGGCACCTTCGCGGGGATCGAAGGGTCGGTGCAGAGCTTCTTCGATTTCCTTCCCGGTGTCTGGAAGAACTTCGGGGTCAGCCTCAATGCCAGCCATATTCTGGAGGCACGCGTCGAATATCCCTATCCCGAGGAATTCCCCGGTGCGTTCGATTCGCCCAACACCTCGAAATGGACCGCGAATGCGGCGCTCTTCTATGACACGCCGAAGTTCAGCGCCCGCGTCGCGCTCAACTATCGCTCCTCCTATCGCCTGTTCGTCTGGACGCAGAATCCCGACTATTCCTGGTATAATGACGATACCTACCGCCTCGACGCGGCGATCAACTATACGCCGGTGAAGTGGATGACGCTGTCGCTCGAGGGCGGGAATCTCCTCGGCCACGACGTCTACCGCTATTTCGGGAAGGAAAAGCTGCTGCCGCTCGGCGTCCGTACGCTGGGTCGCACCGTCCAGGGCAGCGTTCGTTTTCGTTTCTGAACCCGTCAGGTCAAGAGTCTCGATGGGTCGTAGTGTGGCCGCGGCGCGGAAGTGCCGCGGCCCATTGCCGTTTATGAGAACGGAGCCGGGTCGAAACCGGCCGCTATTCTTCCGTCCGGATCAAGATCATCTCGCCGATCAGCGCAAAGAGGATGAACGGCCCCCACGCGGCGAGAAAGGGCGAATAAGCGCCCAAATCGCCCATCGCGAGCGCAAAATTGTCGGCGACGAAATAGGCGAAGCCAAGCCCCATGCCGATGATCGCGCGCACGAAGAGTTTGCCCGAGCGCGCGAGGCCGAACGCTGCGACCGCGCCGAGCAGCGGCATCAATATCGCTGACAGCGGTCCCGAAATCTTATGCCACAGCACGCCCTTCAGCGCGTCGACGGGGCGCCCCGCGGCTTCGAGGTCGGCGATCGCCGAGCGGAGCTGGAGGAAGGGCAGAGCGTCGCCATCGACCTGTGCCAGCGTGAACTGGTCGGGACGCACATTTTTCGCCGCGACGATCGTGCCGAGCGGTTCGACGGTGCCCGAGCGGCGGATGAAGCGCCGCGCGTTCGTCATTTCCCAGCCGCCGCCCGCGACCGCGCGCGCGCTGTCGGCCGACAGCATCGACGACAGCACGCCGCCGGTGCGCTCATAGATGGTGACATAGCCTAGAACGATCACCGGGCCGCTGATGTCGACCGTCGTCGCGTTGATCAAATCGTCGCCGTCGCGAACCCAGATATTGGTGCGTATCCCGCTGTCCTTCGGCACCTTCTTATATTCGACCTTCTGCCAGGCGCTGAGCGCGGCGGTCGAGCGCGTGACGATGCGTTCGTTGAACGCGAAGCTGATTCCCGCGACGAGCAGCGCGGCGAGGAACAAGGGCGCGAGCACCTGATGCGCCGACATGCCCGACGCTTTCATCGCGACAACCTCGCTGTTCTGGTTGAGCGTTATCATCGTCAATATCGTGCCGAGCAGCACCGAAAAGGGCAGGAAGGTCTCGATGATCTGCGGCAGCCGCATCCCGACATAGCGCCACACGTCCGAATCGCTGTTGCCGGCAACCGCCAGGATCTTGCCGCTCTCGCCGAGCAGGTCGAGCGTCTGGAGGATCAGGACGAGCGCGAAGAGGATGGAGAAGGAGCGGACGAGGAAGAGGCGCCCGACATAGAGCGCCATCGTGCGCGACGGGAAAAAATGAAGCTGGTGCATCAGGTGAGTCGGGCCTTGTCGCGCTGGAACATGCTGAGCAGGCCGCGAAGCTTCTGCGCCGCTTTGGCGGCGACGCGTTCGAGCGCGCCGATCGGCTGCCCCCCGGGAACATGTGCGATCGTGTAATACATCCAGATCGCGAGCGCCGCGAAGAGCAGATAGGGAACCCAGAGCGCGATCAGCGGGTCGATCGCCCCGCGCGCGCCCAGATCCTCGGCATATTGGTTGATCTTGTGCTGGGTGACGAGCAGCACGATCGACAGGAAGACGCCGAGCGACGAGGTCGATCGTTTCGGCGGGATCGCGAGCGCGACCGCGATCAGCGGGATCAGGAACATCGACATCACCTCGACGATGCGGAAGTGGAAATTCGCCCGCGATTCGAGCCGCGTCCGCTCGGGTTGGCTGCTGTCCTTGCCCGCGACGAACAATTCGGGGATCGTCATCTCGCGGTCGGCGCCGCCGCGCAGGCGGAACGCCTCGATCTTGGGCAGCGGGATCGGCAGGTCGTGATTGTCGAAGGTCAGGACGCGCGGCACCGAGAATTTGGGCGATTCATGGATCAGCACGCCCTGCGACAGGCGCAGGATGATCGTGTTCGGATCGTCGGTCGCGAGAAACTGCCCCCGCGCCGCGGTTGCCGACACGCGCTGCCCGTCGCGCTGGTCGCCGCGCACGAAAATGCCGCGCAAGGCGCGGCCATCGTCATAGCTTTCCTCGATGCGCAGCGTCATGCGGTCGCCCAATTTGGTGAATTCGCCGACCTTGATCGATGCGCCGAGCGCGCCCGAGCGCAGTTCGAATTGCAGCCCTTCGTAGGCATAGCGCGCGACGGGCTGGATGAAGCCGACGATCGCGAGGTTGAGCGCCGCGAGCGCGATCGCATAGGCGAAGGGAATGCGCATCAGCCGCCCGAAACTCATGCCCACACCCTTGAGCACGTCGAGCTCGCTCGATGTCGCAAGCCTTCGGAAAGCGAGGAGAATCCCCAGCATCAGGCCGATCGGGATGCCGAGCGAAAGATATTCGGGGATGAGGTTCGCGAGCATGCGCCACACGACGCTGACCGGGCCGCCCTCGGTGGCGACGAAGTCGAAGAGGCGCAGCATCTTTTCGAGCACGAGCAGCATCGCCGACAGCACGAGCGTGCCGAGCATCGGGAAAAAAATGAGCCGCGCGATGTAGCGGTCGATGGCAGGAAGCTTATTCAATCTTTCGTCGCCCCATCACCATGATTTGGCCGCAGTTGTTTCCGATATGCCGATTCAAGGGCGACAGGGACCCACGTCGGCGCGCGTTAGCGTTTGCGGATGTGGCTATAGCCTCTGGAGGTTTTGAGGTCATGTCGAAATTTGTATCGGCCCTGTTTGGCGTTTCCTTGCTGGCAGTCGCCGCAACGGCGCAGGCGGAAGGCCGGGTCATCTCGAACGATCTGTCGCAGTGCAGAAATGGTCCGTCGACGCTGGTTCAGATCAGCGGCGTCAAGGCGTCGACTGGTAAGATTCGCGTGCAAAGCTATCGCGGCACGTCGGCGGACTGGCTGGAGAAGGGCCGCTGGCTCGCTCGCATCGAAGTGCCGGCGCGCGCCGGGTCGATGACCGTCTGCGTCCCGCTGCCCCAAGCTGGCGTCTATGGCATCGCGGTGCGCCACGACGTCAACGGTAATGGCAAGACCGATATCACGCGCGACGGCGGCGGGATGTCGAACAATCCCAGCATCAACATCTTCAACCTCGGCAAGCCGAGCTACAAGAAGACGGCCTTTTCGGTCGGGGATGCGCCCAAGACGATCTCCATCTCGATGAAATATATGTAAAGATATGGCCAGCGTCGCGCTCCTTTCGAATCCACGCTCGACGGGCAACCGTGCCCTGTTGCCGCGGGTTCGCGAATATTGCGCGGCGCACCCCGATATCTTCCATTACGAGGTCGAGGACGTCGACCAGATCGGCGAAGCGATCCGCACGATGGCGATGGTCTCGCCGCGCATCGTCGTCATCAACGGCGGCGACGGCACGGTACAGGCGGCGCTGACCGAACTTTATTCGGGCGGCCATTTCGGCGGTTCGCCGCCGCCGGTCGCGGTGTTGCCGAACGGCAAGACCAATTTGATCGCGCTCGACCTAGGCGCCGAGGGCGATCCGATCAAGGCGTTGCAGCGCGTCGTCGAACTGGTCGACAGCGGCCGGCTCGAGGATCATGTGATCGAACGCCAGCTCATCTCACTCGACAGCGGCGACGAATCGCGCCCGGTGCTCGGCATGTTCCTCGGCGGCGCCTATCTTGCCGACGTGATGCTCTATTGCCGCAACCGCATCTATCCGCTCGGCCTGCCCAACGGCATATCGCATTTCCTCGCCGCAATGCTCGCGCTGTTCGCGATCATCTTCGGCGTCGGCGGCGGGCGGCTGCCGCCCAAGCCCGAGCCGATGACCGTGTCGCTGATCCGCCAAGGCGAGTTCAAGGGCAAATTCTCGCTCCTCATCGTGACGACGCTAGAGAAGCTGCTGCTCAGCATTCGCACCAGCGAAGCCTATGGCACGAACGGCAATATGAAATTGCTCGCGACCGACAGCAACGTCGGCGCGCTGTTCCGCATGCTCGGCGCGACCTGGCGCGGGACGCTGGGGCAAAAGCAGCTCGAAGGCGTGCATTTTCAGCAGGGCGACGAGATCCGTATCGAGGGCGAACGGTCGAACGTCATCCTCGACGGCGAAATCTTTCAGGCGAAGAACGGCATGCCGATCATCCTGACCTCGACGCAGCCGGTTCCCTTCCTGCGCCTCGCTGCATAGATCGAGCGAACCTTGAATCATCCGTTCGCATCGAGCGAAGTCGAGATGCCCCTCTGGACGGGAGTCATCTCGATGGGTGTCTCGACTTCCGCCCAAAGGCGGAAGTTTATCCTGAGCGCCGCCGCAGGCGGCGTCGAAGGGCTCGACACGAGCGGGCTTGGCAAAGCGTTTTTCAAAGAAGGCTTCTCATGTCGGACAGCCTGACCGACCTGGTTCGCGCGGAACTCTCCATCCCCGTCGATCCGCGCGTCGCCGCGATGGCGGGGGCGATCGCGGCGGAATATCCGGGCAGCGCGCGCGCCGCTCTCTTCTATGGCAGCTGCCTGCGGATGAGCGAACTCGACGGGCTGATGCTCGATTTCTACCTGATCGTCTCCGACTATGGCGACGCTTATGCCAAAGGCTGGATGGCGGCCGCGAACCGGCTGATCCCGCCGAATGTCTTTCCGTTCCAGCACGGCGGACTGATCGCCAAATATGCGGTGCTCAGCGAAGGTGATTTTGATCGGCTGAACGGGCCCGAGACGCGCAACGTGTCGGTGTGGGCGCGCTTCGCCCAGCCTTCGCGGCTCGTCTGGGCGGTCGACGACACCGCGGCGGACCGCGCGGTCGCGGCGGTGTCGCGGGCCGCGCCGACGTTGCTCGCGGCGGCGGGACGGGTCGACGGCGAAGCGCCGCTCGACTGGTGGCGGCGCGCCTTTTTACTCACCTATTCGGTCGAGCTGCGCGCCGAACGCACCGGCCGCGCGCAGTCGGTCGTCGATGCCGACGCCGAACGTTACGAGCGGTTCAGCGCACCCTCGATCGCGGCGATCGCGGCGGACGGACGCGCTGGCGGGTGGGCTCGACGGCGGCTGGAGGGCAAGCTGCTCAGCATCGCGCGGCTCGCCAAGGCCAGCCTGACCTATGCCGGCGGGATCGATTATCTGGCATGGAAGATCAACCGGCACGCGGGAACGAAGATCGAGATCAAGCCGTGGCAGCGCCGCTGGCCGCTCGTCGCCGCGCTGACGCTGGTGCCGCGTTTGATCCGGGGCGGCGCGATTCGGTGAGAACCTGATCCCGTTCGCATCGAGCGAAGTCGAGATGCCCATCGTTCGTGCACGCCTTCGCGGTGTCTCGACTTCGCTCGACACGAACGGAAGTTAAGTCGATCCCAACGGGCTCAGCTCGCGAGCCGCTGCCCCGCCGGCCGCGTTTCGCCGCTGCGCCGGATCGCCCGATCGAGCGCGCTGAGCGTGAAAGGTTTGCGCAGCACGTCATGGTCGCCAAAGGCGGCGTCCTCGCTCGCATCGCCGGCGTAGCCGGTCACGAACAACACCGACAGTTCGGGCCAGCGCTGTTTCAATTGCGCGACCATTTCGGGGCCGGTGAGCTCGGGCATCAGCACGTCGGACAGGATCAGGTCGAACCCGCCGCGTCCCTCGGCCAGTCGCCCTTCGACCAGCGCCTCCGCCTCCAGCGGATTGCCGCACGCGACCGCGCTATGGCCAAGCTCGCTGACCGCGTCGACCGTCGCCGCCAAGACGCGCGCGTCGTCCTCGACCACCAGGATGGTGAGCGCGTCGGCGAGCGGCGCGGGCGCGTCGCTCTCGCCCGGTGCCACGTCGTCCACGGCGCCCGTCACCGGCTTCGCGACGGGCAGCAGCATCGCGACGCTCGTGCCTTCGCCCTCGGTCGACGAAATCTGCACTTCGCCGCCCGACTGGCGGCAGAAGGCGAAGACCTGGCTCATGCCGAGCCCGGTGCCCTGACCCGCCGGCTTGGTGGTGTAAAAAGGATCGAAGACGCGTTCGAGCACCTCGGGCGACATGCCGCAGCCGGTGTCGATCACCTGCACCGCGAGCCCAGCGGCCTTGTTCTCGCCGTCATCCAGCGTGCGGATCGTCAGCGACCCATGGCCGTCCATCGCGTCGCGCGCATTGACCGCGAGGTTGAGCAGGGCATTTTCGAACTGCTGGCGGTCGACCCAGCAGGCGAGGCCCTCGGCCTGAAGGTCGAGCGTAAGCGCGATCCGGTCGCCGATCGTGCGCTCGATCAGCTGGGCGAAGCTGGCGATACACTCGTCGACCGGGGTCATTTCGGGGCGCGCGGGCTCCGAGCGGGCGAAGGTCAGCAGCCGCCGCGTCAGGTCGGCGGCGCGATTGGCACCGTCGAGCGCGTTGGCGAGGTGGCGCTGCGCCTTTTCGGGCGTATCGGGAAGCCAGCGCTGCGCCAGCTCGAGCCCGCCGACGACGACCGCGAGCATATTGTTGAAATCATGCGCGATGCCGCCGGTCAGCTGGCCGACAGCTTCCATCTTCTGCGCCTGGCGCAGCTGCGCCTCCGCCGCTTCGCGGTCGGTCATCTCGCTGCGCAGCGCGGCGTTCGCATGGGCGAGTTCGGCGGTCCGCTCCTCGACCGCCTCCTCAAGCTGCGCGGCGCGGTCGCTCTCGACCAGCTGCTCGCGCCGGGCGAGGCGGCGCTCGCCTTCGGCGCGGATCAGCGAGAAGGTCGCGCCGATCGCGATCACCGCGGCGGCCGCGCCGAGAAGGGAGAAGAGCAGGATCGCCTGGTTGAGGCTCGCGCGGTCGGCCGCCGCCAACCGGTTGCGCTCGCGCAGCAGCGCGCGCTCGTTGGCGATGATTTCGCTCAGCAGATTGTCGATCCGCGCCAGCCCGTCGCCCTGACCGGCGGCGTAGAATTTTGAGATGGCGGCGACGGTCTGGTTGTAATTGGCGCTGAGCGCCGCATCGCCCAGCTGTTCGCCGCGGCTGTCCATCTCGCGCGCCAGCTGCTCGACCAGCGCGATCTGCTTGGGATTGTCGCGCACATTGCGCTTCAGCCGCGTCATATACTGGCGCGCGCGGCCCCATTGATATTCATAGATGCGCCCGTCCTCTTTCTGCAGCCCGACCGCGAAGCGGCCGAGCGCGGCCTCGGCGCGCGCGATCGCGGCGTCGACCGAACGGGTCTGCGAAATGACCTCCATGCTCTGCGTCTGCCAGCCGAGCGAGCGGTCGTAATCGTCGTTGGCGCGCGCGAGCAGCAGGACGAGCGCCCCGACCACACCGGTCAGAACCGCGCCGAGGACGATCGTCGACCAGAAGCGAATACGCTCCCGCCGGCCGTCATTTTCACTGTCGATATCCCGCTCGAACACGCGCATCTCTTACCGGACAAGCGGGGCGCAGCAAAGGACGGAAGATCGCGCGGCTTCAACTCGCCGCGAAAAAAAATCCGCTGGTCGGCGCTCCGGCTCGTTTCAGCCGATAATACCCACGCGCTTGCCGGCGCGTTCGAAGCGGCCGAGTATCTCGCCGACCTGCTCGCTCGAATGTTCGGCGCACAGCGAACAGCGCAGCAGCGTCATACCCGCGGGGGTCGCCGGCGGGCGCGCGAGGTTCACATAGAGCCCCTCTTCGAGCAGCGCCTCCCACATCATAGCTCCGCGTTCGAGGTCGGGCATGATGACGGCGATGATTGCCGACTGCGGCTCGTCGGTGCCGAGCGTGAAGCCCAGATCCTTGAGCCCCTGGTGGAGCATCTTCGAATTTTCCCACAGGTGCGCGCGTTTGTTGCTCCCCAGCATCAGCTTGCGGATGCTCGTCGCCGCGGTCGCGACGACGCTCGGCGGCAGCGAGGCGGTGAACACATAGGGGCGGCAGACGAGCCGCAGGATCTCGAACTTCGGGTGGTTCGACACGCAGAAGCCGCCGACGGTGCCGACGCTCTTGCTGAACGTGCCGATGATGAAGTCGACGTCGTCGATCACGCCCTGCGCCTCGGCGACGCCGCGGCCGTGTTCGCCGATGAAGCCCATCGAATGCGCCTCGTCGACCAGCACCATCGCGCCGGCTTCCTTCGAGACGCGGATCATTTCCTTCAGCGGCGCGACATCGCCGAGCATCGAATAGACGCCTTCGAGCACGACAAGCTTGCCCGCTTCGGGGGGCAGGCGCTTCAGACGCTTTTCGAGGGCTTCGACGTCATTGTGGCGAAAGGCGACGATCTCGGCATTGCCCATCGCGCAGCCGTCATAGATCGACGCGTGGCTGTCGATGTCGAGGATGACATAGTCGCCCTTGCCGGCGATCGTCGAAATGATGCCGAGGTTCGCCTGATATCCGGTCGAAAACACCATGGCATGGTCCATGGCGTAAAATTCCTTGAGCGCGTCCTCGCATTCCTTGTGCCCCTGATAAGTGCCGTTGAGGACGCGGCTGCCGGTGGTGCCGCTGCCGAATTTGTCGAGCGCGTCCTTGCCCGCGGCGATCACGTCGTCGTCGAAGGTCATGCCCATATAATTATAGGTGCCGAGCAGGATCGTCTCGCGCCCGTTGCAGACCGCGACGGTCGGCGAGATCACCTTTTCCATTACCAGGCTGAACGGATCGGTGACGCCGGTCGCGAGCAATTCCTCGCGCTGCTGGATCAGCGGGTCGAATTTGGAGAAGAGGTCGGTCATCGGCGGGTCAGCCCTGCAATTTCTCGACCGCGGCGACGAGCTGGCCGACATTTTCGATCTCGGCCTGCATGTTCATGCTGATGATGATGTCGAACGTGTCTTCGACCTCGGCGACGAAATCCATCACCGTCAGGCTGTCCCATTCGAGGTCGCCGGCAAAGGTGGTCGCGTCGGTCAGTTCGACGCCCTTCTTGTTGAAAGGGCCGATCAGGCCGAAAATCTGGTCGCGCAGGGCGGTGCTCATGTGATGCGTCCCATAATGGTAGAAAGTTGCGCGCGGGCATGCCGCGAAGGCTTCCGATTGGCAAGCGATTGCGGCGGGAACAGGGCAGCATCTTGCCGCATCCGGGGCTTCATGCCATCCTTATGGCAGGGTCGCCAGCAGGGGCAGCTTGGCATGGACAACGCAGAATCGACGCCATCGCAGGGCCGGCCGGCGGTCTCCTATCCGCCGAACGCGGTGCATCTCGTCCGCACCAACCAGCAACTGACGATGCAGCTGTCGCAGATGGCCGATCAAAAGGCGTCGATCCTGATGGGCGCGACCTTCGTGGTTTTCACCCTCGCGATCGGGCAGGCACGCGCTGGGGCAGGGGCGCTCGCGATGCCGCTCACCATCCTCGCGACCTTTTCTTTTCTCTCGGCGCTGCTCGCGGTGTCGGCCGTGCTCCCGCGCGTAGGCAAGGGGCCGCCAATCGTCTACAGGGACGGCAAGGACCACAGCAACATCCTCTTCTTCGGCCGCTTCGCCCAGATGGACGAGGATGAATTCATCGCCGAGGTGAAGAACCGGCTGCGCAGCGAAGAGGATTTGTACGAGACGATGCTGCGCGATACCTATCAGAACGGCATCGTCCTCGCGCGGCGCAAATATCGTTATCTCGCCTATGCCTATCGGCTGTTCGTGGTGGGACTGACGCTGACGTTCATCGCGTTCGTGGTCGAGATGGTCGGGATGTGGCGGGGGTGAAATATTGCCGTCGCCCCCGCGAAGGCGGGGGCCGCTAGCCGCCTTCGCGGGGGCGACGGTTATATTGTTGCCATTCTGCCACCCCTGCGCACAATTGGCCTCGTGGTCCCCGCCGCACTTGAACCGTAACATTCGCGCGCCTATCCGGGCCGGCTATGTTGCAGCAGGCCAGCCCACTGACCGCGGAAACACCGCAAAGCCTTCGCACGGAATTCCGTGCGACGCTGGCGCTCGCCGTGCCGCTCGCGGCGGCGAACCTGCTCCAGATGATGGTCCATGCGATCGACGTCATTTTTGTCGCGCGCCTCGGCGACGCCGCGCTCGCCGCCTCGTCGCTCGGCGTCGCGATCTTCGGTCTGCTGCTCTGGACCGGATCGGGCCTGATCGGCGCGTCGGCGCCGCTGATCGCCGCCGAACTCGGCCGCCGCAAACATGCGGTGCGCGAAGTGCGGCGCACGGTGCGCATGGCGCTGTGGCTCAGCGTGCTCGTCTCGATCCTGTTCATGGGCATTTGCGCCGCGGGCGGCCCGATCATGCGCGCGACGGGGCAACCGGCCGAGACATCGGCGCGCGCCGCGAGCTTCCTGCTGATCCTGATGTGGGGTCTGTTCCCGATGATCGCGGCGGCGGTGCTGCGCATCTTCGTCTCGGCACTGGGGCGCGCGACGATCGCGACCGCGATCACCTTCGGCGCGCTCTTCGTCAATGCGCTCGGCAATTGGGTGCTGGTGTTCGGTCACCTCGGCATGCCCGCGCTCGGGCTGCACGGCTCGGCGATTTCGAGCGTGATGACCAGCGTGCTGATGCTCATCGCCTATGTCGTCGTCATCCAGCGCGACCGGCGCCTGCGCCGCTATCGCCTGTTCGGCAATTGGTGGCGCTCCGAATGGAGCCGTTTCTTCGAGATGCTGCGCATCGGAACCCCGATCAGCCTGACCATCTTGGCCGAAGCGGGGCTGTTCACCGGCGCGGCTTTCCTGATGGGGCGGATCGGCGAGGCCGAGCTGGCCGGGCACACGATCGCGCTTCAGGTCGCGGCGCTCGCCTTCCAGATTCCGTTCGGGGTCGCGCAGGCGGCGACGATTCGCGTCGGCCTCGCCTATGGCGCGCGCGATCGCCGCGGCATTACCTATGCGGGGCAGGCGTCGCTCGTGCTCGGCATCGGCTTCATGGCCTTCACGGCCTTGCTCATGTGGCTGTTCCCGACGCTGGTGTTGTCGATCTATGTCGATGTCCACGCCGCGCGCAACGCCGCGCTCGTCGGCTTCGCGATGCAATTTCTCGTCGTCGCGGCCGCTTTCCAGCTTTTCGACGGAGCGCAGGCGGTGGCGGCCGGCGTACTGCGCGGGCTGCAGGACACGCGTATCCCGATGATCATCGCGATCTGCGGTTACTGGATCGCGGGTTACGGCACCGCGATCTATCTCGGCTTCTGGACGCCGCTCGCCGGTGTAGGCGTATGGATCGGGCTCGCGGTGGGCCTCGTGGTGGTCTCGGCGGTGCTGCTGCTGCGCTGGCGGATGCGCGCCCGTCTCGGCCTGCTTCCGGCCTGACGCAAAAACTTCGTACAAATCTTGTAGCGCGGCGCTTGACGCCTATCTGACTCCCACCCATATGGCCGACTGTTAGCACTCGCACCCTGTGAGTGCTAAACGACATCATTTCCATCTCTGGAGGGATATCCATGCAATTTCGTCCGCTGCACGACCGCGTGCTTGTTCGCCGTATCGAAGCCGAAGAAAAGACGGCCGGCGGCATCATCATCCCCGACACCGCCAAGGAAAAGCCGCAGGAAGGCGAAGTCGTCTCGGTCGGTTCGGGCACCCGCGCCGACGACGGCAAGGTCACCCCGCTCGACGTCAAGGCCGGCGACCGCATCCTGTTCGGCAAATGGTCGGGCACCGAAGTCAAGGTCGATGGCGAAGAGCTGCTGATCATGAAGGAATCGGACATCCTCGGCGTCATCGCCTGAGCCTATTCTTCCCCATTTCATTCTATTTGAAGGAGCATCCACATGGCTGCCAAGGACGTTAAATTTTCGCGCGACGCGCGCGAGCGTATCCTGAAGGGTGTCGACACCCTCGCCGATGCGGTGAAGGTCACCCTCGGTCCCAAGGGCCGCAACGTCGTGATCGACAAGAGCTTCGGCGCGCCCCGCATCACCAAGGACGGCGTCACCGTCGCCAAGGAAATCGAACTCAAGGACAAGTTCGAAAACATGGGCGCCCAGATGCTGCGCGAAGTCGCATCGAAGGCGAACGACAAGGCCGGCGACGGCACCACCACCGCGACCGTGCTCGCCCAGGCGATCGTGCGCGAAGGCATGAAGTCGGTTGCCGCCGGCATGAACCCGATGGACCTGAAGCGCGGCATCGACCTCGCGGTCACCAAGGTCGTCGAAACGATCAAGTCGCAGTCGAAGCCCGTCTCGGGCACCGCTGAAATCGCCCAGGTCGGCATCATCTCGGCCAACGGCGACACCGAAGTCGGCGAGAAGATCGCCGAAGCGATGGAAAAGGTCGGCAAGGAAGGCGTGATCACCGTCGAGGAAGCCAAGGGTCTCGATTTCGAGCTCGACGTCGTCGAAGGCATGCAGTTCGACCGCGGCTACCTGAGCCCCTACTTCATCACCAACCCCGAAAAGATGCTCGTCGAGCTGGCCGATCCGTACATCCTGATCTTCGAAAAGAAGCTGTCGAACCTGCAGGCGATGCTGCCGATCCTCGAAGCCGTGGTGCAGTCGGGCCGTCCGCTGCTGATCATCGCCGAGGACATCGAAGGCGAAGCGCTCGCGACCCTCGTCGTCAACCGCCTGCGCGGCGGTCTCAAGGTCGCGGCCGTCAAGGCGCCGGGCTTCGGCGATCGCCGCAAGGCGATGCTGCAGGACATCGCGATCCTGACCGCCGGCGAAATGATCAGCGAAGACCTGGGCATCAAGCTCGAGTCGGTCACGCTGAACATGCTCGGTCAGGCCAAGCGCGTCACGATCGACAAGGACAACACCACCATCGTCGATGGTGCGGGCGACCATGATGCGATCAAGGGCCGCGTCGAACAGATCCGTGCGCAGATCGAAACGACGACCAGCGATTACGACAAGGAAAAGCTGCAGGAACGTCTGGCGAAGCTCGCCGGCGGTGTTGCCGTGATCAAGGTCGGCGGCGCTTCGGAAGTCGAAGTGAAGGAACGCAAGGACCGCGTCGACGACGCCCTCCACGCGACCCGCGCTGCGGTCGAAGAAGGCATCGTCCCCGGCGGCGGTACGGCGCTTCTGTACGCGACGAAGGCGCTCGAAGGCCTGTCGGGCATCAACGAAGACCAGACGCGCGGTATCGACATCATCCGTCGCGCGCTGCAGGCTCCGGTCCGCCAGATCGCCGAGAACGCGGGCTTTGACGGCGGCGTCGTCGCGGGCAAGCTGTTCGACCAGAAGGACACGAGCTTCGGCTTCAACGCCTCGACCGACGTCTATGAAGACCTCGTCAAGGCCGGTGTCATCGACCCGACCAAGGTCGTCCGCATCGCGCTTCAGGATGCTGCCTCGGTTGCCGGTCTGCTGATCACGACCGAAGCCGGCATCGCCGAAACGCCCGACGACAAGCCCGCCATGCCCATGGGCGGCGGCGGCATGGGCGGCATGGGCGGCATGGACTTCTAAGTCCCGACCGTTCGGCACTCAGCCAACGACAAGAAGGGCCGGAGCAGCGATGCTCCGGCCCTTTTTCTATTTGTCACAATGGCGAAATAGGGGAGGCGGGACATTGCCAGTTCAGCCCGAGCGACATAGCTAAGCATCGATGATGCTTGTCTTCGCTCTCGCCATGCTCGCCGAACCGCCGGTCGCAGCGACGCCCGCACCGCCGCGGGTCGAACGCTGCGGCTATCGCATCGTACAAAGCTATCCGCACGACACCTCCTCCTTCACCCAGGGCCTCTTCTGGCACGACGGGCATCTTTATGAGGCCACCGGTCAATATGGCCGATCGCGCGTCGCGCGGCTCGACCTCGATACGGGCAAGGCGCTGGCGCAGACCAAGCTGCCGTCCGACCAGTTCGGCGAGGGGATCACGCGCTGGGGCGACCAGATCATCGGCGTCACCTGGCAGGGCGGCGTCGGCAACCGCTGGTCGATCAAGGATCTGAAACCTGCCGGCACCTTCACCTATGAAGGCGAGGGCTGGGGCGTGACGATGGTCGGGGACAGCCTGGTGCTGAGTGACGGCACGCCCGACCTGCGCTTCTTCGACCCGGCGACGATGAAGGAGCAAAAGCGCGTGACGGTGCGCTTCGCCGGCCGGCCGATCCCGATGCTCAACGAGCTCGAGACGATCGACGGACAGGTCTGGGCGAATGTCTGGATGACCGACTTCATCGTCCGCATCGACCCCGCGACCGGCAATATCGCCTCGCTGCTCGACCTGTCGACGCTGAAGGCCGATGCGGGGGCGAGCGGCACCGATAGCGTGCTGAACGGCATCGCGTGGGACGAAAAGGGCAAGCGCCTGTTCGTCACCGGCAAGAACTGGCCGAAGCTCTATCAGATCGCGCTCGCCGACTGCCGCTAGCTTCTGAGCGCCGCCTCCATTCGCGCCGCCGCCGCGTCATAGACGCGCGCTTTCAGCCCCGCGGTCACCGCCTCGGGCGCGCGATCGGGATGCCCGCCGGGAAAGGGCGGGGCAGGGTCATATTCGATCGCGAGCTGGATCGCCTGCGCCACCGCATCGCCCTGAATCCGCGCGATCAGCGTCAGCGCGAAATCGAGCCCCGAGGTCACGCCGCCGCTGGTCACGATATTTCCGTCCTCGACGATGCGCGCGGGCTGGAATTCGGCGCCGACGAGCGGCAGTAGATGCGTATAACCCCAATGCGTCGTCGCGCGTTTGCCCTGAAGCAATCCGGCGTGGCCGAGCAGGAAGGCGCCGGTGCATACGCTCGTCACCCACTCGGCGCCCGCCGCCTGCCGTGCGATGAAGTCGATCGTCGCGGCATCGTTCAGCGCCTCGATCACGCCGTGTCCGCCGGGGATGCAGAGGATGTCGGCCTGCGGCGCGCTCGCAAAATCATGGGTGGGCAGGATGGCGAAGCCGCTGTCGGTCGCGATCGGGTCGAAGCGCGCGGCCGCGCCCGCCAGCACCGCGCCGGGCATCCGGGACAGCGCCTGCGCCGGCGCGGTGAAGTCGAGCTGGGTGATGCCCGGAAAGAGCAGGAAGACGATATGGGTCGTGTCGGTCATGCGGATGGTCCTTCGCTGGCGTGGATCACCCAGGCGCGCGGCTCACATCGGTCCCGCTTCCCGATGGAACTCCATCTTCAGCGCCAGTCGCGGGACGGCATCGGTCTAACCCTCGCGGCGCGGCGAGGGAAGCCTATTCGGGCGCGTCGCTCGCTGGCGCTTCGTCGGCCGCGCTGTCGCGGCTTTCGAGCATCTCGGCGGCATCGTCGAGCGCCTTGGCTTCGCTGACGGTCACGCCGCCGGGACCCGGTTCATTGTCGGTGCGGCTGCACCCCGCCAAAAGCAGGCCGAGCAGGGCAGCAGCGGGCACGAAGTTTCGCATCATAAGCTTCCCATGAAAAAGGGCTCCACCCGTGCGGATGGAGCCCCTCTTTAACAGCCCAAGGGCGTGCCGACGACTATTGCTTGTCGTTGGCTTCGGCCTTCTTGGTTTCTTCGGCGATGTTGTCGCCGGCCTTGTCGACGGCCTCGCCGGCGGCGTTCACCGTGCCTTCGACGGCGTTGCCGGCGTCATCGGCGGCGGCGGCGGTCGCATCGGCGGCGTCGTCGGCGGCAGCGGCGGTCGCATCCGCAGCATCGGCTGCGCCTTCGGCCATTGCGTCGCCGGCATTTGCGGCATCGTCAGCCATGGAGTCGGCGGTTTCACCGGCGGCATCCTGCGTCTTTTCCGAGCAGGCGGCGAGGCTGAAGGCCGCGGCGGCCATCGAGGCGATGATGATCTTGCGCATGGGTATTCCTTTCGAATGCAATGACCGGGCGGCCGGCCATGGGAAGAGAGTTAACCGGGGATCCGGGGCTTGGCAACCGCGCTGCGAAGCCTGTCCCGAAAAGGAAAGGGGCCGCCGGCAAGCCGTCGACCCCTTCCTGTTCCTTCGGCCCCGAAGAGGCCGGAAAGAAGCTTACTTCTTGGCTTCTTCCATCGCGCCCTTGGCGGCGTCGGCGGCTTCCTGGGCCGCGCCGGCAGCTTCGGCCGCCTTGTCGGTCGCGGTGGCGGCGTCGCCGGCGGCAGCGGCATCGGCCGCAGCATCGGCGGCGGCGCCGGCTTCGCCAGCGGCGGCGGCGGTCGCGTCGGCAGCGCCTTCGGCCGCTTCCATCGCGCCGTCAGCAGCGCCTTCGACGGTCGCGGCTGCGTCTTCGGTCGTGGCGGCCGTGTCGTCGGCAGCCTTTTCGGCGCAAGCGGCGAGGCCCATCGAAGCGGCGAGGACGAGCGACAGAGTGATCGATTTCTTCATATGGGAATACCCCTCTCGATTTGGACTGATCGATCGGCACAGGAACTGATCGATCCCGAACATTGCCAATCGCGCGCAGAATTACCCACTCGCCAAATGGCGTGCAACCGTCCTTGTGACGATTATCCCCCGTGTTTCGTCGCAATCCGAGGACGACCGCAGCGCGCACCGCGGAAAATCGAGGTGCCGCGCTTGGTTGACCAGATATAAAGAAAGCTTTATATGTCTTTCCGTGAGCGAGCTTATCGACATTTTCCGCGCTCTCGCGGACCCGACGCGCCTGCGAGTCGTCGCGCTGCTGCGCGAGATGGAGCTTGCGATCGGCGAACTCGCGATCGTGCTCGACCAGAGCCAGCCGCGCGTATCGCGCCATGTCCGTATCCTCGTCGAGGCGGGGATCGTCGAGCGGCGGCGCGAGGGCAGCTGGGTTTTCCTGCGCATCACCGCCGCAGGGCCGGTCGCCGAGATTATCGGTCAGGCAGAAAAATGGCCTTTCTCTGCGCGGGAAACGCGCGTCATCGCGCATGATGCACGGCGGCTGGCGGCGGTGCGCGACGATCGCGCCGCGGCAGCCGAGCGCTATTTTGCCGAGCATGCCGCCGAATGGGACGCGATCCGCTCGCGTCATATCGCCGAGAGCGAAGTCGAAGCCGCGATGCTCGCGATGATGCACAACCGCCGGCTCGGTCATTTGCTCGACATCGGCACCGGCACCGGGCGGATGGCCGAAATCTTCGCGCCGACCGCGCGCCGGATCACCGCGCTCGACCGCAGTCCCGAAATGTTGCGGATCGCGCGCACGAAGCTGGAGCGCCAGCCGGTGCCCGTCGACCTGCTGCAGGGCGACTTTCTCGATCTGCCGGTCGCCGATGCCAGCGTCGACAGCATCGTCATCCATCAGGCGCTCCATTTCGCGCACGAGCCCGACCGCGTGATCGCCGAGGCGAGCCGGGTGCTGCGCGGCGGCGGCCATCTGCTCGTCGTCGATTTCGCGCCGCACGAGGATGAGGAACTGCGCGCCCTCGCGGCGCACGCGCGCCTCGGCTTTTCGGACGCCCAGATCCGCGGCTGGTTCGCTTCGGCGGGCTTGCTGCTCGAAAACACCGAAACGCTCGAAGGCGGGGAGCTGGCCGTAAAGCTATGGCTCGGCCGCCGTCGCAGCGATGAAGATCAATCGCCCGTCGCCGGTGACGGACAAAGCAAAAGGCTTGCGGCATGACGTCGAATTTGAACTCGCTGGCGGAAGCGCGCCGCGCTGCGGCTTCGCCGCTCTTCGCCGACCTTGCCGGCGACATCGGCGTCAGCTTCGAATTTTTCCCGCCGAAGACCGAGAAGATGGAAGCGCAGCTGTGGGACACGTTCCGCACGCTCGAGCCGCTGGGTCCGAGCTTCGTTTCGGTCACCTATGGTGCGGGCGGGTCGACGCGCGAGCGCACCCATGCGACCGTCGCGCGGATCGCCGCCGAAAGCCGTGTGCCGCCCGCCGCGCACCTGACCTGCGTCGAGGCGTCGCGCGCCGAGATCGACGAGGTCGCGCGCGCCTATTGGGAGGCGGGGGTGCGGCATATCGTCGCGCTGCGCGGCGACGTCCCGGGTGGTGAGCCCTATCGTGCGCATCCCGATGGTTATGCCAATGCGATCGAACTGGTGGCGGGGCTGAAGGCGATCGCGCCGTTCGACATTTCGGTCGCCGCCTATCCCGAAACGCATCCCGACGCGACATGTCCGCAATCCGACCTCGATAATCTCAAGCGCAAGCTCGATGCCGGGGCGACGCGCGCGATCACGCAATTCTTCTTCTCGCCCGACAGCTTCCTGCGCTTTCGCGACGCCGCCGCGGCCGCGGGGATCGAGGCGCCGATCATTCCCGGCATCCTGCCCGTGTCGAACGTGTCGCAGACGCGCCGAATAGCCGACATGTGCGGCACCGCGATCCCGGCGTGGATGGTGTCGCTGTTCGACGGGCTCGACGATCATCCCGCCGCGCGCCAGCTCGTCGCGGCGACGATCGCCGCCGAAATGTGCCGCCGCCTCTACGCGGGCGGCGTCCGCGATTTCCACTTCTACACCCTCAACCGCGCCGAGCTCAGCTATGCCATCTGTCATCTGCTGGGCCTGCGGCCGGTTTCGACCGCAAAGGATCAGGCAGCATGAGCGCCAGTTTGAAAATGGGGGCACGAGAAGCTCTCGCCGCGGCGGCGAAGGAACGCATCCTGCTGACCGATGGCGGCTGGGGCACCCAGATCCAGCTCCGCAAGCTGGTCGAAGCCGATTATGCGGGCAATCTTGGCCTGACGCACGACCAGAAGGGCAACAACGACATCCTCGCGCTGACGCGTCCCGATGTCGTGACCGCGATCGGCGAAGCCTATCTGGACGCCGGGTCGGACATCGTCTCGACCAATACGTTCAGCGCCAACCGGATCAGTCAGGCCGATTATGGCGCCGAGCATCTGGTCGCCGACATTAACCATGAAAGCGCGCGGCTCGGCCGCGAAGCCGCCAACAAATATGAGGCGCGCGACGGCCGCCGCCGCTTCATCGCGGGCGCGGTCGGGCCGACGAACAAGACGCTGTCGCTGTCGCCCGACGTCAACAACCCCGGCTATCGCGAGATCGATTTCGACGAATTGAAGGAGGTCTATTTCGACCAGGTCGTCGCATTGGCCGAAGGCGGCGCCGACTTCATCCTGATCGAAACGATCTTCGACACGCTCAACGCCAAGGCGGGGATCGCCGCGACGCTGGAAGCCGAAGCGAAGATCGGGCGCGAACTGCCGCTGATGATTTCGATGACGCTCACCGACCTTTCGGGCCGTAACCTGTCGGGGCACACGGTCGAGGCCTTCTGGTATGCGGTGCGCCACGCGAGGCCGCTGACGATCGGGCTCAACTGCTCGTTCGGCGCGTCGCAGCTTCGCCCGCACGTCCGCGTCCTGTCCGACCTCGCCGACGCGCTGGTGATGGTCTATCCGAACGCCGGTCTGCCCAACGAACTCGGCGAATATGACGAACTGCCCGACACGACCGCGGAGCTGGTGCGCGAGTGGGCCGAACAGGGCCAGGTCAATATCCTCGGCGGCTGCTGCGGTTCGACGCCTGCTCACATTGCTGCGATGGCGCGCGCGATCGAGGGGTTGCCCGCGCGGCGGATTCCCGACGTGCCGGTCCGCACGCGGCTGGCGGGGCTTGAGCCCTTCACCATGGCGGCCTGACCTATGGCCGCTATTCCGACATGGACGATCCGGGAAGCCGGACCGGATGATGCGTCGGCGCTCGCGTTGGTCGGCGCCGCGACCTTTCTCGAAACCTTCGCGGGCATCCTCGACGGCGATGCGATCGTCGGCCATTGCGCCGCCCAGCATACCGCCGCTGCGTATCTTGCCTATCTCGAGGATGACGGACGCGCGTGGATCGGCGAAGCGCAGCCCGGCGGCGCGCCGATCGGGTTCGCGCTGGTCGGCAAGCCCGATCTTGCCGCGGCGGTCGAGGGTGATATCGAGTTGAAGCGCATCTATTCGTTGTCGCGCTTTCACGGCACCGGACTCGGCGCGGCGCTGATGAAGCAGGCGCTGGAGGCCGCGCGCGGTCATCGCCGCCTGCTGCTCGGCGTCTATGCACAGAACGACCGCGCGCTCGCTTTCTATCGCAAGCAGGGGTTCACCGACCTCGGCACCCGCCAGTTCAACGTGGGCGGCAAGTTCTACGACGATCTCATCCTCGCGCGCCCGCTCGCCGCCTAATATTCAGTTTCAGGATTAACCCATGACCACCGCCGCCTCCTCCACCTTCGTCAACATCGGCGAACGCACCAACGTCACCGGTTCCGCGGCGTTCAAGAAGCTGATCCTCGCCGACGATTATGCCGCGGCGGTCGAGGTCGCGCGCCAGCAGGTCGAAAATGGCGCGCAGGTCATCGACGTCAACATGGACGAGGGTCTGCTCGACGCCGAATATGCGATGACGACCTTTTTGAAGCTGATCGCGGCCGAACCCGACATCGCGCGCGTACCGGTGATGATCGACAGCTCGAAATGGAGCGTGATCGAAGCGGGCCTCAAATGCGTTCCCGGCAAGCCGATCGTCAATTCGATCAGCATGAAGGAAGGCGAGGAGCAATTCCTCGATCATGCGAAGAAGTGCATGGCCTATGGCGCCGCGGTCGTGGTGATGGCGTTCGACGAGGTCGGGCAGGCCGACACGATGGAACGCAAGATCGAGATTTGCGCCCGCGCCTACAAGCTGCTCACCGGCATCGGCTTTCCGCCCGAGGACATCATTTTCGATCCCAATATCTTCGCGATCGCGACGGGGCTCGAGGAGCATGACAATTATGCCGTCGACTTCATCGAGGCGGTGAAGATCATTCGCGTCCGCTGCCCGCACGTCCATTTCTCGGGCGGCCTGTCCAACCTTTCCTTCGGTTTTCGCGGCAACGAGACGGTGCGCCGCGCGATGCACAGCGTCTTCCTCTACCATGCGATCCCCGCCGGGCTCGACATGGCGATCGTCAACGCGGGCCAGCTCGACGTCTACGACACGATCGATTCCGAACTGCGTGACGCCTGCGAGGACGTCATCCTCAACCGCAAGGTCGAAGGCGAAGCCGAAAGCCCGACCGAGCGGCTGATCGCGCTCGCCGAACGCTATAAGGGCAGCAATCCCGCGCAGGAAAAGGCGGCCGAGGAATGGCGCGGCTGGGACGTCGCCAAACGCCTCGAACATGCGCTGGTCAAGGGCATCGACGCCTATGTCGTCGACGACACCGAGGAAATGCGCTTGGCTATGCCGCGCCCGATCGAGGTGATCGAGGGGCCGTTGATGGACGGGATGAACGTCGTCGGCGACCTGTTCGGGTCGGGCAAGATGTTTCTGCCGCAGGTCGTGAAATCGGCGCGTGTGATGAAGAAGGCGGTCGCGCATCTGCTGCCCTTCATCGAGGCATCGAAGGAGCCGGGCGCGAAGGGCAAGGGCAAGGTCGTGATGGCGACCGTCAAGGGCGACGTTCACGATATCGGCAAGAATATCGTCGGGGTGGTGCTCCAGTGCAACGGGTTCGAGATCGTCGATCTCGGCGTGATGGTGCCCTGGTCGAAGATCCTCGAGGCGGCGAACGAGAATGACGCCGACATGATCGGCCTCTCCGGCCTCATCACGCCCTCGCTCGACGAGATGGTGACGGTGGCCGAGGAAATGCAGCGCGCGGGGATGACGATGCCGCTGCTGATCGGCGGCGCGACGACCTCGAAGGTCCACACCGCGCTGCGCATCGATCCCGCCTATCAGGGGCCTGTGCTGCATGTCCTCGACGCGAGCCGCGCGGTGGGCGTCGCGACATCGCTCGTCAGCGACACCGGGCGCGACACCTATGTGAAAGGCTATAAGGACGACTATGCCCATATCCGCGACGTGCGCGCGGGCAAGGGGCAGAGCGTACTCCACACCCTCGAAGAAGCGCGCGCCAATTATTACGACGCCTATCTCAGCGACAAGCCCGCGCCGCCGCTGCAACCCGGGCTGCACCGCTTCGACGACTGGTCGCTCGAAGATCTGCGCGAGTGCATCGACTGGACGCCCTTTTTCCGCGCGTGGGAACTGCACGGCACCTATCCGTC
This sequence comes from Sphingopyxis italica, assembly GCF_011926545.1. Taxonomy (GTDB): domain Bacteria; phylum Pseudomonadota; class Alphaproteobacteria; order Sphingomonadales; family Sphingomonadaceae; genus Sphingopyxis; species Sphingopyxis italica. Next base: position 597,974 of record NZ_JAATIT010000003.1, on the reverse strand, counting down.
GATCCTCGACGATGACGTCGTCGGCGAGACCGCGCGCGCGCTCAAGGCCGATGCCGATGCGATGCTCGACAGGCTGATCGCCGAGAAGTGGCTGACCGCGCGCGGCGTCTGCGCCTTCTGGCCGTGCGCGCGCGACGGCGACAGCGTTACCATCCACTTGGCCGACGAGGAGCGTCATGTGACGCTCCCCTTCCTGCGCCAGCAGATCAAGAAGAGCCGCGACCGCGCGAACATGTGCCTCGCCGATTTCATCGACCCGGCGGGCGACTGGATGGGCGGCTTCGCGGTCGGCCTCCACGGCCTCGAGCCGCATTCGGAACGCTTCCGCGCCGACAAGGACGATTATTCGGACATCTTGCTGAAGGCGCTCGCCGATCGCTTCGCCGAGGCTTTCGCCGAGCGGCTGCACCAGCATGTCCGCACCGAGCTGTGGGGCTATGCGCCGGGCGAGCAGCTCACCAACGAGGCGCTGATCAAGGAGCAATATCGCGGTATCCGCCCGGCCCCCGGCTATCCCGCCTGCCCCGACCACAGTTTGAAGCCGATCCTGTTCGACCTGCTCGCCGCGGGCGAGAATGCCGGGCTGATACTCACCGAAAGCTTCGCGATGTTGCCGACCGCGGCGGTCAGCGGCTTCTATTTCGGGCATCCCGAAAGCCAGTATTTCGGCGTCGCGCGCATCGGCAGCGACCAGCTCGAAGATTATGCCAAGCGGCGCGGGGTCGATATCGAAACCGCGACGCGCTGGCTGCGGCCCAATCTCGATTAACGCGCTTGCCGGCGGTTGTCCGATAAGGGGACAGCCGCCGGGTTAACCAGCTTCGCCAGCGACTTGCGCCGCGAAAATCGCTATGGGCGGCGCATGTTCAAATCGATCCTCCGCCGGCCCCTGCTGCCGTTGCTCGCCCTCCCGCTGCTTCTGGCGCCGGTGCCGCTTCCCGCGCAGACGGGCGGTGCGCCTTACAGCATCGACGGCCGCGGCTTCTCGCGCTTGCAGGACGCGGTCGATGCGATCGGCGAGGGCGAGGGGACGATCCGCATCGCCCCCGGCTATCACCGCGACTGCGCGGTGCAGACCGCGGGCCGCATCGCCTTCGTCGCCGCCGAGCCCGGCCGTGCGATCTTCGACGGCGTCACCTGCGAGGGCAAGGCGGCGCTCGTGCTGCGCGGCGCCGGCGCGCGCGTCGAGGGCGTCGTCTTCCAGAATATGCGCGTCCCCGACGGCAATGGCGCGGGCATCCGGCTCGAAACAAGCGATCTCGACGTCGTGAACGCGATGTTCCGGGGCAGCGAACAGGGCATCCTCACCGCCGACGATCCGCAAGCGACGCTGACCATCGACCGGTCGACCTTCTCGCGCCTCGGCCGCTGCGACCGCGGTCTAAGCTGCGCGCACAGCGTCTACACCGGTATCTACGGCCGCGTCGCGGTCACCCGCTCGCGCTTCGAGAAGGGCAGCGGAGGCCATTATCTGAAGACGCGCGCGATTGAGGTCGACGTCGACGACAACAGCTTCGACGATACCCAGGGCAAGGCGACCAACTATATGATCGACCTGCCCTCGGGATCGGTCGGCCGGATTTCGAACAATCTGTTCGTGCAGGGCCGCGATAAGGAAAATTATTCGGCTTTCATCGCTGTCGCGGCCGAAGAGCGCAAGAATCCGTCGCGCGGCTTGGTGATCGAGGGCAATCGGGCGAGCCTGCCGGCGGGCGTGGATCGCCGGTCGGTGTTCGTCGCCGACTGGAGCGGCGAGCCGCTGGCGATCGGGGCGAACGAGCTGGGCGCGGGGCTGACGAAGTTCGAGAAGAGATAGCCGGACGCTGAAACCCGTTCGTGTCGAGCGAAGTCGAGACACCCACCGGAGGTGCTTGACCTCCCGGCATCTCGACTTCGCTCGATGCGAACGGGAACGGGACGGAGGGTTTACGCCTCGCCGCGCGTTTCGATCAGCGACGCCGCGAGCGCCTCGGCCGGCGTCTTGCCGCCCCACAGCACGAACTGAAACACCGGATAAAAGCGTTCGCATTCGTCGATCGCGCTTTCGATCAGCGTCTCGGTCAGGTCGAGCGACAGCCCCGCATCGGCGCCGACGAGCATGCCGTGGCGAAAGAGGATCGTGCCGCTGTTCGACCACAGCTCGAAATGGCCGAGCCAGAGCTGCTCGTTGATCAGCGCCAGCGCCTCGTGCGCCACCGCGCGTTTGTCCTCGACGACGCGGATGTCGGGAAAGGCGAGGAGTTGAATCACCCCGTCGTCGGGGCGCCACACCGCGCGGAGCTCGTAAGTCGTCCAGCTGCCCTGCGCGGTCGCGACGATCTCGTCCTCGCCGACCATCTCGTGCGGCCAGTCGTGCGCGGCGAAATAGGACGCCAGCATGTCCATCGGCGCCGCTTCGTGGCCGTCATCGTCGTCGTATAGATCGTCACTCATGCGCGCGCCTTTAGCGGGTCTTGCGTGAAGTGGCGAGTCTGCAACTCCCCCACTAACCGTCATCCCGGCGAAGGCCGGGATCTCGACGGTACAGTCGAACACGAGGTCGAGACCCCGGCCCCTTCGACTGCCTTACAGGCGCTCAGGACAGGCTTCGCCGGGGTGACGATCATTTTTTCGGGGCGGCCTTCGGTTTCGCCGCGGGCTTGGCGGCGGGTTTCGCGGCCGGCGTTGCGGCGGGTTTGGCCGCCGCCTTCGGCGCCGCAGCGGTCTTCGCCACACCCTCGAGCTTGTCGAGCCGGGCCTTCAACGTTTCGGCTTCGGCGCGCGCGGTGGCGGCCATCTGCTTCACCGCCTCGAATTCTTCGCGGCTGACGAAATCCATGCGGCCGACGAATTCCTTCGCACGGTCGCGCATCGCGGCTTCGGCTTCGCGGCCGGCGCCCGCGACGGTCCCGGCAATGCCGTTCACCATCTTGGCGAGGTCGTCGAAAAAGCGGTTTTCGCTCTGCATGTCTGATATTCCTTCGTCGGGGATAGCCCCCAGGTTGTCCCTTGCGCCGTCACCTTATCTGGGTGCTGGCGGCGGCGGGGACAAGGGTTTCGGCATCGGGATTGCGCTGGTCGATCTGAAAATTGAGGATCGCCGCAAAGCTGAGCCAGATCATATAGGGGACGAGCAGCCACGCCGCCGCCTTGCGGATCGGCGCGAAGGCAAAGGCGGTCGCGATCGTCACCATCAGGATGAAGATGATCAGGTAAAGCGCGGTCGTCACCTGATGCTGGCCGAAGAAAAGCGGCGACCAGGCGAAATTGGCGATCAGCTGGACGAAAAAGAGCAGCAGCGCGAAGCCGCGCCCCTTGGCGCCGCGCGCATGAAGGATCATCGCGAGCGAGAGGCCGAGGCAGATATAGAGGATCGGCCAGACGGTGCCGAAGACCCAACCCGGCGGCGTGATCGGCGGCAGGGCGAGCGCGGCGAACCAGCGGTTGCCGTAACCGCTGTTCGATAGCAGGCCCATCAGGCTGCCGATCAGCACGATCGCCGGCACGGTGACGAGCGCCCAGCGCAGATAGGACATGCGAAGCTGGCCCTGTGTCGCGATTTCGGTCATGTCCGCAATATCCCCCCAATGCGAATCCGCTGCATTTGTGTCGCGATTGCGCGGCGCAGCGTCAAGCGGCTCGATTCACTGCCGCGATCAGAAATTCGACATTGCCCTCGGGCCCGGTGATCGGGCTTTCGACGAGGTCGACGACGTCCCAACCCTCGCCGGTCAGCCACCCCCGCACGTCGGCGCAGACGCGTTCGTGGATCGCGGTGTCGCGCACGACGCCCTTCTTGCCGACTTCGTGCCGCTCGGCCTCGAATTGCGGCTTGATCAGCGCGACGATGCGCGCGCCCGGTTTCGCAAAGCTCATCGGCACCGGCAGCACCTTCGACAGCGCGATAAAGCTGGCGTCGCAGACGATCAGGTCGACGAGCTCGGGGATATGGTCGGCGGTCAGGATGCGCGCGCTCGTCTGTTCGTGGACGATGACGCGGTCATCCTGCCGCAGCTTCCACGCGAGCTGGTTGGTGCCCGAGTCGATCGCATAGACGCGCGCGGCGCCGCGGCTCAGCAGCACGTCGGTGAAGCCGCCGGTCGACGACCCGACGTCGATCGCGACCGTGCCCGCCACGTCCCAGCCGAGATGCCGGAGCGCATGGTCGAGCTTGATCCCGCCGCGCGACACCCACGGATGGTCGCGGCCCTTGACGCTCAGCTCGGCATCCCCGGCGATCTGCTGCCCCGCCTTGTCGATCCTGCGGTCGCCGACGAAGGCGAGCCCCGCCAGGATCAGCGCCTGCGCGCGCGTCCGGCTTTCGGCGAGGCCGCGATCGACGAGCAGCTGGTCGGCGCGCTGCTTCGCCATCAGCCGCCCACCGTGTCGGTGAGCAGGCCGGGGGTCAGGATCTGCGGCAGGATTTCGGGTTTCGTCGCGCCGGGTTCGTACCAGAGGTAGAGCGGCACGCTGTTGCGGCCATGCTCGGCAAGCGTGCGTGTGATGACCGGGTCGCCGTTGGTCCAGTCGCCGACGAGTGTGACGACGCCCGCCTTGTCGAAGGCGGTCTGCACCGCCTCGCGATTGATCGCGCCGGCTTCGTTGGCCTTGCACGACAGGCACCAGTCGGCGGTGAAATAGACGAAGACGGGCTTGCCGCCCGCGCGCGCGCTGGCGAGCGCGGCGGGGGAGAAGGTGGAGCCATTCGCCGAAGCGATAGCGGCAGTGGCCTTATAATCGTCAAATGTCCGGATGAACTGCACCATATTTAGCGCGAGCAACAATCCGAAGGCGACAATGAAAAGCCGCCTATCGCCTTCGCCGCGCTGCTGAGCGCCGATCTGAATGACGATGAACAGGACCATCGTGATAGCGCCGACGGGATAGTGCCAACCCTCTCCACCCGTTTGGCGCCACAACAGCCACCCGAGCGCCAGCGCCGTCAGCCCCATCGGCAGCGCCATCCATTTGCGGAATGTCGCCATCCAAGGCCCCGGCTTGGGAAGGCGATTGCGCAACGCTGGGATGAAGCCGACGGCAAGGAAGGGCAGAGCGAGGCCCAGCCCGAGGCCCCCGAAAATCGGCAGCGCCGCCCATGCCGGCAGCACCAGCGTCGCGCCGAGCGCCGCGCCGAGCAGCGGCCCGCTGCACGGGGTTGCGACGAAAGCGGCGAGCGCGCCGGTCCAGAAACCGCCTGCCGCACCGCCCTTTTCGGCGAGCGCCTGTCCGCCGCCGAAGGTCGGCAGTTCATAATATCCGAGCAGGTTCAATGTGATCGCGAGCGAAAGGATCAGCAGCGCGAGCACGCTGACCGGATGCTGGAGCTGGAAGGCCCAGCCGACTTGTTCGCCCGCCGCGCGGAGCGCGAGCAGCGCGCCGCCGAGCAGCAGGGCGGTGACGATGGCGCCCGCGGTATAGGCGAGCGCCTCGACCCTGGCCGTGTTTGCATCGCCGCCCGATCGCGCAAGGCTGAGCGCCTTGAGGCTGAGGATCGGGAAGACGCACGGCATCAGGTTGAGGATCAGCCCGCCGAGGATCGCGCCGCCGAGCGCGGTCCAGAACAGCGCCATGTCGATCCCGTCCGATGGTCCCGCGATTGCCTCGCCCGCCGCGGGCACGGCGCCGGGTTCGAATTGCAGCGATAGGCCGCGTCCCCCGCCCAGCTTCAGCAGCGCCGAAACCGGCCCGCTCTTGTCGCCCTTGGCGCGCGTTTCGATGATGATGTGATCGCCGTTGCGACTAAAACGCTGGGGGGCGGGATAGTCGACGACATCCTGCGTCTGGGCGAACAGATGCGGCGCGTCGATCGCGGTGCTGGCGGGCAGGGGGATGGCGAAGCGCACCATGTCGCCGCGCCGCTCCCATGTCCCGTGCCGGTCGAGCGGCTGCGGGAGCAGCGCGCGCCAGCCGTCGAAGCGGGTGCGCGCCGCCTCCGGAATCGCCCCGTCGCCCGCCTTGAGCGCGACCGAAATCACCGCCTTTTCCGGAACGCATACCTTGTCGGTGCAGGCGAGCCAGTTGGCGACACCCGACAACGTCAAGTCGGTGCCGGGCGCGACGCGTTCGTCGACCCGCACCTCGGTGAGCAGCGCATAGGGATGCTCATAGACATGGTTCATCATGCCGAACAGGATCAGCGCGTCGGGAACCGGATAGCGGAAGGGGGCGATCGACACCCCTTCTGGCGCATTCCATTCGACCGACAGGCCAAATCCCGCGTCACCGCCATTGACCCAATAGCCGTGCCACGTCTTTTCGGGCGTCATGGTCAGCGCCAGCGTCGTCGCGCTGCCCGGGGCCGGCGCGGGCGATTCGGCGACGAGTTTCGGCTGAATATGCGTCGATTGCGCGTGCGCGGGACCGAAAGCGGCAAGGGTCAGCGCCAGCACGGCCAGCAGCGCGCGCCCGATGCGTGTCACAAAAGCCTCACTCAGCAAATTCATGGCCCGTCCGCAGCTGTTGGTCGTTCGAAGGCTTGCCATATAGGCGGCTTTCGTCGAGAGGACAGCCCGCGCTGACACCCTCTGTCCGGAGAAGCCGCCCGTGAAGCTGAAATATCTCACCGCCGCCCTCGCCACCGCGCTTTGCATGACCGGCGCCAGCGCCAGCCTCGCGCAGGATTCGGCGCCGCCCGCGCAGAAGGTTACCGTGGCGACCCCGGCGCCGAAACTGATCGTGATGATCGCGGTCGACCAGTTTTCGGCCGACCTTTTCGCCGAATATCGCGGCCGCTTCACCGGCGGTCTCGCGCGGCTCGCTTCGGGCGTCGTCTTTCCGGCGGGCTATCAGGCGCACGGCGCGACCGAAACCTGCCCCGGCCATTCGACGATCCTGACCGGCAACCATCCGGCGCACACCGGCATCGTCGCCAATCATTATTTCGATCTGTCGGCGGCGCGCGAAGACAAGCGCATCTATTGCGCCGAGGATGAGAAGGTCGCGGGCACCAGTTCGGGCGGCGGCAAATATGCGCCGTCGGTGGGTCACCTGCTCGTTCCGACGCTCGGCGACCTGATGAAGGCGCGCGATCCGAAGGCGCAGGTCGTCTCGGTATCGGGCAAGGATCGCTCGGCGATTATGATGGGCGGGCGCCAGGCCGACGAGCTGATGTGGCTCGTACCCACCGGCCTCACCGGCTATCGCGGCACCGCTCTGTCGCCGACCGCGCAGCAGGCGAGCACCGCGATCGCCGCGGCGATCGGTCAGGCGCGCCCGGCGCTTGCCCTGCCCGCCGAATGCGCGCCGCACGACATCGCGATCCCGCTCGACAAGGGCGGCTCGGTCGGCACCGGCCGGATGGCGCGCGACGCCGGCGACTTCCGCCGCTTCATGGCATCGCCCGAAGCCGACGGCGCCGTGCTCGCGACCGCCGCGGCGCTGCGGCAGGTGCGCAAGATGGGCGAAGGGGACAGCACCGACCTCCTGATCGTCGGCTTGGCCGCGACCGACTATGTCGGACATAGCACCGGCACCGAGGGTAGCGAAATGTGCATCCAGATGGCGGGTCTCGATCGCGAGCTCGGCGATTTCTTCGCGCGGCTCGATGCGACGGGGATCGACTATGCCGTCGCGCTGACCGCCGACCATGGCGGCCACGACCTGCCCGAACGCAACCGCCAGAACGCCTGGCCCGACGCGCAGCGCGTCGACAAGGCGCTCGATCCCGAGGCGATCGGCAAGGCGGTCGCCGAAAAGCTCGGTCTGCCGCAGCCCATGATTTATGGCGACGGCGGCGATTATTATCTGGCGAAGACGCTGACCGCGGCGCAGCGCAAGGCGGCGCTTGCCGAAATCCTGCCGCGCCTCCGCGCGCATCCGCAGATCGAGGCGGTGGTGACGCGCGAGGAATTGGGCGCGCATCCGATCTCGAAGCGCGCGCCGGATACGTGGACGCTGATGGACAAGCTGCGCGCTTCCTATCATCCGCAGCGGTCGGGAGACTTCATCATCGCGCTGAAGCCGCGCGTGACGCCGATCCCCGAATCGGGCCTCGGCTATGTCGCGACGCATGGCTCGGTATGGGATTATGACCGCCGCGTGCCGATCCTCTTCTGGCGCAAGGGGCTGGCGGCGTTCGAACAGCCCAATGCGGTGATGACGGTGGACATCATGCCGACGTTGGCTTCGTTGATCGGCTTGCCGGTCGACGCAAACAAGATCGACGGCCGCTGCCTCGACCTGATCTCGGGTCCCGAAAGCAGTTGCCGGTAACAAAGAAGAACCAGGGACCATGACGAAGAGTTTGAAGGATTTTAACGGCCGGATGCTGCTCGTGGGATGCGGCAATATGGCTGGCGCGATGCTGGGTCGCTGGCTGAAGGCGGGGCTTGATCCCGCCGCGGTGTCGATCGTCGATCCGTTCGCGGCACCGCGTGGGGGTATCGCGCAATTCGCCTCGCTCGCCGAATGGCTCGGCGCGGGCGGAGCCGCCGAATGGGTCATGCTCGGCATGAAGCCGCAGCAGCTTGGCGACGTCGCGAACGAACTCGCCGAGGTCGTGACGGGCGAAACCCACCTGCTCTCGATCCTCGCGGGCGTTTCGCTCGTCGACCTCGCGGCGCGCTTTCCGGCCGCGCGGGCGCAGGTCCGTATCCTGCCGAATCTTGCCGCGCGCATCGGCGCCGGCGTGTCGGCGGTCGCGAGCAACGGGGACGCCGACGAAGCGGCGATCGGCAATCTGCTGAATCCGCTCGGCACGGTCGTCGCGCTTCCCGACGATTCGACGATGGATCTGGTTACGGCTTTCACCGGCAGCGGCCCGGCGTTCGTCTTTCGCCTGATCGAATCCTACGCAGCCGCCGGAGAGCGCCTCGGCCTGTCGGCCGAGGACGCGCTGAAGCTCGCGACCGCGACCTTTGGCGGCGCGACCGCGCTGCTCGCCGACAGTGGCGAAAAGCCCGGCGTGCTGATCGCGCAGGTCGCGAGCAAGGGCGGCACGACGCAGGCTGGGCTCGACATACTCGACAGCGACGGCCAGCTCGCGGCGCTGCTTACCAATGTGCTGCGCGCGGCGCGCGATCGCGGCCGCGAACTCGCCGACATCGCGCGGGGCGAAGGGTAGGCGCTATCAATTCCGTTCGCATCGAGCGAAGTCGAGATGCCCCTCGGGCTAGGCTTTCTCTCGATCGGTGTCTCGACTTCGCTCGACACGAACGGAATTAAGCTTGGAAACGGGGCTAACCCGCGTCTTTCCCCAACCCCGCGATCCGGCGGCGTTCGCGCGGCGGAACGAGCGCCTCGCTGACCTGCCAAAAGCCGGTCACCGCCTGCTGCCCCGCATGGGTATAGGCGCGGCTCATCGTATCGCGCAGCGCCGCGAATATTTCGCGTTCGGCCGCGCGGCCGGCGTCGGTCAGGCGCAGCTCCTTGGCGCGCCGGTCGCGGTTTCCCGGCCGCGTCGTCAGATATTCGCGCGCTTCGAGTTCCTTCACCACGCGCCCCAACGACTGTTTGGTGATGCCGAGCAGCGCGAGCAGGTCCGAAATCGTCAGCCCCGGTTGCCGCGCGATGAAATAGAGCGCGCGGTAATGGGCGCGCCCCAGCTCCTTTTCGGCGAGCCGCGCGTCGATCGCGCGCCAGAGCGAAGCGTGGGCGAAAAAGAGGAATTCGATGCCGCGGCGCACCTCCTCTTCGCGCAAGAAAAGGGCAGAAGCGGCGGGAACTTGTGAAAGAAAATTTTCATCCGGCATAGTCGCTACCGTTGCGCGCCGTGCCGCTCTTTGGCAAGAGGCGCGCTCCCGAAACCAGCAAAGCAAAGGTGTTCCCGCATGTCCGCTCCCGCCTTCACCCATCTGCCGCATCCCAATCCGGCGGCGGACGATGTACGGGCGGCGGCGATTGCGGACCCGCTTTTCGGACGCGTCTTCACCGATCATATGGTGTCCATCCGCTATGCCGAGGGCAAGGGCTGGCACGATGCGCAGGTAATGCCGCGCGGCCCGCTGACGCTCGATCCGGCGACCGCGGTGCTCCATTATGCGCAGGAAATCTTCGAGGGGCTGAAGGCCTACCGGCTCGACGACGGCTCGATGGCGCTGTTCCGCGTCGAGGCCAATGCCGCGCGCTTCAACGCGAGCGCGCGCCGCATGGCGATGGCCGAACTGCCCGAGGATATGTTCATCGCGGCGGTGAAGGAAGCCGTCGCGGCCGACGCCAGATGGTTCCCCCCCGTCGACGGCGGTGCATTGTACCTGCGCCCCTTCATGTTCGCGAGCGAAGTGTTCCTCGGCGTCAAGCCAGCGTCCGAATATCAATTCCTCGTCATCACCTCGCCGGTGGGCAATTATTTCAAGTCGGGCGCCCCCGCGATCTCGCTCTGGGTATCGGAGGACTATACCCGCGCCGCACCCGGCGGCACCGGCGCCGCCAAATGCGGCGGCAACTACGCCTCCAGCCTCGTCGCGCAGCGCGAAGCGATCGCCAAGGGGCACGACCAGGTCGTCTTCCTCGACGCCGCCGAGCATCGCTGGATCGAGGAACTCGGCGGCATGAACATGTTCTTCGTCATGGGCGACGGCAGCATCGTCACGCCGCCGCTGACCGGGACGATCCTGCCCGGCATCACGCGCGATGCGATCATCACGCTGGCGAAGGATGCGGGGCTGACGGTGCGCGAGTTACCCTATGCGATCGACCAGTGGCAGGCCGATGCGGAAAGCGGAAAACTGACCGAAAGCTTCGCCTGCGGCACCGCCGCCGTGATCACCCCGGTCGGCAAGGTGACGCGCGGCGAGAACAGCTTCACGATCGGCGCTGGCGGTCCGGGGCAGATCACCGAAATGCTCAAGGGCAAGCTCGTCGACATCCAGCGCGGCCGCGCGGCGGACCCGCACGGCTGGGTCACGCGCCTCTGATCCGACCCGCCTTGCATTAAGCGGCGACGCGCTATAGAGCGCGCGTCGCACCGGCCGTTGGGGCGTCGCCAAGCGGTAAGGCAGCGGCTTTTGATGCCGCCATGCGCAGGTTCGAATCCTGCCGCCCCAGCCAGCCGGTCAATCCGCTTCGCCCAATTCCTCCGGCGTCGGCGCGACATAGTCGGTGCGCCGATATTCGCGGCCGCGCTTCACCGTCATTTCGATCCGCTCGATATTGTCGATGTCGGCCAGGGGGTCGGCGGCCAGCACGACGAAGTTCGCGAGCTTGCCGGGCTCGATCGATCCCATATCCTTGTCCTGCCCGGCCGCGCGGGCGCCGACCAGCGTCGCCGAATGGATGACGGCGAGCGGCGGCATGCCGACATCGTGCGCCAGATAGCGCAGCTCGGCATGGACTTCGGGCCAGCGGTTGCTCGCGGGGTCGACGAAGTCGGTGCCGGTCGAGATCGGAATGCCGGCGCGCCACGCCTGCTGTGTCAGCCGGATCGTCCGCGCGCCGCTGCACCGCAACGATTTCGCCTTGGGGTCCGCCTTGCGCGCGGCCTCGAACTTCACGAACAGGCTGCCGGTCGCGTCGAGGATCGTGCCCTGTTTCGCCATCGCCCGGTAAAGGCCGGCGACGACCGGATCGTCGCCCGTCGGCGCGAGGCGCGTCTCGTCGACCGGGGTGCGGTCCTCATAGGCGGCGAGCATCTCGGGCTGCGCTTCGTAACCCAGATAGCAGACATGGCTGATGACGTCGGCGCCCGCGGCGATGACCTCGGCGGGGCGGGCGGGAAAGATCGCGCTGTGCGCCCAGACCATCATCTTCTGGCGGTGCGCCTCGGCGGTGATCGCCGCGACGCGCTCGGCCGGAAGGTCGGCATAGATTTTGATCGCGGTCGCCGACGTGCCGCGCGCCAGCGTCACCGCGGTACGCAAATCGGTGTTCGCATCGATCGCCTGCATCCACGGCGCGGTTCCCGGCGCGAAGCCGCGGCTGACCGACAGGACGCGCGGGTCGGCAAAGAAAGGCGGGCCCGCCATCAGCGCGGCATAATAGATGTCGGGCGCGGCAATCTCGCCCACCAGCGAAGCGCGCGCCAGATCGCCCACCGCGCGCAGATCGTCGGCCATGTCGCGCACCGCGGTGACCCCGCCGTAGAGCTGGCGGCGCAGGATCGCCTCGGCACGCGTCCGGTTCGGCGGCGTCGCGAGATGGACGTGGCTGTCGACCAGCCCCGGAATGACGAAGCGCCCCGACAGGTCGATCCGGCGGGCCGCCCCGGCCTGCGCCGCCAGCGCGTCATGCGCCCCGATCGCGACGATACGCTCGCCCTCGACCAATATGTCCTGATCGGGACGCGCCGCGCCGCCGGTGCCGTCGATGACCGTCGCGCCGGTATAGAGCGTGGTCTGGGGGGCGTCGGCGGAGGCCGCGGCGACCGGCGATAGCGCCAGGCCGAGCGAGGCAAGAATGGCGAACAGGGCGAGGCGGCGGGAGGGGGGCTTGATCATGCGCCAGTCGCTAGCCGGGCTGTTTCGCCTTCGCAATCGCCGAAGCGCGATCGTCTTGCATCGAGCCGGCGCCGTCCGGTTGTGATTGCGCCAAAGCAAGCACTGGCTACAAGCGACGCATTCGACAGGAGAATTTTCATGCGTTTCGCAATTGCCCTGATGTTGATGCCCATATTGCCGCTCGCCGTCCTTCCCGCCCCGGCGATGGCCGAGACGGCGGCGGCGCCAGCGGCGACGCAGGACGCGGCGCTGCTCCGCTTTCTCGACGACGCCTTCGACGCGCGGATCGCACTCCAGCCCGAAAGCCAGACGCATCTTGGGCTCAAGACCAACTACGACCGGCTCGACGATTATACCGACGCCGCCGCGGTGCGCGAGCAGGCGCTGCTCGAAAGCCAACTGAAGGATATGCGCGCGCGTTTCCGCCCCGAGCAATTGGGACCGAGCGCGCGCCTCAGCTATCGCTTGTTCGAATATGACGTTGAGCGCCGTCGCGACTCTTTCCGCTTCCGCAAGCTCCGCTTCCCGGTCACGACCAACGGCAGCCCGGCGGGCGATATTCCCGTGCTGCTGATCAACAATCACAAGGTCGATACCGTCGCCGATGCGGCGGCCTATATCGCGCGGCTGCGCGACACCGACCGCGTGATGCGTGAGGTCGCGGCAACGATGCGCGAGCAGGCGGTGGCCGGCGCGGTGCCCAACAAGGTGAATTTCGCCCCCGCGCGCGCCGATGCGAAGAAAATCCTCGTCGGCGCGCCGTTTGATAGCGGGGCGGATTCGACGTTGCTCGCCGATTTCCGGAAAAAGGTGGGCGCGCTCGATGCGTCCGATGCGGTCAAGGCGAAGCTGATCGCCGACGCGACCGCGGCGCTGACCGGTCCGTTCAAGCACGGCTATGATGTCCTCATCGCCGCGATCGACGAGGTTGCGCCCCAGTCGAAAGGCAATTTCGGCGTGTGGAGCCTGCCCGATGGCGAGGCCTATTATGCCGACCGGCTGAAAAATTCGACGACGACCGACCTCACCGCCGACCAGATCCACGAACTCGGGTTGAAGCAGGTCGCGGCGATCCGGGAGGAAATGGAAGCGATCAAGCGCGAGGTCGGTTTCAACGGCACGCTCGAACAATTTTTCGACCATATCCGCACCGATCCGAAGTTCAAATATCCGAACACGGGGGCCGGCCGCGAAGCCTATCTGACCGATGCGCGCGCGGTGATCGCATCGGCGATGGAAGCGGCGCCGCGCTATTTCAGCGTGCTGCCGAAGGCCGCGCTCGAAGTGCGCGCGGTCGAGAAGTGGCGCGAGGCGACCGCGTCGACCGCTTTCTATAACCCGCCCTCGGCCGACGGGTCGCGCCCCGGCATCTATTACGTCAACCTGATCGACATGAACCAGACGCAAAAGGTGCAGGTCGCGGCGATCGCCGCGCATGAGGGCGCGCCGGGCCATCATTTCCAGATCGCGCGGCAGCAGGAGCTGACCGGCATCCCCAAGTTCCGCAAGTTCGGCGGCTATGGCGCCTATATCGAGGGCTGGGGGCTTTATTCGGAGCGGCTCGCGAACGAGATGGGGATATACAAGACCCCCTATGACCGGTTCGGCATGCTGTCGCTCCAGGTGTGGCGCGCGATCCGGCTGGTGCTCGACACCGGCATCCATTCGAAGCGATGGACGCGCGAACAGGCAATCGCCTATTTCCGCGCCAACAGCTCGGTCGCCGAGACCGACATCGCGCGCGAAGTCGACCGCTATTTCAACTGGCCGGGCCAGGCGACGAGCTACATGGTTGGACAGCTGAAGATCGCCGAACTGCGCGAGCGTGCCGAGCGCGAACTCGGACCGCGCTTCGACATTCGCGAATTTCACGAAGCGGTGCTCGGCGAAGGCGCGCTGCCGCTGAGCATTCTCGAGGAACAGGTCGCCGCTTATATCGCGTCGAAGCGCTGATACCCGGCGGCGTTCGATTGACAGGACGCCGCCGCTCGGCTTTATCGAAAATCGAATTATTAAAGCGACGACGCTTTATGGCATGAGTCTGTTTGGCGGGGGGCGCCGGGCATTCGAACCAGCTTGGAGGACAGTCCTGCAATGAGCCTCAACCTTCCGGGTCGCGACCGGCGCCAGTCGGCAATGAGCGGATCGGAGGCGCGCGACGCGCGGCTGACGCTCAGCCTGTCGGGCACGAATCTGGAGCGCGCGGGCGACTATAATCAGCGGATCGTGCTCCAGGCGATCCGCCTGACCGAAGAGACGACGCGCAGCGACCTCGCGCGCGTCACCGGCCTCACGCCGCCGACGATCGTGAACATCACGAAGCGGCTGATCGACCTCGGCCTCGTCAAGCCGGCCGGACGCCTGCAGGGCAAGCGCGGCCAGCCCGCGATGCGGATCGTCATCGATCCCGACGGCGCCTTCGCGATCGGGCTCAATATCGACCGCGATCATATCACGCTGGTGACGCTCGATCTTGCGGGCAGGATTCGCAGCCGTCACACGCGCGAGATCGCCTTCGCCTTGCCCGAAACGGTCGTCGATCATGTGCGCGACATCTTGCCCGGACTGCTCGAAGAGGGCGGGGTCGACCGGGCGCGTATCCTCGGCGTCGGGGTCGCGCTCCCCGACGACCTCGGGCGCATCGCGCTGCCGCATCGGCCGACGGAATATGACGCGTGGGACGCGATCGACCTTGGCGCGCTGCTCGGCGAAGTGCTGCCCTGGCCGCTGCACGCCGACAATGACGCGGCCTCGGCGGCGCTCGGCGAAGTGCATCTCGGCAACGGCATCGCGCTGCCGAGCTTCTTCTACCTGCTGATCAGCGCGGGGCTTGGCGGCGGGCTCGTCATCGATCGCAGCTATGTTCGCGGCGCCGATTCGCGGTCGGGCGAGATTTGGGCGATGCCCGACCCCGAGCGCGGCGACGGCGCGAATGTGCAGGATACGGTTTCACTGTCGGCGCTCTACGCGCGGCTCGAAGCCGAAGGGCACGAGGTCGATGCGCCCGACGCGCTGCTCGGCAGTTCGCCCGAGCGCGAGGCGGTGATCCTGCAATGGCTCGACGACGCCGCCGAGGCGCTCGTCCGGCCGCTGATCGCGGTCAATTGCCTGATCAACCCCGCCGCCATCCTGATCGGCGGGCGCCTGCCGGGCAAATTGGTTGACGGCCTCGTCGAGCGGCTCAACGCGCGGATGACGGGGGTCAAGTTGCCGGTGGTGGCGCCGGTGCGACGCGCCGGCGCGGCCGACGACGCCTCGGCGATCGGCGCCGCGATCATCCCCTTCCTCGATCATGTCCTGCCGTCGGAATCGATCCTGATGCAGGCGGGGCGCTGACGGTCAGCCCGCCGTGATCTGCCGGTCCATTTCGTCGAGATCGACGCCCTTCGTTTCGGGAAAGACCGCGGCAACAACTACGAATTGAACTACCATCGCGGCGGCGAAGATGACGAAGGGTGCGCCGGGCGACCAGGCGACCAGCACCGGAAAGATTCCGGCGATCAGCGCGTTCATCAACCAGTGCGTGCTGGCGCCCAGCGCGCTGCCGCGTGCGCGCACCGGCGTCGGGAAAATCTCCGAAATATAGACCCAGATGACCGCGCCCTGGCTGGTGGCGAAAAAGGCGATGAACCCGATCAATGCCGGCAGCATCAGGCCGGTACCGAGCGCGCCGAACAGCACCCCGGCCGCAGCGGCGAGACACAGCGTCATGCCCGCCGCGCCGGCGAGCAGCAGCGTCTTGCGCCCGAGGCGGTCGATCAGCGCCATGCCGACGAGCGTGAAGACGAGGTTGGCGATCCCGATCATCACGGCCTGCCGGTCGGGCGACAGCGACCCCGCGCGCGCGAAAATATCGTTCAGATAATAGAGCACCGCGTTGATGCCCGCGAGCTGGTTGAACATCGCGATCAGGATGACGAGCAGCATCGGCCGGCGGTGCCGGCGCCACGACAGCTTCTCGCCCGGTGGATCGCGTTCGAGCGCCGCTTCGATCCGGTCGAGTTCGGCGGTCGGTGCGCCGATGCGGCCCATCGCCATGCTGGCCTCTTCGCGGCGTCCCTTGGCGAGAAGCCAACGCGGGCTGTTGGGGATCGCGAAAAGCAGGATGAAGAAGATCAGGGCAGGGGCGGCGGTCACCCCCAGCTTCCACCGCCACGCCGTGTCGCCGCTGACAAGGCCCGCGATCGTCGCATTGCTGAGATAGGCGACGAGGATGCCGGTGACGATCATCAGCTGGAACAGGCCGACGAGGAAGCCGCGGTGCCGCGGCGGCGCGATCTCGGCGATATAGACGGGGGCGAGGACCGACGAGCCGCCGATCGCAAGCCCGCATATGAAGCGGAAGACGAGGAAGGATGTCCAGCCCGGCGCTAGCGCGCAGCCGAGTCCCGCGACGAAATAAAGGATGGCGAGCACCCGCAGGCTGTCGCGGCTGCCAAAGGCGTCGCCGGGCTTGCCCGCGAACAAGGCGCCGACCAGCGTTCCCCAAAGCGCCGCCGAAACGGTGATGCCGAGCGTTTCGGGGGTGAGGGCGAACAGCGTGGTCAGGTCGCCGGTCACGCCCGCGATCACCGCGGTATCGAAGCCGAACAACAGACCGGCGAGCGCCGCCGTTCCGATCGCCGCGGCGAGGACGCCGCGGCGGGGACGGCTCGCTGCATCCGCGCTGGAAAAGGCCGCCTTCTCGGGCGTGTGGGTCATCTTTTCTCTCCCGCAGGATCGGACGTCGGCGCCCGTCCTCTTTCGTCCGGACATGCCATAAACGCGTCTTCGATCAAATAAATTAATTTTCATTATTATCTTGACGCCGACGGCGTGGGCGGGGCAGCATATGAAAAATCGGCCGCCGGGATTGCCGTCCGAACGCCCGGCAAACCGACCCGAAAGGACGGGCGGAGCTATGAAGGAGGGGATTGGTGCCAGCGACCTTGCTTGCGACTCACCGGGTGGAGAAGCCCTGGGGACGGCATGAATTGCGGGCCTCTTTCCGCGCAGCGCCGGCGGACGGCGAACCGGTGGGCGAAATATGGTTTCAGGCACCCGGCGACGCGGCGCCCGACCTGCTGATCAAATATCTGTTCACGAGCGAAAAACTGTCGGTGCAGGTCCACCCGGACGATGCGCAGGCGCATGCCCGCGGATTGCCGCGCGGCAAGGACGAATGCTGGCTGATCCTCGGCGCCGAGCCCGGTTCGACGATCGCGCTCGGGACCAAGGCGCCGGTCGAGCGGGACAGGCTGCGCGCGGCCGCACTCGACGGCAGCATCGAGCAATTGCTCGACTGGAAACCCGTCAAGGCAGGCGATTTCTTTTATGTTCCCTCGGGCACGGTCCATGCGATCGGCGCGGGGCTGACGCTGATCGAGGTGCAGCAGAACAGCGAGACCACCTATCGTCTCTACGATTATGGCCGCCCGCGCGAATTGCACCTGGGCGACGGCATCGCGGTCGCCGACCCGCGGCCTTACGTGGCCTATCCGTCGCCCGGCCGCGTGGCCGACGATCGCGAGATCCTCGTTGACGGTCCGAAGTTCATACTCGAACGGCTCGCGGGCGGCACACGGACGATCGCACTCCCCGATGGCGTCACGGCGTGGCTGATCCCGGTGGCGGGCAACGGTCTGGTGGACGGCGTCGCTTTCGCAGCGGGCGAATGCCTCACGCTCACCGGCACGGCGCAGATCGCGGCCGATGCGGGCGCCGACCTGCTGCTGGCCTATCCGGGGGAGGGGCGCCTCCCATGACCGGGCGGGCGCGCTGGAAAGCGCGCCGCACGCACACGCAATCAACGACAAGAATTCAGGGAAGAGGGTCGCAATGAAAAAGAAAATGGGTTCGAACAGATTGCAGCCTCGGTTGCGAAAGGCCGCGATCGCGATGGCGTCGTCCGCCGCGATACTGGCCTTCACGGCCGCGGCCGCGCAGTCGCCGGTCGATCTCGCCAACCCGCTCGTCGGCACCGCGCCGCTCGACGATCCGGCGGTGATCGGCAACGCGCCGCCGCCGGGCGAGCCCGTCTATTCGGGGCAGACCTCGCCGGGTGCGCGCCTGCCGCACGGCTCGGTCGCGGCCTCGCCGGTCAACAATAATATCGAGCTTCTCTATCCGAACGGCGTCCCCGTTCCCTATTATTACACCAACCCGACGATGATCGGCTTCACCGGCGGCGGCGGCTCGACCTATGGCGGCGGCGCCGAGCCGTTTATCATGCCGGTGGTCGGCGACTGGTCGCCGCCCCCCGCCTACAGCCAGTCCTATTACGACAAGTCGCGTGAAAAGGCGTCGCCGGGCTATTATTCGGTCTATCTCGACACCTTCCGCACCCAGGTCGAGCTCACCGCGACGCGCTGGGCGAGCGTGATGCGCTTTACTTTTCCGCAGAGCGAGCGGTCGAACGTCATCGTCAACCTGCCGCGCCACGGCGGGACGGTCGAGGTCGTCGGCGACCGCATCGTGCGCGGAATATCGAAAGACAAGCGCAGCACCGACGGCGCCTATTTCGTCGCCGAATTTTCGAAGCCCTTCGCCGCGCTCGGCACCTTCCGCAAATCGCCCGGCGACAATATCGGCTGGGGCATCGGCACCAGCGACGTGCAGCCCGGCGCGCGCGACATTTCGGGCAGCTACGCCGGCAGCTATGTGACCTTCAAGACCAAGGCCGACGAACAGGTGCTGATGAAGATCGCGCACGGCACCAGCTATGAACAGGCGGCCGAGCGGCTCGCCGCCGAAGTGGCCGGTTGGGATTTCGACGGCGTTCACAAGGCGGCGCGCGACACTTGGGCGCAGCTGTTGAACCGCGTCCGCGTGACGGGCGGCACCGACAAGCAGCGGCGGCTCTTCTATTCGACCCTCTTCCAGTCCTTCGCCTCACCGCGCTTGATCGCGCAGAAGGGCGAAAAATTCGCCGATACCAATGGCAAGGTCCAGACCGCGACGCACGACCGCTACGGCCCGGTTCCCTTCTGGGACACGGGGCGTAACCAGATCGTCCTGCTCGAACTGATGGAGCCCGAGGCGGTCAAGAACATCATGGCCTCCGAACTCGCGATGGCGCGCGAGAAGGGTTATATGAACACCTCCTTCCACGGCGACAATGCGGTGTTCCTGTTCCTTGGCGCGTGGGAGCGCGGCATCGAATTCGATTATGAAGCCGCCTATGAATATATGCGCAAGAATGCGACCGACCCGAAGGGGCCGCGCGGCTATCTCGCCGAATATATGAAACAGGGCTGGATTTCGGACATCGTGCCCGACCATAATCCCAGCCCGCCCTATGCCGGCGGCAAGGCGGGCGCGGACAAGACGCTCGAATATGCGTGGGACGATTATGCGCTCGCGCTCTATGCGAAGAAGCTCGGCAAGGACGCCGACTACCGGATGTTCCTGAAACGCGCGGGCAATTACGTCAATGTCTTCGACAAATCGATCGGCTTCATGCGCGGACGCACCGCCGACGGCAAGTGGATCGCGCCGTTCGATCCGCAGGAGCCCTATTATAATTTCATGATGAAGGAGGCGTCGGGCTGGTCGACGCTTTGGCTCGTCCCGCACGATGTTCAGGGGCTGATCGGCCTCCTCGGCGGACGCGACGCGTTCAATGCCAAGCTCGACGAATTTTTCACCAAACCCTATAATCCGACGGGCATCTGCCGCGACTGCACCGGCGTGATCGGCCAATATGTCCACGGCAACCAGCCCGACCAGCAGGCGCCCTATTATTACAACTGGAGCGGCCAGCCGTGGAAGACGCAGGCGCTGGTCCGCAAGATCCTCGAAAAAACCTATGCCAGCGACGCCGCGGGCTACGGCTATCCGGGGATGGACGATCAGGGCGCGACCTCGTCCTGGTATGCGCTGTCGGCGCTCGGCTTTTATCCGGTCGATCCATCGAGCCAGGATTATATCATCGGCAGCCCGCTGTTCGACGACGCCAGCCTCGACATGGGCAATGGCAAGACGCTGCGGATCGTCGCGCGCAATAATTCGGACACGAATATGTACATCCAGTCGGCGACGCTCAACGGCAAGCCGTGGAACAAGCCATGGTTCCGCCACGACGATGTCAAGGACGGCGCGACCTTCGTCTTCACCATGGGCCCCAAGCCCAACAAGGCATGGGGCGCATCGCCCGACGCCGCGCCGCCCTCGATGTCGCGAAAACGCTGACCGAACCCGCCCCTCGCCCCCGTGTCCTCCGCGGGGGCGCGAGCCCAGGACCCGCCTTCCCCCTAAGGGTCCTGGGCTCTCCCAATTCGACAGGACATAATATGCGCAGCTTTCTGATCACCGCATCGCTTCTCGCTTTCGCGCCGCTCGCGGTACAGGCCCAGACCGCCGCATCGCCCGCGGACGACGCCGTCTATACCGGCGAACTGATGACGCGCTGGGGCAAGGAAGTGACGCCCGAAAACGCCTGGCGCCTCTATCCGCGCCCGCAGATGGTGCGCGACCGCTGGCTCAACCTCAACGGCCTGTGGGATTATGCGATCGCGCCCAAGGCGGCCGAGCTCCCGGCGGCGATGGACGGCAAGATCCTCGTGCCCTTCCCGGTCGAATCGAAACTCTCGCGCGTCGCGCGCAAGGTCACGCCCGACGACCGCGTCTGGTATCGCCGCAGCTTCACCGTCCCCGCCGACTGGCGCGGCGAGAATGTCATGCTCAACTTCGGCGCGGTCGATTATGAAGCGACGGTGCGCGTCAACGGATCGGTCGTCGGGTCGCACAAGGGCGGGTTCGACGCCTTCGGATTCGACATCACCCCCTATTTGAGGGCGGGCGAGAATGAGCTGATCGTCGAGGTGCTCGACCCGACGAGCGCGGGCACGCAGCCGCGCGGCAAGCAAATCCTCGACCCCGCCGGCATCTGGTACACCGCGGTCAGCGGCATCTGGCAGACGGTGTGGATCGAACCCGTGCCGAAACTCCACATCGCCGAGGTGCGCGCGACGCCCGACATCGACCGCGGCACCGTCGACGTCGCGGTGGCATTGAGCGGCTGGGCGAACGACACCGACGCGGTGCGGCTGACCGCGAGCGCCGGGGGCAAGCCGATCGCCTCCACGATCATCCGCGCCAACCGGCGGGCGACGCTCGCGGTCCCGAACGCGCATCTCTGGTCGCCCGACGATCCGCATCTCTACGACCTCAAGGCCGAACTGGTGACGATCGCCGATCCCTATGCGAGCGAGGCCGAACGCGACCGCAAGGCCTATGACTCGCGCTTCACCGATCACGAAAGCCGCGTCTATGCGAAGGCGCGGGTCGACGGCGCGCCGCGCGACAGCGTTGCCGCCTATTTCGCGATGCGCAAGGTGTCGATCGGCCCCGGCCGCGTCGCGGGGCAGCCCGCCATCCTGCTCAACAACAAGCCGCTGTTCCAGCACGGCACGCTCGATCAGGGCTGGTGGCCCGATGGACTTTACACGCCGCCGTCGGAGGAGGCGATGAAGAGCGACATCGTCTTCCTGAAGAAGGCGGGGTTCAATATGCTGAGGAAGCATATCAAGGTCGAACCCGCGCGCTATTATCACGACGCCGACCGGCTCGGTATGCTGATCTGGCAGGACATGCCCTCGGGCGGCGGCGAGGATCAGTATCTCGCGGGCACCAGCCAGTATCAGGCGATCTTTCCGTCGGAAACGCTCGCCGAGCAGCAGAAGCAATTGTCCGAAATGGTCGGCGAACTGCGCGCCTTTCCCTCGATCGTCACCTGGGTGATCAATAACGAAGGGTGGGGCCAATATGATTCGGCGACGCTCGCGCGCTTCGTGAAGGGGCTCGATCCCTCGCGGCTGGTCAACGCCAATTCGGGCTGGGTCGACGTCGCGCCCGGCGTGTCGGACATGCTCGACATCCACACCTATGAGGATGTGCCGCGGACGCCGCCATTGCAGGCGAACCGCGCGATCGTGCTCGGCGAATATGGCGGCGTCGGCTTCCCCGTGCCGGGCCATATCTGGAAACCCGGCAAGGACAATTGGAGCTATCAGGTCGCCAAGGACGAAAAGGAATATCTGGTCCGCTTCCGCCGCAAGATGGAGGGCGTGATCCGGCAGGCGAAGGAGAATGGCCTCAGCGCCTCGGTCTACACCCAGACCACCGACGTCGAGGACGAGATCAACGGACTTTTGACCTACGACCGCGCGGTGCCAAAGGCGCCGGCGGAGGCGCTGGCAAAGATCGCCGCGCCGTTGTGGACGACTCCGGCGCCCGATTGACGGGCGGACGGAGGATAGCGTGACAGGTGCTGCCATCCCCGAGTCGGGATGGCGGCGGCGGCGCTGTGCGGCTCGTTATCACTCCCCAAAAAAGCACGGAAAACTGCCATTTTAACATGGGCCTTTAACGGTTCATCGCGTCCCGCCCCCGGCTGGAAAAATTTATTTTGACAAATTGTTTTTTATATTCTGATAGAGGCTCGACGGGTCCGGAGATCCGCCGCTCGGCGACCTGAGGGCGCCGGATAACAAGCGGGGGCGAACAGCCCCTCGAACAGGGAGGTCGATGTGATGAAGGCAGGACAAATCCATTCAGTGAAGACGGCGCGGCGCGCGGCGCTGGTGCGCGAGCTGATGTTGAGCGCGGGCGCGGTGGTCGCATTGTGCGGGGCGGGGCAGGCGCACGCGCAGACCGCCGACGCACCCCCGGCGGACGACGCCGCAGCCGCTCCCGGCGACGCGATCGTCGTCACCGGCTATCGCCAGTCGATCGAAAAGAGCCTCGAGCAGAAGCGCGAATCCAATTCGCTGATCGAGGTCATCACTGCCGAGGACATCGGCAAATTCCCCGACAAGAATGTCGCCGACGCGTTGCAGCGCGTTCCGGGCGTGATCATCACCCGCGACGGCGGCGAGGGCAGCCGCGTCAGCATTCGCGGGCTCCAGTCGGACCTGACGCTGACCCTGCTCAATGGCAATTTCATCGCCGGCGCCGACAGCGGCGATCCGTCGCGCTCGTTCAACTATGTGCTGCTGCCGTCGAACTTCATCGCCAGCACCGAGGTCTATAAATCGTCCGAAGCACGGCTCGAAGAAGGCGGCGTCGGCGGCACGGTGATCCTCAACACCCGGCGTCCGTTCGACCTGCCGGCCTGGTCGGGCTTCATCTCGGCCGAGGGCACCTATTCGGACACGACCAAGAAATTCGACCCGCAGATCGCCGGCCAGATTTCGTGGAAGGACCCCGAAGAACGGCTCGGCTTCCTCGTTGGCGTGACGTATCAGGAACGCGCGAACCGCGAGTTGCGCGGCTCGACCGAGACCTGGCGCTGGTGGAGCGACCGCGATGCGGACGGCAACGTCCTCACCCCCGCGACCGACGTCAATGGCAATCCGTTCGAGAATGACGACGCGATTTCCTATTGGCCGGGCGAGGGTGTGACCGCGCAGGACGGCACCCATTATTCGGGCCATTGGGCGCCGCAATCGGTCAACGCCGAAGTCTTCTCGCAGCAACGCAAGCGCCTCGGCATCCAGGCGACCGCGCAGATGCGCCCGTTCGACAATCTGACCGTCACCGCCAATTATTTCCGCTTCGACTACAAGAGCAACTGGCAGAGCAATGTGCTGAAGATCCCTGAATGGGGCTATGGCAATTTCTTCACCGGCCCGACCTTCGACGAAAGCGGCACGATCTTTCAGTCGGCGAATTTCCAGGTGCCCGCCGCGGGGACCGGCTGTCTGACCAACGAGACGCCCTGCACGATGGAAACCCCGCAGATCGCGGGCTCGTACAGCCGCGAAAAGCAGGTGTCGAACACGTTCGAGACCGAGGTCGCCTGGAACACCGACAATTTCGACGCGGTGGCGAAGTTCGGCAAGACGAAGGCCACCGGCGGTCCGTCGATGCGCTTTGGCGTCGCCGTGAAGCCGCGCCTGACGATCCCCGGGCAGGAGCAGAACGGCAACTTCCTGAGCGCGTGGGATTTCACTGGCGGCAATCTCAACATGGAATTCTCGCCCGAACTGCAGGAAAATATCAAGAACGGCATCGCCCAGATCGACGTCGGCTCGACGGGCTCGGGCTTCACCAACAGCGCGATCTCGCAGCGTTATGCGCAGCTCGATCTCGTCCGCCGCTTCGACAGCGTCCTCAGCGCGCTTCGCGTCGGCGGCAAGTGGCGCGAGATGAGCATCCACCGCGAAACCGGCCGCAACGAATGGTATGCCGATCCGGCGACCGAGCTGCGCTATCAGGACACGCCCGAGGGCGCGGTCGCGCGGCCCGAATATTTCTATGACAATCCGATCGGCAACATCGCCGGCGGGTTCGATGCGAGTTCGTTCCCGGGCATCAATTTCGAAAATTATCTCGATTATATCAATTCGACCTATGGCCCGTCGGTGCGCGTCCCCGAACCGAACAACACCTATAACCTGAAGGAAAAGGTGTTCGCCGGCTATGTGCAGGCCGATTTCGAAGCCGGCCCGCTGCGCGGCAACATCGGCGTGCGCGTGGCGCACACCAAGCAGTCGGGCCTGACGTCGGATCGCCTGCAATTCCTCAACGACTATTGCGTCGATGGCCCGGGCGGTCCGTTCGATCCCGACGTGCCGCTCGGCCCCGACGGCAATTGCGACGTGCGGCCGCTCGACGAGCGCGAGGTGATCGTCAACACGCAGGTCGACCAGTCGAAAAGCTACACCGACTGGCTCCCCAGCCTGAACGTCGTCTACGAGGTTACGCCCGACATCGTCGTCCGCGGCGCGGTCGCCAAGGTGATTGCGCGTCCGTCGTTCAACGATCTGGGGTCGCAGCGTTCGCTGACCTATCGTTCGGCAGCCTATGCCTTCGACCGCGGCCAGTTCGGCGAATTCGAGGGCTGGTCGGGCAGCGGCGGCAACGCCGATCTCCAGCCCTTCTCGGCGTGGCAGTACGACCTTGGCGTCGAATGGTATTTCGACCGCGGCTCGGTGCTCGGCCTTGGCCTGTTCCGCAAGGACGTGTCCGACTTCGTTGTCCCGCTCGTGCTCGACGTGACGCGCGAAGTGAATGGCGAGCAGGTGCTGATCCAGCCCTATTCGACCGTTGCCAACGGGTCGAACGCCCGGTCGCAGGGCGTCGAAGTCTATGCCCAGCATACGCTCGACTTCGGCCTCGGCGCGCAGGTGAACTTCACCTATAACGACACGTCGGTCGCCGACATCACCCTCGATGGCGAGACGGTCGGCAAGTCGGCGCTCGTCGGCAGCGCCAAGACGCAGGTCAACGCATCGGTCTTCTATGAAACCGACAAGTTCCTCGTCCGCGCCTCGTACAACCGCCGCGGCGAAGTCGTCGGCGGGCTCGCCTCGGGCCTCAACGTCTACACCGACCCCTATGAACAGGTCGACATCAACGCTTCGTACGAGCTGATGGACGGGCTGATGCTCACCGCTTCGGTCATCAACCTGACCAAGTCGGAAGAGCGCCAGCACCTTGGCAACGACACCAAGGCCCGGTTCGTCCGCAGCAACTATTTCGGCCGCCGCGCTTACGTTGGCGTTTCGTACAAGTTCTGATGGGGCCCATACCCCAGCTCTCCCACTCGGGTGGCTCCGCAAGGAGCCACCCGCCTCTTTCCGGGCGAGCTGGAAAATGCTTCGGTGGTTTGTAACGGGAAAACAGGGGAGGGACGCGAAGTGCGTGTCGGGTTGAAATCGCTGCTTCTGGGCATGGCTCTGCTGACGGGCGGCCCGGCCGCGGCCGAGAATCCGATCGTTCCGGGCTGGTATGCCGATCCTGAAATTCGCATTTTCGGCGACCGCTACTGGATCTATCCGACCTATTCGGACCATGGCGAGACGCCCGACGTCTCCAAACATTTCAGCGAACGGCAAAAAAAGCTGCGCGAACAGAAGACGGTCCGGCCCTCCTATCATTTCCAGACCTTCTTCAACGTCTTTTCATCGCCCGATCTCGTCCACTGGACGAAGCACAGCCATGCCCTCGACGTCGAGAATGTCGCCTGGGCCGCTTATGCCGTGTGGGCGCCGTCGGCGATCGAGAAGGACGGCAAATATTATCTCTTCTTCGGCGCGAACGACATCCAGTCCGACGACCAGCCCGGCGGCATCGGCGTCGCGGTCAGCGACCGTCCCGAGGGACCGTTCA
The DNA here is from genome assembly GCF_011926545.1 of Sphingopyxis italica. Lineage (GTDB taxonomy): Bacteria > Pseudomonadota > Alphaproteobacteria > Sphingomonadales > Sphingomonadaceae > Sphingopyxis > Sphingopyxis italica. The sequence goes on along the minus strand of NZ_JAATIT010000003.1, from coordinate 571,530 downwards.
AGGACGCCATCGGCAAACCGCTGATCGACGCCTTCCACAATGGCGCGCAGCCGATCGACCAGTTCGTCTTCCGCGACGACGATGGGCAGCATTATCTCTATTATGGCGGCTGGAAACATTGCAACGTCGTCCGGCTCGGCGACGACCTGACTTCGATCGAGCCCTTTGCCGACGGCACGACCTACAAGGAAATCACGCCCCCCGGCTATGTCGAGGGCTCGTTCATGGTGAAGCGGAAGGGCGTCTATTATCTGATGTGGTCGGAGGGCGGCTGGACCGGCCCCGACTATTCGGTCGCCTATGCGATGGGCCCGTCGCCGACCGGTCCGTTCAAGCCGATGGGCAAGATTCTCAGCCAGGACTTCAAGATCGCACGCGGCGCGGGCCATCATTCGGTGGTCAATGTGCCGGGCACCGACGACTGGTATATCGCCTATCATCGCCGTCCGCTCGATGAGGATTCCGGTGAGCGGCGCCAGCTCGCCATCGACCGCATGATCTTCAACGCCGACGGCACGATCGCGCCGGTGAAAATGACGAACGAGGGCGTCGCAGCGCGCCCGCTGCCGGCCCGAACGGCAAACAGGGGAGAGACGAAGTGAAGACGATCCGCAAGATGATGCTGGGCGCCGCGGCGAGCGCGCTGCTGCTCACCAGCGTCGGTGCGCCCGCGGCGCTCGCGCAATCGACCGCGAACCAGCCCGCGCTCGTCGATTACGTCAATCCGCTGATGGGCACCGATTCGAGCTATCGCCTGTCCTACGGCAACACCTATCCCGCGGTCGCCGTCCCCTTCGGCATGAACAGCTGGACCCCGGTGACGGGCGAGCCCGGCAGCGGCTGGGGCTATACCTATGACGGCGAGAAGATCAGCGGCATCAAGCAGACGCACCAGCCGAGCCCGTGGATGAACGACTATGCCGCCTTCGCGCTGATGGCGGAGACGGGCCCGGTCAAGGTCAAGCAGCAGGAACGCGGCAGCTGGTTCAGCCACAAGGCCGAGGTCGCGCGGCCTTACTCGTACAAAGTCTATCTCGCCGACTATGACGTGACCGCTGAGGTCGCGCCGACGATGCGCGCCGCGCAGTTCCGCTTCACCTTCCCCGAAAGCGACGATGCGCACATCCTGCTCGACGGGCTCGCGGGCGGCTCGATGGTCAAGGTCGATGTCAAGAACCGCCGCATCACCGGCTATGTCCGCAACAACCACGGCGGCGTGCCCGACAATTTCCACAATTATTTCGTCGCCGAATTCGACCGCGACTTCACCCTTGCGCGCACCTGGGCGGGCGACGACCAGCCGACGAACGCGCTAAGCCGCGAAGGCGATCATGTCGGCGCGGTGCTCAGCTTCAAGACCAAGAAGGACGACAAGATCCACGTCCGCGTCGCTTCCTCCTTCATCAGCCCCGAACAGGCGCTACGCAACCTGCGCACCGAAATCGGCAATGACAGCTTCGACACGACACAGGCCAAGGCGAAGGCGGAGTGGGAGAAGGAACTTTCGCGCATCCGCGTGACCGATCCCGATGCCGAAAAGATCCGCACCTTCTATTCGGCGCTCTACCGGATGCTGCAATTCCCGCGCACCTTCTATGAAAAGGACGCGAGCGGAAAGATCGTCCACTACAGCCCGTACGACGGCAAGGTGCACGACGGTTACATGTTCACCGACAATGGCTTCTGGGACACGTGGCGCGCGGTATTCCCCTTCTTCGCGCTAATGTATCCCGAACGCGACAGCCAGTTCATGCAGGGGCTGGTCAACACCTATAAGCAGGGCGGCTGGCTGCCCGAATGGGCGAGCCCCGGCTATCGCAACGTGATGATCGGGTCGAACTCGGCGAATTTGATCGCCGACGCCTATTTCAACGGCGTGCGCGGCTTCGACGTCGAGACGCTTTATGAAGCGATGATCAAGAATGCGACGACGAGCGAGGGCCGGCCGAAGGACAAGGCGGGCAAGGTCATCGCCGCGGTCGGGCGCGAGGGCGCCGAATATTACAACCGCCTCGGCTATGTCCCCTATGACGTCGGCATCAACGAGAATGCCGCGCGCACGCTCGAATATGCCACCGCCGATTTTTCGATCGCCCAGCTCGCGAAGCTGCTCGGCAAGGACGCCGATGCCAAGAAATACACCGAGCGCGCGCTCAACTACCGCAAGCTCTATGACAAGGAGAGCGGCTGGATCCGCGGCCGCAACAAGGACGGCTCGTGGGCGACCCCGTTCAACCCCTATAAATGGGGCGACGCCTTCACCGAGGGCAACGCGCTCCACTACAGCTGGGCGGTGATGCAGGATGTTCAGGGGTTGATGAACCTGATGGGCGGACGCGAGAAGTTCGTCGATCGCCTCGACGCGATCTTCACCACCCCGCCGATCTTCGACGAAAGCTATTACGGTCAGGTGATCCACGAGATCCGCGAGATGCAGATCGTCGATATGGGGCAGTACGCCCATGGCAACCAGCCGATCCAGCACATGCCCTACCTCTACAATTGGGCAGGTGCGCCGTGGAAGACGCAGCATCATGTGCGCGACATCATGGCGAAACTCTATTCGTCGGCGCCCGACGGCTATCCGGGCGACGAGGATAACGGCCAGACCTCGGCCTGGTATGTCTTCTCGGCGCTGGGTTTCTATCCGGTCGCGTCGGCGACGGGCGAATATGCGATCGGCAGCCCGCTGTTCCAGAAGGCGGAGCTGACCATGCCCAATGGCAAGACGCTGACGATCAACGCGAAGAACAACAGCGACGCGAATATCTATCTCCAGTCGGTGGCGCTCGGCGGCAAGCCGCTTACGAAGACCTATTTCACCCACCGCGCGCTGTCGCAGGGCGGCACGGTCGACTTCGTGATGGGCGCCAAGCCCAACAAGCAATGGGGCACTGCCCCCGCCGACGCGCCCTTCTCGATCAGCGCGCCGTCCAAATGATGTCGGAGATGAACATGACCCAGAGCCGCCGCGAAATCATGGCCGGCGCCGGCGCGCTCGCGCTCGCCGCCGCGATGCCCGCCGCCGCGCGCGCCGCGACCGGCAGCTTCGCCAGCAAGCGCCCCGCGCCTGCGCAGCGCGCCTTCACCAGCCCCGCGATCGAGGCCGAGATTTCGCGCGTGAAGGCGAAGATCGCCGACCCCGAACTCGCGTGGCTGTTCGAGAATTGCTACCCGAACACGCTCGACACGACGGTCCAGACGGGCACGATCGACGGCCGCCCCGACACCTTCGTCATCACCGGCGATATCGAGGCGATGTGGCTGCGCGACAGCTCGGCGCAGGTGCAACCCTATATCCACCTCGTCGCCAAGGACGCGAAGCTCAAGCGGCTGTTCCAGGGACTGATCCAGCGGCAGGCGCGCTGCATCCTGATCGATCCCTATGCCAATGCGTTCGACAAGGACCCGACCGCACCGTCGAAGCTCGAATGGTCGCAGACCGACAAGACCGAGATGAAGCCCGGCGTTGCCGAGCGCAAATGGGAAATCGACTCGCTCTGCTACGCGATGCGGCTGTCCCACGAATATTGGACGCGCACGAAGGACAAGGCGCCGTTCGACGAGACATGGTCGCGCGCGATGAAGCTTGCGGCCCAAACCTTCCGCGAACAGCAGCGCAAGGATGGGCCCGGACCGTACAAGTTCCAGCGCCCCGCGCTTCAGCCGTCGGACAGTCTGATGCTCGGCGGCTATGGCCGGCCGACGAAAAAGATCGGGCTGATTCATTCGATGTTCCGCCCGTCGGATGATGCGTGCCTCTATCCCTTCCTGATCCCGTCGAACCTGTTCGCGGTGTCGGTCCTCCGCAAGATCGCGACCGTCCATCGCGAGGCGCGCGGCGACAATGCTGCGGCAACCGACGCCGAGGCGCTCGCCGCCGAAGTCGATGCGGCGCTGAAGGCGCACGCATTGATCGACGACGGCAAGGGCGGTCAGGTGTGGGCGTATGAGATCGACGGCTTCGGCAATTACATCTTCATGGACGATGCCAATGTGCCGAGCCTGTCAGGGCTGCCGCTGATCGACGTCGTCGACAAGAAGGACCCGCTCTTCCTCCGCACCGCCGCGCTCGCCTGGTCGGATCGCAACCCCTATTTCTTCAAGGGCACGGCGGCCGAGGGCATCGGCGGCCCGCATATCGGCCTCGACATGATCTGGCCGATGTCGATCATCACCCGCGCGATGAACGCCGACGACGATGCGACGATCCTCCAGTGCCTGCGCTGGCTGAAGACCACGCACGGCGGCACCGGCTTCATGCACGAAAGCTTCCACAAGGATGATCCGAAGAACTTCACGCGCAGCTGGTTCGCGTGGGCCAACGCGCTGTTCGGCCAGTTGATCGTCGAGGTCGCCGACAAGCGCCCGGCGCTGCTCGCGCGGCCGCTGTGAGCGGAGAGGGGACGATGATCACGACCAGCCGCCGCCAGCTTCTCGCCACCACCGGCCTGCTCGCGCTCGGCGGCGCGATCCCCGCCGGCTGCTCGCGCGTCGCGGGCGGGCACGACGCCGTCGCCGTCGGCAAGCCCAATCTCTTCATCGGCACCGGCGGGCACGGCCATACCTTCCCCGGCGCGTCGCTGCCCTTCGGCATGGCGCAATTGAGCCCCGATACGAACACCCACGGCTGGGACGCCTGCTCGGGCTATCACCAGAAGGATGGCTCGATCATGGGGTTCAGCCACACGCACCTCTCGGGCACCGGCATCGGCGACATGCTCGACGTGCTCGTGGTGCCCACGCGGCGCGAACTGAAGCTCGAACCCGGAACGATCGAAAAGCCCGGCGAGGGCTTTCGCCAGCGTTACTCGGACGAACATGCCGAGCCCGGCTATTACCGCGTGAAGCTCGAGACCGGCGTGCTCGCCGAACTCACCGTCACCGAACGCTGCGGGCTGCATCGCTATCGCTTCGGCCAAGGGCCGGGCCATATCCTGATCGATTTCGCGCACGCGATCGAGGATGATTGGGACAAGGGCATCGTCGTCGAAAATGCGTCGCTCGACATCGGCGAGGACGGCATGCTCACGGGCGGGCGGCAGGTCAATCGCTGGGCGAAGGGCCGGCGCATCCATTTCGCGATGCGGATGTCGCGGCGCCCCGACCGCGTGCAATTTTTCGGCGACGACGGCACCCCCGCCCCCGATGGCGCGACGTCGATCAAGGGCAACAAGCTCAAGGTCGCCTTTTTCTTCGACGATGCCGGTGGTCCGCCGATCCTGATCAAGACCGGCCTCTCGGCGGTCGACGTAAAAGGCGCGCGCGACGCGCTGGCGCAGGAGGTTCCTGCCTGGGACTTCGACGGCGCGGTCAAGGCCGCGCGCGGCAGCTGGGCCAAGGCGCTCGGCGGCATCCGCGTGTCGGGCGGCACCGAGGCGCAGCGCGTCATCATGACGAGTGCGCTCTATCATGCGCAGCTTGCGCCGACGCTCTTCACCGACCGCGACGGCCGTTATGTCGGGCTCGACCGGCAGGTACATCAGGCCGCGAAAGGCGAGGAAGCGTTCAGCACCTATTCGCTGTGGGACACCTATCGCGCGCTCCATCCGCTCTTGACGCTGATCGACCCCGAGCGCGCCGCGCTCCTGACCCGCGACATCTGCCGCCAGACCGCGCAGAGCCCCGCCGGCCCACTCGTCTGGCCGCTGCAGGGGGTCGAGACCGCGTGCATGATCGGCTGGCACGGCGTCTCGGTGCTCGCCGAGGCGCACGCCAAAGGGATCAAGGCCGACTATGCCGCCGCCTGGCCCAATATCCGCCGCCGCGCCTTCGACCGCGATTACAAGGATATCGACAGCACGCTCGGCCGCGGCTTCTATTACGATCTCGGCTATATCCCGTGCGACGAGATATGGGAATCGGTCAGCCGGACGCAGGAATATGCCTATGACGACTGGGCGATGGCGCACCTCGCCGACGCGGTCGGCGCCAAGGACGACGCGGCGGCGCTGCGCAAGCGCGCGCAGAACTATCGCGGCGTCATCGACCCCGAAACGCGCTTCGCCCGCCCGCGCTTCAAGGACGGCAGCTGGTGGAAGGATTATGATCCGGTCCAGATCGGCCACAACGTCAAGAAATGGCGCGACTATACCGAAGCGAACGGCTGGCAGGCGACCTTCCTCAACCAGCACGACGTCTATGGCCTGATCGATCATTTCGGCGGCGACGCGGCGTTCGAGAAACAGCTCGACGCGCTGTTCAACGCGCCCTCGACCCTGCCCGACAATGCGCCGCCCGACATTTCGGGGCTCGTCGGCCAATATGCCCATGGCAACGAACCCAATCACCATGTCGCGTACATGTACGCCTATTGCGGCGCGCCCGCGAAGGCGCAGGCGATGGTCCGCCGCCTGCTCGGCGAAATGTACAAGAACGACCCCGACGGGGTGATCGGCAACGACGATTGCGGCCAGATGAGCGCGTGGTTCATCCTCTCGGCGCTCGGTTTCTACCCGGTCGATCCGGTCAGCGCGGTCTACGTATTCGGCTCGCCGCTGTTCGACGTTGCCGAGGTGACGGTGGGCGCGGGCAAGACGCTCACCGTCCGGGCAGAGGGCAACGGCCCCGACCGGCCTTACGTGCAGTCGGTGCGCTGGAACGGCCAGTCGTGGAGCAAGAACTGGATCGCGCACGCCGACCTGATCGGCGGCGGCGAACTCGTTTTCGAGATGGGCGCGAAGCCGTCCGCATTCGGCACGGCGAAAGCCGACCGTCCGCCGTCTTTCGGTTCCGCCCCCGCATGAAGCAAATTGGCGACAAGTTTTTGGTAGCGAAAAGAAAATGATAAGAACGGAATACGTTGTGAAATCTCTCCAAATCCCGTCACGTTCGGCCTTGCGATGCGGCCCGGCACGCTCCAGAAACCTCAGCGATCGAGCGAAGGGGTGGCGCTGATGGATGGTCCCGCAACAGACCGCAGCGAAGCGCGCCTGTTCGCCGGCGTCGAACTGGGCGGCACCAAGTGCATTTGCACGCTCGCTGCGGGACCGGACGACATCCGCGATCAGCAAATGATCGCGACCACCGTGCCGTCCGAAACGCTGCCCGCGATCATGGCGGTGCTCGACGGCTGGGCGCGATCGCACGGCTTTTGCAGCATCGGCGTCGCCTCATTCGGCCCGATCCGGGTCGATCCCGCAAAGGCCGATTATGGGCGGGTCGGCGCGACGAACAAGCCCGATTGGGAAGGCGCCGACCTGCTCGGCCCGCTGCGATCGGCCTTTTTGGTCCCGATCGGTTTCGACACCGACGTCAACGGCGCGGCGCTCGCCGAAATCCGCTGGGGCAGCGGGCGCGGCCTCGACGATTTCGCCTATGTGACCGTCGGCACCGGCGTCGGCGTCGGGCTGGTCGTCCACGGCAGGCCGACGCGCGGGTTCAGCCACAGCGAGATCGGCCATATCCTCGTCCCGCGCCTTGCCGGCGACGACGTGCCGAGCGTGTGCCGCTTCCACGACGATTGTGTCGAAGGCCTCGCCTCGGGCACCGCGCTCAACGCACGGTTGGGCGGGCGGCCGCTGGCGGACGTCTCCGCCGACGACCCCGTTTGGGAACCGATCGTGCACGCCCTGGCGACGATGGTGCATTCGCTCGCCTGCACGACCGGGCCGATGCGCGTCGCGATGGGCGGCGGTGTGCTCGCCGGCCAGCCGCAATTGCTCCCGCGGATCAACGCACAGCTCGAAAAGAGCCTCGCGGACTATATGCAGATCCCGGGGAATGGCGCTTATGTGATCGCTCCCGAGCTTGGAACCATGGCGGGTCCGCTTGGCGCCATCGCGCTGGCGATGGACGCGGTCGGGGTCGCGGCGTGAGCCGGGCGGGCCGCGCGCCGTTGGACAGGGCGGAGCCTTCGCGGCACAAGGGCATGATGAAACGCCTGACCGCCGCCGCCGCGCTGCTCGCCCTCCTGCCGATCCAGTCCTTCGCCGAACAACCGGCGCCCGATCCGCTCGCTTTCGTCGACCCGATGATCGGCACCGGCCCCGAAGGCCACACCTTCCCCGGCGCGACCGCGCCCTTCGGCATGGTCCAGCTGTCGCCCGACACCGACGCGACGTGCCAGATCCGCGACTGCTACGATCATGCCGCGGGCTACAGCTACAACGACCCGACGATCCAGGGTTTCAGCCACACCCATTTTTCGGGCGCGGGCCATTCGGACCTCGGCGACATTCTCGTCATGCCGCAAGTTGGCCCGGTGGATAGCGTCAAGCTCGATCCGGGCGATCCCGCCAAGCCCGGTTCGGGCTATCGCCAGCGTTTCAGCCACGACACCGAAAAAGCCAGCCCCGGCTATTATGCCGTCACGCTGGCCGACAGCGGCATCCGCGCCGAACTCACCGCGGGCACCCGCGTCGGCGTCCACCGCTACAGCTTCCCCGCGGGGAAAGAGGCGCATCTCCTCCTCGACCTCCGCTCGTCGCTCTATGATTATCCGGGCAAGATCCTCTGGTCGGGCCTCCACCTTCGTCCCGACGGCACGCTCACCGGTTTTCGCGAAACGCGTGGCTGGGCACCGGGGCGCAAGCTCTATTTCGCGATGCGCTTCTCGGCGCCGCTCAAATCCCACGCCTTCCTCGATCGCGACGAGAAGATTCCGTACAAGGGTTTCCATCCTCCCGGCCGCGGCAGCGACGCGCTCGCCGAAAAGCTCGGCAAGGCGCTCGAAGCGCGGCTTGATTTCGGCCAGCTCGACGGCCCGCTCGAAGTGCGCGTTGCGCTGTCGGGCGTCGACGAGGTCGGCGCCGTCGCCAACCTCGATGCAGAAGGCGCCGGCTTCGACGCCGTCCGCGACCGCACCGAAGGCGAATGGCGCAAAGCTCTGGGCGCGCTCGAAATCGAGGCGCCCGCGCCGATGCGCACCAATCTCTACACCGCGCTCTATCACAGCCTGCTCGCGCCGAGCGTGTGGAGCGACGTCGACGGACGCTATCGCGGCCCCGACGATCAGGTCCATACCGCGAAGGATTTCACCTTCCGCTCGACCTTTTCGCTGTGGGACACGTTCCGCGCGCAGCACCCGCTGCTGACGCTCGTCCAGCCGGGCAAAACCAACAGCGACATCGTCAAATCGCTCGTCGCGAGCCGCAAGGCGAGCCCGCACGGCATCCTGCCCGTCTGGCAGTTCCACGGACGCGAAACCTGGACGATGATCGGCTATCACGCGGTCCCGGTGATCGCCGACGCCTATCTGAAGGGCGTGGGCGATTTCGACGCGAACGAGGCCCTGGACGCCATGGTCGCGAGCGCCGAATATGCCCCCTATGGCGGGCTCGGCGACTATATGAAGCTCGGCTATGTCGCGATCGACCGCGAGCCCGAGGCGGCGTCGAAGACGGTCGAATATGCCTATGACGACTGGACGATCGCGCGGATGGCCGAAAAGATGGGCCGCAAGGACATCGCCGACCGCTTCTACAAGCGTGCCGGTTACTGGCGGAACAGCTTCGATGCGAAGACCGGCTGGCTGCGCGCGCGCAAGGCCGACGGCAGCTTCCGCACACCCTTCGATCCGACCGCGATCAACTATGGCTCGGACTATACCGAAGGCAATGCGTGGCAATATTCGTGGTTCGTGCCCCAGGATCAGGCCGGGCTCTTCCGCATCCTCGGCGGCGACGCCAAGACGATCGCCAAGCTCGACGCGATGTTCGACTATGACATCTCGAAGCTCGACTATAGCCATGCCGAGGATATCGCCGGGCTGATCGGCCAATATATCCATGGCAACGAACCGAGCCACCATGTCGCCTATCTCTACGCCTATGCCGGCGCCCCGTGGCGGACGCAGGAGCGGCTGAAGCAGATCGTCGACAGCCAGTATAAACCCACCCCCGACGGCCTGTCGGGCAACGACGACCTCGGCCAGATGTCGGCGTGGCTCGTCTTTACCAGCCTCGGCTTCTATCCGGTCGCGCCGGGATCGAACCAATATGTGATCGGCCGCCCCTTCGTCGACCGCGCGGTGCTTAACCTACCCGGCGGTAAACGTTTCACGGTCGAAACGGTCGGCCTCTCCGACGCCAACCCCTATGTCGGCAAGGTCGAGCTCAACGGCAAGCCGCTCGCGCGCAGCTGGATTTCGGACGCCGAAATCCGCAGCGGCGGCACGCTCCGCTTCACGATGCAGACGAAGCCCGATGCCGAATGGGGCAAGGCGGCGGCGGCGCGCCCCTATTCGCTCTCGACCGCGCGCGCCGCGCCCTGACCCGGCGCTGGCAGGCCGGCGCTCCTTGCTCTAAGCCTCGATTCGAACCCGTCTTTCCGCGCGGGTTCCGGGTCGGATAAGGGGACGGGCGATGGCCGCCGAAACAGCACATGCCGCCGAGGCAGCCGCGCACGGGTTCGACCTGTTGCCGATCGTCATCCTGCTCGGCGCCGCCGTCGTCGCGGTGCCCTTGTTCAAGCGGCTCGGCCTCGGCTCGGTGCTCGGCTATCTCGCGGCCGGGCTCGCGATCGGTCCCTTCGGGCTGGCGCTGTTCTCCGATGCGCAGACGATCCTTCACGTCGCCGAACTCGGCGTCGTCATGTTCCTCTTCATCATCGGGCTCGAGATGCAGCCGTCACGGCTGTGGGCGATGCGCGGCGAGATTTTCGGGCTCGGCGCGGCGCAGGTCGGCGGCGCGATCGCGCTGCTGATCTGCGTCGGGCTCGCGCTCGGTTATCCGGTCGCGGCGAGCTTCGTCGCGGGCACCGGCTTCGTGCTCACCTCGACCGCGATCGTCATGCAGATGCTCGACGAGCGGCGCGAGATGGGCCAGCCCAAGGGGCGGCGGATCATCGCGATCCTGCTGCTCGAGGATCTGGCGATCGTGCCCTTGCTCGCGCTCACCGCCTTCCTCGCACCGGGCGGCGAAGCGGTGTCGATGACCGACCGCCTGGTCGCGGTCGCGATCGGCCTGGGAGCGATCACCGGGCTGATCCTCGCGGGCCGCTATCTGCTCGACCCGATGTTCCGCCTGCTCGGGCGCGCGAAGGCGCGCGAGGTGATGACCGCCGCGGCGCTGCTCGTCGTCCTTGGCGCCGCGCTGGCGATGCAGCTCGCGGGGCTGTCGATGGCGATGGGCGCCTTCCTCGCCGGCGTGCTCCTTTCCGAATCTTCCTTCCGCCATCAGCTCGAAGCCGACGTCGAACCGTTCCGCGGCGTCTTGCTCGGCCTCTTCTTCCTCGGCGTCGGCATGGCGCTCGACCTCAATATCGTCGCCGCCAACGCGGGGCTGATCGCGATTTCGGTCACCGCCTATATGACGCTGAAGATCATCGTCATCTACATCGTCGCGCGGCTGTTCAAGAGCGGCCATGCCGAAGCGGTCGAGCGCGCGGTGCTGATGGCGCAGGGCGGCGAATTCGCCTTCGTGCTCTATGCCGCGGCGGCGGGCGTCGGGATCATCGATGCGGAAAGCAACGCGACCCTGACCGCGATCATCATCGTGTCGATGGTGCTGACCCCGATCATGATCATCCTGCACGATCGCTTCATGCCGCGCGTGGAGGACACGGCGGAAGACCTCGACGTCGCCGACAATCTCAGCGCCAGCATATTGATGATCGGCTTCGGGCGCTTCGGCCAGATCGTCAGCCAGCCGCTCTTCGCCAACGGCTGCTCGATCTCGCTGATCGACACCGACACGATCGCGATCCGCGAATCCTTGGCCTTCGGTTTCAAGATTTATTACGGCGACGGCACACGGCTCGACATCCTTCACGCCGCCGGCGCACAGAAGGCGCGGATGATCATCGTCGCGACCGACGACCGCGAAACGACGCTCAAGATTGTCGAGCTGGTGAAGGCCGAGTTTCCGCATACCCCCTTGCTGGCGCGCGCGTTCGACCGCGAACATGCGATCGAGCTGGTCCACGCCAACGCCGACTATATGGTGCGCGAAACCTTCGAATCGGCGCTGGTGATGGCGGAAGAGGCGCTGCGCCGGCTCGAAGTCGACGAGGAAGCGATCGGCGACATCATGGAGGAAACGCGGCGGCGCGATCAGGAACGGTTCGATATCGAAATCTGCGGCGGCGTCTACGCCAGCCGGCATCTGATCCAGGGCAATGTCCCGGTCGAGGATCGCGATCAATATATCGTCAAGCCCGGCAGAGGGCGCTGACCGGACCTTTATCCCCCGCCCGCCGCGCTCGGCAGCCGCGACGGGGGATGAGGTTTGTTGTGCACAAGAAGAACATTAAGAGAACAAAATAGGATCGTCAACCCCTTTGTCACGCTTTTCCTTCCAGTCCTGCCCGTTGACGTAAACGTCAATCGCGACCAATGCGTAGCAAACGAAGGAAAGGGAAGATGATGGCCGAGCAACCGAAGTTCGATCTGACGGGACGCGTCGCGCTGGTAACCGGAGCGTCATCCGGGCTCGGCGCGGGCTTCGCCAGGGCGCTTGCCGCCGCGGGCGCTAAGGTCGTGCTCGCCGCTCGCCGCGCCGACAAACTCGCCGAGCAGGTCGCGGCGATCGAAGCGGCGGGCGGGCAGGCGGTCGCGGTCAGCATGGACGTCACCGACGAAGCGTCGACCAAAGCCGCCTATGACGCCGCCGAGGCCGCTTTCGGCACCGTCGATACCATTGTCGCCAACGCCGGCGTCGCGACCGAGAAGATGGCGATGGGGCTGTCGGTCGACGAGGTCGACTTTCTGCTCGCCGCCAACGTCCGCGGCGTCTTCCTGACCGCGACCGAAGGCGCCAAGCGGCTCGACAAGGCGGGCAGCCGCGAAAGGCAGAACGGCCGCATCGTCCTGATCGGGTCGATCACCGCCGAGAAGGTCTTTCCCGCGACCTCGGTCTATGGCGCGACCAAGGCGGCGGTGCGTCATTTGGGCAAGGCGCTCGCGCGCGAATGGGCGCGGCGCGGGATCAGCGTCAATGTCATCCAGCCCGGCTATTTCGAATCCGAAATGACCGCCGAATTGTTCGAAAGCGACACCGGCGCCGCGATGGTGAAGAGCTTTCCGCGCCAGCGGATGCGGCCGCCGAGTGACCTCCACGCGCCGCTGCTACTGCTCTGCTCGGATGCCGCGCTCGGCATTACGGGCAGCGTCATCACCATCGACGACGGGCAGACATTGTGAGCGAACTGCTGGTCGAACGCCGCGGCGCGGTCGAGATCGCGACGCTCAACCGGCCCGAACGCCTCAATGCGCTGAACGAGGGACTGGTCGACGAACTCAATGCCTATTTCGGCGGCCTCGCCGACCGCCCTGAGGTGCGCGTCGTGATCCTGCGCGGTGCCGGGCGCGGTTTTTGCGCCGGGCTCGACATTCAGGAAGACCGGTCGTCGGGCGAAACACCGGTGCTCCGCACGCTGCGCACCCAGACCAGCATCGGCAACATCTATCGCAAGATGCGCGCCTGTCCGCAGCCGGTCATCGCGCTCGGCCAAGGCGCGGCGTGCGGCGGCGGGCTGTCGCTGCTGCTCGCCTCCGACGTGCGTTACGCGGCGCCGTCGTTCCGTTGCAACGCCGCCTATATTCGCATCGGCCTCGGCGGCTGCGACATGGCGTCGAGCTATTTCCTGCCTCGTCTGGTCGGCGCCAGCCTCGCGTCCGAAATGATCCTGACCGGCCGCTTCATCGACGCCGAGCGCGCGCTGCGCGTGGGGCTCGTCAGCGAAATCGTCGAGGAAGAGGCATTGCTCGATCGCGGCCTCGCGCTCGCCGACGAGATGCTTGCGACCGCGCCCTATGGCCTGCGTCTTTCGAAACAGGCGCTGAACCTCAACATCGACGCGCCCAGCCTCGAGGCCGCGATGGCGATCGAGGATCGGCAGCAGGTGATCCTTTCGGCGACCGAAGATCATCGCGAGGCGCTCGCCGCCTTCCTCGAAAAACGCGCCCCGGACTATCGCGGACGATAAGGTCAAGCGATCCCGCATCGCCCATTGACTCGGCAATATATTGACATAGTAAGTGCCATATCCCGAGGGGGTGGGAGTGATGGCAGTACGCTGGAGGACCACTAGGCTGGGTCGCATAGGCGGGTCCCGGCGTGCTGCCATCATCGCTATCGCCGCCCTGATCGGCGCTTTTCCCGTGCAGGCGCAGCCCGCCAAGCCTGCGCCGGATCATCCGAACATCGTCATCCTGCTCGCCGACGACTGGGGCTTTTCCGACGTCGGTTCCTTCGGCGCCGAATTCGCGACCCCGAACATCGACGCGCTCGCCTACGCCGGGGTGCGCTTTTCGAACTTCCATGTCGCGGGGTCCTGCTCGCCGTCGCGCGCGATGCTGCAGACGGGAGTGATGAACCACCGCAACGGGCTCGGCAACATGCCCGAGACGATCCCCGACGAACATCGCGGCAAGCCCGGTTACGATACGGTGCTGAACCACCGCGTGGTGACGATCGGCGAGCTTTTGAAGGCGGCGGGTTACCGCACCTATCTCACCGGCAAATGGCACCTCGGCAGCGACGCGACGCGGCTGCCGCACGCGCGCGGCTACGACCGCGCCTTCAGCCTCGCCGACGCCGGCGCCGACAATTTCGAGCAGCGCCCGATCGAGGGCATGTACGACAAGGCGAACTGGACCGAGAACGGCAAGCCCGCGACGCTGCCCAAAAATTATTATTCGTCGCGCTTCGTCGTCCAGCGGATGATCGACTATATCGACGAGGGGCGCGCGAGCGGCAAACCCTTCCTCGCATCGATCAACTTCCTCGCCAATCATATCCCGGTGCAGGCGCCCGACAGCGACATCGCGCGCTATTCGGCGATGTACCAGGACGGCTGGACGGCGCTCCGCGAAGCGCGGGCGAAGCGCGCAGCGGCGCTCGGCATCGTCCCTGCGGGCGTGCCGATGGTCACCATGTCGACGACGCCCGACTGGCGGACGCTCGACGCCGAGGAACGCGCCGCGGCGGTGCGCGTGATGCGGGCCTATGCCGGCATGGCGACCGCGATGGACCGCGAGGTCGGCCGCCTCGTCGCGCATCTGAAAGCGGCCGGCGATTACGACAACACGATCTTCGTCTTCCTGTCGGACAATGGCGCCGAGCCGACCAATCCGTTCAGCAGCCTGCGCAACCGGCTGTTTCTGGGCATGCAATATGACCTTGCGACCGCGAATATCGGCCGGCGCGGCAGCTTTTCGGCGATCGGGCCCGGCTGGGCGAGCGCGGCGGCGTCGCCGCTATCGGGCTATAAATTCACCGCGTCCGAGGGCGGGCTGCGCGTCCCGCTGATCATCGCCTGGCCGGGCCATGCCGACATCCGCGCGGGCGGCATCAGTGACGGCCTCGCGCATGTCACCGACATCTTGCCGACGCTGACCGAGCTTGCCGGCGTATCCGGTCATGGCGGACGCTGGCGGGGCGGGGCGGTCGAGCCCGTGACGGGCCGCAGCCTCGTGCCGATGCTGAAGGGCGGCGCGGGAAGCGTCCACGGCGACGCGCCGCTCGGCTATGAACTGTCGGGCAATGCCGCGCTGTTCCGCGGCGATTACAAGCTGGTGCGCAATCTCGCGCCGACCGGCGATGGTGCGTGGCGGCTGTTCAATCTCAAGGCCGATCCCGGCGAGACGCGCGACCTCGCCGCCGCCGAGTCCGACCGCTTCAGGACGATGATGGCCGACTACCGCGCCTATGCGAAAGCGAACGGCGTGCTCGACATGCCCGCAGGTTATACCGCCGACGAACAGATCAACCGTTATGCCTTCGAACATCAGGGTAAGCCCCGTCTGATCCGCTTCGGCCTGTGGGTCGGCGCCTTCGTCCTGCTGCTGTCGGGCCTGATCTGGGCGCTCCGCCGCGGGCGCCGCGCGAAAAGCGGATAGGCATTCAGTCGACGGCGATCGCCGCCAGCTGCGCCTCGACCATCCGCACCATCACCGCGCCCGCATCCTCGGCCGACAGGCTCTGGTCATGGCGCAGCGTGCGCCAGCTGTGGAACGACAGCGCCGCGCACAGCGCCTCGACGCCGATCCGGTCGGCGCGCACGTCGGCGGGCAGCAGGCGCAGGATCAGCTCGCGCTCGAGCATCACGACGCGGCTATATTGCCCCATCAGGAACGGCGACTGATACCGCTTGATATTGGCGGCGAGGCGAAAGGGCAGCGTCGTTTCGAACACCCGCACACGCCGGGCGACGAGTTCGCGGATATTATCCCGCCAAGGCTGGGCGGGATAGGGCGCCATCACGATCGGCATCACCTCTTCGGTGATCGTCGCGGTGATCTCGGCATAAAGCGCATCCATGTCGTCGAAATGACGGAACACGGTGCGCAGCCCAATGCCCGCCTCCTCGGCGACGCGCGCCGCGCTCGGCGACAGGTCGCCTTGGGCGATCAGCTCCATCATCGCTTCGACGATGCGCCGGTGGCTCGACCGCCCGCGTTCGCGGCGGCCGTCGACCCGCGGCGGTGCAATCTCTTGCGCGCTCGATTTTTCCGACCCTGTCGCCATGGCGTTCCTGCTGGCCCGACTTGGCGCCGGGGTCAAACAATCTTGCGTATCGGCTCATATAGTGACACATATAGTGCCAATAGTTTTCGAGCATGCCGACGCCGCGATATGGGGGATGATGATGAAGAAACGATGGCTCGCCTTCTCCGCATTGCTCCTCGCCGGCGCGGGGGGATATTGGGCGTTCGAGGCGAATAAATATCGCATTCCCGGCATCCTCCAGGACTGGAAGGACCCGGTGCAGCCAAACCGCGCGATCGCGTGGCAGCAGGGGCCGGCCAAACCGCCGGAGGGAAAGCGACCCCCGAACATCATCCTGATCGTCGCCGACGACCTCGGCTATAACGACATCAGCCTGGGCGGCGGCGGGGTGGCGGGGGTCGTCAAGACGCCGAACATCGACGCGCTAGCGCGCGATGGCGTCAATTTCACCACCGCCTATGCCGCGAACGCGACCTGCTCGCCGTCGCGCGCGGCGATGATGACCGGGCGCTATCCGACGCGCTTCGGTTTCGAATATACGGCGGTCCCGGTCGAGTTCGCCGAAAATCTGGCGCATGGTGAGGGCGTCGGGCCGCACCGCGCGATCTTCCACGACGAGCTGATCACCCCCGACATTCCCGCCTATCCCGACATGGGCGTCCCCGCGAGCGAAGTGACGATCGCCGAGGCGGTGAAGGCGGCGGGCTATCACACGCTCCACATCGGCAAATGGCATCTCGGTGAAGCACGGAAACTCCAGCCGCAGGCGCAAGGCTTCGACGAAAGCCTAGCGATCCTCGCGGGCGCGGCGATGTTCCTGCCCGAAGATGACCCGGACGGCGTCAACGCCAAGCTGCCCTGGGACCCGATCGACCGCTTCATCTGGGCGAATTTGCGCCACGCGGTCACCTTCAACGGCAGCAAGCGGTTCCACCCCAAGGGGCATATGACCGACTATTTCGCCGACGAGGCGATCGAGGCGATCGAGGCGAACCGGAACCGGTCCTTCTTCCTGTATCTCGCCTTCAACGCGCCGCACACGCCGCTCCAGGCGACCAAGGCCGACTATGACAAGCTGCCGCAGATCAAGGATCACAAGACGCGCGTTTACGGCGCGATGATCGCACAGCTCGACCGGCGCATCGGCGACGTGATGGCCAAGCTGAAAGAGGCGGGGATCGACGACAACACACTTGTCATCTTCACCAGCGACAATGGCGGCGCCTGGTATAATGGCATGCCCGATCTGAACGCGCCGTTCCGCGGCTGGAAGGCGACCTTCTTCGAAGGCGGCATCCGCGCCCCGCTGTTCATGCGCTGGCCGGGCGGCATCGCGGCCGGGACGCAGCGGGCAGACGTGACCGGGCACCTCGACATTTTCGCGACGATCGCCGCGGCCGCGGGCGCGAAACTGCCGAATGACCGGACGATCGACAGCGAAAATATCCTCGCCGGACCCGCGAAGCGTCCCGCGATGTTCTGGCGCTCGGGCGATTATCGCGCGGTGCGCGCGGGCGACTGGAAATTGCAGGTGACGAAGCGACCCGAAAAGGCGCGCCTCTACAACCTTGCGGCCGATCCCACCGAGCGCCACGATCTCGCCGCGAGCGATCCGCAACGCGTCGCCGAACTCAGCGCGATGATCGAGGCGCAGAACAGGGGCATGGCGAAACCGATCTGGCCCGGCCTCGTCGAAGGACCCGTGCGCATCGACGTGCCGCTCGACGCGCCGTGGAAGGACGGTCAGGATTATATCTACTGGACCAACTGAGGCGCGCCGGGCCCGGCAGCACGGTATCAGCGAAAAGCGGACCGCGCGGCGCGTGAGGTAATTGGCGGCGCGCATCCTTTGTGGCAGGTCGGGGCATTCCTCCCCTCGCGCACTGGAGACATCATGCGAGCCCTGCTGCTTTCGATCGCCTTGCTTACAACGTCGGCGCCTGCCTTCGCACAGGATGCTGTCGTCGATACCCATGTTCATCTGCACAAGGGCGAGGCGTCGCTCGCCGAATATCGGGCGCAACTGAAAGCCGCCGGCCAGTCGGTCGACGCCTTCGGGGCGATGTGGTTCGGCGGCCCGAATCAGGCGCTCGCGGGCAATCCGGCGGACATAGCCAGTCGCAATGACGCCCTGATCGCGCTCGCCGCGAAGAACCCCGACATGATCGCGATCGCGACGGTCCACCCCTATGACGGCGACGCCGCGCTCGCCGAAGTCGACCGCGTCGCCGCAGGCGGCGTCCGCCTGCTCAAAATCCACCCGCACACGCAGAAATTCGACGCCGCCGACCCGCGCGTGCTGACGCTCGTCAAGCACGCGGGCGACAGGGGCATGATCGTCGTCATGGACAATGCCAGCATCGTCCCCAGCGATAATGAGAAGCTCTTCAACCTCGCGCTCTCGGCGCCGAAGACGAAGTTCATCTTCGGCCATATGGGCGGGCTCGGCTTCCGCTTCTGGAATATCCTCGCGCTCGCGCGCACCGCCGAAAATCTCTTCGCCGACAATATCTATTTCGACATTTCGGCGAGCGTGATCCTCGCGGCCGATTCGCCGATCGAGGAGGAATATGTCTGGACGATCCGCAACGTTGGGGTCGATCATGTGCTGATCGCGTCCGATTTCCCGCAAATCTCGCTACCCAAGACTCTTGAGGCTTTCGCGAAGCTCGACCTCACCGACGCGGAGCGCGCGAAGATCCGCTCGGGCAACGCGCGCAAGCTGCTCGGACTCTGAGCGATGCCGACTCATCTTCCCGCTCCCGCTTCTGTGGACATCGCCGGGCACGCCGTCGCGCCTATCGCGTGGGGCATGTGGCGCTTTGCCGGCGTCGATCTTGCCACCGCCCGCGCGCGTATCGACGCGGCGTTCGAGGCGGGGGTGACGCTGTTCGACACCGCCGACATCTATGGCTTCGACACGCCCGGCGGCTTCGGATCGGCCGAAACCCTGCTCGGTGACGTCTTCGCCGAAGCCCCCGGGCGTCGCGAGGCGATGGTCCTCGCGACCAAGGGCGGGATCATCCCGGGCGTGCCCTATGACAGCAGCGCGCCCTATTTGGCGTCGGCGATCGATGCCTCGCTTCGCCGCCTGCGCACCGATCGGGTCGAGCTGTGGCAGATCCACCGTCCCGACCTGCTCGCGCACCCGCAAGAAATCGCGCGCACACTCGAAGACGCGCACGCCGCGGGCAAGGTCGGAGCGATCGGCGTCTCCAACTTCACGCCGGCTCAGACGTCGGCGCTGGCCCGCTTCCTTCCCGTTCCGCTGGTCAGCCATCAAAGCGAATTTTCCCCGCTCCACCTCGCCCCGCTCTTCGACGGCCTCTTCGATCAGTCGATGGAACAGGGCATGGCCTTTCTCGCCTGGTCGCCGCTCGGCGGCGGTCGGCTCGGCGATCCGGCGGATGAGCGCGGCCGCGCGATCGCCGCGCTGCTCGACGCCAAGGCCGCCGAATATGGCGTCTCGCGCGCCGCGGCGACCTATAGCTGGGTCATGGCGCATCCCGCGCGTCCGATCCCGATCGTCGGCACGCAAAAGGTCGAACGGATCGGGGAAATCCCGCAGGCGTTCATCCCGCGCTGGACGCGCGCCGAATGGTATGCGGTGCTGCAAATCGCGATGGGAGAGCGACTGCCATAAAGGTTACGCCCGATGCTTCGCCCCAGACCCGCAATAACAAGATTTTTGAAAGAGATGCCCCGCCTCCACATCGAGACGTAGGAGAGCGGGAGGCGAGGCGAGCGCGCTTAAGCAGGGCGCGGCTTTCCGGTCAATGAACGAAGTGCGAATTGCGGGTGATCGGGCAAGACTTGTTTGCCCAGCGCGCGGTGATATGCCTTCGCGCCATGGAACGCACCGCCTCCTGTCACTGCGGCAAGCTCGTCCTCACCTGCACGGGCGATCCCGCGAAGGTGTCGCTCTGCCATTGCTTCGATTGTCAAAGGCGAACCGGATCGCTCTTCAGCGTTGCCGCCTTTTTTCCCCGCGAGCGCGTGGCATTGCCCGTCGCGGGCGCCATGGCGTTCAAGCGTCCGTCGGCCAGCGGGCGCGACGTATCCTTCCATTTCTGCCCCGATTGCGGCTCGTCGCTGTGGTGGGAACCCGAACGTCTCCCGCACCTGATCGGCGTCGCGGCGGGGGCGTTTGCCGATCGCGACTTTCCGATGCCCGAACAGGCGGTCTGGGCCGAGCAGCGCCACGCGTGGCTCGATCTGCCGCTGCCCGAGCATCTGCGCAATCCGGTAAAGACAGCCCCGGCGACTGATCGCCCTACCTAACCCGCCCAGACCTGCGCATAGAGCGCCGCCATCTCCTCGGCATCGGGCACGCGCGGATTATTCGCGGGCGATCCCGACGCCGCCGCCTGCGCGCACATCGTCGGGACCAGCGCGTCCCAGCGCGCCGCGTCGATCCCCCACGCCGCCGGCCCCGGCACCTCGAGTTCGCGGTTCAGCGCCGCGAGCTCATCGAGCAGCCGCGCCACCGCCGACTGGTCGCCCTCGGCCTCGTCGGCGACCTCCATCGCCCGCGCGCAGTCGGCATAGCGGTTGAGCGCCGCGGGCGCCGACCACGCCGTCACCGCGGGCAGCAGCATCGCGTTCGACAGCCCGTGCGGCACATGGAAATGCGCACCGATCGGCCGGCTCATCCCGTGGACCAGCGCGACCGAGCTGTTCGAAAAAGCGATTCCCGCCTGCGTCGCGCCGAGCATCATCGCCTCGCGCGCCGCCGCGTCCATCGGGTCGGCGCACACCCGCCGCAGATGGGGCGCGATCGCGCGCATCGCGAGCAGCGCCATGCCGTCGCTGAACGGGTTCGCGCGCTTTGACACATAGGCCTCGATCGCGTGCGTCAGCGAATCGATCCCGGTATCGGCGGTGAGCCGCACCGGCTTGGTAAAGGTCAGCTCGTAATCGACCAGTGCCGCGACCGGAAGATAGGCGAGCCCCGGGCACAGCATCTTTTCGTCGGTCGCCTCGTCGGTGATGATCGTGAAGCGCGTCGCTTCCGACCCCGTGCCCGCGGTCGTCGGGATCGCGATCACCGGCAGCCCCGGCGCGTCCTGCACATGCGGCGCCTTGTAATCGGCCATCGCCCCGCCGTGCCGGCCGAGCAGCGCGATCGCCTTGGCGCTGTCGAGCGGGCTGCCGCCGCCGAAGCCGACGACGCAGTCATGCTCGCCCTCGTGCAAGAACGCCACGCCGGCATCGATCGACGCCACCGTCGGGTCGGGCACGGTATCGGCGAACACCCGCGCGGCGATCCCCGCCGCCGCCAGCCCGCTTTCCAGCTCATCGACGCGCCCGCTGCTGACGAGATAGGCGTCGGTCACGATCAGCGGCCGTGACAGGCCGAGACTTGCGAGCACTTCGGGCAGCTGTTTCGACGCGCCGCCCCCGATGCGAAAGATGCGGGGCAGGGCGATGCTGGCGACACTCAAAGGACCATCTCCTTGGCGATCTGACGGCGCGCGTCAGGCGCCGCAGGATTCGCGCACAATCAGGTGCGTCGGCAAATAATCAAGATATTGTTCGGCCTGCGGGTCCATGACCTGCGACACCAGCCGGCGGCCCGCCTCCAGCGTGTCCTGCTGGATCGTCGTCAGCGCGGGAGTGCTGAGCCGCGCGAGCAGCATGTCGTCATAGCCGACGACCGACACGTCCCTGGGCACCGACAGATTGGCCTTGCGCAGCGCGCGGATCGCGCCGAGCGCGATCAGGTCGCTCGACGCGAAGATGGCGTCGGGGCAGCGCCCGCGCGCGAGAAGCTGGCCGAGCGCGCGCTCGGCCGATTCGAAACCGAAATCGACGCGCACGTCGAGCGCGGGGTCGGCATCCAGCCCATTGGCCTCGAGCGCCTCGACATAGCCCTGCCGCCGCTGCATCGCTTCGGGGTCGCTCGATCCGACGAAGGCGATCGCCTTGCGCCCCAGCCGCGCCAGATGCAGCGTCGCGCGGCGCCCGCCGAGCACATTGTCCGACCCGACCGAACGATATTTCTGCCCCGGCAGGTGCGCACCCCAGACGACGAAATTGCTGTTCGCGTCGGCAAGCTGGTTGAACCCGTCGTGGAGCATCGACTGGCCGAGGAAGATGACGCCGTTGGCGCGGCTGCTGTTCATCACGGTCAGCAAATCGTCGATGTCGCGCGGCGCGGTGTGGCTGACGGTGAAGTCGCAATCGCGCGCGCGCGCCGCTTCGCCGATGCTCGCGAGCAGTTCGAGGAAGAAGGGATGCGACAGCGGCAGCGGGCGGCCCTGCATATGCGGGGTGACGACGACGATCGAGCCTTCGGCGCCGACCGGCGCGGCGGCCATATGGCTGCGAAACGGATAATTATGCTCGCGTGCGAGCGCCCAGACCTTCTTCTTGGTATTCAGGCTGATCAGCGGATGGTCGTTGAGCGCGCGCGACACCGTCGAGATCGACACGCCGGCCATCCTTGCCAAATCTTCCAATCTCGTATTGTTGGTGCCCATAAGCTTGCCATTCATGTTCGACGCCGACATGCGTTAGCACGATTGGGGGGAGGGAATGCAAGATTTGCATGTCGATGACCCGCGTAACTGTGGCGGGAATAATGATTCGCGGCGTTTCGACCGGGCGAATTTGCATATCTGGAACATGTGCTTTGCATTGTTCGGCATCCAGATCGTCTGGGCGCTCCAGAATGCGAACACGACGCGGATATTCCAGACGCTCGGCGCCGACGTTGCCGCGCTGCCCGCGCTGTGGATCGCGGGGCCGATCACCGGGTTGATCGTCCAGCCCATCGTCGGCCACCTCAGCGACGGCTCGCGATCGCGCTTCGGCCGGCGGCGGCCCTTCCTGATCGCCGGCGGGCTGCTGACGGCGCTGGCGCTGCTGATCATGCCCAATGCGGCGACGCTGTGGGCGTCGGTCGCCGCGCTCTGGCTGCTCACCGCGTCGAACAATATCAGCATGGATCCGGCGCGCGCGCTCGTCGCGGACAATCTGCCCGAGGCGCAGCGCGCGAGGGGCTATGCGATCCAGGTCTTCTTCATCGGCGCGGGCGCGGTCTTCGCCTCGTCGCTGCCATGGATGCTCGTCAACTGGTTCGGCGTATCGGGCGCGGCGGAGCCGGGCGTCTTGCCCCCCGCGGTGCGCTACGCCTTTTACATCGGCAGTGCCTGCCTGCTGCTTTCGGTCTTCTGGACCGCGGCTTCGACCCACGAACGGCCGGCGGTCGTCGCTCCAGCAACGGAGGATGAGCCCGATAGGCCGGTCGATGCTCCGGTGGACCGGGCGAGCGGACGCCTGCTCGCGCTCGCCGGCGCGGGCTTGCTACTGGTCGCCATCCTGCTTCGCTGGCGCTGGGAAGTGTTCGTTCTCGGGGGCTCGGCGCTGATGATCGGGGTCGGACAACTCGCGGCGACATGGCGCCGGGCGCGCGGCGCCGACGCGCTGGGCCTCCTCCAGATCGGCGAGGATTATGCGCGCATGCCTCTGGCGTTGAAACGCCTCGCGCTGGTGCAATTCTTCACCTGGTTCGCGCTCTTCACGCTGTGGATCTACGCGGCGCCAACCGTCGCGAGCCGCTATTATGGGAGCAGCGACCCGGCATCCGCCGCCTATTCCGCGGCGGCCGACTGGGTCGGCATCCTGTTCGCGACCTATAATGGGGTCGCGGCGATCGGCGCGCTCGCGCTGCCGGCGCTGGCGGCGCGGATCGGCGAGCGCGCCACCTATGCTCTCTGTCTGCTATGCGGCGCGGCGGGGATGGCGGGCTTCGTGCTCGCGCCCGGCCCGGAGTGGCTGTGGATCGCGGCGGCTGGCATCGGCGTCGCCTGGGCCGCTATCTTGTCGCTGCCCTATGCGATCATCGTCAATAGCGTGCCGCCCGGAAAAGTCGGCGTCTATCTCGGCATCCACAATATCTTCCTTGTCGTGCCCCAGCTCGTCGCCGCGATCTGCCTCGGCGGCGCCGTGCAGCATCTGTTCGGCGGCCAGCCCGCGCCGGCGCTGGCGCTGGCCGCGCTTTTCCTCGGCGCCGCCGCGCTTGCCGCCCTGGCGATTCCCGCCTCGCGATCCTGACATCCGATCCGTTCGCTTCGCCGCCTTATGCAATAATTTGCATAAAGCAAATCGAGCGCAAACGTATGCGGTGCTTTCTTCCGATGCGCCTATTGAGAGCCAAAATCCCAAGTAATCCTATGATTTAAGGTCGTATAATCTCGATATCCGCCTCTCGCAAAAGACGCTTGCCATTTGTGCAACAATGCGCAAAATCATGCAAATGATGAGCGGGGAGCTTTCTCGCCGTCGGCTAAGGGAAGCCTCCGCAAAAGGGGGCGCCATGGGAAGGGGAGAGCGATGAGGCTCAAGGGATTCGTAAAATGTCGCGGGCGTATGCTGTTGGGCGCTTCGCTGCCGGTAGTGACCGCCGGCCTGTTGATGGCGTCGCCGGCGCTGGCGCAGGATGCGCCGCCCGCCGAAGACAGTGCGGCGGCGAGCGACGAGATCGTCGTCGTCGGCGTGCGCGCGGCGCTGCAGGACGCGCAGGACCGCAAGCGCGATGCGCTGACCGTCGTCGATTCGATCACCGCGACCGACATCGGGGCCTTTCCGGACAATTCGGTCGCCAGCGCGCTTCAGCGCGTTCCCGGCATCACCGTTTCGCGGCTGCAGTCGACCGACGACAGCACCCACCCTTCGGGCGAGCCCGCCGGGGTGCTGATCCGCGGGCTGACGTTTGTGCGGACCGAGATCAACGGCCGCGACAGCTTTTCGGCCGACAGCTATCGCGGGCTCAACTTCAACGACATCTCGCCCGAGCTGATGTCGCGCGTCGATGCCTATAAGAACCAGACCGCCGACATGATCGAAGGCGGGATCGCCGGCACCGTCGACCTGCGCACGCGCCTGCCGCTCGACGAGAAGGGGCTGGTCGTCGCCGCGAACGCCAAGGCGACCTATGGCGACCGCTCGGACAAGTGGAACGGCGAATTTTCGGTGCTGGTCAGCAAGACCTTCGACACCGACATCGGCCGCTTCGGCCTGATGGCCGACTATGCGCGCAGCCACCTCGTCACGCGCACCGAAAGCGTGATCATGGACAAGATCCGCACCTATTGCTCGGCGGGCGCGGTCGATGCCGAAGGCAACGGGATCGTCAATCCCGACGGCAGCGTCGCCTGTACCGCCAACCCGTTCGGCGGGACGGGCTGGGCCTATCTTCCCGACGGCATCCGCTATTCGCAGGTCGATTACGACCGCACGCGCGAGGGGATCGCGCTCGCGGGACAATATGAAAGCCCGACGGGCGATGTCCGCGCGACGGTGCAGTTCATCAAGTCGTCATACGACAATGCGTGGCTCGAAAATGTTTCGCACGCGAAGCTCGAGGGCACCTATTACGGCACCCCGGCGTTCAATCCCGTCGGATCGTCGATCCTCCGCACCCCGACCGGCAATGCGGGCTTCACCTTCGGCCCCGACGGCATGCTGCGCTCCGCGACGCTCAGTCAGGGCTATGGCAGCTGGCGCGGCAGCTTCGGCAGCGCGGCCGAGATGATCGACACCGGCTCGGCGGTGCCCGGGCTGCCGTTCGTCAATTATTGCGGCCCCGGCTCGACCTGCGCCGTTCCCGATCGCAACGGCCTTTATTTCGAGAATGAGGCGCGCAATTTCGACCATCGCGAAAGCACGCGCGATCTGTCGGCTAACCTCCAGTGGGACGTGACCGACCGGTTCAAGCTCAACTTCGATGCGCAATGGATCAAGGCCAGGACGACGAACGACGACATCCTCGTCGCGACCGCGTCGGCCGCCGATTACGAATATAGCGTCAACAAGGACGGCACACCGAACATTAAGCTGCTGCCCGGAACCAACATCAACTATGCCGACGGCGGCCTCGCCAATCCGCACAATTACTGGATGCCTTTCATCCAGGCGCATCTCGAGGACAATGACGCCGAGGAACTCGCGCTCAAGGCCGACGCCGAATATGATTTCGACGGCAATGACTGGATCGACTCGCTGAAGGTCGGCGTCCGCTACACCGACCGCAACCAGAATGTCCGCTATTCGACCTTCAACTGGACGCCGATCGCGGCGCCGTGGAACTGCAACGGGCCGGGATTCAACGTCGATAACAGCTCGGCCGCGCCCTATCCCGCCGGCTGCGGCGCGCGCGCCGATTTCAACGGATATGGCCAGGGTCTGTTCGAACCGGTCAGCCTCGGCGGCGGCTTTTATAACGGGGGCGTCTTCGACAATGGCGAACTCGTCTATCTGAGCCGCGATGCGCTGCGCGACCGCGACCGGCTGGTCGATGGCCTCCGCGGATCGAACGTCAATCCGCCAATCCTTCCCGGCTGGACCCCGATCTGCGACCGCACCGAGGCGACGGTCGGCTGCTTCACCCCGTCGGAGGTGATGGAGGTCACCGAAAAGACCAAGGCGGCCTATGCGATGCTGGGCTTCGGCGGCGACAATGCGATGCTCGGCGGGATGAACGTCCGCGGCAATATCGGCGTGCGCGTCGTGCGCACCGACATCGACAGCGTCGGCAATGTCGGCTTCCCGCAATCCTCGATCTTCACGCCGGTGCTCAACCGGCCGTGCGGGACGCCGCTGCCGCCGGGCGACGTCGTCAATCCGGCCTGTTTCCTGACGCCCGAGATTCAGGCCTTCGCCAATGGCGCGGCCGTGCCGAACAATCTGAAGGCCGATTACACGACGGTCCTGCCCAGCTTCAACGTTCGCTTGGGGCTCGACGACAATAATTTCATCCGCTTCGCCTATTCGCGGGCGATGGCGCGGCCCGACTTCGGCCTGCTCCGGAATTTCGTCGCGATCCAGACGCCGTCGTTCGATGGATCCGCCGACAGCCCGAACATCATCCGCGACGGCGCGGGCAACATCACCGGCTATAATTTCACCTTCCGCGCCGAGTCGGGCTTTGCCGGGCTGAAACCGATCCTCGCCGACCAGTTCGACCTTACCTTCGAACATTATGCCGGCAGCACCTCCTTCCACGCCGACATCTTCTATAAAAAGCTGCGCAACACCGTCGCTTATGGCGAATTCGAACGTCTCTTCACCAACAACGGGTCCGAACAGACGGTGCTGATGCGCGGACCGCGCAACGTGAAGGACGGCGGCGAGCTTTATGGCTTGGAAACGGGTTTCCAGACCTTCTTCGACTTCCTGCCCGGCCTGCTCAGCGGCCTCGGCGCGCAGGCGAACTACACTCATGTCCGGCAGAGCGGGATCAGCAATTCCAATCTGGTGACGCAGGGCGCACTCGACGGCGGCGGCACCGGCGGCTTTGGCGCCGGGCTCGACGTGTCGGGCGGCCGCGGCGTGGTGATGGACTCGCACCGTCTCGCGGGCATTTCGAAGCACACCTTCAACCTTGTCGGCCTCTACGAAAAGGGACCGGTCGCCTTTCGCGTCGCCTACAACTGGCGCTCGCGCTTCCTGACCAACAACCTCGACTGCTGCATCGGCCTGCCGGTGTTCCAGAAATCGGTCGGCTTCCTCGACGCGTCGCTCCGCATCTCGCCGACGCCGTGGCTCGAGCTGTCGGTCGAGGGTCAGAATCTGCTCAACACGACGGCGGTTTATCAGCAGCAGATCTTCGGCGACACGCCGCTGACCCCGGGGGCGAAGCCCGTCTATCGCGATGCGAACTGGGGCCGCGTCGATCGCCGCTTCCAGTTCGGGGCGCGCGTCAAATTCTGATGCCGTCGGAGCGCGGCCGGCCATGCGCCGGTCGCGCTCCGACGCCGGATAGAGGGAGGTTGGACCGGCCATGACGTCTGAGCCCTATCGCATCGTCATTTTGGGCGGCGGCACCGCGGGCTGGATGTGCGCGGCGGGCCTCGCGGGCCTGCTGGCGGCGGCCGATTACGACATCACCCTGATCGAAAGCGACGAGATCGGCACCGTCGGCGTCGGCGAGGCGACGCTGCCGCATATCAAGAGCTTCAACGACAGGCTCGGCATCGACGAGGCCGAGTTCATGCGCGCGACGCGCGGCACGATCAAGATCGGCATCGAGTTCGTCGACTGGCTGCGGCCCGGCGCGCGCTACATTCATCCGTTCGGCACCTTCGGCGATCGCTGGGCGAGCGCCGATTTCCAGCATCACTGGGCGCGCGCGCGGCTCGCGGGCACCGACGGCCGCTCGCTACAGGATTACAGCTTCGCGGTCGCCGCGGCGCGCGCCAACGGCTTCGAACATCCGAACGACGACCCGAAATCGATCCGCTCGACCTACAGCTATGCCTATCATTTCGACGCCGGGCTCTATGCCGCCTATTTGCGCAAATGGGCGACGGCGCGCGGCATCCGCCGCATGGAGGGCAAGGTCCTCGATGTCGTGCGCGATACCCAAAGCGGCGATGTCGCGAGCCTGACGCTGGCTTCGGGCGACGAGGTCGCGGGCGATCTCTTCATAGACTGCTCGGGCTTCCGCTCGCTCC
This sequence comes from Sphingopyxis italica, assembly GCF_011926545.1. Taxonomy (GTDB): domain Bacteria; phylum Pseudomonadota; class Alphaproteobacteria; order Sphingomonadales; family Sphingomonadaceae; genus Sphingopyxis; species Sphingopyxis italica. The sequence goes on along the minus strand of NZ_JAATIT010000003.1, from coordinate 542,681 downwards.
TTCTTGGCCAGACGATGGGCGTGCCGTGGCTCGACTGGAGCGCGTGGCTCCCCTGCGACCGCGCGCTGGCGGTGCCGTGCGCGAGCGTCGCGCCGCTCACCCCCTATACGCGCGCGACGGCGCAGCGCGGCGGCTGGACCTGGCGCATCCCGCTTCAGCACCGGATCGGCAACGGCCATGTCTTTTCCAGCGCCTTCTGCGGCGAAGAAGAAGCGCGCCGGACCCTGCTCGACGCGCTCGACGGCGCGGCGCTCGACGAGCCGCGGCTGCTGCGCTTCCAGGCCGGACGCCGCGCGGCGGGCTGGGCGGGCAATGTCGTCGCAATGGGGCTCGCGAGCGGCTTTCTCGAACCGCTCGAATCGACGAGCATCTTCCTGATCCAGGCCGCGACGACCGACCTCGCCGGACTGGTGCCGCGGCGCGGCGAGCGCGTCGACCCGCGCATGGTGCGCGAATTCAACCGCCTGTTCGAAATCCACCACGACCGCATCCGCGATTTTCTGGTGTTCCACTACACCGCCAATGAGCGCATCGGCGAACCGCTGTGGGACCATGTGCGGACGATGCCGCTCCCCGACAGCCTCGCGCACAAGCTCGCGCTGTTTCGCGAAAGCGCGGTCGCGCCCGATTACAAGCTTGGCCTTTTCTCGCGCGACAGCTGGCTGTCGGTGCTCGAGGGGCAGGGCGTTCTGCCGTCGGCGGCGAGTCCGCTAACTCGTCGCCTGCCGGCGGCAGACTTGCAGGCGCGGCTCGACGATCTTGCGATGCGGATCGCGGTCAACGCCGCCGACATGACGCCGCATGCCGATTTCATCGCGGGCTATTGCGCGTCGGAGGCGGCGAGCCCGCCCGCGGCGAGCGCGGCATGAGCGGCGCGCGGGGCATCACGCTGGTCGGCCGCGATGCGCCGCTGTGGCTTGCCGCGGCGGCGCTGCGGCGCGCGCTGGGGCCCGCGGGTGTCGCGGTGCGCGCGGTGGAATTGCCAGCGGAAGCGGGGGCGGCGGACCTTTATCCGACGCTGCCCGCGATCGAGGCGCTGCACAATCAGATCGGCATCGACGAGGCGGCCTTGCTGCGGAACACGCGCGGGGCGTTCACGCTCGGGCAGAATTTCGTCGATGCGAGCGGCGCGGGACGGCCGTCCTTCCTACACAGCTATGGCGCCCATGGGACGGCGATCGACGGCGGCGATTTCTTCCCGCATTGGGTCAGGGCGCGCCATCACGGCCTCGGCGTCGGGCTCGACGATTTCTCGCTGACCGCGAGCGCGGCGCTCGGCGGGCGGCTGTTCTTCCCCGACACCGACAGCGAGGTCTACGGCCGCAGCGATTACGGCTATCATCTGCCCGCCGCCGCTTACGCCAAGAGCCTGCAGGCGATCGCGCGGCATCTGGGTGTCGAACTCTTCGAGGCGGCGAACATCACCGTCGAGCGTGGCGACGGGATCGCGGCGCTGTTGCTCGACGACGGTAGGCGGATCGAAAGCGCGCTGTTCGCCGATCTGACGCGCGAACGTCTGCTGTCTGGCGGCGATGGTTTCGAGGCGTGGGACACGCCCGGCGACCGGGTGCTGCGCGCGCTGGCGCCGCGCCCCGCCGCGCTGCCCGCCTATGCCGAAATTCGCGCGAGCGAGGGCGGATGGACCGGACTGTTCCCCAGCCTGACGCATATCCACATCCAGCATGTCTTTTCGCACGCCTTGACCACCGACGAAGCGGCGCTGAAAGCGGCGGAAAAGATCGTCGGCCTGCCGCTCGGAGGGGTGACGATCCGCCCGTTCGCGGCGGGCGTCGCGGCGGAGCCATGGGGGGGCAATGTTATCGCCCTCGGCGATGCGGCGTGCGTTTTCGATCCGGTCCACGGGTTCGCGTTGCACGGACTGCAACTCGCTATCGTGCATCTGCTTGCCGCCTATCCCGCCGACGGCGCCGGCTATGAAGCACGGCGCGCCGAATATAATCGCGTCCTGCGCTCGCATTTCGCGCGCGTCGCCGATTTCCAGACGGCGCACCATGCGCTTCAGCGCTATTCGGGCGCCTTCTGGGACGCGGCGCGCGCGCTGCCGGTGCCCGACGAACTGACGCACCGGATCGACCTCTTCACCGCACGCGGCGAACTTCCGCCGCTCGAGGATGAGAGCCTGCCGCCCGACAGCTGGCGCGCGCTGCTCGTCGGGCACGGGATCATCCCCCAAAGCTGGCGTCCCGCCGCCGACCGGCTGCCCCCCGAAGAGGTGAAGGCGCATTTCCGCAAGATGCTCGGTTTCGTGCGCGAAGCGGTGCTGCGCCAGCCGACGCACGACGCCTGTCTCGCGCGCATCCTGCAGCCTGCGCATGACTGAACCCGCGCGCCTCGATCGCGTCGTGGTCGCTTGTTCGCCGCTCGCCCCCCTGCCGCGCATCGCGGCGCGCGCCGCACCCGCACCCGCCGACTTCGCCGCGCTCGTCACGGCTGGCATTCCCGTCGTCATCAAGGGGCTGATCGACGACTGGGTCGCGCTGGCGGCCGGGCGCCATTCGCCCGGCCGCCTCAACGCCTATCTGGCGGGCCTGGATCGCGGGACGCCGGTGCCGGTGATGGAGGCACCCGCGCGGGCGCGCGGACGTTTCGCCTATCGCGCCGACATGCGCGAATTCACCTTCACCAAGCGCCACGCGCCGCTGCGGAGCACGCTGGCGCGGATCGAAGGATTGATCGGACAAGACAATGTGCCGACGATTGCGATCCAGATGCTGACGCTCGCCGACGCGCTGCCCGATTTCGTCCGCCAGAACCCGATGCCGCTGCTGCCCGCCGACGTCGGGCCGAAGCTGTGGCTCGGCGGCGCGGTGAAGACGCAGACGCACAACGACCGCGACCATGGTCTCGCCTGCGTGATCGCGGGGCGGCGGCGTTTCACCCTGTTCCCGCCCGATCAGGTCGCGAACCTCTATATCGGGCCGCTCGACAATCCGCCGCCCTTGTCGCTCGTCGATCCGGAGGACCCCGATTTCGGACGATTTCCGCGCTTTCGCGATGCGCTCGCCGCCGCGCGCGTCGCGACGCTCGATCCCGGCGATGCGATCTTCATCCCCCGATATTGGTGGCATCATGTCGCCTCGCTCGATCCCTATAATGCGATGGTCAATTATTGGTGGGGCGATGCGGCGACGGGTGTCGAAAGCCCGAACACCATCTTCCTCGCCGCGCTGCTCGCGCTCAAGCAACTGCCGCCGGGCGAGCGCGCCTATTGGCGGGCGATGTTCGATACGCATGTGTTCGGCGATCCCGACGTGTCGGCGGCGCATATCCCGGCGGCGCTGCGCGGTGCGCTCGGTCCGATGCGCCCCGACGAGCACGCCGCGTTGCGGCGGCAGCTGACCGCCGCTTTCCGGGCATAACGATCTTCCCCCCAGTATGAGAGACGCGATGAACCTGAAGACGCTTCCCCTGTTCGGCCTGTCGATGCTCGCCATGGCTTCGCCTGCGGCGGCGCGCGAATGTGCGCAGTCCCCCGGCAAGATACTCGAGCTGTGCGTATCGGTCGAAAATGGCGAGGCGCGCTATCGGGTGACGCGTGGCGGCGTGACGGTCATCGCGCCGTCGCGGCTCGGGCTGCGCTTCGCGGGAGAAGCCGATCCGCGCTTCGCGGGCCTCGGCACCGCCAGGCGAAGCTCGGTCGATACGACATGGGAACAGCCGTGGGGCGAGCAAAGGCTGATCCGCGACCGTCACAATCAGCTGTCGGTGACGCTCGCCGGCGACACGCCGCTCAACCGGGCGGTCGGGGTGACCTTCCGCCTCTTCGACGACGGCTTCGGCTTCCGTTATGATTATGGCGCGATCCCCGCCGGGCAGGCGGTGTCGGTGGTCGCCGACCACAGCCAGTTCCGCACCGTCGGCGCGTATCAGGCCTGGTGGTACGAGGGGCTGGGGCAGGAACGCGACGAATATCTCTATAAACAGACCGACGCGCGGCGGATCACGCTCGCCGAAACCCCGCTGACGCTGAAGGGTGACAACGGCCTCTATCTCAGCTTCCACGAAGCGGCGCTGGTCGATTTCCCGTCGATGCTGCTGCAAGGCGATGGCGCGGGCACCTATAATGCCTGGCTGATGCCCTGGCCTGACGGCATACTCGCGAAAAAGACGGGGCCGTTTACGACGCCGTGGCGCACCGTCCTCGTCGGCGAAACCCCTGGTGCGCTCGCCGACAGCCGGATCACGCTCAACCTCAACGAGCCGAGCAAGGTTTCGGGCATCGGCCAATGGTTCAAGCCCGGCAAATATGTCGGCATCTGGTGGGAAATGCACCTCGAGAAATCGACCTGGGGCAGCGGCCCCAAGCATGGCGCGAACACCGCCAACGTGAAGCGATACATCGACTTCGCCGCCCAATATGGATTCGACGGCGTGCTCGTCGAGGGGTGGAATAAGGGTTGGGACGGCGACTGGATCGCCAATGGCGACAAGTTCAGCTTCACCCGCGCCTATCCCGATTTCGACCTTGCGGAGATCACGCGCTACGGCAAGGCGAAGGGGGTCAAGCTGATCGGCCATCATGAAACCGGCGGCGGGGTCGAAAATTATGCGCGGCAGCTGGACGCCGCGCTGAAACTCTACGCCGACCACGGCGTGTCGTTGATCAAGACCGGCTATGTCCGCCACAGCGGGACGATCAAGGATGGGGCTGGCGGGATGCAATGGTTCGCGGGCCAATATATGGTGCGCCACCATCTCGACGTCGTGAAGCGCGCCGCGGAGCATCGCATCGCGATCAACACGCACGAGCCGGTGAAGGACACCGGGCTGCGCCGCACCTGGCCCAATTGGGTAAGCCGCGAGGGCGCGCGCGGGCAAGAATTCAACGCCTGGGGCAATCCGACCAATCCGCCCGAACATATGACGATCCTGCCCTTCACGCGGATGCTCGGCGGGCCGATGGATTATACGCCCGGCATCTTCGACATCGCACGCGGCGGCACCGAGCTGACGCGGCGGGTGCAATCGACGCTCGCGACCCAGCTCGCCGAATATGTCGTCATCTATTCGCCGATCCAGATGGCGGCCGACCTCCCCGAAAATTACGAAGCGCGGCCGGACGCGTTCCGGTTCATCCGCGACGTGCCCGCCGACTGGGAGCGATCGCACACGCTCCAGGGCGCGATCGGCGACTATATCGTCGTCGCGCGACAGCAGCGCGGCGGCGGCGACTGGTATCTCGGCGCGATCGGAGACGAAGAGGCGCGCGAGCTTCGGCAGCCGCTGGCCTTCCTCGCGCCGGGTGCGCGCTACGAGGCGCAGATCTATGCCGACGGTCCCGGCGCCGATTATCGCAGCAATCCGGGCGCGCTGACGATCGAGAAGCGGCAGGTCACCCGCGCCGACACGCTGACGCTAAGCCTCGCCCCCGGCGGCGGGACCGCCATCCGGTTTCGCCGCGTCGAATAGGATCAGGACCTAGAACGGAAAGAAGAACTGGATGGCCATGATCGCCACCACGCAGGTGATGATATTGAGCGGCAGGCCGATGCGCACGAAGTCGAGATAGCGATAGCCGCCCATCTGATAGACGATGACATTGGTCTGATAGCCGAAGGGCGTGGCGAAGGCGGCGCTCGCCGCCATCATCACCGCGACGAGGAAGGGCCGCGGGCTGACGCCGAGACTGTCGGCGAGCGCCACCGCGACGGGCGTGATGAGCACCGCGACGGTCGCGTTGGACAAAAGTTCGGTGAGGATCATCGTCAGGAGATAAAGGATGATGAGCGCGATCAGCGGGTTGAGGCCGTGAACGCTGTTGATGAGCAGCTCGGATGCTTCGGCCGCGAGCCCGCTCTGCTCCATCGCGATGCCGATCACCACCATGCCCGCGATCAGGATCAGGATTTCGGGCCTCAGCCCGCTATAGGCCTCGTCGGCGCTGATCACGCGCAGCAGGATCAGCAAGACGGCGCCCGCGAAGGCGGTCGCCGCGATCGGTGCCACGCCCATCGTCGCGAGCGCGACCGCCGCGACGAATGTCACGAGCGCGATCGCGGCCTTCAGCGGCTGGAGCGGGCGTTTCACCTCGAACAGGCGGGCATCGCCGATCTGTGCACTGCCGATATGCGCTTGATCGATCTCGGCCGGCGCGCCCTCGCGTTCCTCGGCCGCGTAACGCCCGCCGAGCAGCCGGCCGCTCACCAGAAAAAGGTAGAGCCCGCCGGCGAGCGCCATCGGAATGCCGACGGGCGTGATTTCGAAAATGCCGAAACGCGGCTGCCCCGCGACGCTCGCCATGTCGTCGACGAGCAGGTTGGTCGACGTGCCGATCAGGGTGCAGCAGCCGGTGAGGATGGTGACGTAGGACAGCGGGATCAGGAAACGCTTGGGTGAAAGTCCCAGCGAGGTGGATACGTCGCGAATCACCGGCGCGCCGAGGACGACGATCGGCGTCGAGTTGAGAAAGCAGGATACCGAGCCGATCATCGAGAGCAGCAGCCAGATACCGCCGGTGCCGAGCCGCCGGCACATCGCGACCGCCGATGCGATGGCGCGGTCGAGCAGCCCGGCGAGTTCGAGCGCATAGGCGATGACGAACAGCGACGCGAGGGCGATGATCGCCGGACTGGCGAAAGCGCTCTGCACCTCGACCGGCCGCACGACCCCCGTCATCAGCAGCACCGCCGCGCCGGTCAGCGCGACGACATCGGCTCGCACCTTGTCCCAGATGAGCGCCGCGACCACTGCGGCGAGGACGAACAAGGTCAGGATCTGGTCCACCGACATCGATCCTGCGTCATGCGGCATCGCTCCCAAGTCAATGTCCAACGACAAAAAAATTTTGCTTGGGGTCTGGAGGATGCGCGCGGATTTGCTATCGAGGGACGATGCAGGAACCCAGCGTCAGAACCAGCCGGCTCGCCATCGCCGGCGGACTCGCCGCAATTCTCGTCGTCGGCGGTGGCGGCTTCTTTCTCGGCCGGACGACCGCGCCGGTGCCCCCGGCGCCCGTGCCCGTCGTCGTTCCGGCGCCCACCCCGGCGCCCGTCCCCGAAACGCCCAAAGACCTCGGACGCGGCGACCTCATCGCGCTCACGCAGCGTGCGGCGGATGCTTTCGCGTCGGGCGAGGCCATGCCAAAGGCGGTGGCCGACGCTGCCGGGCGCCGTTTCGAACTGCTGCTGCCGTTCGGATGCGGGGGGCCGAGCGAGGCCGAAACCAGCCTGCCTATGCAGTGGCGCTATGACGAAGCGGAGGGGACGCTGCGCGTGTCGGTCAAGCCGACGATGTGGAGCAAGGCCGACTGGAATCTCGACAACCGGGCGACCACCGGCGCCGCCGAAGGCTTCTGGATCACGCGGCCCTGGTCGAGCAGCGGCGCCTGCCCGCCGCGCGCGGGACAGGCCTTCTCGCGCGGCGTCGAACCGCTCACTTTACCTGGGCAGACGCTCGCCATCGCTCAATTCTTCGAAGGCGATGCGGATCGCGACGGGCGCCGCAACGGGCGGCCGTTCGAAACGGTGACGCGCGTCGCCGCCGATAAATTCGACGGTTCGCGGGGATTCCGTCTGCGTATTGCGGGCCGGATCGAAGCCATCGCCGGGAATGCGCCGATCCGCTGCATCCAGCCCGCCGGGGCCGAGCAGCGCCCGATCTGCGTCATCGGCGCGCGTATCGACACCGTTCGGCTCGAAAACCCGACGAGCGAGGAGGTCCTCGCGACCTGGACGATCGGGCGTTCGGGCCAATAGCCCTTTCGCCGGACCGGCGACGCTGAGTCAAAACGCGCTGCCGTCCCGCCAGCGGGAAGGGTCTATGGATGCTCGGGAATCAGCAGGCTCGACCCCGTCGTGCGCCCGGCTTCGAGGTCGGTGTGCGCGCGTGCCGCATCCTCCAGCGAATAACGCTGGCCCACGGTGATCTTCACCGCGCCGCCCTCGATCATCTCGAACACGCGCGCGGCGCCCGCGGCGCGCTCGCCGGGAAGGTGGTAATAGTCGAACAGGGTCGGACGGGTGACGAACTGCGATCCATGTTGCGCCAGGATGCCCAGGTTCACGCCGGTCACCGGGCCACCGGCATTGCCGTAGCTGACGATGAGCCCGCGCCGCGCGGTCGCTTTGAGCGAGGTCGCCCACGTCGCCATGCCGATGCCGTCGAAGGTGACAGGGACGCCTTGGCCGTCGGTGATTTCGCGGACGTGCGCGGCGACATCGTCCTGCTTGTAGCGGATGACATGGTCGGCGCCGGCTTCGCGCGCGGCGTGCTCCTTCGCTTCGGTGCTGACCGTGCCGATCACCGTCGCACCAATCGCCTTCAGCCACTGGACGAGGATCAGCCCGACCCCGCCCGCCGCGGCGTGGACGAGCACGGTCGTGCCCGCTTCGACCCTGGCGCAGCGGTCGACGAGCGCCTCGACCGTGCAGGCCTTGAGCAGCGCGGCGGCGGCGGTTTCATCGTCGATGCCGGGCGGCAGCTTGAACAGCGAGGATGCGGGGACGAGCCGTGCCGACGCATAGGCATTACGCTGCGGCCCGAAGGTCGCGACCCGGTCGCCGGGCTGGAGGCCGTGAACGTCGGCGCCGATCGCGATCACCTCGCCGGCGGCTTCGACGCCCAGCCCGCCGGGGAGGTCGATCGGATAGGTCCCATCACGGTGATAGGTGTCGAGATAGTTGAGCCCGACCGCACTCTGGCGGACGAGCACCTCGCCGGGGCCGGGATCGCCGAGCGTCACCTCGCGCCAGTCGATGACCTCGGGTCCGCCCTGGCTTTCGATAAAGGCTTCGATCGCTTGCATGCGCCGCTCTCCTGCTCTCCGGTCCATCTGGTGGACCGGAGAGAAGAGCGCAAGGTCGGTGCGATGAAAGCCCCTCCTCTAAAGAGGAAGGGATGGTTCGCTACTTGCTCGGACGACGCGGGCTGCGCTGGCCGTACGGCTTGGGCTTGTAGCGGTCGTTGCCACCCGGGCCGCCCGGGCCACGCGGGCCCGAACGATCACCGAAACCACGATCGCCGCCGGGCGCCCGGCCGAGCGTGTTGCGCGGAGCGCCGTCGCGCGGGCCCTTATCGCGGCGCGGCGGATAGGTGGGGCCGTCGGGCGCGGGGGTGATCGACACGCCGCTATCGTCCTCGCCATCCTGATTTGCGGTCCGCACCACCGCCTCGGCGAAGCGGTCGGCGATCGCGCGCGGGATGTTGAACATCGTTTCCTTGGGACCGATGCGGATCGCGCCGATTTCGTTCTTGCTCACATGGCCGCGGCGGCAGAGCAAAGGCAGGATCCAGCGCGGGTCGGCGTTCTGGTGGCGGCCGATGTTGAGGCGGAACCAGACGCTGTCCTCGAAGCCGTCGCGGCGTTCGCCGCCGCGTTCCGGCCGCTCGAAACGCTCGCCGCGCTCGGGGCGGCCGGCGGCGTCGCGGCCGCGCGGACCGTTGTCGAGCAGATCCTCGGGCGGCGGCATCAGCGCGCGGTGCGCCTGAACGAGCGATGCGGCAATGTCTTCGGGCGTGCGCTCGGCCATCAGGCGCTGCGCGAGTTCGATATCTTCGGCTTCATGCTCGACCGGCGTCAGCAATTTCTCCATCAATCGTTCCTGGTCGCGCGCGCGCACATCGGCGGCGGTCGGCGCATCCATCCATTCGGCGTTGATCCGCGCGCCGCGCAGCATGCCGTCGACGCGGCGGCGGCGCGGATAGGGGACGATGATGACTGCGGTGCCCTTTTTGCCCGCGCGGCCGGTGCGGCCCGAACGGTGCTGGAGCGCCTCGGCGTCGCGCGGGATTTCGACATGGATGACGAGGCTGAGCGTCGGCAGGTCGATGCCGCGCGCGGCGACGTCGGTCGCGACGCAGACCTTTGCGCGGCGGTCGCGCAGCGCCTGCAGCGCCTGGTTGCGCTCGTTCTGGCTATGCTCGCCCGACAAGGCAACCGCGGAGAAACCACGCTCGACCAGGCTGGCGTGAAGGCGGCGCACATTGTCGCGCGTCGCGCAGAACAGCATCGCGGTTTCGGCGTCGTGCAGGCGGAGCAGGTTGACGACCGCGCCCTCGATGTCGGCGGGCGCGACGGTCACCGCCTGATAGGCGATGTCGCCATGGCCGCGGTCTTCGCCGACGGTCGAGATGCGAAGCGCATCCTGCTGGTAACGCTTGGCGAGCTGGACGATCGGCTTCGGGAGCGTCGCCGAGAACAGCAAGGTACGGCGGGTTTCGGGGGTGCCGTCGAGGATTTCCTCGAGATCGTCGCGAAAGCCCATGTCGAGCATTTCGTCGGCTTCGTCGAGCACGGCGACGCGCAGCGCGCTGAGGTCGAGCGCGCCGCGCTCGAGGTGATCGCGCAGGCGTCCCGGCGTGCCGACGACGATCTGCACGCCCTGGCCGAGGGCGCGGCGTTCCTTGCTGGCGTCCATGCCGCCGACGCAGGTCGCGATGCGCGCGCCGGCCTTGCCGTAAAGCCAGCTCAGTTCGCGGCTGACCTGCAGCGCGAGTTCGCGCGTCGGGGCGACGATCAGCGCGAGCGGCGAGGTCGCGAAGGGCAGGCGGCCGTCCTCGATCAGCTCGTCGGCCATCGCGAGGCCGAAGGCGACGGTTTTGCCCGAGCCGGTCTGGGCGGAGACGAGCAGGTCGCGGCCCTTGGCCTCGGCCTCGGTCACATGCGTCTGCACGGGGGTGAGCGCTTCATAGCCGCGCGCGGTAAGGGCGTCCGAAAGGACGGGAGAAAGATTTTCGAAAGGCATTTTGTTCTTCTTATCCTGGAACGGCAAAGGCGCCGTGGTTTCGTTCTTCGCCGCCCGGGATTCGGCCCGGGTCTATCGCCTGAGTCCGAAAAAATTGGGTCGTGGATGCTGAAACATGTTCAGCATGACGATGAATTATATGGGTTTTTCCTAAAGGGCTTGACCCGCAGCATATCCGCTGGCCCAGGCCCATTGAAAATTATAGCCGCCCAGCCACCCGGTGACGTCCACGGCTTCGCCGACCGCATACAGGCCGGGAACGCTTTTGGCCATCATTGTTTGCGATGACAGGTTTGCGGTCGAAATTCCCCCGACGGTGACCTCGGCCTTGGCGAAGCCTTCGGTGCCATTGGGATGGAAGGGCCAGCGTTTGAGCTGTGCTTCGGCCTCGGCGAGCTTGCGATCACTCTGCGCGCCGAGTTCGCCCGCCAGCGCGAGGCGTTCGGCCAGCGTCTGGGCGAGGCGATCGGGGAGCGCGAGCGCCGCGGCGAGCGTCGCGCGCGGGCGCGCGCGCTTGGCTTCGAGCAGCCAGCCGGGCGCGGCATCGGGGAGGAAGTCGATCGTCAACGGCTCGCCGTGGCGCCAATAGCTGCTCACCTGAAGGATCGCGGGGCCGGACAGGCCCTTGTGCGTGAAGAGCGCGGCTTCGCGGAAAGCCGTTTTTCCCGCGCGCGCGCCGACCGGGGTCGCGACGCCGCTGAGGTCGCGGAACAGCACATCACCGCCGCCGAGCGTCAACGGAACGAGCGCCGGGCGCGGCTCGACGACCTTCAGCCCGAACCGGCGCGCAAGATCATAGGCGAAGCCGCTCGCGCCCATCTTGGGGATCGACGGACCGCCGGTCGCGATGACGAGATTGGGGGCGGTGAAGTTCTGGTCGCCGAAGGCTACGCCGAATGCGCCATCGGCGTGCGTCACCTCGCGCACCGGCTGGCCGCAGCGGACATCGACGCCGCCCTTTGCGCATTCGCCCAGCAGCATCGCGACCACCTGTTTCGCCGAGCCGTCGCAGAAAAGCTGGCCGAGCGTCTTTTCATGATGCGCGATACCGTAGCCGTCCACGAGGGCGATGAAATCGGCGGGCGTATAGCGCGCGAGCGCCGATTTGGCGAAATGCGGGTTCGCCGAGATATAGCGGTCGGGCGCGGTGTGAATGTTGGTGAAATTGCACCGCCCGCCGCCCGAGATCAGAATCTTCTTCCCGACCTGCTCGGCGTGATCGAGCAGCAGAACGCGCCGCCCCCTTTGCCCCGCGACCGCGGCGCACATCAGCCCGGCCGCGCCGGCACCCAGCACGATGGCGTCATAATCGGGAGCGGTCATGGAAGTTTCAGTGCAACTTCGCGATCGAGAGGCCCTCGGCCTTGGCGCGGACTTTCACCGATTCCTCGCTGCGCGTCAGCGCCTTGGCGATCGCTTTCAATGCCATGCCCTTTTTGGCGAGCGTGTGGAGCTTGTCGATCTCGGCCGCGGTCCACGGCTGCTTGTGACGCTCGAACTTGTCCTTCATGCCATGACCTCCCGATCGGCGGCGGCGGCAAGGATTTCGATCGCATCCTCGCGCCCCTGAAATGCCACCATGTCACCAGCCTCGGTGCCCATCAAGGCGCGGCCGAGCGGCGCGGTGAAGGCGATACGGCCCGCGGCGGGGTCGGCCTCGTCATGGCCGACGATCGTGACGGCGCGCTCGGTGCCGTTCAGCGCATAGCGGACGCGGCTGCCGATGCAGGCGACATCGCCCGAGGCCGGTGCCTGCACGTCGGCGGTCGCCTGGCGGGTATGGAAATAGCGCAGCCGGCGCTGGAGTTTCTTACGAGCTTCCTCGTCGGTTTCGGCGGCGATGGCCGCCTGGAGGCGCACGACCTCCTCGCCGAGCAGGCGAAGGCCGCGCGGGGTGACGAGATTCGGCCCGACCGGGATCGGCAGTTCATACTCGGGCTCTTTATGTTCGTCGTCGCTCTCGCGGCGAAAGGCTACGCTCATCGTCTCTTTCCTGAAAGATGCGCGCCTCTGGCCCACGAAGGTGGCGACAAGATGGCGGCTTGCACTGGACAATGGCGGCGGGCGTGTGTTACGTAAATAACACACGAAGGAGATTTTGCGATGCGTAACTGGACGATGGCGGCACTGCCGCTGGCTCTCGCGATGACCGTCACGGCGTGCAGCGCCGAAGTGACGAGCGACGGCAGAAATGACAAACGCACGGTCGACGCCGGGCCGTTGACGACGCAGAGCTTCGACGTCTCGGGCTTCACCGGCGTCAAGGTCGCGGGGCCCGACGACGTCACCATTCGCCGCGGCGATGCCTTTTCGATCACCGCCAAGGGGCCGAAAGCCGTAATCGACGAGCTCGAAATCGAACTCGACGGCGACATGCTGTCGATCGGGCGCAAGAATTCGGGTTTCAGCTTCCGGGGCGACGACAATGATGTCGAGATCGCGATCACCATGCCGGCGCTTCGCGCCGTGCGGCTGACCGGATCGGGCGAGATCGACGCCGATGCGGTCGACGGCGACACGGTCGAGGCGGTCGTGACCGGATCGGGCGACCTCAAGGTCGCGGCACTGAACGGCAAGAGCGCCAAAGTCACCGTGTCGGGGTCGGGCGATATCGAGGTCGGCGGCGGCACGATCGGGTCGGGCAATTTCGACGTGACCGGATCGGGCAATATCGCGGCGGGCGGGCTCGCCGCGACGACGCTCGACGTGTCGATCACCGGATCGGGCGACGTCGATGCGAAGGCAAGCGGCAGCGCCGACATTTCGATTCTGGGTTCCGGCGATGCGACGATCGGGGGCGGCGGCAAATGCTCGACGCGCACGATGGGATCGGGCACCGCGACCTGCAACTGACGCGGCTATGGTGCTGCCGGGCCGAAAAGACTAGGGCGGCAGCATGACCAGCGCCCTGCCATCCATCGCAAGGGGGGTCGCCGTCGCGGCGGCCGCCCTGTCGCTCGCCAGCCCCGCGTCGGCGGCCGAGAAACGCTTCGGCCTTACCAGCTTCGAGGCGATCGAAGTGACCGCCGATGTTTTGGTCGAGGTGGTGACGCGCGCGCCCGTCAGCGCGGTGGCGACGGGGCCGCAGGATGCGCTCGACCGGCTGAGCCTCGAAGCGCGCGACGGCAAGCTGGTGATCGGCCAGCGCCAGTTCGCCGGCGATGAAAAGCGCCGGGGGCCGCGCGGACCGGTGACGATCCGGGTGAACGCGGCGCATCTGAACAGCGCGACGCTGGCCGGGGCCGGCTCGCTCCGGATCGACAAGCTGAAGGGACAGCGCGCGATGGTCGGCCTGCGCGGTCCCGGGGAATTGACCGTCGGCGAGATCGCGGCCGACCGGTTGCAGGTGGCGATGATCGGCAACGGCACGATGACGCTCGGCGGCGCCGCCAAGACCGCGCGGATGACGCTGTCGGGCGCGGGCGCGCTCGATGCCGGCGCGCTGGCGGTGGGCGAACTGATCAGCGACAGCGAGGGCGCGGGCGACCACATCCTGCACGCGGTCAAGAGCGCCGCGGTCACCGCGCGCGGGATCGGCAAGGTCGTCGTGCTCGGGCGGCCGGTTTGCACGGTGCGCAATGTCGGCAGCGGATCGGTGACCTGCGGGGCGGGGAAATAGCTTCGGTTGGAGGGGCAGGTTTCGAGCGGTTGCCGCCATCCTTTTCATCGTCATCCCGGCGAAGGCCGGGATCTCACCCTAACGGTTTTACGCACCGGCGAGATCCCGGCCCCTTCGACTGCCTTGCAGACGCTCAGGACAGGCTTCGCCGGGATGACGAATAAGCTAATGTCGTCAATCCACCCCAAAGCGGACCCCGAAGCTCAATGCCCCGCCGTGCCCAGCCCGTCGATCTTCTTCGACTGGCGCACGATCAGGCCGGGGAACCAGCGCGCGAGGCGCGACAGCCGCCTGGCCATCTTGCCGACGGGCATATGGACGCGGTCGCCATGCACCGCGTCCCACGCCGCGCGCGCGACATCCTCGACCGGCGAAATCTCGAACCCGCTGGCCGACAGGCGGGTGCGCGCGGGTTCGTTGCTGTCGGCGCTGACCTGATCGAGCAGCGGCGTGTCGATGAAGCCGGGCATCAGCGAGCGCACCTTGATGCCGTGCTTGGCGAATTCTATCTCCAGCGCCTCGGTCAGCCCGCGGACCGCGAACTTCGTCGCCGAATAGACCGCGAGGCCCGCGACGCCATAGAAGCCCGACGCCGATCCGGTGTTGAGGATCGCCGATCCCGGCGTCGCCCCCAGCAGCGGTAGCGCCGCATAAATGCCGTTGACGACCCCACCGAAATTGATCGCGATCAGCCGGTCGGCCTCTTGCGGATCCATATCCATATATTGCCCGCCCGACCCGATGCCGGCGTTGTTGAAGAGGACGTCGAGGCGGCCGCCGCTCGCTTTGGCGAACTCGTCGAGCGCGGCCCGCCACTGGTCGCGGTCGCGCACGTCCATCACATGGCGCGAGGACGCGCCTTCGGGGAGCAATGCCGCGGTCTCGTCGATCCCGGCGCGGTTGACGTCGGCGATGCCGACGAACCAGCCTTGCCCCGCGAAATGGCGCGCGACCGCGCGGCCGATGCCCGATCCGCCCCCGGTGATGAAAATCGCTTTCCGTGCCATCCGGCCCCTCCTTACATCGATGTCAATGAGACATGATGCGAAGTCGGCGCCGCGGTCAAGCGGCAATCGCGGCTTGGCAAGATCGGGCGGCGCTCGCTAAGAGGGCGGGGATGACCCGCGGCTTTCGCTTGATCCTCCTGTCGCTGTTGATGCTGTGCGCGGGCCTTTCCGCCCCGGCGCGCGCCGACGTGGTCGTGAGCTTTTACAGCCATGATTTCGGTGATCGTTTCCCGCACGCCTTCATCGTGATGAAGGGGACGCTCGACGCGACGGGAGAGGTCGTCGACGTCAATTACGGTTTTACCGCGACATCGGTCAGCCCCGCGATCCTCTTCGGATCGGTGAAGGGCAAGGTCGAATCTTCGAAGGCGGACTATATCGCCAAGAGCGACCGCCAGTTCGACGTGACGATCGACGATGCGACCTATGGCCGGGTTTTGGCGAAGGTCGCCGAATGGCGCGACCGCGAACAGCCGAGCTACAGCCTCAACAAACGCAACTGCGTTCATTTCGTGATGGAACTGGCCGAAACCGTCGGCCTGAAGGTCAATCGAAAAAGCAAATTGTTCAAGAAGCCCAAAAGCTTCCTGATCGAAGTGAAGGGCCTGAATCCGGGGCTGGAATCAGCCGAATAAGCCATTTCGTCATCCCGGCGAAGGCCGGGATCTCGCCGGTGCGTTAACCTGACAGGGTGAGATCCCGGCCCCTTCGACTGCCTTGCAGGCGCTCAGGACAGGCTTCGCCCGGATGACGAGATGGGGTGGCAACCGCCCCTAGACGCCGCCCCGCTTTCACCCTATGTTCAGGGAACGGGGCGCAATATTCCACGCTCCGGACGTATATAGGGGCGATTCTTGCGGTTATTGCTGACCCTTTTGGCATTGCTGACCGGCCTGGCGACCGCCGACCGGGCGGTGGCTGCGCCCGCCACGCCGGCGGCGATGGGGGCACTGGTTTTGCTGGCCGAAACGGCGGGCAAGGCCGAAGCGAGCGAGAGCGAGCGCCGCCCCACCACCACGACTCCGCCGCGACGTACGTCGAGCGGCAGCGGCAAGCCGCGCAAGGCGGCTCCGCCGTACCTTCCCGGCCTGCTTACCGGTAGCGACCGCGCGCTCGAATAGCGTGGCGATGTCTGCGCCCTCCCGAGGCGCCGCCCCGCGATAGGGGCTCGTTTCCTGTATTTTCGCGGCCACAATGCCGCCATTTCATTCTGATCCCAAGGAAAAACCCATGTTTGCTGGCCTTGCCAAGAGCCTGTTCGGCTCGTCCAACGACCGTTATGTCGCTTCGATCCGCAAGATCGTCGACAAGATCAACGCGTTCGAGCCCGCGATGCAGGCGCTCGACGACGCCGGTCTCCAGGCGCAGACGCAGAGATTCCGCGACCGGCTCGCCGCCGGCGAGACGCTCGACGACATCCTTCCCGAAGCCTTTGCCACGGTGCGCGAAGCGGCGGTCCGCACGCTCGGCATGCGCCATTTCGACGTGCAGATGGTCGGCGGCGTCGTCCTTCACCGCGGCGAGATCGCCGAAATGGCGACGGGCGAGGGCAAGACGCTGATGGCGACGCTGCCCTGTTACCTCAACGCGCTCGAGGGCAAGGGCGTCCATGTCGTGACGGTCAACGACTATCTCGCGACGCGCGACGCCGAATGGATGGGCACCGTCTACGGCTTCCTCGGCCTGACGACCGGAATCATCGTCCCCAACCTCAACGAAATGCAGCGCCGCGACGCCTATAACAGCGACATCACCTATGCGACGAATAACGAGCTGGGCTTCGATTATCTCCGCGACAATATGAAGTTCGACCGCCAGCAGATGGTCCACCGCGAATTCAACTTCGGCATCGTCGACGAGGTCGATTCGATCCTGATCGACGAAGCGCGCACCCCGCTGATCATCTCGGGCCCGACCGACGACAAGTCCGAGCTTTATATCCGCGTCAACGAGGTCGTCCATCATTTGACCGAGGATGATTATGAGAAGGATGAAAAGTCCAAATCGATCAACCTGACCGAAGACGGCACCGAGCATGTCGAGCGGCTGCTCGAAGCGGCCGGGCTGCTTCAGGGCAACAATCTCTACGACATCGAAAACACGCAGGTCGTTCATCACGTCAACCAGGCGTTGAAAGCGATCCAGATGTTCCGCATCGACACCGACTATATCGTCAAGGACGGCAAGGTCGTGATCATCGACGAGTTCACCGGCCGCATGATGGACGGGCGCCGCTGGTCCGACGGCTTGCATCAGGCGGTCGAGGCGAAGGAGGGCGTGCAGATCGAGCCCGAGAACCAGACGCTGGCATCGATCACCTTCCAGAATTATTTCCGCATGTATCCGAAGCTTTCGGGCATGACCGGCACCGCGGCGACCGAAGCCGCCGAATTCTTCGACATCTACAAGATGAATGTCGTCAACATTCCAACCAACCGCCCGATCGCGCGCGTGGACGACGAAGACGAGTTTTACAAGAATATCACCGACAAGTTCGGCGCGATCGCCAAGACGATCCGCGAGGCGAACGAGCGCGGCCAGCCGGTGCTCGTCGGCACCGTGTCGATCGAAAAGTCCGAGTTGCTGTCGTCCTTTCTTGAAAAGGACGGCGTTCCGCACAGCGTCCTCAACGCGCGCTTCCACGAGAGCGAAGCGCATATCGTCGCGCAGGCGGGACGCACCGGCGCGGTGACGATCGCGACGAACATGGCGGGCCGCGGCACCGACATCAAACTCGGCGGCAACGAAGAATTCCGCATCGACGACGAGTTGAAGGACCTGCCCGAAGGCCCCGAGCGCGACGCGGGTATCGCGCGGATCAAGGCCGAGGTCGAAGCCGAGCGCGAGGCGGTGTTGGCCGCCGGCGGGCTGTTCGTGCTGGCGACCGAACGCCACGAAAGCCGCCGCATCGACAACCAGCTGCGCGGCCGTTCGGGGCGTCAGGGCGACCCCGGCCTGTCGAAATTCTACCTCTGCCTCGACGACGATCTGCTGCGCATCTTCGGCCCCGACACGCTCTTTTCCAAGATGATGAACAAGAATCTGGAGGACGGCGAGGCGATCGGGTCGAAATGGCTGTCGAAGGCGATCGAGACCGCGCAGAAGAAGGTCGAAGCGCGCAACTACGACATCCGCAAGCAGGTCGTCGAATATGACAATGTCATGAACGACCAGCGCAAGGTCATCTACGAACAACGCGGCGAGATCATCGACAGCGAGACGGTCGACGAGGTGATGACCGCGATGCGCGCCGAGACGGTCAACTCGATCATCGCCGACGCGTGCCCCCCGGGCAGCTATCCCGAACAATGGGATGTCGAGGCGATGAAGGAACGCGTCGCCAACATCCTCGACCTGTCGCCGCCGATCGATGAATGGATGCAGGAGGATGCGGTCGATGCCGAAATCTTCGAAGAGCGCATCCAGCAGGCGGCCGACGCGGTCGCCGCCGAGAAGGCCGGTCTCGTCGATGCGGAGACGTGGAAGGGGATCGAAAAGTCGGTCTTGCTCCAGACGCTCGACCATCATTGGAAGGAGCATCTCTCGACCCTCGACGCGCTGCGTCAGGTCGTGTTCCTGCGCGCCTATGCGCAGAAGCAGCCGATCAACGAATATAAGCAGGAAGCCTTCGCGCTGTTCGAGCGCATGTTGTCGAATATCCGCGAGGACGTGACGCGCACCGTTGCGCGCATCGACCTGCGCTTCGAAGAGCCCGAGCCGATGCCGCTCCCCGACCTGCCCGATTTCCTGACGACGCACATCGATCCGTTCACCGGCGAGGACAATAGCGGCGACATCGACGCGGGCGCGCTGGGCGTGATCGCGAACACGCTGCCGCCGATGCAGGTGCCGAGGCCCGATCTGCCCGAGGGCGAAAATCCCTATGCCGCGCTGGAGATCAGCCGCAACGCGCCGTGTCCCTGCGGGTCGGGACGCAAGTACAAGCACTGCCACGGGGCGATTTGACGCAATCCATCCCTCCCTTTCAGGGGAGGCAGCGAGGCTTGCCAGCTTGCTGGCTTAGTCGCAGCGGGTGGGGGTCATCGGCCTTACGCAAGGCCGATGACCCCCACCCCAACCCCTCCCCTGAAGGGGAGGGGCTAGATGGTCGCAACCCCCTGATGTTACCGTATCAATCGGCCCCACAAGCCTGCTTGCCAAGGTGCGCGGGCGCGATTAGCATCGCCTTCATAAGCTTGAGGGCCGCGTAGCCAGACAAGCGACGCAGCAGGCAGGAACTATGGGGCCGCGGACGCCCTAAGCATCGCGGCCGGACCGGTGGCGTGTTGCGTGGAAAGGGCTGGCGCATTCATTTTTTCGACGAGATGACCGGACAGGGGGGCGAGGTCCGGTCGCCCTATCGCGAATATTCGGACTGGTTCGGCCGCGAGGATACGGCGCGCATCCAGCGCAAGACGCAGCAGGCGGAGGCGTTTTTCCGCACCACCGGCATCACCTTCAACGTCTATGGCGAGGATGAAGCCGACGAGCGGCTGATCCCCTTCGATGTCGTGCCGCGGATCATCGCGGCGAGCGAATGGCGGCGGCTGTCGCGCGGGATCGAACAGCGCGTGCGCGCATTGAACGCCTTCCTCCACGACATCTATCACCGGCAGGAGATTTTGCGCGCCGGCCGCGTGCCGGTCGAGCTGATCTCGCGCAACGAGGCCTTTCTGCCGATGATGATGGGCATGGACCCGCCGGGCGGGGTCTATACGCATATCAGCGGCATCGATATCGTCCGGACCGGCGCCGACGAATATTATGTGCTCGAGGATAATGCGCGGACGCCCTCGGGCGTGTCCTACATGCTCGAGAATCGCGAGACGATGCTCCAGATGTTCCCCGAGCTGTTCGCGAAGATTTCGGTGCGCGAAGTCGGCGACTATCCGCTCAACCTCCTGAAGTCGCTCGCGGCCTGCGCGCCGCCCGCCTGCAACGGCACGCCGACGGTCGCGGTGCTGACGCCCGGCATCCACAACAGCGCCTATTTCGAGCACAGCTTTCTCGCCGACCAGATGGGCGCCGAACTGGTCGAGGGGCACGACCTTCGCGTCGTCGATGGCCGCGTCGCGATGCGCACGACGCAGGGCTATACCCCGATCGACGTCCTCTATCGCCGCGTCGACGACGACTTCCTCGATCCCCTGAACTTCCGGCCGGACTCGGTGCTCGGGGTGCCGGGGATTTGGGACGTCTATCGCGCCGGCGCGATCACGATCGCCAACGCGCCGGGCACGGGCATCGCCGACGACAAGGCGCTTTACAGCTATATGCCCGACATCATCGAATTCTATACGGGCGAGAAGGCGTTGCTGCCCAATGTGCCGACGTGGCGCTGTTCGGAACCCGAGCATCTGCGCGAGGTGCTCGACCGGCTGCCCGAACTGGTGGTGAAGGAAGTGCACGGGTCGGGCGGATATGGGATGCTTGTCGGCCCCGCGGCGAGCAAGAAGGAGATCGCGGCCTTCCGTGCCAAGCTGGAGGCGAACCCGCGCAATTATATCGCGCAGCCGACGCTGTCGCTCTCGACGGTGCCGATCTTCACCAAGGCGGGGCTCGCGCCGCGGCATGTGGATTTGCGTCCCTTCGTGCTGATGTCGCCGCAGGGGATCAAGATCACGCCCGGCGGGCTGACGCGCGTCGCGATGCGCAAGGGGTCGCTGGTGGTCAATTCGAGCCAGGGCGGCGGGACCAAAGACACCTGGGTCCTGGAGGACTGACGGCGATGCTGGGGAAAACCGCCGGCAGCCTCTACTGGATGGCGCGCTATCTCGAACGGAGCGAGAATAATGCGCGGCTGATCGACGCGGGGTTTCGCATCGCGCTGACGCGGTCGAGCACCGCGCGGTCGGAATGGCGGTCGGTGCTCGTCACCGCGGGGCAGGATTTCGCGTTCCGGCAGGCGCATGGCGAGGATTATATCTCGCAACGCGTCGTCGATTTCCTGCTGCGCGATCCCGCCAATCCGTCGAGCATCCTGTCGGTGGTCAAGCGCGCGCGCGACAATGCGCGCACCGCGCGCACCTATATGACCCGCGAGGTGTGGGAGGCGGTCAATACGAGTTGGATGACGCTCGGCGCGCTGCTCAAGCGGCAGGTGCGCGAGGATGATTTGCCCGATGTGCTCGCGGCGATCCGGCGGCAGAGCGCGCAGGTCGGCGGGACCTTTTCGGGTACGATGCTGCGCAACGACGGCTATAATTTCGCACGGCTCGGCACCTTCCTCGAACGCGCCGACAACACCGCGCGCATCCTCGACGTCAAATATTATCTGCTGCTGCCGTCGGTCGCGCATATCGGCAGCTCGATCGACAATGTGCAGTGGGAGACGATCCTGCGCTCGGTGTCGGCGCACCGCGCCTATCACTGGCTCTATGGGACCGAGATCAGCGCGCTGAAAATCGCCGAATTTCTGATCCTCTACAAGCAGATGCCGCGCAGCCTCGCTTTCTGCTGCGATCAGATGAACGACAATCTCGGGCTGCTCCAGCGCAGTTATGGCGAGGAGGCCGAGGCGGTGCGAATGGGCACGGCGATCAGCCGCGACCGGCTCTCGCGCCCGATCGCGTCGATCTTTGACGGCGGGCTGCACGAGTTCATAACCGACTTCCTCCGCGCCAATGCCGCGCTCGCGCGGCAGATCGAGCGCGATTACCGTTTTGTGGAGTGACTATGCGCCTGCGCGTCGAACACATCACCCATTATCGGTACGACAGCCCGGTCCGCTACGCGCTGCAGCAGGTCAAGCTGACGCCAAAGGAACGGCCGGGACAGCAGCTGATCCACGACTGGACGATCGAGATCGAGGGCGGCGCGCAGCAGCTTCATTATACCGATCATCATGGCAATGGCGTCGATCTGATCGCGGTAAACGGCGGGACGAGCGAACTCGTCATCCGCTGCACCGGCGAAGTCGAGCTGATCACATGGGATGGCGTGATCGGACCGCACCGCGGCGCGATGCCGCTCTGGACCTTCCTGCGGCCCACCCCGCTGACGCGCGCGGGACGCGGGGTGCGCTCACTGACCGCCGAACTCGGCCGCGATTTCGCGAACGACATCGAGCGGGCGCATGCGCTGTCGGCGCTGATCCTCGACAAGCTCCCTTACCGGATCGGGGTCACCGACGCCGAGACGACAGTCGAGCAGGCGCTCGCCGGCGAGGGCGGCGTGTGCCAGGACCATGCGCATATCTTCATCGCCGCGATGCGTCATCTGGGGCATCCGGCGCGCTATGTCTCGGGCTATCTGATGATGAACGACCGGACGCGTCAGGATGCGACGCACGGCTGGGCCGAGGCGCATTTCGAGCATATCGGCTGGATCGGGTTCGATATCAGCAACGGCCACTCGCCCGACCGGCGTTATATTCGCGTCGCGACCGGGCTCGATTATCGCGATGCGGCCCCGGTTCGCGGCATGCGCTATGGTGCGGCGCAGGAAAATCTGGTTGTCCAATTGCAGGTCCAGCAATAAGCGGGCCGGACGATCAGGACTTTCCGGGCGGGGAATACGGGATTCGATGACTTATTGCGTCGGCATGCGGTTGAACAAGGGACTGGTGTTCATGTCGGACACCCGCACAAATGCGGGCGTCGACGACATTTCGCAGGTCCGCAAGATGCGCAGCTGGCACGTGCCGGGCGAGCGCGTGATCACCCTGATGTCGGCGGGCAATCTGGCGACGACGCAAGCCGTGGTGAGCCTGCTCGACGAGCGCACCAAGGCGCCCGAGGAGCGGCATCCGTCGATCCTGGCGGCGCCGTCGATGTTCGCGGTCGCGACGATCGTCGGCGAAACGCTGCGCAACATCGTGATGCGCCACAACGACGAGGGCCAATCCGCGGCGGATTCGCTGTTCCGCGCCTCGCTGATCGTCGGCGGGCAGATCAAGGGTGCCGAACCGCGGCTGTTCCTGATCTATCCCGAAGGCAATTTCATCGAGGCGGGGGAGGATAATCCCTTTTTTCAGATCGGCGAGACCAAATATGGCCGGCCGATCATCGTGCGATCCTATGATCCCGCGATGTCGTTCGAGGATTCGGTGAAACTGCTCTGCGTCTCGTTCGATTCGACGATCCGGGCGAATGCGGGGGTGGACCTGCCGATCGACCTGAAAATCCATGAGCGCGACGACTTCACCACAGTGCGCGAGCGCCGCTTCGAGCGCAACGACCCCTATTTCGAAAGCGTCGCGAACGGCTGGGCCGAGGCGCTGGGGATCGCGCTGGCCGAACTGCCGGACTTTCATTTCTAAGTTCCCCTCCCGCTTGCGGGAGGGGCTAGGGGAGGGCTTGTAGCTCTCTCAATACTTCGGTTCGGGGACAGGCCCTCCCCCGACCCCTCCCATAAATGGGAGGGGGGAAGATCAGCGATTCTTCCGCCCTTCGATCAGTCCTTCGACCAGGCTCGGGTCGGCGAGCGTCGAGGTGTCGCCCAATGATCCGAAATCATTCTCGGCGATCTTGCGCAGGATGCGCCGCATGATTTTGCCGCTTCGCGTCTTGGGCAGGCCCGGGGTCAGGTGGATATGGTCGGGGGTCGCGATCGGGCCGATTTCCTTGCGGACCTGCTGCTTGAGCGCCGCGACGATTTCGTCGGTCGGCTCGACCCCGGCATTCAATGTGACATAGGCGTAGATGCCCTGACCCTTGATATCGTGCGGGAAGCCGACGACGGCGGCCTCGGCGACATCCTCGTGGAGGACGAGCGCGCTTTCGACCTCGGCGGTGCCCATGCGGTGACCCGACACGTTGATCACATCGTCGACGCGGCCGGTGATCCGCCAGTAACCGTCGGAGTCGCGGCGGCAGCCGTCGCCGGTGAAATATTTGCCCTTGTAGGTCGAGAAATAGGTCTCGGCGAAGCGCTGGTGATCGCCATAGATCGTCCGCGCCTGTCCGGGCCAGCTGTGCGTGATGCAGAGATTGCCCTCGGACGCGCCGCCGGTCTGTTCGTCGACGAGCACGGCGCCCTCGGCATCGACCAATTGCGGGCGGATGCCGAAGAAGGGCTTGCCGGCGCTGCCCGGCTGCATCGCGTGCGCGCCGGGCAGGGTGGTGATCATGATCCCGCCGGTCTCGGTCTGCCACCAGGTGTCGACGACGGGAACGCGGCCCTTGCCGACGATCTGGTGATACCAGCGCCACGCCTCGGGATTGATCGGCTCGCCGACGCTGCCGAGCAGGCGGAGCGACGACAGGTCGTGCCGCGTCACATAATCGTCGCCCTCGCGCATCAGCGCGCGGATCGCGGTCGGGGCGGTGTAGAGGATGTTGACCTTATGCTTGTCGACGACCTGCCAGAAGCGATCGTGGTCGG
This sequence comes from Sphingopyxis italica, assembly GCF_011926545.1. Lineage (GTDB taxonomy): Bacteria > Pseudomonadota > Alphaproteobacteria > Sphingomonadales > Sphingomonadaceae > Sphingopyxis > Sphingopyxis italica. The sequence continues at coordinate 518,028 of NZ_JAATIT010000003.1, read as the reverse complement.
GATAATTGGGCACCCCCTCGAACATCAGGGTGGTCGCGCCATTCTGGAGCGGGCCGTAGACGACATAGGAGTGTCCGGTGACCCAGCCGATGTCGGCGCTGCACCAGAAAATCTCGCCCGGGCGATAGTCGAAGCCATAATAGAAGGTGCTTGCGGTCCACACGCTGTAGCCGCCGACGGTGTGGAGGACGCCCTTGGGTTTGCCGGTCGAGCCGGAGGTGTAGAGGATGAAGAGCGGGTCCTCGGCATTCATCGGCTCGCACGGGCAGGTGTCGCCGACATCCGCCGACAGCGCGTCGTACCAATGATCGCGGCCTTCCTTCATGCTCACGTCGCCGCCGGTGTGGGCGATGACGAGCACCGCCTTCACATCGACGCGCTCGAGCGCCTTGTCGACATTGGCTTTCAGAGGAACTCTCTTGCCGCCGCGCAGCCCCTCGTCGGCGCAGATCACCCAGTCGCTGCCGCAATCCTCGATGCGGCCGTGGATCGCCTCGGGCGAGAAGCCGCCGAAGACGACGCTGTGCACCGCGCCGATGCGTGCGCAGGCGAGCATCGCGACCGCGCCTTCGGGGATCATCGGCATGTAGATGGTGACACGGTCGCCCTTCTGGACGCCCATCTTCTTCAGCGTATTCGCGAAGCGGATGACGTCGGCAAGCAGCGCTTTGTAGCTGATATGCCGCGTCTCGCCGTCGGGGGCGTCGGGTTCGAAAATGATCGCGGTGCGGTCGCCATGGCCCGCAGCGACATGGCGGTCGACGGCGTTGTGGCAGAGGTTGAGGACGCCATCTTCATACCATTTGATCTCGACGGGATCGTAGGACCAGTTTGCGATCTTCGTCGGCGGGGTGATCCAGTCGAGACGCTTCGCCTGCTCGGCCCAGAACGCGTCGGGATCGTCGATGCTTTGCGCGTAGAGCCCGTCGTAATCGGCGGCGCTGCAATGCGTGTTCGCCGCGGCATCGGCCGGAACGGGGACAAAGGGTTCTGACGGCGACAATTCGGACACGGACGACTCTCCCAATCGGCATTGCATTGTTCGCCCGCTGCGATAACCCGCGAGCCACAAACTGCAAGGGCGCGTCGGCGCCAATGAAGGGACAGATGATGACGGCATTGGGCCAAGAGGTCGCGCGGTTGCTCGATGGACTCGGCGTGGACCGCACGCTGTGGACCGACGGATCGATGCCGTCGGTGACGCCGTTGACGGGCGAACAACTGGCGATGGTGCAGGTGGTTGATGGCGCCGCGATCGACGCGCAGCTCGACGCCGCGACCGCGGCTTTTCGCGCGTGGCGCCATGTCCCCGCGCCGCGGCGGGGCGAACTCGTCCGCCTGTGGGGCGAGGAATTGCGCGCGGCGAAGGACGATCTGGCGAAGCTGGTGACGATCGAGGCGGGCAAAATCCCGTCCGAAGGCGCGGGCGAGGTGCAGGAGATGATCGACATCTGCGACTTCGCGGTCGGGCTGTCGCGCCAACTCTACGGGCTGACGATCGCGACCGAGCGGTCGGGGCACCGGATGATGGAGGTCTGGCATCCGCTTGGGCCCGTCGGGGTGATTTCGGCGTTCAACTTTCCCGTTGCCGTGTGGGCGTGGAACGCGGCGCTCGCGCTGGTGTGCGGCAACAGCGTGGTTTGGAAGCCGTCGGAAAAGACACCGCTGACCGCCTTGGCGACGCAGGCGATTTTCGAGCGTGCGGTGGCGCGGTTCGGCGACGCGCCCGCGGGGCTGGCACAGTTGCTGATCGGCGGGCGCGAAGCCGGCGAGGCGCTGGTCGACGACAAGCGCGTCGCGCTGGTGTCGGCGACCGGCTCGACGCGGATGGGCCGCGCGGTCGCGCCGCGGCTGGCGCAGCGTTTCGCGCGCGCGATCCTCGAACTTGGCGGCAACAATGGCGTGATCGTCGCGCCCTCGGCCGACCTCGACCTCGCACTGCGCGGCGTCGCGTTCGGCGCGATGGGGACCGCGGGGCAGCGCTGCACGACGACGCGGCGCCTATTCCTGCACGACAGCATCTACGACGGGTTCGTCGCCAAGCTGAAGGCAGCTTATGCGAGCGTCGGCGTCGGCAATCCGCTGGAGGGCGAGGTGCTCGTCGGTCCGCTGATCGACCGCGCGGCCTATGAGATGATGCAGGACGCGCTCGCGGCCGCCAAGGCGGCGGGCGGTGTCGTTCACGGCGGCGAGCGCGTTGGCGAAGGCGCGAGCTTTTATGTGAAGCCGGCGCTCGTCGAGATGCCGGGGCAGGTCGGCCCGGTGCTCGAAGAGACCTTTGCGCCGATCCTCTATGTCATGCGCTATTACGACCTCGACGCGGTGATCGAGTTGCATAACGACGTCGCGGCTGGCCTGTCGTCGGCGATCTTCACCACCGACATGCGCGAGGCCGAGCGCTTCTTGGTCGCAAGCGATTGCGGGATCGCGAACGTTAATTTGGGGACGAGCGGCGCCGAGATCGGCGGGGCGTTTGGCGGCGAGAAGGAGACCGGCGGCGGGCGCGAGTCGGGTTCGGACAGCTGGAAGGCCTATATGCGCCGCGCGACCAATACGCTGAATTATTCGGACGTGCTGCCGCTGGCGCAGGGGGTTTCGTTCGACATTTGACCAGTTCCCCTCCCGCTTGCGGGAGGGGCTAGGGGAGGGCATGTGACGCTCCCGCGCCGTCGCGTCGAAACAGGCCCTCCCCCGACCCCTCCCATGAATGGGAGGGGAGATCAGGCTGCGCGCCAGCCGAAACCTTCATCGATTGGCACGATCTGGCCGGTTGTCCCAACCGGCTCAGCCTTGCCATCGGTCAGGAACGCCAGCATTACTGCATCGCTGACATCGACATGCGCGAGCGTGCGCTTGTCTGCGGGCGTGCGCGCCACGACCACACCGGCTTTCGGCGCCCCATCACGGCCATAAAACACCGTATAGCTCTCGATCGTCGCCGGCCCCGCATAATCCTCGATCAGCTCGGGGACCGGCTCGCGCTTCGCTTCGGCTTCGGCCTGATAGTCGAAATCCTGTGGGAAGCTCGCGGCGGCAATCGGCTTGTTGCCCAGCACGATGCAATGATTGTCGGTCGCGAAGCCGCCATTGGCGAAGAGGAACCCGTAGCGGCCCTCGTGGCGCAATTTTTCGACCATCGAGACGACAGCATGGCTCATATAATTGGCGATCGGCCCGCCGCCGAAGGTGAGGCCGCCGAACACCGTCGCGGGGCGGTCCCACGGCCAGCCGAGGATGCGCCGCGCCATCTTGGGCACGCAGGGGAAGCAGCTGTAAAGCTCGACAAAATCGAAATCCTTGGCGGTCATTGCGTTCAGTTCGAGCGTGCGGGTGATCGAGGTTTCCATACTGACGCTGCCGTCGTAGCGGTCGCGGTGGAGGATGCTTGGCGGCTCCTTTGCCGCCGCGCCCATGCCGATATGGATCAGGCGATCTTCGGGGATGCCGCGGCGCCATGCCTCGGCCAGGCTCGCGACGATGAAGCCCGCGCCCTGGTTTACCGACGAATTGGCGACCATCAGTTTCGAATAGGGGAAAGCGATCGGGCGGTTGCGCTCGTCGACCTTGAGGATGTCCTCGGGGCTTGCGGGCTTGCGGATCCATGCACCGTCGTTGGCGGCGGCGACGTCGGAAAAGCGCGACCAGATTTCGGCGCTTTCGAACTGCGCATCCTCGAGGCTTTCGCCCCACGCGGCGCGTGTCGCATTTTCGTAGAGCGGATAGACATCGACCGGCGCGGCGAGGCCGTGCTTCTGGGCGTAATTGGGCTCGCGTCGTGTCGCGACCTTGCGGATCGCATTATAGCTCTTGTCCTCGCCGCTCGCGGCCTTGGCAGCGCGGCCGGCGGCGGTGCGCAGCGCCTCGCCGCCGACGATCGCGGCGAGCTTGACCTCGCCCGCGCCAATGCGGTTCGCGGCCTCGTTGAGCAGCCGGACGGGCGTGTCGCCGTGAGGCGCGGCGGACTGGTAATTGATCGCGGGATTGGCACCGATCGCGGCGGCGAGCGGCTCGCAGAGCTTGCCGAGGCTGTGGAAGCTGATCTGATCGACGATCGCGAGGCTGTCGAGATCGGCGAGGAGCCCGCCGCCCGCATCTGCGTCGGCAATCTTCAATGCCTCGACCATCAGGCCGAGCGAGTCGAGGCCTTGATCGGGGTCTTCAGGCCGGTCGTTGATCTGCCCGACCCCGATGATGACGGGAATGCGTTCGGGATCGGACGTTTTTGTCCCTTGGGTCATCGTCAGCGCGCTTTCCACTCGGGCTTGCGCTTCTGCGCGAAGGCAAGCGGGCCTTCGCGGGCATCCTCGCTGCGCATCAGCACGCCGCGTTCGCGCGTGTTATGCTCCCAAAAGGGCGCGTCGGCGGCGATGCGGCCGTCCTCTATGCCGAGCGCGACGCGCTTCGACGCCTGCACCGACAGCGGGGCATTGGCAGCTATCTTTTCGGCGAGCGCGAGCGCGGTGGGCATGAGCTCGGCAAGCGGGACGACATGATTGACCAGCCCGAATTCGGCGGCGCGCGCGGCGGGGATCGGGTCGCCGGTCAGCATATATTCCATCGCGAGCTTCTTCGGCAGTTGCTGCGCGAGGCGGAAGGCGCCGCCCGCCGCGGCGAACAGCCCGACCTTGACTTCGGGCAGGCCGAATTGGGCGTGGTCCGCGGCGACGATGATGTCGCTCATCAGCGCGATCTCGCAGCCGCCGCCAAAGGCGAAGCCGTTGACCGCGGCGATGATCGGCTTCGAGATCGGGTGCGAAACCATCCCCGCGAAACCCCATGCCTGCTGCGCCGGATCGTCGGGATAGAGGCTTTCGCCGCGCGACAGCGCGACGAGGTCGGCGCCGGCGCAGAAGCTCTTGTCGCCCGCGCCGGTGATGACGACGGCGCGGATTTCGGAATCCGTCTCGGCCTCTTCGAGCGCGGTGCCGATGCCGATGTGGACCGCGGCATTGACGGCGTTGCGCGCCTCGGGCCGGTTGATCGTGACGATCAGGATATGGCCGCGCTGTTCGGCGAGGATGGTGGTGTCGGTCATCGCGAATCTCTCCCTTTCGGGCGAGTATCGCGATGACTTAACGTTTACGTCAACTGCTAAGAGCGTGAGGCGTGTCTCAGATCGACTGCCCGGTCTTCGCCCAGTCGGCGAGGAAGCCTTCGATGCCCTTTTCGGTCAGGATATGCTTGAACAGCCCCTTGATCACCGACGGCGGCGCGGTCATCACGTCGGCGCCGATCTTCGCGGCTTCGAGCACATGGATGCCGTGGCGGACGCTCGCGACGAGGATCTCGGTCTCATAGCCATAATTGTCGTAGATCAGCCGGATGTCGGAGATGAGCTGCATGCCGTCAAAGCCATTGTCGTCGTGGCGGCCGACGAAGGGCGAGACGAAGGTCGCGCCGGCCTTCGCGGCGAGTAGCGCCTGCGCCGCCGAGAAACAGAGCGTGACATTGACCATCGTGCCGTCGCTGGTCAGCGCCTTGCACGTCTTGAGCCCGTCGATCGTCAGCGGCACCTTGATGCAGACATTGTCGGCGATCTTGCGGAGGATTTCGGCCTCCTTCATCATCGTTGCATGGTCGAGCGCGACGACTTCGGCCGATACGGGGCCGGTGGTGAGCGCGCAGATTTCGCGGGTCACGTCCTTGAAGTCGCGGCCCGACTTGGCGATCAGCGACGGGTTGGTGGTGACGCCGTCGAGCAGGCCGGTCGCGGCGAGTTCCTGGATGTCGGCGATTTCGGCGGTGTCGGCGAAGAATTTCATGGGATGGGCTTTCTTGTGCGAGGCGATTCGGATTTGACGACCCCCTAGAACAACGCGGGCCAAAACTGAACCGTCGGCTTCGATGAAAGCGCTAGCGTTCGTCCTTTGTTCCGGTTAAGCGCCGGGCATGGCCAAAGCGAAACGTCAATATGTCTGCCAGAACTGCGGCTCCGCCACCTATCGCTGGCAGGGGCAGTGCGCCGACTGCGGCGAGTGGAACACGCTGGTCGAGGAAGCCGGCGAGACGGTGTTTTCGGCGAAGCACGATCTTAGCCGCGGGGGGCGGACGCTCGCGCTCGAAACGCTCGACGCCGACAGCAAGATGCCCGAGCGCATGCTCTGCGGGATCGCCGAGTTCGACCGGGCGCTGGGCGGCGGGTTCGTCGCGGGGTCGGCGACGCTGATCGGCGGCGATCCGGGAATCGGCAAGTCGACCTTGCTGCTCCAAGCGGCGGGACGGCTGGCGAAGGCGGGCAAGTCGGTCGTCTATATCAGCGGTGAGGAGGCCGCGGCGCAGGTGCGGCTCCGCGCGCAGCGACTGGGGCTCGGCAATGCGCCGGTCGCGCTCGCGAGCGCGACCTCGGTGCGCGACATCCTTGCGACGCTCGACGGCCGCGACGCCGATTTCGTCGTGATCGATTCGATCCAGACGATGCACAGCGACCTGATCGACAGTGCCCCCGGAACGGTGAGCCAGGTCCGCGCGAGCGCGCAGGAATTGATCCGCTATGCCAAGGACAGCGACGCCGCGATCGTGCTGGTCGGCCATGTGACCAAGGACGGCACGATCGCGGGACCGCGCGTGCTCGAACATATGGTCGACACGGTGCTGGCGTTCGAGGGGGAGCGCAGCCACCAGTATCGCATCCTGCGCGCCGTGAAGAATCGCTTCGGCGGCACCGACGAGATCGGGGTGTTCGCGATGGGCGAGGAAGGGTTGGGCGAGGTGAGCAACCCGTCGAGCCTGTTCCTGACCGACCGCAGCCGCGACGTGCCGGGATCGGTGGTCTTTCCCGCATTGGAGGGCACGCGCCCGGTGCTCGTCGAAGTGCAGGCGCTCACCGTGCGCCTCGCGAGCGGAGCGACGCCTCGCAGGGCCGTCGTGGGCTGGGACAGCGGGCGCCTCGCGATGGTGCTTGCGGTGCTGGAGGCGCGCTGCGGGCTGCAGATGGGCGCCGCCGAAGTCTATCTCAACATCGCGGGCGGCTATCGGCTCACCGATCCCGCCGCCGATCTCGCGGTCGCCGCCGCGCTGATCTCGGCGTTCAGCGAGCGGCCGGTCCCCGCGGATGCGATCGTCTTCGGCGAACTGTCGCTGTCGGGCGAGGTGCGGCAAGTCGCGCACGATGGGCTGCGCCTGCGCGAAGCGGCGAAGCTCGGTTTTTCGCGCGGTTGGGGGCCACAAGGAATGAAAGGGGTCGGCGGGATTTCGGTCACCGGCTTCGCCCGGCTCGGCGAACTCGTTGACCTGATGCTCGGTCGCGACTAGCGACCGCAAAATGGGAAGTCTGACGGCTCTGGATATCGTCGTGCTGGTGCTGGTCGGCGGCGGCGCGGTGCTCGGTTTTTCGCGCGGCCTCGTGCAGGAAGTGACGCTGCTGCTGGCGTGGGTCCTCGCGATCGCGGCAGTGCGCTTCTTTCATCCGCTTGTCACCGACCTGCTCGTGGGCTGGGTCGGGACCGAGGGGGGCGCGGCGATGCTGGCGTTCGTGCTGTTGTTCGGCGGCGTGTTTGTGCTCGCCAAATGGGGATCGCGCGCGATGGGGCAGCGCAGCCGCGCGTCGCTCGTCGGCGGGTTCGACCGCGGGCTCGGTGCGGGGTTCGGCGCGGTGAAGGGGCTGCTGATCGCGACGATCGGCTTCATGGTCGTGACTTTGCTCTACGACATCGGCTACGGGAATGCGCAGCGTCCGGCCTGGATGACGGGCAGCCGCACCTATCCGGCGCTCAACGCGACGAGCGCGGCGATGAGCAAGGTGATCGCCGAGCGGCGGGCCGAAGCGCGCGAGGCCGAGGCCGCGAAGGACGACGCACCATGAGCGCGCCGCTGTACAATCGCGACATATTGGCGCTCGCGGTCGCGACCGCCGACTATCTGCCGCTCGCTGATGCGCGTCTCCGCGCCAGCAAGCGCGCCCCGCTGTGCGGAAGCGCGATCATCCTCGATCTCGACACCGACGATACGGGCCTTGTGACGCGCGTCGGCCTGCACGTCGAAGCCTGCGCGCTTGGCCAAGCGTCGGCGGCGCTGCTCGCGCGCCATGCGCCGGGATTGGGGCTCGCCGAAATCCGCGCCGCGCGGGGCGCCATCGCGGGCTGGTTCGCGGGCGAGGGCGATCGGCCCGACTGGCCGGGCTTCGATCTGCTCGCCCCCGCGCGCGACTATCCCGCGCGTCAGGGGGCGATCCTGCTGCCCTTCGATGCCGCGGTCGCGGCGCTCGAGGAGCGGGCGGCGGCGTGACGCTGCTCGCGCTCACGGCGGCCGCCTCCGAAGCGGCCGAGAGGGCTACCGACACCGCGCTGATCGAAGGCGCGATCCTGCTCGGGGTTGCGACCTTGTTCGTGCTGATCTTCCGCCGGCTCGGCCTTGGCGCCGTGCTCGGTTACCTGATCGCGGGCGCGATCGTCGGGCCGCACGGACTAGGGCTTGTCGGTGGCGGCGAATCGAAGCTGGCCTTTGCCGAGCTTGGCATCGCTTTCCTGCTCTTCCTCGTCGGGCTCGAATTGTCGCCCGGTCGGCTGTGGCAGATGCGGCGCGCGATCTTCGGGCTCGGCATGGTTCAGGTCGTGGTGACGGGGCTGGTGCTGACCGCGCTCATCCATCTGACGCTCGGGTTCAGTCCCGCGGCTTCGCTCGCGCTCGGCCTGCCGCTCGCGCTGTCGTCGACCGCGCAGGTGCTGCCGGGGCTCAAAAGCTCGGGCCGGATCAACTCGCCCTTCGGCGAAAAGGCCTTTTCGATCCTGCTGTTCCAGGATCTGGCGATCGTCCCGATGATCACCATCGTCGCCGTGCTGTCGCGGGCGCCGGCCGATCCTTCCGCGCCGTCGGGGTGGCAGATGGCCTTCTTCACGTTGTGGGCGATCGTCGTGCTGGTTCTTGCCGGCCGCTTCGTCGTCAATCCGTTGCTCCGGATCATCGGACGTTATGGCGAGCGCGAATTGTTCGTCGTCGTCGGCCTGCTTACCGTTCTCGCCAGCGCGGCGTTGATGCACAGCCTGCACGTCTCGCCAGCGCTCGGCGCTTTCGTTGCGGGCGTGATGCTCGCGGACTCGCCCTACCGGCACGAGATCGAATCGGACATCGAGCCCTTCCGCCTGATCCTGCTTGGCCTCTTCTTCCTCGCGGTCGGCATGGTGCTCGACATCGGTGCGGTTATCGAGCGCCCGTTGCTGGTGCTCGCGCTCGCGGCGGGATTGGTCGCCGTCAAATTTTCGGTCCTCGCCTTGATCATCCGCCTCTTCGGCAAGCCCTGGAAAGCGGCGCTGGGGCTTGGCTTGCTCCTGAGCCAGGGCGGCGAGTTCGGTTTCCTCCTTTTTGCGCAAGCGACCGACGCGTTGCTCATCCAGCCCGAAGCGGCGAGCCTGTTCAGTGCCGTCGTCACCTTGTCGATGATTTCGACGCCCTTTCTGATGCTGTTCGCACGCAATCTGGAATTCGCGCCCGAAACCGACCAGCCGGCGCTCGACGACCCGGCCGATGCGCCGCGCGGGTCGGCGATCGTCGTCGGTTATGGGCGCTTTGGTCAGATCGTCTCGCAGATGTTGCACGGCGTCGCCTGCTCGGTCACGCTGATCGACAAGAAGCCGAGCCAGATCGAGCTGTCGAGCCGCTTCGACACCAAGGTTTATTTCGGCGACGGGTTGCGGATCGACCTGCTCCGCCGGGCGGGGGCCGAGGAAGCGCGGCTGATCATCTTCTGCATGGATGATGCGTCGGTCGACGCCGAAGCGATGAGACCGATCGTTGAGGCCTTCCCGAACGCGAAGATATTGATGCGCGTGTTCGACAGGCGACAATTGCTCGCGATCGACGGATCCGGTGTCGATGGCGTCATCCGCGAGGTGTTTGAAAGCTCGATCGCGATGGGGCTGACGGCGTTGCGCCACCTTGATGTCGACCCGGCTGAGATGGACGACGTCGAGGCGACCCTGCGCCATCTCGACGATACGCGGCTGCAGGTGCAGCTCGACGAGGGCGACCTGTCGGCGGGAATGGACCATCGCTTCAAGCCGGGCGGCGGGCGCGAGGCCGACAGCGTGCTCGAAAAATTCCGCCGCAAGCGGCAAGCGGCGAAAGCGGCCCGCGAAGAGAATGAGGCGGCGGGACTGACGAGCGAGAGCTAGCCGTTCCTATGCGGCACGCTGTCCGTCGAGGAACGCCGCCACCCTATCGAGGCCAAATTTGTCGGTGACGAAGCTCTGCCCGATGCCGCGGGTGAGGATGAGCGGCAGCTTGCCGCCGCGCACCTTCTTGTCGTGCGCCATATGCGCGGCGAGTTCAGCGCCGCCTATGTTCACGCCCGCGCTCGCCAGGCTATGCGGCAGGTCGAGGCTGGCGAGGTGGTCGCGCACGCGCATCGCGTCTTCGGTGCGGCAGAGGCCGTTAGCGGCCGAGAATTGGTGCGCGAGGACCATGCCCGCCGCGACCGCCTCGCCGTGCAGCAGCCGGTCCGAATAGCCCGTCTCGGCCTCAAGCGCATGGCCGAAGCTGTGGCCGAGGTTGAGCAGGGCGCGGATATCCTGCGTCTCGCGCTCGTCGGCGGCGACGATGCGCGCCTTGGCGGCGACACTGTGCGCGATCGCCTTGTGACGGGCAACACTGTCGCCGGCGAGCAAGGCCGCGCCGTTCGCTTCGCACCAGGCGAAAAAGTCCGCGTCGTCGATCAGCCCATATTTGACGACCTCGGCATAGCCGGCGCCGAGCTCGCGGCGCGGCAGCGTTTCGAGCGTCGTCGGGTCGATCACGACCATCGCCGGCTGATGAAAGGCGCCGATCAGGTTCTTGCCCGCGCGCACGTTGATCGCGGTCTTGCCGCCGACGCTGCTGTCGACTTGCGCCAACAAGGTGGTCGGGACCTGGATGAAGTTGCAGCCGCGCTTGACGATGCTGCACGCGAAACCGACGAGGTCGCCGATCACCCCGCCCCCCAGTGCGATGACATGGTCGCCGCGCTCGACGCCTTCGCCGATCAGCCATTCGGTCAGGCGCGCGAGGCCGGCCCAGCTCTTCGTGCCTTCGCCGGGCTCGAGCACGAAGGAGGAAATGGAGATATTCTCCATCGCGAGCGAGGTGCCGAGCGGAATCAGATAATGGTCGGCGACATGCGCGTCGGTGACGATCATCGTCCGCGGGCGCTTCAGCAGCGGCGCGACATGCTCGCCGATTTTGCGGATCAGCCCGTCGCCGATCAGGATCGGATAGCTGCGAGCGCCCAGCTCGACCGTCAGCGTTTCCATAGCGGATCTTCCCACTTTGATAGGGCCTCCAATATCGCGCGCACCGTATGATCGTGCGGCGTGCTCGCCGAACTGACGCGCAAGGGCGCCTCGGCATAGATGGGATTGCGGACCGCCGCCAGTTCGCGAAGCACCTCGCCGGGGTCGCGGTCCTTCAACAGCGGGCGGTGGCTGCGGCGACCGACGCGCTCGACGAGGGTCGGGATGTCGGCGTCGAGCCAGACGCAGACGCTGTCCTTCAGGATCAGCGCGCGCGTTTCCTCGTTGATGAAGGCGCCGCCGCCGGTCGCGAGCACCATCGGCTTTTCGGCGAGCAGGCGCGCGATCACGCGACGCTCGCCATCGCGGAAATGCGCCTCGCCAAAGCGCGAAAAAATGTCGGAAATCGTCATGCCGGCGGCGCGCTCGATCTCGTCGTCGGCGTCGGCAAAGCGCATGCCCAGCCGCTGCGCGAGGCGGCGGCCGATCGTAGATTTGCCCGACCCCATCAACCCGACGAGCACGATCGACCGGTCGCGGATCGACGCGGGGATGGCAGCAGCCGGGCTTTTCGGGTTTCGCGACATGGTGCGCGCGGCTATACCGCCCGTGCGGCGCGGAACAATGGTTTTGCGCGATACCGGACGAACGGCGGGCTGCGGCGTCATGACCGATCAGGCCGGAATGATTGAGGTGAATGTGACCGACAAGATTGCCGAAGGCGCGGCGCGATGAAAAAAAACACGCTGTCGTTGACGCTGGGCCTGTCGGCCACCGCGCTCGCCGCCATATTGGTGCTGCCTGTGATCGCACAGGAATCGCTGTTGCCCGAAGGGTTCGGCACGCCCCCCGACACGCCCGCCCCGAAATCCTCACCGACGCCGTCACCCGCCGCGACGCCCACGCCGGGTTCGGCGCCGACGAACGGCGCCGTGCCGCCGCCGGTCACGCCGACGCTCGATACCACCACGGTCGGCGCAGCGGATGAAGAGGGCGAGGAAGAGGAAGAGGTCGAATCGGGCGGGCTGAAATATGATCTGCCGCCCGGCGCGCGCCGCCTGCTCACCCGCATCGGGCCGCTCACCCCCGAAACCGGGGGGCTTGCCCCCGACGCGTTCGGGGTTCGCGGGCAATATGCCGCGGCGATCATGCGCAAGACGAGCGGTCAGTTCGCCTCACGCTGGGGCCAGATATTGCTTCGCCGCGCCCTCGCATCGGCGATCGATACGCCCGACACCATCAACGGCGCGGACCTGGCCGCCGAGCGCGCGTCGCTGCTGCTTCGCATGGGCGAATCGACCACCGCGCGCCGGATCGTCCAGTCGGTCGATTATGACCGCGCGAGCCCGCGCCTCGTCGCCGCGGCGCAGCAAGTCTATCTCGCCACCGCCGATCCGGCGGGCATGTGCCCCTATGTGCCGGCGGGGCTCGCGCATGGCGATCAGCAAACGTGGCGCCTTTCGGCCGCGATTTGCGCGGGCCTGTCGGGCGAGGCCGGACCGGCCGGCTGGGCGATCGGCCGCGTGCGGTCGAGCGGCAAGATTTCGAACTTCGACGTTCTGCTCGCCGAACGCGTGCTTGGGGCGACCGGCGCGGGCCGGCGTTCGACGACGATCGAATGGGACAATATCGACCGGCTGACGAGCTGGCGTTTCGGCATGGCCACCGCGACCGCGATTCCGGTTCCCGAAACGCTGCGGACCGTCGCGCCCTATTATATGAAGGGCTGGATGGTTCTCGCGCCGATGACCGACATGGCGGACCGCATCGCCGCAGCGCCCGAGGCGGCGGCGCGGGGGGTGCTGTCGAACGAGGCCTATGTGTCGCTGCTCAGCGCCGCGGCGAGCGAGGAAGAGCCCGGCGAAACGCTCGCGGCGCAGACAGAGCAGCTTCGCGGCGCCTTTCGTCTCGCCACCGGCGCCGAACGTTATGCCGCGATGGAGCAGCTGTGGGCGGCGGGCGGAAACACCGCGCAAACCTATGCCGCGATGGTCGCGACCGCGCGCGCCGCCGCCGCGCTTTCACCCAGCACCGATACCGGCGGCGATCCGTGGCAACTGTTGGGGTCGATGCTCGCGGGCGGTTATGACGCGAATGCGCTCGCCTGGGTTCCAAGCGTGTCGGTGGGCAGCCGCGCGTGGGGCGTGCTCGCGGTCGGTTCGCCGCGGGCGCTCAGCGGCACGAGCGCGGGCGCGGTCGAGCGGTTTTCGGACGATGACGACAGCGTAGACACGCTGCGCTCGAAATTCCTGCTCGCGGGTCTCGCGGGTCTCGGGCGGCTCGATGCGAACGCCGCGGCCTCGGCGGCGAGCGACCTCAGTGTCGACCTGGGCAAGCAGACGCGCTGGTCGCGGGCGATCATGGCGGCGGCCGAGCGGCGAGAGCCGGGCATGGTGGCGCTGCTCGCGGCGACGGGTATGCAGGGCGAATGGTCGAAAGTGCCGCCCTACCATCTCTATTATATCGTCCGCGCGCTGCGCGACGTCGGCCTCGAAGCCGAAGCGCGGATGATCGCGGCCGAAGCCTTGGTGCGTGTCTGACGGCGCGTTAATCGGCCGCTTTCTGGAAATGATGGCGGCCGAGCGCGGGGCGTCGCGCAACACGCTCGCCGCCTATCGCCGCGATCTCGAACAGGCGGTCGAGTGGATCAAAGGCCCGCTCGGCGACGCCGATGCTTCGACTTTGCGCAAATTGATGGCCGATTATCAGCCGCTTGCCGCGAGCAGCGCGGCGCGCAAATTGTCGGCGCTGCGGCAGTTCTACGCTTTCCTGCTGGACGAGGGCGAGCGGGCGGACAATCCGGCGCTCGACATAGCGCGGCCCGCAACGCGGCGGCCGTTGCCGCGCATCCTGACCCACGCCGATGTCGAACGGCTGTTCGAGCAAGCGGGTGAAGAAGCCGCTGGGGAAGCGCCGTCGGCAAACGCCGTACGCATGCTGCTGCTGCTCGAACTTCTCTATGGGTCGGGTCTCCGCGCGAGCGAACTCGTGTCGCTTCCGCGCCGCGCCGTGGCGGGCGAACGCGAATATCTGATCGTCCGCGGCAAGGGCGACAAGGAACGGCTGGTGCCTTTGTCGCAGCGCGCACGCGCGGCATTCGATCGCTGGCTGCCGCTGCTCGTCGACGGGTCACCCTGGCTCTTCCCGTCGGGCAAGGCGCATATCTCGCGCGTGCGGCTGTTCCAGATGCTGCGCGAACTCGCGGCGCGCGCCGGGATCGACCCGACCGCGATCAGCCCGCATGTGCTGCGCCACGCCTTTGCGACGCACCTGCTCGAAGGCGGCGCCGATCTGCGCGCGCTGCAATTGATGCTCGGCCACGCCGACATCGCGACCACCGAAATTTACACGCATGTCGATAGCCGCCGCCTCGTCGAGCTGGTCAACAAGCGTCACCCGCTTGCTCGCATGGATGGCGTTGACCTTGACACATCATCGTCCTAGCGACTCCGCATGACAGCCTTTCTGGACTTCGAAAAACAGGTCGCCGCGCTCGATCGACAGATCGCCGAACTGCGCGAAATGGGCGACGACCCGTCGCTCAACATCGACAATGACATCGCGCGGCTGGAGGACAAGTCCTCGAAACTGCTGCGCGAAATCTATGGCAAGCTGACGCCGTGGCAAAAGACGCAGGTCGCGCGCCATCCCGACCGGCCGCATTTCAAACATTATGTCGCGGGGCTGTTCGACGACTGGATGCCGCTGGCGGGCGACCGCAATTTCGCCGACGATCAGGCGATCCTCGGCGGGCTCGCGCGCTTTCGCGGCCGCCGGGTGATGGTGATCGGCCATGAAAAGGGCGACGATATCCCGTCGCGCATGAAGCATAATTTCGGCATGGCGAAGCCCGAGGGCTATCGCAAGGCGATCCGCCTGATGCAGCTCGCCGACCGCTTCGGCCTGCCGGTGGTGACGCTCGTTGACACTTCGGGCGCTTTTCCGGGCATTCAGGCCGAGGAGCGCGGGCAGGCCGAGGCGATCGCGCGCTCGACCGAACAATGCCTCGCGCTTGGCGTGCCGATGGTTGCGGCCGTGGTCGGCGAGGGCGGTTCGGGCGGGGCCATCGCGCTGGCCGCCGCCAACCGCGTGCTGATGTTCGAACATGCGGTCTATTCGGTGATCTCGCCCGAAGGCTGCGCTTCGATCCTGTGGCGCACGTCGGACAAGGCGGCGGATGCCGCCGCGGCGATGAAAATGTCGGCGCAGGACCTGCTCGGTCTCAAGGTCATCGACCGGATCGTCGCCGAACCCGTCGGCGGCGCGCACCGCGCGCCCGAAGCCGCGATCGCTTCGCTGGGCGATGCGATCGAACAGGAGCTGGCCGCGCTGGCGGGGTTGCCGCGCGATACGCTGCTCGCCGCGCGCGAGGAAAAATTCCTCGCGATGGGACGCGCCTGACCGGCCGGAACCAGAACACGGAAGCTGGCGTTTCCTTCCTGGCTATGGCTATTTCTATCCACCGTTCGCCCTGAGCTTGTCGAAGGACTGTCCTTTCCCTTTGGCTTGGCCGAAAAAGGACGGTGCTTCGACAAACTCAGCACGGGCGGTATGGTTGAATGACGGTAAGGC
The DNA here is from genome assembly GCF_011926545.1 of Sphingopyxis italica. Taxonomy (GTDB): domain Bacteria; phylum Pseudomonadota; class Alphaproteobacteria; order Sphingomonadales; family Sphingomonadaceae; genus Sphingopyxis; species Sphingopyxis italica. Next base: position 502,258 of record NZ_JAATIT010000003.1, on the reverse strand, counting down.
AGGGAGGTGCATTGATGGCCCGGATGACGACGACGATGGCGCTGGCACTGGTTCTGACGGGCTGCGCGATGGCAGGGGGCAGCAGTCCCGCCGACGCGCAGCTGAAGGCGATCAAGACCCAGACCAATATCTCGCCCGCCGAACGCAAGCAGGGCGACGAGGCGCATCCGCAGCTGCTCCAGGAATTCGGCGGCGCGTACAAAGGGCCACAGGCCGCTTATGTGAACCGCGTCGGACAGAATATCGCGATGCAATCGGGCCTGTCGCGGTCGCCCAGCGATTTCACCGTGACGCTGCTCAATTCGCCGGTGAACAACGCTTTCGCGATCCCCGGCGGCTATATCTATGTCACCCGCCAGCTGATGGCGCTGATGAACGACGAGGCGGAGCTTGCCGGCGTCCTCGGGCACGAAGTCGGCCATGTCGCTGCGCAGCACAGCAAGAAGCGCCAGTCGGCGGCGACGCGCAATTCGATCCTCGGCGTGCTCGGCGCGGTGCTCGGCAGCGCGATCGGCGACAATGGCGGGCTGCTCGGCGGGCTGGGCGGGTTGCTCCAGAATAATTCGATGCGCGTCGCGCAGCTCGCGACGCTGGGCTTCTCGCGCAGTCAGGAGTTGCAGGCCGACCAGCTGGGTGTCCAATATCTCCGCAGTGCGGGTTACGATCCGCTCGCGCTGTCCACGATGCTCGCGAGCCTCGCCAATCAGACGAACCTCGACGCGCGCCTGTCGGGCGGCGATGCGCGGTCGCTGCCCGAATGGGCGAGCACGCACCCCGACCCCGCCTCGCGCGTGCGGAACGCGCAAACGCTGGCGAGCCGCGTCGGTGCGCGCGGCGGTAACCGCAACGCCGACGCCTTTCTCGCGTCGGTCGACGGCGTGCTGTACGGCGACGACCCGGCGCAGGGCGTTATCGAAGGACGCGATTTCCTGCACCCCGATCTCCGGCTGCGCTTCACGGTGCCGAACGGCTACGGGATGCAGAACAGCGCCGATGCGGTGTCGATCAGCGGCAATGGCGGACAGGCGCAATTTTCGACCGGAGCGTATAGTGGCGACATGAACGCCTATATCTCGGCGGCTTTCCGGGCGGTCGCCGGCAATGCGTCGATCAGCCCGAGCGCGATCCAGCGGACGACCGTGAACGGCATCCCGGCGTCCTATTCGACCGCGCGCGTGAACAGCCAGTCGGGTCAGGTCGACGTCACCGTCTTCGCCTATGAATTTTCGCGCGGGCAGGCGTTCCACTTCGTCGCGCTGACACAGGCGGGCCGGGGCAGCGCCTTCAATTCGATGTTTACCAGCGTGCGGAGGTTGAGCTCGGCCGAGGCGGCGGCGATCCGGCCGCGGCGCGTCGACGTCGTCACCGTCGGCCGCGGCGATACCGTCGCCAGCCTGGCGCGGCGGATGGCGTACAGCAATTATCAGACCGAACGGTTCCAGGTGCTCAACCGGCTGACCGCTTCAAGCCGGCTGACGCCGGGGCAGAAGGTCAAGGTCGTGGTCTACGCGAACCGATAAGTCCGAAACCACGAAAAAGGGCGGTGGGATGACCCACCGCCCTTCCGTTTTCGTTGCGCGCGAAGCGCGCAAACCAACGCGATTAGTCGAGGTTCGACGCAACCGAATTGAAGGTGTTGCTGACGCTGTTGCCGACGAGGCCCATGGCCGAGATGCCGGCGACGGCGATGAGAGCCGCGATCAGGCCATATTCGATGGCGGTGGCGGCTTTGGTGTCGCGGACGAACTTTTTGATGAACTTCATGACTGGTCTCCTGATTTCACTTACCCTGTTGACGGTCTGGTCTGGGTCAACATCTGCGGTTTAGGGCGAATAGGTTTTGAAAATCTTAATGTCGCGCGAGGGGACGGGCCCCATGGCCGCCCCGAAAAGGGACAGCCGCCGCGGCTACATATTCGCGTCCGCGGCGGTCGAAACCTTGCCCCACATATTGCCGGTGGAGTTGGCGACGTTGCTGACCGCGACGACGGCCGCCAGAAAGACGAGGGCCAGGATCAGCCCATATTCGACGGCCGTGGCGGCCCTGGTCGACCGCATCAGCCTGTAAAAGTTTCGCATTGTTCCACCCCCGACTGAAATATAGTTCCCGAGGAATCCAGCATTCGCATAGGAAGGTTAACAATTTGTCCGCGCTCATCCCCGGAAAACCGCCAAAAACATCGCTGGTTGTCGTCGCCGCGGCGCTGGTCGACCGCGACGGGCGGCTGCTCGTCCAGCAGCGCCCCGAAGGCTTGGCGATGGCGGGACTCTGGGAGTTTCCGGGCGGCAAGCTCGAGCCGGGCGAAACGCCCGAGCAGGCGCTGATCCGCGAACTGGCCGAGGAACTGGCGATCGATGTCGATCACGCCTGCCTCGCGCCCGCCTGCTTTGCGAGCGACATGCTGGGCGACCGGCATCTGCTGCTCTTGCTTTACGTATGCCGCAAATGGCACGGAACGCCGGTCGCGCAGCATGCGAGCGCGCTTCGCTGGGTGCGCCCGGTAGAACTACACGGCCTCGACATGCCGCCCGCCGACAAGCCGCTGATCGGGCTGCTCGAGGCACTGATCTAGCCCTTCGGCTTGAGGGCCTCCGTCAGCGAAGCGGTGCCGCTGCCGCGTCGCGCGGGCTGCGGTTGATCGGGATGCGGCGCCCAGCCGCTGAAATGGACGAGGCGAAAGCTTTCGCCGATGCGGCCGTCGGGGTCGGCTTGCGCCGCGAACGCCGCGGCGATCCGCGCCGCCTCGTCGCGGGTCAGCGGCGGCGGTGCGGGATCGAGGCGGCTCGACAGGCCGGTTGCGCGCAAGTCGCGTGCGAGCGCGAACCAGTCGCCATAGCGCACGATCAGCGCCTCGACATCGACGACGGGAAGCGCGAAGCCGACGCGCTGGAGCAGATTGCCCATCGCCGCGAGATCGATCTGCGGGTGCAACCGCGCGATCGACCGCACGCCGTCGGCCATCACCGCGCGGCGCAGGCGCGGCAGGCTGCCGTCGCCGACGAAGGCGCCGAGCAGCAGGCCGTCGGGCGCGAGCAGCGCGCGCAGTCGTACGAGCGCGCCGGGCACGTCGTTGACGCTGTCGAGCCCGCCCGGCCAGACGATGAGGTCGAAGCTGCCGAATGGCAGGTCGACCGCATCGGCCTCGACCGCGATCGCCGCAGTCCGGCTTGCGAGCCGGGGCGCCGCCTCGATGATTATGAGGTCGGTGCCGGTAGCGCGAAGATGGTCGATCAGCGCGGGGTCGTGCGCGCCGACGAGCAGGGTTCGGGGAAATTCGCGCGTCACCATCGTCAGCCGGTCGAGCAAGGTTTCGGCGATGATCGGCGCGAGGAAATTGGCGGCCGCGGGCAGGCGCGCCATGCGGTCGCGCTGGGCGCGGTGGCGGGCGGGCGAGAAAAGCGAACGTGGGGCTTGCGACATGCGCCGCTTGTGCAGCCCCCGGCGATGCTTCACAACCCGCGGATGGCAAAGGCGACGGGGGAAGCCGAAAAAACCGACGCGCCGGCCGAGGCATGGCTGGGCGGTCTGCGCGCCGCGACGCGCGCGATCGTCGACTATGCGCTGCCCCCGCGTTGCCCGGGTTGCGGGGTGATCGTCGGCGACGATCGCCAATTCTGCCTCGCCTGCTGGTCGTCGCTCGATTTCCTAGGCGGGCCAGGATGCGCCCATTGCTCGATCCCTTTGCCTACGGCCGCGCCTGGCGTGGCGCTGGCGTGCGGGGCGTGCCTTGCCGATCCGCCGCCCTTCCAGGGCGCGCCGTCGGCGCTCGCCTATGGCCCCGTCGCCCGCACGGTCGCGCTGCGGCTCAAATATGGGCGGCGGACCGGGCATGCGCGGCTGATGGCGCGGTTGATGGCGCGCCAACTCGTCGTGCTGGGCGATATCGATGCGGTCCTGCTCGTTCCGGTGCCCTTGCACCGCTGGCGGCTGTGGTCGCGCGGGTTCAACCAGGCCGCGCTGCTCGCCGACGAACTCGCGCGGCTGACGGGTGCGCCGCGCGATCATCATCTGCTGCTCCGCGTCAAGCCGACCGCATCGCTGCGCGGCAAGGGGCGCAAGGAGCGCGAGCGCATCGTTGCTGGCGCCTTCGCGCTGGCGCCCGATGCCAAGGCGCGCGCGGCGGGAAAGCATCTGGTGCTGGTCGACGATGTTCATGCGAGCGGGGCGACGCTGCGCGCCGCGGCGCGGGCGCTGCGACGGAGCGGCGCGATGCGGGTGTCGGCGCTGACCTGGGCGCGCGTCGTCCCCGACGCGGTGGGGGGCAACATATTTGACTTTGCTTCGTTGGATTCCGATATGCAGACCGAAAGGATGACAGGATAGCCGCATGGCCCAGATCGAAGTTTATACGAAGGCTTTCTGCCCCTATTGCACGCGGGCGAAGATGCTGCTCGACGGCAAGGGCGCCGATTTCCGCGAAATCGACGTGACGATGGACCGCGCAGGGTTCGACGCGATGGTCGCCCGCGCGAACGGGCGCCGCACCGTGCCGCAGGTCTTTATCGGCGGAAAGCATGTCGGCGGCAGCGACGACCTCGCCGCGCTCGACGCGAAGGGCGAACTCGACGCGCTGATCGGAGCCGCCTGACCCATGATCGTGTTCGATCTTTGCTGCGCGGCCGGCGATCACCGGTTCGAGGCCTGGTTCGCGAGCAGCGACAGCTTCGCCGACCAGCAGGCGCGCGGCCTGATCGCCTGTCCGGTCTGCGGCGACAGCGCGGTGACGAAGGCGGTGATGGCGCCGCGGGTCGGCGCGAAGTCCAATCAGGCCTCGATCGTGCCCGTTTCGGCGCCGGCGGAGCCCGAGCCCCGCCCCGAACTGGTGCGCAAGCTGCTCGCCGGCATCGCGGCAAAACAGGCCGAAATGCTGCCGCAATCGCGCTGGGTCGGCCGCGATTTCGCCAATGCCGCGCGCGCGATGCACGAGGGACGCGCGGCCGAGGACCTGATCCACGGCCAGGCTTCGCCCGACGAGGCGGAGGCGCTCCGCGACGACGGGATCGCCGCGATGCCCTTGCTGGTGCCGATCGTACCGCCCGAGGCGGCCAATTGATCCAAGCCGATTGACGCTCCGCGCGCTCCGCCGCTACACGAGCGGCGGCGCACCCGTAGCTCAGCAGGATAGAGCATCAGATTCCTAATCTGGGGGCCCCGCGTTCGAATCGCGGCGGGTGCACCATTTTTCAATGACTTAACGTGGGTCAGTGGAATTTTCGTGTTCCATCCTGTTCTCCCTGTTTCTCGCTGTTTCCCGTCCGTTCCCCGGCATTACCGGCGAATCCATGCAACACGGATGGAACACCATTGAGGGTATCGCGCGCTGCAATAGACTTGCTCTCGCAGTCGGCTTATCGTCCCGTCGATATTCCATATGAAAGGAACTGACTTGGACGAAGATGCTCTCGCTCGGCGATTTGGCCACGAGATGGCGATCCGTTATTTAGTCGCAGACCTATACACCGAGATATGCCGAACCAAGGACGACCCGCGAGCTTATGCGGAAAAATGGCGAAATCGCAGCATCGACGCCGTTGACGCTTTACTCGACAAGGGCGGGCATCCGGTGCTGAGCCACGCGGCACTCCACGAGGTAGAAACCTTCTGGAAGACAGTCCTGCACGCCTTTCCCGCAGAATAACGTTTCGCTGCCTACCCGAACTGCTGGCTGCGATACCGCGAATATTGCGTCGCGGACCCGAGCAGGGTTGAAGCGACCGCGAAGCCCGCGGCAACCTTGGCCTGCTTGCTTTCCGCCCGCGCGGCACGGCTCTCGCTTTCGTAATTCCACGCATCCATCGCCCGAGCGCGAACCTCGCGGCGGTTGTTCTCCGACAGCGCCGCCGAATCCTCCGCGCCGATCATCTCCGTATCGAGGATCACGCGGCTCGCGCTGCCGAATGTGGGATCGATGTTGTTCGCCCCCATCCGTGCCTCTTGCGCACCAACCCGCGCGGCCACATCTCGCCCGAGCTGGCGCTGTTGTTCCTGCCCTCGCACGATAGCGTCGTTCGCCGCCTCGCGGGACGCCTGCTTGTTCTGCTCGGCGACCTGCGCCTTGTATCGGGACATTTGCGAGGCATAGATACCGCCCTGGATTTGGCCTGCGGAGGTGACAGCCGCCGAAGCGATCGTCAGCCCTAGAACCGGATCACACATAGATATTTCCTTTCGTCATTCGCCGCCCAAGGCGTTCTCAAGATCGGGACCGCGAGACGGCGCATCCGCCCCCGGTTCCCACCAAAGGCCTTGTCCATTCTCGGCGGCCCATTGTTCGACACGCGCGCGGCTCGCGCCATATTCGGGGTCATAGGCCTCCGAGAGTTGATCGAGGATCATCCGCTCGTAGGCGGCGCGCAGATACCAGATGTTCCCACCGGGGGAGTAGCGCTTGAGCATCCGCGTTGCCTGCCGTGCGGGGTTCGCCGGTTCGCCGGTTTCCTCATTGTCGAACATGCCCGAGACGGCGGAGCGCGTGTCCTTGACCAGCCCATAGAAGGGGCCGAGCGCGAAGCCCGCAAGGCTGTCGATACGGTCGCTTTTGAAGCTGCCGACGATGTCACCAAAGATGCCCAGCCCGCCGCCCTGCAAAGCCGCGTCCGCCCAAAACTCGGGATCATCCATCGGGCGCGGGTCGCGGCCCTTGGCGATCTCGCGCAGTTGTATCGCGGCGGCGCCGAATAGCGACATGCCGATGAACAGCTGCGCCCCGTAGACACCGGCCCGATACGGGCCAAGCTCGCGCAGCACCTGCGCTTGCGACATCAGCATGGAAACCGCGAAGCCCTTGAACTGGAAGCTGTTGCGCAAGGCCTCGCCGGTCAACGTTCCCGGCCGCGTGCCGCCCTGCATCAAGGCCCTGGCGCTCGCGGTATTCTCCTGCACCGCGCGGGACGTCTCGGCGAGCACCATTTCCTGCACCTGATCGGCGATCCGGCGATCGGCAATGTTCCGCGCGTTCACGAATGCGGCGCTGCCCCGGCGCTCGGGTTCGGCCTTGCGGATGGCATTCCATTCGGTGACGCCGATGCCGTAGCGGGTCATCGTCCCCCGGATCGCGTCGGGGAGGGCGTCGAACGTCTGCCCCCGCAAGTCGCCGAGCGTGCCAAGGAAATCCAGCCCGAACGCCCGCTGGCCTGCCTCCGTCCATTTGTTGAGGCCAGCCAGGCGCAGCACGTCGTCGGCAATAACCTGCGTCAACTGCGGGCCGTGCGTCTCGCCATAGAAGCGGGACATGCCAAGGAGCGAATGGCTGGCGTCGCGCATCCCGAGCCCGAGCCGGATCGCGAGCTTGCGGTCTGCCGAACTCGCCGGGTTGAGCTGCTTGAGATAGGACCACAGCACCTTCGTCTGCGGTAGCCCGCTGAGTTTGCGCGTCATCAACTGGGTATTGACGTCGCTGATCGCCGAGATCGGAGACGAGCCAAGCAGCGCCGACGTCAAAAGGTCGCGCGTGCCCGCAATCCCCCGGATCGCATAGTAGCTCGGGCGCTCAAGCCAGCCCTCGGCAAACACCGGCACCGACGTCTCGCCGTTGAGATAAGCCCACAGTCGTTCGGTCGCTGCCCGCCCGCCCGACGAGCCGGTGACGGCACCGGGCGCGACCTTGTCTGACTGCGCCTCCAGCCGGTCGACCGAATCGAGCAAGAACTTAACGGTCGCGTCGGGATTGGGACCGAACCGCTCCAATGAGGCAATGTCGTGCGACATGCCCCGGATATGGCCCATTACCGTCGTGAAGGCGTCGCCGCTGCCATATTTGGCCTGATATTCCAGCCACGCATCGCCATCCTTGAAGACGAACACGCGATGATAGGCGCGGGCGTTCGCGAGTTTCGGCTGCGACATGAAGGGATCGAGCGGCTCGGCGCTGAGCCCGTTGGTGCGGATCGACTCGTAACTGCCGCGCAGCACTTCCTCCAGACGGGCAGGGGTCATGCGAAGGCCGGTGTCGGGATCGCGCATCGCCGCCGTGTCTAGCCCCTCGCGCAAATCCTCGCGCCATTGGGGATAGCCTGCACGGCGGACCTTGATCGCGTCATGGCGGTGCGTGATGCCCCAGCCCCGCAGCTTGCCGATGTTGCCCCCGGCCGCGTTGAAGCGAAGGCGCAAGCTGTCCAGCGTATTCGCCAGCGCGTCGGCGTAGGTCTTGGCGCGCGGGTTGCCGCTGCCGTGACCGTGCAATTCTTGGATGACCTCGCGCAGCCCCGCGCGGTTGGTGGCCTTACCGAGAAAATTGCGGCGGTGCGTCTGGATGAACTCCGAAATCTCGGCTTGTGCCTGAAACTCGATATTCTCGGCGCGGGTGACGACATTCTCATAGGGCGCTTGCAGATCGCGATCCATCATGGCGCGGATCGCCGCATAGGGCGAGCTGCCCCGATATTTCCCGATGTCATCGCGGGCACGGCGCTGCGAAGCCGCCTGCAACAGTGTCTGTCGGCGCTTCAATGCCGCCGCATCGGCCATCTGGCGTAGCGTCTGCTCGCTCGCTTCGGCCGCCGCCGTCTCTGGCCCCATATTTTGCCGATAACCGCTCTCAAGCTGGTCGAACAAATCGGACATGCGCTTGGCCCGTTGCGGGTCAATCTCGCCGCGCTCGACCATGCCGGGAATGCAATTTCGGAGAGACATTTAGGGCCTTTCGTGCGATGAGCCGCCTATGGGCAAATCAGCTTCGTGGATGGAATTGGAGCGGCGGCGCGATCGATGGACCGCCGCTGGGCTTGCATGGGCTTTCCTCGGCGTGCCGCTGGTCGCTATTGCCGCGAGCGTCGACAAGGAGCTTGGCAAATGGCTCCTCATGATCGCGATATCCCCGATCCTGCTCGCCGGTATTGCCATCACCGTATTTATCGGTGCCGCCCCGCTGTTCGTGCGCAAGCCGATGGCGCGCCTCATTGCCGTGCCGATCATCGCCTTCATCGCATATGCGCTCGGCGGCGAAACCTTCGCGCTGGCATATATCGCCGCTCTGCTGGTCGCGTGGGCCGCCGTCTCGGCGTGGCGGGCGCTAATGCCGGGCAAGATCAAGCCCCCCGCTTCGGCGCCATACAGGCGCGCGCAGCAATAAGAGCGGCGTCGTCGGCGTCGAGATCGTCGAGCACATCGGCAAGCCGCACGTCACTTTCATCGACCCGCATCAGCTCGTTGGGATTCTCCGCGACAACCATCCGTAGATCGTGCTCAAGGCTGTCCGTCACCGAACGGGCACCGGGACCGTTGACCCCATCGTCAAACCGCTCGGCACCTTCCGCGCGCAGCGGGGCGGAGCGTTCCCGCCATGCGCTGACGAATGCAGCGCCGTCCGGTGTAAGATCACCGCGCCCCGCCATGTTGTCGATCGGCAAGCCAGCTTCCCGCGCGATGTTATACATTCTCGTCGCGATGCCCTTGCGGCGGATATCTGGCGAGACATAGCTGATCACGCCGCCGAAATTCTCGACCGCCTCGGGGTGCGTCGGGATCAAAAGGCCCGCCTTGGCCCTGCCATCGTGACCGCGCAGCACGACGGTAGCAAAGGAGCCGTCGTCCGCCTGCTCGATCCGGTAGCCCGATGGGCCGGTTTCGGGGAGCATGTGGCGCGAGATAATCCAATCGTCGATCGCATCGGGGGCCACCGTCGCCCTTGGCGCTGGTTCGACGCGCTGCTCGATCGCGTCGGCAACCTCGTTCGCGATCCGGCGCTGTCCCGAACGCAGCGGGGCCAGCTCGGCGAGACGTGAGGCGGGAACGTCGACCGAGTAGACCGCCCCCGCCTCACCGGCAGTAGCACGTGCTACCGCTTCATCTTCGACGTAAGCGCGCGATGCTGCCCGGCGCCCGGGGGTGTCCGCGCGGAACAGCCGGACAGTCTCGCCCTCGGGCCAGATATCGAATTCCATCGGCTCGGCGTCGTCGAACTCGGTTCGCAAGGATGCTTCAATCTCGCCTTCCTCGCGCGCCCTGATATTCGACAGCGCAGCCTCGGCCGCATCGACCTCGCGCTGCGCTGCCGCCCATTCCTCATCGCTGCCGAACTCGTCGCGGCGCAGCGAAGGGCCATCGGGATCGCCGCCGACCTTGCGGTGCGCCCAGCGAATCACGTCATCGGCGGTCATATCCTTAAGGAACGGGTTTGCCGCGACTGCCCGCTTGCCGAGAATGCGCGATACCGGCGTGTCGGGGGCTGCGCGCAAGATCGCTTTCGCCCCGCCCGATCCGGCGAAATGCGCGAGATAGAGATTCCCCGGCGTGGCGCGGGCGCCGATCGAGGCGAGGGCGCGTTCGTTGTCGCGGATGAGATCGTCCATCAACGCTTCTTGAAGCTGCCCGTCGCTGCGCTTGGCGAGGATCTGATCGTCGCTCAGTCCCTGCGAGCCATAGCGGCGCTTGTAATAGGTCAACCACGTCTTCGAAACGAACTGATAGCGGCCATATGCCGATGACGTCGCCGCCTGAGCCGTATCGTCGCCGCTGGACTCGGCACGGCGGATGCGGGCTTTCAGGGCTTCCCGCGACACGACAGGGTCGACAGGGCGGGCAGGGCGGGGCGGCTGCTCGCCGTTCAATACCCGCTCTGCTTCGGCCACGCGCTCGCGGTGAGCCTCCGTTGCTGGACCGGGACGGAAGGGGCTGGTCGCGTCGACTTCGGCCTCGCGCTCGACGACGTTGACGGCGGCGCGCTCGGTCGGGGTCAATCGTCCCTCGCGGCGGCGTTTCAGGAAGGCGCTCGCAGGCTCGACGATACCGCCCTGGATCACAGCACCCGCCACACCGGCAACAGCCACATTGGTGACAGCCTCGCCGGTCGTGAGCGTCTCGCCGCGCTTGGCGCGTTCGGCCGCAATCATCGGCTGCTCGACGGCCTCGGTAGCGACGTTGACGGCGGCTTCACCGATAATGCGGCGCGCCACCGTCGAACCCATCCCGCCAGCGGGGAGGGTCATCAGGTTTATGGGGTCAAGCGCGGCCCCCGCGAAGCCGCCCGCATAGCCTGCAATACCTTCGGTGCGTTCAAGGGTCTGCGCGTCGACCGCTCGGCGTTCCTTCGTCCGCGCGGTGACGCTGGCGCGGAACGCATCGGGGGTGTCGGGAATGTCGGGCAGGAAATCGGGATTGCGCGCGCGGACCTTGGCGAGATCGGCGAACACGGCGGTTTCGTTGATGCCGCCCGAATTATGCCCGACCCAGACGTAGGAGCCTTCGTCCTTACCGGTTTCAGGCTTGAGCGCGGCGAGGATCGGGCCGTAGGCGGCAATCAGCTCGTCATTGCTCTGCCCCGGCCAATCATCGCGGGCGGTGCGGAAGCCCGCCTTGAACCCCTCCCAGCCGGAAGCCGCGGGCATGTCGTCGACGTCCTGCGCCACCGGAAGGGCGGGCGGGCCTTCAAGCTCGTAAAAGCTGGTAGGGTCCTGCTCGTTCCTCATTTCGCCGGAACCTTGGCGAGGTCGAGGGTATACGGGCGCCCCGACTTCGTGCCGACGAGCCGACCGGCGCGCGTCTGAAACCCATAGCGCGTGCCGCCGAGCCGAACGGGCACAAGATCACGCAACTGGCCAACCGTGACCGTGCTGCCATCGGGCCACACCGCCGCATCGCTAACCGCCGATTTCTTCGTGTCGGGCCCGGTGAGGCTGGCAACACGCCGGAATACTCCCTCGCTGGTCCAGCCGGGGGGCAGGGACACCCACTTGTCCTTGTAGCGAACAAGGCCGCCATACTGCCGGCCGCCCTTCGTCTCGCCGCCAAGGGCCGCGTTGATCGACGAGCGCCACAGATTGGCATCCCACGCGGTTTGTCCCTGTTGGCGGGCACGCTCGGCATAGACGGCCTTCGCCGCATCGAAAACGTCTCGCGTGTAGTCGGGGGGCAGGCCAGCCAAGGCGCCGGCCGATCTGTTGAACTCATACTGCGCAAGGCTGGTGCTGAACGCCTTCTCGCTCGTCGCGAGCGCATCCTTGCCGCGCAGCACTTCAAGGGCCAGCTTCTCGCCGCCGGGCGAGGTGATGAGAGTAGCAGCCACGCGGAAGGCGCCGTCGCTATCCCCGGTCAATTGGCGAGCTGCACCCTCGATCGCGCGGGGGTCACGGAACAGGGAGATCGTGCGAAGGGCCTTCAACCGTTCCGCGCTCTCCCCGGCCACGCTGCCTTCCAGCTTGCGCAATTCCTCGCCGAACAGCGGCTCGACGCGCCCGCCCTGCCGCGATGCCGCCGCCACTGCGAATTGACCGCGAGCGCGGAAGCTGTCGGGATCGTTGAAATCGAGCGCGGCAACGGGCTTCCCGGTCGCATACTGTTCCTGCGCCATCGCCCCGCCTGGCTGTTCCAGCCGCGAAGCCGTCTGCTGCCGCACGCTGCGAAGGCCATTCAGACGCGATGCCTGATCGGGCGAGAGTTTCCCCTGCTTGGCCTCCAGCGCGGCGATATCCTGATCGATCTGGGTGAGGGGAGCACCACGGTAGCCCTCGGCTGCCCGCGTCTCGCCCGCCTTGGCGCGGGCAGCCGCTGCGTTCGACGTGTCACCGATCGCACGGTAGCCTTCGGACAGGGCAATCCAATCGGCGGACGAACCGGCGCCGGTGTCCAGTTGAACCCGCATGGTTTCGAGCCGCTCGCGTTCCTCTGACTTCGCTGCCGCAGCTTGGGCGCGTGCCTCTGCCGCCACCCTGCGTTCGTCGGCGGCGATGGCCTCCCGACGAACGCGGATGGCACCTTGCACCGCGCGCGCATCGTCGGGGTCGAAGGCGGCCTCATGCTTTTTGAAATACGCCTCACCGGCATCGGGACCAAGGTTCGCCACGCGGGCGAGGGAGACGTCGCGGCGGGTGTTGGATTCCCCCCGCTCGATTTCATTCTGCGCCCATACGACCGACTTGTCGCGGTTCGCCATACGCGCGATGACGCTGGCGGCGGTCGCAATGCCGATTTCGATCTGCTCGTCGTCATCCCAAGCGCGACCAGCATCCCTGAAACTCGTCTCGACCAGCGCCTTGTCGGTCGTGTCCTCATAGGCTTGCCGCTCGCGAACAACGAAACCGCCCACCTGCCGACGTAGGGTTTCCATGCGGGCAGCCGCGTTGTCGTCGAACATGCGTTTTGCCAGCGGCGATTGCAGTCCCGCCGACAGCTTGGACGCCTCCTTGCCGAGATCCTCAAGCGTGCCTTCATACGCGTCGAGCGCGGCCTTCCCCTGCAATCGAAACAGACCTGTCTCGGGGTCGTGGACGCGCTCGCCCTCCAGCGCGGCAAACTTTACCGCGGCATCTTTGGCGGAGTATTCGGCCTTCCGGGTCGACAGGTCTTGCAGTCCGTCCGCAAGGCCCCCGAGCGACTGCCCGAAACGCTCGACCGCATCGCCAACGAAATTGCGGGATTCGGTGTAGCGCAGCGGGCGCGCGTCAAGCGGCTGGACCTGAACGCTGCGACCAGCGGGGATCGGAACCCTCGCCACCGATCAGTCCGTTTCCGCAACCGCGTCGACAACCGCGGCGACCTTCTGCAAAGCTCGGTCACGGTCCTTCGCAACACGGCGCGCAAAGTCGATTACTGTCTGCAAGCTCTCGCCCACGTCTGGTGTCTGAAGAACGCCAGCACCCACCAGAAAGGACTCCTGGGGCGTAAACGACGCAAGGATGCCTGTCGGGATCGGTTGCGCCGGGAACACTCTTGCCGACGCACTGCCGATGTCGTCGGCAAGCTGCCCGATCTGATCCCAAACGGGCAACATCTTCGTCGCCATTGCTTCCAACTCGGCGAGGGCAGAGACGTGACTCTCCATGAGCGAGCGGACCTCCTCCGCCGCCGCCCTCCGAGCAGCCACACGCGAGGCGCTCTCGGCCGCTCGCTCGTTTTGTTCGACCTTAAGGGAACCGTAGCCGAGCCCCGCCAGCTTCGCTTCGATGCGGTCGATCTTGGCCATTTCGTCCAGCATCGGTTGCTCGTCGCCGCCGAGCGCCGCCTGGAGCTGAAACTCCTTAAGCCGGTGCCGAGCGAACTGGAGACCGTCGAGAAGCTTTTCCTTGGCCTGCTCGATTTCGGCGCGGGTGATGTCGTCGCTCATCGCTCTTCCAATTCTGCATAAGGGTCGTGCTTGGGAACGGGAATATGCAGCGCCGGCTCATACCTCTGGCGGTAGTATGGCTTGATGCCGACCTTCTGCATGTCGTCCAGAAACTGCTCTCGCCACGCGATCTCTCTTTCTTCGTTCGTCATGCTGCGATCTCCTCTTTCTGTAGTCCGCAGGAGGCGCAGCACCCATTTCTGAGGCGCTCCCGCGCTTGCTTCAACTGACCTGCGTAATCACCCAACCCGGGCGAGACATACAGCTCGGCGACGTCCATCAACCCCGGCGGGTCGGGAAGCGCGTTGATGTGATCCTGCAACAGTGCTTCCTCGGCAGCGTCTCGCTGATCGCGCCCCTTCATGCGGGACAACAATGCGACCATTTCCGCGATCTCGGCGGCCTTCATCCCGGCGTAAAACTGCATCCACTGCTTCGTAACCATCATGACTCTCCCGCCGAAAATTTCTGCGCCGCCGCACTAAGCGACGCGAGACGCACGAACATCTCTTCGTCAGTATAATCTCGGCGCAGCCTACCGCCGTCCGCGTTGGCGTGGCGGAGGCGAATGTCATCGCCGTATTTCTTCGGTGCGAGCTTGCTGGAGACCCACTTGCGGGCATCAACGCGGAGGCGCGACCGCTGAACGTGCTCGGCGTCGAATGCCGTATCTTTCTCACCGTCCTGCCGCAGCTTTTCGACATAGTCGTTCCTGCCGTCGTCGGCGATTTCGATGATCTCGTCGAAGATCGCATCGGCCTGCGCCTCGCGCGCGCGCGCGTATTGCTCCGAAAACGCCAGCGCCTCGTCACTGTCCTCTGCCAACCAGCGAAATACCGTGCTCATCGCAGGCATGTTATCGGCAGCGCAGATCGTGCGCAGACTGTCCCCCTCGATCAGTCGCTCGCAGATCGCGGTCTGGACTGCTTTTCGTTCGGTTGCTTTGAATTGCTTGGCCATCACAGGCTACCAAATGACACATCATCACGCGGCGCGGCGCGAACCTGCACAGATATTTGCAATGCGATCGCTGAACGCGCGAAAGGCCGGGTCCTCCGCGTGCATGGCCTTGGCATCGGCGAGCCATCGCTGAACGGTGGAATGGTCCCGGTTGAAGGCGCGGCCGAGCTGCTCCAGCGTGGCCGATGTGTGCCATTTGGCTGCCGTGATGATGGCCCTGCGAAGCCACATCGTTTCGCGGTCAATGTCCGCGCTTCGCAGGAGCCTCACCGTCTCGGCGTCGTTCTCGGCCGCGGCAAACATCAATCGCACCACCGGCAAGGGCACGTTGGCATGTTTAGCCAGGTCGTGCGGATCGAGCGGTGGTGCCGTCACGCATCCGCCTTCATCTTTGCCCGAGCGCGACGACGGGCGTTGCGGATCATGGCACCTTCCCGGCCCGTCTTCGACCGGGCGTGCGCGACACATAGCGGCTGGTAATTGGTGCGCTCGTCACCGCCGCCAAGGCATTTCGGCTTGATATGGTCGGCGTGCGACGCCTTCGTCGTCCTGCCTTCCTTGGCGCATTCCCGGCAGTTGGGTTCATCCCGAAGCATGGCGCGGCGGATGCGACGGTGGAGCGTCCCGTAGCCGCGAGATTCGGGCGAGCCGATCGGGCGCCAGCGGTGCGATTTCGCCGGGGCGGTCATGCTGCCGCCTCCGGTCCATACTTCTCCGCTAGCGGGTGCGGGGACGACGTGACGCCCGCGAGGTCCGCGATGGGTATTCCCATATTGGCAGACAACGCCTCTGCACGCTGCACGACAACCGCCGCGTCGGCGAGCGGGTATGTCGCCATCCACTGCCAAGGCTTCCGCTCGCCGCCCTCGTGCGGGGACGCCGTCCACGGTCCCGCGACCGACAGGAGCAGCAAGTTTTGCCCATACTTCTCAATCGGAAATATCTCGACGAGTTCGAAGGGGTGCGGCTGCCCGCGCAGGAACGGACGGAAGGGAACGACATTCGAAACCTCTGGCGCATCCGCCTCCCCGCTGGTATCGTCAGCGCCGGAACCGGAAATCGCAGTCCATTCCACATCGATGCCCAGCCCGGTAGCGACCCCGGTGCTGGGCATTTCGTCATCAGGCGGGCCGCTCATGCCGCTTTCGCCTTCAAGAAATCCCGCAGACTGTCCGCATAGACAAGCCGACGTCGACCGATTTTCAGCGATCGAACCTCGCCGCTCGCCGCCATTCGCTCGATCGTGCGGAGCGATAGCGAGGTGATTTCGCTCGCCCGTTTGATGGATAACGTCAAATCTTCCATGGTCTTCTCCTTTGCCGAATCAGCCTACGCCGGTGGGTATCGACGCTCAAAAATCTGGCGGTGCTGGTGCCGTCAGGGGCCGTCCACACCCGCCACCCTAAGACCAAGGCTATCGACACTCGGAATCGGAACTCAAAATCGCCGGGGTCAGTCGCCTTCGGCCTCCAGGCTGCCCGCTTCGTGCAACTCGGCCGTCGCGACGATGCGCAGCGCCGCGACCATCTGGTTCGCATCCTCGGGCGGCATTTCGCGGCGGGCGGCGATCAGTTCCGCGACGGTCCACTCTGTCTGATAGCCGACGCGATCGAGCACGGCCTGAGCCTCGGCGAGCGTCATGGGGTGAATGTTCGATACGTTTTGCATTGTGTTTCTCCTTCAAAATGGTGCGATCTCGCCGAACAGGCGGGCCGCCTGCTGGCCAGTCGGTTCGCCGGCGAATGCTTCGGATATGGCGTCGAGCAGCGATGCGATCTCGGTGCGCTCGGGCGTCGGGATGCGGTCAGGATCGCCGCCCATGGCTTTGAATGCCCGCTCGATGGCAGGCACCTGAGCGTAGGAGGCTAACTTGTCGAATAGCTTGGGAAGGTGCTGTTTGAGGCTGACCATTGGTAGCCCGCGTTCACGCGGGTCTAATTCCGAAAAACCAAAGTGCGCACCTTCAGGTGAATTTAATTCCTTTGCTTCAGCAACATCTAATCCCTCTCTTAGAGAACTATAATGGTGACGCTGATCCGGTAGGAATTCTGCGGGCGGCAGCGCATTCGAACGTGCCGTTTGGTCATATTGACCATCATCATTTATGTCGGTTCGGTCATATTGACCGGCGCCCAAAGTTGCAGCCTCGTCATATTGAACGTCGCCGCGGGGGACATTGTCGGGCGGATCGTATCGAACGCGGATGGCTGTCAGACCTTTGCCCCCGCGTCGATCTTGCTTCTCGATCAGGTCGAGCCGTTCCAGCTTGGTGATGGATCGGCAGAGGGCGGCGTAGCTGCACTGCGCCTCCCTCGCCAACGTGACGTTGCTGGCCGTGCAGCCGGCCCCCATAGATTTGCCCTGGGCCGCTTTCAGCAATGTCATGCCGTCGTGAAGCCCGATCAGCCCGAGCACCCGCCAATCAAGCGCGGTGAGCTCGGGCATGAACAGTGCCTTCGTTGCGACTGTGGCGAACAGTCTCTTTTCGAGGCCCTTCGCCATCAGCCACCGACCCCGGCGAGATCGGTGACGGGAAAGCCGGTCGCGTCCGAAAGCACCTTCGCCGACATTTTCGCCATCGCGTGCGAGACGAACGTCGAAGGCACGACGACGGCGGTCGGGCCAGCCTCGGGCGGGATGATCTGAACGCGAAAGATCGGGCCGTCCTTGCGGACGTGGATCGCAGGTTCGGGCGCGCTCATTGACCGCACCTTTCAAGCGCGTTCATCACGTCCATATTCAGTCCGACGCCGCCCTTGGCCATTTGCAACAAGCCCCGGATCGCCGGATTCCCATGCACCCCGAATGCCGTCAGCTTCTCGAACTGCTCGGCGGGCATGACGTGGAGCATGGCGAGCAACAGCCACCGTTCCGGCGTCATGGGGTGGATGGCGCTGGCGATCCCCTCGGCCTCCCGTTCCGTGGGGAACCGATAGTCGAATGCAATGCCCTGCTGCTCGCGAAGGGCCGCCCGCGAGGCGCGACCCTCCTTGTTCATCGGCTGGCGCACCATGCGACGGGCTGCCGTGGGCAGCTTCACGACGGCGGCGCTCACGCTGCAACTGCCTTCATGACTTGCTCGATGCGCTTTTCGGCGCGCTCGATCCGGCAGATCATCTCCGAAAGCAGGGTTTCAGCCTTGTGCAGATCCCAGAGAAGAACCTTGTTCGGCGCGTCGCCGTCCGGTCGCACCACGCTCTGGGCGCCCTCTAGAAAGAGGTCCGCTGCATCCTTGAACGTCCGTGCGACCTCAAGGTCGGCGAGCGCCATTTCCAGTTCGGAATCGTCGATGCGCTTAGCCGGGACATTCATGCCACACCCCCTTGCGCGCGAAGCGAGCGCAGGGCCGAAAGCAAGAGGCGGTCGCTCCAGTCGCGATCGGCGCCTTGCGAAATGAAGTGATCAAGGTCCGCGCTATAATAGTGCGGCTCATCGTCGAAGCCGTCGAACAGGGCGCTGTCGAGCACGTATGCCGCCGCCGTCCACAGTTGCAGCTCGGCACCGCGGGCGGTGATGGCAACCGCGCTGCAAATTTCCTCCTCGGCTGCGTCGATTATATCCCATTGCGCCGCCTGTTCGGGGGTCATGCCGTCCGTCGACGGCCGGTCGGGCAATCCACGCGCTATCTTGAAGGCTGCCGATCTGCGATCAAATGCGGCTATAATCGCCGCGTCGGGATTGAGGGCAGGGGATTTGCCTGCCGGTGTGTTCGTGGTAATGGTGTCCATGTCGAATTTCCTTCCAGGTTTTCGATGTGGCCGGGATGAGGTTGCACCCTCGTTCCGGCCTTTTCTTTTCAGGCGGCCTCCGAACGGAAGGCGGCTTCAAGCTCGCTCTTGCGAAAATAGAGCCGATTCCCTTTGCGCACGACGGGCAGTTCGCCGCGTTCCACCATGTGATAGATCGCGGTTCGACTGCGGCCGATGTAATCCCCAGCCGCTTTCGCGCCGGTCAAAAGATCGTCTTTAAGCATTGCCATTACTCCCTTCTTGAATAAGAATGACCTTATCCTTCTCGCAGATTCGCGTTGAAGTTGCAATAGGAGAAGATCGACCTTCTCCTTCAAAGGAGATTTGATGCCCCGCTGCTCATTCACATTCGGCCAAATTGAAGAGATCTTGGCGGCTGTGCATCATATCGCGCCCGAGCGGCGCGTCGCATTCCAGGGCCGACTAAAACATTTTCAGCGCGAGAATTTTCCCACCGGACAGAAGCCGGGAAAGGGCAAGGCATTAAAATATGGCGCTGACCATTTGTTCAAAATGGTGATCGCTATGGAGCTGGTGCAATCAGGGATGACGCCGAAGCTCGTTGTTCAAATTGTAGAACACAATTGGTCCCTCCTTCAGACGACAACCTATCTGAGCACCGGATCGCGCGAGGAGCGGCGGGCGGCTGGCGGAGATGAAGAAGATTGGTGTTGGCTAATTCGCCCTGAAGCGATGCGGGAACTCACTGTTGAGGGGATCGGGGAATATGACCAATATGAAGCTGTAATGCCCGCCAAGACAGACGACCTCGGGAAATATCTGGGCGAGGGGTTCGGCGCAGCAACGGGTTCACCGTGGCGCACGCTCGTCATTAATGCTGGTTCGCTGGTGCGCGGCGTCCTCGGTGTCATCGACCTGAAAATGAACTTGGCGTCGGCCGGCGACATCAAGGCTGATCTCATGGACCTGATATCCGACCAGCAACGCGCCGCCGAACAAGCTATGGCTTCGATAGACGACACGATGAAGAACTGGACGCCCCCGCCGCCAAAGCCGCTTCGCGAACGGTATCCTCCAGCGATAATAGAGAGGGCGGAGAATCTTCTCGCAAACCACCGCGAACTTCTCGCGACCATTTTTCCGGGCGGTGACGTCGGCGAAGGCGTGACGGTCGAGCTATCGGCTGATGATGTGCGCACTCTTAGGGATAGCGGCATCATGGAAATTGCCGCCGAAGGGATGTTTCTGACAACAATCGGCGCTCTCGCTGTCGAGCTTTCGAAAGAGCCCTATTATGGCTAGCATCCGTAAACGAACCTGGACGGCTCCCAACGGCGAGGAAAAGACCGCGTGGCTCGTCGATTATCGAGACGGGGCGGGAAAGCGCCGGTTCAAGCAATTCGCCCGCAAAAAGGATGCCGATGCGTGGATCACGCAAGCGGCTTGGGAAGTCAGCAAGGGCGTTCATACCGCCGACTCGCAGAGCGTCACCGTCGCAGCCGCCGCTGACATCTGGATCAAGGTCGCGGAGAGCAAGAACCGCGAGCGCGGGACGATCGACCAATATAAGCAGCTTCGCGATCACCACATCGTGCCGCTGATCGGCGCTGAGAAACTGTCGAAGCTGACAACTGCCAAGGTCGTGTCGTTCGTGGACGACCTGCTCGCAACCCGCTCGGATGATTTGACGCACAAGGCTCTTCGCGCGCTCTCGCGAATCCTGATCGAAGCACGACGCCGCGGCCTGGTCGCTCAGAATGTCGCCGCCGACGTCAAGGTCGAGCGATCCGGTCGAAACGAGGAAGTCGTCATCCCGACCAAGGAAGAGTTGCGCGCGCTGCTCGCCGCCGCCGATGATCGGTGGAAGCCTCTGGTGCTGACCGCTATTCTTACCGGCCTTCGCGCGTCCGAACTTCGCGGCCTCCGCTGGAAGGACGTCGATTTCAAAGGCGCCACGATTTCGGTAGCGCAGCGCGCCGACAAATATTGCGATCTTGGGCCGCCGAAATCGAAGGCCGGCCGCCGCACAATTCCCGTAGGCGATGCCGTCGTGACAGAGTTGAAGAAATGGAAACTCCGCTGCCCGAATGGAGATGCGGGGCTGGTCTTTCCCAATTCAGTCGGTGCGGTGCAGGACTATGGCCATATGCTGCGCCGGGGGTTCTATCCGCTCCAGATCAAGGCGGGCGTCTGTGACCCGCAATTGAAGGATGGAAAGCCGGTGCTCGATGCGAAGGGCAAGGCGGTTATGGTGCCCCGTTACGGCTTCCATGCTTTGCGTCATGCCGCTGCCAGCGCATGGATCAAGCAGAAGATCGATTTGAAGCGCCTGACCACTTGGCTTGGGCATTCGAGCGTAGCGATCACCCTCGATATTTACGGACACCTTATCGTCGACAAGGATGAAGACGCTCGGCTCGCCGCCGAGGCGCAAGCGGAGTTGCTGGCATGACCATCAACTGGATACCGATCGCGGAGCTTCCACCGGCCTTCCTCGACGGACGCCCGACGCTGCTTTGGACCAGCATCGGCCCCTATGTGGGCGGGATGGAGCGTGCGACCGCCGGCGGCGAAAAGTCGTGGCACACCCTTCCGGATGGATTGCAAATTGAAGGCGTGACTCACTTCGCGGCGATTAACACGCCGTCCTGACGAAAACCCTGATGCAACACAGATGCAACACGGTGGCCGCAACCAGCGCAAAACCGTGCCTCCGAGAAACTTCCTAATCTGGGGGCCACTGGTTCGAATCCAGTCGGGTGCACCAAATCGTCCGGATACCCTGTCGGGACCGTATCGCCTCTTCCAGAACTTTCAGGTTTTCGCGTCGATGAACCGGTTGCGGTGTGTCGCCATTCGCGGTGATATTCCAGACCCACGCAGCAAAATGCCCGCTCGATCTCCGCGTCAAGAGTGAACAGCGGGCCGGCCCGGGGCAGATGTGGGCATAGCGCGCTTTCGTCAAAAGACGTGGCGAGCGACCATGGATTCACCTCTATTGCGTCGCAGTCGCAATTAATCTAGACGCCCGGTCATTGCAGAACAGCCGGGGGCATCATGTTTCGTTCGTTTCGTCCAGTCTTCAAATTCGCGCTGCTCGCTGCCAGCGCCCTTTCGGTTCCGGCCTTCGCGCAGGACGCCGCTTGGGCGCCGGAGGAGGGCGAGGCGAGCGGCCGCAAGGACGACACGATCGTCGTTTATGGCAGCGGCATCGACCGCAATACCGCCGCCACGGGGCTCGACCTGACCCCGCGCGAGACGCCGCAGTCGATCACGATCATCACGCGCGAGCAGATCGACGACCAAGCGGCGTCGACGGTGGCCGACGTTCTGGAATATACCACCGGGCTTTCGGTGAAGCGCGTCGATCGCGGGCGCAACCTCCTGTCGGCGCGCGGCTTCGACATCACCGCCTTCCAGCTCGACGGCCTGCCCTTCGCGACGGGCAATGTCGGGCTCGAGGAAACCAGCACCGCCATCTACGACCGGATCGAGGTCATTCGCGGCGCGACCGGGCTGCTCCAGGGCGCGGGCGAGCCCTCGGCGTCGATCAACATGGTCCGCAAGCGCGCCGACGCCCGCGAGCTGACCGGCGAAGTGAATGTCGAAGCGGGTTCGTGGAGCCATGTTTCGGGGCTGATCGACATCGGCGCGCCGCTCACCGCCGACGGATCGGTGCGCGCGCGGCTGGTCGCCGAAGTCTATTCGCAGGACGCCTTCGTCGACATCGAAAGCAGCAACGGCTTCACCCTTTATGGCACGATCGCCGCCGACCTCGGTCCCGGCACGCGGATCAATGCGGGGGCGAGCTATCAGCGCGACGAGCGCGACGGGGTGATGTGGGCGCAATTGCCCTATTGGTATGCCGACGGCTCGCGCCCCGACTGGTCGCGTTCGAAGACCACCGGCGCCGACTGGAACGAGTGGGACACGACGGAAAAGGCGGCCTTCGTGTCGCTCGAGCAGGATCTGGGCGGCAGCTGGCAATTGCGCGGCGATGTTTCCTATTTCGAGCAGGTCGAGGATTCGAAGCTGATCTGGCTGTCGGGCAACCCCGACCGCGAGACCGGGCTGGGCATGGAAATATGGCCCTATTGGTATCTCACCAAGCCGAAGCAATGGAGCGCCAATCTGCGGGTCAAGGGCGACTATCAGCTGTTCGGCCGCCGGCACGAACTGGTCGTCGGCGCGATGTACAGCCACCAGAAGGGCGGCTGGACCAATCGCGATCCCGACCCCGCGAGCGTCGCGCCGGTCGGCGATTTTCACGCATGGGACGGCAGCTATCCGGAACCCACCTGGGGCGACCGCTATCGCATGAGCGGGTTCGGCACGACCGAACAGACCGCGATCTATGGCGCGACGCGCTTCCAGATCATCGACCGGCTCAAGCTGATCGCCGGCGGGCGGTTGAGCAGTTGGACGCGCGACGAGGAGGAGGCGCTCTACACGCCCGAGCCCTATCGGATCGAGCACAAGAATATCTTCACGCCTTATGCGGGGTTGATCCTCGACTTCAATAATTTCCTCTCGGCCTATGCGAGCTACACCAGCATCTTCAATCCGCAGACCGCGCGCGACCGCACCGGCCGCTATCTCGACCCGGTCGAGGGCGACAATTACGAAGCGGGGCTGAAGGCCGACCTGATGGACGGCCGGCTGCGCGCGTCGGCCGCGGTGTTCCGCGTCGAGCAGAGCAATTTTGCGGTTCCCGACATCGACCCCGAAACGGGCGATCCCTATTTCATTCCGGGGACGACCGACGTCGCTTCGCGCGCCGCCAAGGGCGTCGTGTCGAAGGGCTATGAACTCGAAATGCAGGGCGAGCCGCTTCGGGGCTGGGACATCAGCGTCGGGTGGAGCCATTTCAAGGCGAAGGACCCCGACGGCATCGACGTGCAGGCGCATCAGCCGCGGCGCGTGTTCCGCATGGCGACGAAATATGAATTCGGCGGCGCGCTGGGCGGCTTCAGCCTTGGCGGGTCGCTGCGGTGGGAAAGCCGGCCGCCGCAGACGGCGAAAAACCCCGCCACCGAAGCGATCGAACCGGTAGGGCAAAAATCCTATGCCTTGGTGAACCTGATGGGTGCCTATGATCTGACCGAGGCGCTGTCGCTTCAGGTCAATGTCAACAATGTCTTCGACAAGGCCTATTATAACACCAATAGCTGGTTCGGCGGCTTCATCTATGGCGAACCGCGCAATGCGCGCGTGACCTTGCGCTACGGGTTTTGATCGCGAAATAGTCGCCGCTTGGCGCAGCCGTCGACCCTGCGCCAGCTCGTCCTAGAGGTCCTTGAGGTCCTTGCGATACCGCCCACGCATGATGTCACGACGCCGCGCCCGCTCGCGCCTGAACCGGGCGATGAGATAGATTGCGGCGCCTACCATGATGGCGATGATGGCATAGGCGGCGAGGATTCTCGGTTCCACGGTGGTTACTCCAGTCTGGAATGATCGAGACCCCGCTTCGATACGCCCGCCATCCCATTAGGTTCCGCCGCGATGGTTCAGGAAGCCGGAGAGCATCCCGCCTTCCTTCGGTATAACCATATTGGTTATTTTAACTTGACATCGTCACGCTGATATGGCACAAGTATCACATCATGAAGAATTGCGAGTCGGGCCGGCGGCCTTCCGTTTGCGGGAGGGCGTTCCGGCCCGCATCTTTCCGGGAGAAGCGCGATGGGACGGATCGGCAAGGCGGCCGAAGGTGGCAAGGCGCGTCCGAGCGGACGGCAGATGGACATTTTTCTCGATGCGCTCGCCGAATCCTCGAACGTTGCCGCCTCGGCCCGCGCGGCGGGAGTATCGGCGAACGCCATGTACCGCGAGCGGCGGCGCAACCCCGGCTTTGCGGCGCGGTGGCACGAGGCGCTGTGCGAGGGCTTCGCGCGGCTCGAAGCCGAGCTGTTGTCCGAGGCGCTGATCGCGCCGAGCGGCAATGTGAAGGATGCGACGCTGAAGTCGCGGGCGCAGAAATACCGGCTCGGACTTTCGCTGCTGGCGGCGCACCGGGCGGCAGTGCGGGGAGGCGCCGCTGCGCCCGCCGCACAAGCACTCGCGGGCGATGCGAAGGCGCGCCTCGCGGTCAAGCTGCGCGCGATGCAGGCGCGGTTGCATAAGGAGCGCGAGCGTCGTGCCGATGGGGACGATGGATTTTGAAGCGCGCGATCGAGTGGGCGGCTGGATCGTCCAAAGATCTCGACGCCTGGCTGCGACGCCTGACCCCCGAGGAGGCCGCGGAGAAGTATAGCGACTGGCGCTTCTGGGCGCGCGACGACCAACTGCCGCCACTTGGCGACTGGCGCGTATGGCTGATATTGGCAGGGCGTGGCTTCGGCAAGACACGCGCGGGTGCCGAATGGGTGCGCGCCTTTGCCGAGGCGACGCCGGGGGCGCGGATCGCGCTGGTCGCGGCTTCGCTGCACGAGGCGCGGCAGGTGATGGTGGAAGGCGAGAGCGGTTTGCTGGCGGTCGCCCCGACATGGATGCGGCCCGACTATGAAAGCAGCCTCAGGCGACTGACTTGGCCCAATGGCGCAGTCGCAACGCTGTTTTCGGCGGCTGAGCCGGAGAGCTTGCGAGGACCCGAACATGGTGCGGCGTGGTGCGACGAGATCGCCAAATGGCCGCTGGGTGAGGCGGCGTGGGACAATCTGATGCTGACGATGCGGATCGGCGAGGCGCCGCGCATCGTCGCAACGACGACGCCGCGCGCCGTGCCGCTGGTACGGCGGCTGAAGGACGAAGCGGGGGTGTTGACGACGGGAGGGAGCACGCGCGCAAACGATCTGCATCTTTCGGAGCCGTGGCTCGCGGCGATGCGGGGGCTATACGGCGGGACGCGGCTCGGGCGGCAGGAGCTGGATGGCGAATTGCTCGAGGATGTCGAGGGCGCGCTGTGGACGCGCGCGCTGGTCGAGCGGTGCCGGGTCGCGGCCGACGCCACGGCCAAGCCGGCGCGCGTGGTGATCGGGGTCGACCCGCCCGCGACGGCGAAGGGCGATGCGTGCGGGATCGTGGTCGCCGCGCTGCTGCGCGACGGGCGGATCGCGGTGGTCGAGGACGCGAGCGTCGAAAACCCGCCGCCGCATGTGTGGGCGCAGGCGGTGGCTGCGGCGGCGGTGCGCTGGGGCGCCGACCGGGTGGTCGCCGAAAGCAATATGGGGGGCGATATGGTCGAGAACACGCTGCGCCAGGCGGACCTGACGCTGCCGGTGCTGCCGGTGCATGCGAGCGCCGGCAAGGCGCGGCGCGCCGAGCCGGTCGCGATCGCGTATGAACGCGGGCGGGTTGTGCATGCGGGCGTGTTCGCCGCGCTGGAGGACCAGCTTTGCGGGTTGCAGGTGGGAGGCGGCTATGCGGGGCCGGGGCGGTCGCCGGATCGGGCGGATGCGTGCGTTTGGGCGCTGGCGGCGTTGCTGGACGGGCTGAAGACGGGGCGGGAGCCGGGGGTAAGAACGCTGTGGAAATAAAGGAACATTTTCGTGCGTATGTCGTTTTTCAGATGTCGTTCATCGAATGTCACGTACGTATTTCGTCAACTTTTGGTTGATATAACGCTCGGGACGGTCCATTTGAACCTCGTGGACTCGTGAAGCCCAGCTTCAGTTTCACGTTTAAGGAGAAAACATGCGCAAGCTTCGTCAAGCGACTTCGCGCGGAATTTCAGCGGTTTCGCATGCGATTCAGCAGCAGCCGGACTATTGCTCGGAAGTGTCGGACGAATATGTCACGGCGCTCCAGAATCACGTCAATAAGAGCAAGCCGAAGGGCTTTAAGCTGACTCCGATTTCGGAGCCGGGGGTGGTAACGTACAGATTTTTCCCGTTTTCCACCGCTCCTGCTCCATATGACGTCGTGTGGAGCAATTTTCCAACAGTTGAAGACCCTAAAATGCCCGCACCGAAGCCAAGACCGGCTTTGGTGCGACAGGCGTTTCAAGACCAAGATGGAAATCCATGGGTCAAGGTCGTCTATGGCACCTCAAAGGACCCGTATCGCGGCGGACCCGCCGATTTTTCGATTGTCACGCTTTCAGAAATGCAAGTCTGCGGCCTCAAGCAGGCTACTAGGTTCCGATTAGATCGGGAACTTGAGCTGCCTTGGTCGCGAGAGTTTTTCGAATGTCTGGCGGATAAACCTACACCAATTATCGGCCATATGCCTGCATATGAAGTCCGAAAATTGCAAATCCAAATTGCGCACCTTCAGAATTTGATAGCCCGCTTGCAAGAGGCGACCGCCTCAGACGAGGGCGACGAGCAATAGATTATTGCTGATGTCGAGGCTCCGTCTTCTGTCGGAGGAACGGCAAGAGGAGATCATCATGAACTGGTTTGGCCGTAAGGCCGCGCAGCTTCCTGCGCGGCCCGCTTTGTCGCGTGTGTATGGGACGTATGGGATGATGGGGAGTGCGCCTGCGCCGCTCAGCTGGGAGGCGCAGGTGCGCGAGGGGTATCTGGGCAATGCGATCGTGCAGCGGGCGGTGCGGCTCGTCGCGGAGGCGGCGGGATCGGCGCCGTTGGTGGCGAGCGATCCGGCGCTCGTGGCGCTCGTTTCGGCGAACTCGGGCGGGCAGGGGCTGGTCGAGACGCTCGCCGCGCAGCTGTTGCTGCACGGCAATGGCTATGTGCAGATCCTGACTGATGGCGCCGGGGCGCCGGCGGAGCTGTTCGCGCTGCGGCCCGAGCGGGTGACGGTCGAGGCGGATAGCCGCGGGTGGCCGGTCGCCTATCGTTACAAGGCGGGCGGATCGGCGGCGGTGCTGCCGGCCGAGGATGGCGCGGGGCGCGTGGCGGTGGTGCATGTGAAGGCGCTGCATCCTTTGGACGATCATTATGGCGCGGGATGCCTTGGCGCCGCAGCGGGGGCGATCGCGTCTCACAACGCCGCCGCGAAGTGGAATGCAGCGCTGCTCGAGAATGCGGCGCGGCCTTCGGGGGCGCTGGTGCATGATCCGGGCGACAAGGGGATGCCGCTGTCGGCCGAACAGGTCGATCGGTTGCGCGAGGAGCTGGCGGAGAGTTTCGCGGGCGGGGCGAATGCCGGGCGGCCGTTGCTGCTCGAGGGCGGTTTGAAATGGCAGGCGTTGTCGCTGTCGCCGGCGGAGATGGATTTTCTGGCGCTGAAGGATTCGAGTGCGCGCGAGATCGCCATGGCGTTCGGGGTACCGCCGATGCTGCTCGGGCTGCCGGGGGATGCGACCTATGCCAATTATCGCGAAGCCAATCGTGCGCTGTGGCGGCTGACGGTGCTGCCCTTGTGCGCGAAGATTCTAGGCGCGATTTCGCAGGGACTGGCGGGGTGGTTCGCCGGGGCCGAGTTGCGGGTCGATCTGGATAAGGTGCCCGCGCTCGCCGAGGACCGGATGGCGCTGTGGCGCGAGGTGTCGGCGGCGGACTGGCTGACGGCGGACGAGAAGAAGGCGCAGCTGGGACTGGGTTAGCCTTTGCGGGGCGCGGCCCCACCCCCACCCAGCTTCGCCTAGGCAGCAAGCTGCCAAGGCTGCGCAACCCTCCCCCGTCCCAGGGGGAGGGATTTCATGAGGAAATCGACATGGATGAAGATGAAGCGCTGGCGCGGTTGATCGCGCTGGCGGGGACGAGTGCGGTCGGCGTTCCCGGTCAGCCCGACGCGGCGTTGCTGCGCGCGGTGGTCGAGGAGGCGAGCGAGCTGGGTGCGCGGCGGGCGCTCGCGCGGCTCGGGCTGGCGGACGAGGCGGCGCGGGATGATGTGAGCGATTTGCGCCAACTGCTCGGCGCGTGGCGCGACGCGAAGAAGAGCGTGTGGGCGGCGGTGGTCGACTGGGCGGTGCGCTGTGTGCTGGCGCTGGTCGTCGTCGGGCTGGCGGTGAAGCTGGGGCTGCCGGGGCTGCTGAAGTGAGGGCGGGGGCGGAACAGGCCCTTCCCCAACCCCTCCCGCAAGCGGGAGGGGGGATCAGGTTCGCGGGCTATGCGTCGGTGTTCGATCGCGTCGATCGCGGGGGCGATGTGGTGCGCGCGGGGGCGTTTGCGGCGAGCCTGAAGGAAGGACGCGCCGTGCCGCTGCTGTGGCAGCACCGGCCGGGGGTGGCAATCGGGATGATCGAAGCGCTGGCGGAGGATGCGCGCGGGCTGCGCGTCGTGGCGCGGGTGACGCATCCGACCGCGGCGGCGCTGGTGGCGCGCGGGGCGCTGACGGGGCTGAGCTTTGGATATCGGGTGTGCGGCGCGCGGGGAGAGAATCCGCGCGAGCTGACGGCGCTCGACCTGGCGGAGGTGAGCCTGGTGGCGGCGCCGATGCAGCCGGCGGCGCGGGTGATTGCAATTGAATCAGCGGCGGCGGGCGACAGGCCCTCCCCCAACCCCTCCCGCAAGCGGGAGGGGAGTCTTTCGGTGAAGGAGTGACAAGCATGGACGATATGGAAGTGAAGGCCGACGCGCTCGATGGGGCGTTCGATGCGGTGCTGGCGGCGGAGGCGGTCGATGAGTTGAAGGCGTCGGTGGCGGCGCTGAAGACGCAGGTGGACGCACAGGCGGTCGCGGCATCGCGGTTGCCGCTCGACGGGGCGAAGGCGGCCGATCCGGCGCGCGACGCCTTTGTCGAACGCTATCTGCGGCGCGGGATCGATGCCGGCGTCGAGATGAAAAGCCTGTCGGGGGCGTCGGGTGGTGAGGGCGGCTATGCGGTGCCGCGCGAGATCGACGGCTCGATCGCCGCGACGCTGAAGGCGCTGTCGCCGATCCGGTCGATCGCGACGGTCGTGCAGACGGGGACGAGCGGCTATCGTAAGCTGGTCGCGACGGGGTCGATGGGCGCGGGCTGGGTCGGCGAGACGGCGGCGCGGCCCGAGACCGCGACGCGCAGCTTGGCCGAGATCGCGCCGCCGTCGGGTGAGCTTTACGCCAATCCGGCGGCGAGCCAGGCGATGCTCGACGATGCGATGTTCAACGTCGAGGACTGGCTGGCCGAGCAACTGGGACGCGAGTTCGCGGTTGCTGAGGGCGGCGCGTTCGTGAACGGCAGCGGGACGAACCGGCCCAAGGGCTTTCTGACCTATGCGACGACGAACGAGGCCGATAGCGTGCGCGCCTTCGGCACGCTCCAGCATCTCGCGACGGGGGCCGCCGGCGCCTTTCCGGCGTCGAACCCGCAAGACAAGCTGGTCGAGCTCGTTCACTCGCTGAAGGCGCCGTACCGACAGGGCGCGTGCTGGGCGATGAATTCGGACACGCTGGCGCGCATCCGCAAATTCAAGACGACCGACGGCGCCTTCATCTGGCAGCCGGGGCTGGTCGAGGGGCAGGCGGCGACCTTGCTCGGTTATCCGGTGGTCGAGGCCGAGGATATGCCCGACGTCGCGGCGAACAGCCTGTCGATCGCGTTCGGCAATTTCCGCGCCGGTTACCTGATCGCCGATCGCGGCGAGACGCGCATCTTGCGCGATCCGTTCAGCAACAAGCCCTTCGTGCATTTCTATGCAACCAAAAGGGTCGGCGGCGCGATCATCGATTCGCAGGCCATCAAGCTGATGAAATTCGCCGCCAGCTAAGCACTGGCGCGCGAGGGGCGCCCGGCCCGTCCAACCCTTTCGGGGCGGCGCCGGGCGCCAATCTTTTCAGATCTCCGATTCTTTTGGAAAGGATGGCCCTGCCATGCCGACCCCCTTTTTTGCCGACCTGGTGCGCGAGCTCGCCCAGGAGGGCGGGACCGGACCGCTGACGCCGACCGGCGCGGTTCCCGGCCATCGCCGTTTTGCCGACGCGGTGCCGCCCGGCGTTTCGTTTCACTATGCCGTGGCGGGGATCGCCCGTCCCGAACAATGGGAGGTCGGGACCGGCCGGATCGGCGGCGACGGCCGCCTGCTTCGCGATGTGGTGGCGGCATCGTCGGCGGATGGCGCGGCGGTCGATTTCGCGCCCGGCTTGAAAACGATCGCGCTGACCGTCGGCGCCGGATGGTTCGCGGCGAGTGAAACACAGGCGGCGGCGCTGGCGTCCGGCATGACGACGCTGGGCGATGAGCTGGCCGGGCTGACGGACGCGATCGATGCGAAGCAGCCGCTATCGACGGCGCACGGCAGCGCGGGCGCGGGCGAAGCCACCGATGCGGTGACGGTTCGCCGCGGTGCCGGCTGGGTCAATATCCCGCTGTCGGCACTGGCGTTTCGCGGTGCCGACGGCCGCTATGCGCTGGATGGCGCGCTGGCAGCGACATCGGGAAATGCCGTGGACGTGCGGCGCGCCCACGATGGCGACGCGCTCGATGTCGGCAGGGATGGCGGGCAGCGTCTGCGCGTTTTCGCGAATGCGGATATGATCGGGCTGTTCAATGTGGCGGGAGCCGGCGCGGGCCGGGACGGTCTTCGCATTCTCGACGGCGGGGTCGCCTTTGACATTGCGGCGAGCGAACGCGGCAGATTCAATTCCGCCGGCCTCGAACTCACCATGCCGAACGCGGGAAAGATGTTCGCCGAGCAGGCGGGTTCGAGCTCGGTCAAGCTACGGTCCTCCGCGACGATGCAATATGACGTCGCGGCGGCGTCGAGCCATCAGTTTCTGGTCAACGGAACGCAGGTCGCGCAGATCACCAGCGGGGGAATGTTGCAGCCGGGCGCCGACAATGGGCAAACACTGGGATCGGGTCCCTTTCGATGGTCGGTCGTCTACGCCGGGACGGGGACAATCAACACGTCCGACGCGCGCGAAAAGACATGGCGCGGCGCGGCGACCGAGGCGGAGCTGCGCGCCGCGTGCCGCATTGTCGGTGAGCTGGGCTTTTTTCAGTGGAACGATGCGATCGCCGTGAAAGGCGCGGACGGCGCGCGGATGCACTTCGGCGCGCGTGCGCAGGCGGTGTGGGCGATCATGGCCGACGAAGGGCTGATCGAGCCGATCGCCGAAGGCGCGGCGCCGAGCAGCCGCTATGCCTTTCTTTGCCATGACGAATGGGACGAGGGAGCGGCCGGTGAAGGCCCGCCCGCGGGCGACCGCTTCGGCATCCGCACCGACCAGCTGGCGCTGTTCCTGATCGCGGCGCAGGAGGCCCGCCTCGCGGTGCTGGAGGCCGCGGCATGATGGACGGGTCGGCCTTGGCTGCGCGCGCGATCGGCGATGCCGCGCGGCGCGATCTGCCAAGCGAATGGGCCGGGCCCGAGCCGGCGGCGCCGCAGACGGCGCTGCCGCTGGCGCGCGAGGCGGCGCGGCGCGTGACGTTGCGCAAACCCTGACGGGAAGGGGGAGACGATGACGATGATGGTGAAGGATCCCGGCACGCGGATCGATTTCGAGTTCGACTGGGGGGCCGCCTATCCGGGCGGTCAGGTGGTCGTCGCGAGCGACTGGTCGGTCGCACCGATGGAGGAGGGCGGCGTGACCGTGATCGGCGGCGCGCACGACCTGATGGAAGTCACGGTCACGCTGGCGGGCGGGATCGCGGGGCGCGTCTATCGCGTCACCAACCGCGTAACGATGAGCGACGGGCAGATCGACGAACGGTCGATGACCTTGCGGGTGCAGGAGCGATGATGGCGGAAAGCCTGTTGCCGGGCGAGGCCCCGGTGAGCCTGAACGAAGCGCGCGGCTGGCTGCGGCTGGGCGCGACGATCGACGACGCGGTGATCGCGGGGCTGGTGCGCGCGGCGACCAATATATGCGAGGCGTTCATCGGGCAGTGGCTGGTCGTGCGCGCGGGCGAAGAGGTCGCGCCGCTGCCGGCGGAGTGCATTGCGCTGCGCGCGCGTCCGGTTGTCGCGGTCGACGGCGTAGCACTGGTGTCGCAGGACGGCACGGAAAGCCCGCTCGACGAAGCGGCGTATCGCGTGACGATCGCGCGCGACGGCAGCGCCCGCATCACGGTGCCCGATCCGGGCGACGCGGCGCGCGTGCGCATCGCCTATCGCGCCGGCATGGCAGAGGGTGCGAACGGCGTTCCCGAAGCGATCCGCCAGGGCATCGTGCGGATGACGCAGCATTTGCACGACGCGCGCGACGGCACGGGGGCGGGGCCGCCGGCGGCGATAGCGGCGCTGTGGCAGCCGTGGCGGCGGCTGACGCTGGGAAGCGGACGATGAGCGGTGCCGAGCAGGCAGTGCGCGCGAAGGCGCTCGCTCTGCTGGCGGGCGATTCGGAACTCGCGGGGCTGGTGCATGGTGTGTTCGACGGCGTGCCGCCGCGGGCGAGCGCGCCCTATGTCTCGGTGGGCGGGGCCGAAGGCCGCGACTGGGGAACCAAGGACCGGACGGGGCGCGAGGTGCAGTTGACGTTGGTGCTGAACGGCGTCGGCGAGAGCGCCGATCGCGGTGCCGTCGCGCGGATCGAGGCGGCGGCCGAGGCCTTGCGCGGCGCGGCGGGCGGCTGGACGGTCGTTGGCGCGCGGACCGTGCGGACGCGGTTCGCCTTTGGACGCGATGGGGGCTGGCGCCGCGAAACGATAGTGCGGTGTCGCTGTCTGGCGGGATAGGGCGAGGTTTTCGCTATTCGCCCGGCATCGTGTTCGTCGACTTATAGTCCTTGAACTTTTCGGTGAAATTGGCGTGGTAATCCTCGATCTGCAGGTCGGCGTCTTCGGTCGCGACCGCTTCGGAATCTCCGCTCGCGCGGCCGAGCGCGATCACCGCCTTGCGAAAGGCGTCGCGTTCGGTTCCGCAGTTCGATTTCACCTGCATTTCATATTGGACGTCTTCGACCTTGGCCTCGAGCGCCTTCTTCATGTCCTCGCGCAGGCATTTGGTGAAAGAAACGCGCGTCGTGGCGACCGTCGCCGCGGGCGACGACTGCACCATGGCGGCCAAAAGCAATGTCGTGATCAGCATCCTGCGACTCCCCATTCCGCATGACTATATTTTGAGGAGGTTAGACGATGGCTATCGAAAATGGGAGCGATTTTCTGCTCAAGATCGGCGACGGTGAAGCGCCGCCGACATATCGCACGGTCGCGGGCCTGCGCACCACGCAGATGTCGGTGAACGGCGAGGCGGTGAACGTCACGACGAAGGATTCGGGCGGGTGGCGCGAGCTGTTGTCGGGGGCCGGCGTCCGGTCGGTTTCGGTGAGCGCGGCGGGCATTTTTACCGGGTCGGACGCCGAGGTGCGGCTGCGCGGCCATGCCCTGTCGGGGACCATCGACGATTATGAGCTGAGCTTTGAAAGCGGCGAGCGGATGCGCGGGCGTTTCCTCGTCACGCGGCTCGACTATGCCGGCGATTATAATGGCGAGCGTAATTACACGCTGAACCTGGAATCGAGCGGCGCGGTGGTGAACCTGTGAGCGGGGCCAATGCGCTTCGCGGCGAGGCCGAACTGATGGTCGGCGGGCGGCGGCTGGTGTTGCGGCCGAGCTTTGCGGCGCTGGTCGCCGCCGAGGCCGAGTTGGGGCCGCTATTTGGCCTGGTCGAGCGCGCGGCCGACGGGCGCTTGGGGCTGGGCGAGCTGGCCGGGCTGTTCTGGCATTGCGTCGGCGAGAGGCCCGAGGTGCTGACGCGCGAGGCGGTGGGCGAAGCCGTGGTCGCGCAGGGGCTGGCCGCGGTGACTCCGGCGCTGCGCGTGCTGCTGGGGCAGATATTGCAGGGACGATGAGGTGGCGGACGATCGGCTGGGACCTGCGGCGATCAGGCTCGCGGGGGTGATGGCGCGCGTCGCGGGATGGCGGCCGGGCGAGTTCTGGGCCGCGACGCCCGCCGATGTTCGCGCGGTGCTGGCGGGGTGGGTCGATGGCGCGGAGGAGCCCTGCTTTGACGGCGCGGCGCTGGCGGCGATGATGGAGAGATTTCCCGATGGATGAGGTGGACGAAATGGTCGTCGCGGTGCGCGCCGATACCGGGGCGTTCCGGCGCGACGTCGCGGCGCTGCGCGCCGAGCTGGGCGGGCCGCTGGTTGTGGAAGCCGACCGGGCGGGGCGAGCGATCGAGCGGGCGCTGTCGCGGGCGATCGTCAGCGGCAAGATGGGGTTCGAGGATCTGAAGCGGCTCGCACTATCGGTGATGGCCGATATTGCGCGGGCGGCGATTGCGAACGGCATCGGTGCGGCTGGCGGCGGATCGGGCGGGGGATTGCTGTCGCTGGGCACGTCGATCGCGACGGCGCTATTCGGTGCACCGGGCCGCGCGACCGGCGGGCCGGTGAGCGCGGGGCGCGCCTATCGCGTCGGCGAGCGCGGACCCGAGCTGTTCGTGCCGACCGCGAGCGGGCGGATTGAAGCGGCGGGCGGAGCCGTACGCAATATCGCGATCACGGTGAATGTGCGGGGCGAGGCGGGCGGCGAGCCGCAACGGCTGGCGCAGACGGGGCGGCAACTGGCGCGCGCGGTGCGGCGCGCGGTCGTGGCGGGAGAGGATTGATGGGCTGGGCGCTGGTGGCGGCCGCCGAGCCGCATCACCGGAAAGGCTGGCTCAAGCGGTTCGACCCGCGGTTCTGGACGGTCGATTTCGCGCGGCCGATGATGGCGAGCGTGATGAGCGAGGTGCCGGGCACGCTGCGCGTCGAGGCGGTCTTTTATCAAAAGCAGGATCTGGCGGGGCTGATCTGGGAGAGCGCGGACCGGTGGGATCATCCTTTGCTCGCCTATGAGACGAAGCGCGATTTCCGCCATACGAAGCTCAGCTTTCGCTGGCGGTCGGGCGGGGTGAAGCCGCTCGACGCGTTGCACGGGCCGACGCTGACGATCGAGGGGCGCGACGCGGCGGGCAGCCCGCGCGCCTGGTATGTTCGGCTGTGGAATTATGCGGTGGGAACGGCGGACGATGCCGTCGTCACGCTCGATTTCGATGCGCTGGTCGGCGGCTTCCTGCTGCCGGGCGAAGCCGATCCGGTGTGGGCGGGCGATATCGACCGGATGTTCATTTCGCTCGTGCCGCCGGACTATGACGGCGGCGATGCCGTGTTGCCGGCGCCGGCGCGGGGCTGGGCCGAGATGAGCCAAATCGCCTGCACGGGGTCGGGATCGGTGCTGGCGATCGGCGATGTGGTGATGCCCGAGCACGGCCTTGGGATCGCGGGCGGCTATGACGACAGCTATCATCTCACCCCGGCGCGGCTGGTGCGGCAGATGGTGCAGCTCGGCTATCGCGGCGACGTCGTCCACTATGTCGGGATGAGCCACTATATGCGGCTCGAGGCGGCGGACGGCGCGTTTCACGCGAGCGTGACGGGCGGGGCGCTCAACGCGCCGTGCGCGGCGTGGCATGCGGGGTTCGCGGCGGCGTGCGAAGCGGCGGGGCTGGGGGTGATCTGGTCGCTCTCATACGAATTGTTCGATGCCTATTGCCCGGAAGACTGGAAGCAGCGCGCGAGCGACGGGTCGCCGGCGCTGACCGGATGGGAGCCGCCGTCGACTTTGTTGTCGCCTGCGAACGCGGAGGCGATGGGATATTTGCAGGCGGTCGCGCGCGCCTTCGTCGCAATCGGTGCGGCGGCGGGGCTGGCGCTGAAATTCCAGGTTGGCGAGCCGTGGTGGTGGATCGCGGGCGAGCGCCGGATCTGTGCCTATGATGCGGCGGCTACGGCGATGTTGGGAAGCGCGAGCGTGCCGATCGCCGATGTGCGAGAGGCGCTGGATGCGCCGCAACTGGCGATGCTCGATGCGCTGGGGGCTTTGCTGGCCGGGTCGACCGCGGCACTGGTCGCGGCGGCGCGCGATGAGGCGGGGACGGCGGGGCTGGTGAGCCATTTGCTCGTCTATCTGCCGACGGTGCTCGACCTTGCGACGCCCGCAGTGCGGCGCGCCAATGTGCCGCTGGGGTGGGCGGCGCCGGCCTTCGAGGTGCTGCAGCTCGAGGATTATGACTGGGTGACCGGCGGGCGCGGGGCGGAAACGATGGCCGCGCGGGCGGCGATGGCGGTGCGGCTGGGATATCCGGTCGATGAACAGCATTATTTTGCGGGCTTCGTGCTGTTGCCCGAGCAGCGGGCCGCGTGGGCGGAGATCGCCGAGGCGGCCGGCGCGGCGCGGCGTGCGGGGGTGGCGCGCGCCTTTATCTGGGCGCTGCCGCAGGTGGCGCGCGACGGTTTCGTGGCGTTTGACGAACGGGGTGGTGACGGGGAGGATGATGTGCAGGCTTTCGATGCGGTGGATTTCCCGCTCGCGATCGGGCGCGAGGCGGTGGTCGCGACCGAATTTTCGACGCAGATCGTGAGCTCGCCGTCGGGGCACGAGCAGCGGGCGAGCGAATGGGCCGAGGCGCGGATGCGCTATGATGCGGGGCCGGGTATCCGGTCCGAGGCCGATGTGCGGGTGTTGACCGATTTCTTTCGCGCGCGGCGGGGGGCGGCGCGGGCGTTCCGGTTTCGCGATCCCTTCGATGGCAGTTCGGCGGCAGACGGCGGCCTGCCGACGGCTACCGATCAGCTGCTCGGACAGGGCGACGGGGTGCGGCGGCAATTCGCGCTGGTGAAGCGTTATGGCGCGGGCGATGCCGAGCAGGTCCGTCCGATCCGGCTGCCCGTCGCAGCGAGCGTGCGCGTCTCGGTCGACGGGATCGAGACGGCGGCGTTTCTGATCACCGACGAGGGCGACGTGTCGCTGGACGCCGCACCTGGGCCGGGGATCGCGGTGCGTGCGGGCTTTCTGTTCGATGTGCCGGTGCGCTTTGCCGAAGACCGGTTGGAGGCGAGCCGCGCGACTTTCCTCGCAGGCGAGTTGGCGAGCGTGCCGCTGATCGAGGTGCGGGCGCCATGGTGATGATGGAAGCGCCCGACTGGCTGCGCGAGGAGCTGGTGACGCTCGCCTGGTGCTGGCGGCTGGCGCGGCGCGACGGCGTCGCGATCGGGTTCACGTCGCATGACCGCGACTTGGTAATCGGGGGGCTCGCGTATCGCGCGGCGCCGGGGATGAAACCCTCGGCGATCGAGACGAATGACAGCCTCGACGCCGCGACGATGGATCTGGAGGGCGCGATCGCGAGCGATGCGATCGCCGCGCGCGATCTGGAAGCGGGGCGCTGGGACGGCGCGGAACTTGAGCTGTTCGTGACCGACTGGACCGCGGCTGACGTCGCGCCGGTGACGGTCGCGCGCGGATCATTAGGCGCAATCGAGCAGCGCGGCGCGGCCTTTGCCGCGGAGTTGCAAGGCGTGACACGGCTGCTCGACCGGCCGGTGTGCCCGGCGACCTCGCCATCGTGCCGCGCGACGCTGGGCGACCGCGCGTGCCGCATCGACCTGGCGCGGCGCACGCATGTCCAGCGGGTGACGGCGGTCGATGGGCGCGTGGTGACGCTCGACGCGGCGGTGGGCGGCATGGCGTTCGGTAGCTTGTCGTGGATCGAGGGCGCCAATTGCGGATTGGAAAGCCCGGTGATTTCCGCTGACGGCGTCAGCCTCCACCTCGCCGAAGCGCCGGCGTTCGAGCCGCCGGGTCCGGTGCGTGTGCGACTGGTCGAGGGGTGCGACAAACAGCTCGCGACGTGCCGCGACCGTTTTGCCAATGCGATCAACTTCCGCGGTGAGGCGCATCTGCCGGGCAACGACTTGCTGACGCGCTATCCCGGTGGCTGATTGCGGTAAGGCCGCCTTTCGCGCGGCCCGCGCGATGGTGGGCGTTCGGTTCCGCCCGCAGGGGCATGATCCGGCGACCGGGCTGGACTGCGTCGGGCTGGTCTGGGCGGCCTATGCGGCGGCGGGACGGCGGCTGGTGCGGCCGGTGGATTATCCGCTGCGCGGCTGGGGATTGGAGCGGATCGAGGGTGCGCTCGGGGCCACGGGTTTCGTCCGCGCCGATGATGCGATGCGCGCCGGCGATGTCGTGCTGATCGCGCATCCGGCGCGGCAATATCATCTCGGCCTGATCGGATCCGAGACTTTCATTCATGCTCATGCGGGGCTGCGCAGAGTGGTCGAGACGCCGCTCGACTTGAGCGTGCGCAGCGCCGGGCAATGGCGGCTTTCATAAGGGGACGGCAATGGCGACGTTGGTGCTGACGGTGGTAGGCGGGATCGTCGGAGGTCCGGTCGGTGCCGCGATCGGCGCGGCGGTCGGGCAGCAGGTCGATGCCCAGATATTCAAGCCCAAGGGGCGCGAGGGGCCGCGGCTCGCCGATCTGAAGGTCCAGGCGTCGACCTATGGCCAGCAGGTCCCGCGATTGTTCGGGACGATGCGCGTCGCGGGCAGCGTGATCTGGGCGACCGATCTGATCGAGCGGCGGAACAAGCGCGGCGGCGGCAAGGGCCGGCCTTCGACGACCGAATATAGCTATGCCGTGTCGCTGGCGATCGCGCTGTCGTCGCGGCCTATCCGCGCGATCAAGCGCATCTGGGCCGACGGTAATTTGCTGCGCGGAACGAGCGGTAGTTTTCAGGAACGCTGCACCTTTCGCTGGTATGACGGAAGCGAGGATCAGGCGGCCGATCCGCTGATCGCCTCGGCGTTGGGGGTCGCGTCGGCGAGCGCGTTTCGCGGGCTTGCCTACGCGGTGTTCGAGGAACTCGAACTGGGCGCGTTCGGCAACCGGATTCCGTCGCTGACCTTCGAGGTCGAGGCCGATGCTGGGAGCGTCGATGTCGGGCTGATCGGCGATGAGTTGCTCGCCGATGCGGGACGCTGCCGCGGTGTGTGGCCCTTTTCGGGCTATGCGGCGTCGGGCGACCGGGCGCGCGATGCGCTGGCGCCGCTGTTCGAGACCGACGGCGTGCGATTGGCCAGCGGGCCCGATGGCTGGCGGTTGGCGCCGGCAACGGGAGCGGGCGACGTGCCGGTGCTGAGCGATTTCTGCGAGGGGGGGCGGAGCGATGCCCCGAGCGATCGGGCCGAACGGCGGCGTGCACCCTTGTCGTCGCTGCCGGGGACGATCCGGCTGCGCCACTATGAACCGGAACGCGATTTTCAGCTCGGCCAGCAGACAAGCCAGGTCGCGGGCGGCGGCGGGCGCGAGGAGCGGATCGACCTGCCGGCGGTCCTGCCGGCGACCTCGGCCCGGGCGTTGGCGCAGCGCCTCGCCTCCGCGGCCGCGGACGAGCGCGAGACGTTGATCCGGCACGCCGATCTGGCCGCATTGGCATTGACCGTCGGGCAGGTCGTGGTGGGCGCCGACGCGAGCCGCTGGCGACTGGCGGGACGGACAGTGCGCGGGAACGAAATTTCGCTCGAACTGCGGCGTTATCAGCCGCTGCCCGCGACCGAGCTTCCCGCGGCCCCCGGCGCACCCGTCGGCGCGCCCGACTGGCCCGACGCGGTCGGCACGGTCCAGCTGTTCGATCTTCCGAATCTGGGCAGTCCTGCCGCCTCGACCCCAAGAATATTGATGGCCGGGGCCGGCAGCAACGATGGCTGGCGCGGCGCCGATTGCTGGTTTGTCGCGTCGCCCGGGGGCGAGCCGATTCCGGTAGGATCAGCGCGTCCGGCGGCGGCGCTCGGCCTGCTCGTCGAACCGCTGGCAGCTGGGAGCGATTGCCTGTTCGATCTTTCCGGCATCGTCGTGGTCGAACTGGCAAATCCGTCGATGACGCTCGAATCCGTCGATGAAGCCGCGCTGCTCGCTGGCGCGAACCGGGCGATGGTGGGCGGGGAGCTGGTTCAATTCGGCGACGCCGAAATCGTCGAGCCGGGCATATGGCGGTTGTCGCGCCTGCTTCGCGGGCGTGCCGGGACTGTGAGCGCGATGAGTCATCCGGCGGGCGAGCCATTCGTTCTGCTCGACGATCCGGCGTTGCTGATGCTGCCCGACGATCTTGCCGCGATGACGGGGGGGGGGCGGGGCGACGCTGCAATGGGCGCCGCGGAACGGCGCCGCGCTGACCGAGATCGGCATTGCCGCCGCCGGACAAGCGCTGCGACCGCTTTCGCCCGTGCACGGGCATATCCGTCCGGACGGCGCGGGCGGCGTGACGATCGGATGGACGAGGCGAAGCCGCGTCGACACCGGCTGGCGCGACCATGTCGATCATCCACTGGGCGAAACGCGTGAATTGTGGCGCGTTTCGCTGGTGCCGCCGGTTCCGGGCGTCGGGCCGTGGGAGGCGGCGTCGCCCGCGCTGAATATCGGCGCCGGCGAACTGGCTTTGCTGGCGCCGGGACACGCGCTGGAAATTCGCCAAACGGGCGATTTCGCACAGTCGCCACCGCTTTTCCTGGCTTTGACATAAGGACAGATTATGACCGACATGCCGATCACGCCGCGCTTTGCGTTACCGTTACTTGCCGTTGCGCAGGCGCAAAAGGAGGTAACGCACAATGAGGCGCTCACCTTGCTCGATGCGCTTGTCCACGCGGCGATCGAAGCGGGCCCGCTTGCGACGCCGCCCGCGAGCCCCGCCGTTGGGCAATGCTGGATCGTCGATGCTGCCGCGACCGGAGCCTGGACCGGCGAGGGCAATGCGATAGCCATCTGGACCGCGGGCGGCTGGAGATTCGCCGCGCCGCGCGCCGGGGTGCAGGTAACCCGTCTCGCCGACGGTGCGCGGCTGCGATTCGACGGCGGCGCGTGGACGGCACCGGCGACGATCGGCGCGCCCGCAGGTGGGGCGACGGTCGATTCCGAAGCGCGTAGCGCGATCGCGGCGTTGATCCTCAACCTCGCCGCGCAGGGTCTTCTGATTTCAGGCTGAATTTCCGTTCGCTGGCGAACAAAGTGCGACTTTTTGGCAACAGATTGACGATTTGTTCACTTGCACGGAACCAAAGCGGCGAGTAGGACGTCTGCCGAGACGTATATCTCAAATTGAAAGGGGAATTACTATGAGGAAGCTTGCCGTCGCTGTGGCGTTGGCCTCCACCACCCTGGCGTCGCCGGTTCTTGCGCGCGACAACTCCTGGTATGTTGGTGTTGGTGCCGGCGCAATGCTCGTCGAGGACCTGGACCTCGATATCGGCACCTTCAACAATGCCGGTACGCTCGATCATCGTGCTGGCTACGATGTCGAAGGCACCGTCGGTTACGATTTCGGCGGTTTCCGCGCGGAAGTCGAAGTCGGTTTCCGTGAAGCCGACATCAAGTCGGGCCGTTTCACGACCCCTGGCATCCCGACGACCGCCGGTGGTGCCGGTAGCTTTACCGGTAACACCGATCTGAACGGCGATTCGAACGCGCTCAGCTTCATGGTCAACGGTCTGCTCGACTTCGGTGACGACGACGGCCTTCAGGGCTTTGTCGGCGGTGGCGCCGGTGTCGCCCGCGTTTCGGTCGAACCCGTTTTCGCGGGTCCGTTCCTCGACGATTCGGACACGGGCTTTGCCTGGCAGGCGATCGCGGGCGTCCGCGCTCCGCTCAGCGACAACATCGACGTTGGCCTGAAGTATCGCTTCTTCAACGCCGACAACCTCGATCTGGTCGATCAGGCGGGCCGCGACGTTTCGACGCGCTTCCGTTCGCACTCGATCCTCGGCACGCTGACGTTCAACTTCGGTGGCGCCGAACCGGCTCCGGAACCGGCTCCGCCGCCTCCGCCCCCGCCGCCCCCGCCGCCCCCTCCGCCTCCGCCGCCGCCGCCGGTCGTGGAATGCGCACCTGGGCCGTACATCGTGTATTTCGACTGGGATCAGTCGAACATCACGCCGGAAGCGGCTTCGACGCTCGACAACGCGATCAGCGCCTACAACCGTGGTTGCACGGGTACGCAGGTCATGCTCGCCGGTCACGCCGACCGTTCGGGTTCGGCCACGTACAACGTCGGCCTGTCGAACCGCCGCAACGACGCGGTTCGCAGCTACCTGACCGCTCGGGGCATCTCGGATGGCTCGATCAGCGCGCAGGGCTTCGGCGAAACCCGTCCGGCCGTTGCGACCGCCGATGGCGTCCGCAACGACCAGAACCGTCGCGTGGAAATCACTTACGGTCCGAACTCGGGCATGTAAGACCGGTTTCCATCCCCGACGGGGACTGGAAGAAAAGAGGGGCGGCATCGAAAGGTGCCGCCCTTTCTTTATGCGCGATTTGTGCGGGACCAGTCGTTCGGCGCCCTTTCCCGATTTCTCTTGCCCGCTTGATATTGTGATATACTATTACGTCTGGGGGTGCGGGATAATCCCGCGCCCCTGATGCGGGGGCGGGGCGTCCGTTGATTGCGGCGTTCTTTCCTCAAGCGGGAGAGAGAGACGATGCGCAAACGCAGCATGTTCCATCGCAGCATTTTTCGTGCCGATCCCAATGGCGATCCCGACATCAACACCACGCCGCTGATCGAGGTCATGCTGGTGATGCTGGTGATGTTCATCATCACCATTCCGCCGCCGACGCACAGCGTCGATGTAACGCTCCCTGTGGGACCGATCGAGCCGGGCAAGATACTCAACGAAAACCGTGTGACGATCGACACGACCGACGTGATCCGCTGGAACGATGAGGCGATCGATCTCGCCGAGCTGGGCCTTTTGGTAAAGCAGGCATCGGAGCGTGCCGAGCCGGCCGCGATCCTGCTCGAGCCCGATGCACGGGCGCGCTATCTGCGCGTCGATGAGGCGATCGGTGCGATCCGGCGCAACGGCGGGACGAAGCTCGCCTTTCCCGGAATCCGGAATTACGCGGGGCTGATCTGACGATGCGGCGCTTGCCGTGCGTCAGGCGGCAGGCGCTGTTCCCGGACGCAGGTGGCGCATCATATAGCTGACATAATCGGCCTTGCCGAGCGGAACCCCCATATGGCGCAGGATCGCATAGGCCATGGTGCGGTGAAAGGCGAATTGCGGCGCCGCCCAGTCGCGGACATAGTCGAAAGCACTCAGGTCGAAGACCATGCCGTTGGGCAGTTCGAAGCTGACCATCCGGTCGAGGTCGCCGTCAAGCGCCGCACGATCGATGCTGTCGAGGAGGGCGAGCGTCGCTGCGATCTGATCCTGCATTGCGGCAAAATCGGTCGCATCCTCGGCAAATTCGGGAACCGCGATGCCGCCGAGGCGGCCCAGCGGCTGAAGCGCCTGGACGCACGCAAAGCGCACCTGCGCGGCGAGCGGAAACATATCGGGCGCGAGACGTGCGACGGCGAACTGCAATTCGCCGATGCCGTTGGCGGCGCCCCAGGCGAGCGCGCGGGAAAGCTCTCCGGACAGGGCGTTCAGGCCATCGCGACAGGCCGGTACGGTCAGGTCGTAGAGCATGGTCATTTCCTTCGGTCGATCGAATCTGCGTCAAGCGGCGGCGAGATTGTCCTGGAACTGGAGACGTGCGAGGCGGGCGTAGAGGCCATCCGCGGCGACGAGCTCATCATGCTTGCCCTCTTCGACGATGCGGCCGTCGTCCATCACGATGATGCGGTCGGCGGCGCGCACGGTCGCGAGCCGGTGGGCGATGACGATCGTCGTGCGGTCGGCCATCAGCGTTTCGAGCGCGTCCTGCACCAGCTTTTCGGATTCGGCGTCGAGCGCCGAGGTTGCTTCGTCGAGCAACAGGAGCGGGGCGCGGCGCAGTAGCGCGCGCGCGATCGCGACACGCTGGCGCTGGCCGCCCGACAGGCGCGCGCCGCCTTCGCCCATGAAGGTATCGAGGCCTTGCGGCAGCTTGCGCAGAAATTCCTCGGCATTGGCGGCGCGCGCGGCGTCCCACAAATCCTCGTCGCTTGCGTTCCAATTGCCATAACGCAGATTGTCGCGCGCCGAGGCGGCGAAGATCACCGTTTCCTGCGGCACCATCGCGATGCGCGCGCGGATGTCGGCGGGATCGGCTTCGGTCAGCGGCACGCCATCGAGCAGGATCTGCCCCGTCTGCGGATCATAGAAACGTTCGGCGAGCTGGAAGAGCGTCGATTTTCCGGCGCCCGACGGGCCGACGATCGCCACCGTCTCGCGCGGACGGATCGCGAGGCTGAAATCGTGGAGCGCCGGCGCATCGGGACGCGTCGGATAGTGGAACTCGACCTTCGCGAACTCGAGCGTGCCGACCGGCGGCTCGGGAAAGGCGCTTGGCTTTGCGGGCGGGGCGATCGTCGCTTCGGCATTCAGCAACTCGCTCAATCGCTCGGCGGCGCCAGCGGCGCGGAGCAGGTCGCCATAGACCTCGGTGAGCGCACCAAACGCCCCCGCGACGAG
Organism: Sphingopyxis italica; assembly: GCF_011926545.1. Lineage (GTDB taxonomy): Bacteria > Pseudomonadota > Alphaproteobacteria > Sphingomonadales > Sphingomonadaceae > Sphingopyxis > Sphingopyxis italica. The sequence goes on along the minus strand of NZ_JAATIT010000003.1, from coordinate 457,617 downwards.
CCCGCCGGTCAGGACGAAGGCCGCGATCGTGCCGCCGGTGATTGTTCCCTGCGCGACGCCTTCCGCGCCGTACCAGAGTAAGGTGGTGATCGCGCCGAACAACAGGCCGATGACCGTCGCGGTGATGATCGCGCGAAGGCGGATGCGGCGTTTCGCGGTCGCGAAATTGGCCTCGACAGCGGCCGAGAAACGATCGGCTTCGCGCGCTTCCTGGCCGAACGCCTGCACGATCTTCATCGCCCCCATCTGTTCGGCGGTGGTCGCGCCGATGTCGGCGACGCGGTCCTGGCTGGTCCGCGAGACATTCTGGAGCCGCCGGCCGAGCAGCACGATCGGCAGGATGATGACCGGGATGCCGAGGAGGATGCCCGCGGTGAGCTTTGGCGACAGGCTGAACAGATAAAGGATGCCGCCGACGCCCATCACCAAATTGCGCAGCGCGACCGACACGGTGGTGCCCACCACCTGCTCGATGATCGCGGTATCCGAGGTCATGCGCGAGGCGATTTCGGACGGGCGATTTTCCTCGAAGAAACCGGGGGCGAGGCGCAGCAGGTTGCGCTGGACCGCTTGGCGGATGTCGGCGACGGTGCGCTCGCCGAGCCAACTCACGAAATAGAAGCGCAGCGCGGTTGCGAGGGCGAGCGCGACGCAGATGGCGTAGAAAAGCCGGAAATGCGGCGCGACATCGCCGCCGCCGGCGATGAAGCCGCTGTCGATCATTTCCTTGAATTGATAGGGGATCGCGAGCGTTGCGAGCGCCGCGATGCCGAGCGCGATCGCGGCGACGATCAATTGCAGCGGATAGCGGCTGGCATGTTGCCATACCATGCGCAGGCTACCGAGCTTGCGGCGGGGTTCGGCGGAAGCGTTCGCGGCGGAGAGATCGGACTGGCTGGCCATCGCACCGGCCCTAGCAGCGGCGGGGACCGGGCTCAACGACGCAGAATGATGCTGCGCTTCAGATGCTTTGAAGCGATACTGCAAGGAAGCGCGGCGGTGGCGCCGCGCTTCCCCCTTTTTTTCAGCGATTATCGAGCTGCGCACGCACGGCGCGAAGCCCCGCCTGCGTGATGCGGTACGGCGCGCCGCCATGCGAGGCGATGAAGCCGCGGCGCCGCAGCCGGTTGAACAGCGGCAGGCCGGTGTTCGCGAGAATATGGCCGTCGCGCGTGAAGCAAAGCGCCTCGACGATATGGCCGCTTTCGCCGCGCCGATGGCGGATCATGCCGCCTTGCGCCAGCACATGGAGCACGCGCTGCTCCGCTTTCGAGATATTCATGGGATATGTCCGGATATTGCATGCAATAACGGCGCACCGACACAGGGTCGGCGCGCAGCGCACATCCCGTTTTCGCCGGGATGTTAGCGGTTGCCCGCAATCTCAGACATAATCACTCCACCGGCGCATCATGCGCCTTGCCGCGCAGATTATTCGCTATCGGCACGATCCGCAATGATTTTGACGCATTGCACAATGAGACGGAGCCCCTAGACTGCTAACCAATGAGCGGGCGCCGAAGAGCGCCGCCGGGCTACGCAAGGAATGATCCGAATATGCTGTATCACGCGTTTGACATGCAGAAGAATTGGCTTGCCGGGGCGAGTGCGCTGGCGACGGCGGGCGCGCAGGTGATGCAGCATCCGGCGAATCCGCTCGGCTATTTCGGCGGCAGCCCGATGTTCGCCTCGGCACTCGAAGTCTTCGCGCATGCGGCGGCACCGCGCGGCAAGCCGGGGTTCGAGCTGTATGAAACCGTCGTCGACGGCGAGACGGTGCGCGTCGCCGAAGCGATCGAGGCGCGGAGGCCCTTCGGCCAACTCAAGCATTTCAAGCATAAAGGGACGAAAGACGCTCCCAAGCTGCTGATCGTCGCCCCGATGTCGGGTCATTATGCGACGCTGTTGCGCGGGACGGTCGAGCGGATGCTGCCCGGGCACGACGTTTGGATCACCGACTGGCGCGACGCGCGCAACGTGCCGCTCGAAGCCGGCAAGTTCGACCTCGACGATTATGTCGATTATCTGATCGCGTGGCTTGAGCATATCGGCCCCGGCGCGCATATGCTGGCGGTATGCCAGCCGTCGGTGCCGAGCCTCGCCGCGGCGGCGATCATGGCGGCGAACAAGCACAAGTGCCGGCCCAAGACGCTGACGATGATGGGCGGCCCGATCGACACGCGCAAGGCGCCGACCGCGGTCAACGACCATGCGATGACGCGGCCGCACGCCTGGTTTCAGGAAAATGTAATCGCGACCGTTCCGGCCTATTATCCGGGTGCGGGGCGCCGCGTTTATCCGGGCTTTCTGCAGCTGGCGGGCTTCATGTCGATGAACCTCGGCAATCACATGATGAGCCATTGGGAGATGTTCAAACATCTGGTCGACGGCGACGGCGAGAGCGCCGACAAGACCAAGGAATTTTACGACGAATATCGCGCGGTGTGCGACATGACGTCCGAATTCTACCTCCAGACGGTCGATGTCGTGTTCCAGCGCCACCTGCTGCCGAAGGGCGAGATGACCCACCGCGGCCAGCCGGTCGATGTCGGCGCGATCGAAGATATCGCAATCCTCGCGATCGAGGGCGAGCGCGACGATATTTCGGGAATCGGCCAGACCAAGGCGGCGCTGACGATCGCGAAGGCGTTATCCGCCGACAAGAAGAAATATCTGATAGCGAAGGGCGTCGGCCATTACGGCATCTTCAACGGCCGCAAATGGCGCGAAGAGATCGCGCCGGTGGTCGAGAAATGGATCCGGACTCACGGCGGCTGACGACTGGAAGCGCCGATCAATGCCAGGGCGAAGTCCGCACGCCCCAATAGACGATATAGAGCAGCCCTGCCCACAACAGCAGGATGAACGCCATGCCGGCGCGGCTCGACGGGCGCTCGCTTGCGGTCTCGGCGGCGGCGTGGAGTTCGGTCCATAGCGGTGCGGGGATCGACCGCCGGACCGCGAGCAGACCCAGCGGAACGATGACGAGGTCATCGAGCCAGCCGAGCACCGGAATGAAATCGGGGATCAGGTCGATCGGCGACAGCGCATAGGCGGCGACCGCGACCGCCAGGATGCGCGCGAACCAAGGCACGCGTGGGTCGCGCGCGGCGAGCCAGGCGGCGTGCGCCTCGACCGCGAGGCGGTGGCCGAAATCGCCGATGCGTTCGGAAAGGGATTTGCCGGTCATACCGATCTACACTAGCCTTCCTGCATGGCTATCCAACTGAAAAGCGCGCGCGTCGAACGCTGGGCCGTCGCCGGCGAGTTCGTCATCAGCCGCGGCGCCAAGACGCACGTCGATGTCGTCGTCGCCGAAATCGAGAGTGGCGGCGCCGTGGGGCGCGGCGAAGGCACGCCCATCTATTATCTCGGCGAGGATGCGGCCGGGTGCCGCGACCAGATTCTGCTCGCCGCGCCGCATATCGCGGAAATGGACGCCGCCGAGGCGCGCGCCGCGGTGCAGCTGTTGATGGCGCCGGGTGCGGCGCGCAACGCGCTCGACTGCGCGCTGTGGGATCTGGAAGCGCGGCAACGCGGCCTCCGGCTCTGGCAGCTTGCGGGGTGCGACGGGGCGCCGACCGCGCGGGTCACGGCCTATACGATCTCGCTCGGCACGCCGGGCGCGATGGCCGAGCAGGCTGCGACGGCGGCGGCCGACGGCTACCGGCTGCTCAAGATCAAGCTCACCGGCGAGGGCGACCGCCTCCGCGTCGCGGGGGTACGCAAGGGCGCGCCCGAGGCGCGGCTGATCGTCGATGCGAACGAAAGCTGGGGCGAGATCGATATTTTGAGCGAGGCCGAAGCGCTTGCCGACATGGGGGTCGAGATGATCGAGCAGCCGGTGCCGGTGGGCGCCGATGCGCTGCTCGATCCTATTTATGCGCCGCTGCCCTTTATCGCCGACGAAAGCTGCCAGACCGCCGCCGATGTCGCGCGGATCGGCCCCTTTTACGACGGGGTGAACATCAAACTCGATAAGGCGGGGGGACTGACCGAGGCGCTCAGGATCGCCGACGCCGCCGACGCGGCGGGTCTATCGATCATGGCCGGGTGCATGCTGTCGACCAGCCTCGCGATCGCGCCGGCATTCGTGCTCGCACAGCGCGCACGCTGGGTCGACCTCGACGGTCCCGCCCTGCTTGAGTGCGACCGCGAGGGCGGGTTCGAATTTCGCGACGGGCGGATCGGGCCGCCCGCCATCTCGACCTAGAGCGCCACTTCGGTGTGCTTGCCGAGGTCGCCATCCTTCATCGTCATGCCGGTAGCAAGCTTGAACATCCCCTTGACGCCGGGGTCGGCAGTCCAGATTTCGGCATCGTCGAGGTCGAAACGCAGCAGGACGAGTTTGGGGTCATCTTTGCCGCCCGGATACCAGGCCGCGATGCTATTGTTCCACAATTTGTCGAGCACCGCGCGATTATTCTCCCGCACCAGCGTGCCCGAAATACAGGCGAACAGCTCGTGACCCTTGGCCGCGAATTGCGCCATCGCGGGACCGCCCGCCGCCAAACGGTTGTCGGTGGCGGTGAAGAACCAGAAGGCGCTGTTCGCGTCCTTGTCGAGCTGCGCGTTCATCGGGATGTGATGTTCGCGTTCGCCGGTCGCGCCGAGCATGACATAGGGGCTGTCGGCCAGGGCTTTCCAGAACTGCTGTTTGATATCGTCGCTCATCGAAAGGCTCCTTCATGCCCCCCGATAATCGATCAACGCCGCAGATGGCCGGTTGTTGCCCGATTCAGCGCGGCCGCGGCTCCGCATAGCTGACCACTTCATATTCGATGCCGTCGGGATCGAAGAAATAGAAGCGGCGGCCGGGTTCGTAATCGCCATGGTTGACGGGGGTGAGGCCGACCGCCTTCACACGCATTTCGATCGTGTCGAGATCGTCGACCTGCACGCCGACATGGTTGAGCGGTTCGCCTTTGGGATAGCGCGCGTCCGCATGCGGGCCGTCGGGGCCGGTGTAGAGCGCGATATAGGCGGCGTCACTGCCGAGATGTATCGTGCGCCCGCCATCGCGCGCGGGGCCGCGCCAACGTTCGTGCCAGCCGAAGATCGCCGAGAGGATGCCGGCGGTGCGATCGGGATCGCTGACGGTCAGATTCACATGTTCGATGAAGGGGTGCGTCACGTAAGGCTCCTGATTCGGGTTGACGCAGCAACTTATGAAAGCTCAAGTGAGGTTTAGATCAAGCGAAAAGCGAGGAATGCGGATCATGCACCGAACCGACCTCATTGCCATCGGCGAGCTTGCTGCGCGCACCGGCGTCGCGGTGTCGGCGATCCGTTTCTATGAGACCAGGGGGCTGGTTGAGGCGCTGCGCACCGGCGGCGGGCAGCGCCGCTTCCTGCGCGCCGACATCCGCCGCGTCTCCTTCATCCTCATCGCGCAGCAGATGGGGCTGAGCCTCGAGGAGATCGCGGGCGAGCTGGCGCGATTGCCCGCGGGGCGGACGCCCAATGGCGCGGACTGGACGCGGATCAGTACCGGGCTGCGCGCGCGGATCGACGCGCAGCTCGCGGCGCTGACGCGCACCCGCGAACTTCTCGACCAGTGTATCGGCTGCGGCTGCCTGTCCCTCAAGAAGTGCGGGCTTTACAATCGCGAGGACAAGGCGGCGCAGCGAGGGGCTGGGCCGCGCTATCTGATCGGGGACCGGGCGGGGGAGATCGCCGAGATCGGCTGACGACTTAGGGGTGGTGAGCGGACACACCAAAGATTCGTCATTCCCGCGAAAGCGGGAACCCAGTGTGGGATCAGCCTACGCGCGCTCTGGGTCCCCGCTTTCGCGCGGATGACGATCTACGACGACTGCTACCGGTCGATACCCGCCACTCAGGCTGCGCTTAGCGTCTCGATTTGGGGGGCGCCCGCGAGGCAGGGGCCGAGCTTGGCGCCGAGGGTGCGGAAATGGTCCGAGGCGCGGTGCGCTTCCACCGCGGCCTCGTCGTCGTAACATTCCATGACCTTGTAGACGCCCGCCTCGGCGGCGCGGAACAGCTTGTAATAGCTGTTGCCGGCTTCGTTCGCGCGGACGGCGGCGGCGAGTTCGGCGAAGACGCCTTCGAAGGCCTCTTCCTTGCCGGGCTGCACGCGCAGCGTTGCGATGACGCCAATCCCACTCATAACACTCTCCCTTTTCAGGCTTTCAAATCGGGGTCGACGGTCCAGCCGTCTTCGACCTGGATGCCAAAGCTGTTCAAAATCATCGATACCTGCGTGTACTGGCCGACGGTCATCACCAAGTCCATGCGCCCCTTGTCGCCGAGCGGCGCGAGCGCGGCCCAGGTCGTGTCGGTCACGAAATGGTCGGCTGTGAGTTCGTCGGTGGCGCGGAGCATCGCGCGGTCGAGGCCGCTCCAGTCCGCCGCATCGGCGCCGGCCTTGATGCGGGCGATCTCGTCTTCGGAAAGGCCGCAGTCGAGTCCGATGCGCTTGTGCTGCGTCCATTCGTAACCCGAGCGGCAGTTGTAGCCGGTGCGCAGGATGACGAGTTCGCGGTCGCGGGGCGAAAGTGCGCTCCGCTTCGAGAGGATATAATTGCCCCAGCCAAGGAAGGCGGTGAGCGCCTTGGGCGCATGGGCAAGGGTGCGGAAGATGTTGAGGATCTTGCCGCCCCCGACCTTGCCGCCCTGACCATTGGGGCCGGCGGCAAGGAAGGGTTCGAGCGCGGCGCGCTGGTCGGCATCGAGCCGGTCGAGATCGACCGGCTCGATGCGCGGTTTATTCAAACGCAAATCAGAAGACCTCGAACAGGCCCGCTGCGCCTTGGCCGCCACCGATGCACATGGTGACGACGGCATATTTGACGCTGCGGCGCTTGCCTTCGATCAGCGCGTGGCCGACGCAGCGCGCGCCGGTCATGCCGAACGGGTGGCCGATCGAGATCGAGCCGCCGTTGACGTTGAGCAGTTCGTTCGGAATGCCGAGCTTGTCGCGGCAATAAAGGACCTGCACCGCGAACGCTTCGTTGAGTTCCCAAAGGCCGATATCGTCCATCTTGAGCTCGAAGCGTTCGAGCAGCTTGGGGATCGCGAAGACGGGGCCGATGCCCATTTCGTCGGGCTCGGTGCCCGCGACCGCCATGCCGACATACCGGCCAAGCGGGGTCAGGCCGCGCTTTTCCGCAACCTTGGCTTCCATCACGACGCAGGCCGACGAACCGTCGGCGAGCTGGCTGGCGTTGCCTGCGGTGATCGTGTGGCCTTCGCCCATCACCGGCTTCAGGCTCGAAAGCCCTTCGAGCGTCGTGTCTGCGCGGTTGCATTCGTCGTGGTCGGCGACGACGTCCTTGAAGGTGACTTCCTTGGTTTCCTTGTTCACGACGGCCATGGTCGCATTGCACGCGACGATCTCGTCGGCGAACTTGCCCGCGGCTTGCGCGGCGGCGGTGCGCTGCTGCGACTGGAGCGAATATTCGTCCTGCGCTTCGCGGCTGATGTTGTAACGCTTCGCGACGACCTCGGCGGTGCCGATCATCGGCATATAGGTGTCCTTGTGCATCGCGATCAGCTCGGCGTCGGTCTCGATGAAGACCTTGCCGCTGCCGCTGACTTTCGAGATGCTCTCGATGCCGCCGGCGACCGCGATGTCCTGACGATCGACGATGATCTGCTTCGCGGCGGTCGCGATCGTCATCAGGCCCGACGAGCATTGGCGGTCGATCGACATGCCGGGAACGGTGACGGGCAGACCGGCGCGCAGCGCGATCAGCCGCGCGACGTTCATCGTCTGCGATCCCTGCTGCATCGCGGCGCCGAACAGCACGTCGTCGATTTCGCCGCCCTCCAGGCCGGCGCGCTCGACCGCGGCGCGGACCGCATGGGCGCCCAGCGTCGGAGCGAGGGTGTTGTTGAACGAACCGCGCCCCGCCTTGGTCAGCGGGGTGCGGGCGGTGGAAACGATGACGGCATCACGCATGATGAAATTCCTCTTCGTGGTTTGATCAGGTCTTTGCCGGGGAGGGCGTGGTCAGACGAAAAACTGGCTGATCCATTCGGCGATCAGGGCGGGTTTTTCCTCGCCCTCGATCTCGACCGAGACTTCATTGGTCTGTTGCCACTGGCCGGGGCGCTTTTCCTCGAGCTCGAGCAGCTTCACATGGCTGCGAACGCGCTTGCCCGAGCGGACGGGCGAGAGGAAGCGGACTTTGTTGCAGCCGTAATTGACGCCCATCTTGACGCCGCCGACCTTGGGGCCGTCAGTGCTCGCGCCGAGCAGCGGCATCAGGGAGAGGGTAAGGAAGCCGTGCGCGATCGTGCCGCCGAAGGGCGTCAGCTTGGCCTTTTCCTCGTCGACATGGATGAACTGATGGTCTCCCGTCGCGTCGGCGAATTTGTTGATCATATCCTGATCGACGAGCACCCAATCCGACGTGCCCAGATGCTCACCGACCTTGGCTTGCAGTTCCTGCGGCGTGATGGTGGCCATATCTCATCCCCTCGAATTGCTGGTTCGGGGCGCGTTCTAGGCCTCTCTTGCCGCATTGCACAAGGGCCAAGCCCCGCGACCGCGTCGCCGTAGCGTCAGCCCTTGGCGGGCTTCGGCGTCTTCATCGTCACGCTCTCGGCATAGGGCAGAATCATCGTGCCGTCGGGCGCCGCGGTAAAGGTGGTCTGGGTCGGATAGGCGAATTCATAACCCGCGCCCGCCAACGTCTCGAACAGACGGATCGCAACGTCGGTGCGCGCCGCGGTGACGACGTCATAATCGTCGCTGAACACGTCGAAGAGCAGCTCGAAATCGAGGCTCGAAGGACCGAAGGTCACGAAACTCGAACGGATGAACTCCTGCCCCGCCGCCTTGACCTGCTCCTCGAGCAGTGCGGGCAGGTCGCGCAGCATCGCGGGTGTCGTCTGATAGATCACCCCGATCATAAAGGTCACGCGGCGGCGATGAAGATGCGCGAAATTGGTGATTTCCTTCGCGAGCAGATTGGTGTTCGAAATGACGAGCAACTCGCCGTTGACCGAGCGCAGCCGCGTGCTCTTGAGCCCGATGCGCTCGACGGTCGCGGTGCTCGTATCATATTTGATCGTCTCGCCGACGCGGAACGGCCGGTCGAAGATGATCGAGAGCGACGCGAAGAGGTCGGAGAAGATGCCCTGCGCGGCAAGGCCGATCGCGATGCCGCCGATGCCGAGGCCGGCGACCAGCCCGGTGACGTTGACCCCCATATTGTCGAGGATGACGATGCCCGCGATCGCGAACAGCGCGACGCTGATCAGCAGGCGGATGATGCCCATCGCGTTCGACAGCGTTTCATTATGGCCTTCGGCGGCGCGGCGCTGGATCAGCCCGAGAACGATCTCGCGCACCCAGATCGCGCCTTGCAGCACCACCGCGACGGTGAAGACGAGCTGGACGATCTGCATGATCACCGCGGGAGGCTGCGCATAGCCCGCGACCAGACGGATCGCGATGATCGCGAGCACCAGGGACTTGGTCTTATGAATTACGCGCCCGGCAATGTGGGTCAGCGACATGTCGCCTTCGGCCGACTGCGCATGTTTGAGCGCGATGCGGCGGAGCAACGACAGCAGGAAATAGATGAAGAGGCCGACACCAATCGCGATGCCGATCTGCAGCCAGTGGGTGTTCACCCACGCGACGCTCATATCCCAATAGCGTTGCAGATCTTCGATCGGGTTGGTCGCCGCCGCCCTTGCGGGCGCGGCTTTTGGGGCGGCAGTGGTCGCGGCGGCGAGCAGGGAGAAGGTCATGCAGGGGTCCTTGGGGGTCCTCTAGAATCGGATCAGGCGGATCGCAGCAGCACCGCGGCGGCGGGCGCCTGCTCCAGATAGGTCAAAAATCCGCGTTCGTAACGCGAAAGATAGCGCGTCGCGCGCGGCATCGTCCCGACCGCCGCCGCAAAGTCCTCGCGCTCCTGCGCCGCCGCGATCATCGCGGGATGGACATAGGCCTTGCGCGCGATGGCGGGCGTGTTGCCGAGGCGGTCGGCGACATGCTCAAGCATCGCCTTCAGTGTCGGCGGCTCGGGCGCGTCGTAAAGGAAGGCAAAGGCCTCGACGCTTGCCGACCAGGTGCGGAAGTGTTTGGCGCTGAACTCGTCGCCCATCGCCTCGCGGATATAGGCGTTCACATCGTCCGATCCGACCGCGCAGAGGCTGTCCGCATCCTCATATTGGAAAAGCTTCTGCCCCGGCAGATCCTGCAGCCGGCGCACCAGCGTCGAAAGGCTGCGGTCGCTGATCGTTACGTCGCGTTTCGCGCCGCCCTTGGCGACATATTGCAGGCGCAACGTCTTGCCCGATGCTTTCGCGTGGCGCTGGCGCAGCGTCGTCGCGCCGAAGCTCTTGTTCGCGGCGACATATTGCTCGTTGCCGATGCGCAGCGCGGCGAGGTCGAGCAGGCGCACGACCGCGGCGACAACGCGTTCCGAGCACAGTGTCCGGCGGGCAAGGTCGTCGGCGAGACGCGCGCGGAGCAATGGCAGCGCGTGGCCGAAGGCGGCGCAGCGGTCATATTTGTCGGCCTCGCGCGCCATCCGGAAGTCGGGATGATAGCGATATTGCTTGCGCCCGCGCGCGTCATAGCCGGTCGCGAGGATATGGCCATTGGGCGCGGGGCAGAACCAGGCGTCCTCATACGCCGGGGGCAGCGCGATCGCGTTGAGGCGGTCGATTTCGTCGCGGTCGCGGATGATCTTGCCTTTGGCGTCGCGGTAACGCCAGCCGACCCCCGACCGTTCGCGACTGATCCCGGGCAGGCTGTCGTCGACATGGACAAGGCGGATTGCGGCCATTCCGCAATAGCGCGCCGGGCGGGCGGATGGTTCCGGGGTCAGGCGGGGTCGGCCACCGGATGCCGCGCCGGAACCTGCGCCGGGCGCGCGATCAGCGGGCGCCATCCCGCCTCCTGCTCGCGGCGGCGCACGTAGGTGGAAAGCCCCATTTCGAGCGCGAGCATCATGTAGATGAATGTCTGGAAGGCGATGCCGACGAACAGCGACCCGATCATATAGACGATATGGCCGTGCTGGAGCGCGGTCGCGAGCGGCGAGATCCATTGCTCCTCGGCGCGCCGCGTCTTGAGATAACGGCGGCGAAGTTGTTCCATCCTGAGCAGACCGACCGCGTGCAGCAGCAGCCATAGCGCGAGCCCCGGATAGCCCTGTTCGCCGAGCATCTCGAAATAGCTCGAATGATAGGCGCGCGAATGTTCCTCATAAACCGTCGGTTCGGCTTCTTGCGGGGCGTCGGGGTCATAGTCGCTGGCCGCTCTTTCGACGCGGACATGGTTCTGGATATAGGCATTGAAGCCGCCGCCCAACGGGTTTTCCTTCGCATATTCCCACGTCCACGCCCACACAGCGACGCGCGTCGATGCCGACTGGTCGGACTTGTAGCCCTGGATCGTTTCCATCCGCTCGGTAAAGCTTTGCGGCAGGAAGGGGATGGCCGCGAGCGCCAGTAGTCCCGCGCCCGCCATATAGAGGAAGCGATGCTTCACCGCGCGCAGCGACAGGATCGCGAGGATGACGAGGCAGACGAGCCCGGTGCGCGCCTGCGTGCCGACGGGGAGCAATGCGCAGGCGAAGACGAGCGCGAAGCAGAAGAGCGAGACGCGCCAGTCGGGCGGAAAAATCGTGCCATGCTTGCGATACCAAAGGATCAGCGGGATGATCGAAATGCCGACCGCCGACATGATCGATCCTTCGTAAAGACCGTAATTTTCATTGAGCAGCAATTGCAGCGAGCCATAGCCGCCGCCGCCCGCCGCGGTCTTGATCCCGCCCGCGATCGCGATCGCCGCCGCCGACAGCAACATGACGAGGGCCAGCGATTCGATCCGCAGCTTGGTCCGGAGCGTGAGCGGCAAAAAAATCGCCCAGACGAGCGCCTTCCAAACCCAGCTCCATTTGTCGGCCGCCTCGACCGGGAAGTCGGCGTTGACCGTCGTCATCCAGCAATAGAGGAGCAGCGCGATCAGCAGGAACTGCCGCCCCGACCATCGCATATCCTTTTTGTCGTCGACCGCGAGCCAGCCGACGATCGCCAGCCCGAAGACGATCAGCGAGATCGGGATCGAATTGATGAGGAAATAGCTGAGGAGTTGCGGCGCGACGATGTCGATATAGCAAAAGCACAGCACGAACAGGAACGGCTTGCGAAAGCCGAGCCCGATGAAGGCGAACAGAAAGGCGACGAAGGCGATGTCACGCATCGGGGCGGGCATCCGGTTCGGCAAGCTCGGCGTCGCGGCGCTGCTGCCATAGCATGCGCGGGCTCACTTCGCGGTCGAGATCGTCGCGATAGAGCAGGCGCCAAAGCGCGATCGCCATCAGCAGATGCGTCAGGCCAATGGAAAAATTGTCGACCATATAAGGCGTTGCCTAAGCTATTGGGGTTGACGCCGCGTTAAGCCTTGTCTGTCAAAGCCCCTCACGATGACCCGAATATTACACGTCCTCGATCATAGCCTGCCCGCGCACAGCGGCTACACCTTTCGCACGCGCGCCTTGATGAAGGCGCAGGCGGCAAAGGGGTGGGAGGTCGCGGGCGTCACCGGTGTGCGCCACCCTGAGCCGGGGGAGGATGGCGAAACGGTGGACGGGCTGACCTTTTACCGCACTCCGCCAATCGCGCCGGCGCGCGCGCCGCTCCGCGAATGGCGCGAAATCGGGGCTTTGGCGAAGCGGATCGAGGCGCTGGTGCGCGAATGGAAACCCGACCTTTTCCACGCGCATTCGCCGGTGCTGGACGGGCTCGCGGCACTGCGCGTCGGGAAAAAGCTCGGCATTCCGGTCCTCTATGAAATCCGCGCTTTCTGGGAGGATGCGGCGGTCGGCAACGGCACCGGGCGCGAAGGCAGCCTGCGCTACCGGCTGACCAAAGGGCTCGAAACCCATGCGGTCAAATCGGCCGATGCCGTTGCGGTGATCTGCGAAGGGCTGCGCGGCGACCTGATCGCGCGCGGCATCGATCCCGCCAAGATCATCGTGTCGCCCAACGGCGTCGACCTCGACCTGTTCGGCGACCCCCCGCCGCGCGACAACGCGCTGGGCGAAAGCCTGGCTCTGGCGGCCGACGATGTCGTGATCGGTTATATCGGCAGCTTCTATGACTATGAGGGGATCGACGATCTGATCGCGGCGATGCCCGCGCTCGTCGCCACGCAGCCCAAAGCGCGGCTGCTGCTCGTCGGCGGCGGGCCGATGGAGGCCGCGCTCAAGGCGCAGGCGGCGGCTTCGCCCGCCGCAGGCCATATCCATTTCGTCGGCCGCGTTCCGCACGGCGAGGTCGAGCGATATTATTCGCTGATCGACATCCTCGCCTATCCGCGCAAGAAGATGCGGCTGACCGACCTCGTCACGCCGCTCAAGCCGCTCGAGGCGATGGCGCAGGGCAAGCTGGTCGCGGCGTCCGACGTCGGCGGCCACCGCGAATTGATCGAGGACGGCGCGACGGGGACGCTGTTCGCGCCCGACGATCCGGCCGCGATCGCCGATGCGCTCGCGGGCTTGCTCGAAAACCGGGCGATGTGGCCCGAACGCCGGCGAACCGCACGTATTTTTGTCGAAAGCCATCGTAACTGGTCGTCAAACATTTTACGTTACGAGCCGGTTTACCAGCGATTGCTGCGCGGCGCTTGAGCGCGCCCTGCTTGACGTGAAACAGGACGGCCCGGCGGGCCGATGGATTTGGGACGATATGGAAGAAGCCAGCGAGAACCGGATCAAGGCCGTATCGGCCGCGCTGCTGCGCGCGCTTCAGCCCGCGATCCCGGCGGTGATCGGCGCTGCGGCGCTGACCTTCCTGTTCGCCGCGCTGATGCCCTTTTCGTGGGTCGCGGCGATCAGCTGGAATCTTTATCTCGATCGCCTGTCCGACCTGTTCGTCCCGCCGATCGGCAATGGCGGACGGCTCGCGCTCGCGCTCGGCATGTCGGCGGTCGCCGCCGCGATCGCGGGGCTCGTCGCGCTGCTGATCGCCAGGCCCGACGCCGCCGGCCTGACTTCGCTGCGCCATGTTTTCCGCCGGACGTCCGAAGAGGCGGACGATGACGAACCCGTTCTGACGCGGCGCCGCGTCGACCTGCATCCCGACGATCCCCCGCGGCCGCCGATCCGCGCGGGCCGCGATCTGCCGGCGGGCGGGCTCGGCGCGGTCGGAGCAGCGAGCGTTTACGAACCCGCCGAATTCGATCCGTGGCTCGGGGCGGCGGCGGTCGAAGCCCAGGAAGACCCCGAAGAAGAGCTCATGCTCGCCGACCTGGCCTCCGAAGAGGATTTCGGCGGCGACGCGCCCTGGTTGCAACCCGCCGAGATGACCTCGTCGTCCCCCTTGCCCGATCCTGCCGACAAATCGCTCGGCGCGATGGTCGCGCGGTTCGAAGCGGGGCTGACGCGCCGGCGCCAGGACGCGATCGCAAAGGCGGCGATCCCGTCGGCGACAGGTGTCGCAGCCGAAGACGAGCCGGAGGTCGATTTCGCGCTCGAAGCCGCGCTCTCCACCTTGCAGCGAATGACGCGCCAGACGGCCGGTTAATCCTCGACCGTCAATATCTCGATCCGCAACATCTGCGGGTCGCTTCCGCATTCGACTACGACATCGGCAACGATATGCCCGGGCAGCGTCCATTCGGCCGCACCGAGCTGGTCCTGCAGCGCACGCACTGTCGCCTTTGCGTCTCCCGCTGCCAACGCGCAGGGAAAGATGTGGCGCGCCCCGACGAAGCTCGCGCTTGCCCAGGGCCGGAAGGTCGAAGCGCCGGGTGTGAGGCCTTGCGGCAATTCGCGCGTCAGCAGGTGGCGCAGCCGCCGATGCGGGCAACCGGGGCGGGGCGCAAGGGCGGGGGACCAGCGCATCATGCTTCGCTCCCCGCATCGAGGCGCCAGAAAGCACGGGTTCGGCGGTCGCCGAGGGGCGCGACATGGCCGACGCGGCGGTCGGCGCGCCATTTGCTCATAAAATGCTCCACGCGGCCTATGATTTCGCGTCCCGGCTCGCGGCCACTGCGCAGGTCGCTGACGAAGCACGGGTCGCGCAACGCCGCCCGGCCGAACACGCTGGGTGGCATCGCCGATTCTTTCAAAAAGGCCTCGATCCGTTGCAACAGGCTGCGCTCCATCATGTTCTCCCTGACCGCGCTCAAATGACCGGACGACTCGTCCAATAGGATATTTCCTATCTGTTGGCAGTCGATTTCCTACTTGTCTAGGAAAAATCCGTTTGCTAAAGACGAAATAGGAAGGACCAGCCCCGCACGACCCATGGCCGATTTTGTTCAGAACCCCCGCGCCGCGCTCGATCGCCTCTTGGCCGACAAGGGCATCGATTATGCGCGCCTGTCGCAGGTGATCGGGCGCAACCCCGCCTATATTCAGCAATATATCAAGCGCGGCTCACCGCGGCGGCTGGCCGAGCAGGACCGTGCCCGCATCGCCGCCTATCTGGGGGTATCGGAAGCGATGCTCGGCGGGCCGGTGCAGCGTGTCGCGGCCCCGGCGCGCGTGCGCGGGCCGGGGATGATTCTCGTGCCAAAGCTCGCGATCGGCGCATCGGCGGGGGCGGGGGCGAGCATCGACGGCGAACCGGTCGAGGGCGAGGTCGCCTTCGATCCCAAATGGCTGCGCGACCTCGGTGCCGATCCGCGCGCGCTCAGCATCATTCGCGTCGAAGGCGATTCGATGGCGCCGACGCTCGACGACGGCGACGATATATTGGTCGACGGCGGCGATGCTGCGGCGCGGCTGCGCGACGGCATTTACGTGCTTCGCATGGACGATGTGCTGATGGTCAAGCGTATCGCGCGCGCGCCGGGACAGGGGCGCATTTCGGTGATCAGCGACAACCCGCATTATCGCAGCTGGGACGATTTGCCGATGGCGGCGATCCAACTCGTCGGCCGCGTCGTGTGGACGGGACGGCGGGTGCGTTGATCATCTTCGCCTGACGGCGAAGATCGGACGCTGCGGTCGATTCAGCGCGGCGCGGCCATCTCGGCTTCGATCTCATGCTCGAGCACCTCGGCGCGTCGGCATTGTTCCTCATTGCCGTCGCGGCATTTCTCGGCCGCCTTGTCGCGCTGGCGCGACAGCTTGCCGACGCGCTCCTCGCGCTTGCGCAACTCGCGGCCGCGATTGCGGTCGGATTCGTCCTGGCTGGTCGTCGACCAGTCGGCGACCTGGCCGACGGCTTTCACCGGCGCCGTCACCACCGTCTTTACCGCGCTGACGCAGCCGACGAGCAGGGGGGCGGCCAAGACCGCTATGACGAAAGCGCGCATTTCATTCTCCTGCCGATCAGGCGCCCCATCGCATAATCGCCGCGATCTGAACAGAATATTGCGACAGGGCGACGACGCGGCCCGCTCATGTGTCACATCACTGAAATAAATGGTTAAATTGCTGTTCACTCTCTGCCTCTACTCGACACGCGAACCGGGTCGCAGCTTGAAGAGGATCGAATGAACGCCATCGGACATGGTTTTACGCCGACGTCGGGCCACGCGTCCGCGATCGGCGCCGGCGCGCATATGTCCGAGGTCATCGACCTGTTCCGCCGCGATCCGCAATTGCGCGCGCTCGCGGTGGTCGATGGGGATGACCGCCCGATCGGCATCATTCGCGAGCAGCGCGTGCGCGAACTGCTTTTCTGCCCCTTCTGGTTTTCGCTGATGCAGAACCCGACGATCGGCGGGTCGATCGCCTCGATGGTCGAGCCGTGCGCGACCGCCGACGTCGCGCGATCGACGGCCGACCTGCTACGGATCGTCGCGCGGTCGCCGGGGCAACAGGAGCTGATTCTGGTGAACGCGGGCCGATTCGTCGAAACGCTCGACAGCGGCCAGCTTGCCAGGCTCGCGATGCTGCGCGAGGTCGAGCTGGCGCAGGAGAGCGCGGCGCGCGCGACGCATATCGACGACGCCGGACGACAGTTCCAGCACGACATCGCGGCGCTCACCGCGACGCTTTCCGAAACGGCGAAAAAGGTCGAGGCGGTCGCCGGCGCGCTGTCCGAACGCGCGCAGCAGACGGGCCGCGACGCGGTGACCGTTGCCGGGGCGACGGCGCAGACGCTGGCCGGGCTCCAGGACCTTGGCGACCGCGGCCATGCGCTGGCCGCGACCATGACCAGGATCGTCGACGACGGGTCGCGCGCCCGCGCCGTTCGCGGCGAGGCGCACGGCAAGATCAGGCAGGCCAGCGAACGCGCCACGGCGCTGAAGGCGGCGAGCCAGTCGATCGAGCAGATGCTCGCGCTGATCATCGATATGGCGAGCCGCACCAATATGCTCGCGCTCAACGCCGGGATCGAAGCGGCGCGCGCGGGCGATGCCGGTCGCGGTTTCGCCGTGGTCGCCTCCGAAGTGAAGACGCTGGCCAGCCAGACGCGCGGCGCCGCGAGTGACATCACCCAATACATCGACCGGATCCGCGACATTGTCGGGCAGGTTGCCGCGGGGTTCGACGAGGTCGAGCGGGCGATTGACGCCAACAACGGCTTTTCCGACGCGATCGACCGCGCGGTCGACGGCCAGAGCGCGACGACGCTGACGATCGCGAGCTATGTCGAGCAGGCCGTGTTCGCGGGGCGCGAGATCGACGTGCGCGTTCGCGAGATCGGCCATGGCGCGACGGCGGTGGGCGATGGCGCGCAGACGCTCGGCCGGCTGTCGGCGGGGCTCAGCGAGGCCGCGCAATCGCTGCACCAGCGCGCGCGGCACTTCGTCGAAGCGGTCGCCGCCGCTTGATTCCGCATGTTCGAACAAGTGCTTGCCCGATTCGGCAACGCTGATAGGATGACACTTGCGCCGGGGGCGTCTGAGGCCGCCGGCGGGGAGGAGGGTCAACATGACGAATATCCAAAAGGGTTTGGCCGAGTTCATCGGCACGTTCTGGCTCGTTTTCGGCGGCTGCGGCAGCGCGGTTCTCGCCGCCGCCTTTCCCGATGTCGGCATCGGATTGCTCGGCGTCGCGCTCGCTTTCGGTCTGACGGTCGTCACCATGGCTTATGCGATCGGTCATATTTCGGGCTGCCATCTCAACCCCGCGGTCACCGTCGGCCTGTGGGCGGGCGGACGTTTCGACGCGCGCGAGATTCCGCTCTACGTAATCGCGCAGGTGCTCGGCGCGATCGTCGCGGCGTTCCTGCTCTTCTATATCGCGAGCGGCAGTCCCGTTTATGACCTGGCCACCAATGGCCTTGCCGCGAACGGCTTCGGCGAGGGGTCGCCGGGCGGTTACGACATCTGGTCAGGCGTGCTGATCGAGGTTGTGCTGACCGCCTTCTTCGTCTGGATCATCATGGGATCGACCGACGGCCGCGCGCCCGCGGGGTTTGCGCCATTGGCGATCGGCCTTGCCTTGACGTTGATCCACCTCATCTCGATCCCGGTAACCAACACGTCGGTCAACCCGGCGCGCAGCACCGGCCCCGCGCTCGTCGTCGGCGGACTGGCGCTCCAGCAATTATGGCTGTTCTGGGTCGCGCCGCTGATCGGCGGCGTCGTCGGCGGCCTTCTCTACAAGACGCTTGGAGCCGATACCTTCCCGAAGCCGAATATCGAGGGCGAATAGTCGCCTCTCCGGCGGGGGCGTGCCGCCTCCGCCGGTCTATTTCAGCAGGTCGACCGCAAAGGCGCGGACCTCATCCGCCATATCGGGGCGTTCGAGCGCGACCGCCAGATTGGCCTGGATATAGCCCGCCTTCGACCCGCAATCGTAACGCGCGCCATCGAAGGTGACGGCGTGGAAGGGCTGGTTGCCGATCATCGTCGCCATCGCGTCGGTGAGCTGGATTTCGCCGCCGGCGCCCTTCTCCTGCCCTTCGAGCACGCGCATCACTTCGGGCTGGAGGATGTAGCGGCCGGAGATGATCAGGTTCGACGGCGCGGCGTCGACCGCCGGCTTTTCGACGAG
Organism: Sphingopyxis italica; assembly: GCF_011926545.1. Classification (GTDB taxonomy): domain Bacteria; phylum Pseudomonadota; class Alphaproteobacteria; order Sphingomonadales; family Sphingomonadaceae; genus Sphingopyxis; species Sphingopyxis italica. The sequence goes on along the minus strand of NZ_JAATIT010000003.1, from coordinate 438,727 downwards.
CCCCGTCACCTCGGTCAATGCCCCGTCGCGCGCGCCGGGCGCGATCACGCCATAGGAGGACACCTGTTCGCGCGCCACTTCGAGAACGGAGATCAGATTGCCGCCGACCCGGGCATAGGCATCGACCATCTGCTTCATGCAGCCGGGCGAGCCGTGCATGAATTCATCGGGCAGGAAGATCGCGAAAGGCTCGTCGCCGACAATGTCGCGCGCGCACCAGATCGCGTGACCCAGCCCGAGCGGCTCCTGCTGGCGGACATAAGCGCAGGCGCCGGGACCCAGCCGCGTCGGTTCGAGCACTGATAAATCCTTGCCGCGCTCGGACATCGTTTTTTCGAGTTCGAAGGCGACGTCGAAATGATCCTCGATCGCGCTCTTGCCGCGCCCGGTGACGAAAATCATCTGCTCGATCCCCGCCTCGCGTGCCTCGTCGACCGCATATTGGATCAGCGGCCGGTCGACGACGGGCAGCATTTCCTTGGGGATCGCCTTGGTCGCGGGCAGGAAGCGCGTGCCGAGGCCGGCGACGGGAAAGACGGCTTTACGGATCGGTTTCATGGACGAAGGCCTAGCGGCGAACGCCCGCCAAGGAAAGGGCGGGGCACCGGTACGTGTGCGCCCTATTGCGGGGTGACGATCACGACCACGCGCCGGTTGTCCTGCCGGCCTTCGGGCGTCGTATTGCTCGACAGGGGCAGAGTTTCGCCGCGGCCGACGATCTGATCCGCGGTGAAGCGCATTCCGCCCGCCTGCATCGGGGTTGCGACCGCCTCCGCGCGCGCCTGCGACAGCCAAAGATTATAGGCCGATGTTCCGGTCGAATCACTATGTCCTTCGACCCGCGCGGTCGCAATCCCGACCGAAACGAGCTTGGCCGCGATATCGATGATCCGCTTTTGCTGATCGGCCGGGATGCTGCTCTGATCGGAGGGAAAGAGCAGCCGTTCGGGCATATTCAGTTCCCAGCCGGGCCCGGTATCGACGAACCCCTCCGACTGGAGCGTCGCGATCTGCGCCGCGCTGAAACCGCTGGCGGGCGGCGTGCTCTGGCACGCGGCGAGCAACACTGCCAAAACGGTGAGCGCGAAGAGGCGGATGGGGTGGGGGAAGGCGTAAGTCACGGCGTCTCTCCGTCGGTCATCGTGAACGGTTGGCCAATTTGTCGGCATACATTGCGGCGTCGGCGGCGGTGAGCAGCGCGGTCGGGTTGCTGCCGCTGTCGGGAAAGACCGCGACCCCGACGCTGACCGACGCGCGATAGGTTTGGCCGTCGGGCAAGGTGATGGGTTGCGACACGCAGGTCCTGATCCGGCTGGCAAGCTCCTCAGCGACCGCATCGGCGTCGAAGGGGTCGATGATGACGACGAATTCGTCGCCGCCGATGCGGGCGGCGAAATCATCCTTGCGCAGCGTTTCCTTGATGCACGCCGACAGCGCGACGAGCACGGCGTCGCCCGCGGCGTGGCCGAAATTGTCGTTGGCCGCCTTGAAATTATCGGCGTCGATGAACAGCAGCGCAAAGCGGCTGCCGCGCGCGGCAGCGGCGTCGATGCGCCGCGCGAGTTGATCGTCGAAGGCGGCGCGGTTCGGCATCGCGGTCAGCGGGTCGTGCGACGCGCGGTGGGCGAGCATCGCGCGTTCGCTTTCCATATGGCCCTGCCAGCCCTGCAATTCGTCGAGCAAGGCGTTGATGTCGCCGCCCAGCCGGTCGAGTTCGGCGATGCCGAGCGGTTGGACCCGCTTGTCGAAGCGGCGGTGCAGTCGCACGTCATGCGCGACCGTCGCGATTTCGTTCAAAGGTTTGACGAGCTCATATTCGAACCGCCGCGCGAGGAAAATCGTGCCGAACGCGGTGATGAGCAAGCAGGTCAGTCCGGCGAGCAGGCCGAGCCGGACATAGTCGATCAGCGTCGAACTGTCGCCCCATACCTCGATCGTCCCGATCATCGATCCGTTGCGCTCGACCGTCACCGCGAAGGGGCGGGGAAAAAAGATGCGGCTGAGCATCGGTGCCGGATCGGCGGTGGGCGAGGTCCACTCGGTCACCGGCCGGCCGACATCGTTGAGCACGCGCAGCCGCGCGATGCCGGGAATGCGCGTGAGCGGCTCGAGCCCTTCGCGCGCGGCGACCGGATCGTTGAATACCAGCGCCGGCTCGACGCCATAGGCGCCCAATTGGGCCGCCAGTTCCATATTGCGGTCGGCATAGCCGCGCAGCGCCGTCACCCCGGAGAGTAGGATCGTCAGCCCCGACAAGGCGACGGCGAACAGCGTGATCCCGAAATGGAAGCGCGACAGCAGCTTTTGCAGCGTCGTGCGCGCGCCGATGCGCGGGGCGGGGCGAGGCAGATCGGGTCCGCTCATCATGTCCCTCCCTGACCCGAACCGATGCGCAGCACGCGCGGATCGACCCGCAGTGGCCCGCGGCCGATCGCGTCGAGATTGACCGAGAAGCTGAGGCTCGCGGAACGACTGCTGAGGCAGAACATCGCGCCATAGATGCACGCCGCATCATCGTCGGTGATCGTCAGAACGGGCCGGCCGCGCACCCATGCGATCAATTGCCGCCGGTCGCCGACCGGCATCCGGCCGAGGAACAAGATGTCGCAGTCGGAGGTGACGCCGGCCGCGGTCATCGGGCGGACCGATATCGAACCCCGGCCCGGCGTGTCCGGCGCCATGCGGGGCGCGAGGCGCGGTGTCCCGACGACGCACATCTGCCTATTGGCGGCGGGCGACCCTTCGGGCCAGCGGGCATAGCTCGCGATGCCGCCGATCATCCGGTTGACCGCCCGCGTCATCCCGCCGGCGCTTTCCTCGACAGCCGACTGGCTTGCCGCCTGAACCGACATCTGCGGCGTCGTCACCAACGCGCCGATCAGAAACAGTGATGCCAGCACCGAGCCGTGACCCCCAACCGCGCTTCGGGGTCACCCTGCCCCAATGAAGAGGCGTCCGCTAGTCAAAACAATTGGAAAGTCAATGAAAAGTGACGTCATGCGGCCACATGTCAACGTGGCCGCATGCCTCGCGGCGCGTCTATGCGGTGCGCAGACGATCGCTGAAACCCTTGCGCAATTTGGCCAGCTTCGGGGGAATAACCGCCATGCAATAGGGGTTGCGCTGTCCTTCGCCGTCCCAATAGGCCTGGTGATAATCCTCGGCCGGATACCATTCGGACGCGCTTTCGATGGTCGTGACGATCGGCGCGGGCCAGTCGGCCGCGGCGCGCTGGATTCCGTCGCGCGCCGCGTCGGCCTGCGCGGCGTCGAGCGGGAAGATCGCGCTGCGATATTGGGTGCCGATGTCATTGCCCTGGCGATTGAGCTGCGTCGGATCGTGCGTCGCGAAAAAGACGTCGAGCAGATCGGCATAGGAAATGACCGAGGGGTCGAAGCTGATGCGGATCGCTTCGGCATGACCGGTGTCGCCGCCGCACACCTGCTTATAGGTCGGGTTCGCGGCATGACCTCCGATATAGCCGCTCTCGACGCCGTCGACGCCTTCGAGCGACTGGAACACGGCTTCGGTGCACCAGAAGCAGCCTCCGGCGAAAATGGCGGTTTCACGGGTCATGGCGTTGATCCTTGTCGGGGGAGAAGGGAATATCCCCAAAATAGGATACGCCGCCTCCTATTCCAAGGGCGGGGGCGCATTGATCAGCGGCGGGTGCAGCGGCCGGCCGAGCATGCGCGCCGCGGCGATGGTCGCGGCTTCGGCTTCGAGCGCCGCGACGCGGTCGCGCCACGAGGGATGGGTGCTCGCCTGGAACAGCGGCCGGCCCTTGCGCTGGCCGAAACGCGACCAGAAGCGCGCCGCGGCGGCGGGATCATAGCCCGCCCCGGCGAGCAGCCACACCGACAGCCGGTCGGCCTCGATCTCGGTTTGCTTGAACATGCGCGCGTTGCGGCCGAATTGCTTCGCCAGCCCGCGATCGACGCCCGCCGCGTCGAGCCGGGCGCGGTGGCGCAGGATATTGTGCGCCAGTTCGTGGGCGATCGCCGCCGCGAGTTCGGCGTCATCGGGCGAAAAATCGACGAGGCCTTGATTGACGAGTATCATGCGTCCGTCGGCGACCGCCCCCGGCTTCTCGTTCGCCTCGACGCGAAAGTCGCTGGCGCACCCGGGTTTGGGCAGGATGTCGACAGTGCGTCCCGCGCCCGTATCAAGCGTTAGCGGGGTATCGACGGGCCGCGCCGCGAGATAGGTTTCGATCGCGGTGATCCGCGCAAAGGGATGATTGCTCGCGCCGTCGGGGACGGGCGCTTCGCCGATCCCGGCGACGGGCGTGCCGACCCCGATTCCCGTCGATGCGGCCGGCGATGCCGGCGCCAGCGCGGCGATGAAGGCATGGGTCTGGTCGGCGGCGCCATAGACGCCGAGCGCCTCGGCGCGGCGGTCCGCGTCGTAAAGGCGCGGGTCGCCCCAGATCCAGCCGAACTGTGGTTGGCGTGCCGGGCACCAGGCGGCGTTTTCGGTCGTCAGGCGAAATCCGATCGCCGCCACGCGCGCTTCCGCCGCCGCCAACGCGGCATAGGGCGATGGCTCGGCGGGCGCCGCCATCGACGGCACGCCTATCGACAGCATCAGGACAGTCAGGATCGATCGGGCGCGGCGCGGCATCCCCGCCCCCTATCAAGACGCACCTGTCGCGACCATGAATTTCCCGGAGGGCCGGGCTTCGGAGCTCTTGCCTATCGTTCTGCAAGCGACGATAGGCGGGCGATGACGCAGATTTCCCCTTCGCCCGCGCCCGCCGCGCGCCAGCCCCGCCCCGCCGCGCTGGCGCGCTGGCTTTGGGCGGTCGCGCTGCTCGTGATCATCGTGGTCGCGGTCGGCGGCATCACCCGCCTGACCGAATCCGGGCTGTCGATCACCGAATGGCGCCCCGTTTCCGGCGTCATTCCGCCGCTGACCGAGGCCGGGTGGGTCGCGGAGTTCGAAAAATACAAACAGATTCCCGAATATCAGGCGATTAACCTCGGCATGACGATCGAGGGCTTCAAGGCGATCTTCTTCTGGGAATGGCTGCACCGCATCCTCGGGCGGCTGGTCGGCATGGCGCTCGTCGTCCCGCTGATCTGGTACGCGTGGCGCCGCGCCATCCCGGCGGGTTATGGCTGGCGCCTGTTCGCGCTCGCCGCGCTCGTCGGGCTGCAGGGCGCGATCGGCTGGTGGATGGTGGCTTCGGGCCTCGAATATCGCACCGACGTCAGCCATTTCCGCCTCGCGACGCATTTGCTGACCGCGCTGTTCCTGCTCGCCGGGCTCGTCTGGACGGCGCGCGACCTCGGCACGCTGGCCCGCAATTCCGCCGCCCGGCCGGCGCGGCTGACCGGTCCGGCGGTGGCCGTGATCGCGATCCTGTTCGTTCAGTTGCTGCTCGGCGCATGGGTCGCGGGGCTCAACGCCGGCTATGTCGCAAGCACATGGCCGCTGATGAACGATCATTTCGTGCCCGAGGGCATCGATTGGGCGGGCGGCGCATGGCTCGCGCTGACCAACGATCCCTTCCTCATTCATTTCCTCCATCGCTGGTGGTCGTGGATCGCGGCGCTCGCGTTGCTGCTCCTCGCGCGGACGCTGTCGCGGCGCGGCGCGGCGCGCGAGGCAGGGCTGCTCGCCCTGGTCATCGCGGCGCAGATGCTGCTCGGCATTTGGACCGTCGTGTCCGGGGTTTCGATGTGGGTGGCCGTGCTGCACCAGGTCGTCGGCGCGATCCTCGTCGCGACCGCGGCGGCATCGCTCCACCGGCTCGGCCGCGCCGACGCGTGATGCCGGCGGGCGCTCTCGGTGCCTTGCTGCTGCTGACCGCCTCGCCACTGGCGGTTCCCGCGTCGAGCGGTGCTCCGGCCGCCGCGACCGCCGAGGTTCGCTTTGCGCCACCGGTGGGCGTGCCGCTGCGCTATCGGGTAACGACGCGCCGTATCGGCCGTGACGGAAAGCTGATCGATTTCGCGCTCGTCTATGCGCTGCAATGGCAGCGGACCGGGCGGGGCTATCGGCTCGATTCGGTGCTCGAACGGATCGATTCGGGCGGGGAGCCCGGCGTGACGCGGATGCTGATGATGATGCTCGACCCGCTGGTCGGCGAAGAAATCTCCTATCTGGTTCCGCCCGACGGCAGCCGGATCGATATGGTCGACCCCGATCAATTGTGGGAACGGGTGACGGCGCGGATGGAGAAGGCGGGCGCCGAAGCGGACCGGCCCGAAGCCCGGCAGCTGGCGCAATTGATCGCCGCACTCCCCGCTGCCGAGCGCGACCGGCTGGCGGCCGCCGACATTCGCGCGCTGATCGCGCCGGCGAACGATGCGCTTCCCGCCATCGCGACACCTGATGATGGCGACGTGTCGATAGTCGACGACGGCGCCCGGCGGACGATCGCCATGGTCGAGCGCGATTCGGCGTCGGTCGCGGGAAAGGCGCAGCCGCTCGAAATCGCCAATCTGTGGACCATCGACACCGATACGGGGCTGGTCGTGCGTGAGCGCCGCCAGAGCTGGATCGTCACGGCCGACGGCGAAGGCCGCAGGCTGATCGAGGAGCGCGTGCGGGCGCTGGAACCGGCGCCTTGAGGGCAAAGGTATCATAATACCCGTCAGCAAAGCCGCGCTATGCTTGACTTTTCACTGGTCTGGCGCCATTGGCCCGCTCCGAAGCGCCGCTTCGTCCCGACGGGACAGGCGGCGCCCCTGTTTCGGGGCACTCATGCTCCGGTCCATATCTGTCAAGGAGCGTGCCATGAAGGCGCTGACCAAGACGACCCAGTCGGCGAACGCCGCGACGGTCGAAAAGAAATGGGTGCTGATCGACGCCGAGGGCCTCGTCGTGGGCCGCGTTGCGTCGATCATCGCCAACATCCTGCGCGGCAAGCACAAGCCGTCGTTCACCCCGCACGTCGATTGCGGTGACAATGTCATCGTCATCAACGCCGAAAAGGTGGCGTTCACCGGCAAGAAGCTGGAGGACAAGCGTTACTACAAGCACACCGGCTATGCCGGCGGCATCAAGGAAACGAGCCCCGCGAAGATCCTCGAAGGCCGTTTTCCCGAGCGCGTGCTCGAAAAGGCCGTCGAACGCATGATCCCGCGCGGTCCGCTCGGCCGCCAGCAGATGCGCAACCTGCGCATCTTCGCCGGCACCGACCATCCGCATGAAGGGCAGAGCCCCGAAGTGATCGACGTCGCGTCGATGAACCGCAAGAACAAGGTGGGTGCATAATGGCTGACGAACAGACCATGACCGATCTCAAGGATCTCGGCGGCGCCGTCGAAGGCACCGTCGCTCCCGCAGCCCCGGCTGCGCCGCTCCGCGAAAAGATCGTCGACAAGCAGGGCCGCGCCTATGCGACCGGCCGCCGCAAGGACGCCGTCGCCCGCGTGTGGGTCAAGCCCGGCACGGGCAAGATCACGATCAACGGTCGCGACCAGGAAGTCTATTTCGCGCGCCCGACGCTGCGCCTCGTCATCAACCAGCCCTTCGGCCTGACCGAGCGCGTTGGCCAGTATGACGTGATCGCGACCGTCAAGGGTGGCGGCCTGTCGGGCCAGGCGGGCGCCGTTCTGCACGGCATCGCGCAAGCCCTGACCCGCTTCGAACCGGCGCTTCGCGGCCCGGTCAAGGCGGCCGGCTTCCTGACCCGCGACAGCCGCGCGGTCGAGCGTAAGAAGTACGGCAAGGCCAAGGCCCGCCGCAGCTTCCAGTTCTCGAAGCGTTAAAGTTTTTCCGCCGACGGGCGGAGAAGGGAAGGGCGGTCCGGCAACGGGCCGCCCTTTTTCGTGGCTGCTTTGAGTGGATTTACGGTCCGCTACCGGCCGAAGATTCCCCCGGCTACAACAACTCCAGACTCCCCAGCATCAGCGCCTGTCGTGCGGGGCGCTCGGCCATTACCGCGAACATCTCGTCGCCGCGCGCCGTGCGCTCGACGCTCATCGACGCGAAGACCGCCATGAAATAGCCACTGAGCGCGCCGACCCGGTAATCGGTCCACAGCTCGGCTTCATCGGGCGCAACGCCCAACTGTCTGAGCGCGCCGATCCAATGGTCGAAGGCCGGCCGGTCGGCTGCCGCGCGCTCGACGGGATCGGCGATGCTGGTGCCGACAAGATAGGCGAGGTCGCTCGCGCCGCTGCCGCGTCCCAGCGTCTGCCAGTCGACGAGCCAGCAGCGGTCGCCGCCCGGGGCAAAGAGGATGTTGTCGATGCGCAGGTCGCCGTGAACGATCGTCCGCGCCGAGGGCGTGCGCGCCAGATAGGCGTCGAGCCGCTCGACGATTCCCGCGCCGAGGTCGAGCACCGCCGGGTCGAGCCGCGTCGCATAGCGTTCGCGAAAGCCGAGATAGAATTGCGGAAAGAGGTGGCGGACCAGGTCGCCATTGTCGCGAGAGAGCCAGGGCAAGATTTCGAGCCGCGGATCGTTCCAGAGCAGCGCGTGCAGGCCCGCCGCGGCTTCGATGCAGGGAAGGAGCCCGGCAAGCCCGGTGCCGGCGAGCTGGTCGCCCTGCCGCGCCGGCGCGAGGTCGGAGAGGAGCAGCACGAAATCGACGTCGTCATCGGCAATCTCGGCATGATAGCAACGCGGCGCGGCGACGCCGCTGCCCGCCGCAAGCTCGCGATACCAGCTGACTTCCTTGACATAGGTGCCGGTGAGCTTCGCGATGTTGCGGCTGGCCTCGTCGTGGCTCGGGCATTTGGCGACGACGCTGGCGGGCGCGTCGATGCCGTCCTCCCAATCGAGCGCCAGGCGGTAGCTGTCGCACATCTGCCCGGTGCCGACCTTGGCGGCGGTGAAGCCCTTCAGCCTTCCCGGCTGCCCGAGCACATCGCCGAGCCATGCCGCTGTCATCGCCTCGGGCGAGGTCGGAAAGCTCAATGCGCGGGGTCCATAAGGCCGGCAAGGCCGGTCGGCTCATGCGGGCCGACGAACAATTGTTCGAGCACGCCCATGCCGCGATGGACGCTGCCGCCGTCGGTCAGTTCGGCGGTCACGAGCGCCTGAACGTGCATCGCCAGCGGATTGCCCCAGCCGCGGTCGGTTTCGGGCAGGCTGTCATGCGCGACGGCAAGCTCCGGACCGTGGTCGAGCCCGTGCCCCCAGAGCGGATGCGTGTAGCCGAGCCCGCTCATCGCAAAGACCGGACCCGCCGGCGTCAAGGAAAGCCTTCGCTCGCCGCCCAAGCCGGTGGTCATCGCCGCAATCCGCCGCGATCCCGCTTGCCATTCGATGTCAAAGCTCGCGGCGTCGAAATGCCGCTCGGTCCCGCCATCGCCCACGACGACCGCGCGGCGGTTCCAGGCGTTGCCCGCGCCATCGTCGTTGCTGTGGAAGAAGAGTGAGCTCGCTTCGAAATTGCACGGCGTCCATAGCCAGAAGAACTGGCTGAAATTACCCTCGGGCGGCGGCTGCGGTTCGCTTGCGCCGACGGGACGCACGCCCCAGCTGCGATCGCGCGTCCCCGCCCAGTCGGCGGCGACATCGACGCGCTGCCCACCCACCGACAGCCAGCCCGACCAATGTCCGTTCTGCGTCATGCGCGTATAGTCCATGAACAGCCGTGTGCCGTTCCGCCGGATGAAACGCGGTTCCTCGATCGGAAAGTGGCGGCCGGAAAAGCGCAGCTCGCCCGCGAGGGGCCCGTCACCCGGCGCGACGCGCAGCGTGACGATTTCGAGCGGGACGTCGATCTCGAGCGCGATCGGTCCGATCGACAGGTCGAGCCGCTCGCCCCCCGACCGGCGGCTGGCGCGAAGATTGTGCTGCACGCCATCGGCAATGACGCAAAAGCTCGCGTCGATGATGCCCAACTGCGGATAAAATCCCATCGCGGCGGCGAAGAAGATCGATCCATCGGGCGAATAGCCGTTGAAGAAATAGCGGTCGTAAAAATTGCGGTCGGTCCCGGCGAACGCAACCGGCTCGCTGGTCTGATGCAACGGATAATCGTCACCTTTTGTCAGCATCATCCTCATTCCGTTTTTTGTTGCAACCTAACGGGAAGCGGCGCGGCGTCAATGCACCGGCGGATCGACCCTCGGCACCGCCGCGACGGGCGCCACCGGTTCGCCGGGTTCGCGCGGCGGCAGCGCGTCGGGCGGCACATCGTCGATCTGCATGTCGGGGGTCGGGACATGATCGAGATTGCGCACACGGACGTCGATCGCCGCGCCTTCGACGGTCAGGTCGTTGAAACTCGGCGGCGTCGAACGGATGCGCCGCGATAGCGTCCCCGCGCCGATCATGCGGATCGGGCCGGCCGCAGTCTCCTTCACCAGGTCGAAGGCATCGTGGACGTGCCCCGTAAGCACCGCCGCGACGCCGCGCTTCGCCAAGGCAGCGAGCGCGCGTTCGCCGCCGCGCGTCAGCGCGCGGCCCTTGGTGCCGGCCTCGACGAGAGGGTGATGCGCGGTGACCAGCACCGTCGTGCCGCGCGGGAGGGCATCGATCGCGGCGAGCGTCTTTTCCAGCGCCTGTCCCGTCACCCATCCCTTCGACCAGTCGAGCCGCCATTGCGCGCGCGCGGTGGTCTTCAGCGGCACCACGACGACGCCGGGCAGGTCGAGTTCGCGTTCGACCAGCCGTTCGATCCCGCGAATGCGGCGATAGGGGAAGAGGAAGCGTTCGACGGGGTTGAAATAGGGAAGGTCGTGATTGCCGACCTCGACGGTCACCGGCACGTCTAGCGCGCCGATCCAGTCGCACGCCGCGGCGAACTCGCGGCTTCGCGCGCGCATCGTGAGGTCGCCCGTGATCAGCACCGCATCGGGCCGCTCGGCGCGAACGCAATCGGTGAACCAGCCGAGCGCCGCGCGATCCTCGAGCCCGAAATGCAGGTCGCTGATATGGAAGAGCCGGGTCATGCCGTCGCGACGAAGTCCACTGCGCTCGTTCCCAGTCCGAAGCGCGCGGGCGAGGGCGTTTCGCCGAGCTCGCCGTCATATTCGAGGCTGATCGGCGCTTCGCTTTCAAGGATGATCGTTTCGCTGCTGACGATTTCCTCGCTCGGTCCTTCGCGAAAATCGCCGCCGAGCCAGGCGAGACCGTGGCGCAGCACGTCGGCGGTGCCTTCGGTCAATATGCCGTCGGCACGGATGCCGTGCGCCGTGGGGGTGAGGATGATCGCAGGATAGGCTTGGCCATGTCCCGCGACCGCGACGCCGGGGGCGTTCATCATTTCGTCGAGCGCGTCGGGCGCCGACCGGCTCGCTTCGATCAATCCGTCCTGCCGCATCGTTTCGCGCACCTCGGCCCACCGCGTCGCGGGGCCGGCGACGATCGTGATGAAGGCGTCGCCACCGTCGGACCGGATCATCGGGACCGGCTGCCGCCGGCCCTTGCCGTGCAGCGCGTCCGACAGGATTTCGGGCACCGGCCGGTCCCCGTGCAGCTCCTTCGACAGAAGGTTTAGCGTGCCGCCGGGCAGCGGCAGGACGGCGCCGTTCCAGCCCGCCGCCTTGGTCGCCGCGGCATTGATCGTCCCGTCGCCCGTCCAGACGAGCAGCAGGTCGATGCCTCGCCGCTCGAGTTCGGCGGCGTCAGGGATATCATCGTCGGGCAGCGCAAAAGTCGCGGCGAGCGGCGCGCCTGATGTGCGGCAGACCTCGGCAATCGCGCCCATAATGTCTTCGTCGTGACCGCCGCTTTTGCTGTTGCAGATCAGGGCGGGGCGGGAGAAATGATTGGCCATCACCCTTTTCTACGCGCGAGCGCCGAAAAGGTATCCATTGAATTTCGTCATCCCGGCGAAGGCCGGGATCTCTCCGGCGCGTCGAACCGCAAGGTCGAGATCCCGGCCTTCGCCGGGATGACGGATGGACGGATAAATGGCTGTGTCCGGTCATCCGCCGCTTGTTCGTCGTCCAGCGGCCCTGTAGGGCGCGGATGGATGGCGAGCCGGTTTCCAAAGGACAGCGATTGATCAAGATCCTCTTCGTGGTGCTGCTGCTCGTGCTGCTGTTCGGCGGCGGCGCAAAGATGATCGTCGCGGGCGGCGCGAAGTCGCTCAACATGGCGGACCGGCTGCTCGGGCAGGGCGACGGCGCGCGCTTGCTGATTGGCGATCAGCCCTATGGCAACGGGACGCGCCAGTCGCTCGACATCTGGGTGCCGGGCAACGCCAAGGAAGGCGATCGCCTCCCCGTGGTCGTCTTCTTCTATGGCGGCGGTTGGGACAGCGGCGAGCGTGGCAGTTACGGCTTCGCGGCGCGCGCGCTGGCGCGGCAGGGTTTCGTCGTCGTCATTCCCGATTACCGGACGGTTCCGAAAGCGCACTGGCCGGACTTTCTGGAGGACAGCGCGGCGGCGGTCGCCTGGACGCACGAGCATATCGGAACGTTGGGCGGCGATCCCGACCGGATCGCGCTGATGGGGCATTCGGCGGGCGCCTATAATGCCGTCATGCTCGCGCTCGACCCGCAATGGCTGCGGGCGGCGAAGAGCGATCCGTCGATCGTCCGCGGCGTCGCGGGCCTCGCCGGACCCTATGACTTCCTGCCGCTCGAAAAGGGCGGCCGCGCCGAAAAGGCGATGGGCAAGGTCCGGCCGATCGAGAAGACCCAGCCGATTCATTTCGCGCGCGGCGACGCCCCGCCGCTGTGGCTCGCGAGCGGCGATGAGGATGCGGTCGTGCGCCCGCGCAACAGCCAGAACCTCGCCGCCGCGATCGAACGCGCGGGCGGCGCCGCGACGTTGCGCATCTATCCGGGCATGGGCCATACCGGCATCGTGATGGCGCTCGCCGCGCCGTTTCGCGGGAAGGGGCCGGTGCTCGACGAGGCCACAGATTTCCTGCGCGGCGTGACCGGTCGCCGCATCGCTCCCGCCGAGGCGGTACGATGACCGCGCCGATCCCCGCGATCATCCTCGCGGGTAGCCGCCCGGGCCCCGATCCGCTGCTCACCGGCACCGGCGTCTCAACCAAGGCATTGCTGCCGATCGCAAGGCAGCCGATGCTCGTCCATGTCGTGACGGCGCTGCGCGCGGCGCCCGGGGTGGGCCCGATCACCATATTGGCGCAGAACAGTGCCGAGCTGGCGGCCGAGCCGGGATTGGCGGGGCTCGCCGACCTGCATTTTGCAGATGCGGGGCAGGGGATCAGCAGCTCGCTCGCCGCTGCCTTACCGCCGGGCGACGATCCGCTGCTCGTCACGACGGCCGACAATGTTCTGCTCACGCCAACGATGATCGCGGAGTTTCTGGGCGGCGCGGCGGACAGCGACGTCGCCGTCGCGATGGTCGAGCGCGATGTGCTGCTCGCGCGCTATCCCGAATCCAAACGCACCTGGCTGAAATTCCGCGGCGGCTGGTGGTCGGGCGCGAACATGTTCCGCCTGCGCGGGCGCCGCGTGCTGCCTTTGCTCGACTTTTGGGGGCGCATCGAGCGCGACCGCAAGAAGGGGCTCAAGATCGTCGCGGCCTTCGGGCCGTGGCTGCTCACCGGTGCGCTGCTTCGCCTCTTCACGATCCAGCAGGGCGTCGGGCGCGCCGGGCTGCGTTTCGGCCTCAAGGCGAAAGTCGTGCCGATGTCCGAACCCGAGGCGTGCATCGACGCCGACAAGCCCGCCGACATCGAACTGATCGAAGCGATATTTGCCGCGCGGCGCGAAGCGGCTATAGGGCAGCCCCTATGACCATCGACAAAGCCATCATCCTGTCGGCCGGGCAGGGCTCGCGCCTGCTGCCGCTGACCCGCGACATCCCCAAATGCCTGATCGAATTCAACGGCCGCAGCCTGATCAGCTGGCAGGTCGCGGCGCTCGTCGCGAACGGGATCAAGGACATCGTCGTCGTCACCGGCTTTCGCACCGAACGCGTCGAGGATCATGCGCTGCAGCTTTACCGCGACACCGGTGCGCGCATCCGTACGCTGTTCAACCCCTTCTTCCAGGTCGCCGACAATCTCGGCACCTGCTGGATCGCGCGCGAGGAGATGGACCGTAATTTCATCATCCTCAACGGCGACACCATCGTCTCGGACGAGATTGTCGCGAAGCTGATCGCGGGCGCGAACGAGCCGATCAACGTCACCGTCGACGTCAAGACCGACTATGACGACGACGATATGAAGGTGAACCGCGACCACGAAGGCCGCCTGCACCATATCGGCAAGCGGCTGCTGCCCCCCGACACCAACGCTGAATCGATCGGCATGCTCGCCTTCGTCGGCGACGGTCCGTCGATCTTCCGCAACCAGGTCGACCAGATGATGCGCACCCCCGACGGGGTCGAACGCTGGTATCTGCGCGCGATCGACATCATCGCGAAGGGCAACCGCGTCGGCACCGTGTCGATCGAAGGGCTCGAATGGCAGGAAGTCGACTTCCCGCAGGACGTCGAAGCCGCCGATGCGCTCACCGCGAAATGGGCCGCCGAAGGCCGCTACGCGAAATAGGGTTTGAGCCAGCCGACAAGCGCGGCTGTCTGTGCCTCATCCAGCTTTACGGCCTGCCCAAGATCGGGCTGCGCCGGCCAGCCGGCGTCGCCGATCGTCAGCCCTGCGCCCGAGCGTTCGCCGTCATAGCGCGGCAGGACGTGGAAATGGACGTTCGGGTCGACCATCATCAGCATCAGATAGTTGATCTTCGCATAGCCGACCGCCTGCGTCAGCGCCGCCTCGATCGCCGCCGTCGCGATTTTGAGTTCGGCATGCGCTTCGGCCGGCAAGTCGCCGAATGCCGTCGCGTCCGATTTCGCGGCAAGCACCAGCGCGCCGAGCGTCGGCTGCGCGGGGCGCAGCAGCACGACCCAATGCTCATATTCGGCGATCAGCGTCGCGGGATGGCCGAATTTTCCGATGGTTTCGTTCATGCTGCTTCCATCCAGCTGGTGATCGGGCGGCCCGAACGCTTGACGCCATAGGCCTGCACCAGCCGCACGGCATGGACGACCAGCGAGATCACCGTCCACCAGGCCACCGCGATCAGGCCGATGTCGGGGCGTCCGGCGAGCGTCGCGAAAAAGAGGATTGCGAAGTTCGGGTTGCGGCGCGCGGTGATCAGGCGAAAATCGCTGTCGAACTTCTGCCAGACATGGATGTCCATGCCGAAATCCTTGATGAACAGGCCCTCGATCACGCGCTGGAGCACATAGCCCGCGACCACCGCGACCATCACCCAGATGAAGGTCTGCGTCGACAGCGCGAGCCCCCACGCGCCGAGCCCGACGCCCCAGAAATACCACCAGAAGGGCGGATGGACCAAGTCGACGCCATGATCGGCGACATTGCCCCATTTCGACGAGGTGATCGTGCAGCGCGCGAGCTTTCCGTCGACCGTGTCGAGCACCATGAAGATGAAGGCTGCGAGCATCCCCGTCCAATAATGGCCATAGGCGAAGAGATAGGTCGCATAGACGCAAAGCGCCGCGCCGATCGCGGTGACCATGTTCGGCGTCATGCCGATGCTCGCGGCGCCGCGCGTCAGCCACAACGCGAGTTCGGGCCACAGATATTTGGTCAGCGCGTCGGTGACGCCCTTGTACGCACCGAAATAGCTCTTCCGCTCGATCGCGCGCCGCGTCGCAGGCGTCAGCCGCTGGATGAAGGGGCAGTCGAGCTTGCGGAGCTGGCGGTTGTAGATTTGCGGATTGTCCCGATAGTCGACGATGCTGAGCGCACCGCGATGCGGCGCGATATCCGCCGGGGTCATGCCGCCGGTCAGATGCGCCATCACCAGGTCGCCGCCATCCATCACCACCGTGCCGGGCAGCGTCACGATATGACGCAGCCACACCGGGTCGAAGACATAGTCGAGATTGACATAAAGCTGCACGCCCGACGCCTTTTCGGGCAGCCCTTCGGCGCGTGCGAGCCGCCGCAGCCGTTCGGCATTGGTCATGCCCCACAGCAGCGTCGGATTGTCGCCGATCGGCGTCAGGGCGGGGAGGGACTTGGCTTCGGTCATCCGCCGCTCTTATCCTGCCCGGCGTTCTTTGCAAGGAAGCCGAGGATCGCTTCGGCGCCGCGCCGCGCCGCGCCCGCCGGATCGCCGCCGATCGATTCGGCCAGCCGCTCGCGCTGGGCATCGGCATAAAGCGGATGGCGGGCGGGAGCTTGGTCCAGCGCCTGTGGCAATTCGGCAAGATCGTCGATGACGTCGCCGAGTGTCCAGAAAAGATAATCGAGATCGCCCTGCCAGTCGACCTGATGCGCGTTCAGGAAAATGCACGGGCGCGGGGTCGCGAGAAATTCATACACCTGGCTGCTCACATCGCCGAGGTAGATGTCGGCGCCGCTCGTATAGCTCATGTCGAACAGGCGGTCGGATGCGAAGTCGATCGTGACCTTGCCGGGGACCGCCAGCTTCGCCACCGCCGCGCGCTCGGCATCGCTCGCTTCGGCGAACAGGCGAACATGCGGCGCGACGACGAGATTGTAACGATCCTGGCCCGTAAACCAGGCGATGATGTCGCGGCCGCAGCGGTCCCACGACGACAGCTCACGCTTGAAATGCGGCGCGTAGAGGACCGTCGGCCTGCCGTTTGCGAACAGCGGTTCGCGCGCCGCCTGCAGCCGCGGCATCAGATCGAGCTTCACATAGCCGTTCACCGCATAATGGCCCGGCCGGATCGTCTTGGCGTCGAGCATCCGCTGTTCGCTCTTTTCACCCGCCACGAGCGCAAAATCGAAATGCCGGTCGCGCACGTCGAAGGTAATCGCGCGGTCGCCCGCGCCGTGCGGGGTGAAGATCAGCCGCGTCCCCTGCGACAGGAAATGCCGGATCGCGGTGGTCGTTCGTTCGGGCACGACGATCGCATCGAACTGCCGCAGGAAGGGCAGGGCATCGAGCAGCATCGGCAGGCGCGGATTGCGGAAGAGGCCCATGTCGCGGAGCCAGCGCGCCAGTCCTTTCTGGCCGAGCGGGGTGATATTCGGTGCGAAACCCGGATAGGCCAGCGCGACCTGCTCGACCATTCGTAAATGGTCCGCGCTCGCTACCGCGACGTCGATGACTTGCCCCGCGGCCGCCATCTCCGCCGCTAGGGGCAGCGCATGGAACACATGATGCGGCTCGCCGATGAAGAGGAACAGGATGCGCACTAGCGGACCTCCGCCACCGCCGCATCCTCGAAATCGGCGGCGCGCCAGCCATGCTTCGCGGCGAGCCGGGCATATTTGGCGCCGCGCCCGACCAGCCAGGCCTCACCGGCCAGCGCAAAGGTCGGCGCATCGCTGAAATGATCCGAATAGGCGCGGATATGCGTCGTGCCGTCTGGGGCGTTCGCCGCGAGCCATTCGCTGACGCGTTCCGCCTTTTCCGCGCCGTAGCAATTGGGCCCGTCGAGCAGGGGCAACCAGTTACCCGCCCCATCGCGCTGGTGGCGCGAGGCGACGATGGCGTCGAAGCCCAAGGCCTCGGCGATCGCACCCGCGTAGAATTCGGGAGCGGCGGTCGCCATCAGCAACCGATAGCCCTCGGCCCGGTCGCGGGCGATACACGCGGCGGCGCCCGGCGGGACGTCGCGCGGCACGCGCCACGCGGCGAAGGCTGCGGCAAGGGCTTCGGCCCGCGCCGGCGCGATGCTTTTGCCCAGCATCAGGCGGATGGCGGCGGGCTTGAACCGGTCGCGTCCGTAAAGGCGCAGCGCATGGCCGATCATCAGCCCGGCGAGCGCGGGCAGTAGCAGCAAGCGCCACGGCGCCTCGCGCCACGCCGCCCAGAGCAGGAACAGCGTGAAGGTCGGGATGCGCAGCACGGTCCGGTCGAGATCGTAAATTGCGACGCGGAGGGAGGATGGGGTGTCGGTCATGCGGTTTCGGGTTCGAACAGCCGGAGTTTGCGGCCGGTCTTGCCCAGCGACATGCGATCGGCGAGCGGCAGCGCGAAGCGCAGCGAAAGCCATATGGAAGCCATCGCGGTCAACAGGAGCAGCGGCAACGAAAACCCGTCGGGGAGGAGATCGACGAGCATGGCCACGGTGCCCGCGATGAGCGTGATCGCAATGCCGCGCAAGGCGACCTTCGGGAACTGCGCGTCGAACGGATGCAGTTTCTCGACGGTCGCAAGCTGGAGCATCGGAATCGCCGCCATGACGACGAGCCCGATCGCTGTTGCCAGCGTCACGCCGGTCAGCGGATCGAGATGGCCGACGATCAGCCAGCCCGACCCGATCGCAACCGCGACGCCGAAGATGCTGGCGGTGACCTGTTGGCGGAAGGCGGCGACAACTTGCAACACCGGCGCCGAAATGCCGAGCACCGCTTCGGCGGCGCGCGCGAACAGCAGGATGACCAGCGCCGCCTGCGCGGCTTGCGCCCCATGGCCGAACAGACCGAGCAGCGACGCGCTGCCCGCCGCGAGCACCGCGGCGAGCGGCAGCGCGATCGCCAGGATCAGCCGCGTCGCATAGGCATAGATGTCGGCGACCTGGCGCCGGTCCTCGCGCTCGGCGCTGGCGGCGAGCGGCGCCATCACATAGGCGAAGGCGATGCGCACGAGCTGGACGACGCTCGACAGCTTGCGCGCGATCGTGAACAGCGCTGCCGCCGCCGCGCCCGCCGCGCCGGGAAGCAGCATGTTGAGGATCAGCGCCGGCGCATCGCCGAACAGCCGTGCGATGATGTTCGAGGGCAGGATCGAAAGCCCCGCCAAAAAGGTGTTGCGCGCGGTCTCTCCCGCCCACGGCCCGCGCCACAGATCGGCGAAGCTGTAGTGGCGCGCGAGCAGGCGGACACTGAGCGCCGCGGTGATGCCAAGCGAACAGAGGTGCGCGATGAACAGTCCCTTGAGGCCGAGCCCGCCCGCGAAGAACAGCCCGGCGAACACGAGCCGCATCACCTGTTCCCACACGATACGCAGGCGGATTTCGGCACCGAACACCATGCGCGCGCGCAGCGCCGAGGTCGCGATCTCGACAAAGGCCCACAGCGGCAGCGCCCAGACGAAGATGCGGATGGCGGGGGTGACGAGATCGCGGTCCTTCGCCGCGACATTGAGCAACGGCCCGAGTTCGGCGGCGAACACGGCGACGAGCGCCGCGACGAGGATGCACGGGCCGACGCCGAAGACGATCGCCGTCCGCAGTGCCGCCGCGGCTTCGGCATTGCTGGCCGATTGCGGCACGGTGCGCTGCATCGCGCTCGTCATGCCGAGGTCGAAGATATTCTCGAGCAGGTTCACCGCCGCCCACAGCACGGCATAGAGGCCGTAACCCGCGAGGCCGAACATCAGGACGTAGAGCGGCTGCGCGACGATTTCGACGACCGCGCCCAGCCGCGCCAGCACGGTCGTGCCAAGCCCGCGCGCGACGCTGCGGCTGGTAACGGCGGGCTGGTCGGCGCTTTCGCTCATCGCAGTCGCCCTAGCGCCTCGTCCGCGCTGCTGCCAGCGGCTTTCGCGCGTTCACCCCCTTGCCGCCCACGGCAATCAGGTCTAGGCAGCGCGCGATTGCATAGGGAAGACCGCGATATGGCCCAATTTGTCCTGCCCAAGAACAGCCGCCCGCAAAAGACGGGCACGGTCCACAAGGCCGAGGGCGCGACCGCCGTCAAGAAATTCAAAGTCTATCGCTATGACCCCGACAAGGGGCAAAACCCGCATTTCGACACGTTCGAGATCGATACCGAAAAATGCGGCCCGATGGTGCTCGACGCGCTCATCAAGATGAAGAGCGAGCAGGATTCGTCGCTGACCTTCCGCCGCTCGTGCCGCGAAGGCATCTGCGGTAGCTGTTCGATGAACATGAACGGCAAGAACGGCCTCGCCTGCACCACTGCGATCGAGGATCTGAAGGGCGACATCACGATCACCCCGCTGCCGGCGATGGACGTGATCAAGGACCTCGTCCCCGACTTCACCCATTTCTATGCGCAATATGCGTCGATCGAGCCGTGGTTGAAGACCAAGACGACGACGCCGAGCGGCAAGGAGCGGCTCCAGTCGCCCGCCGAACGCGAGAAGCTCGACGGGCTTTACGAGTGCATCCTTTGCGCTTGCTGCTCGACGAGCTGCCCGAGCTATTGGTGGAACAGCGACAAGTTCCTCGGCCCCGCGATCCTGCTCCAGGCCTATCGCTGGCTCGCCGACAGCCGCGACGAGCTGACCGGCGAACGGCTCGACGAGCTGGAAGATCCCTTCCGCCTCTATCGCTGCCACACGATCATGAACTGCGCCAATGCGTGCCCCAAAGGCCTGAGCCCCGCGCGCGCGATCGCCGAGATCAAGAAGCTCGAGGCCGAGCGGCAGGTGTGAACGACGGGATCGAGGAGCCGAAGCGGCGCGAATATTTCAGCGCGGAGGCGCTGGATGGCGGCTGGATCAGCTGGGACCTCAAGGATTCGACGCGCTTCAATGCTTTCATCGAACCGCTGACGGTTCGTGCCGAGCCGCCGACGGCTGATGGCCGGCCCTGCGCGCGGGTGCGGATGATTCCGGAGCGCAAGCACAGCAATCTCGGCGACAATGTTCACGGTGCGGTGACGCTCGCGCTCGTCGACATCGCGCTGTTCGCGGCGTCGCATCAGTTCGGATCGCTCAACGCCGGCCATTCGGTGACGCTCGACCTGTCGACCCAGTTCGTGGGCGCCGGCCGCATCGGCGAGCCGCTCGACGCCGTGGTCGAACTGGTGCGCGAAACCGGCCGGCTGATCTTCCTGCGCGGGCTGGTCGTGCAGGGTGACAACCATATCGTGCTGAGCTTCGCGGGAACGATCCGCAAGGCGAGCAAGGACCGGGTATGACAGCGCGGCTCATAAATAGGGACAGTCCCTATTTAATGAGGAGACCGGGATTCGAGCGGCCTCGGCTTGTACGATTAAATAGGGACTGTCCCTATTTATGAGCGTTCTTTCCGCCTATGACGCGCTTGTCGCGGCGGGCGAGCTTCGCCCCGATCCCGAACAGCGCGCGGCCGCCGTGCGGCTCAGTCAGTTGCAATCCGAACTCGAAGCGGTGCCGAAGCGCGGCAGCCTGCTCTGGCGCCTGACCGGCCGCAAGCCCGAGGCGCTGCGCGGCGTCTATCTGTGGGGTGCGGTCGGGCGCGGCAAATCGATGCTGATGGACCTGTTCTACGACCAGCTCGCCATCCAGCGGAAGCGGCGCGTCCATTTCCACGCCTTCATGCTCGACGTCCATGCGCGGCTGCGCGAGGTGCGGAAGAGCGAGAGCGGCGATCCGATCCCGCTCGTTGCCGACGCGCTCGCCGAAAATACCCGCTGCCTCGCCTTCGACGAGATGGTGGTGAACAACAGCGCCGATGCGATGATCCTGTCGCGTCTGTTCACCGCGCTGATCGATCATGGCGTGACGATGGTCGCGACGTCGAACCGGCCGCCGAAGGATCTCTACAAGGATGGGCTCAACCGCGAGCATTTCCTGCCCTTCATCGCGCTCGCCGAGGAAAGGCTCGACGTGATGGGACTGAACGGCCCGACCGATTACCGCCGCGACCGGCTCGGTGACGGCGCGCGCTGGTTCGTTCCGGCCGACGATGCCGCGACCGCCGCGCTGTCGGCCGCCTTCTTTCGTCTCACCGACTATCCGCCCGAGGACCGCGCGCATGTGCCGAGCCTCGACCTCGATGTCGGCGGCGGGCGGACGCTGCACGTGCCGAAGGCGTTGAAAGGCGTCGCCGTCTTCTCGTTCAAGAAACTGTGCGGCGAGGCGCGCGGTGCCGCCGACTATCTCGCGGTCGCGCGGCATTTCCATAGCGTGATCCTGGTGGGCATCCCGCGGATGGGGCCCGAGAACCGCAACGAGGCGGCGCGCTTCGTCACGCTGATCGACGCGCTCTACGAATATAAGGTCAAGCTGCTCGCGAGCGCCGCGGCGGCGCCCGACCAGCTTTATGTCGCGGGCGACGGGGCGTTCGAATTCGAGCGGACGGCAAGCCGTCTCGCCGAAATGCAGTCGGACGATTACCTCGGTCTAGGCCATGGCCAACAGGATGCCGCCGGCGATCTTCCCCCAGCGTGACGTGTTGGCGGTGACATAGGCGAGACTGCGGACGTAACGCACTTCGTGGGCGAGGTGCCCCGCGGCCTGTTCGGCGGTGCGGCGGAGCGTCCGGAGCGGTCGCGGTTCGGGCGGCCTGATCGGCCCGGGCTGCGCCGGTGGCTCGGGCAGATCGGTGAAGCCGCCGCTGGTCACGCGGCGGTCGGCGGCGACCGCCTGGCATAGGGCCTCCATGCGCGCGATCGCCAGCCGGTTGGGGACCGCGCGATCGCGACTGAGCAGTTCGAAGCTGTGGCTGAAGGCCGAGAACTGGATCGCGCCGTTCGCCGCCGCATGATCGAGCGCGTCGCGCATTTCCTCTTCGGACATGGCGCAGAGCTGCGCCGGCCGAAAGCTGTTGGCGCGGTCCATCAGGCCGCTGACCGGCACTTCGCAGACGCCATGATGCAGGCGCATCCCGATGTTGCGGCGGTCGAGTCCGATGTCGCAGCCATGACCGACATGGGCGCCGTTGAAGCTGCTGTCATAATCGAAGCCCAGTGCCGCGAGCGCGCGCAGCGTATCGTCGTTGGCGCCGAAATTGCCGGCGCGAAAGGCGACCGGCTCGGGCGCCCCGGCGCGCATCAGCATGTCCGCCGCCAGCCCGATCAGCTTTTTCTGCGCCCCGAGCGGGAAGTCGCCGATGTTGCGCCCGGTCAGCCGCCCGACCGGGCTGAACCGCGCGAAGGCGAGCCATTCGGTGTGGATGTGGAGCTGCACCTCGTGACCGCGCGCGACGATGGGGGCGATGATGTCGCGGATGATCGACGGCCCGTGGACGAGCGCCGGCATCGGATCGACGAAGAACACGCCCTTGAGGCCGTATCTTTCCAGCATGTCCATCTGGAAATGGATGCCGAAATCGCCATCGCGGCAGCGGCCGAGGATCGAGCTTTCGAAATTGGTGCGCGCGTCGTGGCCCCGTTGATAGAGGCCGGCCGACAATTCGGTGTCGAAGCTGATGATCGCGCGCGTCACCATCGGCGCGTAACAAAGCGGGGATAAGGGAGGGTTAATCGGCCCCGGGGCGATAGCTTATGCGGACGACGCATTTTTGTTCCATCCTGCCGCGAACCCGTTGCGATCTTGTCCTATCACGCGCCAGCCTGTCACCCTGAACCCATATTTATGGGCCCTATTGGTATTGCGAACTATTATCAAAGAAAGGCGGTTTTTCGGCCTTTTGGCGGTTGTTTCGTTAAGGGAATCGGCGTAGGGGGTCGCCAGTCTTGGGACCGGAGCGGAGCTTTAGCCCGTGCTCCCGCCGGTCTGTGAACCAATGCCGGGCTTGCCACGAAGGAGTGCCGCGCACCATGGGACGCAAGAAGATCGCTTTGATCGGAGCCGGGAATATCGGCGGAACGCTGGCGCTGCTCGCCGCGCAGAAGGAACTCGGCGACGTCGTCCTGTTCGACGTGGTCGAAGGCGTGCCGCAGGGCAAGGCGCTCGACCTGTCGCAGGTTGGCCCGATCGCGGGCTTTGACGCGAAGATCACTGGCTCGAACGACTATGCCGACATTGCGGGCGCCGACGTCATCATTGTCACCGCCGGGGTCGCGCGCAAGCCGGGCATGAGCCGCGACGACCTGCTCGGTATCAACCTGAAGGTCATGAAGGCCGTCGGCGAAGGCATCAAGGCCAACGCCCCTGACGCCTTCGTCATCTGCATCACCAACCCACTCGACGCGATGGTGTGGGCGCTGCGCGAATTTTCGGGCCTGCCGCACAATAAGGTCGTCGGCATGGCCGGCGTGCTCGATTCGGCGCGCTTCAGCCACTTCATCGCCGATGAATTCGACGTGTCGGTGAAGGATGTGAACACCTTCGTGCTCGGCGGCCATGGCGACACGATGGTTCCCGTCGTCCGCTATTCGACGATCAACGGCATCCCCGTTCCCGATCTCGTCAAGATGGGCCTGTCGTCGCAGGACAAGATCGACGCGATCGTCAAGCGCACCCGCGGCGGCGGCGGCGAAATCGTCGCGCTGCTCGGCACCGGCTCGGCCTTCTATGCCCCGGCCGCGAGCGGCATTGCGATGGCCGAAGCCTATCTGGGCGACCAGAAGCGCATCCTGCCCTGCGCCGCCTATGTCGACGGCCAGTACGGCCTCGACGGCCTCTACGTCGGCGTGCCGGTGATGATCGGTGCTGGCGGGGTCGAAAAGATCGTCGAGATCGAACTCGACGACGCCGACAAGGCGGGCCTGCAGGTATCGGTCGACGCGGTCAAGGAACTGCTCGACGCCTGTAAGGCGCTGGATCCGTCGCTGGCGTGATGGATTTGGGCCAATGGGCGCTTATCGGTTGGGTAACGTCCGTTGGACTGTGTGCGTTTCTGGCATGTTTTAACTCAACTTCGTCCGGAAAGTCTGGGGTTGGCACGTGGCTGAAGGCAAACATTCCGGGCTTGGCTCTTGCTGCTCTTGGAGCAGTTTTTGCCGGAAAGCACGAGAGCATGCTCACGATATGGGCCATCGCTCTTTTGCCAGGTTTAATTGGCGGCAGTTTTGGACTCTTGATCGGCTGGCGTCTGGGTTCGGATCGCAAGTGACAAAATTTCGTCCGATAGTCGGACAACGAATGAAGGAAGAATGATGTCTATCCTTATCGACAAGAATACCAAGGTCATCACGCAAGGGATGACGGGTGCCACCGGAACCTTCCACACCGAACAGGCGCTCGCTTATGGCACACAGATGGTCGGCGGCGTGACGCCGGGCAAGGGCGGCACGACGCATATCGGCCTGCCGATGTTCAACACGGTCGAGGAAGCGAAGCATGCGACGGGCGCGACCGCGTCGGTCATCTATGTGCCGCCGCCGTTCGCCGCCGACTCGATCCTCGAGGCGATCGACGCCGAGGTCGAACTGATCGTCGCGATCACCGAAGGCATTCCCGTGCTCGACATGGTCAAGGTGAAGCGCGCCCTCAGCGGCTCGAAGTCGCGCCTGATCGGCCCCAACTGCCCCGGCGTGCTGACCCCCGACGAATGCAAGATCGGCATCATGCCCGGCAACATCTTTTCGAAGGGCAGCGTCGGCGTCGTCTCGCGCTCGGGCACGCTGACCTATGAAGCGGTGTTCCAGACCACGAACGTCGGCCTGGGCCAGACGACCGCGGTCGGCATCGGCGGCGATCCGGTGAACGGCACCAACTTCATCGACGTGCTCGAACTCTTCCTCGCCGATGACGCCACGAAGAGCATCATAATGATCGGCGAAATCGGCGGCGACGCCGAGGAGCAGGCGGCGCAGTTCCTGATCGACGAAGCGAAACGCGGCCGCAAGAAGCCGATGGCGGGCTTCATCGCGGGCCGCACCGCGCCTCCGGGCCGCCGCATGGGCCACGCCGGCGCGATCGTGTCGGGCGGCAAGGGCGATGCCGAAAGCAAGATCGCGGCGATGGAAGCCGCCGGCATCAAGGTGTCGGCGAGCCCGTCGGAACTCGGCACGACGCTCGCCGAAGTGCTGAAGGAACGCGTCTGACCGGACGGCTCGCCGGCGCCCTTTGCCGGCGGGCCTCCGCTCCCCATATGATGATACCTACCCCTTCCTCCCCCTGGAAAAGCAGATGAACCTCGAACGACAAAGCTTCGACATCGACGAGCCGCAGGCCGGCCCGAGCTGGGCGCCGAAGAACTGGCCCCGGATCGACAGCGACGACCTGACCGCCGCGCTCGACCCGCAGCAGATGCAGGTCGCGGTGAAGGCCGCCGCCGCCAAGGCGGGCGCCGCGCTCTCGAACGCCGAGGTCGAGCGCGCCGCCGACGATTCGATCCGCGCGATGATGCTGATCCGCACCTATCGCGTGCGCGGCCACCTCGCCGCGACGCTCGACCCGCTCGGCCTCAGCCAGCGCGAACTGCCCGCCGATCTGACGCCCGAATATCACGGCTTCGTCGGCGCCGATCAGGATCGGCCGGTGTATATCGGCGGAACGCTGGGGCTCGAAAAGGCGACGATCCGCGAGATCGTCGCGATCCTGCGCGCCAATTATTGCGGCCATGTCGGCCTGGAATATATGCACATTTCCGACGTCGAGGAGCGGCGTTTCCTGCAGGACCGGATGGAGGGCGCCGACAAGAGTGTCGAATTCACCCAGGAAGGCAAGCGCGCGATCCTGAGCAAGGTGATCGAGGCCGAGGAATGGGAGAAATTCCTCGCGCGCAAATATGTCGGCACCAAGCGTTTCGGGCTCGACGGCGGCGAGTCGATGATCCCCGCGATGGAATCGATCATCAAATATGGCGGCCAATATGGCGTGAAGGAAATCGTCTATGGCATGGCGCACCGCGGGCGGCTCAACATGCTCGCGAACGTGCTCGCCAAACCCTATCAGGTGATCTTCCACGAATTTTCGGGCGGCAGCGCGAACCCCGACGATGTCGGCGGTTCGGGCGACGTCAAATATCACCTCGGCACCTCGACCGACCGCGAGTTCGACGGCGTCTCGGTGCATATGTCGCTGGTTCCCAATCCCTCGCACCTCGAGGCGGTCGATCCGGTCGTGCTCGGCAAGGTGCGCGCGCAACAGGTGGTGCGCGACGACCTCGCCGAACATACGCAGGTGCTGCCGGTGCTGATCCACGGCGACGCCGCCTTCGCGGGGCAGGGGATCGTCTGGGAATGCCTCGGCTTCTCGGGCATCCGCGGCTACAACACCGGCGGCTGCATCCACTTCATCGTCAACAACCAGATCGGCTTCACGACCAGCCCGCAGTTCGCGCGCTCGTCGCCCTATCCGTCGGATGTCGCCAAGGGCGTTCAGGCGCCGATCCTGCACGTCAACGGCGACGATCCCGAAGCGGTGACCTTCGCGTGCAAGCTCGCGATCGACTTCCGCCAGCAATTCAAGCGCGACGTCGTGATCGACATGTGGTGCTATCGCCGCTTCGGCCACAACGAAGGCGACGAGCCGTCGTTCACCCAGCCGCTGATGTACGAACGCATCCGCAAGCATCCGCCGGTATCCCAGCTCTGCGCCGCGAAGCTGCAGGATGAGGGCGTGATCGACGCGGGCTGGGCCGACGCGCGCCGCGCCGAATTCACCGCGCGGCTCGAAGGCGACTTCGAGGCGGCGAAGACCTACAAGCCGAATAAGGCCGACTGGTTCGCCGGGCGCTGGTCGGGCCTCTATGCGCCGACCGAATCCGAACATGCGCGCCGCAATATCGCGACGGGCGTTTCGGAAAAGCTGTTCGACTCGATCGGCCGCACGATGACGACGATCCCCGCCGACGTCGAAGCCCACAAGACGCTGCGCCGCGTCATCGACGCGCGCGGCGCGATGTTCGCCGACAAGAAGGACGGTGAAGTGTTCGACTGGGCGACCGCCGAAAGCCTCGCCTTCGGCACCTTGCTGAGCGAAGGCTATCAGGTGCGCCTGTCGGGACAGGATTCGGGGCGTGGCACCTTCAGCCAGCGCCACGCCGTCTGGGTCGACCAGAAGACCGAAGCGAAATATATCCCGCTGACGACCGTGCCGCACGGCCGGTTCGAGGTGCTTGATAGCCCGCTCAGCGAATATGGCGTGCTCGGCTTCGAATATGGCTATGCGATGGCCGATCCGAAATCGCTGGTCCTGTGGGAAGCGCAGTTCGGCGATTTCGCCAACGGCGCGCAGATCATGATCGACCAGTTCATCGCCGCGGGCGAGGCCAAGTGGCTGCGCGCCAACGGCCTCGTGCTGCTGCTCCCGCACGGTTATGAAGGGCAGGGCCCCGAGCATAGCTCGGCGCGCCTCGAACGCTTCCTCCAGCTGTGCGCCGGCGACAATATCCAGGTGTGCAATATTTCGACCCCGTCGAACTATTTCCACGTCCTGCGCCGCCAGATGCTGCGCTCGTTCCGCAAGCCGCTGATCATCATGACGCCCAAGTCGCTGCTCCGCCACAAGCTGGCGGTGTCGCAGCGGTCGGACTTCATCGGCGAGGCGCATTTCCGTCGCATCATGTCGGATCGCACCCCGCCCGCCGACAAGGACGTCAAGCGCGTCGTCCTCTGTTCGGGCAAGGTCGGTTACGACCTGATGGAAGCGCGCGACGCCGCGGGCCTGACCGACACGACGGTGATCCGCATCGAGCAGCTCTATCCCTTCCCGGGTGAGGCGCTCGCGGTTCGCCTGAAGCGGATGCCGAAGCTCGAGGAGGTCGTCTGGGCGCAGGAAGAACCGCGCAACAACGGCGCCTGGTTCTTCGTCAATGAACTGATCGAGGAATCGCTGACCGAGGCGGGCCACAAAGGCATGCGCCCGCGCTATGCCGGCCGCGCCGCCGCGGCCTCGCCCGCGACCGGCCTGATGAGCCGCCACCAGACCGAACAGTCGGCGCTCGTCGCCGACGCGCTCGGCCTTTCGGTTCGCGCCGAAATACGGCGCACGAAGAATAAATGATGAGCGTACGCGCCATAAATAGGGACAGTCCCTGTTTATCGGTCGAGGTCGCCCAACAAACGCAACGATAATCTCGATAAATAGGGACTGTCCCTATTTATGGCTCCCAAGGAAGAAGCGATGAGCACCGAAGTCAAAGTCCCCACGCTGGGCGAAAGCGTCACCGAAGCGACGATCGGCGAATGGCTGAAGCAGCCCGGCGAAGCCGTCGCGCTCGACGAACCCATCGCGAGCCTCGAAACCGACAAGGTCGCGGTCGAAGTGCCGTCGCCCGTCGCCGGCGTGATGGGCCAGCAACTCGTCGCGGTGGGCGATACGGTCAACGTCGGCGCGGCGATCGCGACGATCGAGGCCGGCGGTACTGCAGCCGCCCCGGCGCCTGCCGCAGCCGCGCCCGCTCCCGCACCGGCCGCGAAGGCGGAAGCCGCCGCGCCGGCTCCCGCCACGACCGCCGCGCCGGCCGGTGAAAGCGTCGATACCGTCACCACCATGTCGCCCGCGGTGCGCCGCCTCGTGCTCGAACATGGCGTCGATCCGACGAAGATCCATGGCAGCGGCAAGGACGGCCGCCTGACCAAGGAAGACGTGCTCGCGGCCGCCAGCGCGGCGCCTGCCGCCGCCCCCGCACCGGCGGCTGCGCCTGCCCCTGCCGCGAGCGCCGCGCCGGGCCGTCAGGAAGAGCGCGTCAAGATGACGCGCATGCGCCAGACGATCGCCAAGCGCCTGAAGTCGGCGCAGGACACCGCGGCGATGCTGACGACGTTCAACGATGTCGACATGTCGGCGGTGATGGCGACGCGCGAAAAATACCGCGACAGCTTCGAAAAGAAGCATGGCGTGCGCCTCGGCTTTATGAGCTTCTTCACCAAGGCGGTCGCGCTCGCCGCGCATGACATCCCGTCGGTCAACGCGCGGATCGACGGCGACGAGATCGTCTATCACAATTATCTCGACGTCTCGGTCGCGGTCAGCGCCCCGAACGGCCTCGTCGTGCCGGTCGTGCGCAATGCCGACAGCATGTCGTTCGCCGACATCGAGAAGGCGATCGCCGACCTCGGCAAGCGCGCCAAGGACGGCACGCTGACGATGGACGACATGACCGGCGGCACCTTCACCATCTCGAACGGCGGCGTGTTCGGCGGTCTGATGTCGACCCCGATCATCAACCCGCCGCAGTCGGCGGTGCTCGGTCTCCATCGCATCGAGGATCGCCCCGTCGTGCGCGACGGCGAGATCGTGATCCGCCCGATGATGTATCTCGCGATGAGCTATGACCACCGCCTGGTCGATGGCCGCGAGGCGGTGACCTTCCTCAAGACGATCAAGGAAGCGATCGAGGACCCGACGCGCATCCTGATCGATCTTTAAAATATCCCACATCCGTTCGGGCTGAGCTTGTCGAAGCCCCGTTCTTCCCTTGAGAGCGACGGATTGAGAAAAGTACGGCCCTTCGACAAGCTCAGGGCGAACGGAGATTGAAATGTCGGACTTTGATTACGACGTCCTTGTCATCGGTGCCGGTCCCGGCGGCTATGTCGCGGCGATCCGCGCGGCGCAGCTGGGCCTCAAGACCGCGTGCGCCGAGGGGCGCGAGACGCTCGGAGGCACCTGCCTCAACGTCGGCTGCATCCCCTCGAAGGCGATGCTCCACGCGTCTGAATATTTCGAGGCGGCCGCGGGCGGCGCGATGGCGGCGATGGGCATCAAGGTGAAGCCCGAGCTCGACCTCGGCACCATGCACGGCCAGCGCAAGGATGCGGTGAAGGGCCTGACCGGCGGCATCGAATTTCTGTTCAAGAAGAACAAGATCGACTGGCTGAAGGGCTATGCCCAGTTCACCTCGAAAGATACCGTCGAAGTGGCGGGCAAGTCGGTGCGCGCCAAGAATATCATCATCGCGACCGGCTCGTCGGTGACCCCGCTTCCGGGCGTCGAGGTCGATAACGACAAGCAGATCATCGTCGATTCGACCGGCGCGCTCGAACTCGCCAAGGTTCCGGGCCATATGGTCGTCATCGGCGGCGGCGTGATCGGGCTCGAACTCGGCAGCGTGTGGCGCCGCCTCGGCGCCAAGGTCACCGTCGTCGAATATCTCGACCAGATCCTGCCCGGCATGGACGGCGACGTCCGCAAGGACGCGAACAAGATATTCAAGAAGCAGGGCATGGAATTCAAGCTCAAGACCAAGGTCACCAAGGCCGCGGTCGCCTCTGTAAAGGGTGGGGGCAAGAAGGCCGTGCTGACGCTCGAACCCGCGGCCGGCGGCGACGCCGAAACGCTCGAAGCCGATGTCGTGCTGGTGTCGATCGGCCGCCGTCCGAACACCGACGGCCTCGGCCTCGACAAGGCGGGCCTCGCGCTCAACCAGCGCGGCCAGATCGAAACCGACCATGATTTCTCGACGCAGGTTCCTGGCATCTGGGCGATCGGCGACGTCATCCCCGGCCCGATGCTCGCGCACAAGGCCGAGGATGAGGGCATCGCCTGCGCCGAGAATATTGCGGGACTGACCGGCATCGTGAACCACGACGTCATCCCGTCGGTTGTCTACACCTGGCCCGAAATTGCCGGCGTCGGCCTGACCGAAGAGCAGGCTATTGAGAAGGCGGGTGGGGAAAAGGGTGAGGTCAAGGTCGGCAAGTTCCCGATGATGGCGAACAGCCGCGCCAAGACCAACCACGAGCCCGATGGCTTCGTGAAGGTGATCGCGGATGCGAAGAGCGACCGCGTGCTGGGCGTATGGTGCATCGCGAGCGTCGCGGGCACGATGATCGCGCAGGCGGCGCAGGCGATGGAATTCGGCGCGACGTCTGAAGACATCGCCTACACCTGCCACGCGCATCCGACGCACAGCGAGGCGATCAAGGAAGCCGCGATGGCGGTGACGGGCAAGCCGATTCATATTTGACACGGAAAATGGGGGAGAGTGTGATGGCGAAGCATTGGCTGTGGGCAGCGGCTTCGCTGGCTCTTTCCCTCACCGCGACGGGCGCGCGGGCGGCGCCCGATCTCGATGCCGCGAATGCGCGGCTGACCACGCTGCTCGACAAGAATTATCCGGCGCTTGAGGCGCTCTACAAGGATTTGCACCAGCACCCCGAACTCGGGATGCAGGAGGTCCGCACGGCGGGCATCCTCGCACAGCATCTGCGGGCAGCGGGATTTACCGTCACCGAAAAGGTCGGCGGCACCGGCGTCGTCGGCCTACTCAAGAATGGCGAGGGTCCGACGATCCTCGTGCGCGCCGACATGGACGCTCTGCCGATGGAGGAGAAGACCGGGCTCGCCTGGGCCAGCAAGGCGCGCGCGACCTATGAGGGCAAGGATGTGCCGGTGATGCACGCGTGCGGACACGACACGCATGTCGCCTATCTGGTCGGCGTCGCGCAGGCGCTTTCCGCGATGCGCGATAACTGGTCGGGCACCGTCATGCTGATCGGCCAGCCCGCCGAAGAACCGCTCAGCGGCGCGCGCGCGATGCTCGACGACGGACTTTTCAAGCGATTCCCGAAGCCCGATTTCGGCTTTGCGGCGCATGTCACCAACCTTCCGGCGGGCGTCGTCGCGATCAAGGCGGGGCCGTCCTCATCGGCGTCGGACAGCTATGCGATCATTTTCCACGGACGCGGCGGACACGGCTCGATGCCCGCGGCGACGATCGACCCGATCCCGATCGCCGCGCGCTTCGTCACCGACACGCAGGTCGTGATCAGCCGCGAAAAGGACCCGGCGGCGTTCGGCGTGCTGACGATCGGCGCGATCAACGCGGGCAGCGCGCCCAACATCATTCCCGACAGCGCCGAGGTGAAGGTCAATCTGCGCTCGCAGTCGCCCGAGGTGCGCAAGCTGCTGCAGGACGGCACCGCGCGCGTCGCGAAGTCGGCGGCCGCGATGGGCGGGGCGCCCGAACCGACGATCCGTTACATTGGCGGCACCGGGGTGATGACGAACGACGAGGCGATGGCGAAGGCCGCGGTAACCGTTTTGACGCCGGTGTTCGGCAAGGGCTTGGCTTTTGCGCCGGTGAGCGCGACCCCGATGTCTGGAAGTGAGGATTTTTCGGAATTCGTCGATGCGGGCGTGCCATCGCTCTTCTTCGGGATCGGCGGTTATGATCCCGCGGTGCTCGCCGATCTCAAGGCGAAGGGCGAGCCCGCGCCGACCAATCATTCGCCCTTCTTCGCCCCAAAGGCCGAACCGGCAATCCGCAATGCGGTGACCGCGATCATGCTGTCGATCATCGGCGGCGTGCGCCCCGACGCGAAATAGGCTCCCGTTTTGTTCGAGCTCGACAATGCGCTGATCGTCCGGCTGCTCGACCTGGTCGGCATCGGTGTCTTCGCCTTATCGGGCGCGCTGATGGCGGTGCGCCTCCGCCAGACGCTGGTGACTGCGGCTTTTTTCGCGCTCGTCACCGGCGTCGGCGGCGGCAGCGTGCGCGACCTGCTCATCGGCGCGCCGGTCTTCTGGGTGCAGGACGGCGCGATCGCGGCGGTGTGCATCGCGATCGCGCTCGTCGTCTGGATCACGCCCGAACGCTGGTGGCAGGGGCAATTGCTCGAATGGGCCGATGCCGTCGGGCTCGCCGCCTATGCCGTGTTCGGGACGGCCAAGGCGCTGGCGTGGGGCGTTCCGCCCTTTCCCGCGCTGATGATGGGAGTGATCACCGGCTGCGTCGGCGGCACGATCCGCGATATCCTTGCCGGGGTGCCGTCGATCATCGTACGTCCCGAAATCTATGTCACCGCCGCGGCGCTCGCGTCGGGGCTGTTCCTGATCCTGCTCTGGCTCGGCGCCGGGACGCCGATCGCGGCGGTCACCGGGGCGGTCGCCGGTTTCATCCTGCGCGGCGCCGCGATCCGCTGGTCGCTCGCGCTTCCGACCTATCGCGATCGCAAGGCCGGGGGCTGAGGCGCTGGCTTTCGGGCGGGACCCGCCCTCCATAGCATCGTCACCCTGAACTTGTTTCAGGGTCCATGGCCTGCCGTTTCCTTCGGCGCTGCGCCCGATCGGCGGTCTGGCCATGGATGCTGAAACAAGTTCAGGGTGACGAGCATTGAAAGGCCGGTATCGACCCGCAACCGGCCCCCCTTGCCAAATCGCGAATCTGTGGCAGGTTCATCTTATGAACAGCGATGTCAGCACCATCGCCCGCCGGGTGCGGGATCAGGCGGAGGCCTTGCCCGAGCTGTTCGGCCGCTTCGATTTCGACAAGGCCCCCGAACGCTGGGCGCCCGAGGCCGATGCGGTGAGCGAACTCGGCCGCGTCCGCAGCATCGACCGTTCGGCCTATCTGGACGATCCCGAGCTGCTCGGCCGCATCCGCGAATATACGATGCTCGGCGACCGGACCGGCGATGCCTATGCGGCGCTGATGCCGCGCTACGGCTTTCAACGCACCGTCGCGATGCTCGTCGAGGCGTGCGACAAGGGGATCGAGGCGGTCGAGGACGCGCCCGCCGAACTGGTCGCGCTGATCCGCGAGATGGAGCAGAGGCCCGACTGGCTCGATATGGTGCTGGTCGAGGAGGGCGCCGCCTATGAGCGTAACGCCACGGCGAACCTGTCGCCCTTCCTGATCCGCGGCGCTTTCATCGCGACCTTCCTCAACAAATATTCGGCGCTGCCGATGGCGCTCACCGGCACGCTCGGCCAGGCGACCGCGGCGCGGCGGGTGAAGGAAACCGCGACATTCTTCGCCACCACCGCGCTCCCCGGCGCGCTCGATCGTTTCGGTCCGGGCTTCAAGGCGGCAGCGATGGTGCGGCTGATGCACTCGATGGTGCGCGTCAACGTGCTGTCGCGTCCGGGCATGTGGGACGCCGACACCTATGGCATGCCGATCCCGCAGCTCGACCAGATGCCCGCCGGGCTGATCCCCGTTTATTTCATGTCGCAGGAGGTGCTCGCCAAAGGTCGCACCCGCTTCACGCGGCTCGAACGCGGCCGCGTCGAGCTCGCGCGCTATCGCTGTTATCTGCTCGGGCTGCCCGAGGATCTGCTCGCCGACACGCCGCAGGAGATCGTCCGCATCTGGCGCACCCGCAGCGCGACCTTGCGCTACGAATATGACGATCAGGTCTGCGGCGGGCTGCTTCGCGCGACGATGGACGCCGAACTGTCGAAGGACCGCTCGCCCAAGGGGCAGGTCAAGCGCCGCCTCGAATATTCGGTCAGCCGCGTCTTCTTCGTGAAGGCCTTTCTGGCGGGCGACGAGGCGCGCGCGGCCGATGTCGGCGTGCCGGTGCGGCGCCGCGACCACCTCATCTATGGCGCGACGATGCTCGGCATCGCCGGGCGCATGGCCGCCTATCGCGTCGCCTCGCGCTTGCCGATCCTCCGCCATCTTGCCGACCGCCGCCTCGTGCATCGGATCGAACGCCAGCTGGCCGAATATGGCCGCGCCGAATTCACCTCCGACGCCGCGCATTACAAGCCCGCGACGGCGAGCTAGGCTTTTCGAACCAAAGGATTTTCATGCAGACCGAGCAGGCGACCGTCAACGGCATCAGCATCACCTATGAGGACAAGGGGCCGCGCGATGCGCCGGTGATCCTGCTGGTCATGGGCCTCGGCGGCCAATTGACGCTATGGCCCGACGAATTCGTCGATGGGCTGAACGAACGGGGCTTTCGCACCATCCGCTACGACAATCGCGACGTCGGCCTGTCGACACGCTTCGACGCTGCGGGCATCCCCAACGTGAAGTGGATGATCGTCAAATCGGTGATCGGGCTGCCGGTGCGCCCCGCCTATACGCTCGCCGATATGGCGGCCGACGGCATCGGCCTGCTCGATCATCTCGGCATCGACCGCGCGCATATCGTCGGCGTGTCGATGGGCGGCATGATTTCGCAGCATATCGCCGCGCGCTACCCCAAACGCGTGCTGTCGCTGACCTCTGTGATGTCGACCACGGGCAACCGCCGCCTGCCGCGTGCGCAGAAGGAGGCGATGCGTGTGCTCGCGAACCGGCCGATGAGCGGCGACAAGGAAGCACTCGTCGCTTATTCGGTGGGTGCCGCGCGGGTGATCGGCAGCCCCGGCTATCCGTCGGCCGAGGACCGGCTCCAGGCCCGCGTGCGCGCCGATTTCGAGCGCGGCTGGTATCCGCAGGGCGTCGCGCGCCAGATGGCGGCGATCGTCGCCGACGGCGACCGGCGTCCGATGCTGAAGAAAATCAAGGCGCCGACGCTCGTCATCCATGGCGAGGATGATCCGCTCGTGCCGCTGCCCGGCGGGCGCGATACCGCCGACAATATCGCGGGCGCGCGGCTGCTGACGATCCCCGGCATGGGGCACGACCTGCCGCTCGCGCTGGTCGATAGGTTGGCCGACGCTATTGCGGAGCATCTTGACGAAACAACAGCCATCGCGGCGTGACCTCTCTCCGCCTTGCGGGGGGGGGGCTCCACCTCATTATCAAGCACCGATGGCCCGCATCAAACTGCGCCAAAGGCCAGAAATTATCCAATGAAATCAATGGATAATGGTGCGGTCGAGAAGACTCGAACTTCCACGGCCTTTCGGCCACAACGACCT
Source organism: Sphingopyxis italica (assembly GCF_011926545.1). Classification (GTDB taxonomy): domain Bacteria; phylum Pseudomonadota; class Alphaproteobacteria; order Sphingomonadales; family Sphingomonadaceae; genus Sphingopyxis; species Sphingopyxis italica. The sequence goes on along the minus strand of NZ_JAATIT010000003.1, from coordinate 402,869 downwards.
CAACGTTGCGCGTCTACCAGTTCCGCCACGACCGCACATCATGATGGTCCGGATCGGGTCCGGCACCAGGTAGGAGCGGGCGCCTAGCAAAGCTTGTCGAGCGATGCAAGCGAGCTTCGCCGCTTTTATTTTTGCGGGCGCGAACGCGTGCAGCCCCGCGTGGGCCTCCATGTCATCGAACCGACTCCAAAGAGTCACGCAAGTGTCACGGTTCTGGCGTCAGACCGTCATCGAATCACCCTAGTGGCGGCGTCACCGGGGGCGAGACATCAATGCTTTTCTTGTCCGCGGCGTGTTTTTCATCAGGGGCGCGCAGGCGCACACCGGGACGGAGATTTTCATGGCGGCTTTCGCACGCATTCGTTTGGTCATGCTCAGCGGCGTGGCCTGTTCCATTCTTGCGGCGTGCGGCGCCGATGGCGTCGCCTCGCCGGGCGAAGGCGTGATCGTCATTCCCGCGCCGACCCCGACGCCCACTCCGACCCCGACGCCGACGCCGACCCCCACGCCGACCGGCGTGACCCCGGCCGACGCCTGCCCGACCATTAACGGCGCCGACCAGCTCGCCGACCTTGGCACCATCTCGGGGCCGCAGGGCACCTGGCGCAACTGCGGCTTCCCCACGAAGTTCAACGCGACCACCGCAATCCCGAAGGTCGACGGCGTCATCTATTCGCTGCCCGGCCGCGTCGATGTCGGCACCGATCAGGGTCCGACCGAAGAGGCCGGCGATGCCGCCGACGTCACGCTGACGATCGATCCGGGCGTCACCATCTTCGCCTCGACCGGCACCGCTTTCCTCGCCGTCAACCGCGGTAACAAGATCGACGCCGTCGGCACCCCGACGCAGCCGATCGTCTTCACCGGCCGCGGCAACGTCGTCGGCTCGGCGACCGACAACACGTCGCAGCTGTGGGGCGGCGTCGTCCTGCTTGGCCGCGCGCCGATCACCGATTGCGACGCGGCGGGCGCGGTCCCCGGCACCAACGATTGCGAACGCGACACCGAAGGCGCGTCGAACGCGCTCTATGGCGGCGAAATCGAGGACGATGATTCGGGCCGGATGAGCTATGTCCAGATCCGCTATTCGGGTTTCAACCTGTCGCCCGACAGCGAATTGCAGGGGCTGACCCCGTCGGGCGTCGGTTCGGCGACCCGGTTCGATCATATCCAGATGCACAACAGCTCGGACGACGGCATGGAAGTGTTCGGCGGCCGCCCGAACTTCAAACATATGGTCGTCACCGGCGCCGAGGATGACAGCTTCGACACCGACGTCGGCTACAAGGGCAATATCCAATATGCGATCGCGGTGCAGCGCGCCGGTGGCGCGGTCGGCGACTCGATCATGGAAATCGACTCCGACGGCGATGAGAACGCGGTTCCGCGCCAGGAAGTGAATATCTCGAACTTCACCTTCATCCACCGCAACGCGGCGGCGGGCAACGGCGCCGCGATCCGCATCCGCGGCGGCGCCGACTACACCTTCGCCAACGGGCTGATCACCACCGGCGCCTCGTGCCTCCGCGTCGACAGCGCCACCACGGTCCAGCCGGCGAACCCGGCGCTCGACGAAAACGGTCCGCCGGTGTTCCAGTCGGTGTCGATGCAGTGCAACGACCGTCCGTTCCGCGGCTCGAACGGTCCCGACGATGCCGCGGTCCGCGCGATCTTCGAACTCGGCACGAACAACAGCTCGACCTACACGCCGAGCCTGACCGACCTGTTCGTCAACGGCGCGACCGAAACCGCGCTGACGGCGTTCGACGCGGCGACGCTCGACGGCTTCTTCGACACGACGGCCTATGTCGGCGCGGTCGCTGACGCCAACGACACCTGGTATGCGGGCTGGACCTGCAATTCCGCCACGGCGTCGTTCGGCGACACCAGCGGCAACTGCACCGACATCCCCGTCACCTGACGCGCCGACGTCCGATACCGGGGCGGGGCGCACCACCGGCGCGCCCCGCCCCCATTTCCATCCGCCATTAGGGCCCATCTGCCATTAGGGGTTTTCCAACATGACCAAGCGGTCGCTATTCGCCAGCTTCCTGCTCCTTTCGTCGGCGCTGGTGTCGCCCGCGGCGCTCGCCCAGACGGCCGAGCCCGATCCCGCGCCCGCCGAAACGCCGCCCGCCGACCCGGCTGACGATGGCGCGGCGGACGAAGAGGTCGATGTGTCGATCCCCGGCGGCGCCGACGCCGAAATCGTCGTCACCGGCCGCTTTACCCCCAATGTCGTTCGCGCGACCCCCGAAGTCGTGTCGGTCCTCTCCTCGGCCGACATCGCGCGCACCGGCGAAGGCGATATTTCGGGCGCGCTCCAGCGCGTGACCGGCCTCAGCGTCGCCGGCGGCGGCTTCGTCTATGTCCGCGGCCTCGGCGACCGTTACTCGCTCGCGCTGCTCAACGGTTCGCCGCTGCCCAGCCCCGAGCCGCTGAAGCGCGTCGTCCCGCTCGACATCTTTCCGACCAACGTCATCGATTCGACGCTGGTGCAGAAAAGCTATTCGGTCAATTTCCCCGGCGAATTCGGCGGCGGCGTCATCAACCTGACGACCAAGGCGATCCCGCGCGAAACCTTCCTGACCTTCTCGGGCGGCATTGGCTGGGACAGCGAGACGACGAACGAACTCGGCTATACCTATTATGGCAGCGACACCGACTGGACCGGCTTCGACGACGGCACGCGCGACGTCCCGCCGCTCCTGAAAGCCGCCTTCGCCAGCGGCAAGCCGATCCTCGAGGGTGCCGATTTCAGCCTCGCCGATCTGAAGGCGATCCAGATGGAGCTGGTCAATTCGGAGACGAGCCTGCTCCAGCAGAATAACCATATCCCGGTCAACTGGTCGGCGGGGATCACCGGCGGCACGACGATCCAGCTCCCCGACGGCGAGCTCGGCATCATCGCGACCGCGGGGATCAGCAACAAGTGGCGGACGCGCGATACGCTCCAGCAGACCTCGCTCGAAACCGACCTGTCGGGCGAGCCGCAGACCAATTTCAACCGCGTCGTCACCGACAACCGCATCGTCGTCAACGGCCTGCTCGGTTTCGGGCTCGAACTCGGCGATCACAAGTTCCGCTGGACCAACCTCTATATCCGCGACACGCTGAAACAGGCGCGCCTCGGGCTCGGCACCAACCGCAACCAGTCCGACCGCGACATCATGCAGCAGGACACGGCGTGGTACGAACGCCAGCTGATCAACAGCCAGCTCGTCGCCGAATTCGATTTCGACCGCATCCAGCTCGACCTGCGCGGCGGCTATGCCAATTCGCAGCGCGAGGCGCCCTACGAACGCAGCTTCACCTATGTGCGCACCAACCTGCCCACCGATATCGATCCCGTCGGCGACAAGTTCGTCAACGACCTCACCGGTGGCCGCGGTTCGGCGAGCATTTCCTTTTCGGATCTGAACGAGGATCTCTGGTCGGGCGGCGTCGACCTCTCCTACGAACTGGCGCCGCGCATCACCGCGACGGTCGGTTACGCCTACAGCGACACGCATCGCACTTCGGTGCGCCGCGACTTCCTGTTCCGCGCGCAGAATCTGCCGATCGAGGTCCAGCAATTGCGCCCCGACTATCTGCTCTCCGACGCGTCGATCCAGCTTTACGATATCCGGCTGCTCGAAACCTCGGCGCAGGACGGCGCGGCGGCGTTCGACGCCAATCTGACCACTCATGCGGGCTATGCGCAGCTCCAGGCCGAAGTCGTGCCGGGCGTCAACATCAACGCCGGCGTGCGTTATGAAGACGCCAAGCAGACCGTCGTCCCGGTCGATCTGTTCAACACCGGCTCGTCGGTGTTCGTGCCGACCGATCTCGACAATGCCTATTGGCTGCCGGCGGTGACGCTGACCTGGGAAATGGCGCCCGACATGCAGCTTCGCCTCAACGGGTCGAAGACGATCGCGCGGCCGCAGTTCCGCGAACTCGTCGCGCAGGTCTATCTCGATCCCGAATCGAACCGCCTCTATCGCGGCAACCCCTCGCTGACCGACAGCGAGCTGTGGAACGCCGAACTGCGCTACGAATGGTATTTCGACCGCGATCAGCGGTTCACGGTCGCGGGCTTCTATAAATCGATCGACAATCCGATCGAGGCCTATACGTCGGCGTCGGACAATCAGGTCAGCACCAGCTACGCCAATGCGCCCAAGGCGACGCTCTATGGCGCCGAGTTCGAGGTGCAGAAATATTTCCCGCTCGACACGCTGTCCGACGCGCCATTCTGGCAGAGCCGCCGGCTCGTCCTGATCGGCAACTACACCTATACCCAGTCGGACATTCAGGTCGGCGAGGACGATGTCACCTTCGTCAACGGCGTCGAGCGTCCGGCCGACATCTTCTTCTTCGACGGCTCGCCGCTGACCGGCCAGTCGGACCATCTGGTCAATTTCCAGATCGGGCTCGAGGATCAGGACCGGCTGTCGCAGCAGACGTTGATGCTGACCTATGCCAGCCCGCGCGTGACCAGCCGTGGTCCGTCGGGCCAGCCCGACCTCAAGGAAAAGCCCGGCATCCAGCTCGACTTCGTCGCGCGGCAGGGCATCAACCTCTTGAACAAGGAAATCGAGCTGAAGTTCGAGGCGCGCAACCTCACGGGGCGCAAATATGAAGAGCTCCAGACCTCGGGCGACAACAAGATCTATTTCAACCGTTACAAGCTGGGCCGCACCTTCTCGCTCAGCGCCTCGATTAAATTCTGAGCTATAAATCCTCCCTGCCGCGAAGCGGTGGGGAGGGGGACCGCCGCGAAGCGGTGGTGGAGGGGCTCTGGCGTCGCGCGCCGGCCCCTCCGTCAGCCCTGCGGGCTGCCACCTCCCCATGCCTACGGCACAGGGAGGATCATTACCCCCCCACCCACCGCACCGGACTCGCCCGGCTGACAAAAAACTGTAATCTTCCCGTCAACTGATTGTCACCAATCGTCCCTAGGCGATTCGTCATGCAGCCTTTCAGTTGGGGGACAGGGAAGAAACCATGGCAACGCTGATGTCCGGATCGGCCGTTCGGCTGCCGCGCGCGCTGCCTTCGTGGCTCCGCGTTCGCAGGCGGACCCCGCTCGAAATCTGGCCGCACCTGCTCGTCGGCCTGCTCGGCGCGCTCCTGATCTGGCAAGGCGTCCGCCTGTTCTGGACATTGCTCACCCCGCTGTCGCCGCTCGGTGCGTGGCAGCCGCAAACCGCCGTCATCGCATCGCCCGCCGAACGGCGCGCGCTCTTCACCAGCCTCGATCCCTTTTTTCGCGGCAATGTTCAGGGCCCCGCGACGGCAACCGTGACTTCGGCGGGGCTCACGCTGTTCGGGATCAACCTCAACGAAGCGACGGGCGGCGGCTCGGCGATCATCGCGGGCGAGGACGGGGTGCAGACGAGCTATGCCGTCGGCGACGAGATCGCGCCGGGACTGAAGCTCGCCGGCGTCGCGTTCGACCATGTGTTGCTCGATCGCGGCGGCGCGCGCGAAAGCCTGTTTCTCGACCAGAGCGGCGAGGCACCCGTCGCCAGTCCGGGAACCGCGCTGCCGGCGCCGACGCCCGAAATCGGCGCGGCCCCCTCGGGCGTCAGCGGCGACATGACCCCCGCCGCGATCAAGGCGGGCGTCGCCTTCGCCCCGCGCACCGAGGAGGGCCGCATCACCGGCATCGTTGTCCAGCCGCAGGGTGACGGGGCGACGTTCCGCGCGGCGGGCCTGCGCCCCGGCGACGTCATCCGCTCGGTCGGCGGCCGCCCGATCACCTCGGCCAGCGACGTTGCGGCGCTCGCCAATCAACTGGCCCCGGGCGCGCGCATCGCGCTCGAGGTCGAACGCGGCGCCAGCGTCGTTCCCGTCGCCATCTTCCTTTCAAAGAATTAGGTTCTATGCGTCTCAAACTGTCCCTGATGCTCGCCGCCGCGCTCGTTTCCGCCACCCCGGCACCCGCGGCCGCCCAATATACGCTCAACGTGCGCGATGCCGACATCCGCGCCTTCATCCAGGATGCGGCGCGGATCACCGGGCGCACCTTCGTCATCGACGGCCGCGTCAACGGCAAGGTGTCGGTTGTCACCGACCGGCCGCTGTCGCGCAGCGAATATTTCGAGATTTTCCTCGCGACTCTGCGCTCGAACGGTCTCGTCGCGGTGCCGGGGCCGAACGGCAGCTACCGTGTCCAGCCGATCGACGGCGCGGCCGCGCAGCCCGGCCGCATCGGCGCCCGCGGCGCGGCGCAGAACCAGTTCGTCACCGAAATCATCCGCCTTCGGCATATCGACGCGGTCGCGGCGGTCGAAACGCTGCGCCCGCTCGTCAGCCCGCAGGGCTCTCTCACCGCGAACCGCAACGCCAACAGCCTCGTCGTCGCCGACTTCGCCGACAATATCCGCCGCATCCGCGCCCTCGCCGCGAGCATCGACCGCGACAGCTCGACCAGCCAGATCGTCACGCTGAAAAATGCCGGCGCGCGCGAAATCGCCGCCGCGCTCCAGGCACTCGTTCCGGCGGCGGGGGAGGGCGCGCGCGCACCGGTCGCGATCGTCCCGATCGACAGCAGCAACGCGATTGCCTTGCGCGGCGATCAGGCGCTCGTCGCGCGTTTCGTCGCGATGGCGAACGATCTCGATGCGAAGGCGGCGGGCGGCACCGAACTGCGCGTCTACTGGCTCGAACATGCCAATGCCGAAACATTGCTCCCGACGCTCCAGCAGCTGATCGGCGGCGGCAGCGATCCGGTGCAAAGGGCGGGCCTGCCGCCGGCGTCCGCCTCGACCTCGTCCTCGAATGGCACCAGCACGCCGGCGCCCGCCGCCGCCGCACCCGCCGCGAGCTCGACCGGCGCCGGGGGCAGCGGCAGCATCTCGACCCGCGGCCCGGCCATCATCACGCGCTACGAAGGCGCGAACGCGATCATCGTCGCGGCGAATACCGAAGTGCAGCGGATGCTTGGCGAACTGATCCGCCAGCTCGACACGCGGCGCCAACAGGTGCTGGTCGAGGCGATCGTCGTCGAGATCGGCGATGATGCCGCCAAGAAACTCGGCGTCCAGTTCCTGCTCGGCGGCAAGAATATCCCGTTCGTCGCGACGAGCTACAGCAACGCCTCGCCCAATATCCTGACCTTGGGGGGCGCCTATGCCTCGACGCAGATCAGCGAGGAAACGACGACCACCGACGGCACCACCGTCGTGACCAAAACCTCGAGCGCGCTGGGCAACGCGTTTCAGGAAGCCGCGGCGGCGCAGCTCCTTTCGGCGACCGGCGGATTCGCTGGCTTCGCGGGCGACATCGGCAAGAACACGATCTTCGGCGCGATCATCAACGCGGTGAAATCGGACACGACGTCGAATCTGCTCGCGACCCCGCATATCGTCACGCTCGACAATCAGGCGGCGAAATTCCTCGTCGGACAGGAAGTGCCGATCACGACCGGCGAGGCGCTTTCCGACAATTTCGACAATGCCTTCCGCACCGTCCAGCGCGAAGAGGTCGGCATCAAACTCGACGTCACGCCGCAGGTCAATGGCGCGGGCGAGGTCAAGCTCTTTCTCCGCCAGGAAGTGTCGAGCGTCGCGGGGCCGGTCTCGTCGCGCAACAGCGACCTCATCATCAACAAAAGGTCGTTCGAAACCGTGCTGACCGTCGATGACGGCGAAATCCTCGCGATCGGCGGCCTGCTCAACGACGACGAGCGCAAGACGATCGAGCGTATCCCGCTGCTCAGCGATATTCCGTTGATCGGCGAACTGTTCAAATCGCGCAGCCGGACGCGGTCGAAGACCAACCTGATGGTCTTCATCCGCCCGACGATCCTCAAGAGCCGCGAAGACAATGCCGCGCTCACCGCGCGCCGCTATGGCTATATCCGCGACTTTCAGCTCCAGAGGAACCCCGATCAGGAGCCCGCGATCGACGCGCTGGTGCGCGACTATATGGGGGCGACGCCGCCGTCGCCGCCGACGCCCGCCGACGTCACCGTCGGCCCCGTCAACCTGCCCGCGCTGCGCGGGGAGGGCGGCAGCGTCACGCCCACCGACGTCCCGCCCTCGACGTCAGAGGCGCCGGCGCCGCCTGCCGGAGACACTCCGTGACCGACATCGAACCGGCGGCGCCTCCCCCGGCGCCGGTTGATATTCCCCCCGTGGATATTCCCTACGGCTTCGCGCGCGCGCACGGCGTCGTCATCGCGCCCGGCGAAAACGGCGTCTGGCTCGCGACCTTGCGTGAGGGCAGCGATCCCGCGGTGCTGATTGAGGTCAAACGCTATCTCGCGCAGCCGCTGCGCGTCGCGACCGCCGACGCCGCCGATTTCGACCGGCTGCTTTCGGATCATTATGCGGTCGACAGTTCGGCCGCCGCGATGGCGGGTTCGCTCGACGGCAGCGACCTCGACCTCGGCATCCCGAGCGCCGAGGATCTGCTCGACAGCGCCGACGACGCCCCCGCGATCCGCCTGATCAACGCGATCATCGCCGAAGCGGTGCGGCAAGGGGTCAGCGACATCCATATCGAGCCCTATGAAAGCGGACTCGTCGTGCGGATGCGTGCCGACGGCGTGCTGCGCGAACATCTCCGCATGCCGCCGCACGTGGCACCCGTCGTCGTCAGCCGCATCAAGGTGATGGCGCGGCTCGACATCGCCGAGCGCCGCGTGCCGCAGGACGGCCGCATCGGGCTGACGCTCGCGGGCAAGGCGGTCGACGTCCGCGTCTCGACCCTGCCGAGCCGCGCGGGCGAACGCGTCGTGATGCGTATTCTCGACAAGGATGCGGCGGGAATCGACTTCGACGTCCTCGGCCTGTCGGGCGAAGCCGACCGCATATTGCGTGAGGCGCTCGCCGAACCCAATGGCATCATCCTCGTCACCGGCCCGACCGGATCGGGCAAGACGACGACGCTCTATGCGGCGCTCAAACAGCTCAACGACGGCCAGCGCAACATCCTGACCGTCGAGGATCCGGTCGAATATGCCGTCGATGGTGTCGGGCAGACGCAGGTGAATGCCAAGGTCGGGCTCGATTTCGCGGCGGGGCTGCGCGCGATCCTGCGCCAGGACCCCGACGTCGTGATGGTCGGCGAAATCCGCGACCGCGAGACCGCCGACATCGCGGTGCAGGCCTCGCTCACCGGCCACCTCGTCCTCTCGACCGTCCACACCAATGATGCGGTCGGCGCGATCACCCGCCTTAAGGATTTGAAAGTAGAGCCTTTTCTTCTGACCTCCACCCTCCGCGCCGTCCTCGCCCAGCGCCTTGTGCGCAAACTTTGCGACAATTGCCGCGAACCCGTCCAGGCCGACAACAGCATCGCCGCGATGCTCGGGCTCGACATCGGCACCGTCATCTGGCGCCCCAAAGGCTGCGAGGCGTGCGGCGGCACCGGCTTCAAGGGCCGCATCGGCGTGTTCGAGGCGATCAAGGTCGACGAGACCGTCCGCCGCTACATCTACGCCGGCGGCGACGAATCGATGATCGTCAAGCACGCCTTCCTCAAATCGCCGACGCTCGCCTCGGCGGCGCGGTCGATGGTCGCGAAGGGGCTGACGACCGCCGAAGAAGCGATCCGCATCGCGCGGCGCGAGGACGTCGATGCCTGATTATCGCTATGTCGCGATCGATCCGCAGGGCCGCGAGCGCAAGGGGCGGCTGACCGCCGCCAACGACGCCGCCGCGCGCGCCGATCTGGTGCGGCGGAAGTTCCACATCGTCGCGGTCGAAGCGGCCGGAGCGAAGCCCGCCGGCCGCTCGCTGCTCGCATTCCGCAAGACCAAGCTCGGCAGCAAGGAACTGGCGCTCTTCACCCGCCAGCTCGCAACGCTCGCCGAAGTCGCGCCGCTCGAAGAGGCGCTGCGCACATTGACGCGCCAGAGCGAGGCCGAAAGCGCGCGCGCCGTGATCGGCGACGTCCATGCCGGCTTGCTCGAAGGCCGCCGCCTCGCCGACGCGATGGGTCGCCAGCCCGCCAGCTTTCCGCCGCTCTATCGCGCGATGGTCGCCGCGGGCGAAACGACGGGAAGCCTCACGACGATCCTCGCGCGCCTCGCCGACCTGCTCGAACGCCAGGCCGAAGTGCGCGGCAAGCTGATCGCGGCTCTCGCTTATCCGATCGTGCTGGCGGTCGTCGCGATCGGGGTTGTCGCGGCACTGATGATCTTCGTCGTCCCGCGCGTCGTCGAGCAATTCACCGACACCGGCCAGCAATTGCCTTTCCTGACCCGCGCGGTGATCGCCATCTCCAGCTTCGCCGCCAATTGGTGGTGGCTGATCGCGCTGCTGATCGCCGCCGCCGCGTTCGGCTGGACCGCCGCGCTACGCCGCCCGGCGTTCAAGGCACGGGTCGATGCCCGCCTTCTCCGCCTGCCGCTCCTTGGCCGCCTGCTCCGCGACCTTTATGCTGCGCGTTTCGCGCGGACGCTGTCGACGATGGTGTCGAGCCGTCTGCCGCTCGTCGAAGGGCTGAAACTGACCGTGCCCACGATCCGCAACGCCGCGCTCGCCGGCGCGACCGCCAATATCGTCGATCAGGTGCGCGCCGGCGGCGGCCTCTCGGCCGCGCTCCGCGACGCCGGCGTGTTCCCGCCGCTGCTCGTCTATATGACCGCCAGCGGCGAAAGCGCGGGGCGGCTGGAACAGATGCTCGAACGCGCGGCCGACTATCTCGAACGAGAATTCGACCGCTTTACGGCCGCGTCGATGGCGCTTCTCGAACCTGTCATAATTGTCGTTATGGGGTCATGCGTTGCCCTTATCATCCTCGCCATTCTGCTTCCGATCCTTCAGTTGCAGAACCTAGCCGGACTATGAAAATGTCGCTGATGCAGCTATTCCTTCACCTGATGTTCGATACGTCCTTTTCCGATCAGGGCCGCCCGTCCGTTCACCGCCGCCGCAAGAGAGACGAGCGCGGTTTCACCCTGACCGAACTGATGGTCGTCATCTTCATCATCGGCCTGCTCGCGACGGTGGTGATGATCAACGTCCTGCCGAGCCAGGACCGCGCGATGGTGACCAAGGCGAGGGCCGATATTTCGACGCTCGAAAATGCGCTCGAACAATATCGGCTCGACAATCTGGTCTATCCGGCCTCCACCGACGGGCTGAACGCGCTTACCACCGCGCCGCCTGCACTCGCCCAGCCCGAACGCTATCGCCGCGGCGGCTATATCAAGAAACTGCCCGCCGATCCGTGGGGGCGCCCCTATAATTATCAGGCACCGGGGCCGAACGGAAAGGCGTTCGACGTCTGGTCGCTCGGCGCCGATGGTGCCCCCGGCGGGACCGACGACAATGCGGATATTCGCAGCGACGCCTGAGGCGCGCCCGCGTCCTCGCGCCAACGGCTTCACCCTCGTCGAACTGATGGTCGTGCTCGCGATCATGGCGCTCGCCGCGACCGCGGTCGTGCTGACCATGCCGGGCGAGGAACGCACGGTGCGCAGCGAAGCCGACCGGCTGGCGGCACGCCTCGCCGCCGCGCGCGATGTCGCGGTGATCGAGGGACGCAGCGTCGCGGTCAATTTCGCGCCGTCGGGCTATGGGTTCGAACGGCGAATTGCGGGCGAATGGCAGCCGCTTCCGGGCCGCGCCTTCGAACAGCGGAGTTGGCCGGGTAACGTCCGTTTCGCGGCCGGTGACGGGCGCGGCGCCGCGCGCCTGCTCTTCGACCGCGTCGGCACCAGTCCGACGCCGCAAGCCGTCGTGCTCGCCGGCGGCGACGCGCGTGAGGTCGTGCGCGTTTCCGCGACCGGAGAGGTCAGCCGTGGGCGCTGAGCGCGAAGCCGGGTTCACGCTGCTTGAGATGCTGGTAGCACTCAGCGTCATCAGCATCGCCGCGCTCGCGCTCATCCGCCTCGACGCCTTTGCGGTTCGCACCGCGGGCGACCTCGATGAAAGCACGATGGCGGGCATCGTCGCGCAGAACCGCGCGGTCGAGCTGTGGACCGATCCCGCACCGCCGACGATCGGCAGCAGCGCGATCGGCGTCGCCAACGCCGGGCGCAACTGGCGCGTCGAACAGCGCGTCGCCAGAACCGCCGACGACGCGCTATTGCGCATCGATCTGCTCGTGCGGCCCGAAAGCGGGCGCGGGCAGGCGGCGCTGACGATCATCCGGCCGTCGCGATGAAAGGCGAACGCGGCTTCACCCTCGTCGAGATGCTTGTGGCGCTCTCCATCTTCGCGGCGATCGCCGCGATGGGGGTCGGCCTTTTGCGCAGCAGCGTCGATACGCAGGATGCGGTGCAGGAACGGCTGAAGGCGATGGGCGGCATCAACCGGCTGCGCGCGGTTATGGCGAACGATCTGGCGCAGGCCGTTCAGCGCCCGACGCGCGGCCCGGCAGGGGAAGCCGTTCCCGCCTTCATCGGGTCGTCGAACGGCTTTGCCTTCGTTCACGGCGGCGCGGGCGCGCTCGACGGCAGCTCGCGTCCGAATGTCGAGCGCGTCGGCTATGCGCTCGTCGGAGGCGAGTGGCGCCGGGCGATACAGCCGATGCTCGACGGAACCGCGCTCGGCGACGGCGACCGGCTGGTGGATGAGGTTGCGGCGGTCGCGGTGCGTTATCGCGACGAACGGGGCGATTGGAGCGAAAGCTGGACGTCGGAGCCGGGCGACCGGTTGCCGCGCGCGGTCGAGGTGCGGCTGACGCGCACCGGGCGCGAGCCGCTGACGATGGCGTTCCTGACCGCCCCGACGCTGTTGCCGCCGCCGCCCGTCGCCGGGGTGCCGGCGCCATGAAGCGCCAGAGCAGGGATGAACGCGGCGCGGCGCTGCTCAGCGTGTTGCTGCTCGTCGCGGTGATGGCGGTGATCGCCGCGACCGCGCTCGACCGCCTGACGCTGGCGACGCGCATCGCGGGAAGCGCGGCGACGGTCGATCAGGGACGCGCCTATACCTTTGCCGCCGAACAGATCGCGCTGCGCCGCGTCGCCGATCTCGTCGGGCGCGATCCTGCAAAGCTGACGCTGGCCGGCAATTGGCTGGGCCGCGATTTCACGCTGCCGCTGTCCGGCGGCGAGGGGCGGGCGAAGCTCAGCGATGCGAACAACTGCTTCAACCTCAACAGCCTGGTTGCCGAAACGGTGCCGGGACGGTTCAGCCAGCGGGCCGGCGCGATGCGCCAATTCGGCGAATTGATGACCTTGCTCGGGATCGACCCGGGCGAGGCGCAGGCGATCGCGGGCGCGGCGGCCGACTGGATCGACAGCGACAGCAATGAAGGGCGGCTGGGGGCGGAAGACAATGTCTATCGATCGATGCAAGGCGCCTATCTGCCCGCCAACCGCAAGATGGCCGATGTCAGCGAACTTCGCGCGGTGCGCGGGGTCACCCCGAAAATCTACGCGCGGCTCAGGCCCTGGCTCTGCGTGCTCCCTGTGACCGATCCGGTGAAGCTGAACGTCAACACGCTGGCGCCCGAACAGGCGCCGCTGGTCGCGATGCTGCTGCCCGGCGAGATCGGTATCGCCGACGCGCGGGCGGTGCTGGCGGCGCGCCCCGCTGGCGGCTATGGCAGCAGCGTACGATTCTGGGGGGCGCGTCCGTTCGCAGGACGCAAGCCGCCAAGTGATGTTGCCGAACAGGCGGGCGTGACCAGCCGCTGGCTCGCGCTGACGACGAATGTGACGATGGGGGACGGTTTCTTGACCGCAGTTTCGCTGATTGATGCCAATGGCGGGGCGCCGTCCGCCGGTATGGCGTCGCCGGTCATCGTGCGCCGCGATTGGGGCGAGAGCGACTGACATGGCTTGCACGCTGCTTCTCTGGCTGCCCTCGATGGCGGCGCTGGGCGAGGAAAATGCGCCGCATCCCGCGTGGCTGCGCATCGATGACGGGGTGATCGTCGATTCGGGGCAGGACGACGGCTGGGTCGGTGCGTGGGAGAAGCCGCAGGACGACAGCGCCGACGACCGGCTGGTCGCACTGGCGCCCGCGGCCGATGTGCCGCTGCGCTGGCTTCGTTATCCCGACGCCGCACCCGCGCAAGCCGCCGCCGCGGCGCGCATCGATGCGCTGAAGGATAGTCTTGGCGATGCGGCCTTGCTGCATGTCGTCACCGGTCAGCCGGCGGGGGAGGGGCAGGCCGTTCCGGTCGCGGTCACCACCCACGCCGCGATGGCCGCGTGGACCGACTGGCTGAAGGCGCGCGATCTGATGCCCGCCGCCATCCTTCCCGCTGCCGCCGCGGTGCCCCCACCCGAACCGGGCACGCTATGGACCGCCGACGTTGGCGGCGAGCAGATCGTGCGTAGCGCCGACCGCGCCTATCGCTCGGATCTCGAACTCGACGCGCTGATCGCGGGTAGCCATGACATCGCCCCGCTCGACCCCGACCGGATGCGCGAGGCACTGCTGCTGACCCTCGCCGCGCCGCCGCTCGACCTGCTCAGTGGTGGGTGGAAACCCAAGCGGAGTTGGGCGGCCGACCCGGCGCTGCTGCGGATGGCGAAGCGGCTGTTGGTCGCGCTTGTCGTCGTGAGCGTGCTGATCCCCATTATCTATGCGGTGCGGCTGACCTCCGACACGGGACGAGCCGATGAAGCGGTCGTGGCGATGGCGAAGAAGGCGGGGGTGACGGCAGGCGACGCCACCGCGGCCGAAGCCGAAATCGACCGCCGTCTTGCGGCCGCCGGCGGTGGGCCGCTTGCCTTCTCGGTCCCCGCTTCGGCGCTCTACGACGCGATGGGCGATGCGCCCGGCGTATCGCTCAAGACGCTGTCGCATCGCACCGACGGAACGCTGACGACGACGCTCGCCGCGCCGCGCGTCGAAGATATCAATCAAGTGCTGCTCGCGCTGCAGGCGCGCGGCTATCGCATTACCGCGCAGCCGATGGCGGGCAGCGACGGTCAGCAGATGGCCAATGTGACGATCCGGGCGGTGCCATGACCGACAAGTTCAAAAATTGGTGGAGCGGCCTGTCGCAACGCGAACGCTGGCTCGTCGGCGTTGCCGGTGCGCTCGCGCTTGGCGTGTTGGTCTGGGGTTTCGCCCGGCCGGCGGTCGCGGCGTTCATCGATCTCGAAAGCCGGCATCGTGCCGCGATCGAGCGCGAGGGCCGCGTCAAGGCCAAGGTGCAATTGCTCGGCCGGACCCCCGCGAAATCGGTTGCGGCGGCGGTCGATGCGGTCGCGATCGACCAATATCTTGCGCAATCGGCGGGCGAGATCGGGCTGACGCTCGACCGCAACGAGGCGCGGGGCGCGGGGAAGGCGACGATCGCCATTGCCGCTGCCAAGGCGCCGGTGCTGGTCGACTGGCTCGCTTCGCTCGAGGGGCAGGGCTTCGTTGTCGATCAATTGACCATCACCCCCGCCGCCGACGGCACCGTCGGGCTGACCGCGGAACTTCGGAAGGGCGGCCAATGATCGCGCGCAGACGGTGGATCATCGCCGGGGCAGTGCTCGCGCTGCTCCTCCTCCTTGCGACCTTTCCGATGCGGCTTGCGCTCGCCTGGTCGGGCGCAACCGATGCGGGCGTGACCGCGCGCGAGGTTCGCGGTTCCATATGGTCGGGCGAACTCGTCGAAGCGCGACTCGGCGCCTTGCCGCTCGGCACCGTGCGCGCGAGCCTTTCGCCGCTCGCGCTTCTCGGCGGGAGCGTCGAACTGGCTTTCTCGCGCACCGACGAACGGCTCGGGGCGCTGGCGGGACGCCTCTATGGCAGCGATCCGCGCGGCGTGTCCAATGTCAGCGGTACGACGTCGATGGCGGGCGGACTGGGCGCCGTCCCCGTGGACAGGATCAGCTTCGAAGGCGCGACGGTGCGCTTCGACGACGCGGGCAAATGCGTCGTCGCCGGTGGCCGGATCCGGCTCGTGGTCAGCGCGCCGATCGCGGGGCTCGATCTGTCGCGCGGCCTGTCGGGCCCGCTCAGCTGCGCGAACGGACGCGCGCAGGCGGCGCTCGCCAGCCAGTCGGGAATGGAACGGCTGACGCTGTCGTTCGACGGCAGCGGCGCCTATCGCGCGCAATTCGCGATCAATGTCGACCGCGACCCGGCTATGGCAGCGGCGCTCGCGGCACTGGGGTTCAAGGCGGGCTCGGGCGGGTTCGTGCTGGCGACCACGGGCCGCTTCTGACGTGAGCTTCCTCGATGCCTTGCCCTTCGGCATGGGCATCGCCCTTGCCGCGCTCGTGGGACTGATCCTCGGCAGCTTCATCGCGACGCTGGTGCTGCGCTGGCCCGCAGGCCGGTCGGTGCTGGGACGATCGCAGTGCGACGCGTGCGGACGGCCGCTCGGCGTGCTCGATCTCATCCCGTTGCTCTCGGCGCTCGCCGCGCGGGGGCGCTGCCGGACCTGCGGCGCACCGATCGATCGCTTTCATTCATTTGTCGAGGCGAGCTCGGCGCTGATCGGCATGATCGCGCTGGCCCTGATGCCCGGCACGGCGGGCTGGCTATGGGCGCTATTTGGCTGGTTACTGTTGCCGCTTTTGTTGCTCGACGCGCGGCATTTCTGGTTGCCCGACCGGCTCAGCGCGCTGCTGGCGGTCGCGGGACTGCTGTTCGCGGGGCCCCTGTTCGATGCTGCCCTGCTCGATCGCTGGATCGGCGCGATTGCGGGGGGGGCCGCGCTCGCGTTTCTGGCTTGGGCCTACCGGCGGACGCGCGGTGCCGACGGCATGGGCGGCGGCGACCCCAAGCTCGTCGCGGCGATCGGCTGCTGGACCGGGTGGCAGGCCTTGCCGCTGCTGCTGCTCCTCGCCAGCATCGGGGGGATCGGTTGGGCATTGTCCGTGCAGCGAAAAGGGGACCGGTCGCTCGCCGAGCGACGGGTCCCCTTCGGTGTCTTCCTCTGCGCCGCGGCGTTTGCCGCGGTGCCGATCTGGTGGGTTCTGTTCCCCTAACGTGGAGCGGGCCGGTGCCGCCTCCGCCGTCGGGCGGAGAAACGCCTTACTGGCCGATAACGACGGTCACCGCACGGCGGTTCTTGGCATAGGCTGCTTCGGTCGAGCCGAGTTCGGCCGGACGTTCCTTGCCATAGCTGATGACGTTGATGCGGCCCGGGTTGATGCCGAGCGATGCCAGATAATTTTTCGCGGCATTGGCGCGGCGTTCGCCGAGGGCGATATTGTAATCGCGGGTGCCGCGTTCGTCGGCGTGGCCTTCGAGCGTGACGCGGACCGCAGGGTTGCGCTGCAACCACTGCGCCTGGCTTTGCAAAGTCGCCTGATCCTGCGCATCGACGTTATACTGGTCATAATCGAAGAAAACGCGGTCGCCCTCCAGACCGACATTGGCGAGGAAATCTTCTTGCGAGCCCGGGATCACGCCGGTGCCGGTTCCGGCGCCCGGATCGGTTCCGGTGCCTTCGGGGGCGGGGGGCAGCGTGTCAGGAGCCTTTTTCGCGCAGGCGCCAACAGCAAGCATGGTGATCGCCGCGATCATCGCGGTGCTTTTCCGTATCGTCATGTTTTCTGTCCTCTTGTTGTTGTTGGGAAATCATTCTGCGGGCAAAAAGAACCGGCCGGACGCGATATTTGAACCCGAGCCGGGCGTTTTGGTTCCGCTTTGCTCAAGGCAGGACCGGACCCCAGCTCGGATCCGATCCGTCCTGCGGGGTCGGCAGGCGGCGCAGGTTCACCCCGGTCAGGTCGACCTGCCACAGGCTCGATTTGCCTTCGCGTCCGCGCGTGGTGCGGAAAAACTGGATGACGCGGCCGTTCGGCGACCAGGTCGGCGCTTCGTCCTGCCAGCTGTTGGTCAGCAAGCGCACGCCCCCGCCCGACGGGGTCATCACGCCGATGCGGAATTCGCCGCCGCCCATACGGGTAAAGGCGATGAGGTCGCCGCGCGGCGACCATTCGGGCGTCGCGGCGCGGCCGCCCCCAAAGCTGATCCGCTGCTGGTTCGACCCGTCGATGTTCATCACATAGATTTGCTGGCCGCCCGACCGGTCGCTTTCGAACACGATCTTCCTGCCGTCGGGAGAGAAGCTGCCGCCGACGTCGATCCCCGCCGTGGTCGTCAGCCGCACCGGCGTGCCGCCGTTCGCCGAGATGCGATAGATGTCGGTGTTGCCGTTCACGGCCATCGAATAGAGGATTTGGGTGCCGTCGGGCGACCAGCGCGGGGCGAAGGTGGCGTTGCTGCTTTCGGTTACCAGCTTCTGCGATCCCGCGGCGACGTCGTAGATGAAGACGCGGACGCGGTTGTTCAAATAGCTGACGTAGACGATCTTCTTGTAATCGGGTGAGAAGCGCGGGCTGATCGCAAGCGCCTGGCCGTTGGTGATGAAGCGGTGGTTGCCACCGTCCGAATCCATGATCGCGAGGCGCTTGATGCGATTCCCCTTGGGGCCGCTCTCGGCGATATAGGCGACGCGGCTGTCGAAGAAGGGCGCTTCGCCCGACAGGCGCGAATAGATGGCGTCGGCGCATTTGTGCGCGGCGCGGCGCCAGTCGGCGGGCTGAATTTCGAATCCCTTGCGCACCAGCTCGCTGCCGAGCGCGGTGTCGTAGAGATAACAGCCGACGATCAGGCTGCCGTTCGACCCGGCATCGACGAAGCCGTGGACGACATTTTCGGCGCCGCGCGCCTGCCATTCGGCGAAGCGCGGCGCCTGCACCTCGGCGCGGGTGATCGCGCGGACGCCGTTCGGGCCGATCGGCTCGTACAAGCCGCTGCGTTCGAGGTCGGCGGCGATGACTTCGGCGATCTGGCGGCCCAGACTGTCGGTGCGAAGCCCCGCGACGGTCTGTACCGACGCGGTGGCGAGCGGCGGGATGCCGATGACCGTGCGCTCCTGCGACAGCGTGCCCTCGATCGTCTCGCGCGGCGTGGTGGTCGGCGTGACCGCGGGCGGGGTCGGAGCGGTCTGAGCGAAGACCGGTGCGGTGGTCAGCAGTAGCGCGAGCGAAAGGCTGAGCGGACGGAGAAACATGTCTCTTACCTCTTGATGAAATCGAGCGTGTAATTCTGCCAGAAGCTGTAATTATCTTCGGGCAGATCGAAGGGGGCGGCGAGTTCCACCGCGCGTTTCGCGCATTCCTGATGGCGCGGAATCTGGAATTTATTGCTGTCGGTCTCGCCCGACGTGGTGACGCCGGTAAAGCCGGCGAGCGCACCCGACGGCGTCAGACGAAACTTCACGACGGTCTTGAGCTGGTCGACGTCGACCCCCGAAACGCGGCAGCCGTTCCAGCGCGGGAGGACCGCCGATTTGATGCTGACGTCGATCGAGCGGCGCACCTCGGCCGCCGTCGCCGCGGCGGGTGCGCCTTTGCTCGACGGTGATTTGGGCTGCGATTTCGAAAGGCCTTCGGCGATGCCGTCGAGCCGGCCGGTCGGGCGCGCGGGGCGGTCCTTGGCCGGCGGCGCCTTGGGCGCGGCCTTGGGCTGCGCCTTTTTCGCGGCAGGGCGCTGCTTCGGCGGCGCCTGTTTCGAGCGTGCTACCTGCTTGGGCGTCGGAGCGGGGGTCGGCCGCACCACGGGGTCGGGAAGCGGTGGTGCTGGCACCGGCTCGGGCGAGGTGATGTCGACGTCATCCTCTTCGCCCAGCCGTGCGGCGGGCGGGGTTTCGCTGATCACCGGCGCGGTCGATCGCACCGCGGTTTCGGCGATCAGGTCGACTTCCATCGGTGGATTGTCGAATCGGCGTTCGCCTGCGGTCCACTGGATCGACAGCAGGCCGATGATGACGACATGCGCCGCCACCGCGACAGCAAAGCCGCGTCCCTCATTCCCCCCGACTGCCCGTTGTTCGGCCATCGTCCTAACCTAGAGCCCCGTTTCTGAACCGTCGGTGACCGCTGTGGCGGCCGGCGCGGCGTTGGCGCCGGTGGTGACCAGCGAAATCCGCGTCAGGCCGGCGCGGTTGAGCTCGCCCATCACGCGCATCACGCGGCCGTAATCGAGCCCCTTGTCGGCGCGCAGCATGATCTGGCGCGGCCGATCCTCGCCCTCATTCGCGCGCGCGATCGCATCGAGCCGCGCCGGCAGCTCGGCTTCGGGCACCACCTCTTCGCCGATATAGAGCGTATCGTCGGCCCCGACCGACAGCTGGATCGGCTCCTGATCTTCGGTCTCGACCGGCTTTGCCCGGCTTTCGGGCAGGTCGATCGGTACCGCGGCGGTGAGCAGCGGCGCGGTGATCATGAAGATGATCAGCAGCACCAGCATCACGTCGACGAGCGGGGTGACGTTGATTTCGGCCATCGGCGCACGGCGCGCGCCGCGGCCGCGTCGGCCGCCGATGCCGCCCGAAGGTCCGGACATCGCCATCAGGCTTCGACCTCCAGTTCGCGGCTGAAGGTCGCGTGCAGTCCGTCGGCGAAGCGGCCGAGGCGCGATTCGAGCCGGTTCAGGCGCTGCGAAAAGCTGTTATAGGCGATGACGGCGGGAATCGCCGCGAACAGGCCGATCGCGGTCGCGAACAGCGCTTCGGCGATACCGGGGGCGACGACGGCGAGGCTGCTGTTATTTTCTGCCGCGATCGCGGTGAAGCTGCGCATGATGCCCCAGACGGTGCCGAACAGGCCGACGAAGGGCGCGACCGAACCGATCGTCGCCAGCGTCCCGATCTTTTCGGCGAGCCGATCGACTTCGCCCGCGACCGCGCTGTTCATCGCGATGCCTAGCCGCTCGCGCGTCCCGTCGCGATCGACGATCTTGCCCTTGGTCGAGCGACGCCATTCGCCGATCCCGGCGCTCAGCACCTTCGCGCTCGGCAGATCCTCGTCGCTATTCTTGTCGAAGAATTTGTCGATATTGTCGGCGCGCCAGAAATCACGCTCGAAGCGTTCGGACGCGCTCATCAGCTTGCTGACGCCGCGGCCGTGCGTGAAGATCACCATCCAGACATAGATCGACGCGAGCAGAAGGCCGATCATCACCGCCTTCACGATGATGTCCGCCTGGATGAACAGCGCGACGGGGGACAGGGTCGCCGCGTCGGCGGCCAGCGAGATATTGTCTAGCAAGGGAAAGTCTCTCCATTCATAATGGCGGTAAATCGATCGGCCCAACCCGCGGGCTGGCGGCGCGGCCGGCCCCCGGGCGACAGAAAGGCTGCGGTGACTTGCGCGTCGGTCAGTATCACGGGCGTCAATGTCTCGCCGCTTAACGTATCACTTCCGCGAAGGATGCGCTGCGCTATGATAACGCTCGCGCCGCGTACCGCCTCGACGGTGCTGACGACGAGCAGGTCGTCGTCGAGCTTCGCGGGGCTACGGTATTTGATGGCGAGGTCGGTGACCGCCCACGCGCCTTCGCCCACCTCCATCGCCGCGCGCTGGTCGATGCCGGCCAAGCGCAGCATGTCGGACCGCGCGCGTTCCATATAGCGCAGATAATTGGCGTGATAGACGATGCCGGACAGGTCGGTGTCCTCGAAATAGACGCGCGCCCGGAAATGATGCTCGGCCCCGACGAAGGCGCCGGGAACAAAGGGGGACGGGGCGTTTACCATTGTCCCGATCGATAGCCTCGCAACGACTCATCGCAAACCCCCCTTGAACATTTGGTCGCAGATCGGGGCCGGTTGGTGGAATGAAAGCCGCGGAAAATCGCCTATTTCGCCTGATCGAAAAGTCCGTCCTGCGAACCCGCGGGCGGGTTGAGGCCCAGATGCTTCCATGCACTGGCGTTGAGCATGCGTCCGCGCGCGGTTCGCGCGATCAACCCGGCCTGGAGCAGATAGGGTTCGATCACATCCTCGATCGTGTCGCGCGGTTCGCTGAGGCCCGCCGCGAGCGTTTCCACCCCGACCGGGCCGCCGCGATAGATGTCGGCGATCATGGTGAGGTAACGGCGATCCATCGCATCGAGGCCGAGCGCATCGACTTCGAGCCGGTTGAGCGCCGCGTCGGCCGCCTTCGCATCGACGATCGCGTGACCCGCAACCGTTGCGAAATCGCGAACGCGGCGGAGCAGCCGCCCGGCGATGCGCGGGGTGCCGCGCGCGCGGCGGGCGATTTCCAGCGCGCCGTCGGGCGCGATCGGCAGCGACAGCAGGCGCGCTGCACGCGAAATCACCTGTTCGAGTTCGGCGTGCGTATAGAAATTGAGCCGCACCGGGATGCCGAAGCGGTCGCGCAGCGGGGTCGTCAGCAGGCCTTGCCGCGTCGTCGCGCCGACGAGGGTGAATTTTGGCAGGTCGATCCGCACCGAACGCGCCGACGGCCCCTCGCCGATCATGATGTCGAGCGCGCGATCCTCCATCGCCGGATAGAGGATTTCCTCGACCGCGGGCGACAGCCGGTGAATCTCGTCGATGAACAGCACATCGCCGTCTTCCAGATTGGTGAGCAGCGCCGCGAGGTCGCCCGCCTTCGCGATCACCGGGCCGCTGGTCGACCGAAACCCGACGCCGAGTTCCTTGGCGACGATCTGCGCCAGCGTCGTCTTGCCGAGACCCGGGGGGCCATAGAAGAGCACATGATCGAGCGCGTCCGCCCGCGCCTTCGCCGCCTCGATAAAGATGCGCAGATTCTCGCGCGCCGCCGCCTGCCCGACGAATTCGGCGAGCGACCTCGGCCGCAACGCCGCGTCGGCGTCCTCGGGGGTGCGGATGGGGGTGGTCAGGTCGGTCACGCCGTCGCCTTATCCATAAATCTCGTCATGCCGCCAGCTAATCACTGCGCGGTCCCGGAATCGATGTACGAACGCGGGTCGTATCGCCGCCACAACCATAGCAAATGCGGGTCGGCCAGAAGGAATGTCGTGCGCTCTCCAACTCGAAGCCGCTGGGCGGTATTCGGTCGAAGACCGATTGCCCGCATTGGGGACATCCCTTCGACGCCAGGCGCCGCCCGAGATATTCGAAAAATTCCGATGTGTCGTATTCTGCACGGCGCCAGACCGGCCCGCTGTCGCCGATCAACCCGCCAACCACAAGACACACGAGAGCCAGCTGGAAGTCGATGCTATCGACCGGGCTGCCAACTGCATACAGGAATCCGACAATTATCATGGGGATGCCCAAAAGGCCCAACAGGCGCATGGCAAGCCAGACATAATATGGCGGGCGTACCGATGCGGTGGCCGGCTCAGTCATAATGTTCGACCCGCTCGCCGCTGATTGAAACCCAAGGTTCCTTGCGGTCCTCATACACCGAATAGCCGGGCACGAAGCCGTGTCCGGGCTCGAAATTGCCGAGCGGTATCGCATAGGCGTCATGATAGGGCCGCGCCCGGTACCAGACGCCCGAGCCGCAGGTGCCGCAGAAAAAGAAGTCGGCGGTATTGCCGCTGGCGCCGGTATATTGCCACATCTTCGCTTTCGCTTCGCCCTCGATGCGGACCTGTTCGGCCGGGAAGCGGACCTGCGCGGCAAAGGCGCTGCCGCTCTGTGCCTTGCATTCGCGGCAGTGGCAGGCCGACACGCGGATCGGCTCGCCGGTGCAGGCGATGCAGATCTGGCCGCAGCGACAGGTGGCGCGGCGGGTTAGGGTGGTCACTTCGCGGCTTTCTTGAGCGCGATGCGGACGAGTGCGTCAAGGCTGGCGCCCGCACCCAACTCCCCGTTCGCGGCCGCGACCGCGGCGCTCGCTTCGCCGGGTTTGAAGCCGAGGCCGGTGAGCGCGGCGACGGCGTCGCCGAGCGGGCCGGTGGTCGCGGACAGGGCTGGACCCGAACCCGCGATCCCTCCCAGCGCGCCGGCCTTGTCCTTCAACTCATGCGTGATCCGCTGCGCGAGCTTCGGCCCGACGCCGTTGGCGCGCGCGATCATCGCGCTGTCGCCGCTGGCGAGGGCGCGTTGCAGGTCGCCGATTTCGAGCGCCGAGAGGATCGCGAGCGCGACCTTCGCGCCGACGCCTTGCACGCTGGTGAGCAGGCGGAACCAGTCACGCTCCTCGGCCTTGGCAAAGCCAAGCAGGCGCAGGAAATCCTCGCCGACGAGCATTTCGGTGTGGATGACGACCTCGCCGCCGACCGGGCCGAGTGCGTCGAGCGTGCGCGCCGATGCCTCGACCAGATAACCGACGCCGCCGACGTCGATCACCGCATGGCCTGCGGTGCTGCTGTCGAGCCGTCCGGTGAGTTTGGCGATCATGCGGTTTCCAACATCCGTTCGGGCTGAGCTTATCGAAGCCCGGTCCTTCCCCTTTTGTTCTCCTTAAGAGAAGAACGGCCCTTCGACAAGCTCAGGGCGAACGGCGTGGGGATTTAGACCTTGGGCCGATGGTTCGCATGGCAGATCGCGACCGCGAGCGCATCGGCCGCGTCGGCACCCGCGACCTTTGCGCCGGGAAGCAGCACGCGCAGCATCGCCTGCACCTGTTCCTTCGCCGCGCCGCCGGTGCCTACGATCGCTTTCTTGACCAGCCGCGGCGCATATTCGGTGACCGCCAGCCCGCCGCGCGCGCAGCCAAGCAGGACAACGCCGCGCGCGTGCGCGAGCTTCAGCGTCGATTGCGGATTGTCGTTGACGAACACTTCCTCGACCGCCGCACATGCCGGTGCATGATCGGCGATCACCGCCGCCAGTACGGTGTCAAGATGGGCGAGCCGGTCGGGCAGGGAAGTCTTTGCGTCGGTCTTCACCTGCCCATTGGCGATATGGCTGATCCGGCTGCCCTCGACGCGGATGACGCCCCAGCCGGTGCAGGTCAGCGAGGGATCGAGGCCGAGGATGATCATATCGTTCCGTTCGTGTCGGGCGAAGTCGAGACACCTTGAAAGCATGCGCCGACGATGGGCATCTCGACTTCGCTCGATGCGAACGGGTTCTGGCTGTTAGCCAAGCTTTTCCATCACCGCGTCGGGGATTTCGTAATTGCCCCATACGGTCTGGACGTCGTCGTCGTCGTCGAGCGTATCGATCAGCTTGAACAGCGTTTGCGCGGTCGCTTCGTCGGCGACTTCGCTCTTCAGCGTCGGGCGCCAGGCGAGCTTTACGCCCTCGGCTTCGCCGAGCTTGGTTTCGAGCGCCTTGGCGACTTCGTGGAGGCTGTCGACGCTGGTCCAGATGTCGTGGCCGTCCTCGGACGATTCGACATCGTCGGCGCCGGCGTCGAGCGCGGCTTCAAACACTGTGTCGGCGTCACCCGCCTCGGCGGCGTAGCTGATCATGCCCAGGCGGTCGAAGCCATGCGAAACGCTGCCGCTGGTGCCGAGGTTGCCGCCATTCTTGCTGAACGCCGTGCGGACGTTGGTCGCGGTGCGGTTGCGGTTGTCGGTCAGTGCCTCGACGATCAGCGACACGCCGCCGGGGCCATAGCCTTCGTAGCGGATTTCCTCGTAATTATCGCCTTCGCCGCCCGCGGCCTTGTCGATCGAACGCTGGATATTATCCTTCGGCACCGACTGCGCCTTGGCGGCGTTGATCGCCGCACGCAGGCGCGCGTTCGCGTCGGGATCGGGCAGGCCCATTTTCGCCGCGACGGTGATTTCCCGCGAAAGCTTGGAAAACAGCGAGCTGCGCTTTTTGTCCTGCGCACCCTTGCGGTGCATGATGTTCTTGAATTTGCTATGGCCGGCCATGGCTCTCTTCTTTGCGGCTGGGAGGAACTGGAGGCGCGCTTACATCAGGACCTAATGTCAAAGCAACCGCTGCCACCACCCGACATCGCGCCAGCCGCCCATTTTCCAACCGACGTCGCGGTAGATTCCGATCGGAGCGAAGCCCATTGCCTCATGCAAGCCGATGCTGGCGTCATTCGGCAGGGCAATTCCGGCGAAGACGGCGTGGACATTGCGATCCTTCAGAATCGGAAACAGCGCCTCGTAAAGCTGCCGCCCAATTCCCGCCCGCGCGAAAGCCGCATCGAGGTTGATCGCGACATCCGCCGAGGTCGCATAGGCTTCGCGCGCGCGGTGAGGGGAGCCATAGGCATATCCCGCCATTTTGCCTTCGACCTCCGCGACCAGCCAGCCATGGCTGGTCCCGTAATCCGCTATCCGGCGCGCCATTTCCGCCGTACCAGGCGGATCGCGTTCGAAACTGACCCAGGTGTCCGTGACATAGGGTGCGTAAATCTCGGCACATCGCGCGGAATCGGCTGACGCCGCCGGGCGGATGTCGGCGCTCACCCCAGCGTCACCGCCGTTCCCGACGCGCTGACCATCAGCATCGAGCCGTTCTGGCCGAGCACTTCATAGTCGAGGTCGACGCCGACGACGGCATTGCCGCCGAGGCGCGCGGCTTCGGCTTCCATCTCCGCGATCGCTTCCTTGCGCGCGCGGGCGAGCACATCCTCATATTTCCCCGAGCGGCCGCCGACGATGTCGGTGATCGACGCGAACAAATCGCGGAACAGATTGGCGCCGACGATCACCTCGCCGGTGACGATGCCCAGATATTCGCGGACCGGACGGCCCTCGACATTATTGGTGGTGGTGCTGAACATCGTCACTCTCCTGATGCTTGTGCGGGTTGGCTTCAGTCGATTCCGAGCGCCGATTTATAGACGTCGAGAATCGCTTCCATTTCCTTGCGGTCGTGGACCGGCAATTTGCGAAGGCGCACGATCTGGCGCATGATTTTCGGGTCGTAACCCTGCGATTTCGATTCATTATAGGTGTCGCGGATATCGTCGGCGATGCCCTTCTTCTCTTCTTCCAGACGCTCGATGCGCTCGATGAAAAGACGCAGCTGGTCGTCGGACACGGTGGCTTCGCTCATTTTATACTCCGCTCAGATTGGATGATTGCGTGGCGAGAATCGCCTCGGCGTCCGATTAGCGGCGTCAGGGATTCTTGGCCATGCTTTCTTCCATCCGCGCGAGCTGTTCGGGAGTGGCCGCAACATGGAAGCGCGCTTTCCATTCGGCGGTCGGCATGCCGTGGACGATCGCGCGGCCGGTTTCCTTATCCATCTCGCCCGCTTCCGCGATCCAGTCGCCCAGACAGTTGCGGCAAAATCCCGCGAGGCCCATCAGGTCGATGTTCGCCGCGTCGCTGCGATGCCGGAGCAGGCGGACGAGGTGGCGGAACGCCGCGGCCGCGACGGCATCGTCGAGGCTGTCGAGGGCGTCGTTGCCGGTCGTCTGATCGTCGCTGCAGGACATGGTTTCTCCTTTGTATGATGAATAGCTATACGGTTGTTGCCTTGGCCGCATCAAGGCGGCATTGCCCTAGCGTCGCAGACCCCACCCCACGTCATCGGAGCATTTGTGGTTCAGAGCTTTACCCCCCGCCAGCGCAAGGTCCGCATCCTGGCGACCCTTGGCCCCGCCAGCGCCAATGCCGAGATGATCGCGCAGCTGCACCGCGCCGGTGCCGATGCCTTTCGCGTCAATATGAGCCACGGCGATCATGCCGGCCATGCGAAGGTGATCGCGGCGATCCGCGCGCTCGAAAAGGACACTGGGCGCCCGACGACGATCCTCGTCGATCTGCAGGGGCCGAAGCT
Organism: Sphingopyxis italica; assembly: GCF_011926545.1. GTDB lineage: Bacteria > Pseudomonadota > Alphaproteobacteria > Sphingomonadales > Sphingomonadaceae > Sphingopyxis > Sphingopyxis italica. The sequence goes on along the minus strand of NZ_JAATIT010000003.1, from coordinate 375,590 downwards.
GCGCGTCGGCACGTTCAAGGACGGCCCCGCCGAACTGGTGAAGGGCAAGCCCTTCATACTCGATGCCGACAAGACGCCGGGCGATGCGACGCGCGTCCACTTGCCGCACCCGGAATTGTTCGCGGCGGCCGAGCCCGATACCCGCCTGCTGATCGACGATGGCAAGCTGGTGCTGCGGGTAAAGAGCGTGGCGCCCGACCGGATCGAAACGATCGTCGAGGTCGGCGGCAAGATTTCGGATCGCAAGGGTGTCAATGTTCCCGACGTCGTCGTGCCGCTCGCCGCGCTGACCGAAAAGGACCGCAAGGACCTGGCCTTCGCGCTCGAACAGCATGTCGACTGGATCGCGCTGTCGTTCGTTCAGCGCCCCGAGGACGTCGCCGAGGCGCGGCGGCTGATCGGCGGCAAGGCGGCCTTGCTCGTGAAGTTCGAAAAGCCGTCGGGGGTGCAGCGGATCGAGGAAATCCTCGAACTCGCCGATGCGGCGATGGTCGCGCGCGGCGACCTCGGCGTCGAACTCCCCCCTGAGGCGGTGCCGCCGCTTCAGAAAAAGATCGTCGCGACCGCGCGGCGGATGGGCAAGCCCGTCGTCGTTGCGACGCAGATGCTCGAATCGATGATCGTCTCGCCGTCGCCGACGCGCGCCGAAGTCAGCGATGTTGCCACGGCGGTGTACGACGGGGCCGACGCGATCATGCTGTCGGCCGAAACCGCGGCGGGCGCGTGGCCGGTGGAAGCTGTCACGATGATGGACTCGATCGCGCGCTCGGTCGAAAGCGATCCCGACTATTACCGCCGCCTGCACTTCACCGAGACGGTGCCCGACGCGACGACCGCCGATGCGCTGGCCGAGGCCGCGGGCAGCATCATCGCGACGATCGCCGCCGATGCGATCATCTGTTTCACCGCGTCGGGTTCGACCGCGCGCCGCGTCGCGCGCGAACGGCCGGGCGCACCGCTGCTGGTGCTGACGCCGAAGAAGGAAGCCGCGCGGCGCATGGGATTGCTGTGGGGCGCGCATGCGGTGCCGACGAAGGATATCGGCAGCTTTGAAGAGATGATCGCCAAGGGCAAGCGCATGGCGCTGCGCCACGGCATCTGCAAGGCGGGCGCGAAGCTGGTGATGATGGCGGGGGTTCCGTTCGGCACGCCGGGGTCGACCAATGTGCTGCATGTGGCGACGCTGACTGGCGACGAGCTGCGCGGATACAGCTGATCCGATTCAAATCGGCACAAAAGCTACCGGACGATTCACAAAATTTTCGGCGTGATTCAGATCGGGACGCTTAAAAATGGTAAATGGACTTTGCACCATTGACGCCGCGCGGCATAGTTGGTGCAAGCAGCGCGTCGGACCCGCGTCGGGGGGCTCCGCATCGCAAGTCCGGAGGTTTTTTCCGCGTGTCCGCACCGTTTCGTTTTCCGCGCTTTTTCGTCACGAGTCCGGCGCCTTGTCCCTATCTGGCGGGCAAGACCGAACGCAAGGTGTTTACGGAACTCAGCGGTAATAGTGCGAACGAGCTGAACGATGCGCTCGGCCGCATCGGGTTCCGGCGCAGCCAGTCGGTCGCCTATCGCCCGAGCTGCGCCGATTGCTCGGCATGCGTATCGGTGCGCGTCTGCGCGAGCGAATTCGTCCCCAGCAATTCGCAGAAGCGCAATTTGCGCCGCAACGGCGACCTCGTCGCCACCGCGTGCAAGCCGTGGGCGACCGAGGAGCAATATGCGCTGCTCCGCTCCTATCTGGCCTCGCGCCATCCCGATGGCGGCATGGCCGACATGGACGAACAGGATTTCGCCGACATGGTCGAGCAGACCCCGGTCGACAGCTATATGATCGAATATCGCGAGCCCGCGGCGGATGGCGGCAAGGGGCGGCTCGTCGGCTGCTGCCTGACCGATCGGCAGGGCGACGGGCTATCGATGATCTACAGCTTCTTCGACGCGGGCCACCCGATGCGCGAAGGGCTCGGCACCTATATCATCGCCGACCATGTCCAGCGCGCGGCGAATGCCGGGCTGCCTTATGTCTATCTCGGTTACTGGATCGAAGGCTCGGCGCGCATGGCCTACAAGGCGCGCTTCCGCCCGCTCGAAAAGCTCGGCCCCGACGGCTGGTCGCGGTTCGAGCCGACGCAGTCCGAGCGTATCGCCGCGATATTCGAACTCGCCTGACCGCCCGCCTGTCGGACCATTTGCGAACGTCTCGCAGCAGCGGAAATCTCCGTCTCTTCCGGTTGACCTTTTCCCGCTTTCAAGGGCATAGCCTTGCACCCAGGACATAAGTCCGGGTCGCATCCGTAATTGCGTCGCTTGGGGGCAAGCGATTGGGGGGAATGGGATGCCCGTGCGCATATTTACCAGCAGCTTGATCGCGGCCGATCGCTTCGGCTGCGGACGCGCGCGCGCATGAGCGAGGCGGTCAAAGTCGCGATTATCGGTTCGGGGCCCGCGGGCCTCAGCGCCGCATCGCGCGCCGGCCAACTCGGGCTCAGCCATATCCTGCTCGAAAAGACCGACCATCTGTCGGACACCATCTTCAAATATCAGAAGGGCAAGCGCGTGCTCGCGACGCCCGAGCGGCTCGACCTCCGGTCCGACTGCCGCTTTGCCGAGGGCGCGCGCGAATCTATCCTTGGCAATTGGGACGAGGATGCCGCGAACAACAAGGTGAATGTCGCCCATTACACCGATGTTACCGAAGTGACGGGCCAGAAGGGCGCGTTCGTGATCAAGACCGCCAAGGGCGACATCTTTCACGCCGAGAATATCGTGCTGGCGATCGGCACGCAGGGCAATCCGAACCGGCTGCGCTGCGAAGGATATGACCTGCCGCACATCATCTATCAGGTCGACGATCCCGAGGATTTCAAGGACAGGCATATCACCGTCGTCGGATCGGGCGACGCGGGGATCGAGAATGCGCTCGGCGTCGCCGAGGAGGCGCTCGAAAACAGGGTGACGATCCTCAATCGGTCGAAGGATTTCGCGCGCGCCAAGGCGAAGAATGTCTCCGACATGATGGAGGCGGGCGAGAATGGCTTCATGTCGATCCGCACCGAGACGCAGCCGAAGAAGGTCGAGCCCGGCTGGCTGACGCTCGAAACCCCGAACGGCGACGAGAAGATCGCGTGCGACGTCATCGTCGCGCGGCTGGGGTCGGTCGCGCCGCGCGGCTTCGTCGAATCGATGGGGATCGAATTCACAGGCCCTGACCGCGAGGCCTTTCCCAAACTGTCGCCGACCTTTGAATCGACCGTCCCGGGCATCTTCGTGATCGGCGCGCTCGCGGGTTATCCGCTGATCAAGCATTGCATGAACCAGGGCTATGACGTCGTCGAGTTCATCAATGGCAATGCGGGGCTGACTCCGGCGGACGAGAAGGACCTGGCAGCGATTTTCGAGGATCTGCCGCAGCAGAAACCGGTCAGCGAATGGCTCGAATATCTGCGCACGCGCGTCAGCATCTTCGCCGATGTGTCGCCGCTGCAGATGCGCGAGTTCATGCTCGATTCGAAGGTCGCCTTTTATCGCGAGGGCGATGTCGTGTTCGAAAAGGGCGATCCGGGGTCGTCGCTCTTTGCGATCGCCGACGGTTTTGCCGAGGTCGAGGTCGGCCCCGGCATTGTGGTGCCGATCGAGCAGGGATCGATCTTCGGCGAGGTCGGGCTGATATCGGGCCGCAAACGCGGCGCGACGATCCGCGCGGGTGCGGACGGCATATTCGTCGAAGTGTCGCGCACCGCGGCGCTGAAGCTGATGGCATCGGTTCCGGGCGCCAAGCGCGCGATCAACCGCATCTCGCTCGAACGGCAATTGCTCCAGATCTTCAAGGGCGGGCTGACGGTGGAGGACCTCGGCCCCGTCGTCGATACCGCCGAGGTCGAGCGCGTTCCTGCGGGCAAGGTGGTGCTGACCGAAGGCGAACAGGGCGACGATGTCTATGTCATCCGGTCGGGGTCGATGATCGTCGAGAAGGATATTGGCGGCAAGCCGATCTTTCTCCGCTACCTTCCCGCAGGCAGTTTTTTCGGCGAAATGGGTGTGCTGAGCGGGCATCCTCGCAACGCCACGGTCAAGGCCGCGGTCGGCGCCGAGCTGATCAAGCTGACCGGCGAAAGCTTCCGCAAGATGCTCGCCGCGCGTCCGCAGGTGCGCGAGGCGACCGAAGCCGCGGTCGCCGAGCGCGCGGCGATGAACAGCTTTATCGAATCGCGCAAGGCCAGCTATTCGAGCGCGGTCGATCTTTATTCGGACACCGCGAGCTTCATCATGAAGGAGGGGCTGGGCGAGGCGACCGACGCGCTGCTGATCGACGAGAATCTGTGCGTCGGCTGCGACAATTGCGAAAAGGCGTGCGCCGACAGCCATGAAGGCCTGTCGCGGCTCGACCGCGAGGCGGGGAAGACCTTTGCCCATCTGCACGTTCCGACGAGCTGCCGCCACTGCGAGCATCCGCATTGTATGGCGGACTGCCCCCCGAACGTGATCCACCGCGGCCCCGATGGCGAAGTGTTCATGGAGCCGGGCTGCATCGGTTGCGGCAACTGCATGCGCAACTGTCCTTATGGCGTGATTCGCATGGAGGCTGCGCCGCCCGAGAAGCCGAGCTTGCTGCGCTGGCTGCTTACGGGTTTCGGCCCCGGTCCGGGCGAGCCTTCACCCAAATGGACCAAGAAAAAATTGGGCGACGAAAAGCCCAAGAAAATCGCGGTGAAGTGCGACATGTGCAAAGGCATTTCGGGTGGCCCCGCGTGCGTCCGCGCCTGTCCGACCGGCGCCGCGATCCGCGTCTCGCCCGAGGAATTTCTGTCGATCGCGCGGCTCGACGAGGACACCGACTGATGGCGACGCTTTTCCGGCGGCGTCGCAGCAAGGCGACCCAGACCGAGCGTGTTCGCGAGCGGCGGCACGAGGGTTTCCTGCGCTATGCGGGTTTCCGCTGGGCCAAGATTTCCGGCGGGCTGTGCCTGCTCATCATCCTGTCCTATGCGTTGGTCGACGTGACGCCGCGGCATAATGGCGGTAGCTGGTACGGCTATACGCTCGGCACGATCGGCGCGCTCCTGATCCTCTGGCTCACTGCACTCGGCTATCGCAAGCGCAAGATGACGAGCGACCACTGGTCGCTGAAAGCGTGGACCTCGGCGCATGTCTATCTGGGGCTCAGCCTGATCGTGATCGGCACTTGGCACACGGGCTTCCAGCTCGGCTGGAACGTCCACACGCTGGCGTGGGCGCTGATGATGCTGGTGATCCTGTCGGGGCTTTACGGCATCATCGTCTATGCGACATTGCCGCAGGCGCTGTCGAACAATCGCGAGCAGATGACGCAGATGCAGATGCTTGAGGCGATCCGCGCCTTCGACCGGCAGCTGCACAGCGCGGCGCAGCCGCTGACGCCCGAAGATACGGCACCGGTGCTTGCGGCGCTGGACGAAGATCCGTTCGCGGGTGGGATCGTCGCGCGGCTTCGCGGGCGCTATCCGAACTGTGCCACGGCGGCGGCGCTGCGCGCACTCAGCCTGCCCCGCAGCAGCGATGCCGCGGCGCGCGAGAAGGTCGTCGGACTGCTCAAGCAGAAGGAGGCGGCGCTTGCGCGGCTGCGCAAGCATCTGCGCATCCGCGGGCTGCTCGAAATCTGGCTCTATGCGCATGTGCCGCTGACCTTTGCTCTGATCGCGGCGCTGTCGGCGCACATCATCAGCGTCTTTTTCTATTGGTGAGGCGGGGAAGATGAGCTTCATCCTGCGTCGCATCTCGACGACCAAGACGGGCAAGCAGATCGTCCGCGACCAGACGCTGCCGGGCGATACGATCACGCTCGGCCGCGACGCCGGCAACACGATCCATATCGCCGATCTGGCGGTGAATCCGCATCACGCGACGATCAGCAGCGCCGATGGGCGCACTGTGCGCGTCGCGGCGCTGGAAGGGCTCGGCTTCGATTTCAACGGCCGCAACGTCGATGTCGCCGACATCGACAGTGCCGCCGGCGCCGAGCTGCGCTTCGGCGGCCACCGGCTGACGATCGCGCGCGAGGAGGAGAAGATCATCCTGCTCGTCGAGCGAATCGACGAATTGTCGCAATCGTCGAAGGACGTCGACGAGGCCAAGGCCTTTTCGCTCGCCGGGGTGATGCCCGGCAAGCGCATGGCGGCGTGGGCGTTCGGGCTGTTGATGCTGCTCGCCTTCCTGTTCGGGCCGATCTGGGCCTGGTACAGCTACCGGCAAGTGAACGAGCGCCCCGACGGCTATCATGCCGACAGCGCGTGGCTGTCGGGCCCGCTGTCGAGCGCGCACGCCAGCCTGAAGAAGGATTGCCAGTCGTGCCACGTCGAACCGTTCGTCGCGGTGACCGACAAGGCGTGCGTCGGATGTCATACCGGCGAGCACAAGGCGATGAGCATGGCGCACGCGAATGCGCCGGCCGCGATGCTGCTCGCCGCGCGGCATCCGCCGGGGGCGGGCGAAAAGATTCTCGCCGGCTTCGCCAAGACCTTCAACAAGCCGCAGGGGCGCTGCGTCGAGTGCCATACCGAGCATGAGGGCGCGGGGCCGATGGCGGCGACGCCGCAGAAGTTCTGCGCCGACTGCCATGACGGGATGCAGGGGCGGCTGAAGGCCGCGAGGCATCCGACGACGCTCGCCGACGCGGCCGATTTCGGCACGAGCCATCCCGAGTTCCGCCCGCTCGTGCGCTTGGCGCCCGGCGCGAAGCTGGTGCGCACGACGCTGGCCAAGGGGACGGTCGATTACAACGGCCTTAAATTCCCGCACGACACGCACCTGCGGGCGACCGGCGGCGTCGCGCGCATGGCGGCGAGCTTCCGCGGCCGTTACGATTTCGGCAAGAAGCTCGAATGCGCGAATTGTCACCGCGTCGAGGCCGACGGAGTGCGCGTCAAGCCGGTCGAGATGGAGCGCGACTGCGCGATGTGCCACAGCCTCGCCTTCGAGACGGTCGGCGGGGTGACGCGGACGCTGCGCCACGGCGAGCCCGACCAGGTCGTCGCCGATCTCACCGCTTATTACCGCTCGACCCCGCCGTCGCGGCCGCTGCAACTCGGCGGGATGCAGCGGCGGCGGCCGGGCGCCTATGCCGAGGGGCAGGTCTACAACATCTATTTCAACGAAGTCGCGGTGCGGCCGAGCCGCGCGCAGGATGCGGTGCGCGCGGTCTTTTCGAAGGGCGGCGCCTGCTATGAGTGCCACACGATCCTCGCGCCGAAGACGGGGAACGGATGGCGCGTGGCGGCGGTGAGCCAGACGTCGCGCTATCTGCAAAAGGGCTGGTTCGACCATGATGCGCACCGCGAAACGGCCTGCGCCGACTGCCATGTTGCCGCGCCCGCTTCCAAGGCGTCGACCGACCTGCTGGTGCCGGGGCTGCGCCAGTGCCGCGATTGCCATGTCGGTGAGGGCGGCGCGCGGCTGGTGAAGGTCGAAACCGCGACCGAATCGCCGTGCGCGATGTGCCACGAATATCATTCGGACGGCGGCAAACCATGGATGCCCAAGCGTCAGCGGAAGGTTAACAGCGCGGCAATCACAAATAAACGCCTATGGGCTATCGGAGGTGTGAGCGCGATCACAGGTTCGGGCGCGCGGGGGCTTTATGATGTGACGTGGCGCACACCTTCCTTGCACGGGGCAAGGCGGGGCGGATAGGTTTTGGGTCGCCGGACCAGACCGGCGGGAGCAGGGGACGGATATGCTGATCGCGCAGATCACCGATATCCATATCGGGTTCGATCCGGATAATCCGGCCGAATATAACCGCAAGCGCCTCGACGAGGTGCTCGACGTGCTGATCGAGGGCCCGAACCGGCCCGACCTGTTGCTCGCCACCGGCGACCTCACCGACCGCGGCGACGACGACAGCTATCGCCGGCTGGTCACCGCCTTTTCGCGCTGTCCCTTTCCGGTGTGGCCGAGCGTCGGCAACCATGATTTGCGCGCCAATTTCCATACGCGCTTTACGGGCTTCGACGACGGCAACGGTTTCGTGCAATACACGATCGAGCTGCCTGAACTGCGGCTGGTGACGATCGACACGCTCGAGGAAGGGCGCCACGGCGGCGCTTTCTGCGACCGGCGCGCGGCATGGCTCGACGCCGAGCTGGCGAAGGACCGGGCCAAGCCGACCTATATCGTGATGCACCATCCGCCGGTCGAAAGCGGAATCGAATGGATGAACACCGACCCCGGCGAGCCGTGGGTCGCGAGCTTCACCGACGTGGTGCGGCGGCACAGCCAAGTGCGCGGGCTGATCTGCGGGCATCTGCACCGCAGCGTCACGGTGGCGTGGGAGGGGCGCACGATCGCGATCTGTTCGTCGACCGCGCCGCAAGTGTCGCTCGACCTTCGCCCGATCGACGAGGATCATCCCGACGACCGCCCGATGATCGTCGCCGAGGATCCCGCCTATGCGCTCCACCGCTGGAACGGGCGTGAACTCGTCAGCTTCTACGACCATGCCGGCGCACACACGATGCTCGCCAAATATGACGAGCGGCTGCAGCCGCTGGTGCGCGAGCTGAAAGCCGAGCGGCCATCCTGAACCATTGCGCGTTTAACGCCACCCTCATCCGTTCGCCCTGAGCTTGTCGAAGGGCCGTTCTTGCCTTTGGCGCCGTCAAGGAAAGGACCGTGCTTCGACAAGCTCAGCACAAACGGATCATGTAAAATGCTCGTTGCGTTAATAACCCAACGTCAAATCCACCCGCGGCTCGACGGCTTCGCCATTTTTCCAGCGATCGAGATTTTCAAGGAATCGCTGCGCCGAGCGGACGAACATCTTGTCCTGCGCGCGGCCCGACAGGTGCATGGTGATATGCGCGTTGTCGAGGCTCCACAGTGGATGATCTTCGGGCAGCGGCTCGGGTGTCGTGACGTCGAGGAAGGCCGACGCGATCTGCTGCGTATCGAGCGCGGCGACGAGCGCATCCTGATCGACGACGCTGCCGCGCGCGATGTTGATGAGCGTCGCGGTCGGCTGCATCGCCGCGAGTTCGGCCGCGCCGATCATGCCGTCGGTTTCGGGAGTCGCGGGGACCGCAAGGATCACCCAGTCGAAATCGCCGAGCTGCGCGCGCCACTGGTCGGGGGTCAGCGTGTTCGGGCCGGGCGAGCGGCGCACCACGGTCACGTCGACCGCGAACGCCTTCAGCCTTTCCTCGATCAGCTTGCCGATCGCGCCGTATCCGAGCAGCAGCGCCTTCGACCCGAACAGCTCGACCTTGCCCGGCGAATCGATCAGCCATTCGCGGCGCTCCTGCGCGCGGACGACGTCGCGATAGCCTTTGGCGACGGTGAGCATGCCCATCACGACATATTCGGCGATGGTGATCGCGTTGATCCCCGCGCCATTGGTCACGACCGTGCCGCGCTGGGCCAGCAGATCGAGCGGCATGCCGTCGACCCCGGCGTAGATCGAGTTCAGCCATTTGAGCCCGGTCGCGGCGGTGATCACCGCGGCCATGTCCTTTTTGTCGTACATGTCGAACCAGCCGATTTCGGCCCGGGGCGCCAGTTCGAGCGCCTCTTCCTTCGACGCGAAGAAGCGCGGTTCGACCCAGTCGGGAAGGCGGTTTTCGACGAGCGGGCGGATCAGGCCCGACAGGACGGTGACGGTTTTCGACATTGAGCCTCTCTTCGGTTCCATTCTGCAACCGATCATGGCGGGCGAGAGGCTAGTTGTCGAGCCGCCACTCCCAGCCGAGCGGGTCGCCGTCCATCACCTCGACGCCCGCGGCGATGAGTTCGTCGCGCAGCGCGTCGGAGGCGGCGAAGTCCTTCGCGGCGCGAGCGTCCTTGCGGCGCACGAGGATCGCTTCGATTTCGTCTTCGGCGATCGTTGCGGCTTTGGGGCGGACGCGCAGGGCGGTGCGGTCGACCGTCAGCAGCTCGAGGCCGAGGACAGCGTCCATCGCCGCGAGCGCCGCCCGCTTCTGACCCGCGTCGATCTTCTTCAACGCGGCCGCCTCTTCGAGCAAGGTCAGCGCGACCGCGGTGTTGAGGTCATCGGACATCGCCGCGTCGAACTTCGCAAGCAGATCGGCGAGGCGGCGGTCGCTTGGTTCGGTCGCTTCGACGTCGCGCACCGGCGCGGCAGCCATCACCAACCGCTTCAGCCGCGTGAGTGCGGCGCCGAGACCTGCCCACGAAAATTCCAGTTCCGACCGATAATGCGCCTGCAAGCACATCACCCGGTAGGCGAGGGGATGATAGCCACGGTCGACGAGCAATTGGAGTCGAAGAAACTCGCCCGCCGACTTCGACATCTTGCCGCCGCGGTCGATCAGAAAATTATTGTGCATCCACAGCCGCGCCCCCGAATGTTCGGCGCAGTCGAGGCTGCCGCAGTCGCGATACGCCTGATTCTGGGCGATCTCGTTCGGATGGTGGATTTCGCGGTGGTCGATGCCGCCGGTGTGGATGTCGAACGGCATGCCGAGTTCGGCCTCGCCCATCACCGAACATTCGAGGTGCCAGCCAGGCGCGCCGCGGCCCCAAGGCGAATCCCATTCCATCTGACGCGTCTCGCCCAACGGAGTCTTGCGCCAGATAGCGAAATCGGCGGCGTGGCGCTTGCCATCGACCTCTTCGATCCGACCCTCGCCCTCGTCGGTCACGGCGCGGGCGAGCCGACCATAGTCGGCGACGGTCGAGACATCGAAATACAGCCCGCTGTCGAGTTCGTAGCAATGCTTGTCCGCGATGCGCTTTGCGAATTCGATCATGCGCGGGACGTAGTCGGTGGCAACGGTCCACTTCGCGGGACCGCGTACATTGAGCCAATCGAGGTCGCGCTTGAATTCGGCGGTATAGAAAGCGGCGATGTCCCACGCGGTCTTGCCCTGCTGCGCCGCCGCCTTTTCCATTTTGTCGTCGCCCGCATCGGCGTCCGACGTCAGATGGCCGACGTCGGTGATATTGATGATATGGCGCAGCGCATAACCCTTGAACGACAGGGTGCGGCCCAGCGTGTCGGCGAAGACATAAGCGCGCATATTGCCGATGTGCTGGTAGTTGTAGACCGTCGGTCCGCACGAATAGACGCGCGCCTCCGGCGGCTGAGCCGGATCGCCAGGAACGCCGGGGTGGACGGGCTCGAAGATTTCGAGGCTGCGCGTCAGGCTGTTGAACAGCTTGAGCGGCGAGGCGGAAATCCGGGGGGCGGGGGCGTCGGTCATGCCGCCGCCCATGCCTCGCCCCGATGCGATCCGTCAACCGAAACGCGGCTTATTGCGCGGGCGGCGTCCACAGATCGTCGTTGCCGGCGCCGGTCACCGGATCGTCGAGCAGCGGCGCGCCGGTCAGCGGGTCCACCTCGCGCATCGTGATCAGCGGTTGCGGCAGGGTGTTGCCTTCGCCCGCGCCATCCTCGTCGCCGTCGATCTCCTCGATGACGTCCTGCACCGGGAAATTATTGTCGACGTCGAGCGCGCCGGTGGCGCAGACGGTCGGGCTGGAGATGAGGCAGCCGTTGACGGTCGACCCGGGGTCATAGGCGCCGGCGACCGGCGCCGCGCCGCCGATGGTCAGAAGCTGGAGCGTATCGAGACCGGTCACTTGGCCGTTCGGACCCAATTGCACGCCGTTGACGACGATGCGCGACGGTCCTTCGGTCACGACGTCGAGCCCGCCGGCGCCGAAGGTCAGCCCGCGGCGCTGGGCGGTTTCGGTGCCCACCCCGCTATTCTGGACGTAGAAGCCGCCGACGACCTCGGCGCGGATGCTGCGCGCGAAGAGCGCGCCCTCGTCGAGCAGGATGCCGTCATTCTGTGCGAGCCGCGTGTTGATCGCGCTGGTCGAGGTCGCCGCGCCGACATCCGCGATCGCTTCCGCCGTGGCGACGATGACGTCGTCGGACACCAGGTTGAGCTGTCCCGCCGGATCGGTGCCGTTCACCAGCCGGACGCTGCCCTGACCCAGAATGACCTCGATCGCGTCGCCCGCGACGAGATTGAGCGCGTTGGCGTCGGTAAGGCCCATCAGTTCGACATTGCCGACCACGCGCATCTTGCCCGGCGTCCGGATCGTCAGCGCGCCGTTCGCACCGAGGTTCGATCCCGCCGCGCCGCCGGTCATGGTGAAGCCGTCGACGATCACGTCGGGCGGCGCCGCCGACCCGACCGATCCGCCCCCTGCGGCCTGCACCGCGGGCGCGACGATGTCGATCTGGCTGCCATAGAGGCGGGTCAGTTCGTCGGCGTCGATATGATAGCCCGCGACGCTGGTGCCCGACGCGCCGCCGACGAAGGTCTGGTTGTCGCTGTTGTTGTTCGCGATCGACAGTTGCTGCGTGACGCCCGCGGTGCCGACGCGGCCGGCCGGATCGATCGCGATATTCGCCGAGGCGAGCGCGATCGACTGGCCGGTGACGACGCCGGTGATGCCAAGCGAGGTCAGCGCGCTGGCGTCGAGGTCGCCCGCCACGGTCACGCTATCGAGGTCCAGGAACCCGCCCGAATTGGCGAGGATCGCATTGGCCGCGGTGAGCGTGCCGACGCTCATCCCTTCGCCTTGCGCGCCGAAGTCGGCTGTGCCCGCGACGTTGCCGTTCGCGATCGACAGGTCGCCGTTCGCGCGGACATAGGCGTCGCCGACGTCGGTGGTGAGCGTCGCAAAGGCCAGGCTGCCGCCGCCTTCGATACGGATCGCGCCGGCGCTGGCGTCGACGGGGCCGGCGGCGAGCAGGCTGCCGATCCGGATATCGCCGTCGCCGCTGTCGAGGCTGGCCGCGCCGAGTATATTGGCGTCATCCACGTCGATGCCGGTGGTGCCGGTCAGCGTGACATTCTGCCCTTCGACCGAAGTGAGGCCGATGGCGGTGTCCGCGGTCAGCGCAACGTCGCCGAGCGCGCGAACGCCGCCGCCCGCAATGCCCGCCGCCGAATTCACCACGACATCGCCGTCGGCGCTCAGCGTCGGAACGGCGGTGCCACCGGGATCGGTCAGCGCGGCGAGCGTGACGTCCTGTGCGTTGATGATGACGTTGCCGCCCGCCGCGACGATGCCGGAGAGGTTGGCGAGGCCCGCAGCATCGACGATGACGTCGCTGAATGCGTCGATACCCGCGAGCGTCGTGGCGCCGCCTTGGGTGCGGATGCTGCTGTCGCCGCCGGTCGTGCCGAGGCCGAGCGTCGTCGCGCCGTTGACGGCGATGGCGTTCGCGGCGCCCAGCAATATGTCGTCGCCCGCCGACAGCGCGGCGGCGTCGATCGCGCCGTTCGCCGACGCCATCACGATGTCGGCGCCGCTTCCATCGCCGACGCCGATCGTGAAGCTCGGGCTGCCGGATCCCGACGACAGGCCGAGGATATGCGTGTCGGCGCCCGCTCCGGTCGAGCTGACATTGACGGCGTCGATGTTGCCGGGCGTTTCGACGCTGATGTCGTCGCCCGCGCTCACGTCGGTCAGGCTGGCGGTCGTTCCGGCGAGCACGAGCATGTCCTCGCCCGCACTTCCGCCCACGATCGATGCGGCGCCCCCGGCACTGACGCCGAACATGCGCGCCGCGGAGCTGTCGGTCAGCGCCGCGTCGCCCGCGGCGACGACGAACAAATTGCCCTCGGCGACGCCGCCGTTGGCGTCGACATAGCCGCCGTTCGCCTGTGCCGAGGCGGCGATGTCGCCGTCGCTATTCAGAGAGATGTTGCCGCCCGCGACAAAATTGCCCGTCAGACCGTCGGCCGCGAAGATCGAGATCGTTCCCGCGACGTCGGCTCCGTTCACCGCAACCGTGCCGGCGGTTCCAAAGGCGAAGAAGGAGGCGTCGCCGGTCACCGCGCCGGTCAGCGCGATGCTGTCGGCGAACAGGGTGATGTCGCCGCCGGCGGCGATCGAGCCGCCGTCGATTCCGTCGGCAAACAGGTCGACCGTCAGACCGGCGTCGATATTATTGAAGGCGATCGATTGTCCCGAGACTTGAACGAAACCGCCCGCGCTCGAATTGCCGAGATCGACCGCGCCCGGCGAGGTGATATTGATATCGCCGCCGGTGATGATCGAATTGAGCCCGGTCGCGAAGCTGGCCGCGGTCGCGGTGAAATCATTGACGGCTTCGGCATGTTCGACGGTCGTCGCGCCGGTGCTGGTCAATATGATGTCGTCACCCGCCGACAGCGTGGTGGCGTCGATCGCGCCGTTCGCCGAGGCGATCGTGATGTCGGCGCCGCTTCCATCGCCGACGCCGATTGAGAAGGTCGGACTTCCCGAACCCGACGAGAAGCTGAGGACATGCGTATCGGCGCCCGCGCCGGTCGCGCTGACGTTGATCGCGTCGATGTTTCCGGACGCGTTGACGGTGAGGTCGTCACCCACGCTGACGTCGGTCAGGCTGGCGGTAGTCCCGGCGATAATGAGCATGTCCTCGCCCGCGGTGCCGCCATCGATCGATGCGGCGCCGCCGGCACTCACTCCGAACATCCGCGCTGCGGAGCTGTCGGTCAGCGCCGCGTCGCCCGCCGCGACGACGAACAGATTGCCTTCGGTGGCGAGACCGTTGCCGTCGACATAGCCGCCGTTCGCCTGCGCCGAGGCATCGATGTTGCCGTCCGAATTGAGGAAGATGTCGCCGCCCGCGACGAAGCTGCCCGAAAGATCGTCGGTCGAGAAGATGGAGATCGTGCCGGCGACGTCGGCGCTGTTCACCGACACAGCGCCGCCCGTGCCGAAGGCGAAGAAGGACGCGTCGCCCGTCACCGCGCCGGTCAGCGCGATGCTGTCGGCGAACAGGGTGATGTCGCCGCCGGCGGCAATCGAGCCGCCGTCGATTCCGTCGGCGAACAGGTCGACCGACAGGCCGGCGTCGATATTGTTGAAGGCGATCGATTGCCCCGAGACTTGAACGAAACCGCCCGCGCTCGAATTGCCGAGATCGACCGCGCCCGGCGAGGTGATATCGATATCGCCGCCGGTGATGATCGAATTGAGACCGGTCGCGAAGCTCGCGGCGTTCGCGGTGAAATCATTCACCGCTTCGGCATGTTCGACGGTCGTCGCGCCGGTGCTGGTCAGGCTGATGTCGTCACCCGTCAGCCCGTCGATGCCGATCGTCCCGGCGGTGGTCAGCGACAGCGCGCCGCCGGCGGCGATCAGGCTGTCCGGCGCGCCGCTGATGCTGTTCGGCGCCGTCGCGATCAGGCTGTCGCTCGCGCGGAGCGTGGGCGCCGCGCCTTCGCGCGCATCGTGGCGGATGTCGATCTGGTCGCCCGCGTCGATCGTCAGGATGCCATCGACGTCGACGATCCCGTTCGACCGGGCATGGACGCCGATCGAGCCGTCGGTGGTCAGCGTGACGTCGCCCTGGCTGGCGATCGTGCCGCCGGTTGGCGCGACGAAGATGCCCGCGAGCGCGGTATCGGTGTCGTTGTTGGTCGGCGCGGCGGTCCCGAACGCCTCGGCGGTGAGGCCCGCGAAGCTGATATTGCCGCCCGCGCGCAACTCGATGCGCCCCGCGAAATCGCCGTTCGCCGCGATGCTCGTCGGGCCAAGGTCGATCTGGCCGGGCCCCGAGGCGCCGACCACTGTTTCGATCACGACGCGCCCGCCGGTGGTCTGACCCAAATCGCCGAGGATGCCGTCCCGGCCGCCGCCCTGGCCGGTGCCGCCGCTGCCGCCTTCACCCGAAAGTCCGCTGGCGGTGATATCGACCGCTTCGCCGTTCGAGGTGATCGTGCCGCCGGTCGCGACGAGGCGGACGGTGCCGCCGGTTCCCGCGCCGCCGTCGCCGCCGCCTCCCGAGTCATTTCCTTCGCCGAAACTGCTGTCGCTGCCGAGCCCGCCCGC
Organism: Sphingopyxis italica; assembly: GCF_011926545.1. Classification (GTDB taxonomy): domain Bacteria; phylum Pseudomonadota; class Alphaproteobacteria; order Sphingomonadales; family Sphingomonadaceae; genus Sphingopyxis; species Sphingopyxis italica. The sequence continues at coordinate 359,792 of NZ_JAATIT010000003.1, read as the reverse complement.
GCCGCCGTTGCCGGTGCTGGAGAGCGAGACGAGGTCACCCCCGTCGAGGCCGAGCGCGACGGTCCCGCCTTCGCTTGCGGCAATTTCGATCGTGCCGCCTTGCCCGTCGCCGCCATCGCCGCCATCGGGCGCGACCGCGAGGAAGGAGCCGAAGCCGAGCCCGCCCGCGCCGCCGTTGCCGCCGATGCCGCCCGAGACGAGATTGCTCTGCACAGCGGTAAGGCTCGCGCCCGCGCCGTCGGCGAGTATGCGCGAGGTGCCGCCCGTGCCGTTGCCGCCGCTGCCGCCCGCGCCGTCGCTGCCGTTGGCGCCATCGCCGCCGACCCCGGTCGAATCGATGGTGACCGCGAGGTCGCCCGCCTCGAAGCCGGTCACGATCGCCTGTGCGGTGCCGCCGAAGCCATCGCCGCCATCGCCGCCGACATTGTGGAAGCCGCCCGCGCCGCCCGAACCGAGCGCGACGCTGCTCGCCGTGCCGACGCCGTCGATCGCGGTTCCCAGCGCGATCGACGCGGTGCCGCCGCGGCCCGTGCCGCCCGTCCCGCCGACCCCGATGCCGGTGGCGGGACTGCCGCTGCTCGAGAAAAAGCTTTCGCCGCCGATGCCGCCGGTGCCCGACGCGTCGGCGGTCAGGCTGCTCGCGGTGGTGGTGCCGCCGCGCACATTGACCGTCGCTTCACCGCCGATGCCTTCGCCCGCGTTGCCCGCGTCGCCCGGTATCCCGCTGAAGAAGCTGTCGAACCGCCCGCCGTCGCCGCCGGCGCCGAGCGCGCTCGCGCGAATGACGCCGGTCTCGACGATGGCCGCGCCGTCGATGCTGATCGTCGCGGCGCCACCGCGGCCGACGCCGCCGGCGCCGCTCGCGACGATGTTGAGCGGGTCGAAATCATCGCCCCTGAAGCCGATGCCGCCCGTGCCGCCGGCCGAGGCCGTGATGTCGGCCGCGGTGATCGTGCCGCCCGACAGGTTGATCGCCGCGATGCCGCCGATGCCCGTTCCCGACACGCCTTGCACGGTGCCGCCGAAGCCGTCGGCGACGATGTTCATGTCGCTGATCGACACGGCTCCACCCGTCTGCGTGAAGGTCGCGGTGCCGCCGGTTCCCGTTGCGCTGCCCGCGCCGCCGCCGCCCACGCCGGTCGCCGACAGTTCGAGGACGCCGCCGGTGAGGGTGCCGCCTGCGATCTCCACCGTCATCGTGCCGCCCTGGCCGTTGCCGGCGGGAAGTTCCACGCCGGGCGGCGTTTCGCCGTCCGGCAGCGCCCGGCCGTCGGCCGATGCGAACAGGTCGCCGGCGTCGATGCGGCTGCTGTCCGACGCGTCGGCTTCGACGCGGATCAGGATCGCGCCGCCGGTGCCGGTCGGGTTGTTCGCGCCCGGCACCGCCGCGCCGCCCGAACTGCCGTCGGCGAACAAATTGGCCCCGACGCCGAGGTCGATCGTGCCGGCGTCGGCGATCAGCTGGATCGTGCCGCCCGTGGCTGCCGCGCCCGCCGCGCTGATGCCCGACGTGGCGCCGGCGTTGAAGCGGCTGTTCGCGTCGAGCGTGGCAACGAATAATCCGCCATTTTGCGCGAAGACGTCGATCGTTCCGCCCTGCGCCGTGCCCCCGGCGCCGGCCACATCGGCGGTGTTGCCGCTGACATCGACGTCATAGACCTCGGCGCGAATGGTGCCGCCGTCGGCGAGAAAATCGACGTCGCCGCCAATGCCGTTACCGGCGCTTTGCCGGATCGTGTCGGACATGCTGCCGCCCATCGCTTGCGCGGTGAGGCGGGCGCCGGTGCTGATCGTGCCCCCCGCGGTCGCGTTGACCGCGATATTGCCCCCCGTGCCCGTTCCGAAATTTTCACCGGTGGGGTTGAAGGGAAAGGGATTCATGCCGACGGCGAAAAGGTTGATCAAACCGCTGCTGTCGATGGTGGACCCGTTCGTCGCCGTCAATGTCACATTGTTCGCGCGCGCGTTGCCCGACTGCCCCGTCGTGCCGCTGGGGGTGGCGGCGGTTCCGGCGGCCGCGGACGCGTCGAGCACTATTTGGGTGAATTGCGCGTTGACGCCACCCTCGACGATCAAGCTGGCCGACCCTCCCAGCGCATCGCCGCCGGTGGTATTCTCGCTTCCGTCGGCGTTGCCGCCCTCGCCGATGGCGAAAACGCCGGCCGAGCCCAGCGAGATGGTCGATGCCGCATCGGCGTCGATCAGTATCCCGGCGGTGCCTCCCGTTCCGTCTCCACCATTCTGCGATTGGAAGAAACCGGCGTTTCCGCCGCCTTGGCCCGAGGCATCGACGAAGCTCTGCGTCGCCGACAGGGATGACCCCGCGCCCGACACCTGAATGCGCGCCGTGCCGCCGGTGCCATTGCCCGACTGGGTGAGGCCGATGCCGCCAATTCCCCGCGCGTCGAGCGAAAGCAGAGCGGCCGGCGTCACACTGCCACCATTGGAAACGGTGAGGGCCGCCGTGCCGCCCGTCCCGTCGCCATTGATGGCGGGCGGGGTGTTGGGGAAATTGAAATCGCCGCGCCCGAGCGCGTTTATGAAAATATTGCTGGCGGTCAGCGTGCTGCCCGCGTTGCTGACGGTGATGCTGGCGTTGCCGCCGCTGCCGTTGCCGCCGATGCCGTTTGTTCCGGTATCGGCGATGCCATTGGCTTCGACCACGACCACCGGCGCGCTGACGCTGCCGCCGGTGATCGTCAGGCTGGCCGTTCCGCCCTGGCTGTCTCCCCCGGTCGCGGCCTGCGGTTCGCCGTCCGCATATATTTCCAGGCTGGCGGCCGAGAGCGTGCCGCCCGAGACGTTGACGGCGGCGTTGCCCGCGATGCCGTTGGCGTCGACCGACTCGATGATCAGGCTGCCGTCGGCGCCGCCGCGCTGATTCGCCCCGATGGACAGGGTGGCGCTGGTGTCGCCGACGAAGATGCCGCTGCCCTCGACGAAAAACTGGCCCTCCGACGACAGCGGCGTGGGTGATCCCGGCAATTGCTGCGTCGGGCCGGCGGCAAAGGCGCCGCTGGCGCGCGCGATCGTGTTGCTGCGCAGCAGCGTATCGGCCGCCGTGATATTCGCCGCCGTCGCGTTGACGGGCGCCGCGGCGAGTTCGCCGCCGACGATATTATAGCCCGCCGACAGGCGCACCGCGCCGTCGGGATCGACCTCTGCCGACAGCGCGTCGTCATAGCCGATCGCCCCGCTGACCAGCATCGTCACCGCGTCATTCTTGGGAATGGCGACCATATAGATGCGGCTCTCGTTGCCATTGGCGTCGAGATGCGCCGGACCGGTGGTCGTGCCGCTGTGGGTGATGGCGTTGCCACCCTCCGCGCCGACGGTCACGTCGATGTCGAAGAGGCCGCCGTTGATGCGGATGTTCGCCTGCTCGGCGGCGACATAGGCCGCCGATCCGTCGACGCGGACGGCGCCCGCCTGCACGACGCGCGGCGCGACCAACGCGACATAGGAGCTGCCGGGGCTGCCGCCGATATCGGCGTTGATCGCGCCGTTGACGGTGATCGCCGACGTGCTGCCCGCGGCGCCATTGAAGCGGATCGTGCCGCCGGGGCCGAACAGGCCGCCGGTCGTGACGATGTCGTTCGTCGTGAGCAGCAGGCTGCCGACGTTGATCACGCCGCTCGCGCCGATCAGGATGCCACCGGCGTTGTAGAACCAGATATTGCCCCCGCGCGGGCCGCTGGTCGATCCCGTATATGAGTTGACCGTGCCGTTGAGCGCGATCTGGCGGCTGAGCGATCCGCCGCCGCCGTTCACGAAGCGATTGAGCACGGTATAGTCGCCGGTGCCGACGAAATTCCAGTTCTCGCCCGCGGGGAGCAGGTCGATCGCGCCGCCGGTCGGCGCCGTGTCGGTCGGCACCCAGTTGATGATGCTCTGTGCCCCATCGACATTCACCGTCGTCGAGTTGGCCCCGCCATCGTTACCGATCGAGCCGGTGCCCGAAGCGAAGCTGCCCGTGCCCGCCACCTGCGCCGAGGCCGGGCCGCCATAGGCGAGCGCGGCGATCCCGGCGGCGATCGCGCAACTGGTCAGCAGGCGCTGCCTGCCTTTGCGGACGGGCGAGAGAGTGGCGGTGGCACGCATGGCGGTCGTCCTCGATGCAAAAATCATGGTCAGCGCGCTCCCACGCCGAACTGGGTGGTCAGCGACACCAGCAGCCGTGGGTCGGGCCGCTCGGTGAGGAAACCGGCGCGGTTGAGTGGCACCGCCAGCGTGACGTCGAGCCGGCCGAGGTTGCCATAAGCGACGCGCACGCCGCCGCCGGCCGAATAAAGTTTCTGCGGATCGAGCCCGTCGAAGGCGGCATCCTCGTTCCACACCCAGGCGGCGTCGAAAAAGACGAAGGGCTGAAAGGCGAAGGCCTTCGTATTGGCGGGGATGAACGAGCCGTAGCGCGCTTCGAGCGCCACCGCGACGCCGCTGTCGCCGATCACGGTGCCGGGGTCGAAGCCGCGTCCGACGGTGAAATTGCCGCCCGAAAATTCCTCATAGGCGAGTAGCGGGTCGGCCGCCCATTGCGCGCGCGGCGCCGCCGACAGTGTGAACAGCCTTGCCGGGCGCCATTCGGCGAGGGCATTGGCGCGCAGCAGGAAGGCGTCGGGCTTGCCCTCGATCCGCGTCAGCGGCACCGCGCCGGGCAGGAAGCAGGCCGCACCGCCGGGACCGCAATCGTCGCTCGCGCCGAGGAAATCGAGACCGCGCCGCGCCTCGAACGAGGTGGCGAGTGACCAGCGCGGCTCGCCGGGATTATAGCCGCCGCGCCCGGCGATCGAGGCGGGGTCGATCCAGTTCGCGTCGGCGCGCAGGTTCAGGACGCGCAGCCGGTCCTTGTTGAGCGGGACGCCGGTCAGGCTGATGTCCTGATCGATGATGTCGAGCCCGCCGCCGATCGTCACGCGCCGGGCTTGCGTCAGCACGAGCGGATAAGACCCGAACAGGCTCACGATCTGCGTGTTCGACTTGATCGGCAGGCCGGTGAGATCGGGGCGCGTCCAGGCGTAGGTATAGCTGGCGCCGAGACGCAGCCCTTCGCCGCCGACGCGGAACTCGTGCGACGCCTGCACGACCTTCTGCTCGTCGAGATCGGGGGTCGCATAGAAGCTGACCGTGGTGAGATCGCCCATGCCGGTCAGGCCCGCGAAACGCGCGCGCGCATTGCCGCCCCAGCGGCCGACGTCGCGCGACCCGAAATTCTGCGCATTGAAATCGAAGGTCATGGGCGTTCGGCTGACGGTGACTTCGCCTACGACTTCGCCGGGAACGGCGCCGGGGCGCAGCGTCAGCCGCGCATCCATGCCCGGGATGTCGCGCGCCAGCAGCAGGTAGCGTTCGGCGTCGGCGATATTGAACACCGGTGCATCGTCGAGCCGCGAAAGATAGCGTTGCAGCAATTTTTCGTTCGCGCCGGCGTCGCCGCGCACCTCGATCCGCGCCATGCGCGCGGACAGGATGTCGAGCCGGACGATGCCGTCGCCGATCGTCTGCGGCGGCACACGAACCGCGGCGAGATAGCCTTGCGAGCGCAGGATCGTCGCGGCGCGGTCGCGAATCTCGCACACCGCGGAAATCGGCAACTCTTGGCCGACGCGATCGGACCAGCTTGGCGCGAGTAGCCCGTTGTCGATGCCTTCGACGCTCGAAAACTCGACTGCGCGCAATGTGAAGCGGATATGCGCGAATTCGGGACTGGCGAGCGGGCAGGGAGCGCGTTCGATGCCGTCGTCGATCGCGACGATCTGTTCACCGGGCTGCGCGGCGGGAGGCAGCGTCGGGCGCTGGATCTCCTCGCGCGTCGGGATCTGCGGTGTCGCTTGCGCCCACAGGGCGGCGGGCAGCGCCGCCGCGATCAATCCCGCCGAACCGGCCAATAGCCCGCGGATCGCCGCGTGCTTCGGCCTTTCGGTCCCAAATCCCACATCCCCCGACACGGCCATCACCACCCCTTGCGTTCCGGCGCACCGCGATCGCGGTGCGCCAATGTCATTGGCTCCGCCGGCGACCCGGCGAGACAAATTTCGACCCAAGGAAGGTTCCGCCACGCGACAGGCGGTATTTCCCGGGAATATATCAGATGGATAGGGCGCGTTCAATCGCTCTCCATCCGTTCACTCAACCCGCTTCCGACATCGTATCGACCAGGCGATTGAGCTGCGATGTGCAGCCCTTGGCCATCAGCATATCGACCGAAGCCTCGATCGTATCGGGGGCATTTTCCACGGCGGTGAAACGCACCGTCACCGGCTGCGCGAGCCCGCCGCCCGAGAGGCGATAGCCGGCGCCATATTGCACCGGCAGGATGTCGGTCGGCCATTTGCGGAAATTGGCGCCATCGACGATCGCGACGGTCGTCTTCTTGCCGCCGCTTTCGATCTCGAGCGCGGTATCGCCCTGCATATTGGGGCGCCACAGCATCAGCACCGCCGGATCGAGGACGCAAAAGGTCCCGCCCTCGCGATAGTCGAGCAGCCAGAGATTGGGCGCGCGAAGCTCGGCGGGGGTCGGTTCGTCGGGGCCGCGCGAAAATCCGCCGCGCGACCGCATCGTCGGCCCCTTGGCGAGCATCCGCGAGACATTGCCGCCGAGCGACTGGCTCGCCTGCACCGTGCTGGTGGCGCCGAAGGTGCCGGGCCCGGACAGGGTGCGCGTCTTGCCCGATTGCATCAGCACGATCCGGTCGCCCGCGACGAGGGTCAGCTTGTCGCTGGACTTGAGCCGCGCGCCGGTCGGATATTTGGCCGCCGACGGCCCGGTCGAGCGGACGACCATCGATTGCGCCGCGGCGGCGGTGACCATGGTCATGGCGGCGACGGCGGCTGCGGCGGTCAGGCCGAAACGGCGCATCCGGAAGTCAGGAAAGGACATAGCTTTCTCCCTCTTTGGTCTGGTTCAGGCGTTCGATCAGGAACAGGATGGATGCGTCCTGGGCGAATTCCGCGGCCAATGCTGTGGCGGCGGTCACATGGGCATTTTTATCGCCCGCCGCGTGCGCCGCGACAAGCGCGGCGATCCGGGCGCGCCGTTCCGGGACAAGATCGGGGCGCGGGGTGAAAAGGTCGACCGGCTGTGCGCGCCCGCGCAGCGTGACGCGGCCCATCGGAACGAGGTCGTCGCGGCCCGAGCGCGCGGCGGCTTCGGCCGAGATCAGCACGCCGGTCTTCAGGCTCTTGTTCGCCGCCTCGAGCCGCGAGGCGGTGTTCATGCTGTCGCCGAGCGCGGTATATTGGATGCGCCCTTCGCCGCCGAAATTGCCGACGATCGCGTCGCCGACATGCAGGCCGACGCGCGTCATCCCGATCGGCGGCACGTCCTCGGCGGCGAGGTCGATGCGGAATGTCTCGCCCGCTTCATACATCGCGAGCGCCGCGGCGGCCGCCCGCTCGCCATCGTCGGGGCGGCTGAGCGGCGCGCCCCAGAAGGCGACGACGGCGTCGCCGACGAACTTGTCGATCGTCCCGCCATGGTCGAGCACGATGTCGGAGAGGCGGTCGAGATATTCGTTGAGCAGCCGCGCGACGGTCTCCGGGGTCACCGCGTGGCTCAATTTGGTGAAGCCTTCGAGGTCGGTGAAGACGCAGAAGATGTTGCGCCGCTCGCCGTGCAGCGAGAGCTGGTCGGGGTCGCGCAAAATCTGCGCCGCGACGTCGGCGGGCAGATATTTGCCGAGCGCCGATTGCGCGAAGGCGCGCTGGCGCGACCCGACCGTGCGCGCCGCGGTGCCGACCGCGGCATAGCCGAACAGCCAGCCCACCGCCCAGCCGAAGGTCGGCAGCGTCGTCGTGTCGATGCCGCGTGCCTGCAACCAGAAGGGAAAGGCGATGAAGAAGGCCATTTGTCCGAGGAAAGCGAGTGCGACCCAGCGCGCGCGCAGGTCGATCAGGCTGGTGAGCCCGCCCGCGGCGACGATCAACACCGCGAGCGTCCAGAGCGCCGGCCCCGGAATCGGGCGCGGCCAGGCGTTGTCGAGTTGCTGCGCGAGCATATGCGCGTGAACCTCGAGCCCGATCATCGTTTCATGCTGGCCGGTGATCGCGTCGGGAAAGCGGCTGAGCGGCGTGTTGAATTGATCATTGTCGATGATGTCGCCGCCGATCAGCACATAGCGGCCCTTGACCAGCTCGGCGAAAGCGGCGCGCATCTGGTCATCCATCGGTATCGCAAAGGTGTCGATCGGGATGTTGGCGAACACCGGTTCCTCCTGCCCCGCCGCGGCGCGCGCGGGGACGAGGAAGCGGATGCCGCCCTGAAAATCGGCATAGGCCGGATCGACCGGCGCCAACGCATTCGCCATCAACGGCGGCAGATGCTTTGGCCGATAGGGCCATTCGCGGATCACATCGTCGTCGTCGGTGCGGAAGAGCACGCTCGTCGGCCTGGTCTTCGCGGTCGCGACATCGGCGATGAAGGCTTCGAGGAATTTCTGCTGCTCATAGAAGATGGTGTTCGGGTTGCTCGCCTGTTCGGCATAGGCGAGCCAGGTCGGCGTCCGCATCGCGCGGAGCTGCGCCTTCAGCACATCGTCGTCGGGGCGCGGCGAATCGAACGCGATATCGATGCCGATCGCCTTCGCGCCCATCTGGTCGAGATTGCCGAGCGCGTTCGCGAGCAAGGTCCGGTCGAGCGGCGAGCGGATGCCGGTGTTGAACAGCGTCTCGTCATTATAGGTGACGAGGGTGATGCGGCTGTCCTGTTCGGCCTTGGGCGCCATCAACGTCGCGCGCGCGTCGTAAAGCGCACGTTCGGCGGCGTTGATCAGCGGCAGCTGCCAGCTGAACCGGGCGATCAGGATCGCGGCGAGCAGGAAGACGATCGTCGCCGCCATCCGCGACGGACCGAGCTGCATGACCAGCCGGCGCACGCGCTTGCCAAGCGGCACCGCGGTGCGCTGGCTGTCCTGCGCGGGCGGGGGCTCGGCGGGGATGATGGTTTCGGGCGCGTTCATCGGATCAGCGGGCGGCGCGGCCGGCAGCCTCTCCCCTTCGGGCGGTGGCCGCGCCGCTGTGGAGCAGCGGCTGGCCGCCGTCGCCGATGATCGCGAAGCCCGCCCAATAATAGGGGTGCGAGGTCTGCTGGTCGTCCATCAGCCGCATCTGCGTGGCGCCCAGCGCATCGGCGATGCTCGTCCCTTCGTCGGCCGCGAACAGGCCGCCGATCAGCCGCTGGGTCGCGTCGAAATCGTCGGGCGCGGGCCAGTGGCTCGCGATCACCGAGCGGCCGCCGGCGCCGATGAAGCTGCGCACCAGCCCGTCGAGTGCGCTGCCGCCGCCCGAAAGCCCCGCCTCGCGCGTCGCCGCGACGCTCGCCGCGCCGGCGGTATCGCAGGCGGAGAGGATGACGAGATCGGCGTCGATCCGGAGGTCGAAGATTTCCTGGAAGGTCAGGAGGCCGTCCGAATCCCCGCCGCCGAACGAGGTGACGAGCGCGGGGCGCGCGGGGCATGCGGGGTTCGGTGCGGTGACGAGGCCGTGCGTCGCGAAATGGATGATGCGATAGTCGGCTAGGTCGGCGCGGTTCTTGACCGCCGTGTCGGTGAAGGCGCCCCCCGTGAGCAGCGTCCCGGCCGCGCGGCCCACGGCATTGCGCGCCGTGACCAGTTCGTCGGCCGAGATCGGGCGGCCCCATTGCGCGACGTCCCACAGGCAGTCGCCATCGACGCTGCCGCCCGCCGCGCCGCGGGTGCCAGTGGACGGCAAGCGGCCTTCGACCGGCAGATTCTCGCCGAGCCCGAAATATTGATGGCTCGCCTTCGAGGGCGGTGCCTGCCGCGCGTTGCGAAAGCCGAGTGTCGATACCGCGGTGCTCGGGCGGCTCGTGCGGCCGAGCCAGGCGATCCGGCGCATGTCGAACGGGTCGGCGTCGGGGTCGAGCAGCCGCCGTTCATAATCGGCGAGCCCCGTATCGGCGGTGATCAGCAGATTGATCGGCAGCCGCAGCATCGCGCCGTCGGGTTCGAAGATCAGATGCGGCACCGACGGGAGCTTCGCTGCGACCGGGCCGAAAAGCTGGCCGTAAAGCTTGTAGGACGTCGCGGCATCGAAGGGATAGGTGAGGCGGCGGCCATTTTCGACGATAGAGATCGTCGAGCGGATCGTATCGACCGCTTGATCGAGGTCCGACGCGGCGATGTCTGATTTCCAGAGTTGTGCGCCGTCTGGTTCGATCAGCATCGCATAGACGCTCTCGCCGACGACGAGCATCTTCAGATAGGCTTCGCCGGGGCGCAGAACCTGCTGCAGTTCGGCCAGATCGAGCTTGCCCGACGCGACGACGCGATATTGCGGAAAGGCCGACAGCTGGATGATCGTTTCGGACTGCTGGAATGTCAGATTGTCGAGCTGGGTCCCGATGTCGGCGCGCTGCGCGCCCACCTCCGGCGAATCGGGGAGTTGCGCGAGGCGGGCGGCTTCGATCCGTGCGCGTTCGATGTCGCGGTTCAGCGTCGTCGCCTGGCGGAACAGCCGCGCGCCGTCGTCGCTGCCGCTCGACAATTCGCGCGCCAGCACCGCCTGCGTGTCGGCGACGCCGGGACGGATCTGAAGCTGGCTGGCGACGAAGAATTCGCCGACCGCAGCGGGGTTCGTCGCCGCGCGGTTCGCCAGCAGCCGGTAATAGGGCGCCATGACATTCGCCATTCCCGCGGTCGAACGCTGCGAGTTCGCGAGCGCGGTGACGACCTCGCGATAGATGCCGATCGCCTTCTCGTCCTGCGCGTGGCGGGTGAGGAAGGACGCATAGCGCGCGCGCGCCGAAGCGAGCGCGGTGGTTTCGGGATATTCGGCCGCGAGCAGGTCGACCGATTGGGTGAAGCGCGTGTCGGCGCTGCCAAGGTCGCCGACCGCTTCCTCGGCCAATGCGAGTTCACCGAGCATCTGTGACCGCAGGCGAACGATCGAGGTCACGCGACCCTGACGCACGGCAAGCGCGTCGCCGAGCCCCTTCAATTGCGCGGATTTTGCCGCCTCGGCGTTGCCGCGGAGCCGTTCGACGGTGCCGAGCAGGTGGACCGCCTGCGCGTCGATGATCTGCGCGCGCTCGATCGGGGTCAGCCGCTCGCGGTCGTTCGCCTGCCGGATAACGCGGGCGTTGTCGCCGCTGTTGACGCCGGCGACGATTTCGGGGGTCAGCGTCACCGCGTCGCCCGCGACCGTCACGCCGGTGGCGATCGGCGCGATCGGCGCCTGAAGCAGCGCCGCCGCGCGGTCGTAATCGCGCTGGTTGAGCGCGTTGATCGCGCGGAAGTTGCGGCGGAGGCGCAGCTGGACCGGGTCGCCGGTCGGAATGGCCTCAACCTCGGCGAACAGGCGCTCGGCTTCGGCGAATTCGCCGAGGTTCGAGCGTTGCAGCGCGCGGTTCAGCGTGAATTCGGTGGGATCGATTCCGGCGGCCGCCTGTTCGCCCTCCGCGCGGCGCGACAGTGCCTCGAAAAATTCGGCGGCCTCGGCATAATCGCCGCTATGGTTGCGGCGATATCCCTCGGCCAGCGCCTTGTCGAGATCGATCGACCCCGCGAGCGTGCGTGCGAAACCGTCATTGTCGCCGACCGAAATCGTCGCGACCTTGATCACGCCGGGGGCGACCCGGCGCTGGCGCACCGATTCGAGCGCGATCCTGAGCGCGTCGTCATAGGCGGCAAAGCCTTCGACGCTATAGCTCGTATCGCCATCGGCTTCGATCCGCGTCGTCCACGCGACATTGCTGTCGCCGACCGTGCAGGCGCCATCGGCCGCGCAGGCGATCGTGCCGGCGCGGGCGCGTTCGATCCGCGCGCGCGCCGCGTCGGCGTCGGCGCGCAACACGCGCACCGTTCCCACGGGCTGGCCGGCATCGCGGCAGATGATCGTCCAGGCGCGGTCGAACATGCCCTCGATCACGCGGTCGCGGACGGTGGCCTGCACCTCGCACAGCGAGCCGCCCTCGCCGCCGATCGCGAAACTGTCGCGAAGCGTCGGGTCGCCTCCCTGCGCCAGCGCGGCTCCCGGCGCGGCCAAGGCCAGCGCGGCCAGAAACGGCGCCAAATGCGAACGTCGAGCGGTCATCACCTAATCCCCCAAACACAAGCGCGAAGGCACCGTGCCGACGCGATGTCGGCAAGGCGCAATCTTCATTGCTGCGGTACGACCCATTCCCTTGGGGATGAACCCTAAACCCTTCGTAAGCGAAAGGGAAGTGATCTGCCGCACAGGCGGCTTGCGCCGCCGGGACAGGCCACCTATCTGCGAAGAGAGATTCATTCGGACGAGGACAAGATGAGCGCATTCGACGATCGGGAACGGGCTTTCGAGACGAAATTCGCACGCGACCAGGAGGTGCAATTCCGGATCACCGCGCGCCGCAACCGGCTGCTCGGCGAATGGGCGGCCGAGCGCATGGGGCTGACCCCCGAGGAAACCGACGCCTATGCCAAGGCGGTCGTGCAGGCCGATTTCGAGGAAGCGGGCGACGAGGACGTCATCCGCAAGCTCGCGGGCGATCTGACCGCGGCGAGCGTCGAGATCAGCGACGCCGAAATCCGCGCGGCGCTGAACGACAAGGCAGTCGAAGCGCGCCGCCAGTTCATCGACAGCCAGAACTGAGGCGATCGGCATGGGCATGCGCGAGGACGATCTGCGGGCGATGATCGTCGCGGCCTTTCCCGATGCCGAGGTGACGATCACCGACCTCGCCGGCGACAACGACCATTATGCGGCGCACGTCGTCAGCGCATCCTTTCAGGGGATGACCCGCGTCGCGCGGCACAAGGCGGTCTATGCAGCCTTGGGAGGACGCATGGGCGGTGAACTTCATGCCTTGCAATTGACGACCGCCATCCCCTCATAAGGGTTAGATGATTTGCCGGCGCGATGGCGCGCCTGCCCGGAGACCGACAATGACCGACCCCACCACCCACGACCGCATCGCCACGCTGGTCGCCGACAACCCCGTGCTGCTCTTTATGAAGGGCACGCCGCTCTTTCCCCAGTGCGGGTTTTCCTCGCGCGCGATCGCGATGCTCGACCGCCTCGGCGTCGAATATGAAACCGTCGATGTGTTGCAGGACATGGAAGTCCGTCAGGGCATCAAGGAATTTTCGGACTGGCCGACGATCCCGCAGCTTTATGTGAAGGGCGAATTCGTCGGCGGCAGCGACATTATGATGGAGATGTGGGAAGCGGGCGAACTGCACACGCTGATGAACGGCATCCCGACGCGCGCCGAATAAGGGGGTGCATTCGCGGCTTGAAAAACCCGCCGGCGCTGATGTGCCGGCGGGTTTTGTTTGTCGGCTTTGGGGTGGATTGACGATATTGGCTTATTCGTCATCCCGGCGAAGCCTGTCCTGAGCGTCTGCAAGGCAGTCGAAGGGGCCGGGATCTCGCCGGTGCGTAAAACCGTTAGGGTGAGATCCCGGCCTTCGCCGGGATGACGATGAAAAGGATGGCCGCAACCCACCGCTTCCGGTCGTTGCCGCCGCCCCGGAGCGGGGTTAGGCCGCCTCGGCATCCTCATATGCCTGCGCCTCCGCGCCAATCAGAATGTCGGCGAGCATCCAATAGGCCTCGCCCCACGCCGCGAGCACCTCGTCGGTCGCGACCTCTTCGCCCAGCACGTCGCGGATCGCGGGGAGCAGGGCGTTGGCGACGTGCGGATAATGTTCGGGCCGGACGCCGGTTTCGATATGGCGGCTCACCATGCGCGAGACCGCCGGACCGAGGTTCTGGAGCCTGTCGATATTCTTCGCATAGGCGAGAATCGCCGCTGCGAGGCGCTTCGGCTGTTCGCCGCTCGTCTGCGCAGCGCGGTCGAACATCGCTGCGATCTCCTCGTTTTGGAACAGCCGGGCGTACATCGCCGTGGTGATCGCGAGGCCGTGCTTTTCGAGTGCCGGGGCGGTGGCCTTGACGATTTCCATCGCGTGGGCGGAAGCGGTGCGCATGTTTTTGGATTCCTGTTCGGGAGGGGAGATAAAAAAGGGTGGGGTGGTTCAGGCGGCGCGGCGGCCGGTGGGGTCGTCGAGACGAAAGAAGAGCGCGAGTTGCAGGCTTTCGGCGATGCGCGCGGCTTTGGCTTGCAGCGCGGCGGCCGCGTCGGGCGCCATCAGTTCATCGGTCGTCGCGGTCCAGAGCGCGAGCCAGCGGTCGAACATTGCGGGGGTGATGCGCGCCTTGTGTTTCAGATGCTCGGCCACCGGGCTGCCCTTGTAGCGGCCGGTCGTCAGCATCACCGACGACCAGAAGGCGACGAGTTTTTCGAGATGCGCGGGCCAGTCTTCGACTGCTTCGTTGAACAGCGGGCCGATTTCGGGGTCGGCCCGCACCCGGGCGTAAAAGGCCGGAATCAGGTGCTCCAGCGCGGCTTCGTCGATGTGATCGTGGGGGTTCACGACTCGCTCCAATCATGTATTTGATGCGCATGTATTGCTGTGATTTGAAACATGCAACAAAAATACATATATGGTCGAAGCGGATTTGAAGGATTGCGATGCGCCTGACGCGCTACACCGATTATGCGATGCGCGTGCTCCTCTATGTGGGGGCGCAGGATGACGCGCGCCTCAGCGCGATCTCGGAAATTTCGCGCGCCTATGGCGTATCGCAGAACCATTTGATGAAGGTGGTCAACGATCTGGTGAACGCGGGCTATCTGGAGAGCGTGCGCGGCCGCTTCGGCGGCGTCCGGCTCGCGCGACCGGCAGCCGAGATCAACGTCGGCGCGGTGGTGCGCCATACCGAGGAGGGCTTCGAGCTCGTCGATTGCGGCGGCTGCATCGTCGCGCCCGCGTGCGGACTGACGGGCGCGCTCGCCGAGGCACTTACAGCCTTCATGCAGGTGCTCGATGGCTACAGCCTCGACGATCTGCTGAAAAAGCGACGCGATTTTGCCGCGCTGTTCGGCGTTCCCGAAATTTCGAGCTGAAAAGCATCCGGGGGGCGGGGCCGTTCGGCCGCTCCGCCCCCCGTCCGCATCGGGGGCAAGTGGGGTTTTCCCGGGTGGGGGCAGGGGGCATCAGGGACCAGACTGATACCCCCCACCGCTCCAGTTGAGCGGAACACTCGGGAACAAATGATATTATACAAATGCCATGCCAGTTTGCGGTGCTCACGGATTTTTGAGCGGGACGCTGGTTAGCGATTTCTTACCTGCGGCCGAGTGTGTCAAATTTTCCGACAGATGACGGACAAATGGACATCCGCTTCGTTCAGCAAGCGTTCAGCCCTTTGACTACATTTGTAGTCGCATCAGATCGACAGTGCCAATGGGAGGGGTCCGCATGGCAGAACGAGCAAGCGAGTCGGAGATGCAGGTTCTGTCGGCGCTGTGGGACAAAGCCCCGCAGACCGCCGCCGACCTGACCCGGCGCATCGGCACGATCAACGGCTGGACGCAGGCGACGGTGAAGACGCTGCTCGCGCGGCTGGTCCAGAAAGGCGCGGTAACGGCCGAGGCCGACGGCCGGCGTTATCTCTATAGTCCCGCGATCGAGCGCGCCGATGCCGTCGGCGAGGAATCGCAGCGTTTCGTCGACCGCCTGTTCGGCGGCCGTGTCAGCCCGTTGATCGCGCATCTCGCCGACCGCGAGGCGCTCTCCGACACCGACATCGCCGAGATCGAAGCACTCTTGAAGAAGCTCAAGTCGTGAGCGCCGCGACGCTGATGCAGGCGTGGAGCGACACGATGTTCACCACCGCGCTCCTCGTCCTCGCGGTGCTGCTGATCCGCAAGCCCTTCGCCCGCCATTTCGGCGCGCGGCTGACCTATTCGCTATGGCTGATCCCGGCGCTGCGCCTCATCCTGCCGCCGCTGCCCCTTGCCGACCCGGTCACGCCTCAGGTGGCTGCGACATCGCCCGAAACGACGGTTATTCATTGGACCGTGGGACCGCAGGCGGTGGACGCGGGCTCTTCGGCGCTGTCCTATTCCTGGGGGCCGTTTGACCTGATGTCGCTTGCGTTCGGTGCATGGGTTGCCGGGATGATCGCGGTGCTGGTTGCCGCGCTGGTGGCGGATCGCCGTTTTCGCCAAGCCGTCCTCGAAGAAGCGGTCGAGCTCGAGCCGATCGGCTCGATCCGGCTGGTGATGACCGACGCGATTGACGGCCCGGTCGCATTCGGCCTGTGGCGGCGATTTGTCGCGGTGCCGCATGATTTCTTCGCGCGCTACGTCGCCGAGGAGCGCGCGCTCGCGATCGATCACGAACTGGCGCATCACCGCCACGGCGATTTGTGGGCCAATGCCGCGGCGCTCGTGATGCTGGCGTCGCAATGGTTCAATCCGTTCGCGTGGCGCGCGATCCGCGCCTTTCGTTTCGATCAGGAGGCGGCGTGCGACGCGCGCGTGCTGACGATGGCCGACCAGAATATGCGCGCCGCCCGCGCCGCCCGCTACGCCACCGCGATCGTCAAGGCGGCGGTGGGCCCGCGCCTGTCGCTCGCCGCGCCGATGGCGGTGCACGACAATCTGCAGGAGAGGCTGACGATGTTGACGCGGCAGGATATTTCGAAAAAGCGCGGCCTTGCCGGCCGCTTGCTCGTCGGCGGCGCGACGCTGGCGGTGCTCGGGGCGACCGCGACGCTCGTTCCCTCGGGAATCGTCATGGCGAAGGCGCAGACCGCCGATGTCCCGGCGCCGCCCGCCCCTCCCGAAGCGCCGCTGTCCCCCGAAGCGCCCGACGCTCCGGATGTCATGGTTTTCACCGAGCACAACGACGATGTCACGACCGACGATAGGGGCACGACGCGCGACGTGCATCGCATCGTGATCCGCGAGGAGGCGGCGAATGAGAAGGCGCCCGCGGCGATGTCCGCGCGGGTCGACGGCAAGGATCAGGCGCGCCGCATCGAAATCCGCACCCCCGGCAGCCTGTCGCGCGACGATGTGCTCGCGACGCTCAAGGAACAGGGCATTTCGCACAAGCGCGCCGAGGCGATCGCCGACCGGCTGGAAGCGAAGCGCAGCGAGCGGATCCGTACCGTCATGGCGCCAATGCCCCCGATGCCGCCCATCCCCCCGATAGCGCACGGCGCTTGGACGACGGACGGCAAGACGCGGGTCATCAGCAAATGCGGCGACGGCAGGCCGGCGGCGCCGGTCGTCAATCGCGAAGAGGCCGACGGCGACAAGCGCAGCAGCGTCTATATGTTCGCGTGCGGCGACACGGCAGAGAGCCGGGCGGCTCGCCTGTCGGCGCTCAAGAAGACGCGCGAGTCCTTCGCCAAAAGCAAATGGGCCCAGACGATGTCGGAGGACATGCGCGCCAAGGTCGCCGCCGACCTCGACAAGGCGATGGCCGATATGGAGAAATCGGGCCACTAGCCCGACTACTGGCTTCGACGCTGGCCTCCGCTCCCCGGTGGGGCCGGCGCAGGGGCGGGGAAAGGGGGCGGCGATGTCGCCCCCTTTTTTGCAGCCTCTTTTTGAGGCCTATCCCTTTTCCTTCGCGGCGCGCGATGCCACATGATGGGCATGAGCGAAGAAAAGCCCTGGCCCGACAGCATCCGCGCCGGCGAGTGCGAGCAGCACGAGCCGCTCGTGCGCCGCGTGCTCGCGCCGAACCCGTCGCCCTACACCTTCACCGGCACCCAGACGTGGATTGTCGGGGCGGGCCGCGACGTCGCGGTGATCGATCCGGGTCCGACCGGGTCGGGCATGAGCATCGGCGATCCCGCCGACATCAACGGCGTGGGGCACGTCGATGCGATATTGCGCGCCGTTGAGGGCCAGCGTGTCGCCGCGATCCTCTGCACCCACACGCACCGCGATCATTCGCCCGCCGCCGCGCCGCTCAAGGAAGCGACGGGCGCGCCGATCATCGGCTGCGCGCCGCTGGCGCTGTCCGACGACGGTCCGCGTGCCGATTCGGCGTTCGACCCCGATTATGCGCCCGACCGCGTCCTCGCCGACGGCGAACGGATTTCGGGCGACGGCTGGACGATCGAGGCGGTCGCGACGCCGGGGCATACGTCGAACCATCTCTGTTTCGCACTTGTCGAGACGGGGGCGCTGTTCACCGGCGATCATGTCATGGCCTGGTCGACCAGCGTCGTCAGCCCGCCCGATGGCGACATGGCGGCCTATATGGCGAGCCTGTCGAAACTCTATGACCGCGAGGACCGCGTCTATTATCCGGCGCACGGCCCCGCGGTGACCAAGCCGCGGCAACTGGTGCGCGGCATGCTCGGCCATCGCAAGCAGCGCGAGCGGCAGATATTGCGGGAACTCGAAAAGGGGACAAGCGTCATCCCCGAGATGGTGAAACAAATGTACAAGGGGCTCGACCCGCGGTTGACGGGCGCCGCCGGCCGCTCGGTGCTCGCGCATCTCATCGATCTCGAAAATCGCGGCCGCGTCGCGCGCGATGCCGAAAGCTGGAGGCTGGTGGCATGAACAAGGGCCCGTTCCGCGCTGCGCTCGTCGCGATCCTTGCGCTCGCGCTGTTCTTCGGCTGGCGCGCGTGGCAGGACTGGCAGCGCGGCTATGACCCCGAAACCGTAGTCGCCGCTAGCCTCCAGGGATTGCAGGAACAGAATGTCCTCGTGCCCTTCACCGCGCGCTATGTCGCGGTGGTGACCTCGACGCAGAGCCGGCTAGGGTTCAGCGCGAAAAAAACGCTGATCATGCCGGGCACGGTCCGTTATGAGCTCGACCTCGGCAAGCTGAAGCAGTCGGACCTCGACTGGGACGCGGCGACCAGCGCGCTGACCGTCACCCTGCCGCCGCTGCGGCTTGCGGGTCCCGAGATCGACATCGATGCGATCAGCGAATATCGCGACGGCGAGATTTTGCTGACGCTGACCGATGCCGAAAAGACGCTCGACGCCGCCAACCGCAAGCGCGCGCAGGAGGAACTGATCAAGCAGGCGAAGGGCACGACGCCGATGCGCCTCGCGCAAGGTGCGGCGCGCACCGCGATCGAGCAGAGCTTCGCCATGCCGCTGAAGGCCGCGGGTATCGACGCCAAGGTGACCGCGCGCTTCGCCAACGCATCGACTGGGTAAAAACCCGGCTTTCGCGCTTTTGCCGCTACGCTATTCTCCCGCCGGGTCGGGCAGGGGAATGGGCATGGCTACAGCTGCAGGGGGCGCCGCGCGCGCCGAGCTTTTCTGGCACCGGATGGCGATCGGCCTCGCGGTCTTCATCGTATTCGGTTTCCTGCAATTCGCGCTGCGGGGCTTCGTCGATCCGGTCGCGGCGCCCTTTTGGGTGCATGTCCACGGGGTGGCGATGCTCGCGTGGCTCGCGCTGCTGATCGCGCAGCCGGCGCTGGTGACGCGTGATAATCTGGCGCGGCACCGTCAACTCGGACGGATCGGCGGGTTGCTGGCGATCTTCATCACCGGCCTTGGCATCTTTACCGGCGTCGCGTCGCTCGTACTGAACCGTTTCCCGCCCTTTTTCACGCCGCCCTATTTTCTCGCGCTGACCGTGACCGAGTCGCTGGTCTTCGGCGCGATGGTCGCGTGGGCGATCCGGCGGCGCCGCGCGACCGACTGGCACCGGCGGCTGATGATCGGGGCGACCATCGTGATCCTCGAACCCGCGCTGGGGCGGCTGCTTCCGATGCCTCTGATGATCGGCTGGTCGGACATTCCGGTCGGGCTGGTGCAGCTCGGCGTCGTCGGCATCATCGCGCTCTACGACCGCCGCACGCTCGGCAGGGTGCATCCGGCGACGCAAGCGGTCGCGGCGGTTGTCATCGCGGTGCGGCTCACCATCTATCTTTTGTCGATGACGCCTCCCGTCATCGCGCTCGCGGAGCGGCTCGCCGGCGGTTGACCGCGTTGCCCTGTCGCGGGTCGCGGTGTAGGGGGGGCGCCAAGGCTAAGCCATATAAGGAAATGCCATGACTGCTCCCATCCGCGAGAATCTCTCGGGCCTCGACCTGCGCGCCGAAATCGAGCGCCTCCGCAAGGAACGCAACGCCGTCATCCTCGCGCATTATTACCAGAAGCCCGAAATTCAGGACCTCGCCGATTTCGTCGGCGATTCGCTCGAGCTGTCGCGCAAGGCGGCGGAGACCGACGCCGACGTCATCGCCTTTTGCGGCGTCAAATTCATGGCCGAGACCGCGAAGATCCTGAGCCCCGAAAAGATCGTGGTTCTGCCCGACATGGACGCGGGATGCAGCCTCGAGGACAGCTGTCCGCCCGAACAGTTCAAGCGCTTCCGCGAAGCGCATCCCGATCATATCGCGCTGACCTACATCAACTGCTCGGCGGCGGTGAAGGCGCTCAGCGACGTCATCGTCACCTCGTCGAGCGCCGAAACGATCATCAGCCAGATCCCCGAGAGCCAGAAGATCATCTTCGGCCCCGACCGCCATCTCGGCGGCTATCTCAACCGCAAGTTCGGCCGCGAGATGCTGCTGTGGCCCGGCGTGTGCATCGTCCACGAGGCGTTCAGCGAGACCGAGCTTCTGAAGCTGAAGGCGCAGCACCCGGGCGCGCCGGTCGCGGCGCACCCCGAATGCCCGCCGCATATCGTCGACCATGCCGATTATGTCGGCTCGACGAGCGGCATATTGCAGTTCGCGAAGAATTTTCCCGGCGACACGCTGATCGTCGCGACCGAGCCGCACATCATTCACCAGATGGAGCTCGCGCTGCCCGAAAAGAATTTCATCGGCGCTCCCGGCGCCGACGGCAACTGCAACTGCAACATCTGCCCCTATATGGCGCTCAACACGATGGAGAAGCTCTACCTCGCGCTCCGCGACCTCCAGCCGAGGATCGAGATGGACGAAGAGCTTCGCCTCGCCGCGCGCAAAAGCCTCGACCGGATGCTCGACATGGCGTCGGGGACGGTGGGCAAGGGCGATCTGGGCCGGGCGTGAAAATGCCAGAAGAAGCGAAAAGTAACCAAGAGTTGGTTACGACCGATCTATTCGTGCTGAACGATCGCGATCTGCGAACGCACATCAATGCGCTGCAGGCCGAACGAAACCGTCTCAAAGCATCGGTGGTGCCTTCCGTAGCCGAGTGTAACACACTCATCGCACTTGCTCATGCGGAGTTGTCCGCACGCTCGACCGACAGGTTAGCAAAAAGGGCGCTCGGGGTTTCGGTGGTAGCTGTTGTCTTGTCGGTTGCTGGGGTGTTGGCTCAGATTTTCATCGGCTGACCGAGTCGTCTGGAGGTCGCAGCAATATCAGTCGATTCGCGACTCGATGGTCGGCGTGAATCGCGCGCTGCCGAATCCGAAAATGCTGCGCCACTGTTACAAAAATGCCGCGGCGAATCCGCTTGTTGCTAATGCCGGAGTTATCCACAAGTGCGGGCCGTTTCCGGGGGCTTTTCGTGCATTTTTTGTTGGCGGCCCGAACGCTTCGTGTCAGCTTCCAATCATCGGACGACAGAGACGTCGGACCACCGGGACATCAAGGGTAGTTGCAAGACTAGCCGGAAGAGAACGGACGGACCTACGAGGAAATCGACCGGTAGCCTGATCACGGAACGTAGCGATTCCCACGAGTTGATACGGACCCGATCGGGTACAGGAAATGCAGTCCATCGCTTGGAGGGCGACCGCTTCGGCGGACGCAAGAAGAGATGATGAAGGGCTTTCCAGGTGCGGCCGGCCCCCGAAAGGGGGCCGACCAAACCGTCGCCGGATTGCTCCCGGCGGGCGCCGTGACGCATCGTTTTGCGGGCCGCTGATCGCGAGAGAAGCGGACCGGGATGAGGTGGAACGGAGCCAGCAGGGCAAAACCGGATAGTGGGGGTTGGCAGCGATGCCGGCCCCCATTTCGTTTGCGCCCGGCCGTATTGCGGCAGTGGCCGCATTGACCCCTGGAATCTATCATTCTTGATTAGATCGTCATCCCGGCGAAGCCTGTCCTGAGCGCCTGCAAGGCAGTCGAAGGGGCCGGGATCTCACCGGTGCGTCAGGTTGAGAGGGTGAGATCCCGGCCTCCGCCGGGATGACGAGATACGGTCCGACGGGACCATGCTCCAACGCCGCGTTCACGCCTTCTGTCTACCCGCCCCTCCTCCCTCGCCGCAATTAATTTTGCGCCAGTGACTTTCGTCACACCAGCGTCAAACTGCGCTGCTTAGGGCGATATTGCGACCCGGAGACGTTCCCGATCAGGAACCGATCCCCCTTTTCCCGGCCGCGCCTGAAAGGGCCGGCCGGGAACCTTTCGATCCCCGACCGCATTGTCCCCTTATCGCTGAAGCGATGTCCGGGCACGACCGGGCGTTTCGATAATCGCCGGCCGCCGACGCGTGCCCGGCCGATTCAGGGAAGGGAAAATCATGGGTTTGATCATCACATTGATCGTCGGCGGCATCATCGGCTGGCTGGCGAGCATCGTCATGCGCACCGACGCGCAACAGGGCATCCTCCTGAACGTCGTCGTCGGCATCGTCGGCGCGTTTCTTGGCAATTTCCTCGGCAGTTTCTTCGGCATGGGCGCCAGCCTCGACACCTTCAGCCCGATCGGCCTGCTCTGGGCCTTCATCGGCGCGGTCGTGCTGCTCGGGATCATCAATCTGATCCGGCGCGGCAGCGTCCGCTGACCGGCATGGCGGCGGGCGGTCATAATCCGCCGCCGCCATTCCGCTAGGCGATTTCAGATATTTGGGTTACCAATGACAGGCCTGCAGGGTCAGGCGGCAACAACGATCGTAGGGGGTCAATATGATGGATTTCATTATCGCAATCATTATGGGCGGCGTTATCGGCTGGCTAGCGAGCATCGTGATGCGCACCGACGCTCAGCAAGGCATCTTCCTCAACATTATCGTCGGCTGCGTGGGCTCGTTTCTGGGTCGATTCCTGTTCGGCCTGTTCGGCGTTGGCGGAGGCCGGTTGCGTGACAACGCATTTGATCCCATGACACTTCTGGCCGCTTTTGTCGGTGCCGTCGTTCTGCTCGCCATCGTCAACCTGGTACGCCGCGGCCGCGTTCGCTGACGGTGTTGCAATAGTGGCCGGTCCCGGCGGGACCGGCGCGAAGAAAAGGGCGGCCGCCTTAAGGGTGGGCCGCCCTTTTTCATGCCCGCAACCACTGGAAATCGCGTGAGAACGCGGCTATGGCGCGCGATCCGGGGCTTCGGGGGGACGGCGAAGTTTCGCCTCTTGCCAGTGGTGATTTAATTAGGTAATACACCTCGACAGAGGATTGATCCTGTTGTGCGGGGTCGAAGGGGGCAGGCGCGCTCGCGCCTTCCGCATCATAATGCCGCGCAAGGCAGGGAGGATTTTCGGCGTGAACTACGAGCGGAAAGTGGATGTGATGGACAGCCTGGCGGGCACGCAAAGCTTTTATGAAGACGCCGACGACAGCCGGCGCAAGCGGACGCGGCTGATCGTCGCGGTGGTGCTGATCGCACTCGCGCTGGCGGCGGCGTGGTACGCCTTCAGCGCCAGCAAGGGCGGCGCGGCCGGAGCCGATGGCGCGGCGGCGAGCGGCGAAGGCGCGGCGAGCATCCCCAGCATCACCGTCGTCGTTCCCGGCCGCCAGTCGGTCGAAGCGACGATCGCGACCAACGGCACGATCGCGGCGCGCCGCGAAATGCCCGTCGGCGTCGCGGGTGAAGGCGGCGAGGTCGTGCGCGTGCTCGTCGAGCCCGGCCAGTGGGTCGATGCCGGACAGCCGCTCGCGATCATCGATCGCTCGGTCCAGGCGCAGCAGGCCGCTAGCCTCGCGGCCTCGATCCGCGTCGCGCAGGCCGATGCGAAGCTGGCGCAGGCCGAGCTCGAACGCGCGGAGGCGCTGGTGTCGCGCGGCTTCATTTCCAAGGCCGACATGGATCGCAAGCGCGCGACCCGCGATGCCGCCAACGCACGCGTCCGCGTCGCGCAGGCGCAATATGCCGAAGCGACCGCGCGCAACGACCGCCTCAACATCATCGCCCCCGCGGCGGGGCTGGTGCTGACCCGCGATGTCGAGGTCGGCCAGATCGTCGGGGCGGGCAGCGGCATATTGTTCCGCATGGCGCGCGGCGGCGAGATGGAGATGCTGGCCGAGATGGCCGAGGCGGATCTGCAACGCGTGCGCGTCGGCACACGCGCGACAGTGAACCCGGTCGGCACCGATGTGCAGATCGCCGGGCAGGTGTGGCAGGTGGCGCCGGTGATCGATCCCAACACCCGGCAGGGCATGGTCCGCATCGCGGTTCCGTACAGCAAGGCGCTGCGTCCCGGCGGCTTCGCCAATGCCGAACTGGTGGCGGGCACGGCGCAGGCGCCGATGCTTCCCGAAAGTGCGGTCCAGAGCGGCCCCGAAGGCAATTATGTGCTGATCGTCGATGACAAGAATCTGATCCAGCGCCGCCCGGTCAAGGTCGGCACGGTCACCGACGACGGCGTGTCGATCGCCTCGGGCCTCACCGGCAACGAACGTGTCGTCGTGCTGGCCGGCGCCTTCCTCAACGTCGGCGACAAGGTCAAGCCCGTGGTGCAGAAATCGTCGCAGTAATTTCCGGACCGCACGCGCATAAAGGCGTTTGAATCATGAGCTTTCGCAACATCTCCGCCTGGTGCATCCGCAATCCGGTGCCGCCGGTCGTCATGTTCGTCCTGTTGCTGCTGGCGGGTATCGTCAGCTTCAACCGGATGGACGTGAACGACCAGCCGGACATCGAATTCCCCGCGGTGCAGGTCATCGTGGCTCAGCCCGGCGCGGCGCCGACCGAGCTCGAGACGCAGGTGACGCAGCGCGTCGAGGCGGCGATCCGCGGGGTCAGCGGCGTCGACGAAATGTCCTCCTATGTCAGCGAGGGCAACAGCCGCACCTTTGTCCAGTTCGCGATCGGCACGCCGATCGACCGCGCCTATAATGACGTCAACCAGGCGATTCAGCAGATCCGCAGCGACCTGCCCGACGGCATCCTCGAACCGCAGGTCGTGCGGGTCGACATCGCGGGCGGTCCGATCACCTATTTTGCGGTCGAGGCGTCGGACATGACGCTCGAGCAATTGTCGTGGTTCGTCGACAATAATGTCGCGAAGGAATTGCTGTCGATCCCGGGGATGAGCCAGGTCAGCCGGTCGGGCGGCGTCGACCGCGAGATCCGCGTCATCCTCGATCCCGCGCGCATGCAAAGCTATGGCCTGACCGCGAGCCAGGTGAACCAGCAGCTGCGGCAGGTGAACGTCAACGCCGCGGGCGGGCGCACTGAAATCGCGGGCAGCGAACAGGCGGTGCGCGTGCTCGGCAACGCGGAAAATGCTTTCCAGCTCGGCGAAATGCGCCTCTCGATCGGCGACGGCCGCACCATCCGCCTCGCCGACATCGCGAGGGTCACCGACGGTTATGCCGAACAGCGCAACCTTGCGAAGATTCGCGGGCGCCAGGTGCTGAGCTTCTCGATCGAAAAGGCGAAGGGCGCGTCCGACGTCACCGTCCATGACGAGACGATGAAGAAGCTCGAGCAGATCAAGAAGAACAACCCGAAGGTCGACTTCAAGATCCTGTTCACGCGCACCGAATATACCAAGGAGCAATATCGCAGCTCGATGCTCGCGATGATCGAGGGCGCGGTGCTCGCGGTCGTCGTCGTATTCCTGTTCCTGCGCGACTGGCGCGCGACGCTGATCAGCGCGCTCGCCATTCCCCTGTCGGCGATCCCGACCTTCTGGTTCATGGACATGATGGGCTTTTCGCTGAACAGCCTGTCGCTGCTCGCATTGAGCCTCGTCGCCGGGGTGCTTGTCGATGACGCGATCGTCGAGATCGAGAATATCGTCCGGCATATGCGAATGGGCAAGACCGCCTATCAGGCGTCGATCGACGCCGCCGACGAAATCGGCCTCGCGGTCGTCGCGACGACGATGTCGATCGTCGCGGTGTTCCTGCCGGTCGCGCTGATGCCGGGCATCTCGGGCCAGTTCTTCATCCAGTTCGGCCTGACCGTCGTGTTCGCGGTGCTCGTCAGTCTGGCGGTCGCGCGCATGATCACCCCGATGATCGCGGCCTATTTCCTGGCGGCGCAGGGCGAGCAGGACCATGCTGCGGGGCCGTGGGTCGACCGCTATGAAAAGCTGCTCGCCTGGACACTCGACAGCAGCAAGCAGCAGGCGAAGAAGGCCAGTTATGACGCGGTGCCGACGAAGCTCGCCTATCTCGGTGTGCCGCTCGTCCTCGCCGGCCTCTACATCCTCTTCTCGATCTACAGCTATTTCCAGCCGGTTCCGACGGGACAGGAGGGGCCGAATCCGGCGATACACTTCCTGTTGCTGACCCCGTTCATGGCGATCGTCACCTTTCTGGCGACCAGCCTGATCGCGATCCTGCTCGGCGCGCTCGCCTATGCGGTGGGGATGCGCCAATGGGCCTTCACCCATTGGGCGGCTTTCATGGTCCGGCGCGCCCATGCACGCCTGTTCGACCATCGGGTGTGGATCGTCGGCATCGGCTTCCTCGCCTTCGCGTCGAGCATCATTCTGTTCATGGTCCTGCCGCAGCAGTTTCAGCCGACGATCAACAGCGACTACAGCCAGGTGAAGTATGAACTGCCGCCGGGTTCGACGCTGGAGCAAAGCGAGAATATCGTCCGGCAGATCGGGGAAATCCTTGATAACAACCCGGTCGTTGAAACCGCATTCTACGACGTCGAAGTCGGGGGCGGGAACGCCTTCATCACGCTCAAGAAAGACCGTCCGACCACCAGTGTCGAGTGGGAACGCAGCCTGCAACCGAAACTTGCGGCCATCCCCGACGCGCGCGTGACGTTCCAGAGTCAGTCGGGCGGTTTTTCGGGCCGCGACATCACGATGGTCATCGGCGGCGATGATCCGGTCGCGCTCGAAAAACATGCGCGCCTGATCGTCGACCAGATGAGCAAGCTCAAGGAAGTGCGCGCGCCGCGGATCGAGGGCGACATTCCGCGCCCCGAAATCATCGTCAACCCGCGCATGGATCTCGCCGCCGAACTCGGCGTGACGACCCAGGCGCTCAGCCAGACGATCCGCATCGCGACGCTGGGCGATATCGATCAGAACGCCGCCAAATTCTCGCTGTCCGACCGCCAGATCCCGATCCGCGTCCTCCTGTCCGAAGATTCGCGCCGCAGCCTCGCGACGATCGAGAATCTGCCGGTGCCGACCTCGCGCGGGACCACCGTGCCGCTGAAATCGGTGGCGGAGATCGGCTTCGGCGCCGGGCCGACCGAGTTGCGCCGCTATAACCAGACGCGGCGCATCGTGATCGGCGCCGACCTCGCCCCCGGGCTCGTCACCGGCGACGCGCAGCAAAAGATCGACGCGCTGCCCGCAGTCAAGAACATGCCGCAGGGGATACGCAAAGTGGTTCAGGGCGACCAGAAATGGCAGGCCGAACTGATCAACAACTTCATCATCGCGGTGGTGTCGGGGCTGATGCTCGTCTTTTCGACGCTGGTGCTGCTGTATCGCCGCTTCCTCTCGCCGCTGGTCAATATGTCGTCGCTGCTGCTCGCGCCGCTCGGCGGCCTGCTCGGCCTGGCAGTCACCGGCATGGAAATCTCGATGCCCGTCTATATCGGCCTGTTGATGCTGCTCGGCATCGTCGCGAAAAACTCGATCCTGCTCGTCGATTTCGCGATCGAGGAAATGGATCATGGCGTCAGCAAGATGGACGCGCTGCTCGACGCGGGGCGCAAGCGCGCGCAGCCGATCGTGATGACCACGGTCGCGATGGTCGCGGGGATGGTGCCGACCGCGCTGTCGCTGTCGGGCGACGGGGCATGGCGCGCGCCGATGGGCGTCGTCGTGATCGGCGGGCTGATCTTGTCGACGCTGCTGACGCTGCTGATCGTCCCTGCGGGCTTCAGCCTCGCCGACAGTATCGAAAAGCGTCTTGGCCGCTTCTTCTCGAGCAACCTGCTGACCTATCGGAAGGGCGACGACACCAAGCCGCACGGAGAGCCGGCGCCGCATCCGGCGGAATGATGCGGATCGGCCGGCGCGGTAAGCATCTGCGCCGGTTGCAACCTTTGCGGCATTTCGCCATTTGGTTCGCATGACCGACCGCATGCTCGCCCGGCCGATTGGCGTCGCCATTCCGGCGAGAGGATCGAATATCCGCGTCGTCGCGACGGGAATGCTCGTCGTCATGGCGATCATCTTCGTCGGCGCAAAATATTTTCAGGACGTCCATCCCGCGATCGGCTTCGTCCGCGCCTTTGCCGAAGCGGCGATGGTCGGCGGGCTCGCCGACTGGTTCGCGGTCACCGCGCTGTTCCGCCACCCGATGGGGCTGCCGATCCCGCATACGGCCATCGTGCCGCGCAACAAGAACCGCATCGGCGACACGCTCGCGCGCTTCCTGCTCACCAATTTCCTGCTGCCGCGCCTGATCGCGCGCAAGATGCAGACGGTCGACGTCGCAGGCGCGGTCGGCAAATTCCTGTCCGAACCGGGCGAGGGCGGCGGACGGCTGCGGCTTGGCGCCTCGCGGATCATCGCCGACGGGCTCGGCGCGCTCGACCAGCAAAGGTTGGGCGGCATGGTCAAGTCGGCGATCGCCGATCGCTTGCGCGAGCTCGACGTCGCGCCGCTGCTCGGGCAGGCACTCCAGGCCGCGCTCGCCGAGGGACGGCATCAACCGCTATTGGATGCGATGGTCAAATGGGGGTCGAAGACGCTCGAACTCAACGAGCATCTGATCCACCAGATGGTGCATGACAACAGCAATGCGATCGTGCGCTTCACCGGGCTCGACGAAAGCATTTCGAACCGCATCGTCGCGGGGCTGGCGAAGCTGCTCAGCGAAATGGCGGTCGACGAGACGCACCCGCTGCGCATCCGCGTCGAGGAAGGGCTCGCCAAGATGGCGCTCGACCTGCAGCACGACCCCGAGGTCAAGGCGAAGGTCGCCAAGGTCCGCGACGAACTACTCGAGAATAAGGCGGTCAAACGCTGGCTCGACGGCCTGTGGGAGCAGGGGCGCAGCGCATTGCTCAAGGCGGCGCGCAACCCCGACACGATGCTCGCGGGCCGGATCGGCGAACTCGTCACCCAATTCGGCGCGATGCTTGGCGACGACGCGGGCATCAAGCGCACGCTCAACCGCTATGCGCGCCGCGCCGTCGTCGGCATCGTCGACAGCTATGGCGAGACCGCGCTGAAGCTGGTGTCGGACACGATCCGCGGCTGGGACGCGAAGACGATCACCGACCGGCTGGAAAATGCCGTCGGCGACGACCTGCAATATATCCGCATCAACGGCACGCTGGTCGGCGGGCTGGTGGGGGTGCTGATCCACACGGTGGATGTTTTGATCTAGTCGCTCGCGGCGAGGCCTTCGCGAAACGTCGGATAGCGCGGCTTCCAGCCGAGCAGGCGTTTCGCTTTGCCGTTCGCGACGCGGCGGTTCTCGGCGTAGAAGGCGCGCGCGGCGGGCGACAGACCGGCGTCGTCGAGCGTCTGGAGCGGCGGCAACGCCGCGCCGAGCATCGCGCAGCCCCATTCGACGAGGCGATTCTGGTGGCAGGGTTCGTCGTCGGCAAGGTTGTAAACCCCCGCCGGGCCCCGGAACGACGCGATCACGCCGCGCGCGATATCGTCGACATGGATGCGGCTGAAAACCTGGTCGGGCAGGTTGATCCGGTGCGCGCGACCTTCGCGGATGCGATCGAGGATAGAGCGCCCGGGACCATAAATGCCGGGCAGGCGAAAGACGCGAACATCGCCGCGTAGCGCCGACCAGGCCGCATCGGCCGCGTTGCGATCCGCGCGGCGACCCTTGACCCGCGCGCTTTCGTCGACCCATGCGCCGCCCGCATCGCCATAGACGCCGGTCGACGAAAGATAGCCGGTCCATGTGGCCGGCGCGAGGGCGATGGCGTCGCCATAGCGCGCGAGCACGGGGTCACCGCCTTCGAACGGCGGGACCGACGAGAGGATATGCGTGGCGCCCCGCAAGGCCGCGAGCACCGCGCGCTCGTCGGTGAAGGCGATGCTGCCCGCACGCCCGTCGGTTGTCGTTCCCGCGACGTCCCATCCGCGCGCGCGCAGCCGCCCGGCGAGGTGGCTCGCGGCATAGCCCATTCCGAAAATCAGCATCCGTGCCATCGCGCGCCTTATTGCGCGTCGGCGGCGTCCTGCCTAGATCGATTGGATGACCGACCTTTCCTCCACGCCCGCCATCCCCGTCACCATCCACCGCGGCGATTATCGCCCGCCCGAATGGCAGGTTCCCGACATCGCGCTCGATTTCGCGCTGGGGATCGACGAAACGAAGGTCGCGGCGGCGCTGTCGGTCGTGCGTCAAGCGGATGCGCCGGCGCCGCTGGTGCTGCGCGGCGACGGGCTGACCCCCGCCGCGGTGCGCGTCGACGGCGAAGTGTGGAACGACTGGCATATGGATGGCGGCGACCTGATCGTCGATCTGGGCGAGCGCACGGCGGCGACGGTCGAAATCGAGACCGTGATCAATCCGGCGGCGAACACCCAATTGATGGGCCTCTATGCGTCGAACGGCATGCTCTGCACCCAATGCGAGGCGGAGGGCTTTCGCCGCATCACCTTCCACCCCGACCGGCCCGACGTGCTCAGCCGTTACAGGGTGCGCATGGAAGGCGACAAGGCGGCGTTCCCGATCCTGCTGTCGAACGGCAATTGCATCGAGCGGGGCGAGGAAGGGAGCGATCATTGGGCGCTTTGGGAAGACCCGTGGCCGAAGCCCTCTTATCTTTTCGCGCTCGTCGCGGGCGATCTCGTCGTCAACAAGGACAGCTTCACGACGATGTCGGGGCGCAAGGTCGACCTCGGCATCTGGGTGCGCGAGGGCGACCTCGATCGCACCGGGCACGCGATGGACGCGCTCAAGAACAGCATGAAATGGGACGAGGCGGTCTATGGCCGCGAATATGACCTCGACCTGTTCAACATCGTCGCGGTCGGCGATTTCAACATGGGGGCGATGGAGAATAAGGGGCTCAACATCTTCAACACCCGCTACATCCTCGCCGATCCCGACACCGCGACCGACCTCGATTATGACGGGGTCGAAGGCGTCGTCGCGCACGAATATTTTCACAATTGGTCGGGCAACCGCGTCACCTGCCGCGACTGGTTCCAATTGTCGCTGAAGGAAGGCTTCACCGTCTTTCGCGACCAGAGCTTTTCGGCCGACATGGGATCGCCGCCGGTCAAAAGGATCGAGGATGTCCGGCTTCTTCGCGCGGCGCAATTTCCGGAGGATGCCGGGCCGCTCGCGCACCCGATCCGCCCCGACAGTTTTCAGGAAATCTCGAACTTCTACACCGCGACCATCTACAACAAGGGCGCCGAGATCATCCGCATGATGGCGACGATGGTCGGCCCCGAACGTTTCCGCAAAGGCACCGACCTCTATTTCGAGCGCCACGATGGCGAGGCGGCGACGTGCGAGGATTTCGTCCGCGCGATCGAGGATGGTGCGGACATCGACCTCGCCCAATTCCGCCTGTGGTATGGGCAGGCGGGCACGCCGCGCATTACCGCGCGGATCGGCACCGACGCGGCGACCGGCGAGCGCACGCTGCATCTGGCACAGCTCGTCCCGCCGACGCCGGGGCAGCCCGACAAGGCGCCAATGCAGATCCCGCTGCGCATCAAGGCTTTCGATCTGGATGGCGGTCATGGGGCGGAGGAAGAACGGCTTGTTCTGCTCGACCGCGCCGAAATGGCGGTGCCGCTGGGGCGCTATCGCAGCCGACCGATGCTTTCGATCAATCGCGGCTTTTCGGCGCCGGTGATTGTCGATTTCGCGCGCGAAGAGGACGAGCTCGCCTGGCTTGCGGCGCACGACGACGATCCGTTCGCCCGCTATGAAGCCTTGCAGCAATTGATGCTCGACACGCTCGTCGCCGCGGTGTCGGGCAAGGGCGGCGGCAGCGGCGCGGTGATCGAAGCCGTGGCGCAGACGCTCGCGGGCCGCACCGGCGATCCCGCCTTCGTCGCCGAAGCGGTGCTGCTTCCGAGCGAAGCCTTTATCGGCGACCAGATGGTGACGGTCGATCCCGATGCGATCCGCCGCGAGCGGCTGGCGTTGCAGGGTGCGATCGGCGCCGCGCTCGAAGCGGAATGGCGTGGGGTCCTGTCGGGCGATGCGCCCGCGGCGACGGACCTGTCGCGCGGTGCGAAGGGCGGCCGCCGCCTGCGCGGCGTGGCGCTCGCCTATCTCGCGGCGGCGGGTCTCGACGATGCCGCGGCACTGGCTTTCCGTATCTTCTCCGACGCCGACGGAATGACCGAGCGGCAGGCGGCGCTCGCGACGCTCGCGCATGGCGACAGCGAAGAGCGCGCGCACGCGCTCGACATCTTCTATCAACGCTATCGCGACAATCCGCTGGTGCTCGACAAATGGTTCCAGGTGCAGGCCTGGTCGCTGCGGCCCGATACCGTCGATGCGGTGAAGGAGCTGGCGCGGCATCCCGATTTCACGCTGGCGAATCCCAACCGTGTGCGATCGCTCTATGGCGCGCTGACCGGCAATCAGGCGGCGTTCCACCGTGCTGACGGCGCGGGCTACCGGCTGATCGCCGACCTCGTCATCGCGCTCGATCCGAAGAACCCGCAGACCGCGGCGAAGATGATCCCGCCGCTCGGTCGCTGGAAACGGTTCGACGAGGGTCGGCAGGCGCTGATGCGCGCCGAGCTGGAGCGCATCCTCGCGCAGCGCGGGCTGTCGCGCGACGTCACCGAGCAGGCGTCGAAGAGCCTGGCCGGCTAGCGTCAGGCGGGGGCGAAGAGCTTCGTCCCCGCGACGCCGATGACGATGAGCGCCATGAAGCCGAGCTGGACCCCATTCACCTTCTCGCCGAACAGGATGATGCCGCCGATGATCACGCCGATCGCGCCGAGCCCGGTCCAGATCGCATAGGCGGTGCCGGCCGAAATCTCGCGCATCGCGAAGGCGAGCAGCGCCATGTTCAGGAAGCTCAGTGAAATCGGAACGAGCGACGCCTGCCACGATCCGATCGTCGCGGCCCATTTCAGGCTGAGCGCCCAGACGATTTCGGTGAACACGGCGATTGCCAGGATGAACCATCCCATATCATTTCCTTCGAATGCGGGCTCGAAGGAAAGGGCGCAGCCGGAAACCCGAAAGAGGCTGCGCGCATCGGACAGAAACGTCGTGGGCGCGCCCCTAGGTCAGCCTGAGCGCGGTGGCAAGTGGCTTACGTGTTCGCAAGCAAGGCGAGCAGTTCGGCGTTCAGCCGCTCGACATGCGTCAGCGGCAGGCCGTGCGGCGCGCCTTCATAGACGCTGAGCGTCGCTTGCGGCAGCAACGCCGCGGTCGCCCTTGCCGTCAGCGCGAGCGGCGCCGAGGCATCGCGGTCGCCGTGAATGATCCGCGTCGGAACGTTGATTTTCCGCACATCGGCCCGGAAGTCGGTCGTGAAATTCGCCTGCGCCAGCTGCGCCGCCGCGAGCAGCGAGGTCGACATCATCATCGCCTGTCCCCATGCCACCATCGCGGCCGAGGTTTCGGGAATGAAGAAGGGCTTGGTGTTGGCGGCGATCCACGCCGGGAAGTCGCGCGCGAGCAGGTCGGCGCCCGCCGCGAGCATTGCGGGATCGATGCCGCCGGGATTGTCGGCGCGCTTCATCAGGCAGGGCGTGATCGTGCCGACGAGCACGACGCGTGCGACGCCGCGGCCGCCGTGCCGGGCGAAATAGCGCGCGACCTCGGTGCCGCCCATCGAATGCGCTACGATGGTCACGCCGTCGAGCTTCAATCCGTCGATCACCGCCGCCAGATCGTCGGCGAGCGTGTCATGGTCATAGCCGCGCCCCGGGTCGGCCGAGCGGCCGTGCCCGCGCCGGTCATAGGCGATGGCGCGATAGCCCTGGCGCGCGAGCGCGAGCATCTGATAGCCCCAGAAATCGGACGGCAATGCCCAGCCCGCGAGGAACAGCACCGGCCGGCCGGTACCCCAATCGCGGACGAACAGCGGCGTCCCGTCCTTCGCCGCGACGAAGCTTTCGGCCGGCCGCTTTGCCGCCGGGATCGCGGCGCGAGCGCGTGTCGGCGCGAACAAGGCGCTCGCTGCGGCAACGCCCGTCCATGCCATGATTTCGCGTCTGTGCATCCGTCCCTCCTGTCGATGTGATGGAGGAAAGATACAGCGGTGATGAAGGCTAAGCGATTACGTCATAGGTAATCGAAACGGATATGGCTGAGGGAAAGATTCCTATCCGCCGAGCCATCCCGCGACGTCCACTGCGACCTTGTTCGCGGCGCGAGTCAGCGCCTCGCCGACAGGCTTGGCCTCAACCTTGCCATCGATCGCCTCGCGCACCTCGAACCGGCGCTGGGTGACCGTCTTGCCCCCCGCCGACACGAGCATCGCCTGATAAGCGACGACCACCTCGTTCGACCGCGCATCGACACCGAATTCCATGAGCTGCCCCGCGAGCTGTTCGCCCGGTGCGGTCAGATATTGCCCCTCGTCGAGCACGACGCGCGACGTGCGCGCGGCGACGGTCTCGGACACCAGCCGCTGGAACAGGCGCGATGGCGCCTCGACCCATTGCGCATCCTTCACATAGGTCACGCTCGCATCGTCCTGTTGCACCGGGATGCGCGTCGTACGCAGCTTTTGCGGTGCGGTCGGGATCAGGATCGTCAGCGTCGCCGCCTCGGTCGCGGTCCGCGCAGCGCCCGCCTGCGGCTCGGCCTCGGGATCGAGCGTCAGCAGGAAGGGGGGCGTCTTGCCGCCGAGCCCGATGCAGCCCGACAGCGTCGCGGCCGCGACAGCGGCGATGAGCGGGGCGCGAAATCTACGCATCATGGGCATCCTCATTCCTTGTAATCGGGCAGCTTGCTGCCGCCGAGCAGCGCGCCGGCGCCCTGCTGGTCGAGCTTGTCGGTCAGGCTCGACAGCGAGGTGGAGGTGCGGCGCAGGTCGCGGATCAGCGCATTGGCTTCGGGGATCGTCGTTTCGCTGAACGTCTTGAGGCCGGGCCGCGCATCGGCGATCGCGCCCTCGAGCGTCTTCATCGATTCATTCGCCGATTTCATCGTGTCGCGAAGGTTCGCCATCGCGGGGTCGACGTTGCGGTCGATAGTGCCTTGCGCCGATGCGGCGAGATTGCCGATCTGCTCGGCGGCGTTGCCGGTCTGCTGGATCGCGATGCGCGTGTCGGCGAGCGCCTTTTCGATCGCCGGGCCGTTTCGCGCGAGGATCGCGGTCGATGCCTCGACATTGTTGAGGATGCCGCGAATGCTCGCCTGGTTCTCGTCATCGACAAGTTCGGCAAGCCGTTCGGTCAGCGTCGACAGGCGCTGGAGCAGCTGCGGCGCGGTGTTGAGCAGTTCGCCGAGACCGCCGACACGCGTCGGAATCACCGGTCTGCCGGCGGGGCCCTTGTCGGTGATCGGCGGCGCGTCCTTGACCGCGCCGTCGAGCGATATCTGCGACACGCCGGTAAAGCCGACGCCTTCGAGCGCGGCGGTTGTGCCCTGGAGCACCGGGACGCCTTCGTTCACCTCGATGCGCACGCGGACGAACTGCGGATCGTCGGGCCAGAGCGCGATCTCGCGCACCTGTCCCGACGGCACGCCGGAGAATTGCACTTGCGCACCTTTGTTCAGTCCATCGACCGACTGTTTGAAAAATATATCATATTCGCGCTTCGTGCCGCCGCTGTCGTTGGCAAGCCAGACGATGAACACCGCGAGCGCCGCGGTGAAAAGGAGGACGAAGGCGCCGACGAGGACATTGTTCGAGCGTGTTTCCATCAGCTGTTCCTATCGCCGCCAAAGACGGGGTGTTTTGCGGTTTGGTTCCCGCCCGCGGCAGCACGGCCGCGCGGCCCGTTGAAATAATCCTGTATCCACGGATGCTCGGTGGCAAGCAGTTCGGGAATGGTGCCGACCGCGATCACCTTCTTTTCCGCCAGCACCGCGACGCGGTCGCAGGTGGCATAAAGCGTGTCGAGATCGTGGGTGATGAGGAAGACGGTGAGACCCATCGTATCGGCGAGCTCGCGGATCAACTCGTCGAACTTGGCGGCGCCGATCGGGTCGAGGCCCGCGGTCGGCTCGTCGAGGAAGAGCAGCGCGGGGTCGAGCGCGAGCGCGCGCGCGAGGCCGGCGCGCTTCACCATTCCGCCCGACAGCTCGGCCGGAAATTTTGGCCCGGCATCGGGCGGCAGGCCGACCATTTCGACCTTGTAGGCCGCGATCTCGTCGAGCAGATTCGTGTCGAGGCGCGGATAATATTCGCGCAGCGGGACCTGAATATTCTCTGCGACGCTCAGCGTCGAGAACAGCGCGCCGCCCTGGAACATCACGCCCCAGCGCCGGCGCAGGTCGCGCGATTCCTCTTCATCGGCGATCGTATCGAGCGTCTTGCCATAGACTTCGATTTCGCCCTCGGCCGGCGTCTGCAGTCCGATGATCGATCGCATCAACACCGACTTGCCCGTGCCCGACCCGCCGACGACGCCGAGAATCTCGCCCGAGCGCACGTCGAGGCTGAGATCTTCATGGACCACCGCATCGCCGAACTGGTTTTTCAGCCCGCGGATACAGATGGCGCGTTCGAACTTTTCGGGCCGCACCGCGTCGGCGGCGGCCAGCTCCTCGCGGATTTCGATATCGGTCTCGTCGGCCATCAATTCCACCCGAGCGTCGAAAAGAAGACGGCGAACATGGCGTCGAGAACGATGACGAGGAAAATCGCGGCGACCACGGCCGAGGTCGTGCGCTGCCCGACCTCTTCGGCGTTCTGACGCACCTGCATCCCCTCATAGCATCCGGTGACACCGATCAATATGCCGAACACCGGCGCCTTGATCAGCATGATCCAGAAATCGGTCATCGGGATGATTTCGCGCAGGCGCTGAATGTAAGTGAGCGGCGGAATGTCGAGCCCGACCCAGCAGAAGAGGCCGCCGCCCGCGATCGCGCACAGGCTGGCGTAAAAGCCGAGCAGCGGCATGGTGATCGTCGACGCGGCGACGCGCGGCAGCACGATCGCCTCCATCGGAGAGACCCCGATGGTGCGCATCGCATCGACCTCTTCGGTCAGCTTCATCGTACCGATCTGCGCGGCAAAGGCCGATCCCGAGCGGCCCGCGACCATGATCGCGGTCATCAGCAGGCCGAGCTCGCGGATCGAAGCGCGGCCGACGAGGTTGATCGTGAACACCTCGAGCCCGAATTGTTCGAGCTGCACCGCCCCCTGCTGCGCGATGACGATGCCGATCAGAAAACTCATCAGCCCGATGATGGGCAGCGCATCGACGCCGACGGTCTGGAAACGCGTCACGATGGCGTTCCAGCGGAGGCGGCGGCGCGCGCGAATCTGGGTGCCGAGCGCGACGATCATCGCGCCGAAAAAACCGACGATGCCGAGCAATTCATTCCAGACCGCGGCGCTCGCATCGCCGACCTGTTCGAGCATCCGCATCCACGCCGGTCGGCGGTCGCGGTGGACGCGATACTCGCTCTTGTCGCTGGCGAGCGCGTCGAGCAGCCGCTCGGCCTCGGCGCTTGCGCCGACGACTTTCGAGCCATGTTCCTTGGCGGCGCGCGTCACGATCCACGCGCCGACCGTGTCGATGCGGTCGATCGCCGACAGGTCCAGCGTCGCGATCGGGCCGAGCGCGTCGAGCCGCGCCGGCACATCGCCCAGCCGGGCGAGCGTCAGCCGGCCTGTGAAGCGGACTTCGGCGCCATCGGCACCGTCGCTATGTTCGAAATCCGCCCTGGCCACCATCGTGCGGCCGACATTGTCTTATTTGGCCCATCACGGCAAGCAAATCCATGGCCCTGCTTGCCGGGTCTTGGCCGCCACGCGGGACCATATTATGGGGGAGGGATGGAAGACCCGCTGGCCGTGCCGATCCCCGACTATGCGCATCGCGTCGCGATGTACGACATGGACCGGACGATAACGCGTTCAGGGACTTACAGCGGTTTCCTCATCCATGTTGCGCGCCGGCGCCAGCAATGGCGGCTGCTCTTCCTGCCGCTCGTCGGGCTGGCGGGTGTGGCTTATTCGCTACGCCTGATCGACCGGTCGCGGCTGAAGGCGATCAACCTGCGTCTCTTGGTGGGAAAACGCTTTCGCCGCGCCGAGATCGCGCCGCTCGCCGAAAGCTATGCCGACAAGGTCGTCGCACGGGGTCTGCATCCGGCGGCGCTCGACCAGATCGCCGCCGATCGCGAGGCGGGATACCGGCTGCTGCTCGCGACCGCCTCTTTCCACCTCTATGTCGACGCGATCGCGCGGCGATTGGGGATCGACGATGTGCTCGCGACGCGGCTCGACGAGCCCGACGGCGCCGATCATATCCACGCGCGCCTCGCCGGCGACAATTGTTATGGCGACGCGAAATTCGCTCGGATTTCGGACTGGCTCGCGGCGAATGACATCACGCGCGACGCGGCGCATGTGCGCGCCTATTCGGACCATGTCTCCGACCATCCGATGCTGCGCTTCGCCGACGAGGCGGTCGCGACGACGCCGTCGCGGGGGCTGAAGAAGCTCGCTCCGCAAATGGGGTGGCGGGTGGTGGATTGGCGGGCGCGCAAATAGGAAGTTTAAAGCTTCGTCATTGCGAGCGAAGCGAAACAATCCAGAGCGGTTTACGCTACTCTGGATTGCCGCGTTGCTTCGTTCCTCGCAATGACGATTTTTAAACCGCGTCCAGCGCCTGCGCGAAATCGGCGATCAGATCGTCGGGGTCCTCGATGCCGACCGACACGCGCACGAGATTGTTGGTGATACCCAGTGCCTTCTTGCGTTCGTCGGGGACCGAAAGGTGCGTCATCGCCGCGGGATGGCTCGCCAGCGTCTCGGTGCCGCCGAGGCTGACCGCGAGCTTCGCGATCTTGAGCGCGTCGAGGAAGCGGAAACTCTCCTCCTCGCCGCCCTTGATGAAGAGGGAGAAGGTCGAACCGGCGCCGGTGCAGTGGCGGTCGAAAATATCCTTCTGGCGCGGATCGGCGATGAAACCCAGATAGCCCAGCCCCTCGACCTTGGGATGGTCGCGGAGGAAGGTGCAGACCTTCAGCGCATTTTCGCCGGCGCGGCTCATGCGGAGTTCGAGCGTTTCGAGGCTGCGCAGCAGCATCCATGCGGTGTTGGGGTCGCAGATCGTGCCGATCGTGTTGCGCATCGGGCGGATGACGTTGAGCAAGTGCTGGTCGCCCGACACACCGCCCGCCACGAGGTCCGAGTGGCCGCCGGCATATTTGGTGAGGCTGTAGACGACGAGTTCGGCGCCCTGGCGAAGCGGCTTCTGCCACAGCGGGCCGAGGAAAGTGTTGTCGATCGCGATCGCGGGCTTTTGTTCGCCGGTGAAGGCCGCGTCGCGCGCGCCGCGAACGGCCTCGACGTCGACGAGCGCGTTGGTCGGGTTCGCCGGGCTTTCCAGATAGACGAGCGCGACCTTGCCGCCCTTTTCGTCGGCGAGCGCCTGCGCGCGTCCAAGAATCGCGTCGATTTCCTCGCGTGTCGCGCCGGCGGGGAAGTCGACGAAGCTGACGCCGAAGCGCGACAATATGCGTGCGATCAGCGTTTCGGTCGCGGCATAGAGCGGCCCCGAATGGACGATCACGTCATTCTGGCCGACGAGCGCGAGGAGCAGGGTGGCGATCGCCGACATGCCGCTCGAAAAGACGAGGCTGTCGTCGGCGCCGTCCCAGACCGCGAGACGGTCCTCGAGGATTTCCTGGTTCGGGCCGTTGAAACGCGAATAGACGAGGCCGTCGGCCGGCCCTTCGCGCTTGCCGGTGATATGTTCGAAGAAACGCTTGCCGGCGGCGGCGCTTTCGAAGGCGAAGGTCGAGGTCAGGAAGATCGGCGGCTTCAGCGAGCCTTCGGAGAGCACAGGGTCATAGCCCAGTCCCATCATCAGCGTGGCGGGGCTGAGTTCCTTGTCGCCGATCTTCTTGGTATTTGTCTTGGGTTTGCCGCGCATGGCCATGGGATGCTCCTGATGATGTTGCCGTCCTTATAGCGCGCCAAGTTTCGTTTGAAACTATATTGCGCGGTTCATCCGATCATGGCGATGGCCCAGATCACCCCGATCAGCAACGGAACGCCGATGATGTCGAGCGCGAGCCCCGCCTTCAAGATGCGCGGCAGCGCGATATGCCCGGTCGCCCAGGCGAGCGCGTTCGGGCCGGTGCCCGACGGCAGCATGAAGCCCCAGCTCGCCGCCATCGCGACAGGAAGCGCGAGCAGGATCGGGTCGACCCCCGTCGCGGCGATCAGCGCCGCGAGCACGGGCATGATCCCGCTCGCGGTCGCGACATTGCTCGCGAATTCGGTGATCAATATGGTGAGCGCGACAATCGTCGCCGCGAGCAGGATCGTCGGCACGCTGCCGAGCGGCGCCAGCACCGCGCCGAGCCAGGCCGCGAGGCCGCTCGCGGTGATCGCGGCGGCGAGCGCGAGCCCGCCCCCGAACATCATGATGACGCCCCACGGCGCGCGGTCGGCCTCTTTCCAGAGGAGGAGCGGCCGGCCGGTGCCGTCGGGGAGGATGAAGAGCAGCAGGCTGCCCGCGACGGCGATCGTGCCGTCGGTCAGCGCGCCTTTCGGCAGCATCGGTTCGAACCATGGCTGCACGATCCATGCGGTAAGAACAAGGAGGAAGATCGGCACGACGCGGCGCTCTGCGGTCGACCATATCGCCTGATTGCCGAGCGCGGCCGCCGCCGCGGTGCCGTCGAAGGGATGGTCGGCAAGTCGCTGGACACGCCCGAGAATTGCCATCGCGATCGGGACCGACAGCAGCACGATCGGCACG
This sequence comes from Sphingopyxis italica, assembly GCF_011926545.1. GTDB lineage: Bacteria > Pseudomonadota > Alphaproteobacteria > Sphingomonadales > Sphingomonadaceae > Sphingopyxis > Sphingopyxis italica. Next base: position 319,118 of record NZ_JAATIT010000003.1, on the reverse strand, counting down.
CCATAAATCGCCCAGTCGAGGAAGGAGATGTTGAGGCCCAGGGCCTTTTCGATCAGCCCCGCGGCGATCGCATTGGTCGGGCTGCCGACGAGCGTTCCGAGCCCGCCGAGCGAGGCGGCGAAGGCGATGCCCATCATCACCGCCCCCGCGAACCCGTCCGTCTCGCCGTCGCGTACCCCGCCGGCGCGGACGACCGCGAGCGCGATCGGGATCATAATCAGCGTGGTCGAGGTGTTCGAGATGAACATGCTGAGCAATGCGGTCGCGACCATGAAGGCGAAGAGGAGGCCCGATGCCGTCGGCGAGGCGCGCTTGAGCAGCGCGAGGGCGAGCCGCCGGTGCAACCCGACGCGCTCGATCGCAAGCGCGAGGAAGGCGCCGCCGAGGATCAGGAAGAGGATCGGCGAATAATATTCCTTGGCGATCGCGTTGGCATTCATCACGCCGAAGGCGGGCACGGTGAGGAAGGGGAGGAGCGCCGTGACGGTGAGCGGCAGCGCCTCGGTCATCCACCAGATCGCCATCAACACGGTCAGCGCGGCGACGCGCCATGCGGTGAGCTCCATCCCAGCGGGCGCGGGAGCCAGGAGCATGAAGACGAAGACCAGCAATCCCCCGACCAGCCCGAACCAGCGCGTGCGCGTCATCCTTCCCCCATTTCTTTTCCCAATCCGTCATCCCGGCGAAGGCCGGGATCTCAACCTCGCGTAATATCGCACCGGCGAGATCCCGGCCTTCGCCGGGATGACGGGAGGAATAAGCTGCTACCTCAGCCCGATCACCGACAATTGGCGGCCATAGGTGTCTTCCCCTTTATGGCACGCGCGGCGATAGCTGAAATAATCTTGGGGCAAGGCATAGGTGTCCTGCCCGCCGATGGCAATTCGCATGACGCCGGCCGCGGCGAGGCGCGCGGCGACATAGGCGGCAATGTCGAACATCGCATGACCGGGCTTGCCGGCGGCGAAGAAGCGTTCGTTGGCGGGATCGTCGGCGAGGAAATGCTGCACGAAGCCGTCGTCGACCTCGTAGGAGGCACGGGCGATGCACGGACCGATCGCGGCGCCGATATGGGCGCGGCTGGCGCCGAGGCTTTCCATCGTGTCCAGCGCCCTGTCGGTGACCCCGGCGAGCGCGCCCTTCCAGCCCGCGTGCGCGGCGCCGACGACGCCGGCTTCGCGGTCGGCGAAGAGCACGGGGACGCAGTCGGCGGTCAGGATGCCAAGCAGGATGCCGGGCGTGCGCGTCGCGAGCGCGTCGGCTTCGGGCCGCGCGGCGAGATCACTGGTCTCGTCGACGATGACGCAGCGATTGCCGTGCACCTGATAAAGCCCGGCGAGCGCCGCGCCGGGCAGCACGGCCTCCGCGACGCGCCGCCGGTTCTCGGCGATCAGCGCCGGATCGTCGCCCGACCCGAGCCCGCAATTGAGTGACGCGAGATCGCCCGCCGACACGCCGCCGCTGCGCCCGAAAAATCCGTGCGCGACGCCATCCAGCGCCGGCGCGGTGACGAAGGGCGCGGTCACAGATCGAGCCTGAAGAAGCGATCCTCGTCGATGTGGTTGCCGACGCGGAACGCGTTGCGGCCTACGTCATAAAAGCCATAGCGGCGATAGAAGGCCTGCGCGCGATCATTCTCGGTGAAGACGGTGAGATAGAGGATCGACGCGCGTTCGCGCGCCCAGGCGATGCCCCGGTCCATCAGCGCCGCCGCGATCCCCGTCCCCTTGGCGGCCTCGGCGACATAGAGCTGGTGGAGTTCGACCGCGCTGTCAGTGAGCTGGTCCGCGGGAAGCTCGAAATCGACGGGCCCCATCTTGATATAGCCGAGGATCGCGCCCGCGCCGTCGCGGACAAGCCCGATGTCATAATCGTCGCTCGCGATCTGCGCGCGGACGCGGTCGGGCGGGTTCCATTCGGCGAGGAAGATGGAAAGGTCGGCCGGGTCATAGATATGACCGAAGGTGTGCGTGAAGGAGCCGTTGGCGAAAGCGGCGATCGCCTCGGCATCGGCGGGCTTTGCCCATTGGATGAGAGTCATGCGGCGTCTCCTGTAAATCCTGCGGGCGCGGGCCAGCCCGGCGCGGTGAAGGCCATCACCTTGAACAAATCGCCCATCGCGTGCTGTTCGACGAGCCGGTTACGCTGACCCTGCAATTCGTCGGCGCGGTCGGGGGCGGCGGCGGTCAGCGATTGGAGGCGGGCGTCGATGCCGAGCCGTCGCAGCCAGTCGCCCTGCATCGCGAGCGGGGTTGCGATGACGCCTGCACCTTGTGCAACATCGGCGAGCGCGGTGAAGTCGACATGCGCGGTCAGGTCGACCTCGCCCGGATCGGTGAAGGGATCGGCGAAGCGGTGCGCCCTGACCGCTTGCAGCGTGTCGCCCGCCGCGGGGCCTCTATAGCCATAATCGATCGCGAGCATCGCGCCGCCCTGCCGCGCGAGGCGAAAGGCGCAACGCTGCATGATCGCCGCCGCTACCGGCGCGGTTTCGACGATCGTGCCTTCGGGCTGGTCGCGCAGCGGAGCGGGCACGGCGTCATCGGCCGGAATGTCGCCTGCAGCCGACCCCAGCCCGCCGTCGATACGCTCGACCATAAGCTCGCGCCAGCCGCCGGTCGTGCGGACATATTGGTGGATCGGCAGCGCGTCGAAAAATTCGTTGGCGACGATGAGTAAGGGCGTGTCGTCGGGCAGCGCGTCGATCTCGTCATGGTGTTCGGCGGCAGGCAGGCGGGCAAGCTGCGCCGCGCGCAGCGTCGGGCTCGTCTCGACCAGATGGACCCCCTGCGGCGCGCAGTCGAAGCGCGCCATGACGCGCAGCGCATCGGCGGCGAGCGTGCCGCGCCCCGGACCCAGCTCGACATAGCGGAAGGCGGGGCGGCCGGCACGCGACCACAGGTCGGCGATCCAGATGCCGATCATCTCGCCGAACATCTGGCTGATCTCGGGCGCGGTAATGAAATCGCCCGCGGCGCCGAGCGGGTCGCGCGTCGCGTAATAATGCGCGTTCGCGGCGGCCATATAGTCGGCGACCGTCGCCGGCCGCGCCGCCGCGATTTCGCTTATGAGCTGGTCAGGGCTTGGAGGGCCGTCACGCAACGCTGTCGAGTCCGGCGACCGGTTCGACCCGCTGGCGGCGCCCCTTCGCGGTCGCCACGAGCCAGACGCCGGCGAGCAGCATCGGGATGGTGAGCGTCTGCCCCATCGTCAGCCCCCACGACAAGGTCCCGAGCTGGACGTCGGGCTCGCGCACGAATTCGATCGCGAAACGGCTGAGGCCATAGATGATCGCCGCCAGGCCGAACAGGAATCCGGGCTTGTAGCGCGCGTCGGTGCGCCAGAAGAAGAAGGCGAGGATCGCCATCATCAGCAGGCCTTCGAGCCCCGCTTCATAAAGCTGGCTCGGGTGGCGCGGGTCCATCGTGCCGCTGTTCGGAAAGATGATCGCCCACGGCACGGTGGTCGCGCGGCCCCACAGCTCGCCGTTCACGAAATTGGCGAGGCGGCCGAAGAAGAGGCCGAAGGGGACGACGCACGCGATATAGTCGCAAAAGCGCAGGAAACTGAGCTTGTCCTTCTTCGTCACATACCAGATCGCGACGAGCACGCCGATCACCCCGCCGTGCAGCGACATGCCGCCATCCCATAATTTGAAGATTTCGAGCGGCTTCTGGAGATAGTTGCCGAGGTTATAGAAAAGCACATAGCCGAGCCGCCCGCCGAGGATGATTCCGAGCATGGCATAGAAGATCATGTCGTCGGCGTGGCGCCGTGCCATCGGTGCGCCGGGCTGCGCGATCAGCTTCAAAAGATACCAGTAGCCGATGAAAATCCCGGCGAGATAGGCCAGCGCATACCAGCGAATGGGAAGGCCGAAGACGCTGAACGCGATCTCGCTGTTCGGTCCCATCAATTCCTGAAAGTTCACATATTGCGTTGCTTCGGCTAAGGTTGCAAAAAGAAACATATTGTCGCGCTGTCCTTCCCCAGGAGAGGCCTCCCCATAAGGGGTAAGGCGAGCGAGACCAAGAGGAGAGATGAAACATGCCATCAGCGCTCGATTTGCGCCTGGACGCCGCCTATAATCTGATCACCGGTCCGGGCGGACCGATCCAGGTCGGGTCCGTCGAACGCTTCGGCCGCCAGCTGCCCTTCATCACCAACGCGCCGACCAACCTTGCCGACTATGTCGCCTTTTTCGCCGCGCAGCACGGCGATGCGATCTTTCTGGTCGAAGGCGACGAACGGCTGTCGTTCAAACAGGTCTATATGGCGGCTCGGCAGGTCGCGGCGGGGCTGGTCGACGGCTTCGGCGTCCAGCGCGGCGATCGCGTCGGCCTCGCGATGCGCAACGCCAATGCGTGGTGCGTTTCCTATCTCGGCATTTTGATGGCGGGGGGCTGCGCCACCCTGCTCAACGGCTGGTGGCAGGGCGGCGAACTGGCCGCGGGGATCGAGGATGCCGAAGCGAAGCTGGTCATCGCCGACGTCCAGCGCGCGGCGCGGCTCGCCGAACCGGACGTGCGGCATGGCGCGAAAATGGTGACGCTCGACATCGGGCAGCCGATCGAGCGGGCAATCGCGCCGATCACGAGCGCGGGCGGCAGCGCCGAAACCGTGCTGCCCGTCCTGACCGGGCAGGACCTCGCGACGATCCTCTTCACCTCGGGTTCGACCGGCCAGTCGAAGGGCGCCTATTCGCGCCACGAAGCGGTGTGCCAGGCGATCTTCAACTATATCACGCAGACCGCGACCATGGTTCACCTCTTGACCGAGGATGGGCAGATGTCGGACATTCAGCCCGCAACCCTGATCTGCACTCCGCTGTTCCACGTCACCGCCGAAATCCCCGTGTTCCTCCAGAGTTTGGCGTTGGGGCGCAAACTCGTGCTGATGCCGAAATGGAATGCCGAGGCGGCGATGCAGCTGATCCAGGACGAAAAATGCAATTATTTCGTCGGCGTGCCGCTGATGAGCTATGAGATACTGACCAACCCGAACCGCAAGAATTACGACCTGTCGACGTGCAGGAGCTATGCCGGCGGCGGCGCGCCGCGTCCGCCCGAGCATGTGAAGCGATTGTCGGAGGAGATGGGCGACGCCAAGCCTTTGCTCGGCTATGGCCTCACCGAAACCAACGCCGTCGGTTGCGGCATCATCAACGAAAATTATCTTGCGAAGCCGCTGTCGACGGGGCCGGCGTCGAAGCCGCTCGTCGATCTCGCGATCCTCGACGACAATGGCGGCGAAGTGGCGCAGGGCGGCGTGGGTGAGGTGTGCATCCGGTCGGTGTGCAACTTCGAGGGCTATTGGAACAATGAGGCGGCGACCAAGGCGGCCTTCTTCGACAATGGTTATTTCCGCTCGGGCGATCTCGGCTATCTCGACGAGGACGGCTATCTGTTCATCGTCGACCGCAAGAAGGACATCATCATCCGCGGCGGCGAGAATATCAGCTGCCAGGAGGTCGAAGCGGCGATCTACGAACATCCCGACGCGAATGAATGCGCGGTGTTCGGGCTTCCCGACGAGCGGCTCGGCGAGTGCGTCGGCGCGGTGGTGTGGATGAAGCCCGGCAGCAGCGTGACCGCCGACGATCTGGTCGCCTTCCTCGGCGCGCGGCTCGCACCCTATAAGGTGCCGTGCCAGATCTGGATGTCGAACGACGCGCTGCCCAAGCTCGGCAGCGAAAAGATCGACAAGGTCAGCTTGCGGAGCCACTATCGCGGCGAATATGCGGGGGAGGTCGCCGCGTAACCGATTGAAGGAAAGGAGCGAACCGGGACTATGGCCGAGGCTGAAACTCCCGTCGCTCCCGAAAAGCCGGAGCCGGTGCGCGTCTATCGCCACCGGCTGCCGGTGCGGATCTGGCACTGGATCAATGCGCTCACGCTGCTCATCCTGCTGATGAGCGGCCTGATGATCTTCAACGCGCACCCGCGGCTTTATTGGGGCGAATATGGCGCCAATTTCGATCGCGCCTGGCTGGTGATCGGTTCGACGGCGGACACAGGCTATTTGCGCGTCGGCAACTGGCGAATCGATACGACCGGCGTGCTCGGGCGATGGACCGATGCGCAAGGGGCGACAAAGACCTGGGCCTTTCCGGGCTGGGCGACGATTCCGACGAGCTACAGCCTTGCCGACGGGCGGCGCTGGCATTTGCTTTTCGCGTGGCTTCTGTCGGTCGGGCTGGCGCTCTATATGCTCTGGACGCTGCTTGGCGGGCATTTGCGCAAGGATCTGCACGTCCGCCGCGCCGAATGGTCGCCGCGCCATATCTGGCACGATGCGAAGGATCATGCGCGGCTGCGGTTCCCGAAAGGCGAAGCCGCGGCGCGCTACGGCATCCTGCAAAAGCTAAGCTATATCGGCGTCATCTTCGTCGCGCTGCCGCTGATGATCGCGACGGGGCTCACCATGTCTCCCGGAATGAACGCGGCCTGGCCGTGGCTGCTCGACCTGTTCGGCGGGCGCCAGTCGGCGCGCTCGATCCATTTCATCACTGCCTGGGCGCTCGTCGCCTTCTTTCTCGTCCACATCGCGATGGTCCTGCTGGCGGGGCCGGCGAACGAGATTCGGTCGATGGTCACCGGCTGGTTCCGCTTGCCGCAGGAGCGCGAGACGTGAGCGACATCATCCTCCCGCGCCGCGAATTGATCGCGCGCGCCGGCGGGCTGGTCGCCGCTGCGGGTGCGCTGCCGCTGCTCGCGGGCTGCGACGTGATCAACGACGCGCCCGCGGTGCGTAAAATCTTGTCGATGGGCGAGGAAATGAACCGCGCGAGCCAGCGCGCGCTGATCGACCGGAATGCCCTTGCGCGCGAATTCAGCCGCGCCGACCTGTCGCCCTATTTTCGCCCCAACGGCACGCGTCTGCCCGCCGGGGCGGATTATGCTGCGCATGCTGCGAGCGGCTTTGCCGAATGGCGCGTCAAGGTCTCCGGGCTCGTCGCGCGGCCGCTGTCGCTGTCGCTGGCCGACATCCGCGCGATGGAACAGCGCACGCAGATCACGCGCCACGACTGCGTCGAGGGCTGGAGCGCGATCGGGCAGTGGACGGGGGTGCAGCTCGACCGGATTCTCGAAGCGGCGGGGGTGAGGGACGGCGCGCGCTATATCGTCTTCCGGTGCGCCGACCGGATCGGCGACGCGCTTTATTATGAAAGCTGCGACATGATCGACGCGCGCCATCCTCAGACGATCCTCGCCTGGGCACTGAACGGCGCGGTGCTGCCGATCGCCAATGGCGCGCCGCTGCGCCTGCGCATCGAGCGGCAGCTGGGCTACAAGCACGCCAAATATGTGAACGCGATCGAGGCGGTCGCCAGCCTCGACGGAATCGGCGCGGGCAAGGGCGGCTATTGGGAGGATCGCGTCGATTATGAATGGTATGCGGGCATCTGATCGCAACCTTTTCGCGCGCTGATTGTTCCGTCCGTAAAATGTCGATCTTGCGTCCGTTTCTCTCCCGGATCATTCGTCAGGGGCGGCTCACCGTCGTCGCACCCGATGGTGCGCGCGAGGAGTTTGGGCGGCCGGCGCCGGGTTTCCCCGAAGTCACCATCCGCTTTACCAGCCGCAGGGGGATGCGCCGCATCCTCCTCGACCCGCGCCTCGGCGCCGCCGAGACGTTCATGGATGGCGAGATGGAGTTGGTCGAAGGCGACATCATGGAGCTTGTCGGCCTCATCCGCATGAACGCGCCATGGGATCGCGGCGCGAAGCTGCTCGACAAGACGTGGCTGGCGCGGCGCGCCGAATGGGTGAAGACGCGGATCGGCTCGATCAACCGCCAGCGCCGGGCGCGCGCCAACGTCAAGCATCATTACGACATCGGCAACACCCTCTACCGCCTCTTCCTCGACGACGACATGCAATATAGCTGTGCCTGGTGGCCGCGCCCGGACATGACGCTCGAGGAAGCGCAGGCCGCAAAAAAGGCGCATATCGCGGCGAAGCTCGCGCTCGCCTCGGGGCAGCGGGTGCTCGACATCGGCTGCGGCTGGGGCGGGATGGCGATCACGCTCGCCAAGCTTGAGAAGGTCGAAGTGCTGGGTATCACCTTGTCCGATGAGCAACTCGCGCTCGCGCGCCAGCGCGCCGAGGCGGCGGGGGTCGCCGACCGGGTGACATTCGAGCTGATCGACTATCGCGACCTTGCCGCGCGCGAGGCGGGGCGGTTCGACCGCATCGTGTCGGTCGGCATGTTCGAGCATGTCGGCGCGCCCAATTTCGAGACCTTCTTTCGCGCCGTCGCGAACCTGATGACCGCCGACGGCGTGTTGCTGCTCCACACGATCGGCCGCTTCGGGGGGCCGGGATCGACCGACGCCTTCACGCGCAAATATATCTTTCCCGGCGGCTATATCCCGGCATTGAGCGAGACGCTGGCCGCGAGCGAGAAGAGCCGGCTGATTGTGACGGACGTGGAAACGCTGCGGCTGCATTATGCGCTGACGCTGCGCCAATGGTATGCGCGCACGCTCGCGCACGAGGCGGAGATTGCGGCGATGATGGGCGATCGCTTCTTTCGCATGTGGTGCTTCTACCTCGCCGGCGCGACGTCGGCTTTTGAAAGCGGCGGGATGGGCAATTACCAGATCCAGTTCGCGCGCAGCCGCCACGCGCTGCCGCTGACGCGCGGCTATATGGTTGAAGCCGAGGGGGACTATGCGGCGCGGTGACCGTCGCGGTTCCGGTCCCGTGGCGATTCCCTCTGTCCTACAAAATCACCGTGGGTTACCACGGCAGAATCGAATGCGCCGCCGCGTCCTCCCGCACCCGCTCCGCAAGGCGGCGGGTATTATTATACCGAAGGGGAATGACAAGTTTGACAACTTCCGCCGGTTCGACGCCAGCCGTTGCACCGCGCGGGCGAGCCTGATAGGCGCCCCCGCGTCGTTTCCCGCCAGAAGGTGCAGCCATGTCCGATTCCATCAAGCGCGTCGTCCTCGCCTATTCGGGCGGCCTCGATACCAGCGTCATCCTGAAGTGGCTGCAGGTCACCTATGGCTGCGAGGTCGTGACCTTCACCGCCGACCTGGGGCAGGGCGAGGAACTCGAACCGGCGCGCGCCAAGGCCGAGCTGATGGGGATCAAACCCGAGCATATCTATATCGACGATCTGCGCGAGGAATTCGTCCGCGATTTCGTCTTCCCGATGATGCGCGCCAATGCGCGCTATGAGGGCGATTATCTGCTCGGCACCTCGATCGCGCGCCCGCTGATTTCGAAGCGGCTCGTCGAAATCGCCAAGGAAACCGGCGCCGACGCGGTCGCGCACGGTGCGACGGGCAAAGGCAACGATCAGGTGCGCTTCGAGCTTTCCGCCTATGCGCTCAACCCCGACATCAAGGTCATCGCACCGTGGCGCGAATGGGACCTGGCGAGCCGCACCGCGCTGATCGACTTCGCCGAGAAGAACCAGATTCCGGTACCCAAAGACAAGCGCGGCGAGAGCCCGTTTTCGACCGACGCCAATCTTCTCCACACCTCGTCGGAGGGCAAGGTGCTCGAGGATCCGTGGGAAGAGACCCCCGACTATGTCTATTCGCGCACGGTGAACCCCGAGGATGCGCCCGACACGCCCGAATATATCATAATCGATTTCGAGCGCGGCGACGGTGTCGCGCTGAACGGTCAGGCGATGTCGCCCGCCACTTTGTTGGCGGCGCTCAACGACCTCGGCCGCAAGCATGGCATCGGCCGCCTCGACCTCGTCGAGAACCGCTTCGTCGGCATGAAGTCGCGCGGCATGTACGAGACGCCCGGCGGCGAAATCTACGCCCGCGCCCACCGCGGCATCGAAAGCATCACGCTCGACCGCGGCGCGGCGCACCTGAAAGACGAGCTGATGCCGAAATATGCCGAGCTCATCTACAACGGCTTCTGGTTCGCGCCCGAGCGCGAGATGCTGCAGGCCGCGATCGACCACAGCCAGGCGAACGTCACCGGCACCGTCCGGCTCAAGCTCTATAAGGGCAACGCGAGCGTCGTCGGCCGCAAGTCGCCCCTCAGCCTCTACAGCGAACGCCATGTGACGTTCGAGGACGATGCCGGCGCCTATGACCAGAAGGATGCGGCGGGCTTTATCAAGCTCAATGCCTTGCGTTTGAAATTGCTCGCGAAACAGGGCCAGTAAGCCGGATCGCGCCGGTGGAGCGCGGCGAAAAGGAAGGGTTAGCAAGCGATGGCGACCTGCGCTAAGCGCGATTGATGACCGCGACCCGATTTTTTTCCGACAATGCCGCGACCGTCCATCCGGCGGTGATGGAGGCGTTGGCCGCCGCCAACCGGGTCGATACGGCCTATGACGGCGACGCGCTCAGCCAGTCGCTCGACGCGGCTTTTTCCGAACTGTTCGAAACCGAGTGCGAGGTCGTCTGGATCCCCACCGGCACCGCCGCGAACAGTATTATCCTCGCGCATTTCGTTCGGCCTTGGCAGGGAATCCTTTGTTATGAGGAGGCGCATATCGAGGTCGACGAATGCGGCGCGCCGACCTTCTATTCGGGCGGCGCGAAGCTGATGCCGCTGCCGGGGCGCGGCGCCAAGATCGACGCCGCCGCGCTGAAGGCGCGGATCGCGGGAATCCGGCAGGACGTGCATCAGGTGCAGCCGGCGGCGGTCAGCATCACCAACGCGACCGAATATGGCCTCGCATGGCGCGCGGACGAGATCGGCGAGATCGGCGAGATCGCGAAGGGCAAGGGGCTGAAGCTCCACATGGATGGCGCGCGCTTCGCCAATGCCGTCGCCTTTCTCGGCTGCACCCCGGCTGACGTCACATGGCGCGTCGGGGTCGATGCGCTGTCGTTCGGTTTCACCAAGAACGGCGCGATGATGGCCGAGGCGATCGTCTTTTTCGGTGGCAGCGGCGGCGCCGGGGTGCGCGAACTCAAAAAGCGCGGCGGCCATTTGCTGAGCAAGGGGCGCTTTGTCGCGGCGCAAATCCGCGCGATGCTGAACGACGATCTGTGGCTCGCCAACGCGCGCGCCGCCAATGCCGGTGCGGCAAAGCTGGCGGCGGCGTGCGGCGGCCGGCTGATGTATCCGGTCGAGGCGAACGAACTGTTCGTGCGACTGACCGCGGAAGAGGCGGCGAAGCTGCGTAGCGCCGGGTTCGACTTCTACGACTGGGGCGAGGGCGCCGCGCGCCTCGTCGTCAGTTGGGATCAGGACGCGGACGCGGTCGCGCCGCTGGCCGCCGCGATCGGCTCGCTATGAACGGCGAGCAGCCGACGCTGCTCAGCCCGCGCGTCCTGCTTCCCTTCGCGCTGGTGACGCTGATCTGGGGGTCGACCTGGATCGTCATCAAGGGGCAGCTCGGCGTCGTTCCGCCGAGCTGGTCGGTGACCTATCGCTTCGCGGTCGCGGCGATCGCGATGTTCCTGTTTGCCGCGATGCGGCGCGAGCGGATGGGAATCGAGCCACGCGCGATGGCGTTCGCGGCGGTGCTTGGGATTGCCCAGTTCGCGCTCAACTTCAACTTTGTCTACCGCGCCGAGCAGCACATCACCTCGGGCCTCGTCGCCGTGCTGTTCGCGTTGCTGATCGTGCCCAATACGCTGCTCGGGCGTGCCTTCCTCAAGACGCCGCTCGAGCGGCGCTTCCTCGCCGGGGCGGGCATCGCGATCGTCGGCGTCGGGCTGATGATCCTGCACGAATATCGCGCCGCGGCGCTCGGCGCGGATGAAGTGCTGCTCGGTACCGCGCTCACGCTCGCCGGGGTGATCAGCGCATCGACCGCCAATGTCATGCAGGGAACGGGCATCGCGCGCGCGCAGTCGATGGTGGTGATGATCGCCTGGGCGATGGCCTTCGGCGCGCTCGCCGACGGCAGCTATGCGTGGATCACTACCGGTCCGCCGGTGATCGAGCCGACCGCGGTCTATCTGGGCGGCGTGCTCTACCTCGGCATCATCGCGAGTGCGGTGACCTTTCCGCTCTATTTCAACGTCATCCGCGCGGTCGGGCCGGGACAGGCGGCCTGGTCGAGCGTGCTGATCCCGATCATCGCGATGGGCTTTTCGACCGCGTTCGAGGGCTATCGCTGGGCGACGCTGTCGATCGCTGGCGGCGTAGTTACGCTGATCGGACTGGTGATCGCGGTCGCCAAGCGGCCCGAGCGGCCCTCGGTGAGCGGCAATATGGTGTCGGTGCCGGTCGACGCGCAGGAGTAGCATTGCCGCCTGTGTCCTATACCGACGGCTATCTGAAGCTGCTGGGCGACTGGATCAAGGGCAGCGCAAGCGACACATATGGCCGCGCGGAGCGGCTTACCCCGCGCTGATCCGCTCGATGTCGGCGCCGACGGCCTGGAGCTTCTCCTCGAGCCGCTCGTAACCGCGGTCGAGGTGATAGACGCGGTTGACCTCGGTCGTCCCCTCGGCGGCGAGACCGGCGATGATCAGGCTCATCGAGGCGCGCAGGTCGGTCGCCATGACCGGCGCGCCGATCAGCTTGTCGACCCCGCGCACGACCGCGCTGCGGCCGCGCACGTCGATGTCGCACCCCATGCGCGCCAACTCAGGAACGTGCATGTAGCGGTTCTCGAAGATCGTCTCGGTGAACAGCGATGCGCCCTTGCCGAGCGTCGCCATCGCCATGAACTGCGCCTGCATGTCGGTCGCGAAGCCCGGATAGGGTGCGGTCGACAGGGTGACGGGTTCGGCGCGGCCCGACATGGCGACGCGGATGCCGGCCTTGGTTTCCTCGACCGTCGCGCCCGCTTCGCGGAGCGCGGCGAGCGTCGCGTCCATCTCGTCCGCCTTGGCGCCAACCAGCTCGACGTCGCCTTGTGTGATCACCGCGGCGCAGGCATAGCTGCCCGCCTCGATACGGTCGGCCATGACGCGGTAGGTTGCGCCGTGCAGCCGGTCGACACCCTCGATCGTAAGCGTTTCGGTGCCGATGCCGTCGATATGCGCGCCCATCGCGACGAGGCAGTTGCACAGATCGACGATCTCGGGCTCGCGCGCGGCGTTTTCGAGCACGCAGGTGCCTTTGGCGAGCACGGCCGCCATCAGAGCATTTTCGGTCGCGCCGACCGACACCACCGGAAAGGTGAACTTGCCGCCAGGGAGGCGTCCGCCGCCGGGCGCGCTCGCCTTCACATAGCCCGAGGCGAGCTCGATCTCGGCGCCGAACGCCTCGAGCGCTTTGAGGTGAAGGTCGATCGGGCGGTTGCCGATCGCGCAGCCGCCGGGCAGCGACACCGTCGCCTCGCCCGCGCGCGCGAGCAGCGGGCCGAGCACGAGGATCGACGCGCGCATCTTGCGCACGATGTCATAGGGAGCGACGGTCGAGGTCAGCGTCGTCGTCCGCGCGGTCATCACGCGGCCGAAATCCTCGGGCCGCGAACCCTCGATCGTCGTCGAGCAGCCGAGCTGGTTGAGCAGATGGCCGAAACCGTCGACGTCGGCGAGGCGCGGCAGGTTGCGGAGCGTCAGCGGCTCATCGGTGAGCAGCGCGCAAGGCAGCAGGGTGAGCGCCGCATTCTTGGCACCGCTGATGGGAATCCGGCCCTTTAGTCGCTGGCCGCCGCGAATGACGATCTGATCCATCGGCTGTCTTTAGCGCATGCGCGGGGCCGCGCAAGCGGACTGGCCATGTCGGCGATCGCCGCCGCCGGAGGGCGCCGCGAGGATGGTTAAGTTGCCGTATGAGCGAACGGCTTTCCTCATGGCTTTCCCATCGAAAATGTGAAACTATTCGTGCCCATATTGGGCCTCGACAATCGCAGCGTTTACGTAAAACGACTTTTCACAGGGGAGAAGGTCATGCGGAATAATGTCGTCACGGTCGTGACTACGGCCACTTTGATTGCCAGCCAACTTGCCGTGCCCGCGATGCCGCAGGCCACGACATTACCCTATCCGCCGCCGGGCGGTCCACAGATTCAGCCGCCGCGCCCTGGTTATGGCGACGGCTTTGCCGGAACGATCCGCTGCGAATCGCGAAACAACAAGCTCAAGCGCTGCAACGTCCGCACGGACAATCGCGTCGAATTGGCGCGCGTCATCGGCGGGCGCTGTTCGAAAGGGCGCGACTGGGGCTTCACCGCGACGCAGATATGGGTGTCGGGCGGCTGCCGCGCCGAATTCCGCTATGGCTATGCCAATAATGGCGGCTATCCGGTGCCGCTGCCGCAGCCGGTCGACGATTATGCGGGAACGATCCGCTGCGAGTCGCGCAGCAACCGCTATCAGCAATGCAATGTCGCCACGAAAGACCGCGTCGAGCTGGTGCGCCGGCTCGGCGGGCGCTGCAACGCGGGGCGGCAATGGGGCTATACCGCGAACTATGTCTGGGTGAACAACGGGTGCCGTGCCGACTTCGGCTATGGCTATCGCAACGTCCGGCCGCCCGAAAAGGACAAGGACAAGGGGCCGAGCACCGGCCTGATCATCGGCGGTATCGTCGTCGCGGGCGGGCTGCTCGCGCTGCTCGCGAGCCAGAGCAAGAAGAAGAAGGCCGAAGCGGGGGAGCCGGTTCAGGACGGCACGGCAACGCCGACCTATCCTGCGGGCCCCCCGGCGACGCTGAGCGCCAATCTTTCGGCCTTGCCGAGCGCGGCGCGGCCATCGGTGCAGAATTGCATGAACGATGCGGCGCGCCAGATCGGGGTGACCGGCGGCACACGGCTGTCATACGACCGGCTGGTCCACCTCGAGCAGGGCAATGGCGGCTGGCGCATCCGCGCGGCGATGACCGCGACCTATCCCGACGGTGCGCGTGCGATGGAGATGTACTGCCGCGCGACGCCGACGCAGATCATCCAGCTCGACTTCAGTTAGGGTTTGGTCGGCCTTTTCGTCGGGAGCCGGTGGCGTATCTGTTGCACGATGGCGGTTCCGGGGTGGAGAGTTGTCGTTAAAATCCTCCCTGCGGCGAAGCCGTGGGGAGGGGGAGCGAGCGGGAAAAGGAACGCGCGGGGCGCGTTGCTTCCCGCGAGGCGCCGTAGGCGATGGTGGAGGGGCAGCGACGTCGCGTCATAGCCCCTCCGTCAGCGCTCCGCGCTGCCACCTCCTCATGGCTTCGCCACAGGGAGGATCAAGGCCGGTAGCGGACATTTCCACGTTCCGTTCGTGTCGAGCGAAGTCGAGACACCCATCGACGTAGCGCCTAGCTCGATGGGCATCTCGACTTCGCTCGATGCGAACGGATATTTAAGGCGCAACGGCAGCAACCGGCCGAAACCCGTCGCTCCATCCCGATTGCATCTTTCGGTCAAGCCGTGGAAGGGAAGAGCATCTGGCGACGTGAACGGGATTCGGCACGGAATGACGAGAAATGAGGGCCCGCTCGCGGCGATCTGGTCGCGGGCCTATCCGCTGCTGACGGTGACGGCGCTGTTCTGGGCGGGCAATTCGATCGTCGGGCGGGCGGCACGCGATCTGGTGCCGCCCGCGGCTCTGTCCTTCTGGCGTTGGACGTTTGCGCTTTTGCTGCTGCTCCCGCTCGCCTGGCCGCATCTGAAACGCGACTGGCCCGTCCTGCGCGCGAACTGGCCGATCGTCGCGCTGCTCGGTGCGCTGGCAATCGGATCGTTCAATATCCTCCTTTACACCGGCCTGCAGAGCACGACCGCGCTCAACTCGATGCTGATCCAGTCGGCGCTGCCGGCGCTCGTGCTCGTCGTCGGCGCATTGGTGATGGGCGACAGGACGAGCGCACGGCAGATCGCGGGCGTGCTCATCTCGCTCGCCGGGGTGCTGGCGATCATCGCGCGCGGCGATCCCGCGATGCTATGGGGACTCCGGCTCAATATCGGCGATGCGATCATCGGCGGCGCGGTATTGCTGTGGGCGCTTTATTCGGTGCTGCTGCGACGGCGGCCGGTGGTGCATCCGCTAAGCTTTCTCGCGGCGTCGATGGTGGTGGGGATAGCGGTGATCGCGCCCGTCTATGCGCATGAGCTCTGGTCGGGACGGCTGATCGTTCCGGTGGCGGGCAGCGCGCTCGCGATCGCCTATGTCTCGATCTTCCCGTCCTTCCTCGCCTATCTCTTCTTCAATCGCGGGGTCGAACTGATCGGGTCGGCGGCGACCGGGCAATATATGAATGTGATGCCGCTGATGGGCGCAGGGCTGGCGATGCTGTTCCTCGGCGAGGCGCTGCACATGTTTCATGTTGCCGGGCTGGCGCTGATCGTCGCCGGAATTCTCGTTGCGGGACGTGCGCCGCCCGCGGCGCAAGCTTAGGCGAGCGCTTCCTCGACCTGCGCGAGACGGTCCTTGCCAAAGAACATCTCACCGCCGACGAAGAAGGTCGGGATGCCGAACACCCTGCGCGCGACCGCCGCTTCGGTGTTTTGGGCCAGCTTCGCCTTGATCGCGGGCTCCTGCGTGCGCGCGAGCAACGCCGGACCGTCGAAGCCGTTCGCCGACAGGAAAGTCGCGATCACCTCCGGATCGTCCATCTTCAGGCCTTCCTCCCACATCGCGCGGTTCACCACGTCGACATAATCGTCGAGATTGCCTTCGTCCTCGGCGACGATCGCGCCGCGCATGATCGTCAGCGTGTTGACGGGGAAATGTGGATTAATGCGGAATTTGACGAGCTCATGCTTCGCGATGAAGCGGCGCATTTCAAGATTCTCATACGCGAGCTTCGCGGGCGCATCGGCATATTGGACCATCGGCGCCTTGTTGCCTGTCGCCTTGAAGATGCCGCCGAGCAGGCACGGGGTGATGACCAGATCGGCGCCGGTTCGATCGAGGAGTTCGGGGAGCGCCTTCATGCAAAGATAGGCGTTGGGGCTGCCGAAATCGAAAATGAGTTCGAGCGTTTTGGTCACCATTTTTCTCCCCACGGGCGAAGGTCGAGTTCGTGCGTCCACGCGCTTTTGGGCTGATTGTGGAGCATCACATAATTGGCGGCAATGGCCCCGGGGTTCAGGATCAGGTCCTGCGCCTTGGCGTTATCGAAATCGGGATGGCGGCCCTTGATGAATTCGGTGTCGATCGCGCCGTCGATCACCGTGTGCGCGACGTGAATGCCCTGCGGTCCGAGTTCGCGCGCCATCGACTGGGCGAGCATGCGGAGCGCGCCCTTCGCGCCCGCGAAAGCCGCAAAGCCCGATCCACCGCGCAAGGACGCCGTGGCGCCGGTGAAGATGATCGTGCCGCGGCCGCGTGGGCTCATGCGCTTCGCCGCCTCGCGGCCCATCAGGAAACCGCCGAGGCAGGCCATTTCCCAAACCTTTGTGTAAACGCGCACCGTCGTCTCGGCGATCGGGAAGTTCACATTGGCGCCGATATTGAACACCGCGACCTCGACCGCGCCGACCTCGGCCTCGATCTGGTCGAACAGTGCGATCATCGCCTCTTCGTCGCGGGCGTCGGCGGGGAAGGCGCGCGCCTTGTGCCCCTCGTCGCGGATCGACTGCGCGAGCGCTTCGAGTTGCTCGGCGTTTCGTGTCCGGCGGTTGACGCAGGCCGTGAGGCCTTCCGCGGCAAAGACGCGCGCGATGGCGCCGCCGGTGGCGTCGCCGGCTCCGATGATGACGGCTGCGGGATTGGGCATGAGCGACTCTCCTCTTGCGCATCATAGTAACTATGATAATCATAGTGACAAGAGAAAAGACGACAGGAAGGTTTGAATTTGCCCAAACGCGCGGATCTATCGGACACATTCTGCCCCGTCGGCCGCTCGGCCGAACTGCTCGGCGACCGTGCGGTACTTCTGATCCTGCGCGACCTGTTTTTCGGGCGGCGACGGTTCGAGGAGATCGCGGCGAACACTGGGCTCGGTCCGCAGATCGTGTCTGCGCGGCTAAAGCTGCTGGTCGAGCAAGGCGTGATCGAACGCCACGCCTATCGGGAGCGCCCGCCGCGCTACGAATATCGCCTGACCGCAAAGGGCAAGGATCTGTTCGACGTCCTCTATGCGATGCGCAACTGGGCCGAACGCTGGGCCTATGAAGAGGGCGAGACGGGGTCCGGGCCGGCCATGCGCTATACTCATCGCGCTTGCGGCGCCGATGTCGGCACGTCGACCGTCTGCCCCGGCTGCGGCGAGCCGCTGCGCTATGGCGACCTGAGAGGGGAGCCCTCGGCGGCGCTCAAAGCCGAGCAGGCGGCAAAGGCTGGCTGATCAGGCTTTTTCCAGCGTGCATTGCAGCGGATGCTGGTTCTGCCGCGCGGCGTCCA
This sequence comes from Sphingopyxis italica, assembly GCF_011926545.1. GTDB lineage: Bacteria > Pseudomonadota > Alphaproteobacteria > Sphingomonadales > Sphingomonadaceae > Sphingopyxis > Sphingopyxis italica. The sequence continues at coordinate 300,958 of NZ_JAATIT010000003.1, read as the reverse complement.
TCACCTGATTCACCTTGGTCTCGGCGACCTCGTAACTGAACACGCCGCACACGCCGACGCCCTGCTGGTGAACGTGCAGCATCACCTGCGTCGCCTGTTCGATGTCCATGTTGAAGAAACGCTGGAGCACCATCACGACGAATTCCATCGGCGTATAATCGTCGTTGAGCAGCAGCACCTTGTACATCGAGGGCTTTTTGGCCTTCGCGCGGGTACGCGTCGCGATGCCGACGCCGGGCGTGCCGGGTGTGCCTTCGTCCTTGTCCGCCATGGCGCGGACCGGCTGGATGGTCGAAACTGGAAACATCATGGGCAGGAATATCGCAAGCCGCGGCCGAAGCGCAAGGGGCGCGCGCGCTGATTTTAACCTCTTGTTCGCCAGCTGGCCGGCGCCAAAAAACAAGAACCGCCCGCTTCTGAAAAGAAGCGAGCGGCCTTGGGGTGTCGGCGCAGGCGGGGAGGGAGGGGGAGGGTGCCCGCGCCAACGAGGGAAGTGAAGTCGCTTAGGCGGCCTTCATCTTCGAGGTGATGACCGAAACGCGGTTCGAGATCGGCGCGAAGCTGTCGTTCGTCAGCTTGACGACGAGTTCGCTGGTCTTCGAGGTCTGCGCAACGGCGGCGTCGAACGCCTTCTTGCTGTTTTCGGCATAGAGTTTGAAGAAGTCGGCCGGGGTCTTGACGGCGGTATAGCCCTTCAGCGCGGCGGTCGTGTCTTCGAAGCTCTTGCGAGCATAGGTCACGCCTTCCTGGCCAAGCGTTTCGATGCCCTTGGCAGCGATCTTGCCCGATTCGACGAGGGCTTCGACGTTCGCCTTGTTGAATTCGACGGCTTCCTCAGCGAACTTGCTGGTCTTGCTCATCGCCTCCTTCGCCTTCGCGTTGAAATCGGCGGTCAGGGCTTCGGTGCGGGTCTTCGCTTCGTCGGCGAACTTCTTGACGGTGTCGTTCATGGTCTTGAATCCTTTGGTGGCGGCAGCGACCGGCTTCGGCGCGGCCTTAAGGGGCTTTGATGCAATTTTCACAGTCGCCTTCTTGGGAGCGACCTTCTTGGCAACCGCCTTGGGAGCAGCAGCCTTCTTCGCGGCCGGCTTGGCTTTTGCCTTCACCGTCTTGATCTTTGCAGGGGCCGGTTCGGCCTTCGCTACGGCCGGAGCAGCAGCTTGAACAGGCGCGGCGGGAGTCGCCACCGGCTTGGCCGGGGTTTCCAGCGTCGCGGCTTCAAAAGCCTTTTCGGCACTATCCATCTTGGTAGCCATCGGTGGTACTCCTCTATGTTGCAGTGCACAATATAGGAGCGGCGCGGCGATTTCAAGGATATTTTTGTGCAGTGCACAAAATTCTTGTCGCTACGCCCCGAAAGCAGAATATTCGCTAGATATTACCGCTGTTTGACATAACGGCCTGGGGCGTCTTCGATGGCCTTTTTGGCACCTTCTCCGGGTATGCGCGCGCCTTTGGCTGCGGTTTTTGCGTCATCCTGCTGCGAAATCCAGCCAATCCAGTGCGGCCACCAGCTGCCCTTGGTTTCGCCCGCGCCCGCAACAAACTCATCGAGCGTCGCGGCCTGATTGTCGCCGGTCCAATATTGATATTTGCCCGCCGCGGGCGGGTTGACCACGCCGGCGATGTGCCCCGAACCCGCGAGGACGAAGGTCTTGGGCCCCGACAGATGATCCATTAGCCGCCAGACGCTGGCGAGCGGCGCGATATGATCCTCGCGGCCCGCCTGGATATAGGCGGGGGTCTCGATCTTCTTGAGGTCGATCGGCGTCCCCATCACCGTCAGGCTGTTCGGGATCACCATGCGATTGTCGCGATAGAGGTCGACCAGATATTGCCGGTGCCACTTCGCGGGCAGGTTCGTCGTATCGCCGTTCCAATAAAGGAGGTCGAAGGGCGGATAGTCGTTGCCAAGCAGATAATTGCTGACGACATAATTCCAGATAAGGTCGCGTCCGCGCAAGCTGTTGAAGGTCGCGGCCATATAGCGCCCATCGAGGAAGCCGCCCGCCGACAGCTGCTGGAGCAAGGTCAGATAGCTTTCGTCGACGAACATCTTGAGGTCGCCCGCCAGTTCGAAATCGACCTGCGCGGTAAAGAAGGTCACCGACCGGACCTTGTCGGCCTCGCCGCGCGCAGCGAGCATCGCCAGCGTCGCGGCAAGCGTGGTGCCCGCGACGCAATAGCCGATCGTGTGGACGTGCGGCACGTCAAGAAGCTCGCGCACCGTGTCGATCGCATCGACCTGCGCCGCGATATAATCGTCCCACACGACCTCGCTCATCGACGCGTCGGCCGACTTCCACGACACCATGAAGACGCTGAGCCCCTGTTCGACCGCCCAGGCCACGAAGCTTTTCGCGGGGTTCAAATCGAGGATGTAGAAGCGATTGATCTACGGCGGGAAGATGACGAGCGGGACCGTGAAAACCTGCTTCGTCGTCGGCGCATAATGGATCAGCTGATAAAGATCGGTCTCGTGGATCACCTTGCCTGGCGTCATCGCGATATTCACGCCGACCTCGAACGCGTCGGGATCGACGTGCGAGAGCTGCCCGCGCGACAGGTCGCTCAGCATATGCTTCAAACCCTTGAGCAGGCTTTCGCCGCGCGTTTCGACCGCGCGCTTGATTACTTCGGGATTGGTGAGCGCGAGGTTCGAAGGCGAGAGCGCGTCGGTCATGTTCTTCGCGGCGAACTCCATCTTCGCGCGTGCATGTTCGTCGAGCCCCTGCATCGTGCGGGTCGTTGTGAGCAATTGCTCGGCGAGCAGGCCATAGGTCTGGCGGATCAGTGCGAAGGCGGGGTTTGTAGTCCAGTCGGGATCGGCGAACCGCTTGTCCTTCGGCGCATCGGCGTCCGGCGTGAAGGAGGGCTGGACCGTCGCGAGCGAGGTCCAGAAGGCCACACCCTGTTCCCACATCTTCGACGATTGTTCAGCCCAGAGCTGGGTCGTCGGATTCTGCAGCCAGCTTGCAGGGTCGAACAGGCTCGCGGCGGCGCTGTTGCCCTCGTTCGCCTGACCCAGCGCATATTCGAACATCATCTGCTGCGCGCGGCCCATGACGCTGGCCCAATGCTGCAGATCATCGGGCGACGGCATGAAGGGATTCGGCGTTTCGGTCGTGTCGTCCTTACCCGTATCGCTCATGCTCGTTCCTGCTGGTCAGTGCGGATATAATGCCTATAACAAGCCGCGATGCGGCTGGCGAGACCGCCGCGCGCGTCAATTCAACAGTTAACGCAAAGGAGTTGTTCTAGTTTCCCATGTCCGAAGATGAATTCTATCGCATCAAGCGCCTGCCGCCCTACGTCATCGCTGAAGTGAATGCGATGCGTGCGGCCGCCCGCGCCGCGGGAGAGGACATCATCGACCTGGGGATGGGCAACCCCGACCTGCCGCCGCCCGCGCATGTGATCGAAAAGCTCTGCGAAGTCGCGATGAAGCCCGACGCGCACGGTTATTCGCAGTCGAAGGGCATTCCGGGGCTTCGCCGCGCGCAGGCCAATTATTACGGGCGCCGCTTCAACGTCGAGCTCGACCCCGAAACCGAGGTTGTCGTGACGATGGGGTCGAAGGAGGGGCTTGCGAGCCTCGCGACCGCGATCACCGGCCCCGGCGACGTCGTGCTCGCGCCGAACCCGAGCTATCCGATCCATACCTTCGGCTTCATCATCGCCGGGGCGACCATCCGCAGCGTGCCGACGACGCCCGACGAGAATTACTGGCGCGCGCTCGACCGCGCCATGGCCTTCACCGTCCCGCGCCCGTCGATCCTGGTGGTCAATTATCCGTCGAACCCGACCGCCGAAGCCGTTGATCTCGCCTTCTACGAACGGCTCGTGGCCTGGGCGAAGGAGAATAAGGTCTGGGTGCTCTCGGACCTCGCTTACTCGGAGCTTTATTACGACGGCAACCCGACGCCCTCGATCCTGCAGGTGCCGGGTGCGAAGGATGTCGCGGTTGAATTCACCTCGATGTCGAAAACCTATTCGATGGCGGGCTGGCGTATGGGCTTCGCGGTCGGCAACACAAGGCTGATCGCGGCGATGACGCGGGTGAAGTCCTATCTCGATTATGGCGCCTTCACCCCGATCCAGGCCGCGGCCTGCGCGGCGCTCAACGGCCCGCAGGACATCGTCGCGAAGAACCGCGAGCTGTATCAGAAGCGCCGCGACGTGATGGTCGAAAGCTTCGGCCGCGCCGGATGGGATATTCCGAGCCCGCCGGCGTCGATGTTCGCCTGGGCGCCGCTGCCCCCCGCGCTCAGGGAGATGGGCAGCCTCGAATTTTCCAAGCAGCTTTTGACCCACGCCAAGGTCGCGGTCGCGCCGGGCGTCGGCTATGGCGAGGACGGCGAAGGCTATGTCCGCATCGCAATGGTCGAGAATGAGCAGCGCATCCGGCAGGCGGCGCGCAACGTCCGCAAATTCCTTGCGATGCACGGCGTCAATACGCCGTCGGTCGCAGCCGGGGGATGATGGGCCTCGACGCCGGCGCGATTGCGCAGACGATCCAGCTGTCGGTCACGCCAGTATTCCTGCTGGTCGCGACCGGCAGCTTGCTCAACGTCATTGCGGGGCGCCTCGCGCGCGTCGTCGACCGGTCGCGCAACCTGATGGAACGCTGGGCCGACACCGAAGGCGTCGAGCATGAGCGCATCGTCGCCGAACTGCGCATCGCCGACCGGCGGATGAGGATCATCAACAATTCGATCCTCTCGGCCGTGGCGTGTGGCATCGTCGTCTGCCTGCTCGTCGCGTTGCTGTTCACCCAGGCCTTTACCGGCATCAATCTGGGCGTCGCGGCGTCGTGGGCCTTTGCGGCGGCGATGCTGTTGCTGCTCGTCTCGCTGATCCTCTTTCTCGTCGAGGTCCGCCTCGCGGTGCGCGCGATCCACGTCCCGATGGAATTGCTCGAACTGGAGGACAAGGACTGGAAGCGGCGTCGCGACCGGCGCTGACCGGCCAAAAATTTTTTCCGCGCGCTGTGCGGCGGTCGCCGTAACGGCAATTGCGAGCGGGTATTTCCGGCGCGCCGCAAGGACGTTGACACCGGTCCCTCCGGTCTGCTCCGATGGCGGCGGGAGAGATAAATGACTGATAAGGCCGCTCCGACCCCGGGTATCGCTTCGCCGTCAGCCGATGGCGTTTCCGCACAGACGCGGACGATGCTGTGGATCCTGCTGATCGTCTATATCTTCAATTTCCTCGACCGGCAGATCGTCAATATCCTCGCCGAACCGATCAAGGCCGATCTCGGACTTTCGGATACCCAGCTCGGACTGCTCGCCGGCCCGGCCTTCGCGGTCTTCTATGCGCTGCTCGGTATCCCGATCGCGCGTTACGCCGACAAGGACGGGACGAACCGCGTCCGGCTGATCGCGCTAGCACTCACAATATGGTCGGCGATGACCGCGGTGTGCGGGCTGGCGCAGAATTTCGTGCAATTGCTCTTTGCGCGCATCGGCGTCGGGGTGGGCGAGGCGGGGTGTACGCCTGCGGCGCACTCGCTGATCGCCGACAGCGTGACGCCCGAAAAACGCTCGTCGGCGATCGCCTTCTACGGGCTCGGCGTGCCGATCGGCTCGCTGCTCGGGTTGATCATCGGCGGGATCGTCAACGATCTTTATGGCTGGCGTATCGCGCTGATGCTCGTCGGGGCCCCCGGATTGCTGCTGGCGCTCGTGGTGCTGTTCGTGATGCGCGAACCGCGGCATAGCCGCACGGTCGAAGCCGCGGCGACCGCCGCGGCGGTGACCCCGCTCTCAACGGGCGAAGCGATGCGCGAAATCTTCGCCTCGCGCGCGTTCGTCTATATATTGATCGCGTCGTCGGTGGTCGCTTTCCTCGGTTACGGCAAGGCGCTGTGGACGATCAGCTTCTTCATCCGCAGCCACGGGCTGTCGACCACCGAAGCGGGGCTGTCGATGGCGGTCGTGCTGGGGCTGGCGGGGGTGTTCGGCACCTGGCTCGGCGGCAAGGTCGCCGACAAGTTCGGGCCGCGCGACAAGAAGCACATATTGACCTTGCCCGCCTATGGCATGGCGCTCGCGGCACCGGTGCTGTTCCTCGGCTATCATATGGATAATTGGGTGGTCGCCGTAGCGCTGCTGATCGTGCCGACCATCCTCAACTCGGCCTATTACGGACCGGCCTATGGCTGTGTGCAGGGACTGGTGCGGCCGCAAGCGCGCGCGGTCGCGGCCTCGATCATGCTGTTCGGACAGAATCTGATCGGCCTCGGTTTCGGGCCGTTCCTGTTCGGCGTCCTGTCGGACGCGCTGGCGCCTACCTATGGGCAGGAAAGCGTGCGTTACGTCCTCTATGGCGCGGCGTGGCTCGGCCTCATCCCCGCCTTCTTCTTCTGGCGCGCCAGCCTGCGGCTCGGCCGCGAGCTGAAATCGGGTTAATAGGGCGGATCGACCTTGGCGCGCTGCGCCTTTGCGGCGTCGATCCACCAATTGAGATCCTCGGCGAAGCGCGGAAACAGCCGTTCGAGCTGCTTGCCCTCGTCACCCGCTGGCCGGCCTTCGGCATCGAAGGTTTTGCCGATGCGCGCGACCGGCAGGATCGACGAGATCACCGCCATGCCCATTTCGCCCAAAATGTCGCGCCATCCCATCATCGCGCGCACCCCGGCGAAGGACCCCGCCGAGTAACAGGCGATCGCGGCGGGGCGCCAGAACCATTCCTCGAGGAAATGGTCGGTGAGGTTCTTGAGCCCCGGCTGCGGCCCCCAATTATATTCGCCGGTCACGAACAGAAAGCCGTCGGCCGCGCGGAGCTTGCCTGCAAGCTCCTCCATCGCCGCGGGCGCTTCGCCCTTTGGATACTCTTTGTACATGCGGTCGAGCATCGGCAGGTCGACAGCCTTCGCGTCGATGAGTTCGGCGCGGTCGCCGCGCGCATCGATGGCGTCGACGAGCCAGCGCGCGAGCTTGATGCCCTGCCGGTCGCGGCGATAGCTGCCGTAGAAGACGAGGATATGGCGCGGCATGGGCTCACCTTGGAATGGATTGGGGGTCGCGAGCACCTTACGCCTTAGGTTGCCCGATGTCAGCCGCCCGGCACGCGGCCGATGCGTCGCCTCGTCCACAGTCAACTCCGCGGCGAATGGCAGTTCAGCGACGAGCCGTCGGCTTGCGTCCGGTCGCCGCCTCCATGCGACGACCGGCGCTTTGGGCTCAGTCGCTGAACGGGTCGCGGATCAGGATCGTGTCCTCGCGCTCGGGGCTGGTCGATACGAGCGCGATCGGGGTTTCGATCAATTCCTGCACGCGCTGGATATATTTGATCGCCTGCGCGGGCAGGTCGGCATAGCTGCGCGCGCCGGCGGTCGATTCGTGCCAGCCGTCCATTTCCTCGTAGATCGGCTCGACCTCGGCCTGATCGGCCGAATGCGCCGGGAAATAGTCGAGGATTTTCCCGCGAAGGCGATAGCCGGTGCAGATGCGGATCGTGTCGAAGCCGTCGAGCACGTCGAGCTTGGTGAGCGCGATGCCGGTGACGCCCGATACTGCGCAGCTCTGCCGCACAAGCACCGCGTCGAACCAGCCGCAGCGACGCTTGCGTCCCGTGACGGTGCCGAATTCATGCCCGCGCTCGCCGAGCTTCTGGCCGGTCGCATCCTCGAGCTCGGTCGGGAAGGGGCCGCTGCCGACGCGCGTCGTATAGGCCTTGGCAATGCCGAGCACGAAGCCGACCGCCGACGGGCCGAGGCCCGAACCGCTCGCCGCGGTGCCGCTCACCGTGTTCGAACTGGTGACGAAGGGATAGGTGCCGTGGTCGATGTCGAGCAGCACGCCCTGCGCGCCTTCGAACAGGATGCGCGCGCCGGCCTTGCGGACCTTTTTCAGGCGCTTCCACACCGGCTGCGCATATTCGAGCACATAGTCGGCGATTTCGGAGAGGTCGGCGATCAGGCGCTCGCGGTCGATCGGCGGCTCGCCGAACCCGGCGCGCAGCGCGTCGTGGTGCGCGGTCAGGCGGTCGAGCTGGGGTTCGAGCTTGTCGAGGTGGGCGAGGTCGCAAACACGGATCGCGCGGCGGCCGACCTTGTCCTCATAGGCGGGGCCGATACCGCGGCCGGTGGTGCCGATCTTGCCCGCGCCCGCGGCGGTCTCGCGCAGCGCGTCGAGGTCGCGGTGAAACGGCAGGATCAGCGCGCAATTGTCGGCGATCGCGAAATTCTCGGGATTGATGGCGACACCCTGGCCGCGCAGCTTGGTAATCTCGTCGCGCAGCGCCCACGGGTCGAGGACGACGCCGTTGCCGATGATCGACAGCGTGCCGGTGACGATGCCCGAGGGGAGCAGCGATAGCTTGTAGACCTGCTCGCCGACGACGAGCGTATGGCCGGCATTGTGACCGCCCTGGAAACGGACCACGGCGTCGGCGCGGCTGGCGAGCCAGTCGACGATCTTGCCCTTGCCCTCGTCGCCCCATTGCGACCCGATGACGGTAACATTTGCCATGATGCTGTCCTGCTGTGCGGGGTCATCCTGACCCGGCGCGGCCTTAGCGGATTTGGCCGTAGAGGCAAGGGCAGTGGCATGGTTGCGCCGCTCTTTTTGGCGGAGTAGCGAGGCGGACGGAAGGATGTCCGCGATGATCGAACCCAATGCCCCCTATCATGCCCATATCTATTTCGACGATGCCGAGCGCGCCGCCGCTACCGAATTGCGCGAAGGGTTCGGGCGCGACGCGGAGATCCTGTTCGTTGGTGATATGACCGACGGCGCCGCGGGGCCACACCCTATCGCGCAATACGAGGTGCATTTCCTCGGTGCTGCGGTTCCCGCGATCGTTGCGATGATCGAGGCGACGGGACTTCGCGCGCTGGTCCATCCGCTGACCGACAACGATCTCGCCGATCATACGACGCGGGCACACTGGATCGGTGAGCCGGTCGAACTCGATGTGACCGTGCTCGATCCGCCCGGCGTCAATCAGGGCATTCCGCGCTTTGGGGTATCGGACTATTAAGCTTCGACCGGTCCGTCAGGACCGAGAATGAACCCGCAACCGAGCGCCCGCGCATCGTCGCTTTCGGACAGCGCCGTGACCGTCTGCCAATCGTCGGCACGCAGGCTCGCCGCGAGCGCCGGGTCGTGGCCGAGCGGCAGGAAGATGCGGCGGTCGGCGTCATTTTCTGCGCCAAGTCCGGCGTCGATCAGCGGATCGGGATAGAGCGAGAAGCCGACGGCCGATTCTTCCTGTTCGCCGACGGGAATCGAGTAGCCGCCGCCGCGGCCGACCGCGTCGCCTTGTCCGGGCACGAAGATCTGAAAACCGAACCAGCTTTGATAGGCGAAACCGTGACGCTCGGTCGGATCGAGCGTCAGCGTCACGCGCTCGCGAACCGGCGCGGCGATCGCTTCGAGTGCGTCGATGCGCGCGGTGAGGACGCCGCTGGTGTCGAACGCACGCAGATCCGCAATCGCTTGATCGAACGGCCCCGTGGCGCGGAGCAGCGGCAGATAGGCCTCGGCGCCGAGCCGCGTGAGCGCGCCCGCATCCTTGGCGTCGAGTTCGTCGCGCAATTGCTGGATATCGGCATCGACCGGAAGCGGGCCGTTCGCGAGGAGGTCGACGACGTCGGGCAGGGTGAAGTCGATGGTCACCGGGCCGATCCCTGCCGCTTCCAGCGCGTCAATCGCGACGGTGACGATCTCGCGCGCCGCGGCGACGCTGTCGCTACCGATCAGCTCGGCACCGACCTGCAGCATCTCGCGCGCGGGGCGAAGCTGGCTCGCGCGCAGTTTGACGACCTGACCGGCATAGCAGAGGCGGAGCGGGCGGGGCGCTTTCGCGAGCAGCGACGTGGCGATGCGGCCGACCTGCCGCGTGATGTCGGGGCGCAGCGCGAGGGTGCGCTGCGACACCGGGTCGGTGAATCGGAGCAGGTCGCGGGTCGAGCGGTCGTCATCGCCGCCGAGCGTCTCGCGAAACTCCGCGAGCGGCGGCGAGACGCGGCCATAGCCATGCGCACGCATCGCATCGACCAGCGCGCGCGTAACGCGCGACGCGGCCTCCGCCTGGCGGGGGAGGCGGTCGCGGAGGCCTTCGGGCAGCAGGGCAGGGGCCTTGGTCATGGGTGCGGCCTTAGAACGGCGGAGGGCGGAGTCAATAACTCCCCTCCCACTTGTGGGAGGGGTCGGGGGGAGGGCCTGTTAATTCAAGCCCGCCCTCGACATGCCCTCCCCTAACCCCTCCCGCAAGCGGGAGGGGGACTTAAGGTCAGAACTTCAAACCCTTCACCGTCTTCACGCCGGGAAGCTGGCAAAGCTGCCACAGAAGCGGTTCGGGCATCGGCGAATCGAGCGACAACAGCAGCACCGCTTCGCCGCCGGCATCGCGGCGGCCGAGGTGGAAGGTGCCGATGTTGAGCCCCGCTTCGCCGAGCGCGGTGCCGATGCGGCCGATGAAGCCCGGCGCGTCCTCGTTGACGATGTAGAGCATATGACCGTCGAGGTCGGCCTCGACCTTGATCCCGAACATTTCGACCAGGCGCGGGTCGCCGTTGCTGAACAGCGTGCCCGCGACCGAGCGATCACCCTGTTCGGTGGCGACGGTGACGCGGACGAGCGTGTGGTAATCGCCGTCGCGGTCGTGGCGCACTTCGCGCACGTCGAGCCCGCGTTCGCGCGCGAGATGCGGCGCGTTGACCATGTTCACGCTGTCCGAATAGCGGCGCATCAGGCCGGTCAGCACCGCGGCGGTGATCGGCTTGAGGTTGAGTTCGGCGGCGGCGCCCTCGACCTCGACCGAGATCGTCGTGAGATTGTCGTGCGCGAGCTGGCCGACGAGGCTGCCGAGCTTTTCGGCGAGGCTCATATAGGGGCGCAGCTTCGGCGCCTCCTCAGCCGACAGGCTCGGGACGTTGAGCGCGTTGGTGATGCCGCCGGTGAGCAGGTAATCCGACAGCTGTTCGGCCACCTGGATCGCGACATTGACCTGCGCTTCGTCGGTCGACGCGCCGAGGTGCGGCGTGCAGATGAAGTTAGGGGCGCCGAACAGCGGGTGATCAGCCGCCGGCGGTTCCTGCGCGAAAACATCGAGCGCCGCGCCCGCGACATGGCCCGATTTCAGCGCGGCTTCGAGCGCCGCTTCGTCGATCAGCCCGCCGCGCGCGCAGTTGATGATGCGCACGCCCTTCTTGGCCTTCGCCAGATTTTCCTTCGACAGGATGTTGCGCGTCTGGTCGGTCAGCGGCGTATGCAGCGTGATGAAATCGGCCTTGGCGAGCAAGGTATCGAGATCGGCCTTTTCGACGCCGAGTTCGATCGCGCGCTCGGGGGTCAGGAAGGGATCGAAGGCGACGACCTTCATGCGCAGGCCCAGCGCGCGCTCGGCGACGATGCTGCCAATATTGCCGCAGCCGATCAGGCCGAGCGTCTTCGAGGTCAGCTCGACGCCCATGAAATCATTCTTCGGCCATTTGCCCGCCTGGGTTCCCGTGTTGGCTTCAGGAATCTGGCGCGCGAGGGCGAACATCATCGCGATGGCATGTTCGGCGGTGGTGATGCTGTTGCCGAAGGGCGTATTCATCACGATGACACCCTTCTTCGACGCTTCGGGAATGTCGACATTGTCGACGCCGATCCCGGCGCGGCCGACGACTTTCAGGTTCGTCGCGGCGGCGAGCACGTCGGCGGTGACCTTGGTGGCCGAGCGGATCGCGAGGCCGTCATAGTCGCCGATCATCGCGATCAGCTCGTCCTTGGTCTTGCCGGTGATGACATCGACGTCGATGCCGCGTTCCTTGAAGATCGCTTCGGCTTTGGGGTCCATCTTGTCGCTGATGAGGACTTTGGGTTGGGTCATTTCGATATTCCTTTAACCTCGTCATTCCCGCGAAAGCGGGAACCCAGTGTGGGGTCAGCCCAAGCACGCTCTGGGTCCCCGCTTTCGCGGGGATGACGAAAAAATGTTACGCGGAGAGGCTTGCGTAGGCCCAGTCGAGCCACGGGCCGAGCGCTTCGATGTCGGCGGTGTCGACGGTCGCGCCGCACCAGATGCGCAGGCCCGGAGGCGCGTCGCGATAGCCCGCGATGTCGTAAGCCGCGCCTTCCTTTTCGAGCAGCCCGGCGAACTTCTTGATGAAATCCGCATCGGCGCCCGCGACCGACAGGCAGACCGAGGTCTTCGAGCGGCTCGCCGGATCGGCGGCGAGATGGCTCAGCCACGCGCGGTCTTCGACGATCTTGTCGAGCGCCGCCGCATTGGCGTCGCTGCGCGCCTTCAGGCCGTCGAGGCCGCCCAGGGATTTCGCCCATTCGAGCGCGAAGATCGCATCCTCGACCGCGAGCATCGACGGGGTGTTGATCGTCTCGCCCTTGAACACGCCTTCAGAAAGCGCGCCCTTGCTGACGAGGCGGAACACCTTCGGCAGCGGCCAGGCGGGGGTGTAGGTTTCGAGCCGTTCGACCGCGCGCGGGCCGAGGATCAGCACGCCATGGCCGCCTTCGCCGCCGAGCACTTTCTGCCAGCTGAAAGTCGCGACGTCGATCTTGTCCCACGGCAGGTCGTAGGCGAACACCGCGCTGGTCGCGTCGGCGAAGCTCAGGCCCTCGCGGTCGGCGGCGATCCAGTCGCCGTTCGGGACGCGGACGCCGCTGGTGGTGCCGTTCCAGGTGAAGAGCACGTCGTTCGACCAGTCGACCTGGCCGAGGTCGGGAAGCTGGCCGTAATCGGCGCGGATGACGGTGGGGTCGAGCTTGAGCTGCTTCGCGGCATCGGTGACCCAGCCCTCGCCGAAGCTCTCCCAGGCGAGCGTCGTCACGGGGCGCGCGCCGAGCATGGTCCACATCGCCATCTCGAAGGCGCCGGTGTCCGAGCCCGGAACGATGCCGATGCGGTGCGTATCGGGCAGCTGCAGCATCTCGCGCATCAGGTCGATGCAGAGCTGCAGGCGCGTCTTGCCGATCTTGGCGCGGTGCGACCGGCCGAGCGATTCGGTTTGGAGCTTTTCGGGGAACCAGACCGGCGGCTTCGCGCAAGGTCCGGAAGAGAAAAACGGGCGCGCGGGGCGCAACTGTGGCGTAAGCACTTCACTCATCATAGTCTCTCCTTGCAGAGAGCTCGCGCGGCGTTGGGACCGCGTGGCCCGGCGCCGCGTTTAGGGATGCGGCGCGGGCTGTCAAATAAATTGCACGGGCCGCGCGAAATTTTCGACGAGTGGAGAAAATGGTATACAGCTTGTTAACCATTTCGTCGGTAATTTGACGGCCATGCCGATCCCGACCTTCTTGAAGCCCCGGATCCTGATCGCCGCCAGCGCGGCGTTCGCGCTTTCCGCCTGTTTCGGAGCGCCCGAGGCGATGAAGAACGGTGGCGGGAAACGGACGTCGGCGAGCAAGCCGAGCCGCCCGCAAGCGGTCGGCACCCCGTCCTTCACCAGCGCCGAAGCGCAGCAATGCGCCTTCGACCTCAAGCAGGCCGGGGTTCGCTTCACGCCGCTTTCCAACCAGGATCATGGCGGCGGCTGCACCTCGATCGATTCGGTGAAGCTGCTCGACGTCGGTGTGCCGGTGTCGGGGATCGGCGCGATGACTTGCCCGCTCGCGAAAAATTTCGCGGCTTGGGCGCAATATGCGGTGAAGCCCGCGGCGCGGAAATATTTCGGGACCGAGGTCGTGAAAATCGAAACCTACGGCACCTACAGCTGTCGCAACATCTATGGCGGCCGCTCGGGCCGGCTGTCGCAGCACGCCTATTCGAACGCGATCGACGTTTCGGGCTTCGTGCTCGCCGACGGACGCCGCATCATGCTCGATGGTGGATGGGATGGCGACAAGCCTTCGCAGGATTTTCTGCGCGCGCTGCACAAATCGGGCTGCCGCCGTTTCGGCACCGTGCTCGGTCCCGATTACAACGCGGCCCACTATAATCATTTCCACTTCGACATGAGCGGCAACGGCTACTGCCGTTGAAGCCCGTCCGTCTTGGCAAAGTCATGCGGACCGGCTAGCCGTCAAGGGGTCAGGACCTGTACTTTGCACGGCTGAGGTTTGAGCCGATTTTGTTCAGTGCAGGGAGGCGGGCCGATGACATATGTCGATATTCCAAGGCTCGCCGACGCGGCAATGGACAAAATCGGCCAAATCCCGCAGGGACATCAAAATGGCTTCGATAACGGGCCAAAATTCCCTTGGACATAGAACCACTATGCCCGGCCGGAATTTTGGCCCGTTATCTTCGCCATTTTGATGCCTCAACCGTGCAAAGTACAGGTCCTGACCCCCACATGGCAGAAGATAAACAACCCCATCGTTCGCGTTTCCACAAGGCCAAGGATGACGCGCAGTTCGCCAAGCAGGCGACCACCACCCCGCAGACGGCGCACCCCGCTTACAAGCTTGCGTTTCAGGACAAGGACTTCCTGCTGCGCGAGGATCTGCGCCCCGTCCGGTTCCAGCTCGAACTGCTCAAGCCCGAATTGCTGCTCGACGAAGCCGGGATCGAATCGACGCTGGTCATTTACGGTTCGGCGCGCATTCCCGAACCGTCACAGGCCGATATGCTCGAGACGGCGGCGACCGACGACGCGCAGCGCAACATCGCCCGTCGGCTGAAGGCGAAGGCGAAATATTATGACGAGGCGCGCGCGCTGGCGCGGCTGGCGAGCCAATATCCCTGCGACGACAAGGGCTGCCGCCATTTCGTCGTCTGCTCGGGCGGCGGGCCATCGATCATGGAGGCGGCGAACCGCGGCGCCGACGACGAGGGCCGCGAATCGATCGGGCTCAACATCGTGTTGCCGCACGAACAGGCGCCGAACCGTTTCGTCACCCCGTCGCTGAGCTTCCAGTTCCACTATTTCGCGCTGCGCAAGATGCACTTCCTGCTTCGTGCGCGCGCGGTGTGCGTCTTTCCGGGCGGTTTCGGAACGTTCGACGAGATGTTCGAGCTGTTGACGCTGATCCAGACGGGCAAGATCAAGCCGATCCCGATCGTGCTGTTCGGCAAGGAGTTCTGGCAGCGCGTGGTCAATTTCGAGGCGCTGGTCGAAGAGGGCGTGGTCAGCGCGCGCGACCTTGATCTCTTCCGGTTCGTCGAGACCGCTGATGAGGCGTGGAAGATCGTCACGGATTTCTACGCGAACATCGAGGAGCATTGATTTTACGTCGCCCCCGCGAAGGAGTGAAGGGTCGGATTGTCCCCCGGACAATCCTTGGGCATGCCGGGGGCATGCCCAACCCTTAACTGGCCGCTGGAGCCTCTGATCCGGCGGCCCCGCCTTCGCGGGGGCGACGGTTACTTGGACTGCGCTTCCAGATAGAGGATCAGCGCCTTGCGATCGGTGGCGTCGATCACCCCGGCAAATGCCATGCGCGTTCCGGGGACATCCTTCATCGGCGCCTTGAGATAGGCGTCGAGCGCGGCTTCGTCCCAGACGCCGCCCTTCGCCTTCATCGCGCCCGAATAGGAAAAGTCCGGCTTTGACGCGACGGGGGCGCTGACAACGCCGTGCAGATTGGGGCCGATGCCGTTGGATCCGCCTTTTTCGACGGTGTGGCACGCGACGCAGCGCCGGAAGACCTGTTCGCCCATCGCCGCGGTCGGTGCGATAGCCGGGGTTTCGACCGCCGCTTCGCCGCTCGCGGCCGCGTCGTCGGCGGGGGCTTCGCTCTTGCCGCAGCCGGCGAGCGCCAGTGCGCCCGCCAGCAGCACGGGCGCGAGCCGCATTATTTCTTGGCTTCGGCCGGGACGGGCGCGGCGGCGTCGGCAGCCGGAGCGGCTTCGCCCTCGGCCGCCGGGGCGGCAGCGGCTGCGTCGCCTTCCGCCGGAGCGGCGGCGGCGTCCTCCGCCGCAGGTAGGACTTCGGCGGCGGGCAGCGGCAGGTTCGAACCCTGGCTGTTCAGATAGACGATCAGGTTCGCGCGGTCCTCGGGGCTGCCGAGGCCCGCGAACGACATTTTGGTGCCCGGAGCATATTTGCGCGGGCTCTTCACCCATTCGTCCATGCCGGCGAAGTCCCAATTGCCCGCAACGCCCTTCAGCGCCGCCGAATAGGCGAAGCCGGGAACATGGCCGTGCGGCTTGCCGAGCGCGCCCCACAGATTCGGGCCGATGCCGTTGGCGCCGCCCTGGTTGATCGTGTGGCACGCGGCGCATTTCGCGAACACCGCCTCGCCCTTCGCCGGATCGGCAGCGGCGAGCAGGTTGGGAAGCGGTACGGCCGATTCGCCGCCACCGGCGCCGGCTTCGGCGTCTTCGATCGGATAACCGGGCTTTTCGGGGGCGTGGCTGGCGAACAACATCTGCGACCCGATCGTCAGGCCCAGTGCGCAAATGCCGGCGAACAGCACCCAGCCAGCAATAGTATTGTTGCGATCGTCCATGCTCTAGCAGCCCCGTTAGCTGGCGCCCGCTTGCCGGGCGCATCTTTGATTTGGAGGCTCCCTTAAAGGTGCGGCGACGGCGGCGCAAGGGGATGAAATCGCCCGCAGAGCCAAAGGCGGAAGGCCCGGTTGCGCGCGGCAGGCGAGACGGCTATGCGCCGCGGCTCCACCCTGGGAAGGCAATCGATGGGCAGCTATTCGGCTTCGGCGCAGCATCTGGTCGACGAAATGCGGGCGGTGGCGCTCGCCGAGCCGGCGCGCGGACTGGCGTTTCAGGGCGCGCCGGGCGCGAACAGCGACCTCGCCGCGCGCGAATATGACCCGAACTCGCTGCCGATGCCCTGCTATGCGTTCGAGGATGCGATCGACGCCGTGCGCGAAGGCCGCGTCGACCGCGCGATCATCCCGATCGAGAACAGCCTGCACGGCCGCGTCGCCGACATCCACTTCCTGCTCCCCGAATCGGGCCTGTCGATCGTCGGCGAGCATTTCCTGCCGATCCGCTACGGCCTGATGAGCCGCGATCTTGGACCGGTGACGCGCGCGATGAGCCACGAGCAGGCGCTGGGGCAATGCCGCCACTGGCTGCGCGCCAATAATATCGCGCCGGTCGCACATAGCGATACCGCCGGCGCGGCGGCGTGGGTCGCCGACAGCGACGAGGTCGGGCTCGCCGCGCTCGCCCCGCCGCACGCGGCCGAGCTTTATGGCCTGACGCTGCACGGCACCGGGATGGAGGACGCCGACCATAATATGACGCGTTTCGTGGTGCTGGCGCGCGAGCCGCTTGCCGATGTGGCGGCGATCCCGGGGCCGCTGATGACGACCTTCATGTTCGAGGTGAAGAATATTCCCGCCGCGCTCTACAAGGCGCTCGGCGGCTTCGCGACCAACGGCGTCAACATGACCAAGCTCGAAAGCTATCAGACCGGCGACAGCTTCGCGGCGACCAAATTTTATGCCGACATTGTCGGGGCGCCCGGCGACGAACGGATCGACCGCGCGCTCGACGAACTCGATTTCCAGACCAAATCGCTGCGCTTGCTTGGCACCTACGCGCAGGCGCGCGTGCGTCCCTGACCGCGCCGCTACCCCCCGCGGCGGCGGAGCATCCGTGCGGTCGCCGACGTCTGGACGATGAAGAGCGTCACGAGGATGCTCGAAACGACGAGCGCGAACAGGTCGAAGGGCGAGAAATTGGTACCTTTTATGTCGGCGCCGCCGACGATCGGCATCGCGACGGTCATCGCCATCAGCATCAGCCGCAGCTCGGTCGGCCCGCCCGCCATATAGGACAGGCGGAATTCGCCGAGGATCTTCGCCGAAATGAAGGTGTGGATCGACAGCAGGAAATAGCCGATCACCCCCATCAGCGCGACGTCGAGCCGCATATAGGGGCTCATGCCGATCGCGCTGATCATCAGCAGCGTTGCGATCGCATCGACGCTATGGTCGACGAAATAGCCGTAATTCGGGCGTTCGATACCGCGCCAGCGCGCAAGGCTGCCGTCGAGCGAATCGCCGAACCAGTTGACGATATAGCCGACGAGCGACAGACCGAGCCATTCGCTGTCGAACCAGCTGAGCAGATAGCCCGCCGCGACGAGCACCGCGCCGGCGAACCCCAACGTGGTGAGCTGGTCGGGCGTGACCCACGCGGGAAGGCGCGCGCAGAGCCAGTTGAGTAGGCGGCGCTCGCTGCGCGCGAGGATATTCTGCTGGATGCGGACCGGCGCCTTGGCGACGGGTTCGAACTTGCTCATGTGGACCCTTTACTGCCGGCTGTCACAAAGGTGCCGGCCGCATGTCATCGGGCCGTCATAGAGGCAAAGTCGTGCGGGCGAAAGGGTGGCACTGTCGGTGCGGCGTGCCTTCGCGCCGGTCAATCGCGCCAGGGCCCGATTTCTCCGACCTCGCCGATCGTGCGGAAACGCACCGCGCCATCGACCCACGCCACCTCCCACATCGGCGCGGGGCGGGCCCATTCGCCGACTACGAACAGCGGCAGCCGGTTCGCCTTCACGAAGGCCAGATCGTCGGCGGTCGGGCCGGGAACGACGGTTTCGGAACGCTGGTGGAAGCGGACGACGACGAGCGTGCCGGTGGGCGGCGCGGGAAGCGACTGGCGCGAGGGGAAGCCCATGCTCGCCGCTATGACCGGATAGCCCTTGTCGTCGCGGCGGATCAGCAACACCTTGTCGGCGGTCGCATAATGCCCCTCGACCGGCCGCCCCGCGACCTTGCGTCCCGCGATCGCGATAAATTCGCGCAGGTCGGTGTCGGCGATCGGCGACGGGCTTGCTGGCGTGGAGACGGCGGTCTCCGGGGGCACGGCGGCGGGTTCGGCGGCGAGCGCCGCGACGAACAACAGCGCGGCGATCAATGCGCTTCGCCCCAGCTCTTGCCCGTACCGACCTCGACCTCCAGCGGGACCGACAGCTTGAGCGCCGGCTCGGCTGCGCCTGCCATCACCGACCGGATGACCTCGCCAGCGGCCGCGGCCTTGTCCTCGGGCGCCTCGAACACCAGTTCGTCGTGAACCTGCAGCAGCATCCGGACGTCGGAAAGCCCGGCATCCGCCAATGCCTTCGGCATCCGCGCCATCGCGCGCTTGATCAGGTCGGCGCTGGTGCCCTGGATCGGGGCGTTGATCGCGGCGCGCTCGCTGCCCGCGCGCTCGTTCTGGTTCGCCGCCTTGATGCGCGGGAACCAGGTTTTTCGGCCGAACAGCGTTTCGGTATAGCCCTTAGCGCGCACATTCTCGAGCGTGTCGGCGATATAGTCCGAAATGCCGGGGAAGCGTTCGAAATAGCGCGCGATCAGCGCCTGCGCCTCGTCGGGCGTCACTTCGAGCCGGCCGGCGAGGCCCCAGCGCGAAATGCCGTAGAGGATCGAGAAATTGACCGTTTTCGCCTTGCCGCGCGTGTCGCGGTTGACCTCGCCGAACAGCTCGATCGCGGTCGCCGCGTGGATATCCTGACCCTGCGCGAAGGCTTCCTTGAGTTCCGGTACGTCGGCCATATGCGCCGCGAGCCGCAGTTCGATCTGGCTATAGTCGGCGGCGACGAGAACATGGCCGGGCGCCGCGATAAAGGCGTCGCGGATCTGGCGGCCGGTCTCGGTGCGGATCGGGATATTTTGGAGGTTGGGGTCGGTCGACGACAGCCGGCCGGTCTGCGCGCCGACGAGGCTGTAGCTCGTGTGGACGCGCCCGGTGGTCGCGTTGATCTGTTGTTGCAGCGCGTCGGTATAGGTCGACTTCAGTTTGGCAAGCTGGCGCCATTCGAGGATTTTGCGCGCGATCGGCACCCCGTCGCGTTCGAGGCGTTCGAGCTCGTTCTGGTCGGTCGACCAGTCACCCGACTTGCCCTTGCGCCCGCCCTTGAGGCCGAGCCTGTCAAACAATATTTCGCCGAGCTGCTTGGGACTGCCGATCGCGAAGGGCTGACCCGCGAGGCCGTGGATTTCGCCTTCGATGCGCAGCATCTCGTTTGCGAATTCGCCCGACAGCCGCGCCAGATAGTCGCGGTTGACCATGATGCCGGCGCGCTCCATCGCCTCGACGATCGATGCAAGCGGGCGATCGACCATTTCATAGACGCGCGTCCCGCCCTCGATCGGCAGCCGCAGCTTGAGCAGCTTCCACAGCCGCCACGCGACCTCGGCATCTTCGGCGGCATATTGCGTCGCACGGTCGAGCGGGACTTCGGCGAAGCTGATCTGCGACTTGCCCGTGCCGCACACCTCCTTGAACGAGATGCAGACATGGTCGAGGTGGAGCTTCGCGAGTTCGTCGAGGCCGTGCTGATGCTTGCCCGCGTCGAGCGCGAAGCTCATCACCAGCGTATCGTCATAGGGCGCGATGGTGACGCCGTGCTGCGCGAGCACGCCGATGTCATATTTGAGGTTATGGCCGACCTTGAGCACCGCCTCGTCGGCGAAGAGCGCGTGGAGGCGTCCGATCGCGTCGGCGAGCGGCACCTGCTCGGGCTTTTCGGCGAACATGTCGGTTCCGCCGTGCCCGAGCGGGATATAGCAGGCGCGGCCAGGCGCGGTCGCCATGCTGACGCCGACGAGGGTGCCCGTGACGCTGTCGAGGCTCGCGGTCTCGGTATCGATCGCGACGACATGCGCGGCGCGCGCTTCCTCGACCCAGCGGTCGAGCGCCTCGATCGTCGTCACCGTCTCGTAAAGCGCGCGGTCGATGGCGGGCATTGGCGGCAGGGTGGGGGTCGAGGGCCCCGTGGCGGACGCCACCGGGACAGTGCTCGCACGCGGCAGGGTCGGGGGACCGCCCGGCGTGCCGCCGAGGTCGAGCTTCGCCGAAAGCGAACGAAAGCCATGCTCGTCGAGGAAGCTCTTGAGCGGCAGCGGCGGAATCGCGCCGAGCTTCAGCGCGTCCAGCGCATCGGGCAGCGGGCAATCGCGCTTCAGGTCGACGAGGATGCGCGACAATTCGGCCATCGCGCGATGCTCGATCAGATTGTCGCGCAGCTTCGACACCTTCATCGTTTCCGCGCCGTCGAGTGCGGCGGTGAGGTTGCCATATTCCTGGATCAGCTTGGTCGCGGTCTTGGGCCCGACGCCGCGCACGCCGGGGACATTGTCGACGCTGTCGCCCATCAGCGCGAGCACGTCGCCGACGAGGTCGGGGGTGACGCCGAACTTTTCGTTCACCGCTTCGAGCCCGAGGCGGACATTCTTCATCGTGTCGAGCATGTCGACCTGCGGTCCTTCGGCGGGCTCGCGGATCAGCTGCATCAGATCCTTGTCGCTGCTGACGATCGTAACGTCCCAGCCTTCGCGCACGGCGGCTTCGGCGTAGCTCGCGATCAAGTCGTCGGCCTCGAAGCCTTCCATCTCGATGCACGGCAGCGAGAAGGCGCGCGTCGCGTCGCGGATCAGCGGGAATTGCGGGCGAAGATCCTCGGGCGGCTCGGGGCGGTTCGCCTTATACTGATCGTAGATCTCGTTGCGGAACGAGTGGCTCGAATGGTCGAGGATGACGGCAAGGTGCGTCGGCCCGTCGGCGTCGTGCAGATCCTTCGCGAGCTTCCACAGCATCGTCGTATAGCCATAGACAGCGCCGACGGGCACGCCGTTCGGGTTCGTCAGCGGCGGCAGGCGGTGATAGGCGCGGAAGATGTAGCTGGAGCCATCGACCAGATAGAGATGATTCTTCTCGGACATGGCGCGGGGTGTAGCAGCGGAGGCGCGGGCGGCCTAGCTATGTCCGTGCGAGACGTTGCAGTTGCGGATGGCTGCTTTGGGGTGGGGAGCTGTCATTCCCAACATTCGTCATTCCCGCGAAAGCGGGAACCCGGTTTGGGATCAGCCTACGCAGGCTCTGGGTTCCCGCTTTCGCGGGGATGACGAAGGAAAAGGTGGGCTGGTTTCGGCCGAAAACGCCGCTCGGTGAGGCGAGTTTATCCCCGGTAGTCGATCGACAATTTCGCCGCGGCCGCCGCCGCAACCACGCGCGCCTCGTCGGTTGTGCCTTCCGTGACGCGGGCGAGCGCGATGCCCATGCGGCGCCAGGGCCGCGTGACCGGCTTGCCGAAAATGCGAACATCGACATGGGCGTTCGCGTTCGGCGGAACCAGTGCATCGGCGAGGCCGGTGATGGTGAAGTCCGCCGCGTCGCGGTCGGCGAGCAGTACCGCGTTGGCGCTCGCGTGCGGCACGGTCATAGCGGGGATCGGCAGACCGAGAATCGCGCGGGCGTGGAGATCGAATTCGGACAGCGATTGCGAGACCAGCGTCACCATCCCTGTATCGTGTGGACGCGGCGAGAGTTCGGAGAATATGACGTCGTCGCCCTTTACAAAAAATTCGACCCCGAAGATGCCGTGGCCGCCAAGCGCATCGACGACCTTGGTCGCCATGTCCTGTGCACTCGCCAGTGCCGCGTCCGACATCGCCGCAGGCTGCCAGCTTTCGCGATAGTCGCCGCGTTCCTGCCGGTGACCGATCGGCGGGCAGAAGGCGACGCCGTCCTTGTGCCGCACGGTGAGCAAGGTGATCTCGTAATCGAAGTCGACGAACGCCTCGGCGATGACGCGCAGCCGGTCGCCGCGCATCCCGGCGGCGGCATAATCCCACGCCGCGTCGATGCCGGCGGCGTCCTTCACCGTGCTCTGGCCCTTGCCCGACGAGGACATCACCGGCTTCACGACCAGCGGGAAGCCGATGCGCGCTGTGGCGGCGCGCAATTCCTCACGCGTCTCGGCATATTCGAAGGCCGAGGTGGCGAGCCCGAGTTCGCTCGCGGCGAGGTCGCGGATCGCGTCGCGGTTCATCGTGAGCTGCGCCGCACGCGCCGAAGGGACGACATGAAAACCCTCGGCCTCGACTTCAGCGAGAATTTCGGTGCGGATCGCCTCGACTTCGGGGACGACATGATCGGGGCGATGCTTTTCGATCGCGGCGCGCAGCGCCTCGCCGTCGAGCATCGAAAAAACCTCATATTCGTCCGCGACCTGCATCGCCGGAGCAGCGGCGTAACTGTCGCAGGCGATGACATGGCAGCCGAGACGCTTCGCCGAAATCACGAATTCGCGGCCAAGCTCGCCCGAGCCGAGGAGGAGGATCTTTGCGGTGGGGGTCATGTGGCGCTCCGTTGCCCGTCCGAACATGGTCCGCGTCTACGGTGGGACCCGCGTTTTTGCCAGCGACCAAATGGCGTCGTGCGCGGCCCGATTCTGTGATAGCTTCCGCTCAACCACCCTGGTGAATGCTGCGGGAGGGCTATGATGACCGACGATTGGCGAGTGGATGATCTGGCGCTGTGCATCAGTCGGCACGAGCGTTACCCGCCCGAGGTTCGCCCGGGCGCCGTCTTCACGGTGCGCGCGGTGCTGGCGGAGATGCCCGACCTGACCGGAGGGCAGCCGGGCACCGGCCTGAAGTTCAAGGATGTGCCCGATCTCGGTCCGCGCGCCGCCTATTGCGCTCGCCGGTTCCGCAAGATCACGCCGGGTATGCCCGACGATTTCGATACGGAGGTGATCGATCTTCTGGCCGGGGCGAAGGATATCTGCCGATAATTTGCCGTTTCACGCGAACGCGGCTTTTAATCGATTAAACCGATGAGTGTGCCCGAAAAATTGGGGTTGAGTGCGCGCGCCAGTCCGCATAGCTGGCCCCTGCAAATCATTTTGCAGTGCAGCAAACAAAGGAAACACTCTCCCATGGGTATCATCGGAAGCTCGATCAAGCCGTTCAACGCCACCTCGTATTATCAGGGCAAGTTCGTGCCCGTCACGGACGCCGATGTTGCGGGCAAGTGGGCGGTTTTCTTTTTCTATCCGGCCGACTTCACCTTCGTCTGCCCGACCGAGCTCGAAGACCTCGCCGATCAGTATGCGACGCTTCAGGGCCTCGGCGTCGAAGTCTATTCGGTGTCGACCGACACGCATTTCAGCCACAAGGCATGGCACGACAGCTCGCCGGCGATCGGCAAGATCAACTATCACATGCTGGGCGACCAGAACCACGTCCTCGCCAACAACTTCGGCGTGCTGCGTGAAGATTCGGGTCTCGCCGACCGCGCGACCTTCGTCGTCGATCCCGACGGCGTGATCCAGGTGATGGAAATCACCAGCGAAGGCGTCGGCCGCAACGCCGAGGAACTGGTCCGCAAGATCAAGGCCGCGGTCTATGTCCGCGCTAACCCCGGCCAGGTCTGCCCGGCGAAGTGGGAAGAAGGCGCCGAAACGCTCGCGCCCTCGATCGAACTCGTCGGCAAGATCTAAGCCGACCGATTTGCAGGACCGGGCGAGCGGTGCTCGCCCGGTCCTCGCATCCCTAAAAACAAGAATTCTGACGCCGTTCCCGCGGCGAACCGTTGCTCCTGTCCGAAAGGCTCTCCCCATGCCGATGCTCGACGCCAACACGACCGCCCAGCTCAAATCCTATCTGGGCAATCTCCGCCGCCCGATCGAGCTGGTCGCGAGCCTCGACGCCTCGCCCAAGTCGGCCGAGATGCGTGCGCTGGTCGAGGAAGTCGCGGCGCAGTCGGACCTCGTCACCGCGCGTTTCGATGGCGACGATGCGCGGAGGCCCTCTTTCGCGATCCGCGCCGATGAGGGCCGCGCCGAAGCCGTGTTCGCAGGCCTGCCGATGGGGCATGAATTCACCTCGCTGATCCTCGCTTTGCTCCACGTCGGCGGGCATCCGCCGAAGGAAGAGGCCGAGCTGCTCGACGCGGTGCGGGGGCTTGCCAAAGACGATGGGGACGACTTCGTCTTCGAAACCTTCTTTTCGCTGTCGTGCCAGAATTGCCCCGACGTCGTGCAGGCGCTCAACATCATGGCCGCGCTGAATCCCAATATCCGCCACACTGCGATCGACGGCGCGCTGTTCCAGGACGAGGTCGAGCGGCGTCAGGTGATGGCGGTCCCCGCGGTATTCCTCAACGGCGAACCCTTCGGCCAGGGCCGCATGGACCTCGCGCAGATCGTCGCGAAGCTCGATACCGGCGCCGTCGCGCGCGCGGCCGAAAAGATCGCAGCGAAGGAGCCGTTCGACGTGCTCGTCGTCGGCGGCGGACCCGGTGGCGCGGCGGCCGCTATTTACGCGGCGCGCAAGGGCATCCGCACCGGCATCGTCGCCGAACGCTTCGGCGGGCAGGTGCTCGACACGCTGGGGATCGAGAATTTCATCTCGATCCAGCACACCGAGGGCCCGAAGCTGGCGGCGCAACTCGAGGCGCATGTGAAGGATTATGAGGTCGACGTGATGAACGTGCAGGAAGCCGCCGAGCTGATCCCGGGCGGCGCCACAGGCCTGCACGAAGTGAAGCTGAAAAGCGGCGCGAGCGTCAAGGGCAAGACGGTGATCCTGTCGACCGGTGCGCGCTGGCGTCAGATGGGCGTCCCCGGCGAGGCCGAGTATCGCAACAAGGGCGTCGCCTATTGCCCGCACTGCGACGGCCCGCTGTTCAAGGGCAAGCGCGTCGCGGTGATCGGCGGCGGCAATTCGGGCGTCGAGGCGGCGATCGACCTCGCGGGGCTGGTCGCGCATGTGACGTTGATCGAGTTCGATAGTCAGCTTCGCGCGGACGCGGTTCTGCAGACGAAATTGCGCAGCCTGCCGAACGTCACGATCATCACCTCGGCGCTCACCATCGAGGTGCTCGGCAATGGCGAGAAGGTCGTCGGCCTGCGCTATCGCGACCGCAACAAGGATGACGAGCATCTCGTCGAACTCGAAGGTATCTTCGTCCAGATCGGCCTCATCCCGAACACCGAATGGCTCGGCGATGTGCTGGCATTGAGCGATCGCGGCGAGATCGAGGTCGATGCGCGCGGCGCGACGAGCCAGCCGGGCATCTTTGCCGCGGGCGACGTCACGACGGTGCCCTACAAGCAGATCGTCATCGCGATGGGCGAAGGCTCGAAGGCGTCGCTTTCGGCCTTCGACCATCTGATCCGCTCGGGCGGCTGACGCGCTCCGCGCGCCTCAGCGCGGCCATGCCTCGGTGTCGTGATCGGGATGCTGGTGGTTGCTCGCCTTGATCGCGCCGACGAGCTCGCTCATCGTCTCCTCGGTCGTTCCCTCGCCCTTGATCGGCAAATCTTCGAACAGCGACAGCTGGCCTTCGAGACCGAACTGGACCTGCGGCGGGAAGAGCGACGGATCGTCGAACGAACCGGTGGTCAGGTTGATATGTTTGCTCTCGAAATAATCATAGGCGAGCGGCGTCCCGCAGTCCCGGCAGAAGCCGCGCGCCGCCTTGTCCGAGCTGTTGAACCAGGCCGGCGTGCCGCGCGTCCAGCCGATCGCATCGCGCGGCACCCCGATCAGCGCGATGAAGAAATTACCCGCCGCCTTCTGGCACATGCGGCAATGGCAGATATGCGACGTGTCGAGCACCGCGCTGACGTGGTAGCGCACCGCGCCGCACTGACAGCCGCCCGAGGCCTGGGTTTCGATCCTGTCCATGACGCCTTGCTATCACAAGGCGGGGCGCGCTCACAATGCGCGCGCGGGGAAGCGGTGCGCGGCGGCGATACGCCGCGCACTGATCTTGGGGCTTGTCGCGGAATTTTATCATATATATCATCTCGGTTTATGGTGCAGGCGACAATCGGCCCACGCCGCATCCTGCCGTGTCCGAGTGGCGCCAAATCGGGAAAAATATCCTGCGAACATGGGAGTGCAGAATGCGTCGCCTTTGGAAACCCTTTGTCGCTGCCGGCGCCCTGCTGCTGGTCGCGGCCGCCCCGGCGAAAGGGGAATGGACGCCCGCCTGGTCCGCGAGCATGTGGGAAGCCGCGAACGAGAAGCAGGAAGTAGCGATCGAGAACGCTACGGTACGGTTTGCGGTTCGCGTTGGCGCCGAGGGCGGCGCCATTCGGCTTCGCTTGTCCCATGAATATGGCGGCAAACCGCTTACTATCGGAGCGGCCAGCGTCGGGCGACCGGGCGAAAACGCCGTTCCCGTTCGCTTCGGCGGCCGGCCCACGGTGCGGGTGCCGGCTGGAGAAACCCTGATCAGCGATGCGGCAGAACTGCGGGTCGATGCGTTCGATGTGATCGAAATTTCGATCTATCTTCCAGGCTCCGTGGAACTGGACACGGTACATGGCGCCTCCGGCGACAAGACCTTGATATCGGCACCCGGCAATTTCACGCGGACCCCCTTTGCCGCCGTGCGCACGTCCGACCACCGGCCCTTGCTCGCCGGCGTCGATGTGTTGGGCAAGGCGGCACGACCGGTGATCGTGGCGTTCGGCGATTCCATCACCGACAATACGGGATGCGCGATCGATGCCGTGCCGATCTGCCGGTGGGGCGATGTCCTCGGCCGCCGGTTGGCACGGGTCGGCAAGCCCCATGTGGTCGTGACGCAGGCGATTTCAGGCAATCGGGTTGTTTCGCACGGGGCGGGGCCGAGCGCCGTGGAACGATTCGATCGCGACGTTCTGGCGTTGCCGGGCGTCACCCATGTCGTGATCCTCGAGGGGGTCAACGACATCGGCAGTTCGGGCCGGCGCCGACCGGACGGGACGACGGCGCCGACCATATCCTATGAGCAACTGATCGACGGCTATCAAAAGCTTGTCGCAAGCGCGCACCGGCGCGGCATCAAGGCGATCGGCATGACCATATTGCCGTTCGAGGGCGCCAATTATCACACCGACGCGGGCGAGGCGATGCGCATGCGGGTCAACGACTGGATCCGGACCTCGGGGACGTTCGACGCCGTCGTCGACATGGAGAAGTTCGTCGCCGACCCCTCCAATCCCAAGCGTTTGGACCCCGCGCTGCAGCGCGGGGACAATCTTCACCCCGACGGGCGCGGCCAAACGCGGATAGGCGAAGCGGTCCCGCTGGACATTTTCGAGTGACGTGAGGGCGGCCGCGCGCCGCGAAGGCGCGCGGGGAAGAAGACACATGCAAGAAAAGCCCTTGGCGGGGTTGTGATATGAGATAACGTCTCATATACGGCCGGCGTCCAGATACGAAAGGGGTTTTTGTGAAGTTTCGAGCTCTCCTCCTGTCCGCCGCGATTCCGGCGGCGGTTCCCCATATCGCCTTCGCGGTCGAATCGACGCCGCCCGCCAAACCCGCAACCATGCCCGATACGGGCTTCATGCAGGCGGGCAGCACCGCCGATCCCGAGATCGTCGTCTCGGCCAATGTCCTCGGACTCCGCGTCGACGAGACCGCGACGCCGGTGATTACATTGATGGGCGAGGAACTGGTCCATCGCCGGCAAGCAACGCTCGGCGACACGCTCGCCGGGCAGCCCGGCATCCACTTCGACAATTTCGGCGGCGGCGCGAGTCGGCCGGTGATTCGCGGCCAAACCGCCCCGCGCGTCCAGGCGCTCTCCGATGGCGCCAGCGTCCGCGACGCGTCGGCGATCTCGCCCGACCATGCGGTGACGACCGAGCCGCTGCTGCTGCGCGGGATCGAGGTGCTGCGCGGTCCTTCGGCGCTGCTCTATGGCGGCAGCGCGATCGGCGGCGCGATCAATCTTCTCGACGACAAGGTGCCGACCTCGATCCCCGACGGCGGTATCGCGGGCACGGTCGAGGGGCGCCTCGGCACCGCGGACGACGAGCGATCGCTGGTCGGCGGGATCACGATCGGCGGGCAGGGGCTCGCGTTGCGGGTCGAGGGCGTCCACCGGTCGTCGAACGATTACCGCGTGCCGAAGGGCTTTGGCGAACGCCATGTCGACGGGTCGTACAACGACACGTCGACCTTCACCGTCGGCGGTTCCTGGGTCGGCAGCGGCGGCTATCTCGGCGTCGCCTACACGCGCCAGCGCAGCGAATATGGTCTGCCGGGGCACAGCCACGACTATGAAGGCTGCCATCCGCACGGCAGCAGTTTGCACTGCGGCGGGCACGGGCACGACGACGAGGATCACGATCACGACCATGATCACGACCACGAGCATGAGGAAGTGCCGTTCGTCAAACTGCGCAGCGAGCGGTTCGACATCCGCAGCGAATATGAAGATCCGCTTCCCGGGTTCGAGAAGGTGCGTTTCCGGCTGTCGTTCACCGATTACGAGCATGACGAGATCGAGCATGACGAGGTCGCGACGACCTTCAGCAACAAGGCGCACGAGCTTCGCTTCGAACTGGCGCACAAGCCGATCGGTCCCTTGCGCGGCGCGTTCGGGGTCCAGCATTCGGAAAGCCGGTTCAGCGCGGTCGGCGAAGAGGCGTTCCTGCCCGAAAGCGAGACGCGCAATACCGCACTGTTCCTGATGGAGACGCTCGCGGCCGGCCCCGTCCGCCTCGAACTCGCGGCGCGGCAGGAATGGCAGCGGATCGAGACGACGCTGAACCGCGAAATCAGCCACAAGCCCTTCTCGGTCTCGGGCGCGGCGATCTGGGACATCGGCGGTGACTATTCGCTCGCGCTGTCGCTCGCGCGGTCGCAGCGCGCGCCCAATGTGCAGGAGCTTTATGCGCGCGGTATCCATCTCGCCACGAACACCTATGAACTCGGCACCGCGACGCTCGGCAAGGAAACCGGCAAGTCGATCGACCTGACCTTTCGCAAGACAAAGGGCGCGACGACCTTAACGATCGGCGCCTATCATCAGGATTTCGACGACTATATCTTCGCGAACACGCTCGACCAGTTCGAGGATTTCCGGCTCATCCGCTACACCGCCGCCGACGCGACCTTCACCGGCGTCGATGGCGAGGTGCGGCATGATTTCGGCACCGTCGGCGTGTCGCTGTTCGGCGACTATGTGCGGGCCAAGTTCAAGGGCGATCTCGGCAATCTACCGCGCATTCCTGCCGGTCGTCTCGGCGCCCGCGCCGACGGACGATGGGGACCGCTGTCGGGCGACGTCGAATATTATCATGTCTTCGAACAGGACCGGATCGCGGCGTTCGAAACGCGGACGGCCGGTTATGACATGCTCAATGCGACGCTCGCCTACAAACTCGACCTCGGGCCGAAGGCCGATGCCGAATTGTTCGTGCGCGCGACCAATCTGACGAACGAACTCGCGTATAACCACGCATCCTTCATCAAGAACGCGTCGCCGCTGCGCGGACGGAACTTCGTTTTCGGGCTGCGCACCAGCTTCTAGGACCAAAGGGGACGGCTGGAAGGAGGGGCAGTTGGTCCCGCGCCCCTCCTTCCGCCGATCATTCGGTGCCGGTCAGGCGGGTTCGGCCGCCAATATATAGTCGAAGCCGTGGCGCAGTCCGTCCTCGCGCGCGACATGCGCGAGCGCCTCGGCACGCAGCGCCTCGCCGCGCGCGGCGAGGGCGTACGCGAGGCCGTGATCCGCGATCTTCGCGAGACGCGGCGCGCACATATCGATCTGACTGTCGACGAAACGCTCCTTGTAACGGTTGGCAAACCGCTTGGCGGCGATGACACGGTAGCCCGACGCTTCGAGATGATCGACCGTCCATTGCGCCGGATATTCACGGTAGGGCTGTTCGCCCGCGAGAAGCAGGCAAGCGTCGCGGAAGCGCCCGATTTCCCGGACGAGGCGGCCCGCTTCGCTATCGGGCTCGCCGGTCACATAGGGCTCCAGCCCGACGACATAGAGCCGCCGCCCGACGAGCGGACGCAGCCGCGCGAACAGCCGGTGCTGGAAATAGGGCGCGAAACCGTCGATCGCGCCAAGCAGATAGTCCGCAAGCACCGTGTCATATCGCTCGCCTGCCAGCAGCGCGGGATCGGCCCAATTGCCGACGACGACGCGGTCGGCCGCGCGGCGCTTTGCCGCGATCGCATCGGCGGCTTGCGCGGCATGGGCTTCGGCGCCGCTCACCGCGGTCCATCGCTCGGTCGCGAGCGAGGCGGCCCAGCCGATCGAATGCGTGCCGGTGCCCGCGTCGAGGAAGACACCCCAGGGGAGGTCGCCGTGGAGCCTTTCGATTTCGCGGAAGAGACTGGAAACGGCCGGGCGATTAGAGGAGCTTGTCTGCATCGGAATGATATAGAGTATCATTACTCCCCATCAAACAGCTTTCCCTCTTTCCGAAACCCGACCGTCCTTGGGCGTGCCTGAGATCGCCCTTTTTGCCTCGCCGATCATTCCCACTCGATCGTGCCCGGGGGCTTCGACGTATAGTCGTAGACCACGCGATTGATGCCCTGCACCTCGTTGATGATGCGCGTCGCGCAGCGGCTGAGGAAGCTCGCGTCGAAGGGATAGATGTCGGCTGTCATGCCGTCGGTTGAGGTGACGGCGCGGAGCGCGCAGACATGGTCGTATGTGCGGCCGTCGCCCATCACGCCGACGGTCTTGACGGGGAGCAGCACCGCGAACGCTTGCCAGATCGCGTCGTAGAGGCCTGCATTGCGGATCTCCTCGAGATAGACCGCGTCGGCCTTGCGCAATATGTCGCAGCGTTCCTTGCTGACTTCGCCCGGGATGCGGATCGCGAGGCCGGGGCCGGGGAAGGGGTGGCGGCCGACGAAGACGTCGGGAAGGCCGAGTTCCTTGCCGAGCAGGCGGACCTCGTCCTTGAACAGCTCGCGCAAGGGTTCGACGAGCTTCATGTTCATGCGTTCGGGCAGGCCGCCGACATTGTGGTGGCTCTTGATCGTCACGCTCGGGCCGCCGGTGAAGGAAACCGATTCGATCACGTCGGGATAGAGCGTACCCTGCGCGAGGAAATCGGCGCCGCCGATCTTCTTCGCTTCCTCCTCGAACACATTGATGAATTCGGCGCCGATGAACTTGCGCTTCTTTTCGGGGTCGGTGACGCCTTTGAGGCCCGCCATGAAACGTTCCTCGGCGTCCACCACGACGAGCGGGATGTTGTAATGGTCGCGGAACAGCCGCTCGACCTGCTCGCGCTCGTTCATGCGGAGAAGGCCGTGGTCGACGAAGACGCAGGTGAGCTGCTCGCCGATCGCCTCGTGGATCAGCACCGCGGCGACCGCGCTGTCGACCCCGCCCGACAGGCCGCAGAGCACGCGCTGGTCGCCGACCTGCGCGCGAATCTCGGCAATTTTCGTGGCGCGGAACTCGGCCATCGTCCATTCGCCACTGCAGCCGCAGACGTGGCGGACGAAATTGGCGATCAGCTTGGCGCCGTCGGGGGTGTGGACGACTTCGGGGTGGAACTGCGTGCCGTAATAGCGGCGCTCGTCGTCGGCGATCAGCGCGAAGGGCGCACCGTCGCTGATCGCGACGATCCGGAAACCGGGGGCGAAGGCGGTGACGCGGTCGCCGTGGCTCATCCACACCTGATGGCGCTCGCCGACCTCCCACAGCCCGTCGAAGAGGACGCAGGGTTCGGTGACGGTCAGGAAGGCGCGGCCGAATTCGCCATCGCGTTCGCCATCGGCGCCGCCGGGTTCGACCTGCCCGCCGAGCTGCTGGGTCATCACCTGCTGGCCGTAGCATATGCCGAGGATGGGAAGGCCGCTGTCAAACACCGATTGCGGCGCGCGCGGGCTGCCGGTCGCGGGCACCGATGCGGGGGAACCCGAGAGGATCACGCCCTTGGGCTTCATCCGTTCGAGCGCGGCTTCGGCGGCGCTGAACGGGACGATCTCGCTATAGACGCCGGCTTCGCGGACGCGGCGGGCGATGAGCTGGGTGACCTGCGACCCAAAGTCGATGATCAGGATGGATTCGGGCGGTAAGGAAGAGTCGGGAGTCGGCATG
The DNA here is from genome assembly GCF_011926545.1 of Sphingopyxis italica. Classification (GTDB taxonomy): domain Bacteria; phylum Pseudomonadota; class Alphaproteobacteria; order Sphingomonadales; family Sphingomonadaceae; genus Sphingopyxis; species Sphingopyxis italica. Next base: position 268,489 of record NZ_JAATIT010000003.1, on the reverse strand, counting down.
GCTGGCCGATAAGGGCATGGGGCCATGCTGTCCAGCGGTCGATATGGGTCGCCCGTCGAACGGGCATGGCCTCGACACATTGTTGCGACAATTGCGGGACATAAGTGAACGTCGGACAAAGCGCGGCGTCAGGAGGCGTTAAGCCCCGTCATGCCAAGAAAAACCAAGACAAAAAAACAAAGGCTCTCCCCCATGAATATTATCCGCCTGCCTATTTCCGCGCGTGCCGCGCTCCTTGCGGCCGGGGCTTCGTTGGCGCTGCCGGCGATGGCAGCGGCTCCGATCGGACCCGCCGCGGCCTCCGCGGTCGCCGAGCAGCCCGCCGAGGCGGCCCCTCCGGCATCCGCCGACAATGAATCGGAGGAGGACGAATATAGCGAGGACGAGATCATCGTCACGGCGCCGCGCCTCGCGGGCCAGCTCGCCACCGACATCAGGGCGGAGGCCGAACTCGATGAGGCGGCGATCGCCAGCTATGGCGCCTCGTCGATCGAGGAGTTGCTCGACGCGCTCGAACCGCAGACGCGCTCGGGCCGCGGGCGCGGCGGACGGCCGGTCATCCTCGTCAACGGACGGCGCATTTCGGGCTTCGGCGCGGTGCGCAACATCCCGCCCGAAGCGATCGCCAAGGTCGAGATTTTCCCCGAGGAAGTCGCGCTCGAATATGGCTATGCCGCGACCGAGCGCGTCGTCAATTTCGTGCTCAAGCCCGACTTCCGCCAGATTTCGGTCGAGGCGGAGGCGGGCATTCCGACGCAGGGGGGGCAGTTCAAGAACGAACTCGAACCCGCTTTCATGGCGATCGGCGACAATGGCCGGCTCAACCTCAACGCCAGCTGGGAGCATCAGACGATGCTGCTCGAAAGCGAGCGCGACCTCGTTTACGACGACCCCGTCCTCGCCGCCGGCGCGCCCGCGCGCAGTCTGGCTCCCGCGAGCGACCAATATGTCATCGACGGCACGCTGGTGCGCAACATCGACAAGGTCACCGAGGCCTCGGTCAGCCTGCGTTTCGACCAGAACGACAGCCTGTCGCTGCTCGGCCCGCGGAACGGCAACCCCGACGATCCCCGTCGCCGCGACAGCCGTTCGCAGAACTGGACCAGCTCGGCGAGCGTCAATGGCATGCTCGGCGACTGGCGCTGGTCGGTGACCGGCAATTATGCCGACGCCGATCAGCGCACCTTCACCGAACAGGAAAGCGGCACGCGCGACCGGTTCGACAGCAGCCAGCAGAGCTTTGGCACCAAAGCCAATATTTCGGGCAGCGTCGTCGAGGGTTGGGCGGGCCCGATCCGCTCCTCGATCACCGGCGGTTATAGCGGGCAGCGTTTCGACAGCCGAACCGAGCGCGGCCTCGACATCGTCACGACCGAGCTGGCGCGCGACACGCCGAGCGTCTTCGGCTCGCTCACCGTGCCGCTGCTCGATCCCGAATATGATATCGGTAATATCGGCCGCCTGTCATTGACGCTGAATGCTCAGGCGGAACGACCGAGCGACTTTTCGGCGCTGACGAGCTGGGGCGCGACGTTGAACTGGGGCGTCACCGACAATCTGTCGCTGCTCACGAGCTTTTCCAGCGACGAAGCGGCGCCCAGCATGACCCAGCTCGGCGCAGCGCCGCTTCGGACCGAGGGTGTCACCTATTACGACTTCCGGACCGGCCAGACGGTGCTGATCGACACGATCAGCGGCGGCAATCCGTTCCTGCTCGCCGAGCAGCGCCGCGACCTCAAGGTCGGGCTCAACTGGGAGGTGCCGATGGTCGAGGGGCTCCGCTTCTCGATCAATTACAACCGCAACCAGAGCAACGACACGGCGAACAATTTTCCGCTGCTGACCCCGGAGATCGAAGCGGCCTTTCCCGACCGGGTGATCCGCGACGACGACGGAACCTTGCTCGCGATCGACCAGCGTCCGGTCAATTTCGAGCGCGCAACCAATTCGCAGATTCGCTGGGGCTTCAATTTCGGCAAGAGCTTCGGCCAGAGCGAAGCGGGCTCGGGCGGCGGCCGTGGGCGCGGCGAAGGCGGCCGCTCGGGTGCCGGCGACCGTCCCCGGCGCGATGCGGACGCGGCGGCGCCGCGTGAAGGCGGCGAGGCTGCCACACCGCCCCCCGCCGCCGAAGGACAGCGTCCACCCGCCGAGGCAGGCGAGCAGCGCCGCGGACGTGGCGGCGGAGGCTTCCGTGGCCGCGGCGGCGGGCGCGGCGGCATGTTCGGCGGCCGGCAGCAGCAGGGTGGGCGCTGGCAGGTGTCGCTCTACCACACGATCAAGCTGACCGACAAAATACTGATCGGCCCGGGCGTTCCCGAACTCGACCTGTTGAACGGATCGGCGACGGGCAGCGGCGGCGGCACCAATCGTCACCTCCTCGAACTCGACGGCGGCCTTTTCTACAAGGGCTTCGGGACGCGGGTCAGCGCCAAATATGACAGCGGCAGCCGCATCGTCGGCGGTGCCAACGGCGATCTGAAGTTCCACGATCTCGCGACGTTCAACCTGCGCTTCTTCGCCGATTTCAACCAGATGCCGAAGCTGACCGACGACCTGCCCTTCCTGAAAGGATCGCGCCTGCGCCTGTCGGTCAACAATCTGTTCGACGCACAGCGCAAGGTGACCGACGCGAGCGGGGTTGTGCCGCTGAACTATCAGCCGGGTTATACCGATCCGCTCGGTCGCTATGTCGAACTGGAGTGGCGCAAGGCGTTTTAGGCCGGGGAGGGATGACGAGGAAAGGAAGGGCGGCTTCCGCCGGCTTCCTGCCGTCCGCCACCTAGGCGAGCCGCGGCACGGCGGCTGCGGCGTCGACCGTGGGTTCCGTCGGCAGGAATGTCAGCGCCTTCACGAACTGCGCGGTGCAATTGGGCCAGCTATAGCGTGCGCCGAGCGCCGCGGCGTCATCCCGGTCGCACGTCAGCGCGGCGTCGATCGCGCGGCCGAGGTCCTCGTCGAGCGCGCCGGCTCCCTCGCGCACGATGTCGCCGGGGCCGGGCACTGGATAGGCTGCGACAGGAGTCCCGCAACTCAGCGCCTCGATCACCACCAATCCGAAGGTGTCGGTGCGGCTGGGAAAGACGAATATGTCGGCGCCCGAATAGGCCGCGGCGAGCATTTCGCCGCCGAGCTTGCCGACGAACAGGACATCGGGATGTCGTGCCTTGAACTGGGCGAGTGCGGGACCATCGCCGACAATGACCTTGGTGCCGGGCCGATCGCAGTCGAGGAAGGCCCCGATATTCTTCTCGACCGCGACGCGGCCGACATAAAGCTGGATCGGCCGTGCCAGCCCGGCATAGGCTGGATGCGGCGCGCGGTCCGGACGGAACAGCGCATGATCGACGCCGCGCTCCCACATCATCGTCTGGCCGAGGCCCTGATCGGCGAGTTCGCGCGCGAGGCTGCGCGTCGCGACCATGATGTGCCGCGCGGGGCGGTGGAACCAGCGGATGAAGCGCCAGACGAACGCGGGCGAAATGGGCAGCCGCGCCGCGACATATTCGGGGAAGCGCGTGTGATAGGCGGTCGTGAACGGAAAGCCGTTCCGAAGACACCAGCGCCGCGCGGCGAGCCCGAGCGGACCTTCGGTCGAAATATGGATCGCCTGCGGGGCAAAGGCGCGGATACGGCGCCCGACCGCGCGCCGCCCGGCGAAGGCGAGGCGAATCTCGGGATAGGAGGGGCAGGGGGTCGATCGAAAGAGGTCGGGCGAGATAACGCCGACGTCATGCCCTGCGGCGCGCAACTCGCCGATCGTCGCCTGCAACGTGCGGACGACGCCGTTGACCTGCGGCTCCCACGCGTCGGTGACGATCAATATCCTCATGCGGCGGCCGGCAGCGCGAGCTTCGTCGGGGCGCTCCGCGCCGCGACCTCTTCGGCCCAGTGGAGGATTTCCATCGTCCCGTCGTGATGCTCGACGAGCGCGGTGCAGCCTTCGACCCAGTCGCCGTCGTTATAATATTCGGTGCCCTCTATCTCGCGCATCTCGGCGCTGTGGATGTGCCCGCACACGACGCCATCGACCCCGCGCGAGCGCGCCGCGTGGGCGACGACTTCTTCATAGCGCCCGATGAACTGGACCGCGTTCTTCACCTTGTGCTTGGCGACCATCGACAGCGACCAATAGGGCAGGCCGAACGCGCTGCGGATGCGGTTCACGACCACATTGCACTTCATCAGCGCGGTGTAGGCGGCGTCGCCGACGAAGGCGAGCCAGCGGTGCGCGAGCATCACCGCGTCGAATTCGTCGCCATGGACGACGAGCAATTTGCGGCCGTCGGCGGTCTCGTGGATCGCCTCGCGGCGAATCTCGACGCCACCGAAATCGAAGCCGTCGAAGGGCTTGCACATTTCGTCGTGGTTGCCCGGGACGTAGACGACGCGCGTGCCGCGCTTCGCGCGCTTGAGCACGCGCCAGACGACGTCATTATGCTCGGGCGGCCAGAAATGGCGCTTCTTGAGCCGCCAGCCGTCGATGATGTCGCCGACGAGGTAAAGCGTCTCGCAATCGACATGGTCGAAAAAGTCGATCAGCATCGCGGCGTTGCAGCCGCGCGTGCCAAGGTGGATGTCGCTGACCCACACCGCGCGATAGCTGCGCCGCTCGCCGATCACGCGTTCGGGGATATGCGGGTCGGTGGTGAAGGGATCGGGAAACCGGGCGGGGATCGGCAGGGTCGAAATCGAGGCCATGTCGTGCTCCGTAAACAGCTTTGGCTGCCCACGGCCTAGACAGGAGTTTTGTTACAACGGGCGATTCAAACTCGCGACAGTTTGAAGAAAGTTTGAAGGCGCTTTGGTGACGTTGCCTATTTGACACATATCCGGTTAACTATGATCCAATCAGGTTCGCCGAATCACCAAATTCCTGATTTCGCTCATATCTTCCATGGCAAAGCGGATGCCTTCGCGGCCGAGGCCGCTGTCCTTGACCCCGCCATAGGGCATATTGTCGACGCGGTAGGAGGAGACGTCGTTGACGACGATGCCTCCGACGTCGAGATGGTCCCAAGCATCGAGCACTTTGTGGATGTCGCGCGTGAAGAGCCCGGCTTGCAGTCCGAATTTGCTGTCGTTGACCTCGGCAAGCGCTTGATCCCAGTCGGTGAATTTCGAGAGGATCGCGACCGGGCCGAACGCTTCCTCGCGATAGGCCCTGGCGCCGCGGTCCACCTCTTCGAGCAAGGTCGCTTCGAGCATCGCACCCTCGCGCTTGCCGCCGACGAGCAGCTTCGCGCCATTCGCGACCGCTTCCGCGATCCACCCATCCAGCCGTGCGGCCTCCTTTTCGGAGATCATCGGGCCGATGAAGGTTTTGCGGTCCTTGGGATCGCCCGCGACCAGCGTCTTCGTTTTTTCGACGAGCATGGCACGGAATTTGTCGTAAATATCGGCGTGGATGATGATCCGCTGGACCCCGATGCACGACTGGCCCGACTGATAGAAAGCGCCGAAGATGATGCGCGCGAGCGCATGGTCGAGGTCGGCGTCCTTGTCGACGATCACCGCCGCGTTGCCGCCTAGTTCGAGCACGACCTTCTTCTTGCCCGCCTTCGCCTTCAAATCCCAGCCGACGCCAGGCGAACCGGTGAAGCTGAGCAGCTTCAGCCGTTCATCGGTGGTGAACAGGTCGGCACCGGCGCGGGTCGCGGGCAGGATGCTGAACGCGCCCTCGGGCAAGATGTCGCATTCGGCGAGCACCTCGCCCATGATGATCGCGCCGAGCGGCGTCAGCGACGCGGGCTTCATCACGAACGGACAGCCGATCGCGATCGCGGGCGCGATCTTGTGCGCGGCGAGGTTGAGGGGGAAGTTGAACGGCGAGATGAAGCTGCACGGCCCGATCGGCACGCGCTTCCACATCCCCATATAGCCTTTCGCGCGCGCCGAAATGTCGAGCGGCTGGACCTCGCCATAATTGCGCGTCGCTTCCTCGGCGGCGATGCGGAAGGTGTCGATCAGGCGCGTGACCTCGCCCTCGCTGTCGGCGATCGGTTTGCCCGCCTCGACGCACAGCGCATAAGCGAGTTCGTCGAAACGCTCTTGGAAACGGGTCACGCAATGGGTGAGCACATCGCGCTTCTCGAAACTCGCCAGCCGCGCCATCGGCTCGGCGGCGCGCACGGCGCCTGCGATCGCTTCGTCGATGACGTCGGGGGTCGCGAGCGCGGTCCGGAACGCGACCTCGCCCGTGAACTTGTCGATCACATCGAGGTCGGTGTTCGGCTGCACCGCCTTGTTGTTGAGGTAGAGCGGATAGACGTCTTTGAGTTTCACAACTATTCTCCAACACTCTCAAACATTGTCATCCCCGCATGAACTGCGATCCTTGTCCATTCCGCTCCTGGTCCCCGCTTTCGCGGGGATGACAAGAAAAACCGGTCGCGGAATATCTCTACAACTCCTTCGACAATCTCTTGATGTCGTTGTTCAAAATTTGGTCATTTTCCGAATAGTCGACCGGGCAATCGATCAGATGCACACCCGGAGTATCGCGCGTGTGCGCCAGAAGTTCCTTCAAATGCGCCGCGCTCTCGACGCGGTGACCGTGTGCGCCATAGCTTTCGGCATATTTGACGAAATCGGGGTTGCCATAGGTCAGCCCCCAATCCTTGAAGCCCATGTTCGCCTGTTTCCAGCGGATCATGCCATAGCTGTTGTCGTTGAGGATCAGCACGGTGATGTTGAGCCCGAGGCGCACCGCGGTCTCCATCTCCTGGCTGTTCATCATAAAGCCGCCGTCGCCGCAGATCGCCATGACCTTGCGCCCCGGATAGACCATCGCCGACATCATCGCCGACGGCAGGCCCGCGCCCATCGTCGCGAGCGCATTGTCGAGCAGCACGGTGTTCGGGCGATAGGCGGTATAGCCGCGCGCGAACCATATCTTGTAGACGCCATTGTCGAGGCAGATGATCCCGTCGTCGGGCATCGCGTCGCGGATTTGCTGCACCGCATAAGGCGGGAAGATCGGGAAGCGCTCATCCTTGGCGAGCGGCGCGGTATGCGCGACCTCGCCCTGGCGATAGGCGAGCAGGTGATCGAACTTCCACCCGCTGTTGGGAACGATATCCTCCTTCATCTGCCACACGGCATTGGCGATGTCGCCGATCACCTCGATATTCGGGAAATAGACGGGATCGACCTCGGCGGTCTTGTTCGACATATGGATCACGGTCGGCCCGCCGCGCTGCATGAAGAAGGGCGGTTTCTCGATCACGTCATGGCCGAGGTTGACGATACAGTCCGACGCCTCGACCGCGCGATGGACGAAATCACCCGATGACAGCGCCGCGCAGCCCAAAAATTTCGGATGCCGCTCGTCGATCACGCCCTTGCCGAGTTGCGTCGTGAGAAACGGAATTCCGGTCTTTTCGATGAACTGCAACAGCATGCGGCCGGTCATCGTGCGATTGGCGCCGGCGCCGATGACGAGCACGGGCGAGGTCGCTTCCTCAAGCGCCTTCACTGCCTCGCGGATCGACTTCACATCGGCGGTCGGCCGACGCGAATGGCTGCGCTTCAGCGGCGTCGAATCGGTATGCTCGTCGGCGATATCCTCGGGCAGCTCGATATGGACGGCCCCGGGCTTTTCCTCCTCGGCGAGGCGGAACGCCTCGCGCACGCGGCTCGGGATATTGTCCGACGACGCCATCTGGTGCGTATATTTGGTGATCGGCCCCATCATCGCGACGACGTCGAGGATCTGGAAGCGGCCCTGCTTCGACTTCTTGATCGGCTTTTGCCCGGTGATCATCATCATCGGCATCCCGCCAAGCTGGGCGTAAGCGGCGGCGGTGACGAAGTTGGTCGCGCCGGGCCCCAGTGTCGCGAGGCAGACGCCGGTCTTGCCCGTGTGGCGGCCATAGGTGGCGGCCATGAACCCCGCGCCCTGTTCGTGGCGCGTCAGGATCAGCTTGATCGTCTTCGAGCGCGACAGGCTGTCGAGAAAATCGAGATTTTCTTCGCCCGGAACGCCGAAAATATATTCGACGCCTTCTTCCTCCAGGCATTCGATGAACAGGTCGGATGCTTTTTTCATGCTACAGTCGCCCCCTCAGCCGCGCACCACACCGGTGCGGCTCCACGTCATGCCGGCGACCCTTCAGCATATATCCGTTGCAGCGGCGCTCGTCATAGGCCGCGAGTCCCTGCTGCACGAGGAGAGTTTGTAACGGGAGGGGAAGGGGTTGTCACGCGGAGCCAAGTTGTCAAACTTGTCATTCCCCTCGGGTATAATAATACCCGTCGCAGCGACGGCGGTGCCGCGAGGATGGCCCTGCGGCCGCGGGGAGTGAGGGCCGCGATGGCGGTCATCCGATAGCTTAAAGCATGGCGATATTTTGTAGGAAAGCGGTTTTCATGCGGCGCTGACTTGGGGTTCTTTGCGCCTGTTATCGCAATAGCCGCTATTCCAATGACGGAATGGATCGATTCAAGATCATCCCGCTCTCGATCGTCCCCGCCGCGGGGAAGATGCGTCAATCCACGTCGAACAGCCCCGCCAACTGCTCGACCATCGTGCCGCCCAATTGCTCGGCGTCCATGATCGTCACCGCGCGGCTGTAGTATCGCGTCACGTCGTGGCCGATGCCGATCGCGCATAGCTCGACCGGCGAGCGGTTCTCGATCCAGTCGATCACCTGGCGCAGATGCTGGTCGAGATAGGCGCCGTGGTTGACCGACAGCGTGCTGTCGTCGACCGGCGCGCCGTCGCTGATCACCATCAGGATGCGGCGTTCCTCGGGGCGGCTGATGATCCGCTGATGCGCCCACATCAGCGCCTCGCCGTCGATATTTTCCTTGAGCAGCCCCTCGCGCATCATCAGGCCGAGCGACTTGCGCGCGCGGCGATAGGGTTCGTCCGCGGGCTTGTAGATGATGTGCCGGAGGTCGTTGAGGCGGCCGGGGTGCGCGGGGCGGCCGGCGGCGAGCCAGTCCTCGCGGCTCTGCCCGCCCTTCCACGTCCGCGTCGTGAAGCCGAGGATTTCGGTTTTCACACCGCAGCGTTCGAGCGTGCGCGCGAGGATGTCGGCGCTGATCGCGGCGATGCTGATCGGCCGCCCGCGCATCGATCCCGAATTGTCGATCAGCAAGGTGACGACGGTGTCGCGAAAGTCGGTATCGCGCTCGATCTTGTAGGAGAGCGACTGGCCGGGCGAGACGATGACGCGCGCGAGCCGCGCCGCGTCGAGCTGGCCTTCCTCCTGATCGAAATCCCACGCGCGGTTCTGCTGCGCCATCAGGCGGCGCTGGAGCCGGTTCGCGAGCTTGGTCACCGCGCCTTGCAGATGCGCCATCTGCTGGTCGAGATAGGCGCGCAGCCGCGTCAGCTCGTCGGCATCGCACAGCTCGGTGGCGAGGATGATCTCGTCATGCTTTTCGGTGAAGCGCAGATAGTTGAAATCGGGAATGTCGCTCGGCAGGCGGTTGGGCCGCACGGGCAGCATGCCTTCGTCGCCTTCGCCGCCCATTTCGGGCTCGCCGTCGGCTTCCATTTCCTGCGCGTCGGGATCGCTGTCGCCATCGTCGGCCTGGTCGCCCGCCATTTCGGCGCGCGCATCGACCTGACTCTCGCCGGCGCCGCCGTCTTCGCTTTCCTGCTCTTCCTGGCTTTCTTCGGCCTCGGTCTCGTCCTGCTCGCCGCCGTCTTCGGCGCCTTCTTCCAGCGGCTCGTCGCTGTGGATGAGGTCGAGGTGACGGAGCGCGAGCTTCGCGGTATCGGCGAAGGCGGCCTGATCGTCGAGCAGCATCGACAGCGCGGTCAAGTCTCCGCCCGCTTCGCCCGTGATCCACTCACGCACCAGCGACAGGCCGGTCTCGGTCCCCTGCGGCGCCTGCTCGCCGGTCAGTGCCTCGCGCAGCATCAGCTCGAGCGCGCTCGAAATCGGTACATCCTCGCGATTTTGCGCGCGGCTGATCGGGTCGCTGCGCATCCGCATCTGGAGGCTCGCCGCCAGATTGCCGCGCATCCCGTCCATATGGCGCGCGCCCAATGCCTCGATCCGCGCGCGCTCCATCGCGTCGAACGCCGCGGCGGCGATCGGTTCGGCAGGGCGCGCCGCGGTGTGCAATTTCTCACTGTGGTGCTTCATGCGCAAAGCATAGGAGTCGGCAAAGCCGCGCGCTTCGGCGACCTGGTCGGCGGGCAGGGTGCGCGACGGGGTCGGCACCTTGATCGCCTTGCCGACCTGCGCGGGCGCGTCGGCGGTAAAGCCGACCTCGACCTCGGCATCGCGCGTCACCGCGCGCGCGACGCTCGACAGCGCGGCCTTGAAATCGTCGAGGGGAGAGGAAGCGGACATCGAGTCGGCTCTAACCAGCTTTTCGGAATGAAGAAAGGGCTACTCCAATCGTCACCCCGGACTTGATCCGGGGCCTGCCTTCTTCCGCGTCAAGACAGGCGGATCCCGGGTCAAGCCCGGGATGACGAAGGAGGCGTAGGGGCCGCGATAGCCAAGCTCGCTTGACGCAAACGGGCGCGAGGCGCATCGGCACGAGTATGAGCTCCCCCGCCCTCTCCCCCATGAAACGTCCGTGGATCGTCATCGCCTGCGCGGCCTTCATCGTCACGCTGGCGATGGGCGTGCGCCAGTCGTTCGGGTTGTTCCTTCCGCAGATGAGCGTCGATATCGGGATCAGCCGTTCCGACTTCGGGCTCGCGATGGCGCTCCAGAATCTGCTCTTCGGGCTCGTCCAGCCGTTCGTCGGCGCGATCGCCGACAAGCATGGCGCGGGGCGCGTCGTGCTGGCGGGCGCGCTGCTCTATGCGCTCGGGCTGATCGGCGCCGCCTTGGCAACCGATGCGATCGGGCTGCATATCAGCTTCGGTATTTTCATCGGCATGGCGCAGTCGGCGACGACCTTCGTCGTCGTGCTCGGCGCGGTCGGGCGCGTCGTCAGCGCCGAAAAACGCAGCGGCGCTTTCGGCATCGTCACCGCGGGCGGCTCGCTCGGCCAGTTCCTCGTCGTGCCGCTCGCGTCGATGCTGCTTGGCGACGTCGGCTATCACCAGACGCTCTGGATAATGGCCGGGCTCGTCGCGCTGTGCGGTCTGCTCGCGATCGGTGTTGCGGGGCGCACCGACACGCCCGGGACACTGCAGGCCGAGGAGCAGAGCGCGCGCGAGGCGCTCCGTGAAGCCTCGGTGCATCGCGGCTACTGGCTGCTCAACGCGGGCTTCTTCGTCTGCGGCTTCCATATCGCCTTCATCGCGACGCATCTCCCCGCCTATCTCGACGACAAGGGGCTGGGGATCGAGATCGGCGCGCAGGTGCTGGCGCTCGTCGGTCTGTTCAACATCCTCGGTTCGTACGTCTTTGGCCGCGCCGGCGACCTGCTGCGTCAGAAATATGTGCTGTCGGCGCTCTATACCGCGCGCTCGGCGGTGATCGCGCTGTTCCTGTTCGTGCCGCTCAGCCACGCGAGCGCGCTGGTATTCGCAGGCGCGATGGGGTTCCTGTGGCTCGGCACCGTGCCGCTGACCAGCGGCATCGTCGGCCGCATCTTCGGCATTCGCTATCTCTCGATGCTCTATGGCATCGTGTTTTTGAGCCATCAGCTCGGCAGCTTTTTCGGCGCATGGATGGCGGGGCTGATCTTCGACGCGACGGGCAGCTATAATATCGCCTGGGGCTTCTCGATCGCGCTCGGGCTGTTCGCGGGGCTCGTCCACTTGCCGATCGCCGACGCGCCGGTCAAACGGCTGCAACCCGCATGAGGCTCGCGCGGCAGGACTGGATCGCGCTCGCGCTTTTCGTCTTGATCGCGCTCGGCGGGCTGTGGCTCTGGACCGGCGAGGGGCCGGTCGTCTGGCTTGCCAACTTCGCGATCATGTGCGGCTTTTAGTCGCTATTCGGGCGCTTCGACCTCGGGCGTCCGGTGGCAGGTCGCATCGTCGCCATCCTTGGGCAATGCCGGATCGGGCAGCAGCCGGAAGACATGCGCCCATTGGGTCGCGACGCGCTCGGGCCGCGTCCGCTTGTTCGCGACGACGTCGATAAAATCGCGGCAAGCGACCGCGCTGCGCAGGAAATTGCTGTGCCCCGTCGATCCGCGCGACACGTCGGTCGTGTCGATCACGGTCAGACCCGGGCGCGATGCCGGATAACAGCGCTCGGGTAGTCCCTGGGCTTTCAACTCGGCCGCCTTGAACGGGTTGAAGCAATAGGGGGAGCCGAGCCGCGGATAGCCGTGGATCGCGCGCGACGCGGCGAGCGCCTTGTCGGCGCGCGAGACATAGGCGGTGATCCGGCGATTGTTGGCGACGCGCCGCGCGGACAACACTTCTTCCTCGATATCGCGCTCGAACGTCTCGCGGTCGATGTCGGGGGAGGCGAGGATGATGTTCGAAATGTTGCTGCTGTCGGCGCGGGTCGACGTGCGGTCGACATAAGCGACGGCGGGAACGACCAACCGCGCGCCGAGCGAGTGCGAGACGAGGACAATCTCCTTGACCCAGTCTTGTTCGGCGAGCGATTTCAGGAAATCGCGGAAATTGCGGACGTCGTGATACATGTTGGTTTCATCGACGACATAGCTCAAAATCTTGCCCTGCGACGGCCAGCTATATTCGATGATCGGACCGTCGAAACCGGTCATGCGCGCGATCTGCGCGGCGTCCTTCGACGTCGTGTTGAAATTCTCGCGATAGCCATGGACGTAGAGCAGCACGCGTCCTTGTCGGCGGTCGGTCTCGGCCTGCAGCGCGCGCCACCAGTCCGCCGGCGCCTGGAAGGCGAGGGGGGTGAGGAATTTCTCCTTCTTGCCGACCTCGACGTCGCGTGGCGCGTTGAAGCGGCCATAGCGGATGCGGTCGCCGCGGTGATGCAGTAGCTCGATTTCCGGGGCCCGGCAATCGGGCAGGCGGCTCGTCGCAAAGAAAAAGGGCAGCGCTTCGCCGTCGACGACCGCGCCCGGCTGCGGGGTGCAGCGCGGGTCGACGACATAGTCGGCGTGGCGGATCTCGCCATAATCGACCGCCGCGATGCTGCACCCCGACAGCGTCAGTGCGGCGCAGGACGCCACCGCCAGGTGGCGCAGCTGCCTCACTTGCCGATCACGCTCTCGGGCAGGTCTTCACCGAACACGCGCTGATAATATTCGGCGACGATCATCCGCTCGGCCTCGTCGCACTTGTTGAGGAAGGTCAGGCGGAAGGCGAAGCCGATATTCCCGAAGATCGCGGTGTTCTGCGCCCAGCTGATCACCGTGCGCGGCGACATGACGGTCGAAATGTCGCCATTGATGAACCCTTGGCGCGTCAAATCCGCGACCTTCACCATATTGGCGACGGTGGTATCGTCGGTATCGGGCACCTTGGCGAGAATGATCGCGCTCTCGGTCGCGGCGGGGAGATAGTTCAGCGTGACGACGATGTTCCAGCGGTCCATCTGGCCCTGGTTGATCTGCTGCGTCCCGTGATAAAGCCCGCTCGTGTCGCCAAGACCGACGGTGTTCGCGGTCGAGAAGAGGCGGAAATGCGGGTTCGGGCGGATCACGCGGTTCTGGTCGAGCAGGGTCAGCTTGCCCTCGGTTTCGAGCACGCGCTGGATCACGAACATCACGTCGGGGCGGCCCGCGTCATATTCGTCGAAGACCAATGCCGTCGGCGTCTGCAGCGCCCAGGGGAGCAGGCCTTCGCGAAATTCGGTGACCTGCTGGCCATCGCGCAGCACGATCGCGTCGCGGCCGACGAGGTCGATACGGCTGATATGCGCGTCGAGGTTGACGCGGATGCACGGCCATTTGAGCCGCGCGGCCACCTGTTCGATGTGCGTCGACTTGCCGGTGCCGTGATAGCCCTGCACCATCACGCGGCGGTTGTATTTGAAGCCGGCGAGGATCGCGAGCGTCGTGTCGCCGTCGAAGACATAGGCGGGATCGAGGTCGGGAACGCGCTCGTCGGCCTCGCTGAACGCCGGGACCTTCATGTCGATGTCGACCCCGAACAGCTCGCGCGCATCGACCTCGACATCGGGCGCCGCAAGCAGCGTCGAGCCGTGGTGATCGGGAAGGCTGTTCGGAATATCGGTCATCGTTGGCGTCCATTCATTTTCGTCATGCTGAACTTGTTTCAGCATCCATGGCCCGGGCTCTCGTTTGACGGCGCGCCAGCGGAAAGGTCGGGCCATGGACCCTGAAACAAGTTCAGGGTGACGGGGAAGAGGAGTCGGCCGTATTCCCGCCGACTGTCCGAGCGCGGTATCGCCGTCCGTTTCGCCTTGCAACGCCTTTTCAGAAGAGTCCGAGCGCCTTCATCACCGCCGACTGGTCGTAATAGGGACGCTCGCAGACGATCTTGTCGCTGCCGGGGCCGAATTCGAAGCTTGCGGCCATGCGGATGCGGAACGTCTTGCCGGTCGGCTCGATCGTGCGGAGTCCGAGCTTCAACGGGCCGGTGTGCGTGCCGGTCAGCCAGAATTCGACGAGCACCGTGTTCGTCGCGGCGTCGGCGGCGATCGCGATCACCTCGTTCGCCTGATCGGGAAAGGGCTCGCGCGAGGTAGCGAAATAGGATCGCACCGCCGCCTCGCCGTCGAAGATCGTGCCGGGGCCCATCAGCTCGTAACGCGGATGGTCGAAGGTCGCGAGGACGCCGTCCCAATCGTGCGTGATCTCGAGCGCCATATGGCGGCGCACCACCTCGATCCGTGCTTCGTCCAGGTCGGTCATCGTGCCTCTCCTTATGCGAACGCCTTGCTCTTTCTCAACAACTGATAGGCCTCGACTACCGCACCCAGCCGCGTTTCGAAACTGCGATCGCCGCCATTGCGGTCGGGATGATATTTGCGGACCAGTTCGCTGTAGCGGCGGCGCAGCGCCGCGCGATCGGCGCCGGCGGAAAGGCCGAGCAACTGCATCGCATCATGTTCCTCGCGCGACAGGCGGGGATTGGCCGCCTCGCGCCGCGCTTCGTCCATCCGCTGCCGGAAGCGCGCGCCGAGTGCGTCGATCGGATCCTTGAAATCGGCCCAGCGCGGCGGCAGGTCGGCGCTGCCCGCGGCGCGGAAGGCGCGGCTTTCGGTTTCCCAGCCGCCGGTGGGCGACTGCGCCGCCATGATCTGGTCGGCGCTCATCCCTTCGAAGAAATTATAGCCCGCGTTGAATTCGCGCACATGATCGAGGCACAGCCAGCGATAAGGCGGCGGCCCGTCGGGCGAGCGATGGGAGGAAACGGGGGCGCGAAACTCGCCGGGCTCGCGGCAGCCGGGTGCGGCGCAGCGTTCCTCGCGCGGGACGCGGCCGTGGAATCGGGCGGGACGGGCGGAAGACGGCAAAACGGGCTTTCGGAATCGAGCGTGTGATTGATCTTTGGGGGGCCTTATAATTTGGCGATGGAGAGCTTATGGTCAACCCCATGAGCAACAAAGGCCCCGTGCAGCAAGAGATGGAAAGCCTGCTCGCCGCAGCCTTTCCCGACGCGAATTTCACCCTGAGCAACGACAGCGCGAGCCATCACGGCCATATGGGCGACGACGGCAGCGGCGAGTCGCATTTCAGCCTGGCCATAGAATGGGCAGGCTTCGCCGGAATGAACCGCGTCGCGCGCCAGCGAGTAGTGAACAAGGCGCTCGGCGATCTGCCCGGCCAGCGCGTCCACGCGCTCGCGATCCGCGCGACCGCGCCGGGCGAATGACGATGCCGGACAAGGTCAACCTCGCCGAAGCCTTCGCGACCTTCCACGATCACTGGAACCCGCGCGTCGCGGGCGACATCAACGATTTCCAGGTCAAGCTGGTGAAGTTCGCCGGCAAGTTCGACTGGCACCATCATGTCAACGAGGACGAATTGTTCCTCGTTGTCGCCGGCCGGATGAAGATGGCGTTTCAGGGCCGCGACGTGATCGTCGAGCCCGGCGAGTTCATCATCGTCCCGCGCGGCACCGAACATTGCCCCGAGGCGCTGGACGGCGAATGCCAGGTGCTGCTGCTCGAACCGAATTCGACGCGCAACACCGGCAATGTCGAAACCGAAAAGACAAAGAAAACATTGGAAAGGCTCGTTTGATGTTCGACATCATCACCCCCTCGACCCACGATCTCGGCGCCTTCGAAGTGCGCCGCACCTTGCCGAACAAGGCGCGGACGATGGTTGGCCCCTTCATTTTCGTCGACCAGTTCGGCCCCGCGCATTTCGACATCGGCCGCGGCATGGACGTGCGCCCGCATCCGCATATAAACCTGTCGACCCTGACCTATTTGTTCGAGGGCGCGATCGACCATCGCGACAGCCTTGGCACCTTCGCGACGATCCGCCCCGGCGCGTGCAATTTGATGACCGCGGGCAGCGGCATCGTCCATTCGGAGCGCACCCCCGCCGCCGAGCGTGCGACCGGATCGGGCATCTCGGGAATGCAGACCTGGCTCGCTTTGCCCGACGGCAAGGAAGAGATCGACGCCGCGTTCGAACATGTCGCGAAGGACGATCTGCCGCTGGTCGAGGATAATGGCGTGTCGGCGCGCGTCATCATGGGCAGCCTGTGGGACGCGACCTCGCCGATCACCCAGCATGCCGCGACGATCTATGCCGATATATTGATGAACGCCGGCGCGACGATCCCGATCGACGCCGAGGCCGACGAGCGCGCGGTGCTCGTCGCACTGGGCGACGCGAGCCTCGATGGCGAGGCGCTCGATCGTTACAGCCTCTATATATTGAAGCCCGGGCAGGCGATGACGCTGCGCGCCGAAACCGACGCGCGCGTGATGTTGCTCGGCGGCGAGGCGTTCACGACGCCGCGCCATGTGTGGTGGAATTTCGTCAGCTCGTCGCGCGACCGCATCAACGAGGCGAAGGCGGAGTGGAAGGAACGCAAATTCCCGCTGGTTCCCGGTGACAGTGAGGAATTCATCCCGATCCCCGAAGTGCCGAAGACGGTAAGCTATCCCTGAAGGCGGCGTGTGGGCCGGAAGCGGCCATAGCCGTTCCTGAATCCGTTCGCATCGAGCGAAGTCGAGATGCCCATCGGGCAAGGCGCTACGTCGATGGGTGTCTCGACTTCGCTCGACACGAACGGAACATGAGGATGACCGCAAACACCGGTTGCGGCCGTCGCCCCGAGCGGTTGCGGTCTATTTGAGTTCCCTTAGGGGACCTATGTCCGCTCCCCACCCCCAAGCAGAAGTTTCTCTCTGTCTTGACCTCGCTTATGATGCGCCGGGGCGGTGTCCACTTGCCAGCCCGGCCAATCCCCGCCAGATTGGTTTCGAAAAGAAACCAATGAAGCCCGAGGGAGCAATTCGATGATCGGCGATTTCGAACAGCAGCGCGTCAAGCTTTCGACCGGGGTCGAACTCGACGTCGTCGACATGGGCCCCAAAGATGCCCCCGTGCTGATCTTCCTCCACGGCTTCCCCGAATCGCACCGCACGTGGCGTCATCAACTGCCGCATTTCGCGGACCGCTTCCGCTGCATCGCTCCCGATCAGCGCGGCTATCGCGGGTCGTCGAAGCCGCAGGATGTCGAGTCTTACACCCCCGACAAGCTGATCGCCGACATCTTCGCGCTCGCCGACGCGCTGGGCGCCGGTGAATTCACGATCGTCGGGCACGACTGGGGCGGGGCGATCGCGTGGGGCGTCGCGCTCGGCGGCCAGCCGGGCGGGCTGCATCCCGCATGGGCCGGCCGCGTCACCCGCGCGGTGATCGCCAACGCGCCGCATCCCGGCATCTTCCAGCGGCTGCTCGCGACCAACGAGGATCAGCGCGCGGCAAGCCAGTATATCCGCACCTTCCGCGATCCCGCGAGCGATGCGATCATCGAGGAACATGGCATTGCCGGCATTCTCGCCCACGCCTTTGCCGGGCGCGTGCCGAGCGGCGGGTTGCAGCCCGCCGACGAGATCGGCCGGTTGCTGAAGGACTGGGAGGATCGCGACGCCTGCCGCGCGATGATCAACTGGTATCGCGGTTCGACGATCGACGTGCCCGCGATGGACGAGCCCTATACCGAGCCGCCCGCGATTCCCTTTCCGAAACTCGCCATCCCGACGCTGGTGATCTGGGCGCTCGACGATGTCGCGCTGCCGCCGTGCAACCTCGACGGCATGGAGGATCTGGTTCCCGATGTGACGATCGTCCAGGTTCCGGATTGCGGTCATTTCGTACCCTGGGATGCGCCCGACGCGGTCAATCGCGCGATGGATGCCTTCCTCGTCCAAGGTTGAGGTAACCGCTTCTATTGATCGTGAAAAAGTGGCGGACGGCGATCGCGCCGTCCGCCTTCGGGGGGGTCTGTGTCCGCGTGTTTTGGGGCACGCGTCTATAGTCTTGCCCGCACTATATTTGTCTCGGCTGCGATTGGGGCCGAGGAATTTGGATGGGGCGATTTAACCATATTATTGGGGAATATAGCAGGCTTTCACATTCTCCCATTCTTGCCATACTTCGGGCATGGAAGTGGGAGGACTCAGGGTCGCCTCGATCACTGACCGGATCGATGGCCCTTCGAACTGGACGATCCAACGCGATGTCCATGCGCTGATCCTTTACGAGGCGGGCGGCTATCACTGGCTCGAAACCTGGCTGGGGGACATGCGGACTTCGCTCGGCGATCCGCTGCCGGGCGAGATGTGGCTGGTGCCCGCGGGGCTTGTCTATCGCGCCGCTGCGAAGGGGGGCGCGGTCCGCTATAGCGAGGTCGAGATTCCGGTGCCGCTGCTGTCGATCGCGCTCGACACGCGCGCGCTTGCGGCGCACCACGATCTCGCGCTCGCGGCGCTCGTTCGGGCGGTCGCGGCGGGCGACGCCTCGGCCGCCGATCCGCTGATCGCGATCCTCGCGAGGACGCTCGATCATATGGTCGGGCGAGCCGAATCCCTCGCCCTGACCCGGCGAATCAACGACTTGATGACCTTCATTCAGGCGCGACTCGAAACGCCGCTGACCGTCGAAGATATGGCGGCCGAGGCGGGCATGTCGGTAAACAGCCTGATCGTCCATTTCGCCCGCGCGACCGGGCGCACGCCCGCGCAATATGTGCTGCGTCAGCGGCTGCGCCGCGCCTGCTGGTTCCTGATGAACCGCCCGCTGTCGATCGCCGAAATCGCCTTTGCCACCGGATTTTCGAGCCATGCGCATCTGTGCGCGCTCTTCCGGAGCAAGATCGGCATGTCGCCGGGCGAGTGGCGCCGCCGACACTGGTCGGCGATCGTGCCGGTGGACGAGAAGGAGTAGAGCGGGACTCTAATTATCCGGCTGCATCAGGCAACCGCTCGCACCGGCGTAGCGCGCGCTGCGCGACGCGAGCAGCGGGACGCTGCCGGTGACCGTCTTCATCGCCGAATCTTCGCTCAGCGACACCATCTCCATCCCGGGCTCGAAATCGCTCTGACAGCTTTCGAGACTACGGCCCTGGACATAGCGGCACGAACAGCCGACGCGTGCGGCATAGGCGGACCCCAGTTCGGCCTGTGCCTTGAACGACGGGAATTTCCAGATCGCGAAGATGGCGATCAGCACTGCGGCGATGATCGCCCACGGCAGGCAGCCGCCCCGGCGGCCCGGCTTCTTCCGCGATGGCGTCGCATCCGCCGGTGGCGCGGCGGACGAGGGGACGGCTGGCGGCGTCTCGCCCGTTGAAGCGCCGGTCGGATTGATGTTATTCACTTGGTCCATGATCACGAAAAAACGGCTTCTGGCAAGTGCCGCCCTCGCGATGCTGGGGGCGTGGACGCTGACTCAAGCGGCGGGGCAGGGGATGATGGCGCCCGCGTCGCCGGCGCCGAAGTTCGGGGCGTCGCTCGACGACGTCGAGGTGGCCGCGACGCCGCGCGCGCTGCCCGCCTTGCCCGCCGCGATCAGGACGCGCGCCGACGCGCTGTTCACCGACGCCGACGATGTCGGGCAGACGCGCGCGCTGCTCATGCTACGCGACGGCGAGCTGATTTACGAACGCTATGGCGCGGGTTTCGGCCCCGATACCAAGCTGATCAGCTGGTCTATGGCGAAAAGCATCACCGCGGTGCTCACCGGCTTCCTCGTCGCCGACGGACAATTGTCGCTCGACGGGCCGGCCCCCGTGGCGGCGTGGCAGCGCAGCGGCGATCCGCGCGGCGCGATCACGCTGCGCAATCTGCTGCACATGTCCTCGGGGCTCGAACATGTCGAAAATGGCGATCCGATCTGGCAGGGCGATACGGTCGCGATGTTGTTCGGCGACGGGGCGGGGGACATGGCGGGATTCGCCGAGGCCAAGCCCGCGGCGGCACAGCCGGACGAGGTCTTCAACTATAGCTCGGCGACCAGCGTCATCCTGTCGGACATCGTCGCCGACACGCTGACGCCGTCGCCGAATCCCGAGGCGCGGCGCGATGCGGTGCGCGACTTCATCGGCG
This sequence comes from Sphingopyxis italica, assembly GCF_011926545.1. Lineage (GTDB taxonomy): Bacteria > Pseudomonadota > Alphaproteobacteria > Sphingomonadales > Sphingomonadaceae > Sphingopyxis > Sphingopyxis italica. Next base: position 248,147 of record NZ_JAATIT010000003.1, on the reverse strand, counting down.
GACGGCTGATCGAGCCGCTCGGCATGGCCAGCCTGACCCCCGAGTTCGACGCGAAGGGCACGATGATCGGTGGGTCGATCATGCACGCGACCGCGCGCGATTATGCGAAGTTCGGCGAATTTTTGCGCAATCGCGGCGTCGTCAACGGCCAGCGGCTGCTCCCCGAAACCTGGCTGCGCTTCATGCTGACGCCGTCGAGGAATGATGCGGGCTATGGCGGGCATATCTGGCTGAACCGCAAGCGTCCCGCCGGCGTCACGCCGGCTTTATGGCCCGATCGCGGTCCGAACGACCTCTTCGCCTGCATCGGCCACCAGGGGCAATATATCATCGTCTCGCCGTCGCAGCGGGTGACGATCGTGCGGCTCGGCGTCACCCGCGACGACCAGTTTCCCGCGCTGCGCGGGCATCTCGCCGATCTCACCGAAAGCTTATAGCAGAAAATCGCCCACCAAGGTCGTGACGCAAGTGCCGGTCAGTTCGACCATGTCGCCGTCGAGGCGGCAGCCGAGATGGCCGCCGCGCGCGCTCGCCTGATAGGCGGCGAAGGCGTCGCGGCCGAGGCGAGTCGTCCAATAGGGCGTCAAAACGCTGTGCGCCGATCCGGTCACCGGATCTTCCGGAATGCCGGCACCGGGCGCGAAAGCGCGGCTGACGACGTCGGCGCCAGACGGGTCGTCCGCGCCCGGCGCGGTCGCGATATAGAGGACGTCGCCCTCGCTGAGAGCGGCGAGGTCGGGTGCCAGTGCGCGAACCTCTTCGGCGCCATGGTAGACGATCAGCGCATAGCCGCCCTCGTGCCACAGCGTTTCGACGACATCGCCGCCCATCGCGCGCGCGATCTCGGACAGAGGCTTGGCCTCCGCCCGATAAGCGGGCAGCTTCATGCGATAGCCTTCGTCATCGCCGTCACGCCTGACCTGCAAGATGCCCGCCTTGCGGGTGCGAAAGCGCATTTCGCTCCGCCACTGCGCCGCCGACAACAGGACATGCCCGCTCGCCAGCGTCGCATGGCCGCAGAGCGCCACCTCGAGCGTCGGGGTGAACCAGCGCAGCTCATAATCCGCCTCGTCGCTCTCGTCGGGCACGAGAAAGGCGGTTTCGGCGAGATTATTCTCGGCCGCGATCGCTTGCAGGGTCGCGTCGTCGAGCCATTCCTCGAGCGGCATCACCGCGGCGGGATTGCCCGTAAAGGCGCGGTCGGCAAAGGCGTCGACCTGCGTGATCGGAAGGCGGCGGGCCGCGCTCATGGATATAGAAATCCTTTCGTCCAGCTATCGCCGGCGCGCCGGAACAATGTGCGTTCGTGCAGCCGGTGCGCCCGGTCCTGCCAGAATTCGATAGCCGAAGGATTAACGCGCCAGCCCGACCAGCGCGGCGGGCGCGGCACGTCCTGTCCCTCGAAGCGCGCCTGCATGTCGGCGAAGCGCGTCTCGAACGTCTCGCGGCTGTCCAGCGGGCGCGACTGGTCGCTCGCCCAGGCGCCGAGCTGGCTGTCGCGACTGCGCGTCGCGAAATAGGCATCGGCGGTGGCTTCCTCGACCGGCGACACCGGCCCCTCGATGCGGATCTGGCGGCGTAGCGACTTCCAGTGAAAAAGCAGCGCGACATGCGGGTTCGCCGCGAGTTCGCCGCCCTTGCGGCTGTCGAGGTTGGTATAGAAGACGAAGCCGTCGGGGCCATGGCCCTTCAAAAGCACCATGCGCAGCGACGGCCGTCCGTCCGGCGTCGTCGTGGCGAGCGCCATCGCGTTGGCGTCGTTGGGTTCGCTGGCGCGCGCTTCGGCGAACCAGCCATCGAACAGCGCAAAGGGATCATCCGTCATGCGCGGGGTCATAATGCGCCCCGCCCTCGCGGTCGAGCGCGATATATGTGGAACTTGACCGCGCCCCGGCACATTACCACATGGCGCGCGCAATGGGCCTTCACGCCCAGTCACTTATCGGGCTACAGGAGCAAAATGGCCGATCCCTATTCCACCCTGGGCGTTGCGAAGACTGCAAGCGAAGCGGAAATCAAGTCCGCCTATCGCAAGCTCGCCAAGGAATTGCATCCCGACAAGAACAAGGACAATCCCAAGGCGTCGGAGAAATTCTCCGACGTGACCAAGGCGTATGACCTCCTGTCCGACAAGACCAAGCGCGCGCAATATGACCGCGGCGAGATCGACGGCGACGGCAATCCCGCCATGCCCTTCGGCTATGGCGGGGGAGGCGGCGGTTTTCGCGGCGATCCTCGAACGCAGGGTGGTTTCGGCAACGACGGCGCCGACTTCGGCGACATTTTCGAAGGGCTGTTCGGTGGCCGCGGCGGCGGCGGGCCGTTCGGCGGGTTCGGCGGACGCAGCGCGCCGCCGCAAAAGGGCGCCAATGTCGCCTATCGCCTGTCGGTCTCGTTCATCGACGCCGCGACGCAGGCGCCGCAGCGCATCACGCTGGCGGATGGGGGCACGATCGACCTGAAACTCCCCGCCGGGGTCGAGACGGGAACGCAGATGCGCCTCGCTGGCAAGGGGCAGGCGGGTCCGGGCGGCACCGGCGACGGCATCGTCACGATCACGGTCAAGGACCATCCCTTCTACGAGCGCGAGGGCGCCAACATCCGCCTCGACCTGCCCGTCACGCTGAACGAGGCGGTCAAGGGGGCGAAGATCAAGGTACCGACCGTCGACGGCCCGGTGATGCTGTCGATCCCCGCAGGTTCCTCGTCGGGCAAGGTGATGCGCCTGAAAGGAAAGGGCTTCAGCCAGAAAAGCGGCGGGCGCGGCGACCAGCTCGTGCGGCTGATGGTCGATCTGCCCGCCGACGACGAGGCGCTGATCAAGCTGCTCAGCGAATGGACCGATCCGCGCAACGTGCGGGCGGAACTCGGCGTGTGATGCGTGGCTGATACCCACGATAAAAAGATCGCCGCCGCGCTCGAGCGCGAGGTCGCCGACGAGGTCGGCAAGGAATTCCTGGCCGAGGGTCATTCGCCGCATTCGCCCGAAGCACGCGCCGAACGCGCCAAGCGCGTTCATTTGCGCGCGCGCGCCGAGGGACTTATCGAGCGCGGGCGCGAACAGCTCGGCCCCGGCACGCGCGCCTATCATGTCGTTCGCCGCGTCATCGTCGGCACCTATACCGACGGCTTTATCCACGCGGGCAATCTCGCCTATCTCGCGCTGATCGCGCTCTTCCCCTTCTTCATCCTGCTCGCCGCCGCGCTGTCGATCTTCGGCGGCAGCGCCGGCGGCGAACGCGCGGTCGAGGCGGTGTTCTCGACCATGCCGCCGACCGTCGCGAAGGCGCTGTCGGGTCCGATCCGCGAGGTGATGACCGCGCGCACCGGCATCTTCCTGTGGCTCGGCGCGCTCGTCGCACTGTGGACGGTGGGCAGCTTGATCGAAACCGTTCGCGACATCCTGCGCCGCGCCTATGGCACGCATTTTTCGAAGGGCTTTTTCCATTACCGGCTGCTGTCGATCGGCATCATCACCGGCGCGGTCGTGCTGATGCTGCTGTCGTTCAGCATGCAGGTGCTGATCGTCGGCATCGAACAATTCGTCACCCGCTTCCTGCCCGAACAATATCAGGCGTGGGGGGTGGTGCTGATCTCGCGCGGGGTGTCGGGCGCGGGGCTGTTCCTCGCCATCTACATGCTCTTTTACAGCCTCACCCCCTCCAAATACCGGCGGCTCAAAAAATGCCCGAAATGGCCGGGCGCGCTGTTCACGACTTCGTGGTGGATCGGCGTCACTCTCGCGCTGCCGCCGCTGCTCGCCAGCCTGCTCAGCTATGACGCAACCTATGGCAGTCTTGCGGGTGTGATGGTCGCGCTTTTCTTTTTCTACCTCGTCGGATTGGGTATGGTGATGGGCGCCGAACTCAATGCCGCGCTCGTCGAGGTTGAGGATTTGGGCCACGACGCTATTGGGCGCGTCGACGACGTGACTGCCGGAGAAAATATATGACGGGTCTTATGCAGGGCAAGCGCGGGCTGATTATGGGCCTCGCCAACGATAAATCGCTTGCCTGGGGCATTGCGAAGGCGCTGCACGGCGCGGGCGCCGAGCTCGCGATTTCGTATCAGGGCGATGTGATGCTCAAGCGCGTGAAGCCGCTCGCCGACGAGCTTGGCTGCGATTTCCTGATCGATTGCGACGTCGCCGACATGGACAATCTGGATGCGGCTTTTGCGACGCTTGGCGCGCGCTGGCCGACGATCGACTTCGTGGTCCACGCGATCGGCTATACCAACAAGGAGGCGCTGCGCGGCCATTATGCCGATGTGACGCTCGACGACTTCCTGATGACGATGAACATCAGCGTCTACAGCTTCACCGCGGTCGCCAGGCGCGCGGCGGCGATGATGACGCCCTTCGACCCCGAAACGGGCGGGGGCGGCGGTTCGCTGCTGACCTTGAGCTATTATGGCGCCGAAAAGGTCATTCCGCATTACAACGTCATGGGCGTCGCCAAATCGGCGCTCGAAACCAGCGTCAAATATCTCGCCAACGATTACGGCCCGCAGGGGGTGCGTGTGAACGCGATCTCGGCGGGCCCGATCAAGACGCTGGCGGCATCGGGAATCGGAGATTTCCGCCTGATCCTCAAGTGGAACGAGCATAATGCCCCGCTGCGCCGCAACGTCACGATCGACGATGTGGGCGGTTCGGCGCTCTATCTTTTGAGCGACCTCGCGAGCGGGGTGACGGGCGAAACGCATCACGTCGACGCGGGTTACCACACCGTCGGCATGAAACAGGAAGACGCCCCGGACATCGCGCTGGTGTGATGGTCGATCTGGCCATCGATCATGTCCAGATCGCCATTCCCGTCGGCGGCGAAGATGCGGCGCGGGGCTTTTATGGCGAGTTGCTCGGTCTGACCGAGCTGCCCAAGCCGCCGGAGATGGCGGGGCGCGGGGGCTGCTGGTTCCAACTCGGCGCGCAGCAATTGCACGTCGGGGTCGACGCCGATTTTCGCGCCGCAAAGAAAGCCCATGTTGCGCTGGCGACCGACGAGTTAGCAGCACTGCGACACCGTATCGAAGCCGCCGGTAATGCCACCAAAGATGACAGTCCGGTTGATGGGCGCTATCGTTTTTTTGCCGAAGACCCTTTCGGCAACCGGATCGAATTTATGGACAGGGTGGCGCGGGGCATATGAGTTTCAACAGCTTCGGACGCATCCTTCGCTTCACGACCTGGGGCGAAAGCCACGGCCCCGCGCTCGGTGCGGTCATCGATGGCTGTCCGCCGCGGCTGTCGCTCTCCGAAGCCGATATTCAGCCTTTTCTCGACAAACGCCGTCCCGGCCAGTCGCGCCACACGACGCAGCGACAAGAGCCCGACCAGGTGCGCATTCTCTCGGGCATCTTCGAGGGCAAGACGACGGGCACGCCGATCAGCCTGATGATCGAGAATGTCGACCAGCGGTCGAAGGATTATGGCGAGATCGCGCAGGCCTATCGCCCTGGCCACGCCGATTATGCCTATGACGCCAAATATGGCATCCGCGACTATCGCGGCGGCGGCCGGTCGAGCGCGCGCGAGACCGCGGCGCGCGTCGCGGCGGGCGGGGTCGCGCGGCTCGTGATCCCCGAGGTGCAGATTCACGCCTGGGTCGCCGAAATCGGCGGCGATGCGATCGACCCTGCGAACTTCGACCTTGAAGAGATTGATCGCAATCCTTTTTTCTGTCCCGACCCCGCCGCGGCACAGCGCTGGGAAGGGCTGATGGACGCCGCGCGCAAGGCGGGGAGCTCGCTGGGCGCGGTCATCGAATGCGCCGCGAGCGGGGTTCCCGCCGGCTGGGGGGCACCCATCTATGCCAAGCTCGACAGCGACCTTGCCGCCGCGATGATGGGCATCAACGCGGTCAAGGGCGTCGAGATCGGCGCGGGCTTCCACGCGGCGCGCCTGCGCGGCGAGGAAAATGCCGATCCGATGCGCCCGGCGACCGACGGCAGCAACCGTCCCGATTTCCTGTCGAACAACGCCGGCGGCATCGCGGGCGGCATCTCGACCGGCCAGCCCGTCGTCGTGCGTGTCGCGTTCAAGCCGACGAGCTCGATCCTGACTCCCGTCCCGACGGTCAACAAGGCGGGCGAGGCGACCGACATCGTCACCAAGGGCCGCCACGATCCGTGCGTGGGCATTCGCGGCGCGCCGGTGGTCGAGGCGATGATGGCGCTCGTCCTCGCCGATCATAAATTGCTTCACCGCGCGCAATGCGGCTGACATGATCGACGCGCTGCGGGCCTTCATCGAAGCGCACCAGGCCGCCCTGTCGCTGATCATTCTCGCCGCGATGTTCGTCGGCTTCCTGATGGAGCGGCTGCCCGCGACCGTCATCGCGATCCTCGGCGCCTGCACCTATCTCGCGCTCGGTATCCTCGACGCCGACGGCCTCTATTCGGTCTTTTCCAACTCGGCGCCGATCGTCATCGGCGCGATGTTCGTGCTGTCGGGCGCGCTCATCCGCACCGGCGTGATCCAGCGCGTCGCCGACGCGATCATGAAGCGCGCGGAAAAGCACCCGCGGCTCGCCATCGTCGAAGTTTTGGTCGGCGCGCTCGTCGCCTCGGCGTTCCTCAACAACACGCCGGTCGTCGTCGTGCTGATCCCGATCATGTTGAAGCTTTCCGAGGTGACGGGGGTCAGCGCGAAAAAGCTGCTGATGCCGCTGTCGATCGCCGCGGTGCTCGGCGGCACGCTGACCTTGATCGGAACCTCGACCAACCTCGTCGTCGATGGCATCGTGCGTCAGGCGGGGATGGAGCGTTTCGGCATTTTCGAAATCACCCCCATCGGCCTCGTCACCGCCGCGTCGGGGATGATCGGCCTTGCGCTGATGTGGTGGCTCCTGCCGTCGGACAAGTCCATGACAGGGCCTGCGGGGACGCACGACGCGCACCAATATCTGACCGAACTGGTGCTGGACGAGGATGACGATCTGGTCGGTATGACGGTCGAGGCGTTCCGCGACCTGCCGCGTTCTGGCCGCATCGTCGGCGTGCGCCGCGGCTCGGCCGTCGTGCGCGGCGGCGACCTTGAACATTGGACGCTCGCGGCGGGCGACCGGCTGATCGTCCGCGTCGACGGGGCAACGTTGATGACCTGGCGCGAGCAGGGCCGGTTTCGGCTCGGCATCGGTTCCGGCGAGCCGGCCGAGGGCGACATGGTCGTCGAAACGATGATCGCGTCGAACCATCCGGCGATCGGCCAGCGGCTGGCCGACATACCCTTTCTGCAGAAAGTCCGTGCGCGCGTCATCGGCCTCGATCGTCCGGCGCACGAGCCCGGCCCCGATCTTGCGAGCATCCGCATCCGTCCCGCCGATCGCCTGCTCGTCGCCGGTGGGCCGCGCGAGGTCGAGGCACTGCGCGACAATCCGCACCTGATCGGTGCCGACCTCGCCAAGGTCCGCGCATTCCGGCGCGGCAAGGCGTGGATCGCGATCCTGTGCATGATCGCGGTCGTCGCGCTCGCAGCATTCGATATCCTGTCGATCGGCGTCGCCGCGATCATCGCGATCGGCGTGATCCTCGTGACGCGCTGCATCGACAGCGAAGAGGCGTGGGGCACGATCGACGGCGACGTGCTGATCCTGATCTTCGCGATGCTCGCGGTCGGGCTCGCGCTCGAACAGAGCGGCGCGGTCGCGATGATGGTCGGCTGGGTCGAACCCTTGCTGGTCGGGCAGCCGATGTGGGTGCTCATCTTTGGCATCTACTTCTTCGCGCTCATCCTCTCCGAACTGCTCAGCAACAATGCGGTCGCGGCGCTGATGACGCCGGTGACGCTGGCGATCGCCGCGCAGCTGGGGGTCGATCCGCGGCCGCTGGTGATCGCGCTGATGATCGGCGCTTCGGCCTGTTTCGCGACCCCGATCGGCTATCAGACCAACACGATCGTTTATGCCGCGGGCGATTATCGCTTCGTCGATTTCGTAAAGATCGGGGTGCCGCTCAACATCATCACCGGGGTTTCGACCTGTTTCGCGATCTCCTTCTTCATAACCTGACGGCATAGCGGGGCGAACCGCCAGCCCCTTGACGCTGCGGCCCGCGGCGGGTCAAAGGGGCGAAGAATCCGGCCGGTCACGGCGCGCCAATAATGAATTTCGGGGGACGGCCGCATGGACCGCAAGCTTACATTGTATATTCTCGCGGGCATGGTGCTCGGGATTGTGGTGGGATACGCGGTCCGCGTCACGGTGCCCGCCGACAGCCAGGCGTTCGAATATTGGCTGCGCAGCTTCGGCACGCTCGCCACCATCTTCCTCAACCTCATCAAGATGCTGGTCGCGCCGCTGATCCTGGGCACGCTCGTCGCGGGCATCGCGCATATGGGCGACAGCTCGGCGCTCGGCCGCATCGGCACGCGCGCGATCGCCTGGTTCATCATCGCCAGCCTGATCTCGATCACTCTCGGCCTCGTCATGGTCAACCTGCTCCAGCCGGGCGTCGGGATCGACATGGCCGTCTCCGCCCAGTCGGTGGGTGAGGTCAAGAAGCTCGATATGTTCGAGTTCATTGAACATATTTTCCCGAAGAACGTCATCGCGGCGATGGCGGAGAATAATGTTCTCCAGATCCTCGTCTTCGCGCTCTTCGCCGGCGTCGGACTGACCGCGCTCGGCGAAAAGGGCCGGCCGCTGGTGCGCGGTGCCGAAGCTCTCGCCGAACTGATGCTGCAGATCACCGGCTATGTCATGCGTCTCGCGCCGCTTGCGGTGTTCGGTGCGCTGGCCAAGGTGGTCGCGCAAAATGGTCTCGGCATTCTTGCCACCTATGCCGAACTGCTGGTCGAATTCTATATCGCGCTCGTCCTGCTGTGGGTCTTGCTGCTCGCCGCTGGTGCGATCTTCCTGCGCCGGCGCATCTTCCAGCTGATCCGTTACATCCGCGAACCGCTGCTGATCGCTTTTTCGACCGCCTCGTCCGAAGCCGCGATGCCGAAGCTCTTCGAACAGCTCGACCGTTTCGGCGTGCCGCGCCGCATTTCAGGTTTCGTCCTGCCGCTCGGCTACAGCTTCAACCTCGATGGCTCGATGATGTACGCGAGCTTCGCGACGATCTTCATCGCGCAGGCCTATGGCATCGAACTGTCGATCGGCACGCAGATCCTGATCCTCCTGACTTTGATGGTGTCGTCGAAGGGAATCGCCGCGGTGCCGCGCGCCAGCCTCGTCGTCATCACCGCGACGCTCGCGATGTTCGACCTGCCGGTCGAGGGCGTCGCACTCGTCTTCGCGATCGACCATTTTCTCGACATGGGCCGCACCGCGACCAACGTCGTCGGCAATGCGGTGGCGACCAGCGTCATCACCAAATGGGAAGGCATGCTCGAAGTGCCCGAACCCGCCGACACCGAACGCCCGCACGCACCGGCGCATACACCGCATCATGGAACCCGCGGGCTCGATCTTCGTGATAGTGATGCGGCGGGGGACAATAAGCCGGCGGCCGATACCGCGTAACGCACGGGGCTGCCGGCCGCCTGATGGGGGCGAGCAAGGAGCTGAGACATGGCCGAAGCGGTCGCAATCGACGAGGCCGGACGCGACGAAGCGCGCGCGCGGCGGCTGCGCTGGCGAATGCTCATCGGCTTCCTCGCCGGTCTCGTCATCGGGCTTGCCGTTCACTATGGCGCGCCGGGCGCGGCGTGGGTCGAAACGGTCACCACCTATGTAACGGGGCCGCTGGGGCAGATTTTCCTGCGCCTGCTCTTCATGCTCGTCATCCCGCTGCTTGTCTCGGCGCTGATCGTCGGGGTCGCCGAGATGGGGGAGATGCGCGCGCTGAAATCGGTCGGGCTGCGCACGCTCGTCTATACGATCGCCGTGTCGACGATTTCGGTCGTCATCAGCCTTCTCGTCGTCAACCTGATCCAGCCGGGCGCCGGGGTCGATCCCGCGCTGGCGCGCTCGCTGATGGCCGAAGGCGCCGCGGGGGCGCAGGCGATCGCCGATCGCGCGGGGGAATCGAAATCGGGAATGGACGCGGTCGTGGCGATCGTCCCCGATAATATCTTCGCCGCGATGGGCGCGAACGACGTGCTCGCGGTGATGTTCTTCGCGCTCTTCTTCGGCATCGGGCTGATGCTGGTCAGCACCCCGCGCACCGAAACCCTGAAGACCGCGATCGAAGGGATTTTCGAGGTGGTGATGAAGCTGATCGGCCTCGTCATCCAGCTCGCGCCGATCGCCGTCTTCTGCTTCATGTTCAACCTCGCCGCGCAGTTCGGCTGGGACCTGATCATCCGCCTGTCGGCGTTCGTCGGGGTCGTGCTGCTCGCGCTCGCGCTCCAGATGTTCGTCGTCTTCCCGCTACTGCTCAAAACGCTCGCGCGAAAATCGCCCGTCGCTTTTTTCCGCGAGACGCAGGAGGCCTTCGTCATGGCCTTCGCGACCGCCTCGTCGAACGCGACGCTCCCGACCGCGCTGCGCGTCGCGCACGACCGTCTGCGCCTGCCCGACAAGGTCGCGCGCTTCGTGCTGACCATCGGGGCGACGGCGAACCAGAACGGCACCGCGATGTTCGAGGGGGTGACCGTGATCTTCCTCGCGCAATTCTTCGGCATCGACCTGACGCTTCAGCAACAGATCGTCGTGATGCTCGTCTGTATCCTCGGCGGGATCGGGACAGCGGGGGTGCCCGCGGGGTCGCTGCCTGTGATCGCGCTGATTCTCGCCTCGGTCGGCGTGCCGCCTGAAGGGATCGGGCTGATCCTCGGCGTCGACCGTTTCCTCGACATGTGCCGCACGACGCTCAACGTGATCGGCGATCTCGTCGCGGCGACGGTGGTGTCGGCGGGGGTGAAGGACGGGACGCCGGCAAGGGCCGCACCGCCAAACTGACCCTCACTTGGGGCGGGTCTTGTTCGCCCGGTCGGTGTGCCCGCGGCCGGACGGCCCAACGGCGCGCGGCGCGGGTGCGCTGCGCACCGCCGGCGCCGGACGTGGGCCGCGGTCGGGCCGCGCCGACGGAGCGGGGCGCCCGGGTGAGGAGGTGTCGCGCCCCGGACGCGGACGACCCGCGCCGGGACCGCGGTCGGGGCGTCCAGGATTGCCCGCTACCGGCGGCCTGTCCGGACGCCCCGGCCGCGTGCCGCGCGGGCCATCGTTGTCGCGGTCGCCGCGGTTCCAGCCCCCTGGGCGGCCCGGACGGCCATCGCCCGGTCGCCCGTCGCGGTCGCCGTGATTCCAGCCGGGGCGACCCGGATTGCCCGTTGCCGGGGGCTTGCCCGGCCGGCCCGGCCGGGTACCGCGCGGACCGTCATCGTCGCGATCGCCGCGATGCCAGCCACCGGGACGGCCTGGCTTCCAGTCCTTGCGCCCGCCATGATGTTTCCACCAGGCGCGGCGTCCGCCCCAATAGTTGAGGTAGCGATCACGCAGCGGATAGCGGTTGCGGTAATTGTCGAACATCCACATGCCATAGCCGGGATAATAATAATCGTCGTACCAGCCGCCGCCAAAGCCGATGTTGACGAAACCGCTGCCATAATCCGACGCGTCGTAACAGTCGTAGCCATAGCCGTCGTCATAGGCATAGCCGTCATAGTCGTAATAGGCGTCGCCATAGCGCGCGGCGCAATCGCCGCCCGACGCATAGCTCGCGCCATAGACGTCGCCATAATAGCAGCCGCCGAGCGTCGTCGCGGCGAGCGCGCCGAGCGCGATGGAAAGGGGACGCTTCAAACTCTTCGCCATGGGCTTTGTCCTTTGGGGTCCAACGGTTGCGACCCGTCATTCGATCAGCAAATTGCGCGAGTCGAGTTGAATTTGCGGTGAATGGTGTTCCGCGACCGGAAAGGGCTTACTTGCATCAATGTCAGTAGTTGGTTACGCCTAGTGCCCGAACATATTGGACGAGGATCGACCGATGAACGCGCCGACGAATATCCAGCCTGCCCACAGCCAGTGGTCCGAAAAGCGTTTCGGGCCGGAAACACGGCACTGGCTGCCGCGCAATCCCGATCAGGCGCTCGATCATATTCCGGGCGAGGATGGCATGCCCATCATCGGCAACACGCTCGAACAGCTTGGCGATTATCGCGGCTTCACCGACCGCATGGTTGCCAAATATGGCCGCGTCTATCGCAACAACAGCTTCGGCGGGCGCAGCGTCGCGCTCCACGGGCCGGAGGCGAACGAGTTGATCATGTTCGACCGCGAAAAGATCTTCTCGTCCGAACAGGGCTGGGGGCCGGTGCTCAACCTGCTCTTCCCGCGCGGGCTGATGCTGATGGATTTCGAAAAGCACCGCGCCGATCGCAAAGTGCTGTCGGTCGCGTTCAAGCCCGAACCGATGCGCCACTATGCCGATTCGCTGAACGAGGGGATCAAGGGCCGCATCGGCCAGTGGAGCGGCAAGACCTTCAAATTCTATCCCGCGATCAAGGAACTGACGCTCGATCTCGCCGCGACCAGCTTCCTCGGCATCCCGTGGGGGCCCGAAGCCGACAAGGTCAACAAGGCGTTCGTCGACATGGTGCAGGCGTCGATCGGCGTCGTGCGCGTGCCCTTGCCCTTCACCGCGATGGGCCGCGGCGCCAAAGGACGCGCCTATCTGGTCGACTATTTCGGCGAGATGGTGCCCGAACGGCGCGAAGGCAGCGGTGAGGACATGTTCAGCCAGATCTGCCGCACGCGCGACGACAACGGCGATTATATGAGCGTCGAGGCGATCGTCGACCATATGAACTTCCTGATGATGGCGGCGCACGACACGATCACCAGCTCGATCACCACGCTCGTCTGGGAACTCGCGCGCCATCCCGAATGGCAGGACAAGCTGCGCGAGGAGATGCTGAGCGTCGCGCCGGCGGGCGAGGGGGTCGGGCACAATAGCCTCGGCCAGCTCGAAATGACCGAATGGGCGTTCAAGGAAGCATTGCGGCTCGTGCCTCCGGTGCCGAGCTTTCCGCGCCGGGCGCTCAAGGATTTCGAATATGGCGGCTACCGCATCCCCGCCGGCACCTCGGTCGGCGTCAGCCCCGCCTATACGCATATGATGGAGGAGCATTGGCCCGAGCCCGCAAAGTTCGACCCGATGCGCTTTTCGCCCGAAGTCGCGCGCGAGCGGCACAAATATGCCTGGGTGCCCTTCGGCGGCGGCGCGCACATGTGCCTCGGGCTGCACTTCGCTTACATGCAGGCGAAGATATTCTTCCATCATGTCATCACGACGCACCGGATCGTCGTGGCGGAAGGCTATGCGCCCGAATGGCAGGTGCTGCCGATCCCGCGGCCGAAGGACGGGCTGACGGTGAGCTTCGTGCCGCTGTAGCTGGATGGAGTGTTGGCTTTGGGGTGGTTAGCGGACCCTGCAGAGTTTACCATCTTGTTACTTGTATCTGCCATCACCGAACCATGATTGGCACGCAGGCACCCAAGGGCTTCGGCCTCCTCTTCGTAATTGTGGGCATCCCACTGATCCTCTGGAACGCGTCAGGCACTAACAGTGAGCTTGAGGCGCTAGACGCTTCGGGTAGCACTGAAAGCGCACGCATCGAGGCATGCGAAGCGAAGGCGGTTAAGCTTGAACCCAACTCGTCGGCGCGCCGCCAACTGTGCGGCTGCATTGTCAAGAAAGCTTCTGAGCGCGGGGCCTTCAAGGATTATGGTGCTTACGATGAGGGTTTACTTGAACCTATAGTCGGCGAGTGCATGCGCGGAGGCTGATGTCCGCAATCGGTCGCTAGCTGCGCTTTGGCCGTCCCGGTGAGACAGGCCGCCCAATCATCACCCCCGAATAAACAGGTTCCGGATCCACGGCGACCGACCGCGCGTTGCCTCGCGCCAGTCGCCATCGTCGCCGGCATCGGGCGTGGCACGGCTGGGATCGAGCAGCTTGGCTCGCGTGCCGCGAAAGGCCGACGCGCGATAGGTGACCAGCGTCAGCCCATGTTCGAGCGCGGTTGCGGCGAGCAGCGCATCGCGATCGTGATCGAGCGCCAACGCCGCCCGGCGACGCACAACCGCGAGATCGACCGGCAGCACGCGCCCCTCGAACGCTGGCAGCACTTGCCCGTCGATCCAGTCGCGCCACGCCGCGCCCGCCGCCTTGCCCTGCTTCGCGGCCCGCGCGGCGGCATTCTCCAGCTCGACGAGCGACAGCGCCGACAGGAACATCGACTGCCGCGACGTCCGCTGTGCCCATCCGGCGAGCGCGGCGCCATCGCCATCGGCCCGGGCGTGGCGCAGATCGAACAGGATCTCGGCGTCGAGCAGAAACATCAGCCGCGCCCGTCCAGTGCCTTGCGCAGAAGCGAAGGGGCGAGCGCGGCCTCGCCGGGCGGCGCGGCGAGCAGCTGAGCCATATTCTCGCGCTCGCCGCTCAGCTGCCGCCATGCGTCGATGCTGATCAGGACGTGGGTGGGGCGCCCGCGGTCGGTGACGAACACCGGCTCGACCAGCGCGAATCGCTTGGCGCGGCTGACGTCCTGATTGAGTTCGCGGCTCGTGACGCGCTTCATCATCCCCCTCCTCGCGTGCAAAATCATGGCATATTGTGATCGTTCACATGTAGGTATGTTACTACACTGTGGCGACCCGGCAACAAAAATGACAACGACCTGGAAAATCGACAGAAGCGGGCGCGCCCAATCGCGTTTCCACCGTTGCGCCGACGAAGCTTTCATGCCTCCTGATGCCGGGAACAGGCGCACAGCGGCTCCATTCAGATCGCGGGCGCTCCGGTGGGAGAGGGAAATTGGTATCAAATATGTTCGATGAGCTGCTCCGCGCGATCGGCGATGTCCTCGGTGCGCACGGGCCCGCGGTCAATTCGGCGGCGAGCTATACGCCGGCCGACTTCAGCATCCATTTTTTCCTCCAGATCGCGGTGATCCTGCTCGTCTGCCGCGCCGTCGGCTGGGCCGCGAAGAAATTCCTCGGCCAGCCGCAGGTCGTCGGCGAAATGATCGCCGGCGTGCTTATCGGGCCCTCGCTCTTCGGCCTCTTCTTCCCCGAATTTCAGGCGGCGCTTTTCCCGAAGGAAACGCGCAGCATCCTCTATGTCTGCGCCCAGGTCGGTGTGGGCCTGTACATGTTTCTCGTCGGCACCACGCTCCGCCTCGATCATTTCCAGTCGAAGGCGAAGAGCGCGATGGGCGTATCGGCGGCGGGCATTATCGCGCCCTTCCTGTTCGCCGCGCTGATCACGCCTTTTCTGCTCGACGTTCCCGGCCTCTTCACCGAGGGGCTCAGCCAGGGCAGCGCGACCTTGTTCATGGGCGCGTGCATCGCGCTCACCGCCTTTCCGATGCTCGCACGCATCATCAACGAGCGCGGCTTGGCGGACACCGCGCTGGGCACGCTGACGTTGACCGCGGGCGCATTCGACGATGCCGCATCGTGGTGCGTGCTGGCGATCGTGCTCGCGACCTTCGGCGGCGGCCCCGGCGTCGCGCTGATCGCGATCGTCGGCGGGCTCGGCTTCGCTCTGTTCATGTTCTTCATCGGGCGCCGGCTGCTGCTGCCGCTCGGCCGCATCGTCGAGGAGCGCGGCGAAATGAGCGACACGATGCTGTCGATCATACTGATACTCTTCGCGCTCTGCGCCTTCGTCATGGACGCGGCGGGAATCCACGCGGTGTTCGGCGGCTTCATCCTCGGCGCCTGTATGCCGCGTGGCAAGCTGACCGAGGAAATCAAGCGCAAGATCAGCCCGATCACGATCCTGCTCGTCCCGGTCTTCTTCACTTACTCGGGGCTCAATACCCGGCTCGACACGGTGAACAGCCTGATGCTGCTCGCGCTCGCGCTCGGCATATTGCTCGTCTCGATCGCGGCGAAGTTCGGCGCCTGCTGGCTCGCGGCGCGCCTCGCGGGCGAGGACAACCGGACCGCGATGGGCATCGGCGCGCTGATGAACGCGCGCGGGCTGATGGAGCTGATCATCATCAACATCGGGCTGCAAAAGGGGATCATCGGCCCGACGCTCTTTTCGATGATGGTGCTGATGGCGATCATCACCACGGTGATGGCGGGGCCGTTGTTCGAGATCGTCTATGGCCGCAAGGCGCGCGAGACGGGCGAACTCGGCCAGCTCGGCATCGACGGGCCCGAGGCGCCGCGGGGCGACGGCCAGCTGGCGGCGAAACCCGCCTGACAAGCTCCCCGCGCTGTAACTATGCCCCAATCGTCATCCCGGCGCAGGCCGGGATCTCGCCTCCGCATCCTGACGCACCGTGGAGATCCCGGCCTACGCCGGGATGACGAACGGGGTGTCAGGCGTAAGCGCCACCCGCGTTGATCTGGTCGATCATCGCGCGGTGCGCGGGCAGTTCGCTCGCCGCGCGGTCGCCAAAACTCCTGATCCGGGCAAAGATGCGTTCGGCCTCGGCCACGTCGGGGAAATCCTCGCGCACCGGCGACAGGTCGGTGTGAAACCCCATGCCATAGAGGATATATTGGTAGTTGAAGGGCGCGAAGCTTTCGAGGTCGAGGATGAAATCGAAGCGGCTCGGCGGGCGATAGCGCCATTCCTCCAGCAATTGCTTCAGCCGGTCGGGGATCGACGCCGGATCGCCATTGTCGCGCCAAAAACCTTCGCCGCGCCGGCTCAGGCAATAATGCAGCTTCAGGAAGTTGATGATATTGTCGTAGCGCGCCGCCATCAGCTCGTTGAACCGCCGCGCCGGCGCGCCGACCGGGCCGTTCAGCGGGAACATCTCGGCGATCATCGCCGCCGCGGTCTCGATCATCACGAGCCCCGTCGATTCGAGCGGTTCGAGGAAGCCCCCCGACAGCCCGACCGCGACGCAATTCTTCACCCATGACGCGGGGCGATACCCCGCCTCGAACGGGATCGAGCGGACATTGACGTCGTGGCTGCGCCCGCCGGTATAGCCCGCCAATATCTCCGCGGCGCGCGCGTCGCTCAGATGATCGCTCGAATAGACGCAGCCGATGCCGCGCGCGCCGGCGAGGCCGATGTCCCACGTCCACCCCGCCTCGTGCGCCGCGGCGATCGTATAGCTTTCGATCGGCACGTCGGGGCGGTCGTAGGGCAGCTTGCACGCGAGCGCGCGGTCGGTGAACAGCTGGTGCTTGACCCCCCGGAACGGCGATTGCAGCGCGCCGCCGATCAGTTCGGCGCGGAAACCCGAACAGTCGATATAGAGGTCGGCGGTCAGCGTCCCATGCTCGGCGGTGATGACATGATCGATCGCGCCCGTCTCGGCATTCAGTCCGACGCCCGTCAGCGTCCCGCCGAGATGCGCGACCCCCATCGCGCTCGCCTGCGCCGACAGGATTTCGGCGAGCCGCGCGGCGTCGAAATGATAAGCATAGTTCAGCGGCCCCGTGAACTCGCCTTCGCCCGGGCGCTTGGGCGCGCGCTGCGCCTCGGCGACGCGGTTCTGGATCGTCATCGCCTCGGCGAACGGCCGCCGCGTCGCCTCATTCTGAAGCAGCCAATAGGCGACGAGGCTGTGTCCGTCGCCGTGGAATGGCGGCTCGAAAGGATGGAGATAATGGCTCGACCGGCCGGCTTCGGGGGTGTGCACCCAATCGTCGAACCGAATGCCCTGCTTGAAGGTCGCCGACGTCGCGCGCACGAACGCGCTTTCGTCGATGCCGATGAACCGCAGCGTATCGCGGATAGTCGGAAAGGCGCCTTCGCCGACGCCGATGCTGCCGATCTCGTCCGACGCCAGCAGCGTGATCGACAGGCGCGGGTTGCGCGGCAGGTCGAAAAAGCGCGCGAGATAGGCGGCGGTCAGCCAACCCGCGGTGCCGCCGCCGACGATCAGGATCGAACGTTTCGCCATTGGGAACCTATCGAGCCGCAAAATGCTTTCGCCAAGCGGTAATTTGCGGCACCGGTAAGGCGAAACCCATGAAGACTCTCCGCCCCTATCTGATCTGGTTCGCCGTCGCGGTGCTGCTGACGATCGGCGCGATCTTCGCCATGCGGTGGGCGCGCGACCATCCCGAGCATTTCTCCGGCGCGCGCTTCGAACTCGCGCATCCACAGGGATGGGCGACGCATGGCAAGCTGGTTGCACTCGCCGGCGACGATGCCGCCTGTTTTGCCGCCTTCGACCGCGCCGACGCCGGCTATCTGCGGCGGCCGCCGGTCGGCAACGGGATATGCCGCGCGAGCCAGCGCATGATCCTGACGGGCAACAAATTCGTGCCGACGATGCGGCCCGCGGGTGCGGCACCCGGCTGCGCGGTGACCGCGGCGATGGTTCTGTGGGACCGCGATGTCGTCCAGCCGCTCGCGGCGAAACATTTCGGGCAAAAGGTGGTCGAGCTTGAAAATCTCGGCAGCTATAATTGCCGCAAGATCGCGGGGCGCGAAGCGCAGAGCGAGCATTCGACCGCCAATGCGATCGACATCTCGGCCTTCATCCTCGCCGACGGGACGCGCGTCACGCTGATCAATGACTGGGAGCCCGGCGACCGGCGCAGCGAATTCCTCCACGCGGTGCGCGACGAGACGTGCGGCCTGTTCAGCACAGTGCTGTCACCCGACCATAATGCGGCGCACGCCAATCATTTCCACTTCGACATGGCGGCGCGCACGGCGGGCTGGACGGTCTGCCGCTAGCGGCGACCGATACGCGGAATGAGCATGCCGACCCGCCTGCGATAGCCGGCATAGGCCTCCCCGAAGATATCGAGCAGGTCGCGCTCCTCGAGCCGGATCGCGATCAGCATATAGAGCGAAAAGCCGGCCGCGAGCAGCAAATGCCCCACGGTCATCGCGGGCGTCGCCCAAAAGGCGAGGAAGAACCCGGCATAGAGCGGGTGACGGACGAACCGGTAGAAGAGCGGCTGGCGCAGCACCGGCGGCGCGGCCGCCCTCTCGCGCAATGCGAACCATGCCTGCTGCAGCCCGAACAGTTCGAAATGGTTGATCAGGAAGGTGCTGACGAGAACGATCAGCCAGCCGAGCCCGAATAGCGCCCACAGAACCGCCGCGCCGACGGGATTGGTCACCGTCCAGACGGGCGTCGCCCATTCGTGCCAGAACAGCATCAATATGATCAGCACCCCGCTTGCGAACAGCACATAGGTGCTGCGCTCGATCGGCGCGGGGACGATGCGCGTCCACGCCGCCTTGAACCCCGGCCGCGCCATCGCGCTATGCTGGACGCCGAACAGTGCGATCAGCGCGACATCGATCAGCAGGGTGCGCCCGGGCGGCGCGTCGCGTGCGAAATCGACGGTCGGCTGGGCGAAAGGAAAGTTGCCGACGAAGGCGATAAGGTAAAGGAATGTCGCGAAGAATATCGCGTAGCACAGGGCCGCATAGGCCAGATAGAAGGCACGAACCATGGTGCTGCCCCTTCATTTCGAGAGAGCATCATAGCATGTTTTTCGCCGAAAAGCGCGCTTTAGACGGTGAAACTTTCGCCGCAGCCGCACGCGCCCTTGGCGTTCGGGTTCTCGAAGACGAAGCCCGCGGCGAAATCATCCTCGACCCAGTCCATCATGCTGCCGATCAGGTAGAGCACCGACGCGCCGTCGATGTAGAAGACGCCGCCGGGCGTCTCGATCTTCTCGTCGAATTTCTGCTCCTCGGTGACGTAATCGACCGAATAGGCGAGCCCCGAACAGCCGCGGCGCGGGGTCGACAGGCGGACGCCGATCGCACCCTCGGGCGCCTCCGCCATCAGCTTGGCGATGCGGGCTTCGGCATTTGGCGTCAGGGCGACGGCGGCCGGACGCGCGCGGGTTTTCGTTTCGGTCATCACAGCATCCCCAGTTCGAGCCGCGCTTCGTCGCTCATATTCTGCGGCGACCAAGGCGGATCCCAGACGAGATTGACCTCGGCATCGCCGACGCCCGGAACCGCGCCGACGCGCAGTTCAACCTCGGCGGGCATCGATTCCGCGACCGGGCAATGCGGCGTCGTCAGCGTCATCGTGACGAGCGCGTGGCCATCGTTGATCTCGACATTATAGATCAGACCAAGATCATAGATATTTACCGGGATTTCCGGGTCGTAAATATCCTTCAGCGCGTTGATCACGGCTTCATAGAGGTCGCCGCCGACGCTGTGCGGGTCGACCGCAGCGGGCTTGGCGGCCAGAAAGCCTTCCAGATAGTCGCGCTTGCGCTCCAACTTCTCGGGTGCGCTTTCCACGTCCTCGACGCGCGCCTTCGGCGGTGCCTCGACGCTTTCGACTTCCTCGACCTTGATCATGCGGTCCTCGCTCATCCGAAAATCCTCTCGACGCGGGCGAGGCCATCGATCAGCGCCGCCACATCGTCGTCATTGCTGTAAACGCCAAAACTCGCGCGCGCGGTCGCGGCGACACCCAGATGCTCCATCAGCGGCTGTGCGCAATGGTGCCCGGCGCGGATCGCGACCCCGCTTTCATCCAAGATAGTGCCGATGTCGTGCGGATGAACCCCCGCCATCGCAAAACTCACGATTCCGGCGCTGTTTTCGGGGCCAAAGAGCGTGATGCTGTTCTTGCGCGCGAGTTGTTCGCGCACGCTGCCGACCAGCGCGCATTCATGCGCGTGGATCGCATCGATCCCGATCGCTTCGACATAATCGACCGCCGCCGCGAGCCCGATCGCCTCGACGATCGCGGGGGTGCCCGCCTCGAAGCGGGTGGGCGCGGGGGCGTAGGTCGTCTTGGCAAAGGTCACGCGGTCGATCATCGACCCGCCGCCCTGCCACGGCGGCAGCGTATCGAGCTTGTCGCTCCACAGCACGCCGACGCCGGTGGGGCCGTAGAGCTTGTGGCCCGAGAAGACATAATAGTCGCAGCCAAGCGCCGCGACGTCGACGGGGAGCCGCGGCACCGCCTGACAGCCGTCGACCAGCAACTCGGCCCCAACGCGGTGCGCGAGTTCGGCGGCGCGCGCGACGTCGAGCGGGCTGCCGAGGACGTTCGACACATGCGCGAAGGCGACCATATTATGTTCGGGTGTCAGCAATTTCTCGGCGGCATCGAGGTCGATGCAGCCGTCCGCCGTCAGCGGACACACATCGACCTGCCAGCCCGCTAGCTGCCAGGGAACGATATTGCTGTGGTGCTCGAGCACCGACAGCAGCACGCGGCCCTTCTTCGGGTGCGAATAGGCGACAAGGTTGATCGCCTCGGTCGCCCCGCGCACGAACGCGATCTGCTCTTCCTTCGCGCCGATAAAGCCCGCAATCCGCCGCCGCGCGGCCTCATAGGCGAGCGTCATATCGGCCGAGCGCGCATAGACGCCGCGATGCACGGTCGCATAGTTGCGGCCCATCGCGTTCACCGTCGCGTCGATCACCGCCTGCGGCTTCTGTGCGGTCGCGGCGGTGTCGAGATAATGCCAGCCGGGGGTCAGGCCGGGGAACTGACCTCTAATCCCGTTCGTGTCGAGCGAAGTCGAGACACCCCGAAGGCGCGCATTGCCGATGGGCATCTCGACTTCGCTCGATGCGAACGGAGAGGAGGGGTTGGGATTGCTCACACCAACTCTCCCAGCTTCGCCAGCGCGAGCGCCTGCAAAGCTTCCGCATCCTCGGCGCCTTCAAACACCCCGGCGACGAACGCCTGCAACATCAGCTTCTTCGCCTCGCTCGGCGGTAATCCGCGCGATTGCAGATAATAAAGCGCCATCGCATCGAGCTCGCCGATCGCGCAGCCGTGCGCGCACTTCACATCGTCGGCGAAGATTTCGAGTTCGGGCTTGGCGTTGGCGGTCGCGCTGCGGTCGAGCAGCATCGCCTTCACATCCTGCTCGCTGTCGGTCTGCTGCGCATCGCGCGCAACCGCGACCTTGCCGAGATAGGTGCCGGTCGCCGTCCCGCCGAGAACCGATCGCACGACCTGCCGCGATGTCGCGCCGGGTTCGGCGTGGGTGACGGTGGTGACGATCTCGAGATTCTGCTCGCCCCCGCCGATCTGCGCCGCACCGAGGGCGAAGTCGGCGCCTTCGTGCAGCGTGACGTTCAGTTCGATGCGGCCATAGGCGCCGCCGATGTTGAGGATATGCAGCGACGCGGTCGCGCCCTTGCCGACGCTCATGTCGATCTGCCGGATCGCGCCTTCATCCTGAATGATCGCGCGTTTGAAGTCGCCGCCCGCGGGCACGACGATGCTCTCGGGCGCTGGCAAGGGCCAGAGGCGCGTCAGCGCCTCCATATCGCTATAGCGCCAGGCCTCCTCGTGGCGTGTGGGGACGGAAGCCGCGCTCACGGCCTGTCCCCCTCCGCGTCTCCGCGTCTCCGCGTGAACAAAATGAATGATTCACGCGGAGACGCGGAGACGCGGAGAAAGAGAGAGGCGCCTACGGCGCGAAAGCGTGTCACGCCATCACCTCCGCATAGCCATGCGCTTCCAGCTCGCGCGCGAGCTCGGGGCCGCCGGACTTCACGATCCGGCCCGCCGCCAGAACATGGACGAAATCGGGCTGCACATAATCGAGCAGGCGCTGATAGTGGGTAATCAGCAGCACCGCCTTGTCGGGGCGCCGCATGATCGAATTGATCCCGTCGCCGACTGTGCGCAGCGCGTCGATGTCTAGCCCTGAGTCCGTTTCGTCGAGGATCGCGAGCTTGGGGTCGAGGATCCCCATCTGCACCATCTCGTTGCGCTTCTTCTCGCCGCCCGAAAAGCCGACGTTCACCGGACGCTTGAGCATGTCCATGTCCATCTTGAGCAGCCCCGCCTTCTCGCGCGCCACTTTAAGGAAATCGCCGCCCGACAGCGGTTCTTCACCGCGCGCCTTGCGCTGGGCGTTGAGGCTCTCGCGCAGGAACTGGACGTTCGATACGCCGGGGATTTCGACCGGATATTGGAAGCCGAGGAACAGGCCGGCGGCGGCGCGCTCATGCGGATCCATGTCGAGCAGATCCTGTCCGTCGAAGTCGACCGACCCCTCGGTGACTTCATAACCGGGCCGCCCGCCGAGCACATAGGACAAAGTCGACTTGCCCGCGCCATTGGGCCCCATGATCGCATGGATTTCGCCCGCATTGATGGCGAGCGACAGGCCCTTCAGGATCGGCTTGTCGGCGACGTTGGCGTGGAGGTTTTCAATCCGAAGCATTGTTTTCCAATTCAGCGATTAACTCGGAGACCAGAGGCGTGATGCGTTGCCGCAACGTTTGATCTCGCGAGGAAAGTAGATTGATCAGTTCGTTAGCGACTCGAAGACGGCATCGATTGATCGCGGGATCAGAATGCGGGATCGACATGAAATCATCTATGTCCCACTCGCGCATATCGATCTGCTCACGGCCATCAATGGCGCCGAGCAGACGTATCGCGTTCTTGCGAGTTTCAATGCCGTTGGGGAAGGCTGTCACCCGACCGACCCCTCCAGCGAAATCCCCAGCAACTTCTGCGCCTCGACCCTCTCAAGCCCCTCCCCTTCAGGGGAGGGGTTGGGGTGGGGTCTCTCGGCCTGACGCAAGGTGTCGGCTATGAACCGCAACACCCCGTCCATGTTGGACATCACATCATAGTTAGCCACGCGGATGGTTCGATAACCTTGCTCCGCCAATGTTTCATCGCGGACGCGGTCCGCTGCTTCCTCATGCGTATCGCCATCGACTTCGACGATCAGCTTCGACGCAGCACACACAAAATCGGCAATATGCCAGCCAATGACCTGCTGGCGACGGAACTTATGGCCTTCAAGCTGGCCATTCGACAGATGCCGCCACAGCCGCTTTTCGGGCTCGGTCGGGTTGTTTCGCATGCTGCGCGCTCGGCTCTGCAACTCTTCGAGGCTAAAGGCCGATAGACCCCACCCCCGGCCCCTCCCCTGAAGGGGAGGGGTGTTAAGTTGTTTTGCCTGATCGCGAAGGGTCCAGGTCACCCCACGCTCCCCTCAAGGCTGATACCCAGCAATTTCTGCGCCTCGACCGCGAACTCCATCGGCAGCTGCTGCAACACTTCCTTGGCAAAGCCGTTGACGATCAACGCCACCGCTTCTTCGGCGTCCAGCCCGCGCTGCATCGCGTAGAAGAGCTGGTCGTCGCTGATCTTGCTCGTCGTCGCTTCATGCTCGACGGTCGCGGTCGGGTTGCGGACCTCGATGTACGGCACGGTGTGTGCGCCGCTGAGCGACCCCAACAACAGGCTGTCGCACTGGGTGAAGTTGCGCACCCCTTCGGCATTGGGCGCCACGCGGACGATGCCGCGATAAGTGTTGTTCGACTTGCCCGCGCTGATTCCCTTGCTGACGATGGTCGAGCGCGTGCGCTTGCCATTGTGGATCATCTTGGTGCCGGTGTCGGCCTGCTGGAAATTGTTGGTGACCGCGACCGAATAGAATTCGCCGACGCTGTCGTCGCCGTTGAGCACGCAGCTCGGATATTTCCAGGTGATCGCCGAGCCGGTTTCGACCTGCGTCCACGACACTTTGCTGCGCTTGCCCTGGCACAGCGCGCGCTTGGTCACGAAATTATAGATGCCGCCCAGCCCCTCGGCATTGCCGGGATACCAGTTCTGCACCGTCGAATATTTGATCTCGGCATCGTCGAGCGTCACCAGTTCGACCACCGCGGCGTGGAGCTGGTTTTCGTCGCGCATCGGCGCGGTGCAGCCTTCGAGGTAGCTGACATACGCACCCTTGTCGGCGATGATCAGCGTGCGCTCGAACTGACCGGTATTTTCGGCATTGATGCGGAAATAGGTCGACAGCTCCATCGGGCAGCGCACACCCTCGGGCACATAGACGAAGGTGCCGTCCGAAAAGACCGCGCAATTGAGCGTCGCGAAATAATTGTCGTGCATCGGCACGACCTTGCCGAGCCACTTTTTCACCAGCTCGGGATATTCGCGGATCGCTTCGGAGATGGAGAGGAAGATCACCCCCGCGCGCTTCAGCTCCTCGCGGAAGGTCGTCGCGACGCTGACGCTGTCGAACACCGCGTCGACCGCGACCTTGCGCGCGCCCTCGACCCCGGCGAGCACCTTCTGCTCCTCGATCGGGATGCCGAGCTTTTTATAGACCTCGAGGATCTCGGGATCGACCTCGTCGAGGCTGCTCAGCTTCGGTTTCGCCTTGGGCGCCGCGTAATAGTACGCGTCCTGATAGTCGATCGGCGGGACGTTGAGCTTCGCCCAGTCGGGCGTCTCCATCGTCTGCCAGTGGCGGAACGCCTTCAGCCGCCAGTCGAGCATCCATTCGGGCTCGTTCTTCTTTGCCGAAATGAAGCGGACCGTATCTTCGGTCAGCCCCTTGGGCGCGAAGTCGGTCTCGATGTCGGCCGACCAGCCATGTTCATAATCGGCAACCTTCGCCGCGGCGTCGTGCGCGGCCTGGTCCTTGACGGGAAGTTCGGTGTTGTCGGTCATAGAAGAATTCCGTTCGCCTCGAGCCCTTCGACACGCTCAGGATTCGAGAGGCCCATCGGTTGTGCGCTGCCGAGGAGTGTCTCGACTTCGCTCGACACGAGCGGGTTTGATTTGCGGGGTGTCACGGTGAGGCTGGCGAGGCTGATTTCCGCCAATGCCCCGCGCACCGCGCCGTTCACGACGCCCCAGTGCGGCTGCACCTTGCAGCTGCCCTCGAGCGAGCAATCATGGCGCCCTTCGGCAACGCAGGCGGTCAGCGCGATCGGCCCTTCGACCGCTTCGATGATGTCGGCGACATTGATCGCCGCCGCGGGTCGCGCGAGCCGCACCCCGCCGCCGCTGCCGCGCGACGCGACGAGCAGTCCGGCCCGCGCGAGCTGACTCACCAGCTTCTGCGCGGTCGGCCCCGGAATGCCCGTCTGCTCGGCGAGCATGCCGGCGTGGATGGGCACCGACCCGCACTGGCGCGCGGCGGCGCTCATCAGCACCACGGCATAATCGGCAAGGTTGGACAGGCGCATGTTCTTTTCCGTCGCAGTTGCGAACGATTCTTAACTGGAGTAAATCACTCCACTTACATAGGCGATCGGTTCAAGCGGTGCAAGGTTGGTGCCTTCGCATAGCTTTGCGGCCAAAAAAAAGGCACCCATCCGGCCGAAGCCAAATGAGTGCCAAGATGAAGGTCTCAAGTCCTCGTTAGAGGATGAGCTCTTCTGGGTCGCAGGGGGGAATTATGCCCCCGCGACGATTCGCGATTGTATGGAAACGCCAAAACGACATGCGGCGCAATTTTTGAAGGCTTTCGCCGTTGGAATGCGCTCAGGTCTCGGAAACGAGCGGGCTGACCTTGCCAGCAAGCTGCTTGCGGCCCTTGGTGGTCGCCTCGGTATAGCTGGTGGGCTTGCCGAGCTGGCCGGGGGTCGCTCCGGCGAACCGCTTGATCTCGCGGATCAGGTGCGACTGGTCGTAGAAGGCGTCGCCCAGCTGCGCCGCGTCGAGTCCTTCGCCACGCGCGAGCGCCGATGCGGCGCGGACAGCGCGATATTTGCGCGCGAGCATTCGCGGCGACAGGCCGTAATAATGCTTGGTCATCCGTTCGACCGAGCGGATCGACATGCCCGTCGCCCCGACCAGTTCGGGCACCTGCGGCGAAGCGGACGCGGTCAGCCAGCCGTCGACGGTGCGGATGAACCACATCGGCGCGGGCTCATCGCGTTTCAGCACCTCGCGCGCGAAATTATTGCCGATGACCAGCTTGTCCTCGACGGTCGCCGCCTTTTCCAGCGTGGCCGCGACCTCGTCGATCCATGGACCGAACAGATCGGCGGCGTTCATGGCGCGGTCGGTCAGCTTGTCGGCGTCGTCGCCCATCAACGCGGCCCAGCCCGCGGGCAGCATGCCGAAACCGAACATCTGGGTGGGGCGGTTGCTGATTGCACGCACGCGCCCGCTCGTCGGGCCGACGATATTGGCCCGGCAAACCGGCGCATGATGGGCGTCGGCAAAGATATATTCGCCATCGGCCGCGGTCACGAAGCGAAACTGCGGCCGGTCGGCGCGTTCATATTCGTCGAATCGCGGCATGTTGACGCGCGCGAAATAAAAGCTCGACACCATGTCCGCCAGATCGGGATCGGGCGGAAAATAATGCAGTTCGAACGGCGCGCTGCCGTCCGCGCCGGACGGCGAGGATGATGTTTGCGACATGGACCCAGACCCCGACAGCCTTTCCCCGGCTGCCTTCTTATCCGGGAAATCATTTGCCTTTCATCCCCGCGCGTCAAGCGCCAATCGTCAACTTATTTAACTCTTCTGCGCGGCGATCCACGTATCGACCCGCCGTTCGAGGATGTCGAGCGGCACCGGGCCCGATTCGAGCACGACGTCGTGGAAGGTCCGGAAATCGAATTTGTCGCCGAGCGCCGTCTGCGCGCGGCCGCGGAGTTCCATGATCTTGAGCTTGCCGATCAGATAGGCCGTCGCCTGTCCGGGATAGACGATATAGCGTTCGATCGCCTTTTCGATGTCGCCGTCGGGATTGGGCGTGTTGTCCTTCAGATACTGGATCGCCTGTTCGCGGCTCCAGCGCTTGTCGTGGATGCCGGTGTCGACGACGAGGCGGCACGCGCGCCACAATTCCATGCCGAGCCGCCCGAAATCGCTGTAGGGATCGGTGTAGAAACCCATGTCCTTGGCGAGCTCCTCGGTATAGAGCCCCCAACCCTCGGTATAGGCGGTGAAACCGCCGAAGCGGCGGAAGGGCGGCAGGCCGGTGAGTTCGGTCTGCACCGCGCGCTGCAAATGATGTCCCGGTATGCCCTCATGGTAAGCAAGCGCCTCGAGTTCGGTCTTCGACATGTCGCGAAGGTCGTAGAGGTTCACATAGTAAGTGCCGGGCCGCGATCCGTCGGGTGAGGGCGACTGATAGAAGGCCTTGCCCGCCGATTTCTCGCGGAACGCCTCGACCGCCTTCACCTGCAGCGGCGCCTTGGGCAGCGTGTTGAAGAAGGCGGGGAGCCGCGCCTCCATCGCCTTCACATGCGCATCGACCTCGGCAAGATAGGCCGCGCGCGTCTTATGGAAATATTGCGGGCTGGTGCGCAGATGCACGAAGAATTGCTGCAGACTGCCCTTGAAGCCGACCTTCGCCATGATCGTCTTCATCTCGCCGTGGATGCGCGCGACTTCGGACAGGCCGAGATCGTGGATCTGCGTCGCGGTCATGTCGGTCGTCGTATAATTGGCGAGCAGCGCCTCATAATAGGCCTTGCCGTCGGGGAGCCGCCACACGCCGTCGGCGGTCGGTGCGCCGGCCTGCTGTCCCTTCATTTCGGCGAGCAGGCGGGTGTAGGCGGGACCGGCGCTCGCCGACCACGCCGCCTTCGCGGCATCGACCAGCCGCGCCTTTTCGGCGGCCGCGACGTCGAGCTTGCCGACCTTGGCGGTGATATCCTCGATCAGCGCATTGTCGGGCTTCAGCAGATTCTCGACGTCCGAGATGACATAGGCATAGACCCATTTGGGCGGCTGGATGCCCATCTTGACGCGCTCGGCCGACTGCGCGGTCAGCGCGTCGATCACCGGACCCATGCCGCGGATGCGCTCGACATAGGCCTCGGCCTCGGCGACGTTCGACACGCGGTGGATGTTGATCAGGAACGCCGGCATCTGGCTCTGCGCGCCGCGCATCTGGTTGAACAGATAATTGTGGTGGCGATAGGGGAAGAGGCTTTCCTCGCGCGCCGCCTGCGCGTTGAACAGTTCAAAGGACAGCGCGTCGTCGGGCGACAGCTTGGCGGGGTCGTAACTCGTCCGCATCGCGGCGGCGGTCGCCTGTTGCAGCTTGTGCTGCGCGACCTCGGCCTCGTCGCTCACATCATTCCATTTGCCATAATCGCCGTCGCGGATGCCGCGATACGCCTTGGTCTGCGGAGACAGGGATAGTTGCGCCTCGTCATATTTCTGGAAGAATTCGGCGAGCGGGGCACCGGCAGGCACGTCCAAAGGCGCCGCCGCGACGGGCGTCGAGGCGGTCGCGGGGGCCTGATCGGTCGCGGCGGGCGCGCAGCCCGCCACGGCGAGCAGCAGCAGGCCGGTGGACATTTTGGCGGCAAGGCGAAGGTGCGACACGATTTTCTCCCGGTTTTTTTCAAGCGTTCATGCTGGCCCGCGGGGGGCTTGCCATAGGGGCCGGCTCGGCGCAATGGCGGGCCATGTCGCTTTTCGCCTCGCTCACCGACACCGCCTACGCGCTCGTCCGCCCGATCGTCCACGCCACCGACGGCGAGGCGGCGCACAATCTGACGCTGAACGCGCTCGCGCCCCTGCCGCGCGCGCGGCATGCGCTGACGAGCCCGGTGCTGGCGACCGAGTTCGCCGGGCTCCACTTTCCCAACCCCGTCGGCGTCGCGCCCGGCTTCGACAAGGATGCCCGCGTTGCGCACGCGATGCCGCACTTCGGTTTCGGCTTCGTCGAGGTCGGAACGCTGACTCCGCTGCCGCAGGACGGCAATCCGCGTCCGCGGCTGTTCCGGCTGGTCGAGGACCGCGCGGTGATCAACCGCATGGGCTTCAATAACGGTGGACAGGCGGCCGCCGCCGAGCGCATCCGCTGCCTGCGTCGCTACGGTCTGCCGGTGCCGCTCGGCATCAACATCGGCGCAAACAAGGACAGCGCCGACCGTATCGCTGATTATGCGAAGGGCGCGGCGGCGATGGCGCCGCTCGCCGACTATCTGACGGTCAATATCTCCTCGCCCAACACGCCGGGCCTTCGCGCGCTGCAAGACAAGGGCGCTCTCGAAGCGCTGCTCGACGGCGTCGCGGCGGCGCAGCCCGCCGGGGCGGCGAAACCGGTTTTCCTGAAAGTCGCGCCCGACCTCGAAACCGCCGACATCGACGACATCGTCGCGGTCGCCTTCGACAAGGGGCTGGCCGCCGTCATCGTCTCGAACACCACGATCGAGCGGTCGGCGCTTGTCTCGCGCCACGGCGGGGAAGCGGGCGGCCTGTCGGGCGCTCCGCTTGCCGAACTGGCGCTGCGGCGCGTCAGGGATTTCCACGTTGCGAGCGGCGGCAAATTGCCGCTGGTCGCGGCGGGCGGGATCGCATCGGCGGACGACGCGTGGCAGCGCATTCGCGCCGGTGCCGGGTTGATCCAGATCTATTCGGCGATGGTGTATGAAGGCCCGGGTCTCGCGGCGCGGATAGCGCACGGCCTTGAGGAATTGGCGGCGCGCAATGGTTTCGCAAGCATTTCGGACGCGGTGGGAACGGCACACTGACGGGGTTGCGTTGGCCCGAGGGCCACGCCAATGTCGCGGCCATGTTGAAAAGATTCCTCCCGCTCGCCGCGCTCGTCACCTTCGCCCTCCCGTCGCTCGCCGCCGCGCAGGGCGTAACCTCGTCGGCGGATCCGCGCGCGACCGAGGCGGGGCGCGAGATTTTGCACCAGGGCGGCACTGCCGCCGACGCCGCGGTTGCCATGGTCGCGGTGCTGACGCTCGTCGAGCCGCAGTCGAGCGGCATCGGCGGCGGCGGCTTCATGCTTCACCATGACGCGAAGAACGGCATCTCGACGATCGACGGCCGCGAAATGGCGCCGGCATCGGCGAAACCCGAACGGTTCCTTGGCCCCGACGGAAAACCGCGTCCCTATAGGGATGTCATTCCCGGCGGGTTGTCGGTCGGCGTGCCGGGCAACATGCGCCTGATGGAAATGGCGCACAAGAAATGGGGCAAGCTCGAGTGGAAGGCATTGTTCCAGCCCGCGATCAAGCTCGCCGAGGAAGGCTTTCTGGTTACCCCCGCGCTCAACAACTGGCTCGTCGAGTTCGAACCGATGTGGAAGGATTTTCCCGACGCGCGCGCGATCTATTATGTCGATGGCAAGCCCGCGCCCGTCGGCACCCGGCTCAAGAACCCGGCCTATGCCGCGATCCTGCGCGACATCGCCGCGCGCGGCCCCGACGCCTTTTATTCGGGCGCGAATGCCAAGGCGATCAGCGATGCCGTCGCGAAGGCTCCGCGCAACGCGGCCGCGCTCACCGTCAAGGATCTCGCGGCCTATCAGGCGAAGGAGCGCCCCGCCGTCTGCACCAGCTATCGCGTCTACAAGGTCTGCGGCATGGGCCCGCCTTCTTCGGGCGCGACGACCGTTTTCGGCATCCTCGGCATGATCGAGGGCTGGGATATGAAGGCGATGGGCAAGGACAATCCGATGAGCTGGCACCTGCTCGCCGAGGCGATGCAGCTCAGCTATGCCGATCGCGCCGCCTATCTCGGCGACGGTGATTTCGTCGATGTTCCGGTGAAGGGCCTGCTCGACAAGGCCTATCTGGCGGAGCGCCGCCAGCTCATTTCGCCCTATCGCGCTGCGGGCCGCTACGAACCCGGCACGCCGCCGGGGGCGAAGCCGCGCGCCGCCGCGCCGGCGATCCCCGAACAGGGTACGACGCATTTCGTGACGGTCGACGCCGCCGGCAACGTCGTCTCGATGACCTCGACCGTCGAAAGCATCTTCGGCAGCCAGCTCATCGCCAACGGCTATTTCCTCAACAACGAACTCACCGATTTCGACCACGCGCCGACGAAGGACGGCGTGCCGACCGCGAACCGGGTGCAGGCGGGCAAGCGCCCGCTGTCCTCGATGTCGCCGACGATCGTCTACGGCCCCGACGGCAAGGTCGTGCTCGCGGTGGGCTCGGCGGGCGGCAAGCGCATCATCATGCACGTGACCAAGGTGCTGATCGGCGTGCTCGACTGGGGACTCGATGCGAAGGCGGCGATGGAATTGCCCAATCTCTTCTACGGAAAGAACGGCGTGCTGATCGAGAATAATGCGGCGGGGCAGGCGATCGCCGCGAAGATGAAACCTTTCGGCTACAGCTTCACCGCGACCAGCCTAGGGTCGAAACTCAACGCGGTCGAACGCACCGCGGCGGGCTGGCGCGGCGCCGCCGATCCGCGCGGCCCCGGCAGCTCGTCGATCGACGGCGCGCCGGCACAGAATTGACCCAATGATAATATAACAGAAGCAACGAAATCTCCCTGGAGAGAGGCAGAATGAAGCTCGAAAATCCCCATCTCGACCATTTTCCGAGCCTGGTCGCGATGTTCTTCGACCGCGCGGAGCGCGGCGGCGAAGATCCTTTCCTGTGGCGCAAGGCCGATCGCGCCTGGCACCCACTGAGCTGGCGGCAGGTCGCCAATCAGGTGGCGGCGCTGGCGCATAATTTGCGCGAACTCGGCCTCAAGGAAGGCGACCGGGTGGTGCTGGTCAGCGAGAACCGGCCCGAATGGTGCATCGCCGACCTTGGCATCATGGCGGCGGGCTGCATCACCGTCCCGACCTATACGACCAACACCGAACGCGATCATCAGCATATTCTCGACAACAGCGGCGCGAAGGCGGTGATCGTCTCGACCGCGAAACTCGCGCGCACGCTGATGCCCGCGGTCATGCGGTCCGAGGCGCATATCGTCATCACGATGGAAAGCCTGCGCGTCGGACAGCAGGGCGAGGTGTCGGTCCACGACTGGGCGCCGCTGGTCGAAGGCGGCCAGGCTTATCTTGAGGAAACCAAGGCGCGCGGCCTCGGCGTCAAGCGCGAGGACACCGCCTGCCTGATCTATACCAGCGGCACCGGCGGCGCGCCGCGCGGCGTGATGCAGCATCATGGCGCGATCCTGCACAATGCGGCGGGCGCCGCCGAAGTCCTCGTCAACGACTTCGGCATCGGCGACGAAGAGGTGTTCCTCTCCTTCCTGCCGCTCAGTCACGCCTATGAACATTCGGGCGGCCAGTTCCTGCCGATCATGGTCGGGGCGCAAATCTATTACAGCGAGGGGCTCGAAAAGCTCGTCTCGAACATCGAGGAGACGCGCCCGACGATCATGGTCGTCGTGCCGCGGCTGTTCGAGGTGATCCGCGCGCGGATGATCAAGGCGGTCGAAAAGCAGGGCAGGCTTGCGAACTGGATGTTGAACCAGGCGCTGCGCGTGGGTGAGAAGGATTATGAGCGGCGGATGGGGCTGCTCGACCGCCCGGTCGACCTCATCCTCGACAAATTGTTCCGCCCCAAGATCGGCAAGCGTTTCGGCGGCCGGATGAAGGCGCTGGTGTCGGGCGGCGCGCCGCTGAATCCCGAAATCGGGGTCTTCTTCCACTCGATCGGGCTGACGCTGCTTCAGGGCTATGGCCAGACCGAGGCGGGGCCGGTGATCAGTTGCAACCGCCCGAGCGCGGGGATCAAGATGGATACGGTCGGCCCGCCGCTGATGAACACCGAGGTCCGCATCGCCGACGACGGCGAAATCCTTGTGCGCGGCGAACTGGTGATGAAAGGCTATTGGCGCAATCAGGCCGAGACCGAGCGCGTGCTTGTCGATGACTGGCTACACACCGGCGACATCGGGCATATCGACGACAAGGGCCGCATCGTCATCACCGACCGCAAGAAGGACCTGATCGTCAACGACAAGGGCGACAACGTCTCACCGCAGCGCGTCGAGGGCATGCTGACGCTCCAGCCCGAAATATTGCAGGCGATGGTCTATGGCGACAAGCGCCCGCACCTCGTCGCCATCCTCGTCCCCGACCCCGAATGGGCGGCCGAATGGGCCGAGGCCGAGGGGCTGCCCAAGGATATGAAGCTGCTGCGCGAGCATGAGAAGTTCCGCACCGCGATCCGCGCCGCGATCGATCGGGTCAACGGTCAGCTCTCGGTGATCGAGAAGGTCCGCAAGTTCGACTTTGCCGATGAAGCCTTCGGAATCGAAAATGAACAGATGACGCCGTCGATGAAGATCCGGCGCCATGTGCTGAGGCAAGTCTATGAGGACAAGATCGCGGCGCTGTATAAAGGCTGACTCAAATTCCGTTCGTGTCGAGCGAAGTCGAGACACCCATCGCGATGGCGCAAGGTCGAGGGGCCATCTCGACTTCGCTCGATGCGAACGGGAGTTAACAATGGACTACACTCATATAGCAGGCGGGGTGCGACCCGAAGAGCTCGGCGCAAACCGGTCCCCGCCTGCGACTGAACCTGGGCTCAGCCTTTGTCCCCCTCCGGTTTGCGATAGGGGACGAATTCGCCGAAAACGCATGTCGGCCCGCGAATGCCGCTCGACCGGTCGACCAGATGGAAGAAATCGCCTTCGCAGGTCGACGACCCGAACTGGCGCACCACCATGATGTCGCTGTCGCGCGCGAGGCCCGGGCAGCTGCTTTTCAGGTCATTACGATAGACGAGATTGCCGCCCGATCGATAGAGCAGGATATTGTCCGATACGCGGATCGTCTGGTTGGTGCGGTAGCTCGGCAGACATCGCATCGGTTCGCCCGGAACCTTGCCGGCGAGCTGATCGTCGAGCCGCTCGGTCTGTTTGGGCGTCAGCGCCGCTGCGCCCGGCTCGCTCGATCCAGCGGGCGCGCAACTGGCGACCAGCGGCACGGCCGCGGTCAACAGCGCGGCAGCCATCAGGTTCAGCTTCGCCATGAAATAGCTCCTTGAGATCGGCCAATATGGCCGTTGCAGATGAATGAGGGCTGAAGCGGAAGCATCAGGCCGCGTCCTTCAGCGCGCGAATACGCGCGAGTTCGGCGGCGTCGGGGGCACGAAAAAAGGGGTTGGTCGCGCGTTCCTCGCCGATGCTGGTCGGCACGGTCGCCTCACCTGCCGCGCGCGCGGTTTCGACCGCCGCCAGCCGCGCCGCAAGTGCTTCGTTGCCCGGATCGACCGTCACCGCGAAGCGCGCGTTCGACAGCGTATATTCGTGGGCACAGTAAACGCGCGTCGCATCGTCGAGCGTGCCGAGTTTCCGCATATTGGCGAACATCTGTTCGGCGGTGCCCTCGAACAGCCGGCCGCAGCCCATCGCGAACATCGTGTCGCCGACGAAGATCGCGGCGTCGTTCGCGAAATGATAGGCGATATGACCCGCGGTGTGCGCGGGCACGTCCCAGACGTCGGCGACATGTTCGCCGAGACGCACCGTGTCGCCGCCCTTCACCTGAACGTCGAGCGTCGGGATGCGCGCGAACTCGGCCGCAGGACCGGTAATCGTACAACCAGTGGCTTCCTTGATCGCCGCGTTGCCGCCGGTATGATCGGGATGCCAGTGGGTGTTCCAGATATCGGTGATCGTCCAGCCGCGCGCTGCGGCCGCTTCCAGCACGGGTTCGGCAACCGCGGGATCGACGACCATCGTCGCCTTGCTGTCGCGATCGTGGACCAGCCAGACATAATTGTCGCTGAGGACGGGGATACGGACGATGTCAATTGGGCTCACGACGTCTCCTTTCGCTCCGGCCATTCCTATAGCACAGACGGAGCGAAAGGCATGCCGCCTTGGTCGGCTTTACCAGGCGCCGGTGTTGGGCATCGACGCCCAAGGCTCGGCGGGATCGAGCGTGCCTTCCTGGAGCAGCTCGACCGAAATGCCGTCGGGCGAGCGCACGAACGCCATATGGCCGTCGCGCGGCGGGCGGTTGATCGTCACGCCCGCGTCCATCAGCCGCTGGCACGTCGCATAGATATCGTCGACGCGATACGCGAGATGTCCGAAATTGCGGCCGCCCGAATATTCTTCGGGCGCGCTGCCGTCGAGGGGCGGCCAGTTATAGGTGAGCTCGACCTCGGCCACATCGCCCTGTCCTGGGGCGGCGAGAAAGATCAGGGTGAAGCGGCCGACCTCATTGTCGAAACGGCGGGTTTCCTCCAGTCCGATCAGCTTGAAGAAGCGGGCGGTCGCGTCGGGATCCGACACGCGGATCATCGTATGAAGATATTTGGTCATGCCGCCATATTAGGCGCGAAGGGCCCGCGCTTCAAACGCTTCGAACAGGAATAGGAATTCGTCCGGCACCGGCGCCGGTGCGCCCTGTGCCTCGGCGACATGGACGTTGATCAACTGTCCGCTGGCGCGCAGGTCGTCCTTGCCCGCGCCGTGCAGCTCGAACAGGAAGGTCATCGAGCTTTTGCCGACGCGCGACGCGCGCACGCAGATGTCGATCTCTTCGTCGAGCAGGATCGGAACCTTGTAGTCGACCTCGGCCCGCGCGACGTGGAATTCGGGGCTGCTGTGATCGGGCCAGCGATCATAGACGCCCGCGGCGCGCCAATATTCGGTGATCCCGATGTCGAAATATTCGAGGTAACGGCTGTTGAACACGACGCGCTGCGCGTCGATCTCGGCGTAGCGGACGCGCTTGGTGACGTGGAATTTGAAGTCGCTGCGGGCCATGGAAGTCCTCTTCTAGATTTGCGTCGCGAGCCGAGCGACCGTGTCGATCAGCAGCGCGATGTCGGTATCGCGCGACAATCGATGATCGCCGCCTTTCACCAGCGTCACCTGCACGTCCGCGCTGGCGAGCGCGGACGCGAGGCGCAGGCTGGTCTCGGGCGGAACGTCGCCGTCTTCCTGCCCGTGGAGCAGGCGCACGGGGCAGGCGAGGGGAATCTCGCTGCCCAGAAGGCGGTTCGCCTCGCCCGACTGCCAGAAGGCGCGCGTCGTCATATAGGGCTGGTCGCTGTAGGGCGTTTCCTCAAGCAGCGCGCCCTCGGCCTGGATGATCGCCTTTTCGGCGTCGCTGAAACCCCAGTCGGTGAAATCGGGCGCCGCGGCGATCCCGACAAGACCCGCCACCCGCGCCGGTCCGTCGCGTTGGACGAGCGCGAGCGCGGTGAGCAGCATCAGCCAGCCGCCCATCGACGATCCGACGATGACCACCGGCCCCTCGGCCTTCGCATCGATCAGGTCGAGCACATCGCCGCGCCAGTCGAGCAGGGTATGGTCGGCGAACAGTCCGTCCGACAATCCGCATCCGGCATAGTCGAGCAGCAGGCAGGCGTGGCCCTCGGCCGCCGCCCAATCGAACAGCGCCGTCGCCTTGCCGCCGGCCATGTCGGACATGTAGCCGGGCAGGAAGACGATCGCCGGACCCGCGCCCGGCGTGTGGCGATAAGCGAGCCGAGGGCGGCCCGGACGGTCGAGATAGTCGGGGGCGGTGTCCACCAGGATCAGATGACCCAGTCGACCGTGCTCATTTGCATTACGGATTGCCCCTTGGCGCGCCGCTGCTCGACCATGATCTTGTTGAGCCGCTGGATCGTGTCGCTGCCCGTGGTGATGCACCAGCCGGGAACGATCGCATGGACGAGCGCGCACAGGCCGCCCCAGATCATCGTCACCCCGAATTTCGACGCAACGCCGAAATGCTCGACGTAATTTTCATCGACGCTCTTCGGATGGTCGACGAACAGGCGCTTGAACATGGCGAGGCTCCCTTGCTGCCGCCGCCCTAGCGGGGGATGGGTAAGCCTGCAAGGCGGAGGCGCGGTCAACCCACCAACCGGCTCGGCCAGCCGATGCGGACGAGCGTTTCGTCGGGGTCCGACAGCGCGAACTCGTACATGCCCCACGGCTTGTGCGTCGGCGCCTTTTCGCGTTCGAGGATCGCGTCGCGCATCCGCTCGGCGAGTTCCGCGACGCGGTCGGTATAAAGGTAGAGGCCGAACGGATTTTGCCCCGGCACCAGCCAGCCTTCGGGCGACTCGTTCGTCAGGTGAAGCTGCCACCCCTTGCCGTCTTCGAGCAGACGATAGCTACCATGATCGCTGACGACCGACAGGCCGAGCTTTTCATAGAAGGCGGTGCTGGCGTCGAGATCGGTGCACGGCAGGATCGCGGCGATGCTGTGGGGCGGGGCGTCGGTCATGCCGGCAGCTTATGCCCGCCGCCGCGATGACGCCAGCGCCAGTTGACGAGATGGGCCGCGGCAAGCGCGAGGGCGCCGGCGGAGGTCAGCAACCGGTCGGCCGCCGCTGGGTTGGCAACGGCGATCCAGCCCTCGTGCGCCGACAGGCCAAGCGCGAGCAGGCTTAACCCCGCGACCGCGAAGACCGCGGGTACCAGACGTCGATGACGCCGCCACCCGTCCCGCATCGCGACCGCCGCCGCTGGCAGGGCCAACAGCAGGATCGCCGCGTGGACGCCCTCGGGCAACGCGATCCAGCGGCTGAGCGCAGGAGCGAGCAGGAGGATCAGCGGCAGGGCGAGGCAATGGATCAGGCAGGTCAGCGACAGGAGGATGCCCGTCAGGTCGGCGAGGCGCGGGCGCGCGGCGGGGAGGCACATATCTGGTCTTTCGCGGGAGGGGTTCCGGTGCCAGATAATGATACATTATCTCATTGCAAGTCTTGTTGTGAATCGGCCCCTTGCCGCCCATATCGCATGCTGGCAAAGGGGCGCGGCAATTTTGCCCAGAAAGGCTGTATTTTCGATGTCCGAAATGATCCGTGTCACCCTTCCCGATGGCTCTGCCCGTGAAGTCGTGCGCGGCACTACCGCGGCGCAGATCGCGGCCGACATCGGACCCGGTCTCGCGAAGGCCGCGCTTGCCGCCAAGATCGATGGCGAGCTGCGCGACATCATGCGCCCGCTCGAGGAAGACACGAACCTGTCGCTGGTGACGAGCCGCGACGAGGCCGACGCGCTCGAACTCTTTCGCCACGACTATGCGCATGTCCTCGCCGAGGCGGTGCAGAACCTCTTCCCGGGCACGCAGATCACCTTCGGCCCGTCGACGGGCGACGGCTTCTATTATGATTTCGCGCCGACCGCCGAACATGGCCCGTTCCGCGACGACGAACTGCCGCTGATCGAGGAGGAGATGCGCAAGATCATCGCCGCCGACCTGCCGCTCACGCGCGAAGTGTGGGAGCGCGACAAGCTGATCGCCAAATGGGCGGCAGAAGGCGAGAGCTTCAAGGCCGAATGGGCCGCCGAACTGCCGCAGGGCGAAGAACTCACCGTCTATCGCAGCGGCCCACCCGGAGACGAAAACGGCTGGATGGACATGTGCCGCGGGCCCCACTTGGCCTCGACGGGCAAGCTCGACCCCGCGGCGTTCAAGCTCACGCGCGTCTCGGGCGCATACTGGCGCGGCGACCAGAAGAACGCGCAGCTGTCGCGCATCTACGGCACCGGCTGGCTCAACAAGAAGCAGCTCGCCGAACATCTCGTCCGGCTGGAGGAAGCCGCCAAGCGCGACCATCGCAAGATCGGGCGCGAGATGGACCTGTTCCATTTGCAGGAAGAGGCGCACGGCAGCGTCTTCTGGCACCCCAAGGGTTACCGGATCTACCGCGAGCTCGAGGCCTATATGCGCCGCGCGATCGACGGCGCGGGCTATCAGGAGGTCAAGACGCCGCAGGTGATGGACGCCAAGCAGTGGGAACAGTCGGGCCACTGGGGCAAATATCGCGAGAATATGTTCGTCATCCCCGACGAGGTTCCGAACATCGAGGACGAAGGCCCGATCGTGTCGGACGACGCCGAGTGGATGGCGCTGAAGCCGATGAACTGTCCCGCGCATGTCCTGATCTTCCGTCAGGGGATGAAGTCGTATCGCGACCTGCCGCTGCGCATGGCCGAAATGGGATGCTGCCACCGCAACGAGCCGCATGGCGCGCTGCACGGCATCATGCGCGTGCGCCAGTTCACGCAGGACGACGGCCATATCTTCTGCCGCGAGGACCAGATCGTCGAAGAGGTCCGCGATTTCTGCGCGCTGCTCGACCGCGTCTACAAGCAGCTCGGATTCGAGAAATATGCGGTGAAGCTCGCGCTGCGCCCCGACATGCGCTTCGGCACCGAAGAAATGTGGGACAAGGCCGAGGCCGAACTTCGCGAAGCGGTCGAACGCGCCGGCATGGCGAACGAGGATTATGGCTGGGAAGAATTGCCGGGCGAAGGGGCTTTCTATGCGCCCAAGCTCGAATTCCACCTGACCGACGCGATCGGGCGCACCTGGCAGTGCGGGACGATCCAGTCCGACCGCGTGATGCCCGAACGCCTCGATGCGAGCTATATCGGCGAGGATGGCGAGCGCCACCGCCCGGTGATGCTCCACCGCGCGATCCTCGGCACGTACGAGCGTTTCATCGGCATTTTGATCGAGCATTTCGCCGGCCGCTTCCCGACCTGGCTCGCGCCGGTGCAGGCGGTGGTAGCAACGATCGTCAGCGACGCCGACGATTATGCCAAGGATGCGGTGGCGCAGCTCACCGCGGCGGGCATTCGCGCCGACAGCGACCTGCGCAACGAAAAGATCAACTACAAGGTCCGCGAACACAGCCTCGCGAAGGTGCCGTATCTGCTGGTGGTCGGCAATCGCGAGGCCGATGAAGGCAGTGTCGCGATCCGCACCCTCGGGCAGGACGGCCAGCGGATCATGCCGCTCGCCGACGCGATCGCGATGCTGAAGGCTGAGGCGACCCCGCCCGATCTGCGCGATTGAGCATGGCGGAGAAGCGTCGCCCGCGCCGATGGCTGCGCTGGCTGTCGTTGCTGGCGTTCGTCGGCGCGGCGCTTCTCGCCAAGGGCTATTGGAATGCGACCCGCGATCCGGTGATCCGCACCGCGGCGGTCGAGGTGGCCGACTGGCCGGCAGGTCAGCCGCCGCTCAAGCTGCTCCTGCTATCGGACATCCATGTAGCAGGACCCGATATGCCGCCCGAGCGGCTGGTGCGGATCGTCGCTGACCTCAACCAGCTGAAGCCCGATCTTGTGCTGATCGCGGGCGACCTCGTCAGCGAAAAGCGCAGCGCGACGCATATCTACTCACCCGCCGAGGTCGTAGCGCCGCTCGGCAAGCTGGACGCGCCGCTCGGCGTCGTCGTCGCGCCGGGCAACCATGATCACTGGTTCCGGCCCGACGCGCTGCGCGGCGAACTCGAAATGCGCGGCATTCGGGTGCTCCAGAATGAAGCGGTAAAGCTCGGCCCGCTGCTCGTCGGCGCGATCGACGACGATTATTCGGGGCATGACGATTTGCCCGCAACGCTCGCGGCGATGGACCGGCTGGGTCCCGGTGTTCCCCTGCTACTGACGCACAGCCCCGACATCGTGCCCGATCTGCCGCGGCCCGTCGTCGCGATCCTCGCGGGACACACGCATTGCGGCCAGATCCGCTTCCCGTTCATCGGCGCGCTGACCTATGTCTCGCGCTACGGCGACCGCTTTGCATGCGGTGCGATCGACGATAATGGCCAGCGCGTCTTCGTCGGCGCGGGGCTCGGGACCAGCCTCTTGCCGCTTCGTTACCTGACGCCGCCCGACGCGTGGTTGATCACGCTGAAACCGAAAGATTCGCACCCATGATCGATATTCAGCACCTCGTCGGCATCGCGCCGCTGACGCTCGCCGGCGCGGCCGCCATGACGTTCGGCGCCGCCTATGTGCGCGGGCTGACCGGGTTCGGCATGGCGATCATCCTCGTGCCGCTGCTCGGGCTGATCATCGCCCCGGGCGAGGCGGTGGTGATGGGCATATTGTTGCAGCTGCTGATCGGGCCCGTGGGGATCGGACATATCATGGCCGACGCCGACCGCGAGACCGCGCTTCCGATCGGTCTCGCGGCGATGGCGACGACGCCGGTCGGAATGTATGTGCTCGACCTGACGCCCGCCGACGTCGCGCGGGTGCTGATCACGCTCGCCGCGGTCGGGGCGTTCGTCGCCGTCCTGCTGCCGAAAAAGCCCGAGGGACACCGTCCGGGACGAGTTGCCGTCGCGGGCACCGGCATCGTATCGGGCATCCTCACCGGCTTTGCCGCGATGCCCGGGCCGCCGGTCGTGCCCTTCTACCTGCGACGCCGTATCGACCCGAAAGTGGCGCGCGCGTCGATGCTGATGATCTTTTTCATGACCGCGATCGCCGGGACGCTCGCCTCCTTGTGGCTGGGTATCGCCACATGGCGATTGTTCCTGATGGCGGTCATCCTCTTCCTGCCTATGTGGTTCGGCAATTATTTCGGCGCCCGCGCGTTCGGCCGGGTTCCGCAGCACATCTGGCAGGCGATGGTCGCGGTCGTGCTCGGGGTGGCTGCGGTGTCGGCCGTGGTGCGCCTGCTGAACTAAAGGCTGCGCAGCGCCTGCGCCGGCTTGGCCGAGAGCAAAGGCCAGCTCCCCGCGATCCCGATCAGGAAGGACAGCCCGGCGCCGCCAATCAGCGTCAATCCGACGATCAGCGGATCGGGCGCGAAGTCGAACTCGAACAACTGCGTCACGACATACCAGGCGCCCGCGAGCCCCAATCCCAGCGCGAGCAGCGCGAGGATCGCCGCGAGCACCGCATATTCCATGCCCTGCGCGCCCAAAATCTGCCCGCGCGTCGCGCCGAGCAATTTCAGGATGACGCTGTCGTAAACACGCCGTTCGCGGCTGGCCGCGATCGCGCCGATCAGCACCGCGATCCCGGCGAGGATCGCGATGCTCGCCGCCGCGGCGATCGCCTGGCTCATCTGCGTGAGCAGGGTCGTAACCTGGCTCACGACATCGCGCACCGCGATCAGCGACGCCGAAGGGAAGGCGCGCGGAATGCTGCGCGACAGTGCGGTTTCCGCCTCCGGCCCGACTGCCACCGTCGCGACCATATTATGCGGCGCGGCGTCGAAAGTGCCGGGCGAGAAGACGAGCACATAGTTCAATCCGAAATTGTCCCAGTTGACGGTTCGGAACGACGCGACCTTGGCTTGCACCTCGACCCCCAGCACATTGACCGAGAGCGTGTCGCCGATCTTGAGCCCGAGCGATGTCGCGACCTCCTGCTCGACACTGACCAGCGGCGGCCCCTTGTAACCGGCCGCCCACCATTCGCCGCCCACCAGCTCGCTGCCGTTGGGGAGGACGGGGCTGTAGGTCAGCCCCCGGTCGCCGCGCAGCACCCACGCGCCCTCGGGCAGTTCGGCGAGTTCGTCGACGCGCTGCCCGGAAAATTCGGTGATGCTGCCGCGCAGCGCGGGGATCATGTTGATCTCGGCCTTGGGATCGGCCTCGGTGACGATCGTGCGGAAGCGCACAGCATCGGTTCGCGGAACGTCGAGCACGAAGAAGCTCGGCGCGCGCTGCGGCACGGTCGACCGGATTTCGGAGGTGATGCTCGTCTGGATCGCCGCCAGCGTCACGAACAGGGTGAGGCCAAGGCCGAGGGCGACGACGAGCGCGCCCGTCGCTGCGCCCGGACGGTGCAGGTTCGCGAGCGCGAGGCGGAAGAGCGGACGTTTCGGCCGCGGTAGCCGGCTCGCGGTGCGGCGCACCAGCCAGCCGAGCCCGACGAGGATGAGGAGAAGCCCGATCGCGGCGCCGATGAAACCGAGCGCGAACAGCGGTTCGCGTGCGGTGCCCACCGCCAGCGCGACGATCGCGATCAGCGCGGCGGCGACCGCGATGACCGTCCGCCGGTCGATGCGCGCCGCGCCGCTTACCGTCGCGCGGTAGAGGCCGGCGGCGGGGACGTGGCGGGTGGCGGCCAGCGGGGGCAGCGCGAAGGCGATCGCGATGAGCAGGCCATAAGCCGCGCTGACCGCGAGTGGCAGCGGATAGATGGCTACGCCGGGTTTGACCGGCAGCACGTCGCCCGCGATCGCGCCGATGAGCGCGGGCGCGAGCGCCCCGACGATCAGGCCGGCGACGATCGAGACGGCGGCGACCGCCAGAATCTGCAATCCATAGATGCGCGCCACGGTGCCGCTGTCGGCGCCGAGTACCTTCAATGTCGCGAGGCCGGGGCGTTTGCCAGCGAGGTAGCTCGCGACACCATTGCCGACACCAATCCCGGCAATGACCAGCGCGGCAAGGCCGACGAGCGACAGGAATTGACCCATGCGTTCGATGAAACGCCGCGTGCCGGGGGCGCCGTTACTGCTGTCGGTGATGTCCCAGCCCGCGTCGGGGAATTCGGCGGTCAGCGCCTTGCCGACCGCTTCGGGATTTGCGCTGTCAGGCAAGCGGACGCGATATTTGCTTTCATAAAGGCTGCCCGGCTGGATCAACTGCGTCGAGGGCAGGTCGGCGAGGCCGATGATGGCGACGGGACCGAGCGTGAAGCCTTCGCCCAGACGGTCGGGTTCTTCGGCGATGATACCATCGATAAGGAACGCTTTTTCGCCAAACTTCACTCGCTCGCCGACTTTCAGGTCGAGGCGTGAGGCGAGATCCTTGCCGATCCAGATCGCACCCGATGGCGGCGGGCCCCGGCGCGCGCCGCTCCCCAGCCGCATCGTGCCATAGAGCGGGTAGGCGCCGTCGACCGCTTTCAACTCGGAGAGCAGCGCCTCGCCGTCGGGATCGTTCGCCATCGCGCGCAGCCGCACGGTCGCCGAGGGTGTGCCGACGCGGCGGAACCCCGCCATCTCCTCCACCGTCGCTTGGCGCTGCGGCAGGCTGAACTCGACATCGCCGCCGAGGATCGTCTGTCCGCGCACTTCGAGTTCGGAGGTGATGCCGCGCGTCAGGCTGCCGATCGCGGCGAGCGTCGCGACGCCGAGGAAGAGGCAGGCCGCGAGCAGACGCAGCCCGCGGATGCGCGTCGCAAGGTCGCGCCGCGCGATCCGCCAGAGTGAGGCGAGGGGGAGCATCTAGGCGACCCGCTCTTCGATCTTGCCGTCGTGCATCACGACGACGCGGTCGCAATGCTCGGCGAGTTCGGGGTCGTGGGTGATGATGAGCAGCGTTGCGCCGAGCGCGGCGCGGCGCGCGAAGATCAGCTCGATGATCGATTGCCCCGTCGCGGTATCGAGGTTGCCGGTCGGTTCGTCGGCGAAGATGATCGCGGGGCCGCTCGCCATCGCGCGGGCGATCGCGACGCGCTGCTGCTCGCCGCCCGAAAGCTGCGCGGGGTAATGGGTCAGGCGGTGACCGAGCCCGACGGCTTCCAATTCGGCGGCGGCGCGGCCGAAGGGATCGGCGATGCCCGCCAGTTCGAGCGGTACCGCGACATTTTCGAGCGCCGTCATCGTCGGGAGCAGGTGGAAAGCCTGAAGCACGATGCCGATGCGCCCGCGCCGCGCCCGCGCGAGATCGTCCTCGTCCATCGCCGCGAAATCGAGCCCCGCG
The DNA here is from genome assembly GCF_011926545.1 of Sphingopyxis italica. GTDB lineage: Bacteria > Pseudomonadota > Alphaproteobacteria > Sphingomonadales > Sphingomonadaceae > Sphingopyxis > Sphingopyxis italica. The sequence continues at coordinate 203,489 of NZ_JAATIT010000003.1, read as the reverse complement.
ACATGGATGCTGCCGCCATTGGCGCGCTCCAGCCCCGCGAGCACCGCCATCAGCGAGCTTTTGCCCGATCCCGACGGGCCGAGCAGCGCGACCGACGTCCCGGCTTCGACTTCCAGGTCGACGCCACGCAAAATTTCGACGGGGGCCTTGTCGCTTCCCAGCGTGAGCGTCACATTGTGGGCGGCGATCGCCGCGTTCGGCGATTGTCGTTGGGCGTCGGGCAAGGAGAGGACCCTTTGAAATGAGAACGGCCGGATGGCGCTCTTTCGCGATATATGGTTGCGCAATCGCGCTTTGCCAACCGCTCGCCGCATGCGGATCGGCGGAGCAGCCGCCGGCTTCGACCAACGACAAGGCTGCGGCGAAAAAGGCGCCCGCTATTCCGGCCAATGCGCCCCTCGTGATCGCCTTCGGCGACAGCCTTTACGCCGGTTATCAGCTCGGTCCCAAGGAAGGGCTCGCGCCGCAATTGCAGGCCGCGCTCGGCGAAGACGGCGTGGTCGCGCGCGTCCAGAATGCGGGCGTTTCGGGCGACACTACCGCCGCCGGCCGCCAGCGACTGGCCTATGTGCTGGGCAATGCGAAGGCGAAGCCCGCGCTCGTCATACTCGGGCTCGGCGGCAACGACATGCTGCGCGGGATCGGCCCCGACCAGACGCGCGCCAATCTCGACGCGATGCTCGCCGAGCTGAAGAAGCGCGAGATTCCGGTGCTGCTCACCGGCATGATGGCGGCGCCGAACCTCGGCAGCGACTATGCGAACAAGTTCAATCCCATCTATCCCGAGCTCGCGTCGAAATATGAGGTGAGCTTCTATCCCTTCATCCTCGACAATGTCGTTACCGACAAGGCGCTGATGCTGGGCGATAATCTCCATCCGAATGCCAAAGGCGTGAAGGTGGTGGCCGAAGGGCTGGCGCCGCTGGTCGAACAGGCGCTGCCGGAGGCGAGTTAGCCGCCTCGCGGCCCGAACAAGATGATCGTCGCGCCGCCGAGGCACACGGCGGCGCCGATCAGGTCCCAGCGGTCGGGTTTCGCCCCTTCGACCGCCCACAGCCACAGCAGCGCCGAGACGATATAGACCCCGCCATAAGCGGCATAGGTGCGCCCCGCATGTTCGGCATCGACGAGCGTCAGCAGCCAGGCGAACAACGCGAGCGAGGCCATTCCGGGCACGATCCACCAGACGGACTTATCGAGCCGCAGCCATGCCCAAAAGGCGAAGCAGCCCGCGATCTCCGCCAGCGCCGCGCCGATATATGCGAATGCCGTCATCGGCGCACCGTGACCGTATCGCGGACAAAAGAAAAGGGGCGACCCGATGGGCCGCCCCTCTCTTTTTGTTTCGCTGGTCCGAACGGATCAGAAAGCGAAGCCGATGCCTGCGACGAACGTGTCGAAGTCACCGAAATTGTCGATGAACTGGTGACGATATTCGCCCTTGGCATAGACGTTCTGGGTCAGCTTGTGCTGATAGCCGGCACCGACGTACGGATCGTCGACGTCACCGAAGGTGTAGCCGCCCGTGGCATAGAGCTTGCCGTTGGCACCAATTTTGGCGCCAACGCGGCCGCCGGCCGAGAACTGGACGTTCGCGCCATCGACGAGCACCTTGTCGCCCGCGATTTCGGCACCGACGAAGGTCGAGCTGCCGAGGTCGAAGTCATAACCGGCGGCGAGGCCAGCCGTGCCTTCGTCGGCGCCATTGCCGGTGATCAGACCGCCGCGAACTTCCACGCGGCCTTCGCCGGCGGGGGCTGCAAGGGCGGGGGTTGCAACGATGGCCGTCAGGAGAGCGGCTGCAACTGCGAATTTCTTCATGTTGTTTTCCTTCTGCTTTCAATCGGGTCACGCCCTTTGGGTCGCGGCCCGCCCCCTAAATGGCGCTCGCGCCTGTCGCTTCAATGAACGGATCATTCAGAATATGACAATTTTCTTACCTGTGTTATTTTTACCACACGGTATAGAATAGCTATGCGAAATCGCGCCCGGAAATGGACGGATTTCCGTGGCTTTCAGATGTTGGTAAGGGCGGGTGCGGGCGTGGTGTCAGCCCAATGCGGCCTGTTTTTCCTCGGCGATGCGGTCGAGTTCGGCGCGCGTCGGCTTGGTCGCCGCACTTTTCAGCTGACCGCACGCGGCCATGATGTCGCGCCCGCGCGGGGTGCGCACGGGGGCGGAAATGCCCGCCTTGAAAATCAGGCTGCTGAACGCGCGCACCCGTTCGGGCGTCGAACATTCATATTGAGCGCCGGGCCAGGGATTGAAGGGGATCAAATTGACCTTCGCGTGCAGGCCATATTCCCGGATCAGCCGGACGAGTTCGCGCGCATCCTCGTCGCTGTCATTCTTGTCCTTCAGCATCACATATTCGAACGTGATGCGCCGCGAATTGCCCGCCCCCGGATAATCGGCGCATGCCTTGAGCAACTCGTCGATGCCATATTTGCGATTGAGCGGGACGATCTCGTCGCGCACCTCCTTCGACACCGCGTGGAGCGACACCGCCAGGTTGACGCCGATCTCTTCGCCGGCGCGCGCCATCATCGGCACGACGCCGCTCGTCGACAGCGTGATCCGGCGGCGCGACAGCGCGAGCCCGTCGCCGTCCATGACGATCTTGAGCGCGCCTTTGACCTCGTCGAAATTATACAGCGGCTCGCCCATGCCCATCATCACGATGTTGGTCAGGATGCGGCCGTCGGCGGTATAATGGCCGCCCTCTTCTTCGTCGTCGTCCTCGGGATCGGGGCCGAAGCCCGCCATCGTGCCCTTGGGCCATTCGCCGAGTTCGTCGCGCGCCAGCATCACCTGCCCGACGATCTCGCCCGCGCCGAGGTTGCGCACGAGGCGCATCGTGCCCGTGTGGCAGAAACGGCAATTGAGCGTGCAGCCGACCTGGCTCGATACGCAGAGCGTTCCCCGATCGGCGTCGGGGATGAACACCATCTCATATTCCTGCCCGTCGGCGGCGGCGAGCAGCCATTTGCGCGTGCCGTCGCTCGACACCTGCGCCTCGCGCACCGTCGGGCGGCCGATGATGAAGCGGTCGGTCAGCCACGGGCGCATCGTCTTGGCGATGTCGGTCATCGCCTCGAAATCGGTGACGCCGCGATGGTACATCCAGTGCCAGATTTGCTTGGCGCGCAGCTTCGCGGCCTTGGCATCGAGTCCCGCCTCGACGAGCACGCCGCCGATCGCGTCGCGCGTCAGCCCGACAAGGTCGATGCGGTTGCCGCCGCGCAGCGGGACGGTGCCCGTCGTGACGGGGTCGATATGGCCGGGAATCTGCATGATGCGCGGCGATATAGTGGGGAAGGGGGGATTTCGCAATGCAATCCCCTCCCGCAGGCGGGAGGGGAGAAATTACAGCGACTTCAGCATCGCCAATACCTGCGGAACCGTGCCGTTCGCCTCGGCATGGCGGAGCGGCAGGACGTTCTGCACGAGGATTTCCTCGGGCGTCGGCTGCTGCGCGAACAGCGCCATCACCTCGTCGGCGAAGTCGTCCAGCGGCATATAATTCTCGCGCGTCGACTGGCCGGGGGTCAGGTCAGTGCGGACGGCGGGCGGCGCCAGTTCGATCACCTCGACCTTGCCCTCGAGCTGGATGCGTAGCGCGACCGAATAGCTGTGCATCGCCGCCTTCGTCGCCGAATAGGTCGGCGCCTTGGGGAAGGGGACGAAGGCGAGACCCGACGTCACATTGACGATCGCGCTATCCGCCCGCGCCGTCAGATGATCGACCAGCGCGTCGGTCAGCCGGATCGGGCCGAGGATGTTGGTGATGACGGTGGCTTCGGCGTGTGCGAGGTCGCGCTTCGCGCTCGCATCCTCGGCGCCCATGATGCCGGCGTTGTTGACGAGTATGTTGAGGTCCGGATGCTTCGCGACGACGTCTTTTGCGAAGGCCGCGATGGCATCGGCATCGGTGACGTCGAGCGACATCGCCGTCATGTTCGGCCGCCCGGCGATCGCGGCTTCGAGCTTGGCGGCGTTGCGGCCGGTGACGATGACGGTGTTGCCCGCGTCGTGCCAGCGATGCGCGAGCGCGAGGCCGATGCCCGAGCCGCCGCCGGTGACGAGGATGGTGTTGCCGCTGGTCTTCATGGCGCTTCTCCTTAGGGGTGGTGAGAAGGCCTAAATATTCCTATACTCTCCAAAGGAAAGAAGGCACCCGAAAGTGCCATAGTTACCGAAAAGAGAGAATTGGATTTTCCGCCATGCCCGCCCTCGAAAAAATTTCCTATGATCCCAATGCGCCGGTCGATCCGCGCGTCGAGACGCTCGTCAACGAACTCATCGGCCGAGTCGCCGACAAATGGACGCTCCTTGTCCTCGAGGAGCTGGAGGATCATGGGACCTGCCGCTTCACCCAATTGTCGCGGCTCGTTCCGGGGATCAGCCAGAAGATGCTGACGCAGACCTTGCGCGCGATGGAGCGCGATGGCCTGCTCGTGCGGACGGTCCATCCGGTCGTCCCGCCCAAGGTCGAATATTGTCTGACCGACCTCGGCCACAGTCTGGGCGAAGCCTTTTGCGGGGTCTGGATATGGGCCGAAACCAATCTCGACCGGATCGAAAAGGCCCGATCGGCCTTCGACGCGCGAGGATAAGCGGAGGGGCGCCTTAGCCTTTGCGCCCGAATTGCCCCGGCGGGCCGTTGGTAAGGCCGGGACGCCAGGTGTCGACGCGCGGCGGGGGGATGATCTGAAAATCGGCCTTGCTGTCGGCGGCGACGATCTGGTCGTTGTGCGCGGCGCGCAGGCGCATCGTTTCGATTTCTCGGTCGGTCTGGATGCCGAAACGTGTGCCCGCGACCCAGCGCACCGTCCCCAGCATCGGTTCGTGACCGGGCATGATCACCGTCATGCGCTCGCCGATCTGCAGCGCGTGCGGCCCCTGGCCGCCGATGCCGGTCAGCGAGACGTTGCGAAGCGTGACGTCGAACCGGCCCAACCGCTGGCAGGCGAGCGCCGCCTTGACCAGCCGCGACTGCCGCGGCTGGCGCTTTTCCTCCGGGAGCGAAGAGGCGGGGAAGGCCTCGGGATTCGACATGCGCGACTCGATATTTGCCGCCCGATTCCCACCTCGGACGGTTATTTTCTGGTCCCGATGCGAGTCCTAAACGGAGAAGGTAAATTTTCGTATAGCGTGTTCGATGATCGCTGGTCTTGGGGCCGGATGCTAATAGGCCAGCGCGCAGCCGTCGGCGCGCATCTCGCTCGCCGCGGCATAGACGCGGGTGTCGCCGTCCATGCGGTGCTCGACGCATTGATAGCGTCCGAACCCGCCATCGGGCTCGCCCAGCGTCCAGCCGATCTCGGCGAGCCGCCGGCGGGCCGCCTCGGGCACGCCGCTTTCGAGCCGCAACATGCCGTTCGGGCCGAGGCCGGGTGAATCCTCGCCCATCGATTGCGACGATCCCTCGTGGTGCCAGCGCGGCGAATCGCCGGCCGACTGGATTTCGAGCCCGTAATCGACGCGGTTGATGACGATCTGCGCCTGTCCCTGCGGCTGCATGTCGCCGCCCATCACGCCGAAGCTCATCCACGGCACTTGCCCACGCGCCGCAAAGCCCGGGATGATCGTCTGGAACGGCCGCTTGCCCGGCGCATAGATGTTCGGATGCCCGTCCTGGAGGCTGAACAATTGCCCGCGATCCTGGAACATGAAGCCCAGCCCGTCGGCGACCAGCCCCGACCCCATGCCGCGGAAGTTCGACTGGATCATCGACACCATCATCCCGTCCTTGTCGGCACAGCTGAAATAGGTCGTGTCGCCGTGGCTCGGCGCCTGCCCCGGATGCACGGGCGACAGCAGGCGGTCGGGGCGGATCAGCTTCGCGCGCTCGGCCGCATATTCCTTTGAAATCAGCCATTCGACCGGCACATTCGAAAAGTGCGGATCGGCGTAGTATCGCGCGCGGTCCTCATAGGCGAGGCGCTTCGCCTCGGCCTGCAAATGGATCGACAAGGGCGACTGGAAGCCTGCGCCCTTCAGGTCGAAATGCTCGAGGATATTGAGCATCTGCAAGGTCGCGATACCTTGCGTGTTCGCGCCGAGCGCATAGACGTCGGTGCCGCGATAGCCGGTCTTGTGCGGCTCGATCCATTCGGACTTGTGCGTGGCGAGATCCTCGTAGCGCAGCCAGCCGCCGATCCGCTTGAAATAGGCGTCGATCGTGCGCGCGATCTCGCCGGTGTAGAAGGCGTCGCGCCCGCCTTCGGCGATCAGGCGGAAAGTGCGCGCGAGGTCGGGGTTGCGGAACACCTGTCCCGCCGCGGGCCCCTTGCCGTCGTTCAGCCCATAGGTGTGCAGCGCATTGTCGGTTTCCTCGATCCCGCGGCCTGGCTGGCGGAAACCGGCGAGGCTGCGGCGGATATAATAAGCGATCATGTCGGGCACCGGCGTGCCCGCCTCGGCATGCGCGATGACCGGCTCGAACAATTCCTTCCACGGCAGCTTGCCGTAACGCTGGTGCATGGTCCACCAGCCGTCGACCGTGCCCGGCACCGATACGCTGATCGCGCCATAAGCGGGCAGGGTGCCGCCCTTGGCGCGCGATCGCACCGTCGCGAGGTCGAGCCCGCGCGGGCTCTTGCCCGAACCGGCAAGCCCCGCGAGCTTCTTCGTCTTCGGATCCCAGATCATCGCATAAACATCGCCGCCGATGCCGTTCGCGGTGGGTTCGAGCAGACCGAGGCACGCGTTGATCGCGATCGCCGCATCGACCGCCGACCCGCCACGCTTCAAAATGTCGATCCCCGCCTGCGTCGCGAGCGGATGCGCGGTGCCCGCCGCGCCGCTGAGACCGTAAGCCGCGGTGCGCGAGGCGAAGCTCGCGCCGACCACCCTGTCGCCGCCATGGACGTCGGGCCGCACGAACCGGTCGGCGCCCGCTTCCCACACCGGCGGCGTCGAAACGTCAGGATTGGGCGTGGCGGGCGCGGCCTTGGGTTTCGGGCCCTCTGCGAGGCCCGCGGTCGGCAACAGCGCGGCGGCGGGGACGGCGGCGAGAAGTGTACGGCGACGCATGAGCTCTCCCTTTGAGAAAGACCCATTTTTGCGGGACGAGCCCGCGATAGCAAGGCCGGATTGCGCGCAAGCGAAATGGCCGGCGGCGCGGCGCGAAGCCAGCGCAAACAAAAGCCCGCCGCGTGCCGGGACACGGGCGGGCTCGTTATTGAAATTCCGGGGAGTTAGCGCAGACCCGAAAAATCGATGTCGCGGATGCGGCCGTAGCGGACGTTGCAGGTGAACTTGCCCCTGTCATATGATCCGCCGCGACCCCAGCGGCCGCCGTAGCCGTCGCGGACGACGACGCGGCCCTTGACCTTGTAACCGTCGCGCTTGCGGTCGATGTCGGTCACTTCGGTGACGTCGGTGCGGCCATAACGGCGGCTGCCGCGTTCGACGGCGCTCACGCACTGGCTGACCGCGCTGCGGCTGTTGCCATAGCGGTTGTAATTATAGCCATAACCATAGCGCGGATCGTCGTAACGGCCGCGGTAACGGTCGTCGTAGCGGTCGTAACGGTCGTTATCGCCGCTCGACAGAATCGCGGCGAGGCCGCCGAGGACGACGGCGCCGGCGATGATTTCGCCCGCGCTGATCCCGTCGCGGTCATAGCGGTCGCGCGCGGCGGCGGGGGCGGCGCTCATCAGCATCGCGCCGGCGGTGGCCGCACCAATTGCGGCCCGGGTCAGGTTGGTCTTGATAGCCATGGTTCGGTCTCCTCAATCAACGCAGGCGGCATGGGGGCGGCCTGTTGAGGATGGTTTAGCGGACCGGTCGTGACGCGGTGCTGAACCCGGCGCTTATCTGGCGTTCAGCCTTGGTTTTGCTGGCGTTCATCTAAAGATCCTTCCTGCCGAGGGTCTGCAGAGCGTCGAAGCAGGCGGGCAAAGGAAAGGCCCGCCATCCTGTGGATGACGGGCCTCGGGACCAGATATAGGTGACCAGACCTATCTCAAAATCTCAGCAGACGCAGCGCGACACCGGCTTGCGTTTCGGTTTCCATTTCTTCTTCGCGACATAGCGTTTCCGCACCGGCACATTTTCATAATAGGTGCGCGTCGAGGTCTCGACCGTTTCGGTCACGATGGGCGCGCCGTTGATGATCGTCGTGACGACAACGCCGGGCGTATAATAGCCGTAGCCATAGCCGTAACCACCGTGATGGTAAGTCGTCGAAGTGCCGCCGGGGTAATAGCCGCCTTGATAATAGCCACCCTGATAGTGGGCGCTGCGGCTCGACCACCATTGTTCGCATTTCTTCTTGTCCGCGGCGCTGCCGATCGCCGATCCCGCGAGCGCGCCGACCCCGGCGCCGATCAGCGTGCCGGCGGTGCGGTCGCCGCGGCCGGCTATGCGGTTGCCGGCGATGCCCCCCACGAGCCCGCCGACAACCGCGCCGCCCACTGTGCCCCCCCGGCCACAGCGGCGTTCCATTTCCGTGTCATAACGCGGGTCGTACCCGCCGCTATAATATGGATCATAGGCGGGCGGCGGCGGATAGCCGGCGCCATGGCCCTCGACCGTGCCCTCATAGCGACCCTCGTAACGGCGGCCGTCGGGCGCTTCATAAGTGCCGTCCCACGTGCCCGTCCAGCGGCCCTCGGCGTCATAGGTGCCACCGACGGTGCGATAGTCGACCTCGCCCGGCACGCGGTCGGGATAGCCGGTGTAGACGCGCGTATCGGGATCGGCGGGGACGCCATAGTCGAGCGCCGGCTGTTCGGCGCGCGCATGGCCCGCCAGCAACAACGACCCCGCGGCCAACCCCAACAACACGAACGTGCGCATGACTTGCTCCCTGTTCCCTCGGCCCGAACCGATTGGTTAACAGCTTGTTAGCAAAATTAGCGCCTGTTCGCGATTCCGTTAACCTAGAAGTTTCTGTCCCGATTTGAAGCAGATCGTCGCACGCGCGGAGGCGGGGTTTCAGGACGCCAGCGCCGTCGCGATGCGTGCGACGAGTGCTTCGGCGCCCGCCTGGTCGGCGGCGGTGAAGCGCGCGGGGTTGGGGCTGTCGAGGTCGAGCACGCCCACCAGCCGGTCGTTCGCGATCACCGGGACGACGAGCTCGCTGCGGCTGTCGGCGTCGCACGCGATATGGCCGGGAAAGGCATGGACGTCGTCGACGCGCTGGGTGGCGCGCAGCCGTGCGGCGGCGCCGCACACCCCCTTGTCGAGCGCGATGCGGATGCACGCCGCCTTGCCCTGGAAGGGACCGAGCACCAATTCAGTGCCGTCGAAGCGGTAAAAGCCCGCCCAGTTGAGGTCGGGGATCGCCTGCCAGATCAGCGCCGCGACATTCGCCATATTGGCGATGCCGTCGCGCTCTCCCGCCACGAGCGCCGCGGCGGCGTCGCCCGCCTCGGCCCAGCGTTCGGCGGGATCGGTCGCGGAGAAGGCGAGGGCGTAGCTCATTATTCGACGTCCAGCCCGGTCCACTTCGCCGCGAAGGCGTATTTGTCGGCCGCCTCGGCGATGATCTTGTCGGTCGGCTTGCCGCTGCCGTGGCCGGCGCGGGTTTCGACGCGGATCAGATGCGGCTTGTCGCCCGCGTCGGCGTGCTGGAGCGCGGCGGTATATTTGAAGCTGTGCCCCGGCACGACGCGGTCGTCGGTGTCGGCGGTGGTCACCAACACCGCCGGATACGCCGTTCCGTCCTTGATATTATGATAGGGCGAATAGGCGAGCAGATTCTTGAAATCGGCTTCCTTCGACGGATAGCCATAATCGTCGACCCAATAACGCCCTGCGGTGAAGCGGTCGAAGCGCAGCATGTCCATCACGCCGACGGCGGGCAGCGCCGCGGCGAACAGGTCGGGGCGCTGGTTGGTCACCGCGCCGACGAGCAGGCCGCCGTTCGACCCGCCCTCGATCGCGATCTGGCGCTTGCCCGCGATGCCTTCGGCGATCAGATATTCGCCCGCGGCGATGAAATCGTCGAAGACATTCTGTTTCTTGTCGAGCCGGCCGGCATCGTGCCACGCCTTGCCATATTCGCCGCCGCCGCGCAGGTTCGCGATCGCGAGCACCCCGCCCTTGTCGACCCAGGCGAGCCGCGTCGGCGAGAAGGCGGGGGTCAGAGAGACGTTGAAGCCGCCATAGCCATAGAGAAGCGTCGGCGATCCCTTGCTGCGGTCGAGGCCTTTCTTCATCACGACGAACATCGGCACCTCGGTGCCGTCCTTCGATTTGTAGAAACGTTGTTCGACGGTGAAATCGGCGGGCTTGAAGGTCAGCTTGGGTTCGGCGAAAATCTCGCTCTTCCCGGTCTGCGTGTCGAAGCGATAGATCGTCGTCGGGCGCGCATAGCTCGAAAAGGCGTAGAAGGTTTCGGGGTCGCTCGACTTGCCGCCGAAGCCCGATGCCGAACCGATGTCGGCGAGATGGATGTTGGCGATCGGCTTGCCGTCCAGGGCGACCATTCGAGCTTCGGACTTCGCATCGCCGAGGTAGGAAAGGATGATGCGATTGCCGACGCGCGACGCGCCGATCAGCGTCGCGTCATTTTCGCCGACGATCTGCGTCAGCTCACCGGGCTTCTTGATGTCGAACGAGACGATCCGCGCGCGCGGCGCGCCCTTGTTGGTCAGGAAGGTGAAGCGCGTGCCCGCGTTGGTCACATATTCCCAGTTGTTCGCAAAATCGTCGACCAGCACGATCGGCTTCGCGTCGGGCTTGCCCACCGGATACAGCGTCAGGCCATAGCGTTCGTCGGTCCCTTCGGACGAGACGACGAGCAGATATTTGCCGTCGTCGGTGACGACCGCGCTGTTGTTGAGCTTGGGCTTGTCGGGGGTCGCGTGGATCAGCACATCTTCGCTCTGCGGCGTGCCGAGCTTGTGGAAATAGACGCTGTGATTCTCGTTGAGCGACTGGAAGGCTTCGCCCGCTTCCGGCTCGGGAAAGCGCGAATAATAAAAGCCGCTGCCGTCCTTCGCCCAGTCGAGCGCGGAGAATTTCACCCAGCGCACCTCGTCGGCCAGATCCTGCCCGGTCGCGACATCCTTGACGCGCACGATGCGCCAGTCGGTGCCGCCATCCTGCACCGAATAGAGGAGGTGCTTGCCGTCCTCCGACGGGCTCCATTCGGCGAGCGCGGTCGCGCCGTCCTTGGCCCACAGGTTGGGATCGATGAGGACGCGGCCTTCGCCCTTCAGCCCCTCGCGGACATAGAGCACCGACTGCGGCTGCAGCCCGTCGTTGCGGCTGTAGAAATAGCGGCTTCCCGCCTTGGTCGGCAAGCCGAAGCGTTCGTAATTGTAAAGCTCGGTCATCCGCGCCTTGAACGCGTCGCGGCCCGGCAGCGTATCGAGATAGGCGTCGGTCACCTCGTTCTGCGCCGCGACCCAGTCGGCGACCTTCGGATTGACGCGGACGTCATCCTCGAGCCAGCGATAGGGGTCGGCGACGTCGACGCCGAACTGCGGGTCGACCGTTTCGCCGCGCAGAGTGTCGGGATAGGTGAGTCCTGGGGCCGCCGCTGCCGCCGCCTCGGTCGCCCCCTCAGCCGCTTGGGCCGCCGCCGGGATCATCGCGAGAGCCACCAGCGCGAGCGGGGTGGAAAGGGTTTTACGGGACATGGCAAGGCGACCTCATTGCGTTTAAGGAAATTATCGTGCGCCTGTATGTAAGGATCGGCAAGGGGCGGGCAAGGAATTAAGTGCGCGTCACGCCGGTTCGAGCGATCCGCGATAGGCGACGATCAACCCGGTGAGCGGCGTGGTGATTTCGACATCGAAATGAAACCGGCCGCCGGCCTCGGTTTCGAAGCTCGCCCCATAGGGCATCAGCCAGCGCGGCATCGGAAGGCCGAAAGCCGACCAGCGCCGCGGGATCAGATGGAGCCGGTCCCGCTCGACGACCAGCGCCATCGCAAACGACAGCACCCCGAACCGTTCGACCAGCAGATATTCGTTCCGGCCGGCGCCGCGCGATTGGTGCGACGAGAAACGCTTGCCGGCGAAATCGCGGGTCCAGCGTTCGCCGCCGCCTTCGGGGTCGAACGCGACGGTGAGGGGTGCGCGCTGGGCCGCTTTCGGAAAGCGCATCGTCGCGGCCGCGATCCGCGCGAGCAGGCTCGTGCCGCGGCGGACTTCGGCATGGCCCTGCCACCGGCGCGCGGCCTTGCCACCGTGAAGCTCCTTCAGCCGCGGCGGTAGCGTGTCGAAGGCCGAGCCGAGAATCAGGCGATAGAGCGGCGCGTCGGGCTCTTCGCTGCGAAAGCCGGTGTGGATCGAGCGGCCATCGAACAGCGCATCATAGTCCGCCAGCGTTAGCGCATCGACGCTCGACCGGGCGCCGGCGGGGGGACGGTGGCCGGCGAGCGATTTGCGGATGATCGCCTCGGCTGCCATCGACGGAATATAGGGGCCGTCATCGCCCTCGGCCAAAAGATGCCAACTGCGCTCGACCGTCCGGCCTTCGGCGACGCCGCGGGCGCGAACGAACATGCCGCCGCGATGCTCGCCGAAGCGCATCCGGTTGAGTACGGCGTAGAAGAGGCGTGAAAAAGGCTCGAACGAGGGCAGGTCAAGACGCCAGCGCACCTGGGCGAGCAGGTTGAGAATGCGGTGCAAAATCTCCGGCACCGGCCCCGCGCCCATCCAGATATCGTTCATCGCCGGATAGGCGCGCGGCAATAGCTGGAGGTCGGGGACATCGACGAGCGAGAAGTGAATATTGCGCAGTGGCAAACGGCCTGGCACCGCTACGGTGAAGCGCATGCTTTCGGCGAGCCCGACGCCATACGAATCCTTTCCCCCGCGACGCAGCTTCACCGGCGCGCCAGCATAACCGACGACCGCGCGCATGACGTTAAGGCCGATGCCGGCGAAGGGCGATGGCGCGATGCCGCCCTCGACGCTGCGAATATCCATCGTCCGCGCCATTTCGCGCAGGACCGCGCCCGTCAGCGCGGGGAAACTGCTGACTCCCGAAAGGACGAAGATGCCCGCCGCCTTGGCGGCGGCGTCGAAGCGATCGATGCCGAACACGAAATCGGCACCATCGGCGAAGTCGAGATAATCGACGCCCGCCGCTATGCAGGCATCCACGACATGGTAGCGATCGGTGCCATAGTCCTGGAATGGGCCCGAAGCGTCGACGACGAGACCGGGTGTGAAGCGTTGCAGGGCATCGGCGATGTCGCGCCGGTTAAGGGCGCCGGGAAACGCGCGGGCCTCCCCTTGGTAGCGGGTGCAGAAGGCCTCGGCACGGGCGAGGTCGCGGCCGCAGATCAGCAGTTCGAGGTCGGGGCGATCGGCCAGCAATTCGGCAAGCCGTCCGCCGAAAACGCCATAGCCGCCGAGTATCAATATCCTCATCGTCATAATATGCGGTCCCTATATTCGGGCGGGGCGACCCAGCAGCTCTGGCGCTTGCCGAAGAAGCGGTATCGGTTGCGCGCGATCCAGCGATAGACGGGGTCGCGCAGCGCGGCGGGGATCAGGCGGAAGACGCCGGCGAGCGCCCATGGAAAGCCGAGCCCCTGATAGATGGCGAGGATGGCATCGCTGTCGCGCCGTACCCGTGCGCCTTCGACGAGAAGCAGCGTCGTCGGGTCCTCGGGATCGACACCGTGGCGGCGGCAGATCGCGGCGCCGGCGACGCTCTGGATCGAGGCGAGCCGGAAATACGCCGCCGTGTCGTGGCGCAAGATGAAGCGGGCGTTCGCCGAGCAGAGGACGCATTCGGCGTCGAACAGGATGACCGGATCGTCAGCCATCGCGAAACAAGGCGTGCTGATTGACGAGTTCACCCAAGCGCGGGTGGGTGACCCTGAGATCGAAGGCGAAGCGGCCGGCGCCCAGATGCTGGTGCGTCACAACCGTGGCCCCCGGCGTCAACCCACGTGAAAGGCGCAGGCGAACGCGGCCGAACTGCCAGAAATAATGGTCGGAGGTGAAGATCAGCGCGTCGGCCTCCGCACGCACGGTCAACGCCATGCCGAAACCGCCGCCGATATGCTCCTCGAGTCCCGTCGGGCCGTTGAAGATTTTGGCGCTGTGGATCACCTGCGGATGCCCGCTCGCGCGGCCATAGAGGCGCGACCAGCATTGGCCGCCGCTTGCCCTGTCCTCGCTCACCGCGACCGCGGCGGGGGCGGGGCCGCTCGGTGCGAGGGGAAGCGGCGCGCCGATCGCGCGACAGAACTGCGCGAGCAGCCAGCCGGCAGCGGAGAGGCGCGTCCAGACGATCTCGCCGCTGTAGGTCGCGGCCGCGGCGCCCGTCAGACGCTTGCTGAAACGGCGTCGGATATCCTCGGGGAGCGCGTCCCATGCCGCGCGCGGGACGAGGCGGCGGAAGCGATAATCGTGGAGCGCATCGTCCTCGTCCCGCATGGCAGGCGCTTGCGCTTCGACGGGTCTTTTCGCTGTGCCCCGCATCGTCTGCCTCCTATCCGGCGTCCTTGCCCTTGCCCGGGCGCCAGTTGATCAGCTTCGTCACGCCCGCGCCCAATTTGATCAGGCGCATCAGCGCCGGTTTGGGCACCTCCAGCATCTGGTCGTGCCAGCGGCTCATCGTCGTTACGAAATCGAGCATGTCGGCGAGGCGCGCCTTGGCATCGCCGCTGAGCTGCGGGTCGTGCGCGGCGCGCGCGACGCACGCCTTGAGCGCCGCCTCGGCGGGATCGACCTCGCGCGCCTTGCGCCCCGCGGCGATGCGGGTGACCATCTCCCATATGTCCTTCTCGGCGCTGAAATGGTCGCGCCGGTCGCCGAGCAGCGGGACGCGCTCGATCAGCCGCCAGCCGATGAGTTCCTTGATCGAATTAGAGACGTTCGAGCGTGCGAGACCGAGCATCTCTGCAATCTCCTCGGCATGGAGCGGACGGTCGGAAATGAAGAGCAGCGCATGAATCTGCGCCACCGAGCGGTTGACACCCCATTGCCCGCCGAGATTGCCCCAGTGGAGAATGAACTCGGTCGCCGCGGGCGACAGTTTGGATGGGTGTTCTTCAATTTCTGTCATAACAGAAATATCGGACGGAAAGGATTTTAAGTCAAGTGATTTGTGCGGGTCGGGGGTGTCGGCAAACGACCGGTTGCGGCCGAAGCGCGATTGCTCTCTCCCCTTCAGGGGAGAGATACGAAGGCTTGCCGGCTTGTCCGGCTAGCCGCAGTTGAGAGGGGCATGAACCGCTTCGGCCCCCTCTCCCAACCCTCTCCCCTGAAGGGGAGAGGGCTATGACAGCTCACCACCCCAAAGCGGCCATGGCTTCCGCGTGGAGGGCATGGCTTGGGCGACGGCGCTGAACCGGGCAGCACGCCGGAGCGGCGACCGTGCCCTGATCGCCGCGCCGGCTCTTACGAGCCCTGCAACAAGGGGCCCGCTGACTATTTGCCGATCGAGCTGACCTGGATATTCCGGTCGCGTGAGGCGCCGGCGATCGCCAGATCGGCCTGCGCGGAAGCGACGCGCCGCGTGTCGCGGCGGCATTCACGCACGTCATTCTTTCCTGCGAGGTCATAGTCGGGCGCGCTGCCGCACACCGTCACCACGGCGCGCCAGATCCGGCGGTCGAGCCTCTTGGCGCCCGCCTCGGTGCTGAGGTCGAGGTCGCGGTGCGCCACCGCGACGCTGGGGTTCGCGGATGCGGTTTGCGCCGATGAAGGCTGGCCGGTCGATACGGCAGCGAGGGCGGCGAGGATCAGAAGCTTTTGCATCTTGTATCTCCATCGTCCGGCTCGGGGAGGAGGGGAGGAAGCCGGTCAGATGAAAATAGGCGATTGCGCGGCGTGACAGGAGCAACGAGTTTGCCGGGGCATTCTGCAAAATTGCAGAATGAGGCGGGGACGATTATGACGCACAAGGCGTCATGTATGATTGGAACGACCTCAAGGCCTTTCTGGCGGTGGCCGAAACGGGCAGCACCCTGTCCGCCGCGCAGGCGCTGCGCGTCAGCCAGACGACCGTGGCCCGGCGCATCGCCGCGCTCGAAGCGGCGACAAGCCTCAACCTGTTCGAGCGGCGGCAGGCGGGTTACGCGCTGACCCCGGTGGGCGAAGCGATGCTGGCGAGCGCGATGGCGGTCCGCGATGCCGCGAACCGCTTTGGCGAAGCGGCGGGGGCGCGGTCGCGCGACGCGGGCGGGGCGGTCAGCCTGACGACAATGGAAATCTTCGCGGTGACGATCCTGCCGCCGATCCTCCGCGACCTGCGCGCGGCGCACCCGAGTATCCATATCCATCTCGACACGTCGGACGAGCCGCGTGACCTTGCCGCCGGCGCGGCGGACATCGCGATCCGCAGCAGCAAGCAGCCGATGGGCGCGGGCCTCGTCGGCCGCCGCGTCGCCGACAATCCGTGGACGCTCTATTGCAGCCGCGACTATGCCGACCGTCACGGCATCCCGCACACGCGCGACGAACTTGCCGCTCATCCTTTCATCGGCGGCGGCGGCGGCGTATGGGAACCCTATCAGGCGTGGCTCCGGCAATATCGGCTCGAAGAGTCGGTGGTCATGCAATATGACAGCGGTTCGGGGCTGCTTGCGGGGGTGCGTTCGGGCATGGGCCTGACGATCCTGCCCGCCTTCCTCGCCGACCGCGAAGCCGATCTGATCCGCTGCATCCCGCCAAAAAGCGAGGATACCACGGGGTTATGGCTGCTGACCCACGAACGGCTGCGTCATGTCCCGCGCGTGCGGCTGGTCCTCGATTTTCTCGCCGCCGAACTTGCGAAGCTGGGGCGGGAATAGGCGGGTTTGATCCTATCGAAAAACGGCTTTCCTATTATGCTGGCGCGTGGTTCAAATTGACCGAATGATGTGGCGATGCCCTAGTTGCCAATGATTGACCGGGAGGGGGTGGCATTTGAAAGGACCGCAGGATTTCGGCAATGCTGCTGCGCCATTTGATGGACCGCTGAAGGCGCGCGAGCGGATCGGCGATAATGTTTTCGAGGAATGGCTTTATACGCCTGAAGAAGATTGGGGGCCAGCGGAGGAAACCGAGCAGCAGGCGCTTGAAGCCGAATGGGCCGAGGACGATCTGAGACTTCGCATCAAGACCGCCGGTTATATTGCTATACCGGCGGTGTTCATAGGCATGGGGATTCTTTCCCTTTTTACGACGTCATGGGGTGCCCAGATTTCGTTTCTGTGGGTGTTCATCAACCTTCCGCTTCTTACGCTTGCCGTGATTACCTGGCGGCGACGCGAGCTGCGCCTTGGGCTCAAACGCCCAGTCAAGGGCCGCAAGGCCCGTATCCTGGCGGTTATTCTGGTGATGCTCTCATTCATATCCTTCGTGCTGGCTTGGATGCAGGCCGGGATGCGCGGCTGAGGCGATGTCCCGGAAATGCCGTGGTCGGCCTTTTCCGTCCGCACAGCAAATTCAGAGTGAAGTTGCGCGGAAATCGGTCACTTTTCCGCGAACGGCGTCAGCGTAGCCGCGCGCACCCCAGCGCCGCCGCGTCGATCGCGGTCGCGGCGCCGCGCAATCGATAGGTATCGGCGATCGCCCGGCCGTCGGGCGTGCCGCTCTCGACGCTCATGCTCGGCGCCGATCGCATCGCGGCGACGATCGCGGCGTCCATACGCGGATCGCTCGCCCAGCCGTGCGCGCCGTTGCCGGTCAGGATGAAGCGGCGGCTGCCGATCGTCAGGCGCAGCTCGCGATCGGGCGCGCGCGCTTTCGACAGGCGGAC
This sequence comes from Sphingopyxis italica, assembly GCF_011926545.1. GTDB lineage: Bacteria > Pseudomonadota > Alphaproteobacteria > Sphingomonadales > Sphingomonadaceae > Sphingopyxis > Sphingopyxis italica. The sequence goes on along the minus strand of NZ_JAATIT010000003.1, from coordinate 185,819 downwards.
ATAGAATTGGCCGCGGATGCGGGACTTAGGCCAGTAGCCGACGCTCGCATAGGCCTTGACCCGCGGCGTGCCGATCGTCGCGGCGGGCGCGGCGAGGGCATAGCAGCGCGGCGTGGCGGGATCGCGAAACGCGCCCCAGCCGTCGAAAATGCCGAGCGCGACGGGCGGCGCGGCGAGCGCCGCCGCGGGCACTGCCATTGCCATCAGGAAAAGGAAGCCCCACCGCCGCATCGCGTCTCGTTCGCGCGATTGGCGGTGCTTTGCAAGCATGGCTTGCACCCGCCGACGCGTGCGTTAAGGAAGGTGGACATTTTCAGGGGCCAGAATCGGGGCGCGAATCGCCTCCGATGCTCTGTCCCTCAGGGACTTTTCCCGAGAAAACACGCAGGATGGCGATTTAGAATGAAAGCGACGATCGAACGCGCAGTGTTGTTGAAAAGCCTCGGCCACGTCCAGTCGGTGGTCGAACGGCGCAACACGATCCCGATCCTCTCGAACGTCCTGATCGAAGCAGACGCGTCGGGCCAGCTTAAATTGATGGCGACCGACCTCGACCTGCAGGTCGTCGAAACGATCGCGGCCAAGGTCGAAACGCCGGGCACGACGACGGTGTCGGCGCACACGCTCTTCGAAATCGCGCGCAAGCTGCCCGAAGGGTCGGAGGTCAGCCTCGCCGCCGCCGAAGGCAAGATGCAGGTCAAGGCGGGCCGCTCGAACTTCAACCTGCCGACGCTGCCGCGCGACGATTTCCCGGTGATCGCCGAGGGCGAGCTGCCGACCAATTTCGAACTGCCCGTCGCCGAGCTCATCCAGATCATCGACAAGACGCGCTTCGCCATCTCGACCGAGGAAACGCGCTATTACCTCAACGGCATCTTCTTCCACGTCGCCGAGGATGCGACGGGTCCGGTGCTGAAGGCCGCCGCCACCGACGGCCACCGCCTCGCGCGCTACACCGTCACGCGCCCCGACGGCGCCGCGTCGATGCCCGACGTCATCGTGCCGCGCAAATGCGTCGGCGAGATCCGCAAGCTGCTCGACGAGGCCGAGGGCAATGTCGAAATCAGCCTCTCGGCCAGCAAGATCCGTTTCCAGCTCGGCCATGCGGTGCTCACCTCGAAGCTGATCGACGGCACCTTCCCCGATTACAGCCGCGTGATCCCGACCGCGAACGACAAGCTTTTGAAGGTCGATCCGAAGAGTCTGTTCCAGGGCGTCGACCGCGTGTCGACGATCGCGAGCGAAAAGACGCGCGCGGTCAAGGTCGGGCTCGACAAGGACCGGATCACGCTCAGCGTTACCAGCCCCGAAAACGGCACCGCCGCCGAAGAACTTGCCGCGGGTTATGACAGCGACGCGATGGAGATCGGCTTCAACGCGCGTTATCTCAGCGACATTTTGGGGCAGGTCGACGGCGACAGCGTCGAACTCCACCTCGCCGACGCCAACGCGCCGACGCTGATCCGCGAAAGCGAGAAGAGCCCGGCGCTCTATGTGCTGATGCCGATGCGGGTGTAACGACCCGCTCCGGTTGAAGGAAAAGGCGTATATTTTGCAAACACTCTAGCGGATAAATATCCACGCAAGGTTTCCGAGGGCGACCACCGCAAAAAAGCCGCAGAGCCAACGCAGATTTCTCTCGCCTGTGTCGCTTATACGCGCCTGTCCAAGGCTCATAACAAGGATCACTCCGCGCGGTGTGAGTGTGAGCAGCAGGAACCAAACAAAAGCGGCCGCATAGAAAGTTTTGTCAGAAAGCGGTAGCATTACTCGGGCTGTTTCGCCTTCGCGACCCGCCAGATCACCCCGCCGGTGTCGTCGGCGACGAGCGCGCTGCCGTCCTTCGCGACCTTGACGTCGGCTGGGCGGCCGCGGGTGGTCTTGCCGTCCTTGCCGAGGAACTGATCGAGCAAGGTGATGGGCAGCGCGCGGGCGGGCTTGCCATTGGCGCCGAACTTCACGAACACGACGTCATAGCCCGTCACGGGATCGCGGTTCCACGACCCGTGGCGCGCGATCAGTGCGCCGTTCGCCCAGCGTTCGCCGAGGTCGAGGCCGTCGGTGAAGGTCATGCCAAGCGGCGCGGTATGGGCGCCGAGGCCATATTCGGGGCGCTTCACATATTGGCGGCGATCCTCGGCCTCGGGCGCGACGCGCGGGTCGATGAAGCCGCCCCAATAATACCAGGGCCAGCCATAGAAATCACCCTCGTCGAGGTCGGTCAGATAGTCGGGCACCAGGTCGCTGCCGAGCATGTCGCGTTCGTTGACGACCGTCCACAGCCGGTCGCTGCCGGGGTAGAAAGCGAGGCCGACGGGGTTGCGGATGCCCGCGGCGAAGGTGCGCATATATCCATTCTCGGGCCGCACCTCGAGCACGCTGGCGCGGCGGAACTCGCGGTTCATGCCCGCCTCGCCGATGTTCGAATCGGCGCCGACGCCGACATAGAGCCAGCCGTTGGGCGCGGCGACGAGGCTCTTGGTCCAGTGGCGGTTGGTGCCTTTCGCGGGCAGGTCGACGACCTTCGTGGGCTTGCCGCTCATTTTCGTCTCGCCCGCGACATAGGGAAAGGCGAGCAGCGCATCGGTGTTCGCGACATAGAGCGTGTCGCCGACCAACGCCATGCCATAGGGCGAGTTGAGGCCGGTGATATAGGCGCTCTTCACCTCGGCCTTGCCGTCGCCGTCGGCGTCGCGGAGCAGGGTGATCCGGTTCGCCGACGGACGGCGTCCCGCGCCGCCCTTGCCCATCAGGCTCTTCATCACCGCGCCCTGCACGCCGCCGTCCTTGCGCGGCGGGCTCTGCGATTCGGCGGCGAGCACATCGCCGTTGGGCAGCACGAACAGGGTGCGCGGATGGTCGAGCCCTTCGGCAAAGCGCTGAACGGCCAGCCCCTGCGCGGCGCGCGGCGCCTGACCCGCGGGCCAGCTCGTCGCCTCGGGCACATTCACCGTCGGAAATGTCTCGGTGCGCTGCGACGCCATCACCGGCACCCGGCCGCTGAGTTCGGCGGTCGAGAAGCGCGCCACGTCGGGGCGCGACATGATGTAGAGCGTGATGCCGCCGGCGATCAGCAGGACCAGCAGGGCGAGGGCGGCATATTTCAGGATTTTGCGCATACCGCCTGTCTACACGCGCGGCGCGCGGCGTCAAAGGGTTGCGAGAGCCGGCGAAGGGTTAACCGGCGGGGCTTTGCGATTAACCTTACCCACGCGTTCATTACGGTTGGGAACGGGGCGGTGAGGCGTGAAAGATAGGAGGAGGTTCGAAGTGAAGGACCGGGAACCCGATGCACCTGCCAGCCCCCTTTCTTGCCGATCGCGCCGCGGTCGAGGATGCCCATGCGCTGATCACGCTGCATGGCGAGGAAGCCGGGTTCGCGGCGGCCGCGCGCGCCGAGCAATATCGCGCGCTCGGCAATCACCTTCATTTCGCGCGCTGGCGCCAGATCGAGCGGCTGATCACCTATTTGTCGGTCGAGGATGTCCTCGACACGGTGCACTAGGCCTTACAGCCGCAGGCCCGCGGTCTCGGGCAGCCCCGCCATGATGTTGAGATTCTGGACGCAGGCGCCGCTGGCGCCCTTGCCCAGATTGTCGAGCCGCGCGACGAGGCGCGCCTGGCTGGCGTCTTCATTGGCAAAGACGAACAATTCGAGGCGGTCATCCCCCGCATCGCTCGCGCGGAGCAGCATTTCGCCGCCTTCGGGCGCCGCGCCCATGACGACGATCGGGCTCGCGCCGTAGAAGTCGGTGAGCGCAGCGCGCAGAGCGTCGGGCGAAGCGGCGGTCGGCATCGCGTTCAGCGGCAACGGCACCTCGACGATCATGCCGCGGTGCGCCGGGATCACGGCGGGCGAGAAAAGCGGGCCGATCGACAGGCCGCACCGCGCCTGCATTTCGGGCACATGCTTGTGGCCGAGCGTCAGCGCATAGCCGCGCCATGCGATGTCGGCATTCTGCTCGAACCGTTCGATCAACGCCTTGCCGCCGCCCGAATAGCCGCTGACCGCGTGGCAGATATAGGGCCAGTCGGCGGGAAGCAGGCCCGCGCGCACCAGCGGTGCGACGAGCGCGATAAAGCCGGTCGAATAGCAGCCGGGGTTCGACACGCGCGTGGCGGCGGCCACGGCATCATGGCCGCTGACTTCGGGAATGCCATAGACCCAGCCCGGCGCGACGCGATGTGCGGTCGACGCGTCGATCACGCGCGTGCGATCATTGTCGATCATCGCCACCGCGTCGCGCGCCGCGTCGTCGGGCAGGCAGAGGATGACGAAATCGGCATCGTTTAATGCCTCGCGCCGTGCTCCGGCATCCTTGCGGCGCGCTTCGTCCAGCGTGATCAGCGAAAATTCGCTCCGTCCGGCGAGGCGCTCGGCGATTTCGAGGCCCGTCGTTCCCGCCGCGCCGTCGATGAAAACCGTCTGTGTCATATGTTATCGCAGTCTTTTATATCCGCTCACCGGCGGATCATGGTCCTTGGCGGCCGAACGCGCGATGACGTCGGCCAGCGGCTCGGCCTTCACCGCCATCCATCGTCGGCTGGCATGGATGATGTTTTTATCGTCGGCCATGATGCCGACATGGCCGGGAAAGAAGACGAGATCGCCGCGCGCGAGCGCGGCCGGATCGACGTCCTTGTCGGCGCCGAGCGCGGCCAACTGAAGGTCGCTGTCGCGTGGCAACTGCACCCCCGCCGCGCCCCACACGAGCTGGACGAGGCCCGAGCAATCGATTCCCTTGGCCGTGCGTCCGCCCCAAAGATAGGGCGCGCCGATCATCTGCTCGGCGAGTTCGGCGGGGTTCTCGTCGTCGGTCGCCACGTCGGCGAGCGCGGCGAGCGGCAGATAGCCGTGCGAGGTCGCCAGCCATTCACCCTCGACTTCGCCCATCACCAGAGCGCCGCGCGGCAGGACGCCGGGGCCGCCGCTCGCGGCATCGGGGGCGCTGTGGAGCATCGCTTCGATCATTTCGACGCGGTGCGTCGGCGCGATCGGCGCGGCAAGGGCTTCGGCGGCGAGATAGCCGACATAATGGTCGGCGAGACAATAACCCCAGGCCCAGCCGCCGGTGAGGTCGAGCAGGGCAAAGCCTTCGCCGAACAGCAATTCGCTCGTCTGGCCGGCATCGAGAGACGGGGATGCGCGCAGCGCCGCGGCGGGCAGCACGCCGCTGCGCATCATCGGCGCGGCATAATGCGGCGCGAAGTGCGTGCCGGCCACGGCGATATCGGCGAGGTCGGGGCGGATCGCGACGACGCGCGGATCGAAGGCCTGCGAGCTTCCGGTCAGACCGAACCGGTCGCGGCCCGCGCCGGCGGCGCCGGGGCGCCCCATGCGCACCCGATTGGCCGCTGAATTTTCACCGCTGTCTGCTGTCACTTGCCGTCCTGTTGAAGCCCGAGGTCCGCCGGGCGCGGACAATCGCGGGCCATTAGACCAGCAGGGCCGCCTTTATCAAGAATGTTCAGCCTTTCGCGCGGCGGTCGTAGCGCGCCTGAAGCATCGCCCACGCCGCGCGCAGTCCCAGCGCCGCACCGCCCTTGGGCCGGCCGGGCTTGGCCGACGGGCGCCAGGCGAAGGTGTCGAGATGCGCCCAGGCCGTGCCTTCGGGGACGAAGCGTTTCAGGAACAGCGCCGCCGTGATCGTCCCGGCGAAGGGCGAACTGCCGGCATTGCCGAGGTCGGCGATGTCGGTTTCGAGCAGGTCGGCGTAACCGTCCCACAGCGGCATGCGCCACAAGGGATCGTCGCGTTCGGTCCCGCCCGCGAGCATCGCTTCGGCGAGACCGTCGTCATTGGCGAACAGCGGCGGCAGGTCGGGGCCGAGCGCGACGCGTGCGGCGCCGGTCAGCGTCGCGAAGTCGACGATCAGCTCGGGCTTGGCTTCGCCCGCCTTCGTCAGCGCGTCGCCGAGCACGAGCCGGCCTTCGGCATCGGTGTTGCCGATCTCGACCGTCAAACCTTTGCGGCTCTTCAGCACATCGCCGGGACGGAAGGCGTCGGACGAGATGGCATTTTCGGCCGCCGCGACCAGACAGTGGAGCCGCACCGGCAGCCCGCTCGCCATCACCAGCTCGGCGAGCGCGAGCACATGCGCCGCGCCCCCCATATCCTTCTTCATCAACCGCATCCCGGCGGCGGGCTTGATGTCGAGCCCGCCGCTGTCGAAGCTGATCCCCTTGCCGACGAGCGCGATCCGCGGATGATCCTCCTTACCCCATTCGATTTCGATCAGCCGCGGCGCATGATGCTTGGCGGCGGCGCGGCCGACCGCATGGATCATCGGATAACCCTGTTCGAGCGCCTCGCCCTTGGTGACGGTCAGCTTGCCGCCGTGCGCCTTGGCGATGCGCCCGGCCGCTTTCTCGATCGCGGCGGGCCCCATGTCGGCGGCGGGCGTGTTGACGAGGTCGCGGACGAGCGCGACCGCGCGCATCTCCGCGACCATCGGCGCGATCGCCCCCACGTCGGTCGTCAGCAGGACGCGGGATCCCTTGGTGGGTGCATTGGATTTATAGGTGTCGAAGCGATATTGCGCGCTCATCCATCCGAACAGCGCCTTGCCGGGCTGCCGGTCTTCGAGCCGGTAGCGACCCTCGGGCAAGATCTGCCCCAGCTTGGCGAGGCACCAGGCCGACAGGCTCGCGGCATCGGCGACGGTGGTGACGACGGACCATTTTTCGGGATCGTCCCCCGGCAGGATCGCGTGGACGAAGGCATCGGGCTTGAAACCGACCGCCGCCAGATGCGCGCGCTCGCGTGCGCTGCGGCCCTTCAGCCACTCGTCATAGCCCTTTTTGTCGACGAGATGGATGGGGCGGGCGTCCTGTCCCTTGTCGGGCTGGATCAGGTCGGAATAGTCGGTCATGCGAGCCGTGCTAGGCCCGCCGGGAAACTTTGTCGATTCCTCGCGTTATGTCCGCATGATGATCTTCATATCCCGGCGAAACGCCATTCCGATCCTTGCCGGCGCGCTGTTGCTGGCGGGCTGTTCCGAAGACGGGCCGACGAAGGCCGAAAAGGTCGCCGCGGCATCGGTGCCCGGCGCGCCGCCGCAGGCCGCCGCCGACGAAGCCGCGAAGGGCGCGGCGGCGTCGGACGTCAGCGAAAACACCGACCTCATCGAGTTCGCTTATGCCTATCCCGCCGACGCCGCGCGGATCCCCGAGCTGGCGAAGGCGCTCGACGAGGACCGGGCGACGAAACGCGAGGCGCTGGTCGCGGCGGCCCAGCGCGACAAGGACGCGGCGGAAAAGGATGGCTTCCCCTATCGCAAGCATAGCCATCTCCAGACCTGGCAGCGTGTCACCAGCACCCCACGCTTCCTCAGCCTGTCGGCGGAAATCGGAACCTATTCGGGCGGTGCGCACGGCATGCAGACCTTTGACACGCTGATCTGGGACCGCAACCGGCGCAAGCGGATGAAGCCGCTCGACCTGTTTCAGAGCAGCGCGGCGTTCGACGCGGCGGTCCGCGACGCCTTTTGCGCCGGGATCAAGCGCGCGAAGGCGGCAAAGGGGATCGAGGAGGCGCCCGACAGCGTCTTCGCCAAATGCCCGCCGGCGTCGGCGCAGACATTGTGGCTCGGCTCATCGGACGGGCGCTATCTCGACCGCCTGACGATCGCGATCGCGCCTTATGAAATCGGCGCCTATGCCGAGGGAAGCTACAAGATCAACCTCCCGATGACCGGCGCGCTCGTCAAGGTCGTGAAGGACGAGTTCGCGCGCGACTTTCTCCCCATCAACTGAACCAAAGGACAAGGCATGGCGAAGCAGCCCAAAGCCGGAAAGGTCGGCGAAAGCGCGAAGGAAAAGAAAGGCAAGCGAAGCGCGGCGGCGAAGCTGCGCCGCGACGTGGGCAGCGGCAAGACGATCGCCAAGCCGCCGTCCGACCGCGAAGCCGACCTCGACCGCGCGCCGAAATGGCAGCCGCGCTATCCGGGGTCGGGCCGCCTCGACGGCAAGGTGGCGATCGTCACCGGCGGCGACAGTGGCATCGGTCGCGCGGTTTGCGCGCTCTTCGCGCGCGAGGGCGCCGACGTCGCGATCGTCTATCTCGAGAACCGGGCCGATGCCGTCGAAACCGCCGCGATCGTCGAGGCCGAAGGGCGGCGCGCGATCGCGATCAAGGCCGACGTCGGCAAGCCCAAGGCCGGCGAGAGGATCGTCGAACAGACGGTCGAGAAGCTCGGCCGCCTCGACATTTTGGTCAACAACGCCGGCGAGCAGCATCCGGCGGCGGATATTCGCGACATCGGCGAGGATCAGCTGCAGCGAACCTTCGCGACCAATATTTTCGGCATGTTCTATCTGGTGCAGGCGGCGCTGCCGCACCTCAAAAAAGGGTCGGCGATCGTCAATTGCACCAGCGTGACGATGTATCAGGGGTCGAAGGGCCTGCTCGATTACAGCGCCACCAAGGGCGCGATCACCGCCTTTACCCGCTCGCTTAGCGAAAATCTGATCGAGAAGGGCATTCGGGTGAACGGCGTCGCGCCCGGACCGATCTGGACCCCGCTCAACCCGCGCGGCGGCGCGCCGGCCGAGAAGGTCGCCGCCTTTGGCGAGAGCACGCCGATGAAGCGGCCGGGCGAACCCGATGAGGTCGCGCCCTGCTTCCTGTTCCTCGCCTGCGACGACAGCAGCTATATGTCGGGTCAGGTGCTGCATCCCAATGGCGGCACGATCGTTAATGGCTAGGATCGATCGCCATTCAGCCCCTGCCGGCCTGCAAATGGCAACTTTCCGCGCTTCCGGTGCTCACGTGCAGAAGCACGCTGCGCTCCGGGTCACGGAAAACCGCCATTTTCGACTCGCCAGGAACTAAATGGCGATCGATCCTAGCGGGGGCAAAGGAGAGAGACCATGCCAGCCAAATCGAAAGCCCAGCAGAAAGCCGCCGGCGCCGCGCTCAGCGCCAAGCGCGGCGATACACCCAAGTCTAAACTCAAGGGCGCGTCGAAACAGATGGAAGACAGCATGACCGAAAAAGAGCTCGAGGATTTCGCCAAGGGCTCGACCAAGGGCAAGCCCGAGCACGCGGATTAGAGATTACTCGGCGGCTTCAAGCTCCGCCGGCGCTGCCGTCGCCGCGGCCTTCGCGTTGCTGAAGGTCAACACGCCGTCGGCGATCGCGCCGGTACGCATGTCGACGCGGTCCTGCACATAATTCTGGCTGAGCCGCCATGGCAGCGCGGCCGTGCTCTTGGGCATGATGTGCAAGCCGCGCTGGATATAGCCCGACGAGAAGTCGAAGACATTTTCCTCTTCGAGGCTCGCCGGATCGGCGAGCGCGGGGGTCGCGACCGTCGTCCCGGTGTCCTTCATATGGTTGAGCACGCGGCAGACATATTCGGACACGACGTCGGCGCGCAGCGTCCAGCTCGCGTTGAGATAGCCGAACACCGCCGAGAAGTTCGGGACGTTCGAGAACATGCACGCCTTGTAATAGAAGTGGTCGTGCCAATCGACGGGCGCGCCGTCGACGCGCACCGGAATCTTGCCCGCGACCGCAAGCTTGAGGCCGGTCGCGGTGATGATGATGTCGGCGTCCAGATGCTTGCCCGACTTCAATTGGATGCCGCTCGCGTCGAACCGCTCGATATGATCTGTCACGACCGACGCCTCGCCCGCCTTCATCGCCTCGAAGAAATCGGCGTCGGGGACGAGGCACAGCCGCTGTTCCCACGGATTGTAGGGCGGAGTGAAGGCCTCGGCGTCATAATGGTCGCCAAGGCTCGCCTTCAGCTTGTTGGTCAGGAATTCCTTGACCTTCTCGGGCTTCTCACGCGCCCGGCGGAACGCGATGTCCTGCAGGCGGACATTCTTGAACCGCGTGATCTTGTAAGCGAGCTTTTCGGGCAGGAATTTGCGCAGGAAGTTGGCGAAACCGTCCTTGGCGGGGCGGATGAAATACCAGGTCGGCGTGCGCTGGAGCATCGTGACGTGCGCGGCTTCCTTCATCGACGGGACGATCGTGACCGCGGTCGCGCCCGATCCGATCACGACGATCTTCTTGTCCCGATAATCGAGGTCCTTGGGCCAGAATTGCGGGTGGATGATCTGCCCCTCGAAATCCTCGCGTCCCGCGAACCCGGCGTCGAAGGGCTCGTCATAGTCATAATAGCCCGAGCCGAGATAAAGCCAGCGCGCGGTCGTCGTCGAGGTTGCACCCTTGCTGTCCTCCATCGTTACCGTCCAGCGCGCCGTGGCGCTATCCCAGTCGGCGCCGACGACCTTGCTGTCGAGGCGGATGCGCTCGCGAATATGGCGCTCATCGACGATGCGATTGAGATATTCGAGGATCGCCGGGCCGTCGGCGATCGACTTTTCATGCTTCCACGGTTCGAAGATGAAACCGAGCGTGTGCATGTCGCTGTCCGAACGGATGCCCGGATAACGGAAAAGATCCCAGGTGCCGCCAAGCTGTTCGCGGCGCTCGACGAGGGTGAAGCTATGGTCGGGGCAATTCATCTGGAGATGCACGGCCATGCCGATACCCGAAATGCCGGCGCCGACGATCAGCACATCCTGATCGACCGGTGCAGCCTTTGCGTCCACGGGGCGTTCCATCGTCGCCGTGCCTGCCATCGTCTGTCTCCCATCTGTCTTTGGGTTCAGCTTACGCACCGCGTTGCATTTTGCAATCGAATTGACAGCCTTGAAAGTATGGGCTCAGAGGCGGCCGTCCCTTGTGGCTGTCACATTATTGTCATAGGGGCGAAACCCGATTGTCATCATTCGGCCACCGCGCCGCATCAACGATAGGAAAGGATTGATCCCCATGCGCCAGATCGCGGTTCTCCCCTATCGATTCGGCGGCCCCGCGCAGGATGGCCCGACCGAAATCCTGCTGATCACATCACGCGAAACCAAACGCTGGGTGGTGCCGAAGGGCAATCCGCTCAACGGAATGCCGCGCCACGCCGCCGCGGCGGTCGAGGCGGAAGAAGAAGCGGGCGTCATCGGCGCTATCTGCCCGACGCCGATCGGCAGCTATGAATATAGGAAGCGCCGCGCGAACGGCGCGTCGATCATGTACAATGTCGAAGTCTTTCCGCTCGCGGTGACCAATGAACTCGCCGACTGGAAGGAAATGGACGAACGCGACCGCAAATGGTTCTCGTTCAGCGATGCCGCATCGGCGGTCGACGAACCCGATTTGCAGGCGCTGATCCGTTCGTTCGGCGACAGCGGCTTCCGCGCGGTCGCGCAGCCGCGCGACGTGGTGCAGAATATAGGTGACAAGACAGGGGTAAGCCGAATGTTCGCATGGTTTCAGCGTTTGCTGCCGCGACAGGGAAATTTCTTCGAATTGTTCGAAAGCCACGCCGCCACGCTCGTCGCGGGGGCGAACGCCTTGTCGCGGATGCTGCAGGGTGGCGAGGGCATGGCCGACCATGTCCAGGAAATCATCGAGCGCGAACATGACGCCGACGCGATCACGCGCGAAGTGCTTCAGACCGTCCGCCGCACCTTCCTCACGCCGTTCGACCGCAGCGCGATCACCGACCTGATCGCCTCGATGGACGATGCGATCGACGAGATGCAGAAGACCGCCGGCGCGGTCGACCTTTACGACGTCACCGAATTCGAGCCCGAGATGCGCGACATCGCGGGCATCATCGTCGACGCCGCGCGCCTTACGGCCGAGGCGCTGCCGCTGCTCCGCAACATCGGCGCCAACGGCCCGCGCCTCCACGAACTGACCGAACGGCTGGTGCGGATGGAGGGGCATGCGGACGATATCCACGCCGCAGGCCTCAAGCGCCTGTTCCGCGAACATGGCGAAGCGAACCCGACGCGCTTCCTGATCGCGCGCGAGCTGTTCCGCCATCTCGAACGCGTCACCGACAGTTTCGAGGACGTCGCGAACGAAATCGACGGTCTGGTCATCGACCACGCGTAAGCGCGCGACCATTATGCCGCCGCAAGAAAATCCGTTCGCATCGAGCGAAGTCGAGATGCCCATTGAAGCCGCGTACGGCCGATGGGTGTCTCGACTTCGCTCGACACGAACGGCCCTATAGGGTCGGAGCGACTACCCATGCACGAAATCGCCTTTCCGCTTCTCGTCGGCCTCGTCATCCTCGCGCTGGCGTTCGACTTCCTCAACGGCCTGCACGATGCGGCCAACAGTATCGCCACGGTGGTTGCGACGCGGTTGCTGCGCCCGGTGCAGGCGGTACTGTTCGCCGCCTTCTTCAACTTCGCCGCCTATTTCCTCAGCCTCGCCTTTCCGGCGCTGCACAAGGTGGCGGAGACGATCGGCGCGGGGCTGATCGACAAGGATCTGGTGACCCCGGCGGTGGTGTTCGGCGCGCTCGTCGGCGCGATGTTCTGGAATGTCGTTACCTGGCTCAAGGGCATCCCCTCCTCGTCCAGCCACGCCCTCGTCGGCGGGATCGTCGGCGCGGGGGTTGCGCATGCGGGGTTCGAAGGCATTCAGTGGACCGGCCTCAACAAGACGGTGATCGCGATCTTCCTGTCGCCCATGCTCGGTATGCTGCTCGCGATGCTCGTGATGCTGCTCAGCAGTTGGGCGCTCCGCCGCGCCACGGCGAAATTTGCCGAAAGCACTTTCCGCACCCTCCACCTCTTCTCTTCCGCCGCCTATTCGCTCAGCCACGGGCTCAACGACGCGCAGAAGACGATGGGGATCATCGCCGTGCTGCTCTATTCGACCGGCTATCTGTCGGGCGAGTTTCACGTCCCGCACTGGGTCGCCTTCGCCTGCTACATCGCGATCGCGCTCGGCACGCTGTCGGGCGGGTGGAAGATCATCGAAACGATGGGCGGTCGCATCACCAAGCTGTCGCACCATCAGGGTTTCGCCGCCTCGACGGGCGGGTCGATCATGGTGTTCACCGCCAGCCTGCTCGGCATCCCGGTATCGACGACGCACACGATCACCGGCAGCATCATCGGCGCCGGCGTCGCGCGCCGCGCCAGCGCGGTGCGCTGGGGCGTCGCGGGCAATGTCGTCGCGGCGTGGTTCATCACCATTCCCGCGAGCGCGATCGTCGCGGCGGCCTTTTACGCGATTACGCGCCTGTTCTAGCCGTTTCCGTGGAGCAGCTTTGCAAGGCCGCCGCGATCCGGTCGGCCTCCGCCTGATCGACGCCCGAAATCTGGAGTTCGCCGCCCGAGATCGGTTCGTTCACATTCGGCTCGCTGACGACTCTACCGTTGACGCGGATCGGCAACGGTTTGCCAATGTTGGCGGCGGTCAGTTCCTCCAGCGCATCGTGTAACGCCGCGGGCAGCACGATGCTGACGATGGGCAGGCTGCTGTAGAGTTCAATGCTCGCCACCGCCTTGACCGGACCCGAACGGCAGAGGTCGAGGTTTCCGATCCAGATGCCCTTTTCAGCAGCCGCGCCGGATTGAGCGACAGCTTGCGCCGTCAGTGCTGCCGGGCAGAGCAGTAGAGCGGAGGCGAGAAGGACAGGCGCCAAGTTCAGCCGCATCGTTTTAGCCTTTCGTCGTCGGGTCACTGCGGACGATAGTCGATGTTCGCTCCGCCGACCATCCGCACCGGCAGATAAAGGCCATTGCCATAGGCCTTGATCGCCCCGGTTTCGAAGCGGTCGACGCGGGTGCGGATGACGAAGGCGCCTTCGCGCCGCTGGTCGACCGCTCGGCGAATCTTGTCCTGAAGCTCGGTCAGGTCGTGGGTGAAATTCTGCGTCAGCGCGTCAGCGATGAGCGGAGCGAACCCCTCGCTGCGTCCGAGCATGATCAGAAGGTCGCCGCCGACGCCGTCGGTATCGCCGTTGATGACGAGGTCGGTGAAATGCACCTGGGCCGAACCCGGCCTATTCGCGGGAAGGGCGGTCATCCAGATGCGGCCGCGGGTCGGCGCGCCGGTTCGCGCTTTCAGCTTTGCCTCGATGTCGACCCCGACGGCGATACGGCCGCCCGGCGCGCCATAGATCGTCGACTTGCCGAATTTGACCATCATCGGGCCGAGTTCGGGCAGGACGAAGGGGCGCTTCGACCGCTTGGCGAGCGCGCGGTCGACGACGGGCTGCAACTGCGCATAGTCGGCGATCACGGGCACGCGCACATCGAGATGCGGTTTCGGCGTTTCGCGGACCAGGCGGGGGAGCGGCGTAGGCGAGGGGTCGGCCGGGCGCGTTGAAACAAAGGTTTCGGTTATCGCCTCGACCCCGAGGTTAAGGTTGATCCGCCGCCCGTCGAGCCGGTAGCCGCCGTAAAGGATGCGCTGCGGCATGACGCGCATCCATACCGGCGGATTTTCACGGTTGAGTTCGAGCGACGTGAACGCCTGCCGCCAGATGTCGGCGGCCTGCTTGCGGATGTCGATTTTCGCGATCTCGCGGGTCACCTCGCGCTCGACGCTCGCGACGACGGGCTTCAGCTTTTCGTCGGCCTGGTCGGTGAAGGTGATCCGGCGGCCGAGGAAATCGATCCCCGGCGCCTTGGTCCAGCCATAGGTGATGCGCGCCTTGCCCCGCGTACGCCAGTCGGGCGTCAGGTCGATGCGAACGCGCGCATGGGCCATCGCGGCGCCGGTCGCGGTCTCGCCCTTCAGCACCCCGCCGACGTCGCGCGCGCTGATTTTCGCATGGAGCGGCACATCGACGACGAACTCATTCCCTTCGCTGCGCAGCCGCAGCGGTCCGCGTGTCACCCGTCCGACGATCGTGCAGGCGATCGGCGGGGTGACCTTGACCTTCTTGCCGAAGAGTTTGACCCGCTGCGTCTTTACGCATTCGCGCTCGCGCCGGTCGATCGTCCACAGCGTCTTGGGCACCGCGCGCTCAAGCGCCTGTTTGAGCGAAGCGGTGCTGGCGCCGATCGGCACCGCGATCAGCGATGTCTGCGTCGGGGAAGGCGCCCTGTCGGTCGCGCGCGGCGGCGGCTCGACTTCGGTCTTGCGATCACAGCTGGCGAGCAATCCCGGCAAAAGCAGCGCGGCAAGCATCGAGATGCGCATGAACGACCCCTGTTCGATGTCTTTGGATAACATCGAACGGGTAAAGCCGTTCCAATATTATGTTTCAGCCCGCGACCACTCCGAACAGATCATGCTCGTCGGCGTCCTCGATTGCGACGTCGACGATGTCGCCGGGCTTCAGGGTCGCCGCGACGTCGCGCAGATAGACATGGCCGTCGATTTCGGGCGCATCCGCCTGGCTGCGGCCCGTTGCGCCGATGCTGCCATCTTCGTCGGCGTCACCGACCTCGTCGATGATGACGGGGAGCGTGCGGCCGATCTTGGCTTCGAGCTTGGCGGCGCTGATCGCGGCGGTTTTCGCCATGATGCGCTGGTAACGTTCTTCCTTGACCTCTTCGGGCACCTGATCGTCCAGCGCATTGGCTTGCGCGCCCGCGACGGGTTCGAAGCGGAAAGCTCCGACGCGGTCGAGCTGCGCTTCGTCGAGCCAGTCGAGAAGATATTGGAAATCGGCCTCGGTTTCGCCGGGGAAGCCGACGACGAAGCTCGAGCGGATCGAAATGTCGGGGGCGACCTGGCGCCAGCTTTTCAGCCGTTCGAGCACCTTCGCTTCGTTCGCGGGGCGCTTCATGCGCTTGAGGACGCTCGGCGCTGCGTGCTGGAAGGGGATGTCGAGATAGGGCGTCAGCAGCCCTTCGGCCATCAGCGGGATGACCGCATCGACGTGCGGATAGGGATAGACATAGTGGAGGCGCACCCATGGGGCGCGGCCTTCGCTGGTCTTGAGCTGCCCAAGTTCGCGCGCGAGGTCGGTCATATGTGCGCGCACCTCGCGGCCGTGCCACTGGCGCGTATCGTGGCGGATGTCGATGCCGTAAGCAGACGTATCCTGGCTGATCACCAGCAGTTCTTTCGTCCCCGCGGCGACGAGCTTCTCGGCCTCGCGGAGCACCGCATCGACGCGGCGCGACACCAGTTTTCCGCGCAGATCGGGGATGATGCAGAAGGAGCAGCTGTGGTTGCAGCCTTCCGAAATCTTCAGATAGCTGTAGTGGCGCGGGGTGAGTTTCAGCCCGCCCTCGGGAACGAGATCGACGAACGGGCCCTGGGTGGGCGGCGCGGCGTCGTGGACGGCATCGACGACCTGTTCATATTGATGCGCGCCGGTGACCGCGAGGACGTTCGGGAAGCGCGCGCGGATGACCTCGGCCTCGTTGCCCATGCAGCCGGTGACGATGACGCGGCCGTTCTCGGCCATCGCCTCGCCGATCGCCTCAAGGCTTTCCTCCTTGGCCGAATCGAGGAAGCCGCAGGTGTTGACGAGCACGACGTCGGCGCCCGCATAGTCGGGCGACAGGCCGTAGCCATCGGCGCGCAGCTTGGTCAGAATCCGTTCGCTGTCGACGAGCGCCTTGGGGCAGCCGAGCGAAACCATGCCGACCTTCGGCTGGGTGGGGAGGGTTTTGACTGTCATGATTGGCGGCGCCCATAGTCGATTTCGTGGCCCTTGTCACGCCTCCCTTGTCACCCAGCGCGCGTGCGGGCATGGAGCGCGCGGTTCGAGATGAAAGGGCAAGATGATGGCGATCGGAGCGTTTGCGGCGATTTCGGCGGCGATGGCGGTCGCGGCGGGCGCGTTCGGCGCGCATGGTGCGGGCCAGCAGGAGGCCGAATGGCTGCGCACCGGCGGGCTCTATCAGCTGGTCCATGCGGTCGCGGCGCTCGCGATCATGGGCTTTGCGCGCGGGCCGGCGATCATGCTGCTCGGCGGTGCCGCGATCTTTTCGATCACCCTCTATGCGATGGCGCTGGGCGCGCCGCGCTGGCTGGGCGCGGTGACGCCGATCGGCGGCGGCCTGCTGATCATCGGCTGGCTCTGGGCGGGCTGGCTTTTCTGGCGGGGCTAGCCGCTCGGGTCAGTCCGGCACGCCCGCTTCGGATTCCTCGCAGCGGATGACCTCGACGATCAGGTCGCCGTGCTGGAGGCTCTGCGCCTCGTCTTCCCAAAAGCCATAGGGCTTGCCGTCGCGATAGATGCGCAGCCCGCGCCCCTCGCTGGCGAGCGCGTCGAGGCTGCGCCCGACCTCTTCGGCGGCGACGGGCCGTTCGCGGAGCTGGACGCGGCCACCGACGCTGGCGAGGTCGGCCATATAGTCGGCGACGTGCGCCCCCTGCGCCGACCCTGCGAGCAGCAGGCCGGTGAAGCTGACCGGATTGATGACATTGTTCGCGCCCGCCTGGCGCGCGAGCAGTTCGTTGTCCTGCGTGCGAATGACGACGCTGATCGGCACGCGCGGCGCGAGATGGCGCACGGTGAGTACCATCAGGATCGAGGTGTCGTCGCGGCCGGCCGAGACGAGGACCGACTGCGCGCGCGCGATATGCACGTCGATCAGCGTCTCGTCGCTCGACGCATCGCCTTCGAGCACGTTGCACCCCATCGCTTCGGCGGCGTTGACGCGGCCGCGGTTGCTGTCGATCACGACGATGCACGCGGGGTCGGTGCCCCGCGCGATCAGTTCGCGAACCGCCTCGCTGCCGCTGATGCCGAAGCCGAGGACGACGATATGGTCGGTGAGCTTTTCCTGGATGCGGGCCATACGCCATTTTTCCCATATTTGCTTGATCGCGAACTGATAGGCGGTGCCGACGAAGATGAAGAGCACCGCGATGCGGATCGGAGTGACGATCACCGCCTCGATCAGCCGCGAGCGGTCGGATACCGGGGTGATGTCGCCGAAGCCGGTGGTGGTGACCGAGATCATCGTGAAATAGACGACGTCGAGAAAGCTGATCTGGCCGTCGTGGCTGTCCCTGAGTCCCGCGCGGTCGATCCAGTGGACGAGCACGACGATGGCGATGAGCAGAAAGGCCACGCCGAGGCGCGTGATGACGTCGGCCCAGATCGGCCATCTGCTCATGCGGCGGAGCGGCTGGAACCGATGCTGGAGCTTCAGCTTGGACGCGGGGCTTTTGCTCATCGCGGCCCTTGTGCCAAAGCTGCGCGCGTAACGCTAGCCGCCATAAGCGCCGCGCAGCGCGGCGAGCGAGGCGTCGTGGGTCAGGTCGAGCTGGAGCGGGGTGACCGAGATATAGCGGTCGTCGATCGCTTCCAGATCGCTGTCGTGGCCAAGGCTGTGTTCGATGCCGTGGAGGCCGAACCAGTAATAGCGATAGCCGCGCGGGTCGGTCCCCTCGACGATCGAGCCGCGGCCATAGTCGTGGAAGCCCTGGCGGGTGACGCGGATGCCCTTGACCTCGGCGGCGGGGAGGGCGGGGAAGTTGATATTGACCAGCGTACGCGGCGCCATGTCCATGTCGAGCAGCGGACGCAGCACTTTCGCGCCCCAGGCTTCGGCCGCCTCGAACGGCACGCTGTCGCCCATGCCTTCCTTGGCATAAACCTGGCTGAGCGCGATCGCCGGGATGCCCGCGAGCGCGCCCTCGATCGCCGCCGACACGGTGCCCGAGTAGGTGACATCGTCGCCGAGATTGGCGCCGCGGTTGACGCCCGACAGGATCAGGTCGGGCTTTTCGGGCATCAGCTTGCCGATCGCCATCATCACCGAATCGGTCGGAGTGCCGCTGCACGACCAGCGCCGCTCGCCATGCTCGCGGATGCGCACCGGGCGTGAGAGGGTGAGCGAATGGCCGGCGCCCGATTGCTCCTCGGCGGGCGCGCAGACCCAGATATCGTCCGAAAGCTGGCGCGCGATCGCTTCGAGCACCGCCATGCCGGGCGCGTGATAGCCGTCGTCGTTGGTGAGGAGGATGCGCATGGTTTTCTCTTTCTCGGTTCCGTTCGCATCGAGCGAAGTCGAGATGCCCATCGGCACGGCGCAAGGCCGTTGGGTGTCTCGACTTCGCTCGACACGAACGGGAAAATGGGGTCAGCCTAGCCCTATCAACCCAAGGGCGTCAGACGCGTAATCCCGCCCATGTACGGAAGCAGCGCCGTCGGAATATCGACGCTGCCGTCGGCCTGCTGATAATTTTCGAGGATCGCCACCAGCGTCCGCCCCACGGCAAGGCCCGAGCCGTTCAGCGTATGGACGAACTCATTGCCCTTCACATCCTCGCGGCGGAAACGCGTGTTCATGCGGCGCGCCTGGAAGTCGCCGCAGTTCGAACAGCTCGAAATCTCGCGATAGCTGCCCTGCCCCGGCAGCCAGACTTCGAGGTCATAGGTCTTGCGCGCGGCGAAGCCCATGTCGCCGCTGCACAGCAGCATCTTGCGGTACGGCAATTCGAGCGCCTCGAGAATTTGCTCGGCGGCGCGCGTCTTGCGTTCGAGTTCGGCGCCCGAGTCCTCGGGCCGGACGATCGAGACGAGCTCGACCTTCCAGAACTGGTGCTGGCGGATATAGCCGCGTGTGTCGCGCCCCGCCGAGCCGGCTTCGGAGCGGAAGCAGGGGGTGAGCGCGGTCATGCGGATCGGCAGATCGGCTTCGGGCAATATCTCTTCGCGCACCGCGTTGGTCAGGCTAACTTCCGCCGTGGGGACGAGCCAAAATTGCTCGGCGGTGTCGGCGCCCGTTAGCATCCCTTTTATCGTGGCCTCATAGTTCCCTTCGGTTACCTGAGCCAGTTGATGCTCGAAATCGTCCGGCATCGCTTCCCAAAGGAGCCGTTCGCGATTGCCCATATCGGCGGCCGAAAACTGATCTTCCGTGAATTTAGGGAGTTGGCCGGTACCAATCATCGCGTGGTCTCGCACCAACAGCGGCGTCGCGCATTCGGTATAGCCCGCCTCGTTCGTCTGCTTGTCGAGCATGAACTGGCCGATCGCGCGTTCGAGGCGCGCCATCTGGCCTTTCAGGAAAGCGAAGCGCGCGCCCGACATCTTCGCCGCGGTCTCGAAATCGAGCCCGAGCGCGGGGGCGAAATCGGCATGTTCCTGCGGCGCGAAATCGAACGTCCGCAGCGTGCCCCAGCGCGAAATCTCGACATTGGCTTCCTCATCCTCGCCGTCGGGGACGTCGGCGGCGGGGAGGTTCGGGAGCGCGGCGAGTCTGTCCTGCAGCGCAGCGAGCTGTTCGCGCTCGGCCTCTTCCTTCGGGGGCAGCGCGGTCTTCAATTCGGCGACTTCGGCCTTCAGCGCCTCGGCCTTGTCCTTGTCGCCCCCGGCCATCGCCTGGCCGATCAGCTTCGACGCCTCGTTGCGGCGCGCGAGCGTGGCCTGGATATCGGTCTGCAGCGCGCGGAGCGAGGCGTCGGCGGCGAGAATTTCGGCGGACAGGGGTTCGAGGCCGCGGCGCGCGAGGCCAGCGTCGAAGGCTTGCGGGTCGTCCCGGATCAGGCGGATATCGTGCATGGCGGCGCTATGGCGTTGCCGCCCGCGCGGTGCAAGTCTGACTTCACTTGATCCTCCCTGTGGCGAAGCCATGGGGAGGGGGACCGCTCGCTGAAAGCGAGTGGTGGAGGGGCAGCGACGTCGCGTCATCGCCCCTCCGTCAGCGCTTCGCGCTGCCACCTCCCCATCGCTTCGCGACAGGGAGGATCACATTACTCCAACAACCCCGCGAGCTGGCCGATCGCCGTACCCCAGCCTTCGTAGAAACCCATTTCTTCGTGTTTCGCGCTCTCTTCGGGCGTCTTGTGGAGCACCCGCGCCGAATAGAGCGTGCCGCCGTCCTTCGCCTCGAAGGTCAGGATCGCGGTCAGCGCGAGCCAGGGGTCGACGGGCTGCCATCCTTCGGTGAGGACCGTTGTAAAGACGAGCCGTTCGTCCGGGATGGCTTCGAGGAAGCAGCCATCGACGTGCGGCTGGAAATCGGTGGCGCCTTCCTCGCGCATCCGCGTCACGAAGCCGCCGCCGGGGCGGAGGTCGAGCTGGTCGACGCGGCATATGATCGGCGCGGGAATCCACCACCGCGCGAGCTTCGCCGGATCGCTCCACGCGTCCCACACCGCGGCGGGCGGTGCGGCGATGAAGCGGGAGATGGTGAGTTCGCTCTGGGTCATGATGTTTCCTTCGTGGGATGTTGCGATTCGACGAAGACGGCGAGCCGGTCGGTGCGGTCCTGCCAGATGGCGCGTTGCTCGGAGAGCCAGCCCTCTGCGGCCGAAAGCCGGTCGGTATCGATGCGGCAGGTGCGCACGCGTCCCTGCTTTTCGGTATGGATGAGGCCCGATGCTTCCAGCACCGAGAGATGTTTCAGAAAGGCGGGCAGGCCCATCTCGAATGGCTCGGCCAGCCGCTTGACCGGCGCCTCGCCCCGGAGCAGGCGGCTGATCACGGCGCGGCGCGTCGGGTCCGCGAGCGCATGAAAGAGCGAATCGAGCGGCTGAATTTGGTTTGCCATATGGTGAACAATTGCAAATAGTTCTCCAGATGGCAAACTGATTCGACCGGACGAAAAAAAGGCCGCCCCGCGGGGCAGCCCTTAGTTCGGTGGTCCGGGTTAGCCCCCCTGACCGCCAGTGGATTCTTCAAGCCGCGTCGGCGTCGTCGTCGTTGCGATTCGCCGCGCGGCGGCGCGCGACAAGCGCCACGGCCGCTGCCCCGAACAATAGCATCATCGGCGGCGCGGGAACAGGGGTCGGATCGCCCGACGAGCTGCTCGTGCTGCCGCCCGAGCTCGACGAAGAGGAACTCGACGACGAACTGCTGCTGGACGAAGACGAGCTGCTGCTGCCGGTCGAGCCGAAGCTGCTGCTGCCGCCGGTCGCGCCCGACGAAGTGGCGCCGCTCGACGTGCTGCTGCTCGACGAGGAGGAGGAAGAGGACGAGCTGCTGCTCGATCCGCCCGAACTGCTGCTGGATCCTCCCGAGCTGCCGTTCGAGCCACCCGAACTGCCGTGCGACGAACTGCCCCAACCCGAGCTGCCTTTCGACGAACTGCCGCCGGACGAGGAGCTACTCGACGAGGAGGAGGACGAAGAGGAACTCGACGACGAGCTGCTGCTCGACGACGAGGTGCTGACGCTGCCGGTCGAGGTCGACACATTACCCGACGAGGTCGAGGTGCTGACGCCGCCCGTCGAGGTCGAGACGTTGCCCGATGAGGTGCTGACGCCGCCGGTCGAAGTCGACACGCCGCCGGTGGAGGTCGAAACCCCGCCCGTCGAGGTGCTGACCCCGCCCGTGGAGGTGGACACGCCGCCGGTCGAGGTCGAGACGCCCGACGAGGTGCTCGTGGTCGAGCTGAGGCCGCCCGTCGTCGTCGAGGTGACGACGATGCTGCCGCTGCTGCCGCCGCCCGAGCTGCCGCCGAAGAAACCGCCGAAAAAGCCGCCGCCGAAACCGCCGCCAAAGCCGCCGCCGATGACGGTCACGCCGCCGCCGCTACCGCCGCCGCCTTCCCAGCCCGATTGCGGGAAGGGGGCGTAGGGGATCGGGGGCAGGGGGATCGTCTGTGTCACCACCTGCGTCTGCGGGGTAGTGGTGCGGATCACCTTCTTCGTCGTGACGACGCGGCGGACGCGCTTCACCTTCTTGCGCGCCGCATGGCGTTTGCGCACGACCTTTTTCTGGGCGACGCAGGGCGAGCAGGACTGAACCTGCGCCCGCGCCTTCGGAACGTCGGTGATCTGCATCGCGCCGCTACCGATGATCGCGCCGCCGCAGGTGCAGGCGCAAAGCTTGGCCAGGGCCATTCGGACAGACATAGGCTTCTCTTTCTTTCCCGTTGCGGGTGCGAAGCGCCATCGACCGACACCCCCCATTCACCTTCGCTATAACCCAAAAGGCCAAAGCTTTGTGAACACGGCAATTCTGTTAACCGCGTTTGCCTGTCCGAGAGCGGGAAATGCGACGCGAAATCAACAAAAAACGCGGTATCTGTCCCAAAACAGAACGAAATATGCAAGGATTCTGTTCGATTGGTTAACCTTCGGACCTAAATCGGCGCCGGGCAGGGGGTGATGGTTCGTTGCCGCGCCACCGTGGAATCACCATGGTTCCAGCGTCGGTTCACTCGGGCTTCACAGCTCATCGTTATCAACAGCTTCGGTGCTTGTATCGCGGCCGGTGGCTGGGTATAGGCGCGCCACTCCCCGAACCGCACGAGACGGCTCACGGGGTGACAGGAAAGGACGCGAGAGCCCCTCATGCCGACCAAGATTGCCGATGTTGGCGCAGACGCGCTTCGCGAAGCCAAATCCAATCTCGATTCGGATTATGTCCCCAGCGACGACGAAGAGTTTATGAACGAGCGGCAGCAGGATTACTTCCGCGGCCTGCTCCTCGCCTGGAAAAAATCGATCCTGTCCGAATCGGAATCGACGCTGGCGCATCTTCAGGACGGCCCGCTGCGCGAACCCGACCTCGCCGACCGGGCGTCGAGCGAGACCGACTGGGCGATCGAACTGCGCACCCGCGACCGTCAACGCAAATTGATCGCCAAGATCGATTCGGCGATCCGCCGTATCGAAGAGGGCGAGTATGGCTATTGCGCGGTGACCGGCGAGCCGATCTCGCTCGCGCGGCTGCAGGCGCGGCCGATCGCGACGATGACGCTGGAAGCGCAGGAGCGCCACGAGCGTAACGAGCGAATTTCACGCGAAGATTGATCGCGGGGGCTGTGGCCCATTTACGATTCGGCAACCGCTAGGCCCTAGATTTCGCGCCTCGATACGAAAGAGACGGGGCGCAAATGGATTCGCAAAGACCGACATCGGTGGACGAGGAAGTCGCGGCGCTGTCGCGCGGCGCCGACCGCGACAGCCTGTTCATGCAGGCAGAGCTGGCGCTGCCCGGCGGCGGTGGACCCGTCACCGTGCGCGTGCGCAACCTGTCGCCGGGCGGGATGCTCGCCGAGGGCAAGGTCGCGGTCGCGCAAGGGGCGGCGGTCGAGGTCGACCTGCGCAATCTCGGGCCGGTCGCCGGGCGCGTGATCTGGGTCGGCGAAGGCAAGTTCGGCATCGCCTTCGACCGCGCGATCGATCCGCAGGCCGTTCGTCGTCAGGTGGTTTCGCAGTCCGATTTGCCGCCGCATCTGCGGCGCACGGGCCTCGAGACGGGGCCCCTCTACCGCCGGCGCTGATGGCCCTTTGCAGGGCGGCATCAGCGGGGCGATAGCACTCGCGATCAGCCGATCGCGAGCATCTCTTCCTTGAGTTTCAGTTTCCGCTTCTTGAGCTGCGCGAGTGCCCCGGTATCGGGGGCGGGCCGACGCTCTTCATTCGCAATTTTCACATCGAGGTCCGCGTGACGGGACCTCAGGGTGGAAAGGTGCGACGTGCTCATTGGCATTCTCCTTTTCGACTCGATGGGCAGCCGAAGTAAAACATGAAACCGCCCCGATGTCGTGACGATTCGGTGGGGCGGTTGCCGTTGCGGACCAGTGGTGAACGTGGCAGGGAGGCCGGGTGACCCCCGAGGAAATTACCCAGCGCCTGGAACTGCTTCGCATCGAACATCGCGACCTCGACGTCGCGATCATCGCGCTCGGCACCGGGGCGACCGTCGACCAGCTGCAACTCGCGCGGCTGAAGAAGCGCAAGCTCAAGCTGCGCGACGAGATCGCCTGGTGCGAGGACCAGTTGCTGCCCGACATCATCGCCTGAACCAACCGCCTGAATCAAAACGGGACAGCCGATGCAAATGATGGTTACCGCGATTGCGGACCCGCCGCGGAGCGTGGCATCGCTGCGGCCATGATCGGCGGGGACACGAACAGGATGGCGAGGAGCAGGATGGCGACGGGCGCGCCGGTGCAGCGCGCGCAGGTCGAAAATCTCTATGTCGAGGCGATGCTGCTCGCCGACGAGGCGCATGCGGCCTTTGCCGCTGAGCGCGATCTCGGCAGCGTTCGCGGCAACGCGGCGGCGCAGATCGGCCTCGCCTGCGAATCGCTGAAGACGACGACGCGGCTGATGCACGTCATCGCCTGGCTGCTTCACCGCCGCGCGATGTTTGCGGGCGACCCCGGTGCCGGGCCGAACGACAGCGCGGCGCGCATCGGCGCGCCGGTCGCCGCCGACTGGGATGTTTGCGAAGGGTTCGACGCGTCGCTCCGCCGGATCGTCAGTGCGAGCGAGCGGCTGTTCGAGCGCGTTGCGTTGCTGGAGGCGGGATGGGAGGCATCCGCGGTGACGCCGGTGCAGGCGTTGCTGGCGCGGCTGGAGGCGCGGCTTTAGCGCGCGAGCCACTCTACCCACGCGCCATGCGCATGGGCGTGGGCAAGCTTCTGCGCCGCGCCGCCGCCCGGCCAATAGCGCACCACCAGTTCGTGATGATGCACCGTCCGGTTCGCCTCGAGCGCGATCCATGCCAGCGGGCGCTCGGCCGTGGCTCGCGCGCCCGCGGCTTCCATCGCGGCGGTGACGCGCGCCTGCTGGTCGGCGGGGACATATTGCCAGACGATCGAGTGCATCAGCACACGCGTCGTGCCCGCCGGCTGGGGCGTGGCGAGCTCGGCCTCGACGAAATCGGCGGCGTTGGCGTGAACGAGATTGGGCTTCGCTTCATGCGCCGCGGCGATCGCGGCCTCCAGGCGCGCGAACCGGATGTGGTGCTCGGGCCAGATATAGGCCTGGATCCGCAGCGCCTGCACGGGGTCGGTCAGGTCGACCGGCGCGACGTCGCAGCCCTTGAGGCTCGCGATTTCGATGTCGTGCATCGGCGGATGATCGCCGCGCCATTCGGGGGCGAAGGCCATCGCGCCGGGCCGCGGCCCGATATGCACGCCACCGAGCTCGTAATGATAGCGGTCGATCATCAGGTTGATCCCGGCGCTCGACCCGATCTCGAGGCAATCGAAGCGTGGCGGCAGGCCCTGCTCGGCGAGCCACAGCATCGCGGCGATGAAGTTCGATGAGCGGCCGGCTTCGTTCGTCTGCGGCGGGCCGTCGAGCCACGCGAGAAGCGCGGCGTCGTGCCGCCGGACGACGCCGGCGATGACGGCTTCGTCGTTGATATCCTCCGCATCGGCATAGACGGGGGCGAGTTCATGCGCCGCTTCGGACAGGTGGAGCGCATGGATGCCGCCCGCGGCGCGCAGCGGCAGCGCGTCGGCGAGCGGCGCGCCCTGCCAGCCCGCGATGCGGTGCGCGAATTCGCTTGCGGGCTTGTCGAGCAAGGTGCCCAGCGCGGCGACGACTCGCGCGGTCACCCGCGCATCATTGGCGCGGCAATAGGCGACCTGATTGGCAAAAGCCGTGCGGACAGCCTTGGGACCGGTCTGAGCCATGTCAATGAACTCGTAACGCTCGCTCATTGCCCTTTTTCCTCTCGCCGCTTATGGGCGCGCAAGCCTATGCCCGAACCAATCATCTTTGCCATCCCGAAGGGGCGCATCCTCGACGAGGCGCTGCCCCTGCTTGCGCGCGTCGGGATAGAGCCTTCGGACGAGTTTTTCGACAAGAAAAGCAGGGCGTTAGTTTTTGGGACAAACCAGCCGCACATCTCGCTGATCCGCGTGCGCGCGTTCGACGTCGCGACCTTCGTCGCGCATGGCGCGGCGCAGCTCGGCATCGTCGGATCGGACGTCGTCGACGAGTTCGATTATTCGGAGCTTTATGCCCCGGTCGACCTCGGTATCGGCCACTGCCGCCTGTCGCTCGCGGGGCCCGAGGGCAGCGCGCCGCCGGGCGCCAACGAATTGGGGGGCGAAAGCCATATTCGCGTCGCGACCAAATATCCCGGGACGACGCGCCGCTGGTTCGAGGCGCAGGGCATCCAGGCCGAATGTATCAAATTGAACGGCGCGATGGAGATCGCGCCGAAGCTGGGTCTCGCTTCGCACATCGTCGACCTTGTTTCGACCGGGCGCACGCTCGTCGAAAATGCGCTCGCCGAGCAGAAGATCATCAGCGAGGTGTCGGCGCGGCTGATCGTCAACCGCGCGGCGTTCAAGCTGCGGTCGGCCGAAGTGCCGGCGCTGGTCGAGAAGTTCCGTGAGGCCGCAGCCGATGCGGCGGCTTGACGCTTCCGATCCCGGCTTTGCCGCCGAGTTCGACGCGCTGGTCAATGATCGGCGCGAGAGCGATTCCGATGTGTCCGCCGACGTCGCTGCGATCATCGCGCGGGTGAAGGCCGAGGGCGACGCGGCGCTCGCCGACTATACCGCAAAATTCGACCGCTTCGATCTGGACGCGAGCGGGTGGAGCATCTCGAAGCAGGAATGCGCCGAGGCGTATGACGCGCTCGCGCCCGCGCTGCGCGATGCGCTGAACCTCGCGGCGGAACGCATCCGCGCCTATCACGCCGCGCAGCTGCCGCAGGATCGCGACTATCGCGACACCGCGGGGGTGCGGCTCGGCGCGCGCTGGAACGCGGTCGATGCGGCGGGGGTCTATGTCCCCGGCGGGCGCGCCGCCTACCCCTCGTCGGTGCTGATGAACATCCTTCCCGCCAAGGTCGCGGGGGTGGAGCGTATCGTGATGATGACCCCGACGCCGGGCGGCGAGGTCAATCCGGTCGTGATGGCCGCGGCGCATATCGGCGGGGTCGACGAAATCTGGCGCGTCGGCGGCGCGCAGGCGATCGCGGCGCTCGCCCATGGCACGAACCGCGTCGCGCCGGTCGACGTCGTTACCGGCCCGGGCAATGCCTGGGTCGCCGAAGCGAAGCGCCAGCTCTACGGCGTCGTCGGCATCGACATGGTCGCGGGGCCGAGCGAGATCGTCGTCGTCGCCGACGCGAAGAACGAACCGCATGTCATCGCCGCAGACCTCTTGAGTCAAGCCGAGCACGACCCGACGAGCCAGTCGATCCTCTTCACCGACGATGGCGACTTCGCCGATGCGGTCGTTGAAAATATTGAGCATCAGATTCGTAGTCTGGCGTCCGGCGCGACGATGCGCGCCAGTTGGGTGGCATACGGGGCCATCATCATTGTGCCGAACCTAACCGATGCAATTCCGCTGTGCGACCGGCTCGCGCCCGAACATCTCGAACTCGCGGTCGATGCCGCCCAGGCCGACGCGCTGTTCGCCAAGGTGCGTCACGCCGGATCGGTCTTTCTCGGCCGCCAGACGCCGGAAGCGATCGGCGATTACGTCGCCGGCCCCAACCACGTCCTCCCCACCGGCCGCCGCGCGCGCTTTTCGAGCGGGCTGTCGGTCACCGACTTCATGAAGCGCACCAGCTTTCTCGCGCTCGACGAAGCGAGCCTCGCCGCGATCGGCCCCGCGGCGGTCGCGCTCGCCGGCGCCGAGGGACTTCCCGCCCATGCGCTGAGCGTTCAGAACCGATTGAAATAAACCGCCCAAGTCTCCCTTTTATCCGTCATCCCGGCGAAGGCCGGGATCTCGACCTCGCGTCAAGAACCACCGGCGAGATCCCGGCCTTCGCCGGGATGACGATTTGAGTGAATGACGAATTGAGTTAGAAGCGAAAACCATGAACAAACGCGCCCAATCCCGCTCCGCCGCCCGCCTTGCCGCCGTCCAGGCACTCTATCAGCACGAGATGGAGGGCACGCCCGTGGCCAAGCTGATCCACGAATTCCATCAGCACCGCATCGGCGCGACGATCGAGGACGCCGAATATGCCGATGCCGACACCGAATTTTTCGATGACATCGTGAAGGGCACGCTGGCGCGCGCCGAAGAAATCGATGCGGCGATCATCGCGCGGCTCGCGAGCGGCTGGTCGATGGACCGGCTCGATCGCACGATGAAGGCGATCCTGCGGGTGGGGTCTTACGAGCTGATGGCGCGCGGCGACGTGCCGGTGGGTGCGGTGGTCAGCGAATATGTCGATGTCGCGAAGGCATTTTTCGACCAGCGCGAGGCGGGGTTCGCCAACGGGCTGCTCGATGCGATCGGTAAGGATGTGCGGGCGAAGTGATGACAGATCCTCCCTGTGCCGTAGGCATGGGGAGGGGGACCGCTCGCTGAAAGCGAGTGGTGGAGGGGCGGCGACGTTGCGCCAATAGCCCCTCCGTCAGTGCTACGCGCTGCCACCTCCCCACCGCTGCGCGGCAGGGAGGATCGAGGGTATCTTTTATACCGCACCGGTATCCTCTAGGCTTCTCCCCATGAGCGAAGCCGATTTCATCGCCCGCCTGCGAAGCATCGCGACCGATCCCGCCGCGCGCGGCCTGGCCGACGATGCGGCGGTGCTGGGCGATCTCGTCCTGACCCACGACATGATCGTCGAGGGCGTCCATTTCCTTCCCGACGAGCGGCCGCAGGATGTCGCGTGGAAGCTCGTCGCGGTGAACCTTTCCGATCTCGCCGCCAAGGGGGCGGCGCCGCTCGGCGTGCTCGTCGGTTACAGCCTGACCGGGGACGAACATTGGGACGCGGCGTTCGTCCGCGGTCTGGGCGAGGTGCTGCGCCGGTACGAAGTGCCGCTGCTCGGCGGCGATACGGTGGGCATTCCGGCGGGCGCGCCGCGCACCTTCGGGCTGACCGCGATCGGCAAAGCGCCCGCGACGGGGGCGCCGGCGCGAAGCGGGGTTCGGCCGGGCGACCAGATCTGGGTCACGGGGACGATCGGCGACGCCGGGCTCGGGCTCGCGATGCGGCTGGGGCAGGTCGATCCGAATGAAACCTGCCTCGACGCCTATCGCCGTCCGCAGCCACAGCTGGCGTTCGGACAGGCCATTGCGAATCCCGTCCATGCGATGATGGACGTCTCCGACGGCCTGCTGATCGACGCGCAACGCATGGCGGAGGCGAGCGGGTGCGAACTGGGCATCATGCTCGAGACGATCCCGCTGTCGGCGGCGCTGCTCGCGGTGCGGCCCGATGTGCTCGACACGCGGCTCGCGGCGGCGACGGCGGGCGACGATTATCAGCTGCTGTTCACCGCAGACTCGGGCGCGGCGAGCGACATTCGCGCGATCGCGGCGGCGCTGAACGTCGCGGCGACCCCGATCGGCCACGCCGGGGTGGGCGACGGGATCATGCTCACCCACCGCGCCCAGCGCATCGCGCCGCCCGAGCGGCTCGGTTTCATGCACTGACGCGAAAGCCCGCAAAAGCGCCGAATAACCGGGCTTGCCCTTGGCATTCTTTCTTCCCATAACTCGCCCGTCCAAATTTGGGGCGGTCGCATCAGGGGAGAGAGCGAACCGGCATCAATAAGTCGGACGTGCTCGACTGCTATCTTCTGCGTCGCCCTTCTCAACGGGAAGGAATAGTCACGCATGAATCCGGATCCGGTTTTGATCGCGATAGCGTGCGGCCTGGTGGCCGTGCTCTATGGCTTCATTACCTCGCGGCAGGTGCTCAGCGCATCGGCGGGGAATGAGAAGATGCAGGAAATCGCTGGCGCCATCCAGGAAGGCGCCAAGGCCTATCTGGGCCGCCAATATCGCACCATCGCCATCGTCGGCGTCGTCGTCGCCATTCTCGTCGGGCTGTTCCTTGGCCCGATCTCGGCGACCGGCTTCGTCATCGGCGCCGTTCTGTCGGGCGTCGCCGGCTTCGTCGGCATGAACATCTCGGTGAAAGCCAACGTCCGCACCGCGGCGGCGGCGCAGACCGGGCTGCAGGCGGGCCTGACCATGGCGTTCCGCGCCGGCGCGATCACAGGTATGCTGGTGGCGGGCCTCGCGCTCCTCGCGATCTCGGTCTTTTTCTGGTATCTGACCGGTCCCGGTGGCTTCACCGTCGGCGGTGACGATCGCACCGTGGTCGACGCGCTCGTCGCGCTTGCTTTCGGCGCCTCGCTGATCTCGATCTTCGCGCGCCTCGGCGGCGGTATCTTCACCAAGGCGGCCGACGTCGGCGCCGACCTCGTCGGCAAGGTCGAGGCGGGCATCCCCGAGGATGATCCGCGCAACCCGGCGGTGATCGCCGATAACGTCGGCGATAACGTGGGCGACTGCGCCGGCATGGCGGCCGACCTGTTCGAAACCTATGTCGTCACCGTCGGCGCCACGATGGTGCTGATCGCGCTGCTCCTGAAGGGCGCGGGCGACATGCTGTTGCCGCTGATGACGCTGCCGCTCTTGATGGGCGGCGTGTGCATCATCACCTCGATCATCGGCACTTACTTCGTGCGTCTCGGCAGCGGCAAGAACGTCATGGGCGCGATGTACAAGGGTTTCCTCGTCACCGCGGTCCTCTCGATCCCGGCGATCTGGTTCTCGACCAGCTATGCGCTCGGCGACATGAGCGCGAACATCGCCGGCACCGACTTCAACGGCGAAGATCTGTTCTTCTGCTCGCTGCTCGGCCTCGTCATCACCGGGCTGATCATCTGGATCACCGAATATTACACCGGCACCAATTATCGCCCGGTGCGCAGCATTGCCAAGGCTTCGGAAACGGGTCACGGCACCAATGTGATCCAGGGCCTCGCCATCAGCCTTGAATCGACCGCGCTGCCGACGCTCGTCATCTGCGTCGGCATCATCGTCGCTTACCAGACCGCGGGCATCATCGGCATCGCCTTTGCCGCCACCGCGATGCTTGCGCTCGCGGGAATGGTCGTCGCGCTCGACGCTTATGGTCCCGTCACCGACAACGCTGGCGGCATTGCCGAAATGGCGGGCCTCGACGATTCGGTTCGTGAAAAGACCGACTTGCTCGACGCCGTGGGCAACACGACCAAGGCGGTGACCAAGGGCTATGCCATCGGTTCGGCGGGCCTCGCGGCATTGGTGCTGTTCGGCACTTATACGGCCGACATCGCCGAATATTCGGCGGTGCTCGGCATCGACGCGCCGCTGACCTTCTCGCTGTCGTCGCCTTACGTCATCGTCGGGCTGCTGCTCGGCGCGCTCCTGCCGTACCTGTTCGGTGCGATGGGCATGACCGCGGTCGGCCGCGCGGCGGGCGACGTGGTGAAGGACGTCCGCGACCAGTTCGCGAACAACAAGGGCATCATGGACGGCACCAGCCGCCCCGACTATGCCCGCACCGTCGACCTCGTCACCAAAGCAGCGATCAAGGAAATGATCATTCCGTCGCTGCTGCCGGTGCTTGCGCCGATCGTCGTGTTCTTCGTGATCCGCGCGGTCGCCGGCCCGGCGGCGGCGCTCGAGGCGCTTGGCGCACTCCTTCTCGGCGTGATCGTCGGCGGGCTGTTCGTCGCCATCTCGATGACCTCGGGCGGCGGCGCATGGGATAACGCCAAGAAGTACATCGAAGACGGCAACCACGGCGGCAAAGGCAGCGAGGCCCATAAGGCCGCGGTGACCGGCGACACCGTCGGCGATCCGTACAAGGATACGGCGGGGCCTGCCGTGAATCCGATGATCAAGATCACCAACATCGTGGCGATCCTGCTCCTCGCGGCGCTGGCGCACGGCGCGGCGTAGGCCGGGCCGTCCGCGGGCAAAACAAGGCCCCGCCGGAGCGATCCGGCGGGGTTTCGCCATTATCGATGAAAGGTGCGGCTTGCGGGTTGAGTTCTGACGCGATTGTCCGCTAAGCCTTGGGGCAGTCGAGGGGGAGATTGCCGCGTGAATAGAAGCTTCTACCGGAATTCCGTGAGGTCGATTCTGGCGACCGCATCGCTTGCGGTCGCCATGTCGTGGACTGTCGCGACAGCGCAAGCGGCCCAGCCCCCTTCGACGATCGAAGGGCGCGTGCCGGTGTCCCAATTTGCCAATCGAGCGACCCTGCAGATGCCGCGGCTGTCGCCCGATGCAAGCAAGATGGCCGCAAAGGTCAGCTACAAGGGCGTCGAATATCTTGCCATCTTCGACCTGACCGGAAAGGCCCAGCCCGATTATTTCCTGAAGACCGAGGCCTATAAGGAATTCGGCGATCGTCGAATCATCAGCTGGCGCTGGGTGGGAAACCGGACGCTGGTGGTGACGGCCGCTTCGGGCGAGATCGGACTGTTCGAAGGCGAAATGGGCCGACTTTTCAGCTATGATGTCGAAGGCAAAAAGCTTGCGCCGCTGGCGTGGAAAGATGCGGCTGGAAGTGCCAGCGATATCATCCATGTCGATCACAAGAACGAGCGCCTGCTCCTTTCGCGCACGTCGCTGACCTATGGTTATGAATATCTCGGCCGACCCGAGGTGATCGACGTCGATGTTCGTACGGGGCGTTTCAAGCTGGTGCAAAAGCCGAATATTCTGGTCGGCGGCTGGGCAGCGGATGGCAAGGGCGTCGTTCGTATGGGCGTCGGCTATGACCGCGACAGCGGTAAGACACGCGTTCTTTATCGCGCGACGCCGGACGAAAATCTCAAGACCATATATGACAAAGCCGATCCGACCTTTTCCGGCGATTTATTGGTTCCGGAAATTTTTCTGGCCGAGGAAGGCAAAGCCATCGTCACCAGCAACAAGGATGGCTTCGACAAGGTCTACAAGATCGACCTCGCGACCATGGAACTTGGCGAGCCGATTTTCGCGGTCGAAGGCTATGACGTGGGCGAGTTGGGTTGCAACGAAAGCTGCAACCAGCTGCAATCGGTGTCGGTCGTCGAGAATCGTTCGAAAATCTACTGGATGGATGAGCGGCTGAAGGCCGTGCAAGACATGTTCGAACAGCAATTTGGCGCGGGCAATGCCCGGATTGTTTCCAGCGACCTCGGCGACAAGAATATGCTGGTTTGGGTCGGAAAGACGAACCAGACCGGAATCTATTATTCGTTCAACACCGATACGGGAAAGGTCGCGCGGATCGGTTATTCCAACGAATATTTCGGCGAAGCCGAAATGAATCCCACCAAAACGATTATCTACCCCGCAAGCGACGGAGAAAAGATTCATGCGGTCGTGACGATGCCGCGGCATCGTGAGGGGCAGCGCAATTTGCCGGTGGTGATGATCACCCACGGCGGTCCCTTTGGACCGCGCGACGAAGAAGGCTTTGGCCCCTTCGCCTGGCATCAGGCTATCGCCGAGCTCGGCTATGTGGTGGTGCAGCCCAATTACCGCGGTTCGGGCGGTTACGGCCGCGACTGGATCAAAAAG
The DNA here is from genome assembly GCF_011926545.1 of Sphingopyxis italica. GTDB lineage: Bacteria > Pseudomonadota > Alphaproteobacteria > Sphingomonadales > Sphingomonadaceae > Sphingopyxis > Sphingopyxis italica. Next base: position 152,111 of record NZ_JAATIT010000003.1, on the reverse strand, counting down.
GGGCGGGACGACGGGTTCGGCCTTCGGATGCAGGACGATCTCAACGACGCGATCGACTATCTGGCGGCGCAGGGCACGGTCGATCCCAAGCGCGCGTGCATGATGGGCTGGTCCTATGGCGGATATGCCTCCGCCCGCGCCGCGCAGCGCGACCCCGCCCGGTGGCGCTGCACGATCGCCGGGGCCGGGGTGTATGATCTTGGCGAAATGCGGAAATATGATCGGAACTACCTTGGACGCTTTGGTTCCAACTATCTGTCAAAGGGCACGGCGGACCTCGACACGGTTTCGCCGACGCAGAACGCCGAAGGCAAGTGGTCGCCCATCCTGATCGTGCACGGGGTCAAGGACGATCGCGTGCCACTCGCCCAGGCCAAGGGGTTGGTCAGCGCGCTCGAGCGGTCCGGAAAAGTGCGCGGGCAGGATTTCGACTATCTTTACCAGCCCGACAATACCCACAATTTTCCGGCACCCTCGGACGAAGCCGAGTTTCTCGAGGCGACACGGAAATGGCTGGAACGCTTCAACCCCGCCTATATCGCAAGTGACGCCGGCAAGGCGCCGCCGGTGATCGCGGCCAAATAGATCGCGGCGGGCGTCCCGATTGGGGTTCAGGTCAGGGTCGCGCGGTCAGGTCAGGGTCGCGCGGCCGGCCTTCATCTGCGCCGCATAGCCCGCCTGGACCATCGCGCTCATCCGGTCGAACAGCGCGTCGGGATCGCCGCGGCGCAGGCCGGCTATCGCCGCTTCGGCGCCTTCCGCAACGATCAACTCGCGGGTGCCGGCATCGACGGCGGCGAGCATCTGCGCGGCGGCGTCATCGGGCGACAGGCCGTTCTCGATCGCCGCGTCGCTCGTGCCGCGGACGCTGCCGTCGGCGTTCAGCGCGTTGCGGCTGACGTTGGTGCGCACCGACCCCGGCGCGACGACGAGGACTTTGAGGCCGAGATGCTCGTTTTCGGCGCGCACCGCGTCGTGATAGCCGATGATGCCGTGCTTCGCCGCCGAATAGGCGCTGCGTAGCGGCACGCCCGCGATGCCCGCGACGCTCGATATCGCGATGATCTGCCCGCCGCCCGCGCCGACCATGCGCGGCAGCAATTGCTGGGTGAGCGCGATGGGCGCGAGCAGGTCGACCGCGACGATCCGCTCATAAACCGAAAAGTCGGTCTCGATCGCGAGGCTGCGCTGCGAGATGCCCGCATTGTTGACGAGGCCATCGACGCGCCCCTGCCACGCCCAGGCCTGTTTCGCGATCGCGGGAAGGGCGGCGTAGTCCGTCGCCTCGAACGGCAGGACCAGCGTCTCGGTCGCGCATTCGGCGGCGACCGCCTCGAGCGCCGCGACGTTTCGTCCCGACAGGATCAGCTTCGCCCCGCGCGTCGCCAGTGCCTTGGCCAGCGCCGCGCCGATGCCCGACGACGCCCCGGTGACCCACCAGATTTGATCTTTCATACCGGCTCCCTATCTATGATTTCGTTTCAAGGTGAAACGGGTGTGAGGAGCCGTCAAGGTGCCGACCCGCGCTTTTCCGTGCGGGGGTGGCAATTTTGTTGCGAATCTGTTATAATAAATATCAACACGCCGACATTGTGCCTCTTCCCGCCGCCGGGCTGGGGCACGCTTGGCGTTTCCGATGGAGCCCATTCCTTGTCACGCTGACTGGCTAGCGCCGCCCTACCAGCCCAATCCCCCTCCCATAGAGGGCCGGATATACCGCTGTTCACGCGCTTCCCCGTCCCCGGCAAGGTCACTGAAAGGAACTTGAATGTCCGCAAGCACCCCCGTTTTCGAAGTCGGTGATTATGTCGTTTACCCGAAACATGGCGTGGGGCGCGTCATCGAGCTGCAAAAATCCGAAATCGCCGGCATGCAGCTGGAACTCTATGTTCTTCGTTTCGAAAAGGAAAAGATGACCCTTCGCGTGCCGACGAACAAGGCCGAAGGCGTCGGCATGCGCAAGCTGTCGTCGGACAAGACGCTGAAGGAAGCGCTGCAGGTCCTGACCACCAAGCCGAAGGTCAAGCGCACCATGTGGTCGCGCCGCGCGCAGGAATATGAAGCGAAGATCAATTCGGGCGACCTCGTGTCGATCGCCGAAGTGACGCGCGACCTGTTCCGCGCCGACGACCAGCCCGAGCAGAGCTATTCGGAGCGCCAAATCTTCGAAGCGGCGTCGAGCCGCCTCGCGCGCGAACTCGCCGCGATGGAAGAAAGCGACGAAAAGACCGCGCAGGCGAAGATCCTCCAGATCCTCAACGAACATGCGCCGCTCTACTACGCCGAAAAAGTGTAATCGCGTCCACAGCGATGAAGGAAAGGGCGGTCTGGTAGGGCCGCCCTTTTTCGTTCGCCCGCCAGTTTCTTTCGTCATGCCGGACTTGATCCGGCATCCCGCTTTTTGCGTGGTGGCGAAAAAGGGAGCGGGACCCCGGATCAAGTCCGGGGTCACGATGAGTGGGGGTATTCTACGGGTAAGTTGCGCTCACAAAATACAGCCCGTCGGGCGGGGCATTCAGCCCTAGCGCGTTCCGGTCCGCCGCCTCCAGCGCGCCCTTCAAATCGCGCGCCGACCATTTGCCATAACCGACCAGCGCGAGACATCCGACCATCGAGCGCACCTGATGATGCAGGAAGCTGCGCGCCGCGGCGTCGATGATGACCTCCTCGCCGTGGCGGCTGACGCTGAGCTTGTCGAGCGTCTTCACCGGGCTTTGCGACTGGCAATGCGCCGATCGGAAGGTCGTGAAATCATGCAGGCCGATCAGCTGCTGCGCCGCGGCGTGCATCGCGTCGGTGTCGAGCGGCCGCGCGACCTGCCACGACAGGCCCTTGTCCCAGGTCAGCGGCGCGCGGCGGTTAACGATGCGATATTCATAGGCACGGCCGATGCAGGCGAAGCGCGCGTGCCAGTCGCCCGGGACGATCTCGCACCCGACGATCGCGATCGGCGCGGGACGGAGCTGCGCATTCAGCGCCTCGGTCAGCTTGAATGGGGTCAGCGGCTTTTCGATGTCGACATGCGCGCGCATCGCGATCGCATGGACGCCGGCGTCGGTGCGCCCGGCGCTGAACACCTGCACGGTCTCGGCGGTGAAGCGGTGGACCGCTTCCTCGATCGTCTGCTGGACGCTTGGGCCGTGCGCCTGCCGCTGCCAGCCCATATAGGGACGGCCGTCAAATTCGATGGTGAGAGCGAAGCGGGTCATTGCGACGTTGGCGGGCAATAAATAGGGACAGTCCCTATTTTTTTCGTAGGCGTCCATATGCCGCTGCAACCAGTTGTGGAAAAATAGGGACTGTCCCTATTTATTGGGCACACCTGGGTCATGCGAGCCGCGTGCCTGCCGGGATTGCCCGCCCGCGCAGCAACTCCGCCGCATCCATCGCCGGTTTGCCCGCCCGTTGGACGCGCACCGCGCGGATTGCGCCGGGGTTGCAAGCGATGGCGAGGGCATCGTCGAGCGCAACGCCGGGCGCGGCGCCGGGGGCGGTGTCCGCGGGATGGACAACCTCGGCCGCGAGGATCTTGTAGCGTTCGCCCTCCATCTCGAAGAAGGCCCCCGGCACGGGGTTGAACGCGCGTATCTGCCGCTCGACCTGCACCGCGCTGGTCAGGAAATCGAGCCGCGCCTCGCTCTTGTCGATCTTTGCCGCATAGGTCACGCCCTCATCGGGTTGCGGGACCGGCGGAAAGGCGTGGAGTTCGCTCAGCACGCGGCGCATCATCAGCGCGCCCATTTCGGCGAGTTCGTGGGTCAGCACGCCCGCGCTCTTGGGCCCCACCGGCGTGGTTTCGATCAGCCGCATCGCGCCGGTGTCGAGCCCGGCGTCCATCTGCATGATCGTCACGCCGGTTTCGCCATCGCCCGCGAGGATCGCGCGCTGCACCGGCGCCGCGCCGCGCCAGCGCGGCAGGATCGAGCCATGGACGTTGAGGCAGCCTTCGCGCGGCGCATCGAGCACCGCTTGCGGCAGGATCAGGCCATAGGCCGCGACCACCGCGACATCGAGGTCGAGCGCCGCGAATTCGGCCTGCGCTTCTTCGGTCTTCAGGCTCCGCGGGGTGCGGACGGGCAGGCCATGCTCCTCGGCCCAGACCTGCACCGGGCTCTTCTGCACTTTCTTGCCGCGCTGCGCGGGGCGGGGGGGCTGGCTATAGACGGCGACGATGTCGTGCCCCGCCGCGTGGAGCGCGGCGAGCGTCGGCACCGCGAAGGGCGGCGTTCCCATGAAGGCGATGCGCATGGGTGCGGGCTTTGGCGGAGGAACGGGCGGGGCGCAAGTATCCCTCTCCCCTTGCGGGAGAGGGCAGCGAGACTTGCGAGCTTGCTCGCCAGTCGCAGCGGGAGAGGGGGCCGCGCCGTCGCAACCCCTCTCCAGCCGCCGCTAGGCGCTTCGCGCCAAGCTTTGGCATCCTCTCCCGCAAGGGGAGAGGATTGTATGCGCTCGCGTCGCGCGATAGGTGCTCTGCATGGCCTCCATCGAAATCGAAGCCCTCGTCCAGCAACTCGCCCGCCTGCCGGGGCTCGGGCCGCGTTCGGCACGGCGCGCGGTGCTGCACCTGATGAAGAAGCGCGAGAGCAGCTTCGCGCCGCTGCTCGCGGCGCTCCAGACGGTGTCCGAACGGCTCGTCACCTGCACGATCTGCGGCAATATCGACACGCACGATCCCTGCGCGATCTGCGCCGACCCGCGCCGCGATGCGCGCAGCCTGTGCGTCGTCGAGGAAGTCTCCGACCTCTGGGCGCTCGACAAGTCGCGGCTCTTTCCCGGCAAATATCATGTGCTCGGTGGCCGGCTGTCGGCGCTGGAGGGTGTGCGGCCGCAGGACCTCAGCATCGATGCGTTGGTGGCCCGCGTCGCGGCGGGCGGGATCGACGAGGTCGTGCTGGCGATGAATGCGACGCTGGAGGGGCAAACGACCGCGCATTATCTCGCCGAGCGGCTGGAGGGTTATCCGGTACGACTGACGCAGCTCGCGCACGGTTTGCCGGTGGGCGGCGAGCTCGATTATCTGGATGAGGGGACGCTGGCGCAGGCGCTCAGGGCGCGGCGGCCGGTGGTATGACAGGGATCGACATGAAAAATTTCATCGGCATTGCGGCTTTACTCTCCTGCTCAGCATGTTTCTCATCAAGTGATTTCAAACCTACGGATGATGAGGTTGCGAAGATCGAGACGGCTCTTCAACGCCATCGCTGTGTCGGCGCCCTAGATGGTTGGCGGCGCTCATATTCCCGGATGCCGGTCTTCGATACAGCCGATTTCGATGCGGGCGGACAGGGTGACGAGTTGAGACATCCCGATCGTTTTGACAAACGGATAGTGGAGTTGAGGCTCGAACGCGCGGATGGTCGATCAATTATGCCGGGGCGTAGAGACCTAAAAAGTTATGATGATTTTGCTCTCATGGAATGTCGTGAGCCCGGCTGTTTGGGCGGCGGATATATGATCCAGCGTGACGAGTTGGCGATTGAATGCGGAAAACGATAGGCCCCTTGACCCAACGCCCCCGCGATCATACCTCGCACCAATGGCCATCCTACCCATCATAGAGACCCCGGATCCTCGGCTGCGCGTCATTTCGAAGCCCGTCGAAAAGTTCGACGCCGAGTTGAAGACGCTGGTCGCCGACATGTTCGAGACGATGTACGACGCGCCCGGCATCGGGCTTGCCGCGATCCAGGTCGGGGTGGCGAAGCGCATTCTCGTCATCGACCTGCAGGAACCCGGTCCCGATGACGAAGAGGGCAAGAAGGTGATCCGCGAGCCGCGCGTGTTCATCAACCCCGTCTTTTCGGACGAGAGCGAGGAGCATAGCGTCTATCAGGAGGGCTGCCTGTCGGTCCCCGAACAATATGCCGATGTCACGCGCCCCGCCGAGGTTACCGTCGACTGGCAAGATGCCGACGGCAAGCATCATCAGGAACGCATGACAGGCCTGATGGCGACGTGCATCCAGCACGAGCACGACCATCTGGAGGGCATATTGTTCATCGACCATCTGTCGCGGCTGAAGCGCGAGATGGTGCTGAAGAAGCTCGCGAAGCTGCGCAAGGCGGCGTGATTTAAGCCCCTCCCCTTGCGGGAGGGGTTGGGGTGGGGTTGCGCGCACTTGTGCGCGAAAAGAATACGTTGCTCCCACCCGCGAATATCACGAGTCTTTTGCGGCGCAGACGCGCCGCGCACCCACCCCTTTATCCCCTCCCGTAAAGGGAGGGGAGGTTTGCGTTACCCCGCCTTCGCCACGCCCACCATCGCGGGGCGCAGCAGCCGGTCCTTCATCATATAGCCCGCCTGCATTTCCTGCACGATCGTGCCGGGCGTCTTGTCGCTCGGGATTTCGAGCATCGCCTGGTGCTGGTTCGGGTCGAGCGGCAGGCCGATCGCGGCGATGCGCGTGATGCCGTTGCGTTCGAAGACGCTGAGCAATTCACGCTCGGTCGCTTCGAGGCCGGTGATCAGCGGCTTGATGCCTTCGTCGGCGCGCTGTTCGTCGCTCAAGGCGGCGAGCGCGCGGCCAAGATTGTCGGCGACCGACAATATGTCGCGCGCGAATTTGGTCGACGCATAGGCGTGCGCGTCGGCGATTTCCTTGTCCTTGCGGCGCGTGACATTCTGCGTCTCGGCGCGCGCATAGAGCAGATCCTGCTGAAGCGCGGCGATCTGTTCGGCGAGCTGCGCGACTTCGTCGTTCGCGCCTTCGGGTGCGGCCGTCTCGGCGGTTTCGGTAGCCTGGCCGTCGTCGACCGGGGTGTCATTTTCGATGTTCGTCATAAACCTATCGTATCAGTCTGGAGAGCGATTGTGCGGTGAAATCCACCATGGGAACGATGCGGGCATAGTTCAAGCGCGTCGGGCCGATCACGCCGACCACGCCGACGACGCGCCCGTCCGATCCGCGATAGGGCGCCGCTATCACGGACGAGCCCGAAAGCGAGAATAATTTATTTTCCGAGCCGATGAAAATGCGGGTGGCGGCGCCCTCGCGCGCGCTGTCGAGCAACCCCGCGATGTCCTGCTTGGTTTCGAGCTCGTCGAGAAGCTGGCGCACACGGTCGAGGTCGCCGACCGCGCTCTCGTCGAGCAAATTCGCCTGCCCGCGCACGATCAGCACCGGCCGGTCGGCGCCGTCCGACGACCAGATTGCGAGCCCGCGGCTGACAAGGTCCTGCGCGGCGCGGTCGATCGCGATCCGCTCGGCCTCGATCTCGCGGCGCACCCGCGCCATCGCTTCAGTCAGCGTCAGGCCCGACAGCGTCGCCGAGATATAATTGCCCGCCTCGACCAGCGCCGACGGGTTGAGCCCGGCGGGAATGTCGATCACGCGATTCTCGACCGCGCCGTCGCCCGCGACGAGCACGACGAGCGACTGGTTCGCCGACAGCGGCACGAAGGCGAGCTGTTTGAGCACGCGCTCATGCTTGGGAACGAGCACGAGGCCCGCGCACGCCGACAGCCCCGACAGCGCCGAGGTCGCCTGCGCCAGCGCGCTTTCGATCGGGCCGCCTTCGGACAGGCTCGCCTCGATCTGCGCGCGGTCCTCGGCCGAAGGTTCGGCGACCTGCATCATCCCGTCGACGAAGAGGCGCAGGCCCTGCTCGGTCGGCAGGCGGCCGGCGCTGGTGTGCGGGCTGGAGAGCAGGCCATATTCTTCGAGATCCTGCATCACGTTGCGGATCGAGGCGGGTGAAAGGTTGAGCGCTGCGAGCTTCGACAGCGTGCGCGAGCCGACGGGCTGCCCGGTTTCCAGATAGGCATCGACGACCAGCCGGAACACGTCGCGCGCGCGCGTGGTGAGTTCGATGATCGGCGGTGTGGTCATAAGGGGGGATTTAGGGATGGTGCGGGGAAGGGGCAAGCTTTGCTGGCCAGTGCGCGCAAGTCGCGTTAGCTTCCGCGCGGGGAGAAAATCATGACGATACCGCCACTCGATCGCGACGATCCGCTGAGTGATTTCGACCATCGCGAGATCGCGCTGCTCGGCCGCAAGCATCGCGTCTATACGATGGGTAGCGGCCCCGCGGTGATCGTGATGACCGAAATGCCCGGCATCAGCCCGCACGTCGCACGCTTCGCCCGCTGGGTCGCTGATGCGGGTTTCACCGTCTATATGCCGCATATCTTCGGCAAGGACGGCGCGGTGCCGCGAGCGCCTCGCATGTTGTTCACGATGATCGGCGGCTGCATCAGCCGCCAGTTTCGGGCCTTCCAGTCCAATGAAAGCTCGCCCGCGACGCGGTGGCTGCGCGCGCTGGCGGCACAGGCGCACAAGGAATGCGGCGGCAGGGGCGTCGGCGCGATCGGCATGTGTTTCACCGGCAATTTCGCATTGTCGATGATGCTCGAACCCGCGGTGATCGCGCCGGTGCTGGCACAGCCGTCGTTGCCGCTGAACGACGCGGCGGGCCTGCACATCGCGCCGGATGAACTTGCAGCGGTCAAAGCGCGGATGGAGGCCGAGGACCTGACCGTGCTCGCCTATCGCTTCGAGGGCGACAAATATTGCCGGGCGGCGCGTTTCGCGGCCTATGAGGACGCGTTGGGGGACCGCTTCATCGGCAAGGTGCTGCCCGACAGCGCGGCGAACCCGGACAGCCCGATGAAGAACCCGCACAGCGTCGTCACCATCCACCTGATCGACGAGGCGGGGCAGCCGACGGTTCGGGCGCGCGACGAAATCCTCGAATTCTTCAAGATGCGGTTGAGCGAATGAGGTCGGCGGCCTAAGGGCCACCGCAATCACCAATCGAAAGGATAGTTTATGCGCCCCTCCGGCCGCGCGCCCGATCAGATGCGTCCCATCGGACTCGAAACCCAGTTCACCATTCACGCCGAGGGCAGCGTCCTCGTCAGCTTTGGCAACACCAAGGTTCTGGTAACCGCCAGCGTCGACGAGAAGGTGCCGTCGTGGATGCGCGGCAAGGGCGCGGGCTGGGTGACCGCCGAATATGGCATGCTGCCCCGCGCGACGCACACGCGCGGCAGCCGCGAAGCGGCGAAGGGTAAGCAGTCGGGCCGCACGCAGGAAATTCAGCGGCTTATCGGGCGTAGCTTGCGCGCCGTCGTCGATATGAAGAAGCTCGGCGAACGCCAGATCGTCATCGACTGCGACGTGATCCAGGCCGACGGCGGCACGCGCACCGCCTCGATCTCGGGCGCGTGGGTCGCGATGCGGCTCGCGGTCGACAAGCTGCTCGCCGCAAAGACCATCGCCGAGGACCCGATCGAGGACAAGGTTGGCGCGATTTCGTGCGGCATCTACAAGGGCACGCCGGTGCTCGACCTCGACTATGATGAGGATTCGGTCGCCGAAGCCGACGGCAATTTCGTGCTGACCGGCAAGGGCCAGATCGTCGAGGTGCAGGCGAGCGCCGAGGGTGCGACCTATGACGAGGAAGGCCTGCTCCGCCTGCTCCGCCTCGCGCGCATCGGTTGCGGCGAGATTTTCGCGGCGCAGGACGTCGCGACGGGCAGGGCGACGGCGCGCTGATGACGCGCAAGCTCGCGCCCGGCAAGCTCGTCATCGCCAGCCACAATGCAGGCAAGGTGCGCGAGATTCGTGCGCTGCTCGAACCGTTCGGGATCGATCCCGTGTCGGCGGGCGATCTGGGGCTGCCAGAGCCCGAGGAGACGGGGACGAGTTTTCGCGACAACGCGCTGCTGAAGGCGCATGCGAGCGCGTCGGCGGCGGGGCTCCCCGCGCTCGCCGACGACAGCGGTCTCGAGGTGGCGGCGCTCGGCGGACGGCCGGGGGTCTACACCGCCGACTGGGCCGAACGTCAATGGTTCGAGGGCGAACCGGGCCGCGACTGGTATCTGGCGATGGGTAAGGTCGAAGGCCTGCTCGCCGGACAGGGGCCGGGCGTCGATCGCAGCGCCTGCTTCGTCTGCACCCTCGCGCTCGCCTGGCCCGACGGCCATGCCGAGGTTTTCGAGGGCAGGGCGGAAGGGAAGCTGACCTGGCCGCCGCGCGGCAAGCTCGGCTTCGGCTACGATCCCGTCTTCGTTCCGGCCGGCAAGATGTTGACCTACGCCGAAATCGATCCCGCGGAGAAGCATGCGATCAGCCACCGCGCCGACGCCTTCGCCAAGCTGGTGGCGGGGGCGTTCGACGCGCGATAATTTTACCCGGATGATATTGACGCAAGTTTTACCCGGGTATAAATGGGCGGCATGACCCACGATCATGACACCGTCACCGCCTTTTTCGGCGATATGCAGCTTGCCGCAGGCAGCCGCGAAGCCGTCACCCGTACGCTCGAGGACCGCTATCCCGCCGATCTCGGGGCGATCCTCGTGTTCGACGACGCCACGGGACGATTGACCGACCTCGACTACTGGGATGCGGCGAAGGCGGCGCCCGCGCCGTCGGCCGGGCGCCCGCGGCTGGGCGTCAAGGCGCGCGAAGTCACGCTGTTGCCGCGGCATTGGGACTGGCTCGCCGCGCAGCCGGGCGGCGCATCGGCGGCGCTGCGGCGGCTGGTCGAGGCCGCGAGCAAGGGCGAACCCGACGCGAAGCAGCGCCGCGACGCGGTCTATCATTTCATGAGCCATGTCGGCGGCGACCGCCCGGGTTATGAGGAGGCGCTGCGCGCGCTCTACCGCGACGACGATGCGGGCTTTGCCGCGTCGATCGCCGAATGGCCCGCGGATATTCACGCCTATATCGCGCGATTGCTCCAAGGCGGCTGACATCCGCGCGGCAGCCCCTATATCGCTGCCCATGGCCGAACCGCTCGCCCTTTATGTCCATTGGCCGTTTTGCGTGTCGAAATGCCCCTATTGCGACTTCAACAGCCATGTGCGCGAGCGCGTCGATCAGGCGGCGTGGCGCGAAGCGTTGCTCGCGGACTTGCGGCACGAGGCGGCGTTGCTGCCCGGCCGCACGGTCGGCTCGATCTTCTTCGGCGGGGGCACGCCGAGCCTGATGCCGCCCGAAACGGTCGCGGCGGTCATTGCCGAGGCGGATGCGCTGTGGGGTCTCGCGGACGATGTCGAGATCACGCTCGAGGCGAATCCCAATTCGGTCGAAGTTGCCAATTTCGCCGATCTTGCGGCCGCGGGGGTCAATCGCGTTTCGATAGGCGTTCAGAGCTTCGATGCCGAAGTGCTTGAATTTCTGGGGCGTGCGCACAGCGAGGATGAGGCGCGCCGCGCGATTTCGACCGCGCAGGCGCTTTTTGCACGCGTCAGCTTCGACCTGATCTATGCGCGGCCGGGCCAGTCGCTCGCCGCATGGGAGCGCGAGCTGGCGGGCGCGCTAGCGTTCGGCACCGATCATCTCTCGCTCTATCAGCTCACCATCGAGCCTGGCACGCGTTTCGCCACGCTGGCGGCGAAAGGCGACCTCACCATCCCCGATGGCGATGCGGCCGCCGACCTGTTCGACGCGACGCAGGCGATGGCGCGCGCCGCCGGGCTGCCGCGCTACGAAGTCTCGAACCACGCCCGCATGGGGCAGGAGAGCCGGCACAATCTCGCTTACTGGCGCTACGCCGATTATGCCGGCATCGGGCCTGGGGCGCACGGGCGGCGGCTCGGCCAAGCGACCGAACGGCACAAGAAGCCCGAGAATTTCATCGCGGGGGTCGCGCGCAACGGCCATGGGCTGAAAGTCGAGACCGACCTGCCGGCGCACGAGCGCGCAACCGAGGCGATGTTGATGGGGCTGCGGCTGACCGAAGGCGTGGATCTGGCGCGGATCGAGGCGCGGTGCGGCTTGCCGCGCGAGGCGTTCGTCGATGCGGCTGCGGTGGCGCAACTGGCGGGCCAGGAGCTGATGCGGCACGAGGGCGACCGGCTGGCGGTGACCGAGCAGGGCATATTGCTGCTCGACTCGATCCTTTCCGAGGTGGTGAAAACCCACTAGCCTCAACGCCGCGCGAGCCATTAAATAGGGACAGTCCCTATTTAATGGCGGAGAGGGACGGGTTTGGCACAGCAGTTAATCCGCGATTGGGATGCCCATCTGGCGCATGAGAAGCGCCGGTCGGAGCATACGCGCCGCGCCTATATCGCGACCGCCGAGCGGTTCTGCGGCTTTCTGTCGATACATCGCGGCGGCGCCGTCGACGCGCACGTGCTGAAAGCGCTGACCCCGAACGATCTGCGCTCCTATCTCGCCGAGCGTCGCGCCGAGGGGCTCGGCAACGCGTCGGCGGCGCGCGAACTCAGCGCGCTGCGCAGTTTCCTGCGCTTCGTCGGCGGATCGAACGCCAGCGTGCCGCAGATGCGCGGGCCGCGCGTCAAAAAGGGCCTGCCGCGCCCGGTCGCCCCGGCCGAGGCGTTGCAATTGGCGCAGGATGTCGAGGACAATGCGCGCGAAGGCTGGGTCGGGGCGCGCGATTTCGCGCTGCTGTTGCTGCTCTATGGCGCGGGGCTACGGATCGGCGAGGCGCTGTCGCTTACCGGCGCGGTGCTGCCGCTCGGCGACACGCTGCGCGTCACAGGCAAGCGGGGCAAGACGCGGATCGTGCCGGTGCTGCCGGCGGTTGCGAACGCGGTGTCGCGCTATGTCGCGGCTTGCCCCTGGCCGATCGCGAAGGAAACGCCGCTGTTTCTCGGCGCGCGCGGCGGGCCGCTCCAGCCGGGCGTTGTCCGCGCGAGCGTGCGCGCAGCGCGGCGCGCGCTGGGCCTGCCCGAACGGACGACGCCGCACGCGCTGCGCCACAGCTTCGCGACGCATCTGCTCGCGGGCGGCGCCGATTTGCGGAGTTTGCAGGAACTGCTGGGGCATGCGAGCCTTGCCTCGACGCAGGTCTATACCGCGGTCGATGCCGCGCATTTGCTCGACATTTACCGGAGTGCGCATCCGCGGGCATGACGTCGGCTTTGGGGTGGGAAGCGGACGTTAAAATCCTCCCTGTGGCGGAGCCATGGGGAGGTGGCAGCGCGAAGCGCTGACGGAGGGGCTATAGAGCGAGGTCGCTGCCCCTCCACCATCGCTGCGGCGACGGTCCCCCTCCCCACGGCTTCGCCGCAGGGAGGATTAAGGTCAGCTTCCGGCCGGAAGCGATCATTGCCGCAGAGCGCGGCAAGGACCGGTCATTTTCCCTTCGTCTTCGGCTTCCAGGTGATCACGCGGTAAATATAGACCGCGATCAGCGAGCCGATCGCGACCAGCGCGAGCGGGCCGACGAAGGCGTCGAGGTTGGCGAATTGCTTGCCGAACCAGCTGCCCGCGCCGGCGAGCGCGGCGATCCAGATCGTCGAGCCGGCGGCGGTCCAGATCAGGAATTTGAGCTGGTTCATCCGCACCATGCCCGCGGGCAGCGACACCATCGTCCGCGCGACGGGCATGAAGCGCGCGACGAAGACGATCGCGGGGCCATATTTCAGGAAGGCATGGTGCATCTTCTCGACCTCGGCCCAGTCGAGCGTCAGCCAGCGGCCGTGGCGGTCGATGAAAGGTTTGAGTCGCTCATAGCCGATCCAGCGCCCGATCGCGTACCAGATCCAGTTGCCCGCGGTCGTGCCCGCGACCGCGACCGCGACCAGCGTCCAGAAATCGAAGCGGCCCTGCGCGACGGCGATCCCGCCGAGCCCCATGATCACTTCGGACGGGATCGGCGGGAACACATTTTCGAGGAACATGAGGATGAAAATCCCCGCATAGCCCCAGCTATGGATCAGGTTCAGGATGAAGTCGGTCATGGGAGAGGAACTCCTCGCGAGGTCAGCCGATCCGGCGTTTGATCGCATCCCAGATCATGCCCGCCGTATCGCTGTCGTTGAAACGGTCGATCGCGACGATGCCGGTCGGCGAAGTGACGTTGATTTCGGTGAGCCATTCGCCGCCGATCACGTCGATACCGACGAAGATCAGCCCGCGTTCCTTGAGCGCAGGCCCCAGGACGTCGCAAATTTCCTGCTCGCGCGGGGTCAGTTCGGCCGCCTCGGCATAGCCGCCGACCGCGAGGTTCGAGCGGAATTCGCCTTCGCCGGGCTTGCGGTTGATCGCCCCTGCGACCTCGCCGTCGACGAGCACGATGCGCTTGTCGCCCTGGCTGACGCTGGGGAGGAATTGCTGGACCATGAAGGGTTCGGGCCAGACCTGTCCGAACAGCTCGACGAGCGCGCCGAGGTTCGCGCCATCGGCATCGACGCGGAACACCGCCTTGCCGCCGTTGCCGTGGAGCGGCTTGATGACGACCGCGCCATAACGCGCCTGGAAATCCTTCACCGCGTCCAACTCACGCGTGACCATCGTCGGCGGCATGAACTCGGGGAAGTCGAGCACGAAGACCTTTTCGGGCGCGTTGCGGACCGAAGCGGGGTCGTTGACCACCAGCGTTTCGTGCCCGATGCGTTCGAGCAGCCAGGTTCCGGTGAGGTAGCCGAGGTCGAAGGGCGGGTCCTGCCGCATCAGCACGACATCGACGTCGCGCCCGAGATCGAGCAGCACATCGTCGCCGAACTTGTAATGCGCGCCGGCTTCGCGCTGCGCCGCGACGATGCGATGCGCCTTGGTCGTCAGCCGTCCGGCCTCCCACGTCAGCCCGCGGACGTCGTAATGATAAAGCTCGTACCCGCGTTCGAGCGCCTTCAGGATCAACGCAAAGCTGCTGTCGCCCCCGATATTGATATTGTCCATCGGGTCCATCTGTACCGCGGCGCGCAGGGTCATGTTTTTCTCCTCAAGGTGCGCGCGAAGACCGGCGTCACCTAGTCCAATTCGTCATCCCGGCGAAGGCCGGGATCTCGTCGTCGCAACATGACGCACCGGCGAGATCCCGGCCTTCGCCGGGATGACGGACAAAGAGCGTCGTTGCGGCATCCCTAAGGCTGCCAGACGTGGACCAGATGGCGCGGCAGGCGGCGCGGCGCAAGGAGCATCGCGTCGATTCGGATGTCGTCGCGCGGGCCCGCGAAGCGCGGGGCGAGCATTTCGGCGGCGGCGGCGACGCGGCGCAGGCGATACGGGTCGATCGCGAGGTCGAGGTCGGCGGCGCGGTCGCGCCATTTGACCTCGATGAAGGCGATCATGCGTCCGCGCCGCGCGACGAGGTCGACCTCGCCGACGGGGACGCGGAGGCGCTCGCCCAATATGCGCCAGCCGTGGAGGCGCAGCCACCAGGCGGCGCGGCGTTCGGCCTTGCGTCCGCGCGCTTCGGCGGCGGCGCGGTTCAAGCCCGCTCTTTCAGGGCGAGCGCGCGGGCGTAGACCTCGTGCCGGTCGCGGCCGAAGCGTTTGGCGACCGCCTTTGCCGCCTGCGCGACGGGCTTGTCGGCCATCGCCTCGCGCAGCGCCGCATCGAGCGTCGCGTCGTCGGCTTCCTCGGCCACCGCTTCGCCCGGCGGGCCGACGATGACGACGATCTCGCCCTTCGGCGGCGCGTCGGCGTAGCGCGCCGCAAGCTCGGTCAGCGTGCCGGTGACGCATTCCTCGTAAAGCTTGCTGATCTCGCGCGCGACCGCCGCCTCGCGGTCGCCGAGCCCTTCGGCCATCGCCGCCAGCGAGGCCGACAGCCGCGGTCCGCTTTCGTAAAATACCAAGGTGGCGCGCAACCCCGCGAATTCGGCGATGGTGTCGGCGCGCGCCTTCGCCTTGTTCGGCAGGAAGCCCGCGAAGAGAAAGCGGTCGCTCGGCAGGCCCGACAGGGTGATGCCGGCGATCGCGGCGCAGGGGCCGGGCAGGGTGACGATATGGCGTCCCGCCGCGCGCGCATCGCGGACGAGCTTGTAGCCGGGGTCCGAAATCAGCGGGGTTCCCGCGTCCGACACCAGGACGACAATTTCGGCCTCCATCCGCGCAACCAGCGCGGCGCGGGTGCGTTCGTCGCTATGATCATGGTAGGGGGTCATCGGCACACGCAAACCCAGATGCGACAGCAGCTTCGCGGTCACGCGCGTATCCTCCGCGGCGATCACGCCGGCGGAGGCGAGCGTTTTGGCCGCGCGCGCGCCGATGTCGCCGAGGTTGCCGATGGGCGTCGCGACGATATAGAGACCGGGCAAGGGAGAATCTGAGATGTTCGAATCTGGCATGACGCCGAAAATGGCAGAGACTGCCTCCGATTGCCATCAGCGCGCGCGCCAAAATAATGCGTCGCCGCGCCGCCAGATGCTGCGCGGGCTCGGCGCGATCGCGCTGGCGGGGCTGCTGGCGGCGTGCCAGGTCGTGCCGAAGACCGGCGGCCCGGTGACCCCGCCGCCGCCGACCGATCCGACCGACAATGTCGGCCCCGGCCTTCCCACCGACACCGATCGCCACCGCGTCGCGCTGCTCGTGCCGAAGACGGGCGCCAACGCCGATGTCGGCACCGCGATCGCCAATGCGACGACGCTCGCGCTGCTCGATACGCGCACCGAGCGCGTGCGCATCACAACTTACGACACCGCGCTCGGCGCCGCCGCGGCTGCGCGGCAGGCGGTCGCCGACGGCAACAAGCTGATCCTCGGGCCGCTGCTCAGCGAGGATGTTTCCGCGGTCGCGCCGATCGCGCGCGGCGCGAAGGTTCCGGTGCTGAGCTTCTCGAACGACAGCAGCGTCGCGGGCAACGGCGTCTTCATCATGGGCTTCGTCCCCGGCCAGTCGGTCGAGCGCGTCGTCGCCTTTTCGCGCGCCAAGGGCCATCAGCGGTTCGGCGCGCTCGTGCCCAAAAATGTCTATGGCGATCGCTCGGCCGCCGCCTTTCGCGCGGCGGTCGCCGAGGCGGGCGGCACGCTCGTCGCGGTCGAAAGCTATGACCGCAGCGCGACCGCGCTGTCGGGCGCGGCGCGGCGGCTCGTCAATGCGGGGGCGATGGACGCGGTGCTGATCGCCGACAGCGGCGGCAATGCGATCCGCGCCGTCCCCATGATCAAGGGCACGGGCGACAAGCAGATTCTCGGCACCGAGCTGTGGAACACCGACGCGGCATTGGGCGGCAGTGCCGCGATGCGCGGGGCGTGGTTCGCCAGCGTCTCAGACGGCCTTTATAGCCAGCTCGCGACCAAATATCGCACCCGCTTCGGCCGGCCGCCGTACCGGCTCGCGAGCCTTGGCTATGATTCGGTGCTGTTGACCGTGCGCATCGCGCGCGACTGGAAGCCGGGGAGCAATTTTCCGGTGAACCGCCTGCTCGCCGCCGACGGTTTCGGCGGGATCGACGGTATCTTCCGCTTCAACAACCGCGGTATCGCCGAGCGCGCGCTCGAGGTCAGCGAGATCGGCGCCGGCGGCTTCCGCGTCGTCGATCCCGCGCCGACCAAATGGTGAACCGCGTTTGACAGTGGCAGACCGGCCACAGTTGGCCGAAAACCGGTATCGGAAAAACGCGGCGGCCTTTACGGCGGCGCGGCGATCACTATATGACAATCGCGCGTGTTCCGGCGTCGATGCCGCTCGCCTATTTACAACGATTCAGGAGATACAGCTATACCACCGCCCACGACTCGCCGCCCGATGGACCGAATGCCGCCCAAGAATGGCCCGCGATACAATGAATTCATCGCCTCCCCCAAGGTCCGCGTCATTGACGACGAAGGCGAAAATCTGGGCGTAATGCTGACGGCCGAAGCGATCGAACAGGCGGCCGAGGTCGGGCTCGACCTGGTGGAAGTATCTCCCAACGCCGATCCGCCGGTGTGCAAATTCCTCGACGTCGGCAAGTTCAAATATGAGGCGCAGAAAAAGGCGAACCTCGCGCGCAAGAGCCAGAAGACGCAGGAAATCAAAGAGATCAAGATGCGTCCGAACATCGACGATCATGATTTCGACGTGAAGATGAAGAAGGTCTTCGACTTCCTCGGGGAAGGCGACAAGGTCAAGATGACCATGCGCTTCCGCGGCCGCGAGATGAGCCACACCCAGCTTGGCCTCAACGTGCTCCAGCGCGTCGCCGAGCTGACGTCCGAAATCGCGAAGGTCGAGGCGCATCCGCGCACCGAGGGCCGCCAGATGCTGATGGTCATCGCGCCGAAGTAGAGCGCGTTCGGCTTAGCCGATATGAAATTCGAGGGCGGTCGTTCCGGCGGGACGGCCGCCCTTTTCATATCGGCGCTCGATCATCCTGACGTTCCCGTCGGCCGAAATCGCGACCAAGGTCGAGGCGCGCGTTCCATAGACGTCGCCGCGCAGGAACAGCGCGGGGTCGTCCGCCGCCATCAGCGTATCGAGCAGGCCCGCGGGATCGGCGCCCGCCGCGACAAGTGTTTCGAGGGCGAGGCGCAGCCGCTCGGCGCGCGGGCAGGAGGCATCGACGGGCTCGTTGGCGAGCGCATGGACGCCGGGCTCCAGCGGCATGATCAGCGGGACCGGACGATTGGTCAGCAGCCGCGCCGCGCCGCCATCAACCGCGAACAGGTTGAACGCGTTGAAGCGTGGCAGGTCCTCGGCGGCGGGATCGGCGAAGCGTCCGTCGCCGCGCAGCGTGTCGACGACGAGTGCGCCGCGCGATTCCTTCGCGGGATCGGGCATCGCACCGCGCACATTGGTCACGACGACGGTGCGCCCGCTCGGACGGTGGACGCCGAGCCAGGTCCCTCCCGCCTGCAGATCGCGCCCGGCGACGATGCCGCTGCCGTCGTCCCATTCGTGCAGCGGCGCGGCGGCGCGCGCGTGGAACTCGTCGCGGTTGCCGATGAGGATGAGCGGCCAGTCGGGATGGACGCGGTTGGCGAGGGCGACGACACACATGGCGCGCATATCGGGGCTGCAGGCCCGCTTGCCAAGCCCCGTGGCAACGTGTTCAGGGGCTGTGTTATGCGGATAAATCACCGCATTGCCGGAACGGACAAAGAATGATAGCTTTCGATGATCTTTCTGGAGGGGGAGGCGAAAATGACCGAAGCCGTGAAAACGCCGTGGCACCTGTGGGCGGTGGGGATTCTATCGTTGCTCTGGAACGCCTTTGGCGCGTTCGACTATGTGATGACCAAGCTCAGAAACCCCGAATATATGGCGGCCTTCACGCCCGAGCAGCAGGCCTATTTCTACAGCTTCCCGCTGTGGGCCAATGTCGGCTGGGCGCTCGGCGTGTGGGGATCGGTGCTAGGATCGCTGCTGCTGCTCGTCCGCAGCCGCCACGCCGTGACCGCCTTCCTGCTGTCGCTCGTCGGCCTTGCGATCAGCAGCGTCTATCAGTTCGGGATGCACTATGGCGATCTGGAACGGATGTTCGGGGCTTTCCCGATGATCTTCACCGCGGTGATCTGGGTCGTCGTGATCGCGCTGTTCCTCTATGCGCGGGCACAGACGGCGAAAGGCGTGCTGCGGTAGATATGTCCGCTATGGGGTGGGAAGCCGAAGAGCCGGTTTCGGGTGTCGCCTTGTTGACAGCCGACATTAAAGCCACGGGAGATTTCGTGCGAACCCGACCGCGGCTACGCAGTTCGGCGGTTTGTTGTCTCTCGATTCATCGAAAAAGTCGACTTGTTCGTATGACCAGTTTCGGTTGGCCTCACCTGATATCAATAGCTCACCGTGATAATTTGCTGCTGATCGCCGACCCTCATGGCCGCGCATTATCAGTGGCGTCAGATCGAGCAAATTGTTCGCTGTCCGATAATTGATGCCTTGTGCAACCATGAGGCAATAGGGCCGTCCCGCAGCCCGTTGCTCTGCGGCTAGGACAACGGCGAGGGGCCAAATCAAAATAGCGATTACGCCGGTTATCATCGCGGTGCCAGCGGTGACGAGTATAACCCGATGCCGGGGCATACGTCTCGCGATGCCAAACATCGCCACTGATACGAGCAGACCGATAGTAACGCAGGTCGCGGCCCCGGCAAGGGCAGGGACTGTGGGCGTCAGCAGCCAAGCTCCGCCCCAAATAGCCACGAATAGCGAGCTTGCTTGGACTGGCTTCCAATCGATCTCGGATGGTGATTCGTCAAAACTTCGGTGAACGAACATCAAGCGCAATAGCGCAGGTATTATGCTCAAGAATAACGCAATCCAGATTATAAAACGATCAACCGCTCCCCAATTGCTGCTGATTGGCAATGGCCTGGTGATGATCCAGCATAACCAAGCGTAGATCGGGACTGCGACGGCTATTGCCCAAGGATATGATTGCCTCGAAGTAAACAGGAGAACCAGAAAAATGCAGAGGATTATGGTCAGCGCGATCATCGCTTAGCTATACCTATGCTAAGTTAACGGCGGGTTCTGGGATATCTCATCACGAGCATTAACGCCTGCAATCGGTCGTTAGCAGTCGTCCTACTGACCCTTGATAAACGCCCGCACGTCGGCCGACAATTTATGCCGGTCTTCGTCGCGGATATACATCATGTGGCCCGCATCATAATATTTATACGCGATGCGATCCTGCGGGATGCCGGTGCGCGACAGCGCATATTCGGCGGCGAAAAAGGGCGTCGCGAAATCATAATAGCCCTGCGCGACGAGCACGCGCAGCCCTGAATTCTCGCGCAGCGCCTGTCCGATATAGGGCGCGACGTTGAGATAAGAATTGCTGTCGCGGCCGCCGATGCGCCAGTCCCAGGGGCCGACGCTGCGCCCGATCGACTGATATTCGCGGTCGGTCTTGAACCCCAGCCCGTCGCGGCTCCAGCTGTTGATCGCGGCGGTATAGCTCGCGTCGATGCCATAGAAGCTCGGATCATTGTCGGGGCTTTCGCCCGCGCTGTCATAATCCTTGCCCGTATAGCGGCTGTCGAGACGGCCGACGGTCAGCCCGCGGTCGCGCAGCAGCTCCTTGTAGAAACGGCTCGGCGTGACGCGCAGGTCGGCGCTTTCGAGATAGGTTTCGGAAAGGCCGATGAAGCGCGCCAGCTCGCGGCGGATTTGCGCGCGTTCCTCGCCCTCCAATTTTTGGCCCTTGAGCAGCGCCGTTGCATAGGGACCGATCGCCCATTGCCGCGCTTCCTCGACGAATTGCTCGACCGACGGCGCGGTCGCCTTGCCATGATAGAGCGCGGTCGCCGCCATCGAGGGCAGGTTGGTGATCGGCGACAGCTCGTTGCCCGGCGTGTCGGCACCCGCCGCGAAATCGAGCACGGTCGAAATGAGGATGATGCCGTTCAATGCGACGTCGTTGTATGTCTCGTTCATCAGCTGGTTGGCGACCGCGGCCGAACGCGTCGTGCCATAGCTTTCGCCGCCGAGGAACTTGGGGCTGTTCCAGCGGCCGTTATCGTTCAGCCAGCGGCGGATGACCTCGGCGACCAGCTTCGCGTCCTGCGTAACCCCATAATAATCCTTCGGGTCGGCCTTGCCGATCAGGTGTGAGAAACCGGTGCCCGGCGGATCGATGAAGACCACGTCGGTGACGTCCATCAACGCATCGGGATTGTCGACGATCGGGTAGGGCGGGGCGCCGTCGTCGGTGCCATTGCCGGGGATCGCGACGCGCTTCGGCCCGAATGCGCCCATCATCAGCCAGACGGTGCCCGATCCGGGGCCGCCGTTGAACAGGAAGGTGATCGGCCGGTTCGGATCGCGCGGTTCCTTGATATAGGAGGTCGTGACGACCGCGACTTCGGGCACGCCGTCCTTGTTCTTGATGATCGTCTCGCCGATCGTCGCGGCATAGTTGATCCGCTGGCCGCCGAAGGTGCCGCTGAGCTTGGTCGTGCGGACCTGCGGCTCATAGTCGGCGACGGGCTTTTCGGCCCTCGCCTTGTCATCGGCCTTGTCCTGCGCGTGAAGCGCGACGGGCGCGGTGAAGGCGAGCGCCAAGGCGATAAGCGACAAACCCGATTTCATAGATATATCTCCCCGATTGCGGGGCGACCCTATGCAGTGCGCGCGGAGGCGGCAAGGTTACTTGTCGGTTACAAAAGGGCTTTTGTCGAAGCGGGGGTTCAGGCGGCGGCGTAGATCGCGGGGCGATAACGCGGCGGCGGAACGGGAAGACCATTTTCCTTCGCCGTCTCCAGCCAAAGTTCGATAGCGATTTCGGCCTCGGCAATTGCTTCGGACGGCGTGTCACCATGCGCCGAGCAAGGCTTCAGGTCAGGCACGTCGGCAACCCAGCAATTGTCGTCGGGATACCAGAACACATTGATGTGATAGCGGTGCTGCATCATTCGTCCAAGGCTAGGCCATACTCCTCGATCATATCAAGCAATTCGCGAACTTGGTAGCGCTTTGCATCCTTGCCCTTCGGTTGGACCACCAGCAGTTTCGGACATTTTTTATGCACAAAGCTTTGATGACTGCCTTTCGTTCGCGAATGAACGAACCCGAGCGCGACGATCAACGCGAGAAAATCGCGAAATGCGACATCGCGGTTCGAATTTTCGAGCAGCAGAACAAACAGTTTTGAAGGTTTGACCATCGGGCACTCCAACAACACGAATCGGAGTTCCCTATTGGAAGCACATTTGAATCAGTGTCGATGGAAATCGACCAACATTTTTTCATTGCAAACGGAATTTCATCGCCCCCACTTCGTCTTGCTCTGCTTCCCAAAACGGCCCTTGCGCGTGCCCGGCTTGCCCTCGTTCGAGCGGCCGACGCGCGGCGCTACTTGCTGATCGGCGGGCAACCCCAGCTCGTCGGCCTCCAGCTTGCGGATTTCATCGCGCAAGCGTCCAGCTTCCTCGAACTCCAAATCCGCCGCCGCATCGCGCATCTTCTTTTCGAGGTCCTGGATATAGGCGCGCAGATTGTGCCCGACCATGTGCGCGGGCTTGTCGTCGCCGATGTCGATCGTCACCTGATCCTTCGACGCGACATGCGCGATGATGTCGCCGATGTTACGCTTGATCGTCGTCGGGGTGATGCCGTGCTCGGTGTTGTACGCCTCCTGCTTTTCGCGGCGTCGGTCGGTCTCGCGCATTGCGCGCTCCATACTGCCGGTGATGCGGTCGGCGTAGAGGATGACGCGGCCGTCGACGTTGCGCGCGGCGCGGCCGATCGTCTGCACGAGGCTGGTCTCGCTGCGCAGAAAGCCTTCCTTGTCGGCATCGAGGATCGCAACGAGCCCGCATTCGGGAATGTCGAGCCCTTCGCGGAGCAGGTTGATCCCGATCAGCACGTCGAATACCCCGAGCCGCAGATCGCGGATGATCTCGATACGCTCGAGCGTCTCGACGTCCGAGTGCATGTAGCGGACCTTCAGCCCGGCTTCGTGGAGGAATTCGGTGAGATCCTCGGCCATGCGCTTGGTCAGCGTGGTGACGAGGGTGCGGTATCCCGCCGCGGCGGTCTTTTTCGCCTCGACGATCAGGTCGTCGACCTGCTCCTCGACGGGCTTGATCTCGACCGGCGGGTCGATCAGGCCGGTGGGGCGGATCACCTGTTCGGCGAAGACGCCCTGCGTGCGGTCCATCTCCCACGTCCCCGGCGTCGCCGAGACGCTGACCGTCTGCGGGCGCATCAAATCCCATTCGGCGAAGCGCAGCGGCCGGTTGTCGATGCAGCTCGGCAGGCGAAAGCCATATTCGGCGAGCGTGATCTTGCGGCGGTGATCGCCCTTCGACATCGCGCCGATCTGCGGAATCGTCTGGTGGCTCTCGTCGACGAAGAGCAGCGCGTTGTCGGGGAGATATTCGAACAAGGTCGGCGGCGGCTCGCCGGGCAGGCGACCGGTGAGGAAGCGGCTGTAATTCTCGATCCCCGCGCAGCTTCCGGTGGCGGCGATCATCTCGAGGTCGAAATTGGTTCGCTGTTCGAGCCGCTGGGCTTCGAGCAGCCGGCCCTCCGCTTCGAGCTCCTTGAGGCGCTCGGCGAGTTCGTGCCGGATCGCCTCGCTCGCTTGTTTCAGCGTCGGTCCGGGGGTCACATAGTGGCTGTTGGCATAGATGCGGACCGAATTGAGGTTCGCGATCTTCTTGCCGGTCAGCGGGTCGAACTCGGTGATCTCCTCGATCTCGTCGCCGAAGAAGCTGACGCGCCACGCCATATCCTCATAGTGCGACGGGAAGATTTCCAGAGAATCCCCACGCACGCGGAAATTGCCGCGCGCGAACGCCTGATCGTTGCGCTTGTACTGGAGTGCGACGAGCTTGCGGATGATCTCGCGATTGTCGGCGACCTGGCCTTTCTTGAGGTCGAAGATCATCGCCGAATAGGTTTCGACCGAGCCGATGCCATAGAGGCACGACACCGACGCGACGATGATGACATCGTCGCGTTCGAGCAGCGCGCGCGTCGCGGAATGGCGCATCCGGTCGATCGCCTCGTTTACCGAACTTTCCTTCTCGATATAGGTGTCCGACCGCGGGACATAGGCCTCGGGCTGGTAATAGTCGTAATAGCTGACGAAATATTCGACCGCATTGTTCGGGAAGAAGCTCTTGAACTCGCCATAGAGCTGCGCCGCGAGGATCTTGTTCGGGGCGAGGATGAGGGCGGGGCGCTGCAACTCGTCGATCACCTTCGCCATGGTGAAGGTCTTGCCCGAACCGGTGACGCCGAGCAGTACCTGGTCGCGTTCGCCGCCCTGCGCGGTCGACACGAGTTCCTCGATCGCGGTCGGCTGGTCGCCCGCGGGCTCATAGTCGCTAACCAGTTCGAATCGCTTGCCGCCTTCGACCTTGTCGGGGCGGGCGGGGCGATGGGGGACATAGCCTTCGGCGGTGTCGATTTCGTCGAGCGAGGTGCGAATCTGGATTGCCATCGCTGCCAATATGGTATCGATGGGGCGGGTCCACAATCGCAATAAACAGAAGAACGCCCCCTAACGGTATAGGCACAGGAGACAGGGTATGAAGAAATTTCTGACGGTCGCCGCCATCGGCGCGCTGGTCGCGGTGGCGGGTTGCAGCGGCAAGGGCGAAAATGCCGGCGGCACGGCGAAGCGCGAGGCCGGCAACTGGAAAACCGACGTCAAGCTGGTAAAGTTCGAAGTTCCGGGCATGGCGCCCGAGATGAAGACCCAGATGACGCAGATGATGGAAGGCGCCAGCGGCATGGACCAGTGCCTCACGCAGGAGCAGGTCGACAAGGAAGATGTCGCGGCCGAGCTCGCCAAGGGCGGCGGCGAATGCAAATGGTCGAAGAAGGAGGTCGGGGGCGGCAAGATCGACGTCGCCGGCACCTGCATGCAGAACGGCCAGACCGTCGATATGGCGATGACCGGCACGATGGCGGCGAAGAAGACCGACGTGACGATCACGACCAAGGGCAAGGTTCCGACCGGCGGCGACATGGAAATGGTCATGCAGATGACCCAGACCCACACCGGCCCGTGCAAGGCCGCGACGACGACTTGAGCGCCCGCGCTTTTTTCGAAACGAATGACAGGGGCGTCAGTGCAAACTGGCGCCCCTTCCTTTTGGCGGCGCCGGCAAGGGGAGGGCCGTTTAATCCGTCCGCCAGAAGCCGGCAACGCGCCCACGGCGCTTGTCGCCGCGGACCGGAAAGGTGGTGAAGGAAGCGGGAGGTCGACTTGCCGGGCAGCAGAACAGGTGGGGCTGTCGGGCCGCCCGGCGAAGTCTTGAAATGAAGCCTGAGGGGGATCGAAAGATGCCAGGGACCAGCTCGCACCCTTCGCCTTTTGGCTTCACACCGCGTCATCGTAGGAATGCCGCGACGCCGGAAATGATGCCAGAGTTTCCCATATCCGGCAGTTACAAGGGGTCACATCGCGCAATGTTGCCGGTTGATAACCAATCCTTAACCTGATTTCGCGTTTTTCCTTGCGGATTGGCGCGGCGATTTTCTTCTGATATGGACCAAGGTTGCCGTGTTACCGTTACGTCAAAGTAACAAAGGGTGGCTGCGCGGGCCGATTGGCGTATCTACCGCACCGCCCGTCAGGGGTATTCGAGGGTAGCATGGACCAGGCGAAAGCGAACGAGACACAGGATCGGGCCGAGGTCGACCGGATCATCGCCCAAGAGCTCGAGACGCTGCTCGGCTCCCCGATGTTCACCCGTTCGCCGGTGTTGTCGCGGCTGCTGCAATTCCTCGTCCAGCATCGCCTGCGCGGCGGCCGCAGCTCGCCCAAGGCCTATGCGATCGCCACCGAGGCGCTGGGGCGCAGCGAAGATTTCGATCCCGCCGTCGACAGCTATCCGCGCGTCATGGTCGGGCGGCTGCGCAGCCTGCTCGACCGCTATTATGCCGACACCCCCTGGGTTCACCGCCTGCGCGTGCCGCAGGGCAGCTATGAGGTCGTCGTTCAATATCGCTCGGCGCCGCCGTCGGCGCGATCGGCCGGCGATCAGGCGGGCGATGATGACGTCAAGGCCGCAACCGTTCCGGCGGCGCCCGCCGATCCGCGCGCGCGCTCGCGGCCCGGTGATCGCGGGTCGCGGTTCGGCCGGTGGCTCGTCGTGCTCATCCTCATGGCGCTCGCGCTTTTCACCCTGTGGACGCTCCGGGGCGGTTCCAGCCGGTTGTTCGTCGGCGACCCGGTGCCCGCTCCGCTGCTCGAAGTCAGGCCGCCGCTTGCGGGCAATTCGCCGCAGTCGCGGGCGCTGGCGCGCGCGCTCGACGGCAAGCTGCGCGACGGGCTGCGGCGCTTCGAACTGGTCGATCTCCTGAGTGCGAAGGCGCCGGGCGGCGCGACGGCGCGCGCGGGCGATTATCGGCTCGATACCTCGCTGGTACGCACGGTCGAAGGCGACACCGATGTCACGCTCGTCCTCAACCGCGTCGCCGACCAGCGCGCGATCTGGTCGCAGCAGATGCGCCTGACCAGCGACGAAACCCCCGAATTCACCGCGATCGAACCGCTGATCGCCCAGCTCGCCGGCGATTATGGCGTGATCGTGCGCGACCAGATTCAGCGCCAGCCCGACAATTTCGCGGCGGGCTTTCCGTGCCTCGCGCAGTTCAACCGGATGCGCCAGATGCGCAATGCCGCGTCGGCGAAGCGGGTCGATACCTGCCTGCGCGCGACGATCGAGGCGAATCCGCGCGATCCGGTTGCGCTGACCGCGCTGTCGCTCGTGCGCTATGGCGACTGGCAGCCGCAGCGGTTGATGCCGGCGGGCCGCGAGGCGCTCGGCGAAGCGCGCGCGCTCGCGCTGCGCTCCTATGAAAGCAGCCCCAATTCGGCGGCGGGGCTGTTCGCGATGGCGCGCGCCAATTTCTATTCGGGCAATTGCGCCGGCGGCAATGCGATGGGCGAAGCGGCGCTCGCGCTCAACCCCTATGACGCCGACATGGCGGGCTTCCTCGGTCTGTTCAAGCTGACGTGCGGGCAGGCCGACGAAGGCGAGGCGCTGCTCCGCCGCTCGCTGCAACTCGACGCCTCCTATCCCGGCGTCCCGGCGGTCACCCTGGCCTTCGTCCTGTCGCAGCGCGGCGAGCTGGAAGAGGCGGACCGGATCCTCGATCAAATGCCGTCGCCGAGCAATATGGAGCCGCAATATATGATGGTGCGCGCGGTCGTGCTCGCACGGCAGGGCGATGTAGCCGCGGCGCGTGCGCAGTGGCAGCGCCTGCTCGCCTATACGCGCCAGCCGGCCGACGCGGCGCCCGAAACCGTGCTCGGCCGTTTCATGATCACCCCCGCGGTGATCCAGCGCGCCTCGGCGGCGCTGCGCGATTCAGGCGTCGTGCCCACCGAGACCGCGCCATAAAGCGGCCAAACGCGGCGAACGGTTCGGTTCGACCTTGAATGCGGCGACACCACCCCCTATTTCCGCACGCAGGTGCCGAGGGGGCGGAAAGGGACGCATTCGGCCTATCGCTGCGGAAGAGCGGCCGGCCGATGCCAGCCCTCTTGCCAGTCCCGCCCTCGGGCACTAGGGCAATTTTCAACATTCACGACATAGTCAGAAAAAAGGAACTGTGCATGAGCGATTCGGCCGAAAAGGTTAAAAAGATCGTCGTCGAACATCTGGGCGTCGAAGCCGACAAGGTTACCGAGGAAGCGAGCTTCATCGACGATCTGGGCGCCGACAGCCTCGACATCGTCGAACTGGTGATGGCGTTCGAAGAAGAATTCGGCGTCGAAATCCCCGACGACGCGGCGGAAAAGATCGCCACCGTCAAGGACGCGATCGACTATATCGAAGCGAACAAGGGCTAATATGGCTCTGTCCGGCGTGGCCGGACGCGGCGGCGACGCCGCCCACGCGTTTCCGGCTTCCCGGCCCCGAGCGTTCGCGCGCAGTGGCCGGGAAGCTTTTTTTATGCGCGCGGCTCCTTTAGAAGCGCGCCGAGGATAATGACGCGGCACCCTGCGGGGGCAGGGGCCGATGAAAGGAATGACTATGCGCCGGGTTGTGGTGACGGGTTTGGGTTTGGTGACGCCGCTGGGCGCCGATGTGGAAACCACATGGGCCAATCTGATCGCGGGCAAATCGGGCGCGGGTACGATCACCCATTTCGACGCGTCGGACCAGAAATGCACGATCGCGTGCGAAGTGAAGGGTCCCGACCATGAATATGGCTTCGATCCCGGCAAGCGCGTCGATCACAAGGTCCAGCGCCAGGTCGATCCCTTCATCATCTTCGGCATCGACGCCGCGGGGCAGGCGCTCGAAGACGCTGGGCTGACCGACCTGACCGAAGAACAGAAGGTGCGCGCCGGCTGCTCGATCGGCTCGGGCATCGGCGGTCTGCCGGGCATCGAGAGCGAAAGCCTGCTGCTCGCCGAAAAGGGGCCGAGCCGCGTCAGCCCGCACTTCGTCCACGGCCGCCTGATCAACCTTATCTCGGGCCAGGTCAGCATCAAATATGGCCTGAAAGGGCCGAACCACGCCGTCGTCACCGCCTGCTCGACCGGCGCGCATTCGATCGGCGATGCGGCGCGGATGATCAGGGACGACGATGCGGACATCATGCTCGCAGGCGGCGCCGAGGCGACGATCTGCCCGATCGGCATCGCCGGCTTCGCGCAGGCGCGCGCGCTCAACATGAGCTATAATGACCGCCCCGAACAGGCGAGCCGTCCCTATGACAAGGACCGCGACGGCTTTGTGATGGGCGAGGGCGCGGGCGTCGTCGTGCTCGAGGAATATGAGCATGCCAAGGCGCGCGGCGCCAAGATCTACGCCGAGGTCGTCGGTTACGGCCTGTCGGGCGACGCCTATCACGTTACCGCGCCCGATCCCGAAATGGACGGCGCGTACCGTTCGATGGCGGCGGCGCTCAAAAAGGCGGGCATGACCCCCGCCGACATCGACTATATCAACGCGCATGGCACTTCGACGATGGCCGACACGATCGAACTCGGCGCGGTGAAGCGCCTGTTCGGCGACGCGATGTCCAATGTCTCGATGAGCTCGACCAAGTCGGCGATCGGCCATCTGCTCGGCGGCGCGGGCGCGGTCGAGACGATCTTCTGCATCCTCGCGATCCGCGACCAGATCGTGCCGCCGACGCTCAACCTCGACAATCCCGACGAGGGCACCGAGGGCGCCGACCTCGTCCCGAAGGTCGCCAAGAAGCGCAAGGTCAAGGCCGCGCTCAACAACAGCTTCGGCTTCGGCGGCACCAACGCCAGCCTGATCGTGAAAGCCGTCGAGGACTGACGCGCCGCTCACCGACTTCCGTTCGCCCTGAGCTTGTCGAAGGGCCGTCCTTCTCCTCTCCGACGTGGAAAGAAAGAACAGTGCTTCGACAAGCTCAGCACGAACGGGTTTGGATGCGAGCTCCATGACAATCGGGCGCCTCCTGCTGGCCACCTTGCTCGCCCTGCTGCTCGCCGCCTGTTCGGGGGCGCCGAAGGATGCCGAGGTCGTCATCCCGCAGGGTGCGAGCATCGCGAAGGCGGGAGAGATTCTCGAGGACGCCGGGCTCGTCTCGGCATCGAGCTTTCGCAATCAGGCGCGCTTCTTCGGCTCGGACGAGCCGATCAAGCCCGGCGAATACAAGATCGAAAAGGGGATGGACGCGGGCGACATCCTCGCGCTGTTCCAGTCGGGCAAGACGATCCAGCGGCTCGTGATGATCCCCGAAGGCATGCCCTCGATCATGGTGTGGGAAAGGCTGATGGCCGAGCCGCGCCTTAAGGGCGAAATTCCGGTGCCCGCCGAAGGCAGCATATTGCCCGACTCCTATGCCTTCACCACCGGCGAGACCCGCGCCGCGGTCGTGAAGCGGATGCAGGCGGCGATGGACAAGGCGTTCGCCGAGCTGTGGACCAAGCGCACCCCGCGTACCGCGGTCAAGAACCGCAACGAAGCGATCACGCTCGCGTCGATCGTCGAGAAGGAAACCGCCGTCGCGGCCGAGCGCCGCACCGTCGCGGGCGTCTACACCAACCGCCTCGGCGTCGGGATGCGGCTCCAGGCCGATCCGACGATCATCTACCCGGTCACCAAGGGCAAGCCGCTCGGAAGGCGCATATTGCGCTCCGAAATCCAGGCGGTGAACGGATATAACACCTACAGCATGGCCGGGCTGCCCAAGGGGCCGATCGCCAACCCGGGCAAGGCGTCGATCGCCGCCGTGCTCGACCCCGAGGCGAACGATTATCTCTTCTTCGTCGCGCAGGGCGACGGCAGCCACGTCTTTGCGCGGACGCTGTCGGAGCATAATGCGAACGTCCAGAAATGGTATGCGCTCCGCCGCCAGCGGGGCGAGATGGAATAGCAGTTCCAAGCGAAATGGGAGATTCGATGACCACCGCGAAACTCTTCATCCACGGCGTCCCCGACAGCCCGGCGATCTGGCGGCCGCTCCTGACCGAACTCGACCTCGGCGACACCCCCGTCGCGGTCCCCGCGCTTCCGGGCTTCACGGCGCCGCTGCCCGCCGGCTTTGCCGCGACCAAGGAAGCCTATGCCGACTGGGCGGTGGGAGAAGCCGAGGCCCTGGTCGCCGCGCACGGCCCGATCGACATCGTCGGGCATGACTGGGGCGCGCTGATCGCGCAGCGCGTTGCGATGTTGCGCCCCGACCTGATCCGCAGCTGGGCGATCTCGAACGCGGTTATCGATCCCGACTATCGCGGCCACCGCATCGCGCGCATCTGGAACACGCCGATCCTCGGCGAAATCTTCATGGCGCTGAGCAAGGCCGACAAGCTCGCCGAGGGGCTCGCGGTGCAGG
The DNA here is from genome assembly GCF_011926545.1 of Sphingopyxis italica. Classification (GTDB taxonomy): domain Bacteria; phylum Pseudomonadota; class Alphaproteobacteria; order Sphingomonadales; family Sphingomonadaceae; genus Sphingopyxis; species Sphingopyxis italica. The sequence goes on along the minus strand of NZ_JAATIT010000003.1, from coordinate 121,256 downwards.
GCATGCCCGCCGACATCGCGCGCGAAGAGGCCGAACAGTGGAAGAACAAGGACAAGCGCCGCGCGATCCTCAAACTCTATCGCTCGGCGAGGGGGCTGAGCTTCGCGCACGACTGGGCGCTGGACATCCCGAAACTGCCCGCGAACGGCGCGCTGATCTGGGGCGAGGGCGATCCCTATGTCGAACTGTCGGTCGCGCGCAGCTATGCCGCGAACACCGGCACGCCGCTCACGATCATCGAAGGGGCGGGGCATTGGGCGATCGCCGAGCGTCCGGCCGAGGTCGCCGCCGCGCTCCGCGCCTTCTGGAACAGCCTCTAAAGCGTGGATAATTTTATTTCATCGCTTTGCACGATTATTGTGACGCAATAAATCGATTGGAACGCCGAAACGATCCGGCGCATTGGATGGATATCGAGAAAGGGCGTCCCGTGGACGATGGCAAATCTCCCCCGAAACCGCCTCGCCCATCCCCTCTCGAAGCAGATGGCCCGGACCTCCCCCCTCCCGACCGGACCACTGGCGCCGCGCCCATCATCGCGACCGCGACGATGGGCGCGGCGGATCAGCGCTTTTTCGACGCGCTGCGCGCCGCGCACTTCCCGCCCGAACGCAATTATCTCGCGGCGCATATCACGCTCTTTCACCAGCTGCCGCCGTCGTGCCTCGACGAACTCGATCGCCTGTTCCGCCGCATCGCCGCCGATACGCCGCCGCCCGCGGCGATGCTGCGCGAGGTCTATTCGCTCGGACAGGGCGTCGCCTTCCGCATCGAGAGCCCCGAGCTGCTCGCGATCCGCGCGCGCATAGCCGATCATTTCGCCGGCATGCTGACCGCGCAGGATCAGGGAACGCCGCGGCTTCACATCACCGTGCAGAACAAGGTCGCCGCGGCCGAAGCGCGTGCGCTGCTCGCGGAACTGGCGTCCGGTTTCCGCTCGCGTCCACTCGCGATCAAGGGACTCGCGGCGCATCACTATCGCGGCGGCCCGTGGGAGCCCGCCTTCGCGCGCAGTTTTCGGGGTCTGCACAGATGATATTGACCGGCGCGGAGAGCCTGCCTATAGGCGCTGCTCGCCCGATGCGGCGGCCTTTCGGGGCGGAGTAGCTCAGCAGGTTAGAGCAGCGGAATCATAATCCGCGTGTCGGGGGTTCGAGTCCCTCCTCCGCTACCAAGACCCAAAATCTACAAAAGTCCGTCATCGTCCGCCGATGTCTTTTTTCGCAATAAAATCAAATATTTCTGGCGTCCTCTGCGGGCCGATTGCGTCCGTTCGCGACCGTCTGAATCCGCCTGCAGCGATTTGATTTTTGCGAAAAATGGGGGCTAGATTCGCCCTGTATCAACTACAGGCTAGCCCCAAAATGCCGCTGACCGATCTCGAGATCAAATATGCGACTCTTCGCAAACGCCCCTACAAGCTGTTCGACGGCCAGGGCCTCTACCTGCTCGTACAACCGGGCGGTACAAAGCTTTGGCGCCTGAAATATCATTTCGATGGCAAGGAGAAGGTGCTGAATTTCGGGAAATACCCCGAGGTTGCCGCCGCCGCCGCGAGGCAGAAAAGAAAAGACGCAAAGGCGACGCTCAAGGAAGGCGTCGATCCGGCAGTCTCGCTTGCCCGTCCTGACGCACCGACGACGTTCGAGCCCATCGCACGGGCATGGCACGCCAATCGTGCCGAAAGCCTGGATGCCGCCCATGCCAGCCGCGTCATCCGGCGCATGGAGCGAGACGCCTTTCCGGCTCTGGGCGCGCGGCCGATCGATGAGATCGATGCACCGGAGGTTTTGGACGTGATCCGTGCGGTCGAGGCACGCGGCGCGCTCGACATCAGCCGGCGGCTCAAGCAGGGCATCAGCCAGGTGTTCCGGTTCGCGATTGCGAGCGGCTGGGCGGAGACCGATCCGACGCTCAGTCTCAACGATGCGCTGAGGCCCAAGCCCAAAGTCCGGCACCGGGCGAGGGTATCGCTCGCCGAGCTTCCCGGACTGGTGACCGCGATCCGGAACTATGATGGTGAAGCGGATAGCCGTCGGCGCGAGACGACGCGCGATGCGATGCTGTTCACTTTGCTGACCTGGGCACGGACGAGCGAGACGCGCTTTTGCGAGTGGGACGAGTTCGAGGATCTTGGAACCGAAAACGCGCTGTGGCGCATTTCGCCCGAGCGCATGAAGATGGAGCGCGAACATCTGGTGCCGCTGTCCGCGCAAGTCTCCGAGATGTTGCTGCGCCGCAAGCGCATATCGAACGATCGCTACGTCTTTCCCGGCGAAAAGCCGGGCCAGCCGATTTCGGAAAACACGATGATCTATGCCTGCTATCGCATGGGCTATCTCGGGAAACAGACGGTTCACGGATTCCGGGGTCTTGGGTCGACGTGGGCCAATGAGGCCGAATGCTATCGGCCTGACTGGATCGAAATGGCGCTCGCCCATGTTGATGAGGACGAGGTCCGCGGCGCATACAACAGCGCGCTCTACCTCTCGCCCCGCCGCCGCATGCTGGAGGATTGGGCCAATCATCTCGACGGGAAGGGCGCCGAAGATGGCGGCAAGCAACTTCCGGCCATCGCAAAGCAAACAAGGATCGCCCAACGCAATGTCCCGCCGTCGAGGCCCCAACCTTTGGTCGTGGGGCGCGAGGTGTTTTGGCAGCGTTCCCGAACCACCATTGGTCGATATTAGGCGCTTCGCACACGCAGACGGCGCTGCGACAGCGTCTCTTTCCAGACGCGGCGAGCGGAAGAGGTTGCCATCGATCGTCAAGACGCAGCTCCGAGTGGCTCGTTTCAACCGTTGTTGGCGATTCAAGAATTGACTTGACGCGAGATGAAAGATTCGGGAAACAGCTTGCAGAAGCTCGTAGAAGGACATTGCATGCCGTCGTTCCAGGAACAACTCGATGAGGCCTTTCCCCCGGACGCCGATGCGGCGCTTGCTCGCTGCGTTGCGCAGGCGATCATGCTTGCCGGCGACGTGATGGCCAACGAGCCGTTCCTCAATTCACTGATCGGGAGCGATATTCGCGGCCATATTCGCCGCGCCGCAGTGCTCTTCAATGTCCACCAAAGCTGCCGGGCAGGGGATCTCCCGTTCGATTCCGAGATGACGCGCATGCCGCTGGGCGGGGGGCATTGGGTCGAGCTTCGTTCGGGGGTGTATCGCGCGCACATCTGCCGGACCGATGGTCCCGTGGCTTTTCCCGAAGAAACGCCGACGCGCCAGGACCAGCGCCTCAGCAACCAGCTCGACATGTTCGAACCCGACCCTGTAGTCGTGCCGTTCCGTGCGCCCTCGGAGACCGAGATGTACGCTTGGCTGACGTTTGGGGCCGAGGGGCGTGATCTCACCCACTTGTGCTGGGGTATGCCCGAGGCCGGCCGTAACAGCTGGCTGGCGCGCACGAACGTCCTCAATCGCCTCGGCCCGGCGTTCGAATATCCGGTCGAGGCGCCGGAGGCTACCGCTCCCTCGGTGGTACTGCGCTTTCGCGAGCATATCGAAGAAGAATTGCGCCGCGACGATGAAGGCTCTGGTGCCGACGAAGGCTCCTGATTACCGGTGACGACATGAGCAAAGACAAGGACGCTCCGACCTCGGTCGGAGCAAAACCGATTCCGGAACGGATAAGGGAAGCCCGCGAAGCGCGTGGGCTGTCAGGGGAGAGCTTTGCTGACGCGATTGGCGTCAGTCGGCAGGCGGTCGCGCAGTTCGAGACCGGCCAGACCTCGCCGGGCGGCGAGACGATGAGCCGGATAATTGCCGAGACCGGTCAGCCGATATCCTTTTTCACGAATGTGCCATCGCGACCCGGCGAGCCACGCGCTCCCTTTTTTCGCAGCCTGAAAAGAATGGAGCAGCAGCAGCGCCGGCGTATCGTACGCCGCATGCAGTGGGCTGGCGATATTGGCATGCTCCTCGAGCGCTTTATTGATCTTCCGGCAGTGAACTTCCCGGACTTCGAATTCGATCTCGAGCGCGGCGATGAGGACGATATCGAACGTGCTGCCGAATCGCTGCGCGATCATTGGGGACTTGGCCGTGGTCCGATCCGCGGCCTTGCCGCCATCATGGAGCAGAACGGTATTCTCATCGTCCGCGAGCCCGTGCGCTGCCAGGACATGGATGCTGTCAGCTGCTGGATCGGCGGCCGTCCCATCGTGCTGCTATCGGAGGAAGTCGTCAGCGGTCCGCGCGATCTTTTCAATCTCGCGCACGAACTCGGTCACCTAGCGTTGCATCCCGACGTCGAAGTGAGCGGTGCCAATCTCGACATGATCGAGAAGCAGGCCAACCGCTTCGCAAGCGCCTTCCTGCTTCCCCGCGAAAGCTTCAGCCGCGAGGTGCTTGGCAGTTCGCTCGCCTATTTCAAATCGCTCAAAAGCCGATGGGGCGTTGCGATCGCGGCGATGGCATATCGAAGCCGCGATCTCGGTATCTTGTCGGAGAACCAATATTCCTATTTGTTTCGGCAGATGAACGCGCAGCGGATCCGAAAGGTCGAACCGCTCGACGACATGTTTCCGGTCAATCGTCCGACGGTGCTTGGTGAGGGTCTGCGCATGCTCGTCGAGCATGGGGTCCACAGCCGCTCTCAGATCGAAGCGTCGCTCAGCCTGAACCTGCGTGACGTTGAGGCGATTGCTGGTCTCGACCATGGCTACCTCGACCAGCGCGTTGTACCCATAAGGCTCCATGCCGATATTCGGGACGATCACAAATAGCCCGGCGGTAGGGCATAAAGTATCCAGAGATACTACGTGTTGCGCTGCAGCATCACTCGAGCATTATTCGAGCAAGTGGTTGTCTATTTTTATCGCCACCGGATCGCAAATGAGTATGTCGCACGACGCGACCCGATGAAGGGGCTCCTTCATCACAAACCTGGCGGCCTTTTAGGCCGCCTTTTTTGCAACCGGCCTCTGCGCCCGCACTTGGGAAGAAGCGATAGCAGCGCGTCTTGGAACAAATTCAGCATCCATTAGCGGCAATGCGTTCGGAGAGATTGCCGGTCAGCGGCGGCCTGGAAAGCGTGGGATGTCAATCTGATCGAACATGCCGCCATAGCCTAGCGCCATAGGCATATCCCATTCGAGCATGCTGTAAGGATGACCGGCGTCGAACGCGCTGGCAGCGTCGAGGTCTGCCAGTTTCTCGTCGCTCAGGACGAGCTCCACCGCCCTCAGATTTTCCGTCAGCTGCTCCGCACGGGTTGCGCCGACGATCGGGATGACGCCGCGCGCCATCATCCAGGCAAGCGCGACTTGCCCCGAGGTGGCTCCGAGTCCGTCCGCAATCTTGTCGAGCGCCAAGGCGATCTCGCGATTGCGTTCGTCCAGGGGCTGGAGCTGCATGCTGTCCATGCGATTATTGCCGTCGCCCGCCGTCCCGCGCGTATATTTGCCAGAGAGAATCCCGCCGGCCAGCGGCGACCAGGCGGTGACGGCGATATCGTGCGCTTGGGCGAGCGGCAGATGCTCGCGCTCGATCGAGCGCTGGACGAGGCTATACTCGAGCTGCATCGCACTTACCGGCACCAGTCCGCGCAAATCGTGGAAAGCTTGTGCACGCGAGACCACCCAGGCAGGAACGTCAGACAAGCCTATGTGCAGGATCTTACCGGCGCTGACCGCATCATCGAGGGCGCGCTGCACCTCTTCGACAGGCGTGGTGAAGTCCCACCAATGCACGAAATAGAGGTCGATATAGTCGACGCCGAGACGCTTCAGGCTGGCATCTAGCGAGCGTGTGAGGCTCTTGCGGTGCATGCCTGCGGCATTGGGGTCGCCGCCGCCGGGCACGGCGTTGGCATATTTGCTCGCGATCACGAACCGGTCGCGGTCGGGTGCGACCATCCGCCCGACGATCCGCTCGCTCTCGCCCCCGGTGTACATGTTGGCCGTGTCGATGAAATTACCGCCTGCCTCGACGAAGGCGTCGAACACCGGTCGGCACTCCTCTTCGGGCCGCGACCAGTCTGCCGCGGTCCCGAAGGTCATGGTGCCGAGCGCGACCTGCGACACGCGCAGGCCGCTCTTCCCGAGCAGGCGGTAGCGCATCAGGCCTGCTCGCCGAGGCCCGGGTTGTTTCGCCAGGCTTCATCGGGATTGGGGATCACGCCGAGCTGCATCGCGAACTCGCGGAAGTTCCAGTGGGTGCGGCAGCGCACGATCTTGCCGTCGCGGTAGAATTGCGTGGTCGTGCCGCGCGTATAGGTTGTCTTGCCGGCGGCGGGGATGCCGAAGAAATCCTCGTTATGCGTGGCTTTCCATATCCACTGCATATAGCCCCATTCGTCATATTCGAAATCGGCGCCGAGAAAGATATTGTCGGCGTAGCGGCGATAGACGTCCTCGGGGAACTCGCCGGGCGTCGGGCCCTTGCGCGTCTGGGCGTGCTGGCGAGGACAGCGATCGCCATCGTAGCTCAGCACTTCGAACTTGTGGACGCCAAACGGCGAGTCCGGCCCCGAATTGTTGAAGACGACGAACGCCTTGTAGAGATCCTCCTTGGTGGTGATCGTCTGCATGAACTCGATATCTTCCCAGACGAAGTCGTCGGCATAATAGCCGAGCACTTCCTCGGCGCCCTTGTCGAAGAATGCGGTGACCCAGTCCTGCGCACTGTTGAAGTCCTTCGCCCGGCTATTGTGCGAAGGCGTATCGACGCCCGTCGCCATGGTCGGCGAGCGAATGCCGCGGAGCACGCGCTGCTGGTCGGGCGTCAGATGTTCGTCGGTGACGTGGGCGGCATATAGAAAATGCATGTGTCTTCCTCTCTCGTCCGGAATCGTGCGGGCTTAGCCCGTTCTCAGTGCCGGCAAATTATCCTGCTATATGGTCTTTGCCACGGCAGAAGGGGTCACGGCGAGGCCGAACGTGCCAGCAGGTCCAAATCTTTGGCACCCTCTGCTTTTTCGTGGCACGGCTGGCCCTTCGGGGCGGCGCTTGCTGCCCATAGGCTTCCCATCAACCAGAAAGAGGATGGCGCGGCGCGCCGTCCCGCATGCGGAGAGATTTATGAGCGAGACCCTCCTCAATCGGAGCGACGACACGGGCGGTGACGAACGGGTCTACGACCCGCTCGACCCCGTGGTGAAGCACGAGCCCTATCCCTTTTACGCCAAGCTGCGCCGCGATGATCCCGTGACCTGGTTGCCTTCGCTCCAGGCCTTCGGCGTCGCGCGCTACGAAGATGTCGACACGCTGCTGAAGAACGGCAAGCTCTACAGCAGCTCGATGTTCTGGCCGGCGCTGCTCGGCGAATATGACCCGGTTCCCGAAGTCCCGCCGATGATCTCGATGGACCCGCCGGGCCACGTCCATCTTCGCAAGCTCGCGAACAAGGCGTTCGTGCCCTCCAAGATCAAGATTCTCGTCGACCGCACCTATGAGGTTGCCAACGAGCTGATCGACGACATCATCGCCAAGCATGGCGTTGAAGGCGAGTTCGATTTCGCGACAGATTTCTGTGCGCTCTATCCCGTCACCGTCATCGCGCAGGTCCTTGGCGTGCCGACGGCGCGGCGCGCCGAGTTCAAGGTCTGGGTCGACAACATCCTCGCCGCCGCGAACCGCGCCGCCTATGGTCCCGAGCGGCTTGCCGAAATCCAGGACAGCTCGGACAAGGTGCGGGCCTTTTTCGAAGATCTCTACGACGAGCGCGCGGCCGATCCGCAGGACGATCTGATCTCGCAGTTCATCGTCGCCGAGATCGACGGAGAGAAGATGTCACGGATCGAAGTCATCCAGATGTCGATCCTCCTCCTCATCGGCGGCGTCGAGACGACCACAAACCTGCTCGGCACGACGCTGGTGGAACTGAAGCGCCATCCAGAAGTCTATGCACGGGTCCGCGCCAATCCCGAGCTGATCCCAGCGCTGATCGAGGAAGTGCTGCGCTACAATCCGCCGGTCCAGATCATCTTCCGTCACACCATGGAGGATACCGAGCTTGGCGGAGTCAAGATTCCGAAGGGCTCGACTGTCATGCCGCTGCTCGCCTCGGCGAACCGCGACGAGAGCAAGTTCGCCGATCCCGAAGTCTTCGATATCGATCGCAAGATCGCTTTCCCACTGATGTCCTTCGGGCAGGGGCCGCATTTCTGCCTCGGCAATTATCTCTCGCGCATGGAAGCGCGATCGGCTCTCGAAACCGTCTTCCAGCGCTTCGAACTCCTTGAGCCTGTGTCGGACGAGGTGGAGTGGCTCGACTCCTACTTCGCGCGGGGGCCGCATCACCTCAAGGTTCGCTTTCGGGCGCGCGGCTGAGCGAGGCTCGCGCGGGTCCGAACAGGGGAGTGGGCAATATGCCAAGGCTGGCGCAATGCTACGGCACCGCTGACTATGAGGACGCCGCGCGGCGCCGCCTGCCGCGGCCGCTTTTCGATTACATCTGCGGGGCGGCAGATGACGAGAAGACGGCCGCGGCGAACGTGGCCTCCTTCGATCGTTACGACCTAGTTCCGCGCTACATGGCGGACGTGACGCGGGTCAGCGCTGCAACCCGCGTTCTGGGCTGCGACCTCGAGTGGCCGCTCATCCTTGCGCCCACGGGCATGAGCCGCATGTTTCATCCCGATGGCGAGCAGGGCGTGGCGATAGCGGCCTCAGATGCTGGCTGCGGTTATGCGCTCTCGACGATGGCGACCGCCTCGATCGAGGAAATCGGCGCGATCAGTGCCGGCCCGAAAATCTACCAGCTTTATCTCCTCGCCGACGACGCCCTCAATTTTGCCAGCATCGATCGTTGCAAGGCGGCGGGTTTCGACGCGCTGTGCCTGACGGTCGATACGATCGTCGCGGGTAATCGCGAGCGGGACCTTCGCTCGGGTCTCACGGTACCGCCGCGGCTCACCCCGACCTCGCTTGCCTCCTTCGCGACGCGGCCGGGCTGGTGCCTCGGCTATCTCGGTGGCGGTAAATTCTCGCTCCCCAACGTGACCGCGGACGGCGGCGGCGACCTGTCGACGCTCGCTGCTTTCTTCGCCTCGAAGATGGAATCGCACATCAGCTGGGAGCGGATCGCAAAGATCGCGGCCTATTGGGGCGGCCCTTTCGCGATCAAGGGCCTTCAATGCGCCGACGACGCGCTTCGCGCGGCCGACGCGGGCGCGAGCGCGGTCATCATTTCCAACCATGGCGGCCGGCAACTCGACGGCGGCGCCGCCATGATCGACATCGTGGCTGACATCGTCGACGCGGTAGGCGATCGGGTTGAGGTGATCCTCGATGGCGGCGTCCGCCGGGGGAGCCATATCGTCAAAGCCATCGCGATGGGCGCGCACGCCTGCATGACCGGCCGGCCCTATCTCTATGCCCTTTCCGCTTTCGGCACGGCCGGGGTTGAGCGCTGGCTCGGAGGGATAAAGCAGGAGACGCTGCGAACGATGGCGCTGATCGGATGCGCAACGCTCGCGGAAGTCAGCCGCGAGCATGTGCGGCTTGCGGGAGCAGCGCCTGCATTTCTCGCGAACGAGGCCGAAGCGTACGACATCGAGCGGTCCGGTCCCGCGCTGCGGCAAGCCTAGATATCGAGCTTGCGGGCGACTTCGACGATCTCGTCGGCTTTCATCTGGGCAACCACGCTTGGCCGGCGGCCCGTCCATCGCTTGAACGCGCGCGAGAATGTCCCCTCGTCGGAGAAGCCGAGCATATAGGCGATATCGCGGATGACGAGGTCGCTTCGCTTCAAATATTGAAAGGCGAGCTGCAGACGCACACGGTCGAGCACGTCCGAAAAGGTCGTACCCTCGTCCTTCAGCCGCCGGAGCAGGGTTCGCTCGGTCATGTGCAGGCTCTTGGCAATGTCGCTCTTGCGGACCATTCCGTCGGGCATGCGGGCAATGAGGGCATCGCGGACACGAACCGCAAACCGTCCGGCCATGCGCGTCTCGAGATAGCGGTTGGCGACGCCATCGAGCAGCGAGGCCAGTTCTTCGTCAGCCACGAGGATCGGGCGGTCAAGATCGGAGCGCGCGAAGACGATCGAATCCTCGGGTTGGCCATAGGATACGGGGCAACCAAAAAACGCTTCGAGACCATCGCCCTGACGAGGCTTGGGATGGGCGAGGCTGACCGAGACCGGCTTGATTTCGATGCCGGCAATCCAGCGAAGATAGCCAAGGACCGAGGCGAGCACCGTGTCGACCGTTTGATAGATGGGCGGCTCACCGCCGGTGTCGAAGAAGATAGACAATGTGACCTGCTCGCCAGATTCGGTGAGTGTCGCGGTCGCCGAATCCGAAATGAGCCGGCAATAGAAGGCGAATCTGTGAAGCGCGCGCGAGAGGGTCGCCGAGCAGCTCATCGCATACCCCACGACATGGAAAGTCGATGGCCGAACCTCGGCTGCGACGCGGAGCGCGAAATCGGAATCGCTCAGCGCAACCGCCTTGCGCCAAAGCATGCTGATCTGTTCCTGCGAGTAGCGCCCATAGCCGCCTTCGAGCCGCGCTGGATCCATGCCGATGTCGCTCAGCACCTTGTCGGGATCAATGCCGCTCGCGTGCATCGCTCTCACGATCGCGAGCACCCAACCTGTCAAACCCGACTTTGATTCCGTATCAGTCACCCGACCCTCGTCGTTATTTTATGGATCGGATGACTAGGCCAATCGGACGCCTATGTCACGAAAGGCCTGCCTGGCCTCTCATTCCATGCCGAACGTGTCGCTTTGTCCCGAACGGCTTTTCCTTGGCACGCCGCGCCCTGTCGTTTGCCGCCCCGATACCCGATGCACGCTGCGACGAAGGCAGATAGCGCCGCAAAGGCCGATGATGCCATAATGGAGGAGAGGATTGATGCGCACCAGGGGTTATCTTTTTCGTGCGTCGGCGGCCTGGGTCGTCGGCATGGCACTGACGGCCGCACCGGCGATGGCTCAAACCGAGCCGGCACCGGTCGGGGAAACCAGCGATCCGACGGACATCATCGTGACGGCGACGAAGCGGAACGAAAATCTGAGCCAGGTGCCGATCGCGGTCTCGGTCACGACCGATGAGGATATCGCCGCCAAGGGCATCGTCCGGCCGCAGGACTATCTGATTTCTACGCCGAATGTGACCTTCATCGACGAGGCGACCGGCGACAGTTTCACCAACATTCGCGGCCAGACCTCGGTCCGCAACTCCGACCCGAACGTCGCCGTCGTGATCGACGGCGTCCAGCTGTCGAGTCTCAAGCAATTCAACCAGGATCTGTTCAACATCCAGCAGATCGAGGTTCTGAAAGGTCCGCAGAGCGCGATTTACGGCCGAAATGCCGCGGCCGGCGCGATCGTTGTCACCACCAAATTGCCGCGCGAGGAACTCGGCGGATCCTTCCTGGCAGGTTATGGCAGCTGGAACACGGCCCGCGCGCAGGCAGAGGTCAGCGGTCCGCTGACCGACACGCTCGGCTTCGGTCTCGCGGCGTCTTTCCGCGATACCGACGGGCCTTTCACCAACATCACGACGGGCGAGAAGCCCTATCGTCTGCGCACCGTGCTCGGGCAGGCGCGGCTCTATTGGGAGCCCGCCGACGGGCTGACGGTGGATTTCAAGCTCAGCGGGCACGATACGAAGGGCGGTTCGACCGCGCTCCAGTCGCAGTTCGTCGGTCTTCCGATCGGCGGGATCCCGGTGAACGAGCTCGATGCCGACCGCACCGACCTGCCGTTCGTGACGAACGTCGAGGGGCAACTCGACGAGTGGCTCGTCGCCGGGTCGCTCAAGATCGATTATGACATGGGCTGGGCGACGATCACCTCGGTGACTGCAGCCGACAAGCTCTACCAGTTCTTCGGCGGGGACTCGCCGCCGTATCTGGCAGACTCGGGTTCGCCCGGCGCTACGGTCCAGGGCTACAAGTATCGCGACCGCAATTTCTCGCAGGAACTGCGACTGACCTCTGCGAGCGATCAGCGCTTTCGTTGGCAGGTCGGTCTCTACTACCTCAACTTCAAGCGCGGCCAGATAAGCGAGCTCAATCAGGACCTCGTCGGTGTCGTGCCGCCTTCGGACGGTATCGACGCCCCGGGCGATCCGATCATCGGTGCGACCGTGTCCTATGCGCGCCAGTCCTACAAGACCGAGAGCTTCGCACCGTTCGCGAGCGTCCAGTTCGACGTAACCGACCAGCTGCACCTGAACCTCGCCGGCCGCTACGACATCGAGAAGCGCAGCGTCGTCGAACTCGCACCCGATGCAATCAATCCGGTGACCGGCGCCAACTACAATCTGTGCATCCAGGCGCGGGGTCCCGGCACCACGCTCGCCGACTGTCAGGCATCGGAAACCTTCAAGGAATTCGAGCCGAAGGCGAGCATTTCCTATGATCTCGGCCGGACGGGCAGCGTCTATGCGAGCTACGGCAAGGGCTTCAAGAGCGGCGGCTTCAACCCGCTCGGCAGCCGCGCCGCGCTTCTCGCCGTTGCGCCTCCCGGCGCTCAGGTCTTCGTCCAGGACCAGTTCGAGCCCGAGAAATCGACCTCTTGGGAAGTCGGCACGAAGCTGCGCTTGTTCGATCGCTCGCTAAGCCTCAATCTCGCCGCTTTCACCACCAATGTGTCGGGCGCTCAACAGTTCGAGTTCTTCCCGTCGGCCGGTCTCCAGACGACGACGTCGATCGACAAGGTTCGCCTGCGCGGTTTCGAGGTGGACTTCAACTGGCGCATACCCGGCGGGCCGCAGATCTTCGGCGCTTATGGTTATACTGACGGCAAGGTGCGCGCCTTCGCTGCGAACCCCGCATATGTCGGCAACCGGGCGCCCAACGCCGCCAAATATAACCTCAATGCCGGGATCACGCACGATTTCGAGCTCGGCAATGATCTGATGCTGACACCGCGCGTCGAATATACGCGGATCGGCTCGATCTGGTGGGACGTCATCAATACACCGGGATCGCGGCGCAGCCCGGTTGATCTCGTGGATGCGCGTCTGACGCTTGCGAAAGCAGACCGGTGGAGCCTGTCGATCTTCGGCAAGAATATCTTCAACGAAAAATACAACCGCTCGGTCCTTCCGCTGCTCGGCGTGTTCCAGCTCACGTCGCGCGCTGAAACCCGCCATCTCGGCGTGGAAGGGCGGTTCAACTTCTGATCTCTCCCAACTGGCCGTCCCCGACAGTCTTTGCCGGGGACGGACATTTTTGAGATGATCGGCGAGTGCGGTGCCGTCGCGCATCGCGACATGAGACCGAGCCACGGAGATACGCAATGAACAAGCAATGGGCGCAATACTGGATCGGCCTTTTCGCCGGTGGGACCGACGAGCTGATGACGCTCTATGCCCCCGAGTTCCAGTTCGAGGACGTCAATTTCGATCTGCGGATCAACAACGATCTGCCGGCGCTGCGTTCCTTTTTTGAGGGCTTCATCATCGAGGATCCGGCCCTCAGCTACAATAAGTTCGACGTGTTCGATTATGTCGGCGACGATCGCCTCGGATCGTTTCAATGGACGTGGGAAACCAAGCATGCCGGCGACTTTCTCGGCGTCGATGCGAAGGGCAAGGTCACCAAAACGCGCGGCGTGACCGTTATGGGTTGGAACGAGGACGGCAAGATCGTCCTGGAGCGCAGCATCTGGGACGCCATTCCCGTACTGCAGCAGCTCGAAGCGATCCCCGGGTGACCACGGTCATGACCGACACGAAGGAATATCGCATCGGATCGCTTGCCGCTGTCGAGGCCGGCGAACCAATCCTCACCGAGGCGGGCGGGCAGGATGTCGCGCTCTTCATGTGCCGCGGCCGCGTCATCGCGACCAACGGCCAATGTCCGCACGCGGAAGGCCCGCTTCATGAGGGCGATGTGGAAGGGACTATCCTGACATGCCCGTGGCATGGCTGGACCTTCGATCTTGAGTCGGGTGCATGCCAGGAAGATGATAGCATCATCCTCGAACGCTATCCGGTCCGCATCGATGGCGACGATGTCTTCGTGAGTCTATGAGTGAGGTGGGTGCCCTTCCTGCCGTGCCGGCAGCGCTGATCGCGGAACTCCGCGCGGTCGTCGGCGATGCGGGCGTGCTGACGGGTGACGAGGTCGCCGCGCGCTATCCGGGCTATTTCATGGACCGGATAGGCGCCGATGCGATCATCCGGCCGCGCTCGACCGACGAGGTCGCTGCGGTCCTGCGCCTGTGCAGCGCCGCCGGCCAGCCCGTCGTGGTCCAGGGCGGCATGTCGGGCTGGGTTCGCGCGACCGAAACCCGGGGCGGAGAGATCGCGCTTTCGCTTGAGCGCATGGCCGCGATTGAAGCCATCGACCCGGTAAACCGCACCGCGACGGTGCAGGCAGGTGTCATACTGGACACGTTGGAAACGGCGCTCATGGACTATGGCCTGACCTTCCCACTCGATCTCGGCGGGCGCGGATCATGCCAGCTGGGGGGGAATGCCTCGACCAACGCCGGCGGCATGCGCGTCATCCGCTACGGGATGATGCGCGAACAGGTGCTCGGGGTCGAGGCCGTACTCGCCGATGGAAGGATCATCTCGTCGCTCAACCAGATGATCAAGAACAACACGGGCTATGATCTGAAGCAGCTCTTCATCGGCTCGGAAGGGACACTCGGGGTCATCACGCGGCTGGTTTTGCGGCTTCGCGAGCGCCCGTCGAGTTCGAACACCGCGATCGTCTGCGCGGCGAGCTTCGATCAGATGGTGAACCTCTTACGCTTCGTCGACCAGAGTTTCGGAGGTTTGCTGAGCGCGTTCGAGCTGATCGACAACAGCTTCTACCGGGTCAACACGGGCGCCGGGAAACATGCGCCGCCGCTCACCGCCGACCAGCCCTATTATGCGATCATCGAGATGCTCGGATCGCACCAGGAACGCGATACCGAGCTTTTCGAGACGGTCCTCGGCGAAGCCGGCGAGCGCGGCTACTTCGACGATGCGGTTCTCGCGCGGTCGGTAGCTCAGCGTCAGCAAATCTGGGAAATTCGCGAAGACCTCGAGCATGTGGTTCGGGAGTTCCAGCCCTTCTACGCCTTCGATGTCTCGCTCCCGGTAGGCGACATGCAGGATTACATCGCGGCGGTGACTGCTATGCTCAAGGGTCGTTGGCCCGATGGCAAGATCGCCTTTCTCGGCCATATGGGCGACGGCAATCTCCATATCGCGATCGGTGCGGGCGGCGAGGGCGACCGGCACGGCGTCGAGGCGTGCGTCTACGAACCGCTCCGGCCGATCAACGGATCGATTTCTGCCGAACATGGCATCGGCCTCGAGAAGAAGCCCTGGCTCGACGTGTCGCGCTCGGAAGGCGAGCGTGGACTGATGGCGGAGATCAAAAGGTTGCTCGATCCCGGGAACATCCTTAATCCGGGCAAGATCATGGATTTGCGGCCATGACCGGTCTTCGTCTCCTCGGCTATCCGGTGAGCAATTATGGCAACATCGTACGTGCTGCTCTCCTTGAAAAGCAGCTCCCGTTCGAGTTCGTCGTCACCCGAGCGTCGCAGGAGCCAGACTTTCGCAGGATGAGTCCGCTCGGAAAGATTCCGGTGCTCGATACGGGCGAGGGGTATCTGAGCGAAACGGTCGCCATTCTCGACTATCTGGACGACGAATATCCCGGCGTGCCTCTGAGGCACCCGGATTCCTTCTCGCGCGCCCGGTCGCGCCAGATCATCAATCTGGTGCAGCTCTATGTCGAGGCGCAGGTGCGCCAGCTGTTTCCGGGCGCCTTCATGGGCGGGAACAACACCGCCGCGACAGAAGCGTCGGTTCGGGCCATGCTAGACCGCGCCACAGCCGCCTTGTCGCAGTTGCTTACGCCATTTCCGTTCCTGTTCGGCGAACGTCCCGGCCAGATCGATCTCTTTCTATTCTATAATCTCGACATCGCCGAGCGCGTGTCGCGCTTCGTCTATCAGCGCTCGATCATCGACGAGATCGGCGGCCTCGATGAGTGGCTCGCGGTGATGCACGATCGGCCGAGTACCCAGCTCGTCCTCGCCGATTTTTATACGAGCTTCCAAACTTATCTCGCGGATCATGGCGCTGCCTATCGTCCCGACGAACTCCCAAGGCCTCATTCCCATGCGTGACGTCAAACTGAGCGACAAATATACGATCGACGAAGGCACCGTGCTGATGACCGGCACGCATGCGCTTGTGCGGCTGCCGATGCTGCAGAAGGAGCGGGACACGCGCGCCGGGCTCGACACCGGCGGGTTCATCTCGGGCTACCGCGGCTCGCCGCTCGGCAGCTATGATCAGGAACTGTGGCGCGCGAAAGATCTGCTCGAGAGCATGGATGTCATGTTCCAGCCCGGCGTCAACGAGGATCTGGCGGCAACGGCGGTCTGGGGCACACAGATGCTCGCGGGCATCCCGGACGCCACCAAGGACGGGGTATTTGCCATCTGGTACGGCAAGGGTCCCGGTGTCGATCGCTCGGGCGATCCCTTCAAACATGGCAATATGGCGGGGTCGCATCCCAACGGTGGCGTGCTGATCGTTGCGGGCGACGATCATACCGGAAAGTCGTCGACGGTCGCGCATCAGAGCGAAATGGCGCTGATGCATGCGGGCATGCCGATCTTGGCGCCGTCGGATGTCCAGGATGTGCTTGAGTTCGGCCTGCTCGGCTGGGCGATGTCGCGCTACACCGGCCTCTTCACCGGCTTCAAGATGTGCAACGAGGTGCTCGAGCAGACGATGACGGTCGAGCTGCCAAAGCGCGACAATGGCCCGGTACTGCCCGATCGCGGTGTCGCGCCTGCCAATGGTTTCAACAATTTTCCGACCCACCTCGACCGCGTCCAGTCGGAGATCGTCGCCAAGCGGTATCGCTGGCCGCTGGTCGAGAAGTTCGTGCGCGCTAACGGCATCGACCGGATCCTCATCGACACGGGCATGCGAAAGCTCGGCATCGTTGCGACGGGCAAGGCGGTGCAGGATGCGCGGCAGGCGCTCAAGCTCCTGGGTCTCGACGATGCCGAAGCGGCGGCGCTCGGTATCTCGCTCTACCAGCTCGGCTGCATGTACCCCGTCGAGCGCGAGGGGCTGGCCGAATTCGCCGAGGGGCAGGCCGAACTCCTGTTTATCGAGGAAAAGGACGGCCTGACCGAGGCGCAGGCGAAGGCGATCCTTTACGGGCGTACCGGTGCGCCACCGATCGTCGGCAAGAGCGACGAGACCGGCGCCTTCATGATCCCGAGCGACGAGCAGCTCGATCCCTTGCAGCTCGCGCTTGTCATTGCCGAGCGGCTGCGGCGGCTCGGAAGCGAGCCGCCGGCGATCATCGAGCGCGTCGCTGCCCTCCGGACCGCGATGACCAGGGTCGCAAGCCAGAAGCCCGGGGACGCGGTGCGCGCGCCCTATTTCTGTTCGGGCTGTCCGCATAATACGGGAACCCGCTTCCCGGATGGGAGCCTCGCTGGCGGCGGCATCGGCTGCCACGCCATGGCGATGTATTCAGGTCCCGAGATGCTTCCCAATACCCAGATGGGCGGCGAGGGCGCGCATTGGTACAGCCTCGCCTATTTCACCGAGACGCCGCACATTTTCCAGAATATCGGCGATGGCACCTATTATCACTCGGGACTGCTCGCGATCCGCGGTGCGGTCGCGGCCAAGGTCAATATGACCTACAAGATCCTGTTCAACGACGCGGTGGCGATGACCGGCGGCCAACCCGTCGATGGCCCTCTCACCCCCGGCGACGTTACGCGCCAGGTGCTTGCCGAAGGCGTCGAGCGCTGCATAGTCGTGACCGACCGGCCCGACCTTTACGACGCGAACAGCGGCTTGGGCGAAGGCGTCACCGTCCATCACCGCGATGAACTCGATGTGTTGCAGCGCGAACTGCGCGAGGTGAAGGGCGTCACCGTCATCGTCTATGAGCAGACCTGTGCCGCCGAGAAGCGTCGCCGCCGGAAACGCGGCAAGTTTCCAGACCCGGCGAAGCGCATGTTCATCAACAGCGCCGTGTGTGAGGGCTGCGGCGACTGTTCGGTTCAGTCCAATTGCGTCAGCGTCTGGCCGAAAGAAACCGAGCTGGGCCGCAAGCGCCAGATCGACCAGTCGAACTGCAACAAGGACTATAGCTGCGTCAAAGGCTTCTGTCCGAGCTTCATTACCGTGCTCGACGCCGAGCCGCGCAAGCCGAAGGTATCGTCGCTCGCGAGCGAGGCGCAGACCGATTTACCTGAGCCCGCGCTCGCGGCGCTCACCGGCGGCGCGTTCAATATCATGGTTTCGGGGATCGGCGGGACCGGTGTCGTGACGATCGGCGCGTTGCTCGGCATGGCGGCGCATCTCGAAGGGCTTGCCTGCTCGGTTTTCGACATGACGGGGCTCAGCCAGAAAAATGGGGCGGTTTACAGCCACGTCCGCATTGCCGCCGTGGCAAGCGATCTTGCTGCGCAAAAGCTCGGCACCGGCGAAGCCGACCTCGCGCTGGCCTTCGATGCCATCGCGGCACTGGCGAAGGAGCCAGTCGTCACCCTGTCGGATACGCGCACGCGGACGGTCGTCAACGCGCGGATTACCCCGACCCCCGCGTTTCAGCGCAATCCGGACCTCGTGCTCGATCAGAGCCTGATCGTCGGACGGCTTCAGAAGCTGTCCTCCGATCTGCACGGGGTCGATGCGACTGGGCTGGGACTCGCGCTGTTCGGCGACACGATCGCCGCCAATCTGTTCATGCTGGGCTATGCCTCGCAGCTCGGATTACTGCCCGTATCGCCCGCATCGATCGCGCGCGCCGTGGAAATCAATGGCGTCGCGATTGCGTTCAATCAGTCGGCCTTTGCTCTCGGGCGCCTTCTCGTCGTGAACCCTGAGAAGGTCGCCGCTGCCGTCGCCGCCACGAAGACCGTCGCCGAGTTCCAGCCGCTCACCGATCTGGCCGAAATCGTTGCGCATCGCACAGCCTTGCTCACAGCGTATCAGGACGCCGGCTATGCGGCACGCTACCGCGCCCTTGTGGATGCCGTGGCGGCCGCCGAGGAGCGGGTCGTCCCGGGGAGTACGGCCTTGGCCGTCATGGTGGCCCGAAACTTTGCCAAGCTTATGGCTTACAAGGATGAATATGAGGTCGCGCGCCTTCACGCCGATCCCGCTTTCAAGCGCGATCTCGCCGCGGCATTCGAAGACGGGGCGAAGCTGCGCTACAATCTTGCGCCGCCGCTTTTTTCGAAGCGCGATCCGGAGACCGGCCATCTATTGAAGCGGGAGTTCGGTCCGTGGGTCGGCAAGCTGTTTCCGCTGCTCGCCAAAGGCAAGCGGCTTCGCGGAACCGTCCTTGATCCGTTCGGCCATACCGCCGAGCGCAAGATGGAACGGGCCCTCATTGATGAATATGAGGCGCGCCTGAGCGGGATGGCTGCGGTGCTTTCGTCCGCCAATCACAAATTTGCTGTGGAAGCGGCGAGCCTGCCTGCGCAAATCCGCGGCTATGGTCATATCAAGGAGGCCTCGGTCGAACTGGTTCGCGGTCTCGAGGCGAGCGTTGTGGAACGGTTCCACAGCGCAGCCGCTGTTCCCGTGAAAGCGAATGAAGACAAGCGGGTTGCAGCAGGCGCCTGAGAATGAGGAGAGTGACATGGTCCGGATGCTGATTGGCGGAGAACTTGTAGAAGGAACCCGCGGGCTCGACGTCGTTGATCCCTGTACCGGTGGCATCTTCACCCAGGTCCCCGATGCGGACGCGGCCGATGTCGAGCGGGCGGTAGCGGCCGCAAAGGCGGCTTATCCCGCCTGGCGTGACCTGACGCCGGCTGCGCGCGGCGAAATTCTCCGCGCTATGGCGGCGAAAGTTACCGAAAATGCCGAGGAACTTTGCGCGCTTCTGGTTCAGGAGACCGGGCGGCCGATGGGATTGGCTCAGTTCGAGGTGCTCCATCTCGCTGTCGGCTATCTGAACTATTATGCAGGGCTCGAAGCGCTGCCCGAGCTAATCGTCGAAGACGATACGCGGCGTGTCGAACTTCATCGCAAGGCGTTGGGGGTTGTGGGCGCGATCGTGCCCTGGAACGCGCCGGTCTTCATTGCGGCGAACAAGATCGCGCCCGCGCTCGCAGCCGGCAACACGATCGTGGTGAAAACGGCTCCGACGACCCCGCTCACCACTCTGCGGCTCGGCGAATTATGGGCCGATATCGTGCCGGCGGGCGTGGTGAATATCCTGTCGGGCGGCAATGATGCGGGCGCACTTCTCGTTGCGCACGAGGATGTCGCCAAGATCACCTTCACCGGGTCGACCGAAACCGGGCGCAAGATCATGGCTTCTGCCGCACCCACCCTCAAGCGCGTGACGCTTGAACTCGGCGGGAACGATGCGGCGATCATACTCCCCGACGCCGACGTTGCGGCCATCGCGCCCGCCATTTTCGCATTTGCCTTCTTCAACTCGGGCCAGGTTTGCGCGGTCATCAAGCGCCTTTATGTCCATGACAGCCTCTACGATGCGATGTGCGACGCTATCGCAGGCCTTGCCTCGTCCGCAACCGTGGCGCCGGGAAGCGATGCCGCCGCCGAGTTCGGGCCGGTTCAGAATAAGGCGCAATATGAGAAAGTCCTTCATTATCTGGGCGAAGCGCGCGCGGCAGGCCAGATCGTAGCAGGCGGAGACGTCCCGGAAGGTGCTGGGTACTTTGTGCCGCTGACGGTCGTTCGCGACGTTTCGGACGGTGCTGCGATCGTCGACGAAGAACCCTTCGGACCGATACTTCCAATCATACGCTACAGCGACGTCGACGACGTCGTCGCGCGCGCCAATGCCTCGCCCTTCGCGCTCGGCGGTTCGGTGTGGGGCAGCGACACCGCGGCCGCAACCAAGGTCGCGGCGCGCCTTGAAAGCGGAAGCGTGTGGGTCAACCAGCATTGCGCACTCGATCCGCAAGTGCCTTTTCCGGCGAACAAACAATCAGGGTTCGGCGTCGAGGGCGGAGTCGAAGGCCTTTACCCTTATCTCGCGTTGCAGACCATCAACGTGGCAAAGCCGGTGGCCGCAGGGTGACGACGCTCATCGTTTGTATCAAGCGCAAGCCCGGCCTCAGTCCCGAAGCCTTCACAACCTACTGGCAGGATCGGCACGGGCCGCTGCTTCGATCGTGCCGCGACTTCACGCGCCATCTGCGAAGCTACACCCAGCATGCACTGGCCGATCGCGACAGTCCGGTAGCGAAACTCTTCGGGGTATCGGGCGACTATGACGGGGTTGCCGTGCTCGATTTCCGGAGCGAGGCTGCGATGCGGCAAGCTTTCGCCGAACCCGCCTATCTGGCGGAGGTGCAGCCAGACGAAGCAAATTTCGTCGATCTCGAGAATTGCCAGTCCTTCGTCACCAATCCGGCCCCGGTCGTCGGGTCGGCGCAGGGCCTCTTCGATCTGACCGGAAAGACCGCGGTCGTGACCGGCGGTGCGAAGGGCGTGGGCGCGATGATCAGCCGATCGCTGCTGGCGGCGGGGGCACGAGTGTTGATCGTCGCGCGGGGCACAGCGGAGAATGAGTCATTCGCCGATGACCTGAACGCCGACGGCTCCTGTATTCTGCTCGCACATGATCTCTCGACGAGCGAGGGGATCGCCGCCGCAGTCTCGGACATCGCTGGCGAAACCGATGAGGTCCATATACTCGTCAACAATGCGGGGACGTTTACCGGGGCACCCATCGAAGCGATTACGCCGGAGCAATGGGACCGAGAACTCGGCGTCAACCTTCGTGCTCCCTTCTTCCTTGTCCAGCAGTTGCTACCCCAATTGACGGCTGCGGCACGCGAAGGCGATCCGGCACGCGTCATCAACATCGGATCGATCGCCGCGCTCTGGGCGAAAAGCAGCAGCGCCTATGCCTACAGCGCCGCGAAAGGCGGGCTTCACCAGCTTACGCGCGCGCTCGCGTCGGATCTGACCCGCAAGGGTGTCAATGTGAATGCCGTCGCGCCGGGCTTTTTTCCCAGCGACATGACCGACGGCTTTTTTACTGCCGTTCCCGGTCTCAAGGAGCAGATGATCGAGGGAATACCCGCTGAGCGTCTCGGCAGCGAAAGCGACATCGGCGGCGCAGTCATCTTTCTCGCCTCCAAGGCTGGCGCTTACGTTTCCGGATCGATCCTCCCGGTGGAAGGTGCCCTTTGGGCGGCGTAAGCACCGTTGCGCTGATCGAGCGGCGTCCTGATATTACCCGCTCGCTCTTCACGCGCTACTGGCGCGACGTTCATGGGGTGATGGCGGCGAGGATACCGGGTTTCGATCGTTATACGCAGCATCATGTTACGCCGCTCGACACCGCCTCCGAACCGTTCGAGGGGATCGCGATCGTTACCTACGGTTCCGAAGACGACCGCGCCGGGCTGATCCACAGCGAGGTGACCCAGCATATCCACCGCGACGAGCAGAATGTCTTCCGCCGCGCGCTCCTCTACAATCTGGGCGAGGGGGCCGCGCGCCAGCTTCTCGGGAGCGAGGATGCCGCGGGCCACGCGATGTTCATTGTCGCGGAGGCGGGGCACGATATCGATGCGGATCTCGCGGCGCTCGACGACACGCCGCTCTATCTGGCAGTCTACGATCTGACGGGAGGCGATCCGTCGGGATGGAACCAGACCGATACGAGCGGCCGTGTTTTCACTGCGTTGCTGCACGGCGTCTGGGCGGACCGCGACAGCGCGGTGACCGCCGCCGGGAAATTCGCGGGGGCCGCCTACATGCTCGACGAACGTCATGTGATGGTCGACGGCGGCAGGCCTACTCCGGTCGGGCTTCGCGGCCTCGATGCGGTACGGACGATCGAGGAGGCGGGGGCCGATAACCAGCTCAGCGAGGCGGTCGTTCGCGCCGTGTATGGAATAGCAGCCGCCCCATGACGCTGCCGGGCGAGTTCGGCGGAAAGAGCGTCCTGCTGGCCAGCGCGGCGATCGGCCTGTCCGCCGGCATGACGGCGACACTCTTCTACAGTCTCGGTACGTTCATTCCGTCGCTGGAAGCCGAGTTCGGCTGGAGTCGCGGCGACATCTCGCTCGCCGTAACGCTGATGACGCTCGCTGTGTTCGTCTCCGGATCGGCAGCCGGGCGCCTCTGCGATCGGTACGGCGCCGCGAACGTAGGCGCCGCCAGCCTTGTTGCCTATGCCCTAGGCGTGGTGCTTCTCGTCGCCACTGCGGGCAGCATCCACGTCTTTTGGGCGCTTTATGCGCTCATCGCGCTTCTTGGCGTCGGTTCGACCCCCATCGTTCTCGTTCGCCCGATCGCGGCGGCGTTCGAAAAGCAACGCGGGCTGGCGCTCGGGATCGCGCTCACCGGCGCGGGGCTCGCCGGCTTCTGGGTTCCACAGCTCGTCGCGGCGGTGACCGAGGCCGCCGGCTGGCGGGCCGCCTATCTGGCGCTTGCCGCGATCGCCGTCGCTTCCGCGCCCATCGTCTGGTTCGGATTCCGGAGCGTGCCGCAGGGCAGGAGGGCCGACCCGTCCGAAGCCGCGGTCGGCGGCATGACGGCTGCAGAGGCGCAGCGGACCGGCCGTTTCTGGCTGCTCACGGTGATTTCTTTTGCGATGGCGGCCGGCCTCGGCGGGGTGGTCGTTCATCTCGTGCCGCTGTTTCGAGATCTTGGCGCAGATCCGCTCGCAGCGGCAAGCACGGCCTCACTTGTCGGCCTGTCCAGCGTCGTCGGGCGGCTCGGCATCGGCCTGTTGCTCGACCGCTTTCCCGCGGCCATCGTCTCGCTGGCAGTCCTGGCCCTCGCTGCCGTGGGCATCGCTCTCTTGCGCTTCGATGGGCTCGCAATGGGGGCGCTCGCAGCGATATTGCTCGGCATGGCGGCGGGCGCCGAGATCGACCTCCTGGCCTATCTGACCGCGCTGCATTTCGGGCAGCGGCAATATGGGGCCATCTACGGCTGGCAATATAGCGTCTTCGCTCTGGGCTATGGGCTCAGCCCCTTCGTCCTCGGTAAGATGCGCGATGCCAGCGGCGATTATGGTGCCGCGCTCATGGTGAGCGGGCTGCTGGTTGCCCTTGCCGCGCTGCTCATGCTGGGACTTCGGCAGGAGCGACAACCGGTGGGCAGTTGCCGCGAGCAGCCGCCCATGTCATCACGGGCGGGATGAGACCGGACGACCACCGAGATGTAAGATTTGGCCTGGGGTCAGGGCAATGATCAATCTCGGCGGTCCCGGTTGGCTGGCGCTGGCCATCCTTTGCGAAGTCCTCGCGACGTCCTTCCTCAAGATGGCCGACGGCTTCACGCGGCCGCTTCCCTCGGTGGTGGTCGTCCTCGGCTACGCTCTGGCTTTCTACTGCCTTTCGATGGCGCTGCGCACCATTCCGGTCGGCGTCGCCTATGCGATATGGTGCGGGGTCGGGATTGTTCTGGTCACCGCCATAGCGTGGATCGTCTACGACCAGAAGCTCGATGGATGGGCTCTTGCCGCGATCGGCTTCATCCTGTTGGGGACGATCATGCTCAACATGCGGTCCCCGGCGAGCGGATAGGACCGGCTCTCAGCCTCCAGTGGGCAAGGCTGTCGGCATTTTCGTGCCGGCGATCGCCGCCTGGATATTGGCGACCGCCATTGCGAAGAGCGCACCAAGATTCTCCTGCGTGTGCGAAATCTCGTGATTGGTGAGAAGCCGGTCGGGAAGGTCGCGGAGCGGACTGTCCAGTGGCAGCGGCTCGGTCACAAAGACATCGAGTGCGATGGTGCCGAGGTGAGCCGCGACGTCCGGGTCGAACAGGGCACTCTCCTCGACGATCGCACCACGCGACAGATTGATGAGGATGGCTCCCGGTTTCATCGCAAGCAGCCTCGATCGCGACAGCAGATTGTCGGTCTCGGGCGTCAGGGGCAGAAGCGGCAGAACGATGTCGCTTTCGGCGAGAAGCGTGTCGAGATCGCGCTGCTCGAAGGCCGGGGACGGCGGCACTTTCGACCGGTTGCTGACCAGAATGCGGGTGTGCCAGCCTTGCAGGCGCTCGATCAGCGCCTTGGCGATGTTGCCGTGACCTATAATCCCGACGGTCTTGCCCTTCAGCATGCGGGCGCGCGGAGGGCCCGTTCGCGTCTCGCCGCGGTCAAGACGGTCCTCGGCATCGCGAAGCCGGTAAAGGGCGGTCAGCATGAAGAGCATTGCGGCCTCCGCGACGGATTCGAAATTCTCCGCAACACGGCCGTTGGCGAAGGCGATCCCTCTGCCGTGCGCGGCATCGACATCGATGCCTTCATAGCCGAGCGATGGCGTGACGATCGCCGTAAGCCCGGGCGCAGCATCCATATCGGCGCCGCTGCACGGGACTCCGAACGAGACGAAGATCTGCGTTTCGTTCCAGCCGGGCGCATCGGCCGGAGACGCCAGCCCGAACTGCACGTCGACCTTGGCCTCATCCGAACCGACCGCCGACGCGAGCTTCTCCAAAAAGGCCTGCGCGCTCGCAGGGCCGCCTATGAGGATCTTCTGGCTATCCATCGAACGATCGTCCCTTGCTGGTTCATGCGCAGCGGGGATCAGGCCGAAGGGTGGGCCGAAAGGCAAGGGCAACCGCCGATTTTGGCACGATCGGGCGCGGCTTGTCGCGCTCGGGGGGTGGGCTAGAGGCCGCGCCCGACCAACTCGCGCATGATTTCGCTCGTCCCGCCGTAGATCCGGCGGACGCGCGCATCGCGCCAGATTCGTGCGATCGGATATTCATTCATATAGCCTGACCCGCCATGGAGCTGGAGCGCGGCGTCGCAAGCCTCCCACTGCATCTCGGTATGCCAATATTTGCTGGCTGCGGCCTCGTCGGCGGTGAGCTCGCCGGCGACGTGCCGCGCGATTGCCCAGTCGAGATGTGCCCAGCCGGCCTGCAGCCTGGCCTTGATGTCGGCGAGCACGAAGCGCGTGTTCTGGAAATCGATTACAGCCTTTCCGAACGCCTTGCGCTCGCGCGTGAAGGCCACTGCCTCGTCGAACGCGCGCTGCGCCGCCGCTTGCGCGGTGATCGAGATCGAGAGCCGCTCTTGCGGCAGGTCGCTCACCAGATGGAGAAACCCGCCATTTTCTCGGCCGAGCAGGTTGGCCGCTGGAACGCGGACGTCGTTGAAGAAGAGCTCTGAGGTGTCGGCCATCCATTGCCCGACCTTGTCGAGGTTGCGCCCGCGCGCGAAACCTGGGCGATCCGCTTCGACCAGAATGAGCGACGTGCCCTTGGCACCCGCGGCGGGGTCCGTCTTGCAGACGGTGATGATGAGATCGGCGTTCTGCCCATTGGTGATGAAGGTCTTGGCACCATTGATCACATAGTCGGCACCTTCGAGCCGGGCCGTGGTGCGAACGCCCTGAAGATCGGATCCGGCTCCAGGTTCGGTCATCGCAATTGCGACGATCGTCTCTCCCGACAGCATGCGCGGAAGAAGTGCCGCCTTTTGCGCCTCGCTCCCATAGTGGAGGATATACGGCATGGTGATGTCGGTCTGGAGCGTGATCGAGTCCGCCATCATCGCATAGGTGAATTCCTCGTTGATGATCGCATTGAAGCTGAAGTCGAGACCGAGCCCGCCATAGGCCTCAGGCATTGTCGGACATAGCAGGCCGGCTTCGCCGCACTTCAGCCAGAAGTCGCGCGCGACCTTTCCTGCCTCCTCGAAGGCTTCGATCCGCGGCGAAAACTCGCGTTCGATGAACTTGCGTACCATCGCGCGAAAGGCGCGATGCTCCTCGCCGAACAGCCTGCTTCCATCGCGATCGAGCATTGCGCTCTCCTATCCCATTTGCCGGCTGCATAGGGAAGAGATTGACAAAGGTAAACTAGTTTATCTATTTGGAGCCAGTCGTGCAGTCGAACTGCACCGGATTGGGAGAGCCGCATGAAAATCCTCGTCCCCGTGAAGCGGGTGCTCGATTACAACGTTAAGCCGCGGGTCAAGTCCGACGGCACCGGCGTTGACCTGGCCAATGTCAAAATGTCGATGAACCCGTTCGACGAGATCGGTGTCGAAGAAGCCATCCGCCTGAAGGAAAAGGGCGTCGCGACCGAGATCGTCGCCGTCAGCGTCGGCCCGGCGAAGGCACAGGAAACGCTGCGCACCGCGCTTGCGATGGGCGCCGACCGCGCGATCCTCGTGCAGACCGACGATGAGGTCGAGCCGCTCGCGCTCGCGAAAATCTTCAAGGCGATTGCCGATGCCGAAGGCCCGGGTCTCGTGATCCTCGGCAAGCAGGCGATCGACGGCGACAACAACCAGACCGGCCAGATGCTCGCCGCGCTCACCGGCTGGGCGCAGGGCACCTTCGCCAGCGCGGTCGACGTCGAGGGCGATCATGTCAGCGTGACCCGCGAAGTCGATGGCGGTCTCGAAACCGTGAAGCTGAAGCTTCCCGCGATCGTCACCACGGACCTTCGTCTGAACGAGCCGCGCTATGCGTCGCTGCCGAACATCATGAAGGCGAAGTCGAAGCCGCTCGATACCAAGTCGCCCGCCGATTACGGTGTCGACACCGCACCGCGCGTCAAGACGGTCAAGGTGTCGGAACCGCCCGTCCGCTCGGCCGGCGTCAAGGTCGCCGATGTCGATGAACTGGTTGCCAAGCTGAAGGCGATGGGAGTGCACTCATGAAAACGCTCGTCTGGGTCGAACATGACGGCAGCGCCGTCAAGGATGCCACGCTCGCCGCGGTGACCGCCGCCTCGAAGCTCGGCGAAGTCCATCTGCTCGTCGCAGGTAGCGGCGTCGATGGCGTTGCCAAGGCTGCGGCCGGTATTGCCGGCGTCGGCAAGGTCCATGTCGCCGACAACGCCGCTTTCGGTCACAACCTACCCGAGAATATCGCGCCGCTCGTCGCCGACCTCATGGGGTCGCACGATGCGTTCGTCGCGCCCGCCACGACCACCGGCAAGAATATCGCGCCGCGCGTCGCCGCGCTGCTCGACGTGATGCAGATTTCGGAAATCCTGTCGGTCGAAGGTCCGAAGACCTTCACCCGTCCGATCTACGCCGGCAACGCGATTGCGACCGTCGAAAGCTCGGACGCGAAGCTGGTTCTGACCGTTCGCGGCACTGCCTTCGAAAAGGCTGCCAGCACCGGTGGTTCGGGTGCGGTCGAAGCCGTGTCGGCTGGTGGTGACACGGGCATCTCGAGCTTCGTCGGCGCCGAAATCGCCAAGCAGGATCGTCCCGAGCTGACCTCGGCGAAGATCATCGTGTCGGGCGGCCGTGCGCTGGGTTCGAGCGAGAAATATCAGGAAGTCATCGTTCCGCTCGCCGACAAGCTCGGCGCCGCGCTCGGTGCTTCGCGCGCCGCGGTCGATGCGGGCTATGTCCCCAACGACTATCAGGTCGGCCAGACCGGCAAGATCGTCGCGCCGGAAGTCTATTTCGCCATCGGCATCTCGGGCGCGATCCAGCACCTCGCCGGCATGAAAGATTCGAAAACGATCGTCGCGATCAACAAGGACGAAGACGCCCCGATCTTCCAGGTCGCCGACTTCGGCTTGGTCGACGATCTCTTCTCGGCCGTGCCTGAGCTGACGGCGAAGATCTGAGGCTGAAGAATGCTGCGCCGGAGCGAACGCCAGTTGTCGCTGCATCGTTGACATACCAAGTGCCCGGTATGTAAATGACGCCATCAGGGATCGAGGGGTGAGGGCAAAATGAAGCTGGTTCGGTTCGACGGTGGTGCTGGCGCGCGCGCAGGCATGGTGATCGGCGATGCTGTGGTCGATCTGGAACCGCTTGGTTTCCTCGATCTCTTGTCGGTGGTGCGGGAGGGCGTGGGGGCGCTCGCTCGCATCACCGACTTTGCCGCGTCCGCGGCGTCGGTACCTATGGCATCGGTTCGGCTCCTCGCGCCGATCGAACGACCCGGCAAATATCTCGCGATCGGCATGAACTATCGCAAGCATGTCGAAGAAGGGGCAAAGCTCGGCATTGCCGAGCCCAAGAAGCAGCTCTGGTTCAACAAGCAGACGACGTCGATCGCCGGTCCTTTCGATGGCATCTTGAAGCCCGATGTGTCGGACCAGATCGATTATGAGGCAGAGCTTGGGGTCGTGATCGGCAAGGCTGCAAAGCATGTGTCCGCCGCCGACGCGCCTGCGCATATCTTCGGCTATTTCGTCGCCAACGATGTCTCGACCCGCGACTGGCAATTCCACTCGCAGACGATGACGATGGGGAAGTCCTTCGACACCCATGGCCCGATCGGCCCTTGGATCGTAACTGCCGACGAGATTGCCGATCCGCATGACTTGCCGATCCGCTGCCTGGTAAATGGCGAAGAGCGTCAGTCGTCGAACACCGGCATGATGCTCCACAATATCTACGAGCAGATCGAATATCTCTCGACTGCCTTCACGCTCGAACCCGGTGACCTCATCGCGACGGGCACGCCCGAGGGCGTCGGCATCGCGATGGACCCGCCGGTCTTCCTGAAAGTCGGCGACATCGTGCGATGCGAGATTGACGGGGTGGGCGCGATCGAGAATCCGGTGGTCGCCGAAGCGCGCTAAGCCGTTTTGCGAGGCCAGGCCGCGTCGACCATCTTGCGCCATTTCCGGAGCGTCGAGGCAAGATATTCATCGACGTCGTCGAAAAGTGTCCGGATGCCGAGGCCGGTGGTGAGCGCCGCGCTCATCCGCACGATTTCTTCGGCATCGCTCGTCGACCAGCCATTTTCCGAAAGGATGCCGACCCAGCGCCGGTAGACGCCGAGGCGGTAGCGCGGCACGATCTCGCGGATCCCGCCCTTGAGCTCGGGATCCTTCGATGCGTTGATGGTGATGTCGAGCGACACCCAGAAATCATCGTTGAAGAAATAGAGCCGGAAGTCGTCGAGCATGAGGTCGATCGGATCCTCGCCCCTGGCAAGTCCCGCCTCGATGATGTCCTCGGTCTTGGCCGACGCGCGCGCGAAGGCATATTCGACCGTCGCGAGCGTCAGGCCATGCTTGGTCTCGAAATGGTGGAGGAGCGCGCCTTGGCTAACCCCCGCCTGTTCGGCGACCGCGGCTGTCCGGAGCCCCGAAAAGCCGCGGGCGGCAATGACCTCGAACGTGGCGTGCGCGACGCGCTCGCGCATCTCCTCCGAGCGCTCGCCCTGCGAGCGCCGCTGGCGTTTCACGCTGCCTTCAGGAACGGCAGCACGACCTCCACGAACCGGTCCTTCTTCTCTATCTGTGTCCAATGCCCGCATTCCCCAAACACATGCAGCTCCGAATGGGGGAGCAATGCCGAGAAACGATAGGCCACGTCAACGGGAACGATCACATCTTCGCGCCCATGGATGATGAGCGCAGGAGCCTCGATCTTGCGGATATCCTCTTCGGGCGTCGCGAGCCGGTCGAGCTTGGCCTGCCGCGGCTCGGGGAAGAGGCGCGAGAAGGCCTCGTGCGAACCGGGACGGATGCTGGCATTGTGGCGTGAGAGCACGATCGCGTCGGTGACGAGGCCCGGATTATAGGCGAAGGTTTCCATGAGCTTGCGCATATTCGCCTCGGACGGCTCATAACCCCACACGTCGAGCAGCCCTTTCGACATCTCGAACCGGAGGCCTGCCGCGCCCATCAACGCGAAGCGGCGGACACGCGCCGGATGGCGGGCGGCGACGGCGAGGCTGAGCGCGCCGCCATAGCTGTTGCCGATGAAGCTGGCCTGCTCGATCCCGAGCGCGTCGAGAAAGCCGATGATATGATCGACCCAGAAATCGAGCGTGAAGTCGGTCACGTCCTCGGGAACCTCGGTATATCCGAAGCCGACCATGTCGGGCGCAAGGACGTGGAAATGTTCGCTGAGCGCGGGGATCACGCCATTCCAGTTGGCGAAGGCGGTGACGCCGGGCCCCGAGCCGTGGATCAGGACGAGCGCCGGCAGCGATGCGTCGCCAGCTTCGATATAGTTGGTGCGAATGCCGTTCGCGACGATCGACTGGCCGATTTCGGGGTTGGTCATGGTCTTCCTTGTCTCTGGGTTGGAGCGTGATCGCTCAGAGCATTGTCGTGCCGCCGTTGACGCTGACGACCTGGCCGGTCACGAAACCGGCCTCGTCACGCGCCAGATAGGCGACCATGCTGGCGACCTCTTCCTCGGTGCCGGCGCGCCCCATCGGGATCACGCTCACCACCTTGGCGATGAGGTCGGGATTGCTCTTCTCGATCTCGCGATATTGCGGGGTCACCACCGCGCAGGGGGCGACGGTGTTGACCGTGATGCCGTCCCTCGCAAACTCGCGGGCGAGCCCCGTGGTCATGCCGTGCATGCCGCCCTTGGCGGCATTGTAGCCGGCATGGTCGAAGAGGCCGTTGCGAACGCTGTCGGCACCGATGTTGATCACGCGGCCCCAGCCGGCCGCCTTCATGTGGGGCAGCGCGTGCCAGCTGCACCAGATCGCGGTCCAGAGATTGCGGTCGATCGTCGCGCGCAGCGTCTCGGGCGTATGGTCGAGAAAGGGGCGGAGGATGCCGCCCCCGGCGTTGTTCACGAGAATCGCCGGCGCGCCGAGCGTTTCGACGGTTTTGGCGACGAGCCGCGCTGCCGTTTCTTCGTCGGCGAGATCGCCCCAGAAGGCGGCGCCCGTCTCGCCTGCCGCCTTGCGCGCGGCCGCTTCCTCGAGATCGGCAAACATGACGCGGGCGCCGTCGGCCTCGAGGCGGCGCGCGATGGCGAGGCCGATACCCTGTCCGGCGCCGGTGACGATCGCAACCCGGCCGTCATGGAGCGACTCACGCATGGGCGAGGATCGCGCCGCCCTTGCCGAAGCGCGGGTCGGGAATGCTGCCCCAGGTGTCGAGCACCTCGGGTTTCGCTTCGAGTTCGCGCGGCGGCCGCGCCCCCTCTTCCTCGAACTCCTCCATGCCGAAGCTATATTCGGTGGTCATCCCGTCGGGGTCGAGGAAATAGAGGAAGATGCTGCCCGAGGGCTCGTGGCGCCCGGGGCCGAAGACGATCGGCACCTCGGCCTTCTTCATCCGGTTGATCGCGCGCCCGACGTCGTCGATGTCCGAGACCATGAAATTGACGTGATTATAGCCGTCCGATGGGCCGGTCAGGATCGCGAAGCTGTGGTGATATTTGTTGGGAAAAGCGCGCAGGAAGGCGATCTTCCCAGGCACATGGTCCGAAATCAGGAAGTTGAGCTTGCCGACGAGCGAGCCTTCCACCGTGGCGAAGTCGGCGACGTTGAGCACGACATGGCCGAGACGCGCGATCGCGGTATGCCCGGCCTCGAAATCATCCTGCAGTTCTGGCTCGACGTGAAACTCGAAATGCAGACCGCAGCCGGGCTCGCGAAATCGGAGCGCCGCTCCGACTTTCAGCTCGCCCGCTTCCTCGGCAGTCAACCATTCGGGCGCGAAGCCCTCGTCGTCGAGATAGGTATAGGCGCGATCGAGATCGGCCTGGCTTTCGAGCTCGAACGCCGCGCGCGCGAGGCCGGGCGTGTCGCCCTCGCGCAGCACGAGGTTTTGCGGTAGCTCGCTGCAGCGAAGATAGGCGGTATCGCCATCACGCCGATCGACGGTGAGACCGACGAGATCGCGGTAGAAGCCGAGCGATTGTTCGAGGTCGGAGACGTCGAGCGCGACGTAGGACAGGCGCCGGTAGCGGAAGGGTGCGGTCATATCGTCATCCTAGAGCAAGATGCTGATGCGGGCATGCGGCCGGAGCGCGTCCATATCGAGCACGCATTTCTTCTCGGCGATGCGCAGTGCGCCGTCGATCTCGACGAGCTTGTACGCATAATGACCGACGAAGATATCGGTGTTCCCATCCTTCGACCGCCAGACCGCGAAGGAGGCGGTCGCTTCGATCGTGTCACCGTCCGCCGAGGCCCGGACATTGCTGACGAGGTGGCGGGTCTTCGATCGCGGGAACTCGCTGTGAGCGCCTTTCTTCTCGAGACGCACGACGCGCTCATGAATGCGGGTCCGGTCGTCGAAG
Organism: Sphingopyxis italica; assembly: GCF_011926545.1. Taxonomy (GTDB): domain Bacteria; phylum Pseudomonadota; class Alphaproteobacteria; order Sphingomonadales; family Sphingomonadaceae; genus Sphingopyxis; species Sphingopyxis italica. Next base: position 88,405 of record NZ_JAATIT010000003.1, on the reverse strand, counting down.
ATGTAGAAGAGCGACTTGCTCGGGTCGGCGAAGTCGCCATCGACGTCGGTCGGGGGCACGAGATAACTCGCCTCGTCCGCGAACAGCGCTTCCCATTCATTGAGCTGCCAGCGGTCGAGCAGGTCGGCCTCGTGGAAGAGGAAGCTCTGCACGCGGTGCTGGAGCAGCATCGCGTCGATCTCGGCCTCGCGGGTCATGCGCCATGCTCCTGGATGCGGCGATCCCACTCGTTCCAGAAACAGCGCATCTGAAGCTCGTCGTCATAGGCCGACCCGCCCTCGCGCAGCATGCCGCGCGAGATATCATTATATTGTGCCTCGCGTGCCGCCTGGTAGCCGGTCTGGCATTTCTCGATCGCCTCGACGTCGTCGGGGGTCGCGAAACCGCCGGGTCCCAGAAATTCGGTGAAGTTGAAGAGGCGGAATTTGCGCAGCCACTCCGATTCCTCGGCGGGAGCGAGGGCCCAGGCATTAACCTCCATATAGTCGGGCGCGGTCGGCCAGAAGGTGCGCACCGTGATCGCCATCACGTCGTTGATGACGAGATTGGGGAAGATGATCATGTTGCGGCTCTGCTTTGCGATCCGCTCGGCGCGCTCCTGTCCGAGGCGTGCAGTCAGATCCTGCTGGATCGCCTCAATCTCGCGCTTGCCTTCCTCGCCCCAGAGCGGGATCCAGTTCGCGATCGGCCGGCCCCATGGCGCGAAATATTCGATAACCGCATGGCCGTTTCCGAGATCGTGCCCGAACCCGGCGAGGCGCGTATCGTGCGTCGAGCCGTTCGCGTTCTTGAGATATTCGAGATAAGTCGAGTGCGTGCTCGCGGCATGATAGCCGTCGACGCTGTTCTCGGCGAGCAGCTTCCAGTTGCCGCGGATCGAATATTCCTGCGTCCCGCCGACGATCGTCATGCCCTTCGACGATTGCTCGGACACGAGTTTCAGATAGTCGCCGGCGCCTGCGAGATAGGTCGCGAGATCTTCGCCGTCGGCGGCAAAGCTCACGAAGAAGAAGTCGCCGAAGCGGTCGAAGCGGGGCGCGTGGCTAAGCTGCTTGCCCGGGTCGTCCTTATAGTCGGCGGGATAGCCGGCATGCCCGGGCACGACCATCAGCCGCCCGGTGTTGGCGAACACCCAGCCATGATACATGCACTGAAAGGCGGGCGACGAGCCCTTGCGCTCGCGGCAGACGACCGCGCCGCGATGCGGGCAGACGTTGATCAGCGCGTGATACTGATCATCCTTGTCGCGGGTGAAGAGCATCGGGCGGCCGGCGACCTTGCGCGTCACATAGTCGCCCGGGTTCGGAAGCTCGGACGCATGGCCGAGATAGAGCCAGCATTTATCGAAAATGGCGCGGCATTCGCGCTCGAACACCCCCGGATCGACAAAGGCACGGCGCGGAACACGGTAGATTCCGCGTGTTTCGTCGACGACCGGCCGCAGGCTTTGCTCCATTCCTCTTCCCTTTCGAGCTCTTGGGCTCTTTACAAACCGTGCACTTGGTATGTAACATGAGTCGCAATTAGTCAATCGGTGAACAAACGCCGCAGACGGGAAGAGGGACGATGCCGAGCCATCACGACACCGCCGCGCGGCTACGCGAAGCCTATGCAGGCGGCGCCGTTCCTCCGCTGCGCGATGCGCTCGAACCTGGTGATGCCGATGGCGCCTATGCGGTGCAGACGATTAACACGCGCTATTGGGAAGCGCAGGGGCGCCGCATCGTCGGCCGCAAGGCGGGACTGACCGCGAAGGCGGTTCAGACCCAGCTTGGCGTAGACCAGCCCGATTTCGGGGTGCTGTTCGACGATATGCGCATCGCCGACGGCGGCACGCTCGATCCCGCGAAGACGCTGCAGCCGAAAGCCGAAGCCGAGATCGCCTTCGTGCTGGGCGCCGACCTGCCGGACCCGGCAACGACCGTGGAGCAGGTCGCGGCGGCAGTCGGGAGTGTGCATGCTGCGATCGAGATCGTCGACAGCCGCATCGCCGACTGGAAGATCAGCTTTGCCGACACGGTGGCGGACAATGGCTCCTCGGCTTTCTTCGTACTGGCTGAACAGGGATTGCCGCTCGCCGGACTCGATCTCGAAGGCGCGGCGATGGAAATGGACGTCGGCGGCACGACCGCCTCGACCGGGGTGGGCGCCGCGGCGCTCGGCAACCCGCTAAACGCCGCTGCGTGGCTAGCGCAGACATTGGCCGGGAGAGGCGAGCCGCTGAAAGCGGGCGACATATTGCTCGCCGGCGCGCTCGGGCCGATGGTGGCGCTCACTTCCGGTGACCATGTCGAAGCGCGGATTGCCGGGATCGGCCGCTGCAGCTTCACGTACCGGGCCTGATGTGATGGCGAAGTCCAAGGTCGCAATCATCGGATCGGGCAATATCGGCACCGACCTGATGATCAAGATCATGCGCCTGTCAGGCGTTTTGGAGATGGGCGCCTTCGTTGGCATCGACCCCGAGAGCGACGGGCTGAAGCGCGCGGAGCGCATGGGCGTGCCGGTCACCGCGGACGGGCTCGACGGCTTGGTCGCGATGCCGGGCTTTTCCGACATCGCCATCGTCTTCGATGCGACCTCGGCAGGTGCGCACAAGCACCATAGTGAGGTGCTGATCGGTCACGGCAAGCGTGTCGTCGACCTGACCCCCGCGGCGATCGGTCCCTATACGATTCCGCCGGTCAACGGCGACGCCAACCTTGATGCCGCGAACGTCAATATGGTGACCTGCGGCGGGCAGGCGACGATCCCGATCGTCGCGGCGGTGAACCGCGTCGCGAAAGTCCATTATGGCGAGATCGTCGCCTCGATCGCCTCGAAGAGCGCGGGTCCTGGCACCCGCGCCAATATCGACGAATTTACCGAGACGACGAGCCAGGCGATCGTCGATGTCGGCGGCGCGACGCGCGGCAAGGCGATCATCGTCCTCAATCCCGCCGAGCCGCCGCTGATCATGCGCGACACCGTCTATTGCCTTTGCGAGGATGGCGACCGCGAGGCGATTGCGCAAAGCGTCGCCGATATGGTCGCCGAGGTGCAGACCTATGTCCCCGGATATCGGCTGAAGCAGGCGGTCCAGTTCGAAAGCATCGGCAGCAATGCGCCGCTGCGCATTCCCGAAATGGGCGGAAGCTTTACCGGCCTCAAGGTCAGCGTCTTCCTCGAGGTCGAGGGCGCGGCGCATTACCTGCCTGCCTATGCGGGCAATCTCGACATCATGACCTCGGCGGCGCTCAGGACCGCCGAGAAGATCGCGGCGCGGATGCAGTCGGGAGCAGCGGCATGACCTTCGATCCCGCCACGACCAAGCTCTATATTCAAGACGTCACGCTGCGCGACGGCATGCATGCGATCCGCCATCAATATGGCCTCGACCATGTGCAGGCGATCGCCCGCGCCCTCGACCGCGCCAAGGTCGATGCGATCGAGGTCGCGCACGGCGACGGCTTGCAGGGTTCGAGCTTCAACTATGGGTTCGGCGCGCACACCGACTGGGAGTGGATCGGTGCGGTCGCCGAGGTGCTCGAGCATAGCGTGCTCACGACCTTGCTGCTGCCCGGCATCGGCACCGTTCACGATCTGAAGCGCGCCTATGATTTGGGCGTGCGGTCGGTGCGCATCGCGACGCATTGCACCGAGGCCGATGTATCGAAGCAGCATATCGAGGCGGCGCGTGGTCTTGGAATGGACGTCTCGGGCTTCCTGATGATGAGCCATATGTCCGAGCCCGATGCGCTCGCGAGCCAGGCGCTTCTTATGGAAAGCTACGGCGCGCACTGCGTCTATGTCACCGACAGCGGCGGTGCGATGACGATGGACCAATATGCCGCGCGGCTCGCGGCCTATGACCGGGTACTCAGGCCCGAGACGCAGCGCGGCGTCCACGCGCACCACAACCTCAGCCTCGGGGTCGCGAACAGCATCGTCGCGGTGCAGGGCGGTGCGATCCGCGTCGATGCATCGCTCGCGGGCATGGGGGCAGGGGCAGGCAATGCCCCGCTCGAAGTCTTCATCGCCGCCGCCGACGTCCATGGCTGGAACCATGGCTGCGACCTCTATGCGCTGATGGACGCCGCCGAGGATCTGGTTCGGCCGCTGCAGGACCGGCCGGTCCGCGTCGATCGCGAAACGCTGACCCTCGGCTACGCTGGAGTTTACTCGAGCTTCCTGCGCCACGCTGAAAAGGCCGCTGCCGATCACGGCCTCGATACGCGCGCAATCCTTGTCGAACTGGGTCGCCGCAAGATGGTCGGCGGGCAGGAAGACATGATCGTCGATGTCGCACTCGACATGGTCCGGACCCGCAAATGACGGTGCCGGCCGGCCTCGACGCGCAGGTCCGGCTCGCTGCCCGGGCGCTCGCTTCGGCGGGGCTCGTCCATGCTTTCGGTCATTGTAGCGCTCGCCTCGACGTGGGCAGCTTTCTCGTCTGCGCGCCGCTCCCGATGGGGCGTATCACGGACGAGCCGGGCATCGTCGTGCCGATCGATGGGCCGCTGCCCGAGGGTGTGCTCGGCGAAGTGCGCATCCACCGCGAAATCTACCGGCGTCGCCCCGAGGTGGGTGGTGTTTGCCGGATCATGCCGCCCGCGCTGATGGCGCTCTCGGTGGCTGGCCTCGTTCCCGTCCCGCGTCACGGCATCGGCGCCTATTTCGGACGGCTCCCGCTCTGGAACGATCCGCGGCTGCTGCGCGACGACGCGGCGGCGGCAGCGCTCGCGAATATGCTTGGGGATGCGCCCGCGCTCGTCATGCGCGGCAATGGCGCGGTCGTCGTCGGCGCAGACCTGCCGCAGGCGGTTACCCTCGGCTGGTTCCTCGAGGATGCGGCGCGGGTCGAGCAGTCGGTCCGCAGCATGGGTCTCGATGTCGAGGCGGCACGGCTTTCGCCCGAAGAGATCGACGCGCGGCAAATCTGGTCGGGCGGCGTCGTCGAGCGGATGTGGCACCATCTGACAGGAGAGGTGCTTTGACCTACGCGTCGGTCTATGCGGCAAGCATCGCCGATCCTGCGGCCTTCTGGATGGAAGCAGCGAAGGCGATCGACTGGGACCAGGCGCCGACACGGGCAGCGGACGCGCAGGACGACGGCATCTGGACCTGGTTCCCCGACGGGCGCCTCAACACCTGTCATAACGCGGTCGATCGCCACGTCGCGGCGGGCCGGGGCGACCGGATAGCGCTTATTCACGATAGCGCGATGACGCGTAAGGTCACGCGGTACAGCTACGCCGACCTTCAGCGCGAGGTTGCTCGCGTCGCGGGAATGATCGCGGCCGAGGGCGTCGCGCCCGGCGATCGCGTCATCATCTATATGCCGATGGTGCCCGAGGCGGTATTCGCGATGCTGGCCTGCGCGCGCATCGGCGCGGTTCACTCGGTGGTGTTCGGCGGCTTCGCCTCGAACGAACTCGCCAAGCGCATCGATGACGCCCAGCCTCGCCTCGTGCTCACCGCATCGTGCGGGCTCGAGCCTGGCCGGATCGTCGCTTACAAGCCGCTGCTCGACGCGGCGATCGATCTCGCCGCGCACAAAGTACCGCGCACGATCGTCCTCCAGCGGCCCGAGCTTGCGGCGTCGCTTGTCGCGGGCCGCGATCTCGACTGGTTCGAGGCCCTCGCCGGCGCCGAACCGGCGGGCTGCGTTGCGGTGCCCTCCGATCATCCGCTCTACATTCTCTATACTTCGGGAACGACCGGCATCGCCAAGGGCGTCGTCCACGACAATGGCGGACATGCGGTCGCCATGGCGTGGTCGGTTCCCAATATTTACGGCGTCGGCCGCGACGAGACCTTCTGGGCAGGCTCCGACATCGGCTGGGCCGTCGGCCACAGCTATATCGTCTACGGCCCGCTCATCCACGGCTGCACCAGCGTGATGTATGAGGGCAAACCCGTTGGCACACCCGATGCGGGCGCCTTCTGGCGTGTGATCCGCGACCATGACGTCGATGTTTTCTTCACCGCCCCGACCGCGATCCGTGCGGTGAAGCGCGACGATCCCGAAGGGCGGTTGCTGGCCGAGAAGGGAACCGGCCGCTTGCGCGCGCTCTTCCTCGCGGGCGAACGCGCCGACCCCGATACGCTCGGCTGGGCCGAGGCGATGCTCGGCGTGCCCGTAATCGACCATTGGTGGCAAACCGAGCTCGGCTGGCCCGCGCTTGGAACCTGTATCGGGCTCGGCGACACGCGCACGCGCCACGGAAGCGCGGGCCATCCCATTCCAGGCTATGGTTTCGAAATCCTCGATGCCGAGGACAACTGCCTCCCGACGGGCGAGGTCGGCGACATCGTTCTCAGGCTGCCGCTGCCGCCCGGCTGCTTCCCGACGCTCTGGCAGCGCCATGCCCACTTCCAGGACGCGTATTTGAGCCAGCATCAGGGCTATTATACGACCGGCGATGCGGGACTGATCGACGAAGACGGCTTCGTCCACGTCATGAGCCGGATCGACGATATCATCAATGTCGCGGGCCACCGCCTCTCGACCGGCTCGATCGAGCAGATTGTCGCCGCGCATCCCGCGGTTGCCGAATGCGCGGTGATCGGGGCCAACGACGCCATCAAGGGAATGATTCCCCTCGGCTTCATCGTCCTCAAGGCCGGCGTGAAGGCGACCGACGCGCTGGTCGCGCGCGAAGTCGTGGCGCGGGTTCGCGACGAGCTTGGGCCCGTGGCGGCATTCAAATCGGTTCATGTCGTGAAGTCGCTGCCCAAGACGCGCTCGGGCAAAACCCTGCGTGCAACGATCCGTGCAATTGCCAATGGCGAGACCGTCGCCGTGCCCGCCACGATCGAGGATCCGGCCGCCCTCGACCACATTTACCAATCGGTCGCCAAAACTTCCATGCTGGAAGGATAGCCTTGACTCAAAAGATATAAACTGGTTTACATAGATTCGATAATCAATGCCGACAGCAACAGACTGCGGCCAACTTGGGAGGGTTGATCATGAAGGCCACTACACTCAGAATCCTTTTGTCCGGAGCGGCCCTGATGGCGCCGCTGCACGCCGCCATGGCACAGGATGCCGCGGCGCCCGAAGCGCCTGCCGCACAGGAAGATGCCTACTCCGGCGAGATCCTGGTCACGGCCCAGCGCCGCGAGGAACGGGTTCAGGATATCCCGGTCGCGATTACGGCATTTGGCGGCCAGCAGGTAGAAAAGCTCGGAATTCTCAGCCTTGAGAATATCGCCCCGCGCGTTCCGTCCTTCTATTTTGGGTCGTTCGGCGCGGCACGGCCGCAGCTTTATATTCGCGGCATCGGTACGCGCTCCTTCGATCCCGGCTCGGAAAGCTCGGTCGGCGTGTTCATCGACGACGTCTATGCCGGCCGCGCTTCGGGGTCTTTCGGCTCGCTTCGCGATATCGAACGCATCGAGGTCCTGCGCGGTCCGCAGGGCACGCTGTATGGCCGAAACACGATCGCGGGTGCAATAAACGTGATTACCAAAGGGCCGACGGATCACTTCACCGGCGAGGCCGAAGCGGGCATCAGCAACTATGACGGCTACAGCCTTTTCGGCGCCGTCGGAGGTCCGATCGCAAGCGACAAGCTGATGTTCCGCGTCGCCGGCTGGAAGGCCGAGCGCGATGGCTATCAGACGAACCTCACCACCGGGAACAAGTTCCAGGGCATCGACAATTGGGGCGGCCGCGCCCGCCTGAAGTTCGCGCCCAGCGACGAGTTCACGATCGATCTCACCGCGGAACTGTCGCGGGACGGCGACAAGGCCGCCTTCGCCGGCTTCAACCGCGGTAGCGGCCCGGCGCGTTCGCTTGCCGGCGTCACGACGCCCGCCAACCCCTTCGCCGTCTTCCTCGGCCGGGCGGGACGCACGCCGATCGCCTACACCGGCGGCAACGAGGGCTATTGGTCCTTCGATCCCTATCTCGATCGCAAGACCGAAAGCTACATAGGCCGGGTTGAATATGATGCCGGCTTCGCGACGATCACGTCGATCAGTGCGCTGAAAAAGCTTCGCATTTCCGACGGCCGCGACCTCGAAGGCTCCTCGCTCGACGTGATCAACCAGCTCAGCAACGAGCGCTCCAGGCAGTTCACGCAAGAAATCCGCATCACCTCGGATCCGAGCGGACCGGCCTCGTTCGACGGCGCGCTCGACTGGATCATCGGGGCCTTCTACTATCGCGATCGGAGCTCGCGGCGCGACGAGTTCCGGCTGGGCAACGACAGTGTGGTTGCGGGGATTCCGCTGCCCAGTCCGCCGAACCCAGCGGGGACCCCAGGAGGCCCGCAGGTCAGCACCGCGATCTCGGACTATGAGATCGACAGCTATGCCATCTTCGGCCAGGCTACGCTCCATCTCGGCGAGAAGTTCGAGGTCACGCTCGGCGGCCGCTATACCCGCGACGAGAAGCGTGCGGTCCAGCAGGGGCTCAATACGCGTCCGGGCGTGCCGCTTGTCGCGGTGCCGTTTGCGGTCGATAACAGCGCCACTTACGAGAGCTTCGACCCGCGCGTCGTCGCCACCTACAAGTTCAGCCCCGACGCGAGCATTTATGCGAGCTTCTCGACCGGCTTCAAGAGCGGCGGCTTCCAATATGTTCCCTTCTCGGCGGCGCAGGCGAACGTCCTGTTCCAGCCCGAGGACATCACGACCTATGAAGTCGGCTTCAAGTCGGAATGGCTCGATCGCCGTCTTCGCTTCAACGTCGCGGCCTTCCACTACGACTATAAGGACCTGCAGGTCTCGCGCATCGTCGACCTCGGCGGCGGTGCGGCAGCGAGCCTGATCAGCAATGCCGCCTCGTCGAAAATCTACGGCGCCGACGTCGAACTGCTGCTTCGTCCGAGCGACAATTTCGACCTCAGCGTGACCTATGGCTATCTCGACGCCAAATATGATTCCTACTTCACCAACGCGGCAGGAGTCCCGCCGACGGCCGCCACGAACTTTTCCGACCGTCCCCTGGTTCGCGCACCCAAGCACAGCATCAATGTCGGCGGCGAATGGCGCATTCCGATCGGCGACGACAGCGGCCTGACCCTGCGCGCGGACTATGCGATGCTCGCGAAATTCTATCACGAGCCCGGCGAGGCCGATCCCATCTATGGTGGCGCAGTCAGCCTGTCGAAGGAGCCTTCCTACGGGCTGCTCGACCTTCGTGCCGCCTATGAGATCGGCGACTTCAGGATCACCGCCTATGTGACCAATGCCACGAACAAAAATTATCGCCGTACGGTCCTGGCGCTCGGCTCGACGCTGAGCGATTTCCCCGGCGAACCGCGGATTTACGGCCTCAAGGTGGGCTACCGCTTCTGATCTCCTCCGGTCGTCCCGCTAGGGCTAGCGGGCGGCGGACTCGGGGGCCGGAGGATGTCGGCAACGCGGCATCTTCCGGCCCCTTTTTTGCGTATGCCTATAACTTATTTTTGGTGCCCGCTTGACCAGGCAGTGCGATCTAGTAAACATACTTACAAATAAGGATCATGGGAGAGTGGCATGGCGTTCGAGCGCTTGACGCTTACAGTCGAAGACGGGCTGGCCCGTCTCGAGTTCAACAATGCAGTTCGGGGCAACCCGATCGACGAGACCTTCTGCGCCGAAACCTGCGAGGCAGCGACCCTATTGTCGGTGGATCCCTCGGTGCGCTGCGTCCTCGTCACCGCGCTTGGCGATGCCTTCGGCTATGGCGGCGACATTACCAGCTTCGTGAACGAGCTCGACTCACTTCCTGCGAATATCAAACGCTGGACGACCACGCTCCATAGCGGGATCGCGCGGCTCCAGCGCATGGACGCCCCGATCGTCGCGGCGGTGCATGGCGTTTGCGCCGGCGGCATGTCGGCATTTGTTGCTGGCGCTGACATCCTGATCGCCGCCGAGGATGCGAAGTTCGTCGCCGCCTATCCCGGGATCGGCTTCTCGTGCGACGCGGGATCGTCGATCATGTATGCGCGGCGCATGGGCGCGTCGCGCGCGCGCCGCTTTCTGCTGCTCAACGAAAGCCTCGGCGCTGAGGCGGCGCTCGCATGCGGCCTCGCCGACGAGGTTCACCCAAAGGACGCATTTCGTGCGCGGGCCGAAGAAGTCGCGCTGCAACTGGCTGCGGGTCCGACCAAGGCGTTCGGCGAAATCCGCCGCCTCATGCTCTCGGTCTTCGACCAGCCGCTCGAAACGCAGCTCGAACTCGAAGCCCAGGCGCTCAGCCGGTCGTCGGGGACGCGCGACGCCGCCGGCGCGATCAAGGCGTTCACCGAGCGCCGCCGACCTGAATTCGGAGGGATGTGACATGTGGCTCTTTCCGGAAATCCGCAGTCTTGGCCAATATCCCGAATATTGGGCGCGGCATGACCCTTCGCGCGCGGCTCTCCGCACCGCGGCGCGGGTCGTCGACTTCGCCGAGTTCGATCGCGCCTGCGCGCGCGTCGCCAACTATCTCTCGGACGGGATCGCGCGTCCCGGCGAGCTTGTCGGCTTCATGGGCAAGAACAGCTTCGACTTCTATTTCGCGCTCTTCGGCTGCGCGCGCACCCGCGCCGGCCTCGTCATCTTCAACTGGCGCCTCGCGCCCGCCGAACTTGCTGCGCAGATCGCCGACAGCGAGGTCCGCCACGCGATCGTCGAACGCGAGCAGGCGGAGCTTTGGCAGGCAGCCTGTGCCCATCTCAGCACGCCGCCGCAGGCGATCTGGATCGATGAGCAGGAGACGCTGGAAAAGCGCGTCGCAGCCTGTTCGGAGAAGCCGGTCGGCAAGCGGCCGCATCTCGAAGACACGGCGTTCCAGCTCTACACCTCGGGTACCACGGGGAACGCCAAAGGCGTGATGCTCTCGCACGGCGGCACCAACATGATGCGCCTCTCGGAGCATCTCGAGCCGACCTACAAATGGGAGGCAGGCGACAGCTTCGTCAACGGGCTACCCAACTTCCATCTCCTGCACATCGGCATCATGCTGCAATGCCTCTACAATGGCGTCGCGATCGATATCGTCCGGCAGTTCGACCCCGCCGCGATGCTCGCCACGATTGACCGGATGAAGCCGACGCTGCTGACGCTGACGCCGACGATGCTGCAGATGCTCCTCGACCATCCCGACGCGGCGAAGACCGATTTCTCTTCGATCCGGCTGACCCTTTATGCGGGCTCGCCGATCAGCCTCGGTCTCATCAAGCGTGCGATCGCGTCCATGCCCGGCGAGTTCATGCAATTTTACGGCTCGACCGAAGCGGGAGGGGCGACCTCGATCCTCCGTCCCGACGAGCATGACCTCGAGCATGAAGAGAAGCTCAAGAGCTGCGGCCGCCCGTTGCCCCTGATCGAATTCCGCATCGTCGACGGCGACGGTGCCGATGTCCCGGACGGCGAACCCGGCGAACTCCTGATCCGCCAGCCCTCGATCACGACCGGCTACTGGCGTCAACCCGACCTCACCCAGCAGGTTCTCGAAAACGGCTGGTACCGCTCGGGCGACATCGCCCGGCGCGACGAGGAGGGGCTCTACTATATCGTCGACCGCGCCAAGGACATGATCGTCTCTGGCGGTGAAAATATCTATTCTGCCGAAATCGAAAATGTCCTCTCGACCCATCCCGCGGTCGCCGGCGTCGCCGTCATCGGCGTGCCCGACCCGCGGTGGGGGGAATGCGTCAAGGCGATCGTGATCGTGCGCGATGGACATGCGGCCGACGAAGCCCTGCTGGTCGAGCATTGCCGCGGGCTGCTGGCCGGATACAAAGTGCCCAAGAGCGTCGATTTCGTCGAGGCTTTCCCGCTCGTCCCGTCGGGCAAGGTGTCCAAGAAGGACCTTCGGGCGCCCTATTGGGATGGGCAACAGCGCAGCGTCGCATGAGCGGCGATCCGCTGCTCGTCGAACGCCACGGTGCCGTGGCGCTGCTTACCTTCAACCGCCCCGATAAGCTCAACGCGCTTACGTCGGCGCTCCGCCGCGCCTTTGTTGCCGCTCTTTCGGACCTCGCGGACGACGACGGGGTGCGCGCGGCGGTCTTGACGGGCGCGGGGCGCGCCTTTTCGGCGGGCCTCGACCTCGGTGAGATTGCCGCGTCGGGCGCCAGCGTCGAGGCCAATGTCGGCGCCGAGAATATGGTCGATGCGATCGCGGCCTTCCCGAAACCGATCATCGGCGCGATCAACGGTATCGCGGTAACGGGCGGCTTCGAGATCGCTCTGGCACTCGACATCCTGCTCGTCGCCGAGGAAGCGTCCTTCATCGACAGCCATGTCCGTGTAGGGATCACACCGGGATGGGGGCTGTCGCAGCGACTGGCACGGGCGGTCGGGCTGTCTCGCGCCAACGAGCTGTCGCTTTCGGCGCGCCCGCTCGGCGCGGAGGAAGCTGTTGCCTGGGGACTTGCCAACCACGTCTATCCGGCCGCCGACCTGGTGCCCGCTGCGCTTTCCCTCGCGCAGCAGATCGCCTCGCACGAACCTGGCGGGGTCCGGGCGATGAAGGCGCTGATCCGGTCCGGGTTTGAGGCGACGCTCGAGGCGGGCCTGCGCAAGGAAGATACCGCGGCGCGTGCAGCGAATCTCGCTGTCGCGCCCGAGGACGTCGCGGCGGGCTTTACGCGGGCCCGCGCGCAGCAGGGCGCGGGCGGCTCAGGCGAATAGGCGGCCGCCGTCGACCACGGCGACCTGGCCGGTCGTGAAGCCGGCGCGCATGAAATAGAGATAGGCCTCGGCCGCCTCGACCGGAAAACCCATGCGGGGGAGCGGCTGGGATTTCGTCATCGCTCCGCGCGCATCCTCGGGGACCTTGGCCCACATTTCGGTCGCGATCAGACCCGGCGTCACCGCATTGACCCGCACGGGGGCCAGGTCGACGGCAAGCCCGCGCGTCAGATGTTCGACCGCGCCGGCAATCGCGGTCGACATCGTCGACCCCTTGCTCGGTCGGTGGGCGTAAAGTCCCGCCGTCAGCGTGATCGAGGCCTCGGGCGACAGTTTCGGAAGCGCATGCTTCACCGCGAGCAACGGACCCCAGAAGCGGGCACCCATCGCAGCCTGCGCGGCCGATAGGTCGAAGTCGGGGCCGATCGCGAGCCCGCGCGGCAGGCGGTCACCGGCGCTGTGCACGAGATGGTCGATGTCTTCGAGCCCGGCGAAGAAGGCGGCAAGGCTCGCCTCGTCGGTGGTGTCGACGACCCCGCCGCTCGCCCGAAGCCCGAGACGCGCGAGCGCATCTTCTATCTTTGCCGCGCTCGACGAACCTATATGGACCTTGGCGCCTGCGGCCAATGCAGACTCGGCGACGGCAAAGCCGATGCCCGAGCTTCCGCCGATGATGACGATGTGACGGCCTTCGAGCATGTCGCGCCTTTCCTTCAGAGCCGGATGATCCTCTTGCCCTTGTTCTCGCCGCGATACAGCCCGGCGAGCGCATCGGGGCACGCCTCGATACCCGAGAGGATATCTTCTTCATAGGCGAGCTGGCCGGTGCGGACCCATTCGGCAAGCTGCGCGACGCTCGCTTCATAGCGGTCCATATGATCGAAGATCACAAAGCCTTCCATGCGCGCGCGCTTGACGAGCAGGTGCCGTTCGACGCGCGGACCTTCGGGCCAGGGATCCCAACGATCGATGGCAGCCGTGCCGCAAACGACGACGCGGGCGCGAAGCGCCAGATGCGCCAGCACCGCGTCGCTGATCGCGCCCGCGGTATTGTCGAAATAGATATCGATGTCCTCGGGACAGGTGCGTGCGAGTGCAGCGCGGAGATCCCCCGCCTTGTAGTCGATCGCGGCATCATAGCCGAAACGCTCGAGACAAAGCTTCACCTTGTCGGGACCGCCCGCAATGCCGACCGTGCGGCAACCGAGCAGCTTGCCGATCTGGCCGACCGCCGACCCGACCGCGCCGGCCGCCGTCGAGACGAGCAAGGTCTCGTCGGGCTGGGGATTGCCGATGCCCGTGAGTGCGAGGTGCGCGGTGACGCCGTTGATCCCCAATAGGCCAAGGCTCAGCGAAAGCGGCAGATCGGTCTCGGCGATCTTGCGCACAACGGCGCTCGCGGGGGCGACAGCCTCTTCCTGCCAGCCGAACCAGCCGGTGACCGCGTCGCCAACCGCATAGCCGGGGTGACGCGTTTCGGTGACCATGCCTGCAGTGAGAGCACGCATCACCGAGCCGATGGCCACCGGTTCGGCATAATTGCCCTTATCGGCGATCCAGCCGCGCATCGCGGGCTCCACCGACAGGAAGTGATTGCGGACCCGGATCTCACCCTCGCCGAGCTTCTGGTGCGGCGCCTCGACGATCTCGAAATTCTTCGCTTGCGCGATACCTTCGGGGCGGCAGACGAGGAGGCATTGGCGGTTCATTGGGCAAGTCCCATGCTGCGGCGCGCAGCGGCATAATCGTCGGCGAGCCAGTCGAGCCATTCGCCCGCAGGTCCGGCCGACTTGATCGCGCCGATCCCTTGCCCCGCGCTCCAGATATCGCGCCACGCCTTGCTGTTCGCGCCGCCATTGTTGATGTTGATCGCCCCGCCACTCGTCGCGGGCACGAGATTGTCGGGGTCGAGGCCGTTTTCGACGAGCGAAGGCTTGAGGAAACTCGCCTTCACGCCGGTGAAGCTGCTCGTGACGAGCACATCCTTCGCGCTGCCTTCGACGAGCATGGTTTTGAATCCAGGCTGGGTGTTGGCTTCGCTCGAGGCGAGGAAGGGCGAGCCGATATAGGCGAGGTCGGCGCCCATCGCTTCGGCGGCAAGGACGCCGCGGCCGTTCGCGATACAGCCCGCGAGCAGGAGCAGGCCGTCCCACCATTCGCGGATTTCGCCCACGAGCGCGAAGGGCGACTGGTCGCCGGTGTGTCCGCCGGCGCCGGCGGCCACCGCAATGATCCCGTCGACCCCCATCTCGGCGCATTTCTGAGCGTGGCGGTTGCGGATCACGTCCTGGAAGACGAGGCTGCCGTTGGCCTGGAGTTCGCGCACGAGCCCCGGGTCGGCGGCGAGTGCCAGCACGACGATCGGCACCTTGTGCTTCAGCACGACTTCGAGATCGGGAGCGAGACGTTCGTTGCTCTTGTGGGCGACGAGATTGACGCACCAGGGCTGCCTACCGACGCTTGACGCGATGCGCGCCAGGTCCTTGTCGAGCGCTTCGGTGCTCCGCGGATTGAGCGCGGGCATGGCACCGATAATCCCCGCATTGCACTGCGCGATGACGAGATCGGCCGTCGAGGCGATGAACATCGGTCCCGCCATGACCGGGAGGCGGAGACCGGCCTTGAGGCGGGCGGCCAGTATGGGGTCTGTCATTCGCCGCTCCTCCAGGCGATCCGTCCCTCGTCGAGGACGAGCCGGCCCTCCACATGCGCGCGGAAGGCGGCGCCGTCGGCGTCGAGCCAGATGCTGAACGTGAGCGTGTCGCCGGGCAGGACGATCCCCGAAAAGCGGCAGGAGAGGGCGCTCATGTCGGCGGGATTGCGGTCCAGTGCGCGGGAGACGGCGGCGCCGGCGACGGCGTAGCTGCCGAGACCGTGCATGATCGGGCGCTCGAAGCCCGCGGATTTCGCGAAGGCCGGGTCGATATGGAGCGGGTTCCAGTCGCCCGAGAGGCGGTAGATGAGTGCGGCGCGGGGCGAGAGACGGGCGCTGGCCTCCGCGTCCGGTGCGGTATCTGGAATGACAGATGTCGTGGGTGGCGGCGGCGAACCGCCGAAGCCGCCGTTGCCGCGCAGCAGCAGCGTCTGGCGGAGCGTGCAATAAAGGCCGCCATCCGCCGCATCGGCGATCTGGCGCTCGAGCTCGAGCACCGCTCCGCGGCCCTCGCCGCGGTCGGCGAGCCCGACGACGCGAGCGGTACCGACGACCTCTGCCGACGCGGGCAGCAGCGCGTGAAATTCGGCCGACTGCGCGCTGTGGACGAGGCGGCGGAAATCAACGCCGAAAGCCGCGTCGCGGATCCACATGCCGGGCGAGCAGAGGGTGACCGCGAAGGTGGGCAGGACCGACAGCCGCGTCTCGTCGAGAAAGGCGAGGTCGCCCTCGTCGAGCGGGTCGCCGCCGAGCCCGACGCCGAGCGCGTAGAGGATGGCGTCGCGCGCGGTGTAGCTTTGCCGCGCTTCGCCGAAATCATGGGCGAGAATGCGGTCCGGCCGAAACGTCATGGCTCAGACCGGTTCCCAGGTGAAGACGTCGGCCGAGCGGTGGAGCGGGTAGAAGTCGTTCGCGAACTGGTCGAACACGCGCTCGGCGACCGTTTCGGGGGTCCAGCCATCGGCGGTATGCGCGGTGCGGATCGGGCGCGGCTGCGAGAAGAGGAAGATCTCGTTGTTGCGCACCGCGAAAATCTGTCCGGTCACCTTGGCGCCGGCATCGGCGGTGAGCGCGACGACGAAGGGGGCGATCTTGTCGGCCTCGAGCTTCTTGAGCCCGTCGACACGCTTCTGCTGCTCGGGCGTGTCGGTCGGGATCGAGTCGATCATCCGCGTCCAGGCGAAGGGCGCGATCGCGTTCGAGCGCACCCCGAAGCGCTGCATGTCGAGCGCGATCGATTTCGAGAGGCCGACGATGCCGAGCTTGGCGGCGGCATAATTGGCCTGCCCGAAATTGCCGATGAGCCCGCTCGTCGAGGTCATATGGACATAGGCGCCCGACGCCTGCTCCTTGAAGAAGGGGGCGGCGGCGCGGCTGGTGTTGAAGCTGCCCTTGAGGTGGACGGCGAGCACCGCGTCGAAATCGTCGGGACCCATTTTGTGGAAATAGACGTCGCGCAGGTTCCCGGCGTTGTTCACGACCGCGTCGATGCGGCCGAACCCGTCGACCGCGGCCTTCACCATCGCGCAGGCCCCGTCCCAGTCGGCGACGCTGTCATGGTTGGCGACGGCCTTGCCGCCCATCGCGACGATCTCGGCGGCTACCTGCTCGGCGGGCGAGCCCTCGCCGCCGCCTTCGCCCGTCAGCGACACGCCGAGGTCGTTGACCACCACCGCGGCGCCGGCTTTCGCCATCTCGAGCGCGATACCGCGGCCGACGCCGCGTCCCGCACCGGTGACCAGCACGGCTTTTCCGTCCATCATTCCCATGACTTGTGTCCTCAATAGCTTTTGGGGAGATCGAGCACCTTCTCGGCGATGAAGCTCATGATCAGCTGCTCGGTGATCGGGGCGAGGCGGGTCAGCGCGCTTTCGCGGTAGAGCCGCTCGACATGATATTCCTTGGCGTAACCGAAGCCGCCATGCGTCGCGACCGCCTGCCAGGCCGCGTCGTGGCACGCGCGCGCGGCCAGAAACTTCGCGCTGTTCGCCTCGGCGCCGCAGGGGAGGCCGCTGTCGTAAAGGCGCGCCGCCTTTTCGACCATCAGCCAGGCGCTTTCCAGATACATCCATTTCTCGGCGAGCGGGTGCTGGATGCCCTGGTTCTGGCCGATCGGCCGGTCGAACACGATCCGTTCCTTGGCATATTGGGTCGCGCGCCGCAGCGCGTCGCGCCCGATGCCGATCGCCTCGGCGCCGATGAGCACGCGCTCGGGATTGAGACTGTGGAGGATATAGGAGAAGCCCTTGCCCTCCTCGCCGATCCGGTCCTCCTCGGGAATGAACAGCCCGTCGATGAAGATCGCGTTCGAATCCACGGCCTTGCGGCCCATCTTGGGGATGAGATGGACGTCGATCTTGCTCCGGTCGAGGTCGGTGTAGAAGATGGTGATGCCGTCGGTCGGCCGCGCGCAATCCTCGAACTTGGTCGTGCGCGTGAGCAGCATGATCTTGTTCGCGACCTGCGCGGTCGAGGTCCACACCTTCTGGCCATGGACGACATAGCCGCCTGGCACTTTCTCGGCGAAGGTCTTGATGCGCGTCGTGTTGAGCCCGGCGTCGGGCTCGGTGAAGCCGAAGCAGCACTGGTCCTCGCCGACGACGAGCCGCGGCACCCAGCGCGCCTTCTGCTCGGGCGTACCCTTCACGACGATCGGGTGCGGGCCGAAGAGATTGATGTGGATCGTCGACGCGGCGGCGAAACCGCCGCCCGAGGCCGCCACCTCGTTCATCATCGTCATCGCCTCGGTGACGCCGAGGCCCGAGCCGCCGAACTCCTCGGGCATGGTGATGCCGAGCCAGCCGCCGTCGGCCATGGCGCGGTGGAAATCCTTCGGAAACTCGCCTGTATTGTCGCGGTCGAGCCAATATTCATCGTTGAAGGGCGCACAGACGGCGCGGACGCCTTCGCGGATCGCGGTGAGATCCTCTTCGGTCGGGAGCGGGCGGGTGGCAGTCATGTGCGTCTCTCCGTGGTCAGGCGCTGGCAAGCGTGCGGCGCGCGGCCTTCAAATGGGGAATGTCGACCATCTTCCCGTCGATCCCGAGCGTGCCGGCGTCGGGATTCGCGGCGAAGGCATCGACGATCTTCTGCGCCTCGGCGATTTCTTCGTCCGAGGGGCTGAAGCAGCGGTTGATGATCGCGACCTGGTCGGGATGGATCGCGATGCGGCCGGTGAAGCCGTCGCGCCGCGCGCGGCGGCAATCGGCCTCGAGGCCTTCGGGGTTGCGGAAATCGGCGTAGAGCGTGTCGACGGGCGCGACGCCGGCCGATGCGGACGCATAAAGGCAGAGCGAACGGGCGAGCCGATAGGGATCGGTCCAGTGCCCATCCTCTTCCTTGTTGCCCGTCGCTCCGATCGCGGCGGCAAGATCCTCGGCGCCCCAGGTCAGCGCGACAAGCCGCGGATGCGGCGGCGTGTAACTGCCAAGATTGAACATCGCGAGCGGGGTCTCGGTCGCGACCACCGCGATCTTGACGCTGCCTTGCTCCATTCCGGCCTTTGCTTCGAGCCGGTCGAGCTCTTCGCCGATGCGCGCGATGTCGGCAGCTCCATTGGCCTTCGGGATCAGCAGGCCGTCGAGCCCGGGCTTCACCACCGCGGCGAGATCGTCGAAGGTAATGCCGGTGTCGAAGGGATTGACGCGCACGAAGAAGGACCAGTCGCGCTGGCTGCGATCGTCGAGCAGCGCCGCGACCTGCGCGCGGGCCGCTTCCTTCATGCTCGGTGCGACGCTGTCCTCGAGGTCGAGGATGAGGACGTCCGCACCGATGCCGCTTGCCTTGGCGAACTTCTTCTCGCTGTCGCCCGGCACGAAGAGGAGCGAGCGCAGCCTCATGCGGGGCTCCGCATCATCAGTGCGCCGCGCAGCGTGCGGCAGACGATCTCGTCCTTCTGGTTGAGCCCCAGATGCTCGAAGGTGACGATGCCCTGCGTCGGTCGCGATTTGCTGTCGCGCAGCTCGACAACCGTTGTGCGGGCGCGGATCGTGTCGCCGGCGAAGACGGGCTTGGGGAAGGTCGTCTCGCTCATCCCGAGATTGGCGATCGTCGTGCCGAGCGTCGTGTCCTGGACCGTCACCCCGATGACAAGGCCGAGCGTGAAGATTGAGTTCATCAGCGGCTTGCCGAACTCGGTCGTCGCGGCATAGGCATGGTCGATATGGATCGCTGCCGGATTATAGGTGAGCGAGCTGAACAGGATATTGTCCATGTCGGTCACCGTGCGCCGGATCTCGTGATCGAACACCTGGCCGACGCTGAACTGCTCGAAATAAAGTCCCGCCATAATATCTCTCCCTAGTCGAGGCGGCCGAGGATCGAGACCGCCGCGACGCTGTTGAACGGAGCGCCGCCAAGATTGTGCGTAAGTCCGAAATCGGCCCGCGACAGCTGCCGGTCGCCAGCGCGCTCCTTGAGCTGGTTATAAACCTCATAGGCCATTCGGAGCCCCGAGGCGCCGACCGGATGGCCGAAGCATTTGAGCCCGCCGTCGGTCTGGCAGGGGATCGCGCCGCCGCGGTCATATTTGCCGTCGAGAATGTCGAACACCGCGCGGCCCGGATCGGAGAGACCGAGATCCTCCATCGTGACGAGCTCGGTCACCGAGAAACAGTCATGGACCTCGGTCATCGAAATCTCGGCGCGCGGGTCCTTGATCCCGGCCTCGGCATAAGCGCGCCTGGCGGCGACCTGGGTGTTGCGCACCGAGGCGCCGTCCCACTCGCCATAGCCCATCTCCCAGCCGTTGCTGGCCGACAACTGGATGGCCTTTACGACGACGGGGTTCGTGATGCCGAGGCTCTTTGCGATCTCGGGCGTGGTCACGATCGCGCAGGCCGCGCCGTCCGACACGCCGCAGCAATCGAAGAGTCCGAGCGGGTCGGCGATCATCGGGGCTTTGAGGATCGTGTCCATCCCGACTGTCTTGCGCAGATGCGCCTTGCCGTGGAGCGCGCCATTCTGGTGGCTCTTCCAGCTCACATGCGCCATCGCCTGCTTGAGATCGCCGCCATCGAGGCTGTGCGCGGCGCTATAGGCGCCCGCAAGCTGCGCGAAGGTGCCGGGCGCCGAACCATAGGGCATCCAGAGGTCGTTCGCGAGGCCCTTGGTTCGCAAGGGAAGGCCGCCATAGCCCGTGTCCTTCAATTTCTCGACGCCGAGGGCGAGTCCGAAATCGATCGCGCCCGAGGCGACGGCATAGACCGCGGCGCGCAGCGCCTCGGTGCCGGTCGCGCACATATTCTCGACGCGGCTTACCGGGATCGTCTCGAGACGGAGCGCGTGGGCGAGCGGGAGCGCACTGTTGCCGACATTGATGTCGTCGAGCGCATTGCCCATCCACGCGGCCTCGATCTGGCTGCGCTCGATGCCGGCGTCGCCAATCGCTTCCTCGAATGCCTCGATCATCAGATCGTCGGCGCCGCGGTCCCAGCGCTCGCCGAACACCGAACAGCCCATGCCGATGATCGCGACCTTGTCCTTGATACCCGTCGCCATCGCTCAGGCCTCCATCTGCGGCCGCTTCGCGGGCGCGCCTTTCCAGAAATAGGTCCGCATGCCGCGACGCTTGTCTACAGACTTGATGCGAAGCCGCATGCCGAGCGGGTCGCCGACCTTGAAGCCGGCGGGCCCGGCGTCGGTCAGTTCCATCAGGATGCGCGCGCCATTGTCGAACTGCACGAGGCCGAACCAGAAGGGCGGGTCGGGCGTGTAGTTGAGGCGGTCGGCGGTGACCGAGGCGACCGTCGCGGCGAGATCGGCGAGCCGGACATCCTCGAGGGCTTCGCGTCCCTCGGCGCCGGGGCGCACGGGGATCGCGGTCTTGGGGAATTGCACATTGCCCTTGGCGTCGCGCCCGCCGATGAAGCCGAGCGTGTCGCGGCCGTAGCGTTCGAGCACCGTCGCCTGCGCCTTTTGCTCGAATTCGGAGCGGACCCCGAAGTCGAGATCGAGCGCCCCCGAAAGCGAGAGGAAGCGCACATAGTCGGCGCTCGCCTCGCCAAGACCGAGCGCGGCACGCGCTTCCGCGGCGCCGGGGACTTTCGCATCGACACGGAATATGAGGGCATCGCAGCCGCTGCCGAAGCCAGCGAGCAGGACATGGTCGCCCGGGCGCGCGGCATCGAAGGCGAGAGCGAGCGCGAAGAGCGCATGCGCCGCGCCGAGATCTCCGGTCTGTTCGGCGAGCGTCGCGGCATCATTGGGCGCGGTGATGCCGGTCCGGCGCGCGATATCCTTCCACATGCCCGAGAGTGGCTCATGGACCGCGGCCCATTTGATGTCGCCGGGTGCAATACCAGCCCTCGTGCACGCCGCGAGGATGGCGGGAGCAATGATCGTCCCGCCCGCGATATCGCGTATGAACCGCTCCTCGCTCGCATAGGCGGTCTCATGTCCGCGCGCGGCATAGCTGTCGAGAAGGTCATGCGCCTCCGACGCCCAGCCGACCAGCTTCGCCGCCCCGTTGGTCCCGGTGCGCACGGCGCTGCCGCCGTCGCCATAGGCAAGGTGCGACGGGCTGCCGGCCTTGGCCGGGCGGCGTTCGCCCGCGGCGATCAGCGCATCGTCGGCGCCGAGCAATGCATCGAGCAGCGCGGCGACCGCGCAGCGGCGGCTGCCAGCGACGTCGAGGGTTCGCGTGCTGCGGGGAAGCGCAAGCGCGTCGACGAGCAGACTCGCATGGGCCCGGTCGATGAAGGGGGCCGACGTCGAGGCGAAGCAAACGCGTGCCGGCGGCGACTCGACGATGGCGCGACTCGCTTCGGCGGCGAGCGTGAACGCATCCTCGTCCCAGCCCGCAACGGCGCGATAGCCCGCCTGGCGTCCGCCCAGGCCGAAATGTCTCAGCGATTTGGCAGCCTGCGCCCGGTCCAGACGCAAGAGCGGCAGATAGCCGCCAACAGCCACAATCGACCCCGGTTCATGGGTCACCTTTCGCTACCTCCCGCCATACGTTCAGTTGTTTCCTGCAACCATCCTTGACAGCAATTTTTGAAGTTGTAAACTGGCTTACGAAATTGGAGCGGTGCCAAGCCGCTTGTCAGAATCACAAACGGGGAAGAGGTTCACCATGGATATATTCCGGTCCGACGTGCTCGCGGGCAAATCGATTCTCGTGACAGGTGGCGGATCCGGGCTGGGCTTGGAAATTTCGAAGGCGCTGGCCGCAAAGGGGGCTACCGTCCATATCTGCGGCCGCCGCGCGAATGTCCTTGAGGAAGCCGCTGCCGAAATCGCGAAAGGCGCGGCAGGAAAGGTACATTGGCATACTTGTGACATCCGCGACGCCGATCAGGTCGACGCGATGGTGGAAGCGATGTGGAAGGTGGGACCGGTCACGAGTCTCGTCAACAACGCTGCCGCCAATTTCATCGCTCCGACCAAGGGCCTGAGCCCGCGCGGCTTTCGCGCGATCACCTCGACGGTGATGGACGGGAGCTTCCATGTCACGCTGGCGCTCGGCAAGCGCTGGATCGATGAAGGCATCAAGGGCTCGGTCGTCAGCAACCTCGTCACCTGGGTCTGGACGGGCTCGGCCTTCGTCGTTCCCTCAGCGATGGCGAAGACCGCACTCCACGCAATGACGATGTCACTTGCGGTCGAATGGGGCCCCTATGGCATTCGCCTCAATGCGACGGCCCCCGGGCCGTTCCCGACCGAGAGCGCCTGGGAAAAGCTCAACCCGATCCCCGATGCGAAATCCTCCGCGACGAGCGACGAGACGGTACCGCTCCGGCGCTACGGCGCGATGCCCGAACTCCAGAACCTCATCACCTTCCTGCTCTCGGACGGCTGCGACTATCTCACCGGCCAGACGATCGCGATCGACGGCGGCCAGCATCTCGCGGGACCCGGAACCTTCGCGGATCTGACCGGCATGACCGACGCCCAGTGGCAGACGGCGCGCGAGGCGATCGAGCAATCGACGCAGCGCGACAAGGCCAATCGGGCAGGCTGACGAACAAGAAAAACAGGGGCCTCGGCTATGATCGAACGCAATATCTTCAGCGAAGAACATGAAATGTGGCGCGAGAGCGTTCGCAAGTTCGTGGAAAAGGAAATCGTCCCCCATCATGAGCGGTGGGAGAAGGAGGGCATCGTCCCGCGTGAGCTCTGGCTGAAGGCCGGCGAGGCGGGCATGCTATGCTGCACCGTGCCCGAGGAATATGGCGGCCTCGGCCTCGACTATCTGTTCGATGCTGTCGTCTATGAAGAATTGTGGCGCGTCGGGGCGAGCGGGCCGGGCTTTCTGATCCATACCGATCTTGTGGCGACCTATATCCTGTCCTTCGGAAGCGAAGAGCAGAAACGCCACTGGCTGCCCAAGATGGTCCGGGGCGAGGCGATCGGCTCGCTCGGCATGACCGAGCCTCACGCGGGGAGCGACCTCAAGGCGGTGCGCACACAGGCGGTGCGCGACGGCGACGAGTTTGTGATCAACGGCCAGAAGGTCTTCATCTCGAACGGTCAGCTTTGCGACGTCATCGTGCTCGCGACCAAGACCGACAGCCAGGCCGGCGCGCATGGCGTGACGCTCTTCCTCGTCGATGCGGCGACGCCCGGGTTCAACCGCGGCCAGAATCTCGAGAAGCTCGGCATGAAGGCGCAAGACACGTCCGAGCTCTTCTTCGACAATATGCGCATTCCCGAGGGCGCGATGCTCGGCGGCGAGGGCGAGGGCTTCAAGCTCATGATGACCAAGCTGCCGCAGGAGCGCCTTGCACAGGCGATCCGCTCCGCAACGGTCACCGAAGTGATGCTCGAATGGACCGTCGACTATACCGCCGAGCGCCAGGCGTTCGGCCAGTCGATCGGCGATTTCCAGAACACCCAGTTCGTGCTCGCAGATTTGAAGGCACGGTCGGTGATGGCGCGCGTCTTCACCGACAAGTGCATCGACCTGTTCATGAAGGGCGAGCTCGATCCGGTCGACGCCGCGATGGCGAAGATGGTGACGTCCGAGCTTCACTGCGAGGCCGCGGACAAGTGCCTCCAGCTCTTCGGCGGCTGGGGCTATATGTGGGAGTATCCGATCTGCCGGGCCTATGCCGATGCGCGCATCGTCAAGATCGCGGGCGGCTCGATCGAGATCATGAAGACGATCATCGCGCGCGAAATGTTCAAGGGCAAGCTTCAGAAGAGCCGGGGCTGACCAGGTCATGGCGCGCGGGCCAAAAAATTCCGAAACAGTTCCTTTTGAAAATCCTTCAATCGGGTCTAGCGGTGTCGGTGCAAACCAACACCAAGGATCTGCTGTGACCAAAGACCTCAACACCGGACTTCGCTTCGGCTTTCTCATTCACGATGTGTCGCGTCTGCGCCGCGTCGTGGTGGACCGGGCCCTCAAGCCGCTCGGCATCACCCGCTCGCAATGGTGGGTATTGGCCTTTCTGTCGCGCCGCGACGGGATGACCCAGACCGCGCTTGCGGCGGATCTCGACCTCACCAAGGTCGCGATCGGCGGGCTGCTCGACCGCATGGAAGCGGCGGGCTTCGTCGAGCGCCGGGCCGATGCCAGCGATGGCCGCGCGCGCCGCGTCTATCTGACGCGCGCGGGCAGCAAGATGGTGATCACCATCCGCGAGAATGTGGAGCAGATCGAGCTCCAGATCCTCGAGAATGTGTCGGAGGAGGCCCTCAATCAGGCCGCCGCGACGCTCGTGACGATCAAGGAGACGCTCCTCGAACTCGCCGGCAGCGAGGGCGAGGCGATCGGCTCCGATCCCGAATTCATGACTTAGCTTCAAGGAGAGACACGGTGTTGGGTTTGCAGGGCAAGGTAGCGATCGTCACAGGCGGCGGTCAGGGTATCGGCAGGGCGCTTACGCTCCGCCTAGCAGCCGAAGGTTGCAAGGTCGCGATCTTCGATCTCAAGGCGGAAGCCGGTGAGGAAACCGCGGGCATCGCGGGCGAGGGCGCGGTTATCAAGACCTACGCACTCGACGTCAGCGACCAGGCGGCGGTGAACGCGGCGGTCGAGGCGGTCGAAGCCGACCTCGGTCCCGTCTGGGCGCTGGTCAACAACGCCGGCTGGGACAAGCCCGCGCCGTTCCTCGCGACCGACAAGTCGCTCTGGGACAAGATCATCGCGATCAACCTCTACGGGCCGCTCTTCACCCATCATGCGGTCGCACCGCGCATGGTCGCGCGCGGCGGTGGACGGATCATCAACATCGCGTCGGACGCTGCACGCGTCGGTACCAGCAACGAAGCGGTCTATTCGGCCTGCAAGGGCGGCCTGATCAGCTTCACCAAGTCGGTCGCGCGCGAGCTTGCCTCGAAGGGCGTGCTGCTCAATGTCGTCTGCCCGGGACCGACCAACACGCCGATGATGGCGAGCGTGCTCGGCGAAGGCGAACAGGCGGTCAAGTGGAAGGATGCGATGGTTCGCGGCATTCCGCTGAAGCGCATGGGGGAGCCCGAGGACTATGCGGGTATCGTCGCTTTCCTCGCATCCGACGATGCGGGCTTCATCACCGGCCAGACCTTCTCGGTCGCCGGTGGCATGAACATGATCTGATCTGCTCATGTCCGAAGGGCCGCCTCCCGGCTATGCGCTCGTCGATCTAGGCAAGGGTTATAGCGCAAGGTTCGGGCCGGTCTTCATCGACCGGTCGGGCCAGCGCATGGCCTTTCGCGTCGACGAGCAGCATCTCAACCCTGTCGACACCTGCCATGGCGGGGCGCTCGCGACCTTTTCCGATGCCATGATCGTCGCGGTCTGGCCGGGCTGCGAGTCCGGCGAGGCGCACACGCCTACGATCACGCTCAGTGTCGACTATTTCGCGCCCGCGCCGTCCGGCGCGCTCGTCGAGGCGCAGGTCGAGCTCGTGAACCAGACCCGCACGATGCTGTTCGTCCAGTCGCTGCTCACTATCAAGGGACGCAGGATCGGACGCGCATCGGCAATTTACCGCAAACCCGAACCTTCAGGAGAGACAAGATGATCGACCCCACCACTTTCGAAGACGTGATTTACGAGGTCCGCGGCCGCGCCGCCTGGATCATCATCAACCGGCCGAAGCTCTACAATGCGTTCCGCGCCCAGACGATCGAGGAACTCATCGCCTCGTTCAAGCTCGCGGCAGACGACAAGGGCGTCTCGTCGGTGGTGCTGACGGGGGCCGGCGACAAGGCCTTTTGTACCGGCGGCGACCAGAGTGCGAAGGACGGCCAATATGATGGTCGCGGCATCGTCGGCCTGCCGATCGACGAACTGCAGTCGATCATCCGTGACATTCCCAAGCCGGTCATCGCCCGCATTAACGGCTTCGCAATTGGCGGCGGCCATGTCTTCGCGACGCTGTGCGACCTCTCGATCATGGCCGACACCGCGAAGCTCGGCCAGGTCGGCCCTAAGGTCGGTTCGGTCGACGCGGGCTGGGGCACGGCCTTCCTCGCGCGGCATGTCGGCGACAAGAAGGCTCGTGAAATCTGGTATCTGAACCTCCAGTATAGCGGGCAGGAGGCGCTCGAAATGGGTCTCGTCAACAGGGTCGTGCCCGCTGACGAGCTCGACGCCGCCGTCAACGAATGGACCGACATCATCGCGCAGCGCTCGCCTACCGCATTGGCGCTCGCCAAGCGCAGCTTCAACGCCGACAGCGATAATATCCGCGGCATTAGCCAGTTTGGCCTGAACGCGGTCAAGCTGTTCTATGACACCGAGGAATCGAAGGAAGGCATGCGCGCCTTCCAGGAGAAGCGGGCGCCCGACTTCCACAAATATGTGAAATAGGGCGGACGAGCGACCGACATGGCTCCCGTACCCTTCGATCCCGCCGATATTGCCGAGCTGTTGCCGGCCGGCGGGCGCGTGCTGGTGACGGGAGCCTCGGGCGAATCTGTGCTCCTTGCCGAGGCGGTGATGGCAGCGGGCGAGGCGATCGGCGCGATGACCTTCACTGGCATCTTCGTGCCGGGGCTCAATCGCTATAGCTATCTTGCGAGCGCTACGGCGCGCGTCGAGACCTTCTTCGTGACCCCGCCGCTCAAGAAGGATCTGGGCGGGCGCGTCGAACAGCTGCCGCTTTGCTACAGCGACATCCGCCGCCGGCTGCGCGAGGTGCAGATCGACGCGCTGATCTGTATGGTGACACCGCCCGACGACCAGGGCCTTTGCAGCTTCGGGCCCGCGGTTGATTTCGCGGCCGAACTCTGGCCGCATATCCCGATCCGGATCGCGCACATCAATCCCGCGATGCCGCGAACGCGCGGCGACAGCGGCATCCCTTTCAGCGCGCTCACCGCCTATGTCGAGCAGGCGGCGGGATTCGACGGCGAACCCGACGGCACGGCCGATCCCATCGCCGAGGCGATTGCTGGCCATGTCGCACCCTGGATCACCGATGGCGCCACGCTTCAGACCGGGGTCGGCAAGGTGCCGGGCGCCATCTTGCGCGCACTCACCGGTCGGCGGAACCTGCGTATCCACAGCGGGCTCGTCGGCGACGAGGTTGTCGATCTTCTCGAGGCGGGCGCGCTGGCATCGGGGCAGGCGGTCACCGCGGGTGTCGCGATCGGCTCTCGCCGGCTCTACCATGCGATCGAAGGGACGGAATTCGCCTTTCTTCCCGCCGCGGTCACGCACGACCGCGCGATCATCGCGGGCATTCCCAATTTCGTCGCGATCAATTCGGCGCTCGAGGTCGATCTTCTCGGCCAGGTCTTCTCCGAATTCGGGCCGCGCGGGCTGATATCGGGTCCGGGCGGAGCGCCCGATTTCACGGCGGGCGCGCGGCAGGGCGGGGGGCTTCGCGTCATCGCGCTGCCGGCCGCCGCCGATGGCGGAGCCATCAGCCGCATCGCGCTTCCCGGCGCCTCGTCGGGCCCAGTCACGCTCGGCCGCATGGACAGCGACATCATCGCTACCGAGTTCGGCGCCGCCGATATCCGGGGGCTATCCTACGACGAGCGCGCCGAAGCGCTCGTCGCCATCGCCGCCCCGCAGCACCGCGAGGCGCTGACCGCCGGTTGGCGCGCCTATGCGGCGAAACTTTGAAAAGGACGAAATATGAGCAAGGTCATCATCAGCTGCGCGATCACCGGATCGATCCACACCCCGTCGATGTCGCCGCATTTGCCGGTGACGGCGGAGGAGATCGCGGCAAGCGCGCTCGCCGCCGCCGAGGCGGGCGCCGCGATCGTCCACCTCCACGCGCGCAATCCCGAAGACGGGCGCCCCGACCAGAGCCCCGAGGCTTTCGAGCCCTTCCTCAAGGTCATCAAGCAATCGTCGAATGTCGTGGTGAACCTCACGACCGGCGGCTCGCCCTATATGTCGGTCGAAGAGCGGGTACAGCCCGCCGCGGTCTGGAAGCCCGAAGTCGCAAGCCTCAACATGGGGTCGATGAACTTCGGGCTGTTCCCGATGCTGAAGCGCTACAAGGAGTTCAAGCATGAGTGGGAGCCCGCCATGCTCGAAGGAAGCCACGATCTCGTCTTTCGCAACAGCTTCAAGGACATCCGCTACGCGCTCGAAACGCTGAACGCGACCGGCGCGCGCTACGAGTTCGAATGCTACGACACGAGCCATCTCCATAATCTCCATTATTTCTGGACCGAGGGCCTCGTCCAAGCGCCGCTGTTCATCCAGACCTGCTTCGGGCTCCTTGGCGGCATCGGCCCGCACCCCGAAGAAGTGCTGCACATGAAGCGCACCGCCGACCGCCTGTTCGGCGACAATTATCGCTGGTCGGTGCTCGGCGCCGGTGCGTCGCAAATGAAGATCGCGGCGCAGGCAGCCGCGCTTGGCGGCCATGTCCGCGTTGGCCTCGAGGACAATCTCTGGCTCGACAAGGGTGTGCTCGCCCCGAGCAATGCCGCGCAGGTGACGCGTGTGCGCAAGATCATCGAAGGCCTTGGACTGGAAGTGGCGACGCCGGACGATGCACGGGAGATTCTCTCGCTCAAGGGCGGCGACAAGGTCGGCTTCTGACGATGCGCACCCTCGCCGACGTTCCCGCAGCCTTTCCGCCCGATCGCCTCGCGATCGTGCACGGCGCGGCGCGTTGGACCTGGGGCGATCTCGATCGCCGCTCGGCACAATGGTGCGCGTGGCTGACCTCGCGCGGTGTGACGGCCGACGATCTCGTTGCCTTCGCGCTGCCCAACGGGCCCGACTTCATCGCGCTCGCCTTCGGCATTTACCGCGCGGGCGCCACCCCGGCGCCGATATCCTGGAAGATCACGGCGCATGAGCGCACAGCGATCATCGCCGTCATGCAGCCCCGCCTCGTCGTGGGCGGGGAGGAGGGGCCTGCGCCGGGCGATCCGCAGGGCGAAGCTTCGAGGCATGTCGCGGCATCGTGGAAGGCTTGTACGAGCGGCGGCAGCACGGGCGTGCCGAAGGTCATCGTCGACGGGAGAAGCGCAGGCTTTCCCGAGGGGACCGACTTCATCGGAATTCCGGCGAACAGCTGCGTGCTGGTACCGGGGCCGCTCTATCATAACGCGCCCTTCAGCGCGGCGGTCTTCGCCCTCTGGAAGGGCTCGACGATCGTCACGATGGACAAGTTCGATGCCGTGACGGCGCTGGGGCTGATCGACGACGAGGGCGCTACATGGGCGCTGATGGTTCCGACGATGATGCACCGGATCATGGCGCTCACGCCGACGGCGCGCGCCTGTCACGACCTCTCGCGCTGGGCGATGGTGGTCCACACGGCGGCCCCGATGGCGCCCTGGCTCAAGCAGGCGTGGATCGAATGGTGCGGGCGCGATCATATCTGGGAAGTCTATGGCGCCACGGAGGGTCTGGTGCGCTGCTGGATCGGCGGGCGCGAATGGCTTGAGCGCCCGGGTTCTGTCGGGCGTCCGATCGGCGGCGGGCGCCTCCGGATCCTGCGCGACGACGGGCAGGAGTGCGAGGCGGGGGAGGAAGGCGAAGTGTTCGCCATGCCCCCCGGGGGGCCGGGCTCGACCTATCGCTATATCGGCGCCGAACGGCGGGCCACGTCCGATGGGTGGGAATCGGTCGGCGATATCGGCCGGCTCGATGCCGATGGCTATCTCTACCTTGCCGACCGGCGCACCGACCTCATCATCTCGGGCGGCGTCAACGTCTGGCCGGCCGAAGTCGAGGCGGCGATCCTCCGACACCCGGCGGTCCGCTCCTGCGCCGTCGTCGGCATTCCGCACCCCGATCTCGGTCAGGCCGTTCATGCCGTTGTCGAAGCCGATACGGGCACGCTCAGCCTCGCCGAGCTTGGCCAGTTCCTCAATCCCTGGCTTGCGCGCGAAAAACATCCGCGCAGCCTCGAAATCCGGGCCCAGCCCGTGCGCGACGACGCCGGCAAGGTCCGCAAGGGCCAGCTTGCGCCCGCCCCCTGACCGAAGGAAAGACGATGACCAATCCGCCGCCCGCCATGGAACAGTTCCGGCTCGAGTTTCAGGACAATGGCCTCGTCCATCTTGTCTTCGACGCGCCGGGACGGACGATGAACGTCTTCTCGAACGCCGCGATCCATGAGCTCAAGGCCTTTGCGGCCTGGCTCGGTACGAGCGATGTCCTCGGCGTACTTGTCCGGTCGGGCAAGGACAATGCCTTTTGCGCAGGGGCCGATCTCACCGAACTCGGCGTTGCATATGACATGATCGTCGCGGCGCCGGCGCGCGAACGCTTCACCATCGCCTTCGACCATTTCTTCCCGCTGAGCGCTGCCCTCCGCGCGCTTGAGACCGCCGGCAAGCCGGTGGCCTCGGCGATTGCCGGCCTCGCGCTCGGGGGAGGCTGCGAGCTTTCGCTCGCGACGCACTACCGTGTTCTCGTCGACAGCCCGCGTGCCGCGCTCGGGCTTCCGGAATCGCTCGTCGGTCTGCTTCCCGGCGCGGGGGGGACGCAGCGCCTCCCGCGCCTCGTCGGCGTCCAGGCCGCCCTGCCGATCCTGCTCGAGGGCGCTCGCCTCGCTGGACAGGCGGCGCTCGATGCAGGCCTTGTCCATGCGCTCGTCCCGGAGGGCGACGAAGTCGCGGCCGCCGAGGCCTGGCTTCTCTCGCGGCCGGAAGCCGCACAGCCGTGGGACAAGGAGGACTGGCTCGATCTGGGGCCGGCCTCGGTGTCGGCGCAGATCGATCCGGTGCGCGCCCGTGTAATGGCAGAGACCGAGGGCTATTATCCGGCGCCGATCGCGATCCTCGACTGTATCGAGTTCGGTCTCCCGCAATGCTTCGATGGTGCGATCCGCAGCGAAATGGCGATCTTCGCGCATCTCATTCAGCGCCCCGAACCGCGGAACATGATCCAGACGCTCTTCCTTGGGAAGACCGACTATGATCGGCACGCCCGCAAGGAGACGCTTCCGGCCTTCATTGCCGATGTCGTAGCGGCCTTGCAGCCCTTGAAAGGCCGCTTAGGTGACGTGGCTGCGCGCGAGAGCGCCGCCGAAGCCATTGCACCCTTTGCGGACGGACGCGCCGACGAGGATCTGCGGATGGCCGACTATGCGGTGGTCAGCCAGCTTGGCTATCCGGCCTATTTGGGCGGTCCGTTCGCGTCGCGCCGCGCCGCGTCGACATGACCGGTCACGTCGTCGAAATGGATATAGCGCATCAGGCTCTTGAGACGGAGAAGCGCGAAGAAGTCGACCATGTGACGAATACCGGCATGGAAGATGCGCGCGGCCTCGGCGTCGTCCATTCGTCCCTCGGTCGCATCGATGAACCGCTGCGATTCCTCGCGGGCGACCATGTCGGCGGGCTTGGCGTAGAAATCGACGACGGTCGGAGGAAACCCGTTTTCCTCGGTATAGCCCTCGGCGCGCATCAACTGCCAGATCGTGACGATGCGGCTGTCCATGATGCTGAGGGCAGGGCCTTTGGGCGTGTCGAGGATCTCGACGATCCCAAGACCCTGAAAGACCTTCGCGTCATGCTCGGCATAGGGCCAGGCCGCGGTCAGCGTTTCAAGCAGGACCTCGCCGTCCATGCCGACGCGCGCGGCGACCAGCGCCTCGAGGTTGCGGAAGGCCGCGGCATCGACCCGGCCTTCGCTGTTCTGCCCGCGTAGCGCTTCCTTGATCTGGGGCAGGGTGAGGCCGTCGTCGCGCTGAAGCTTGCGAACCGCGAGCACGGCCTGGACATGCGCCTCGCCATAGTCGGCGACATTGGGTGCCGGGCGCTCCGGCTCCGGGAGGAGCCCGTGCCGAAAGTAAACCCGGATCGTCTCCCGGTGGACCCCAGTCCTTTTTTCGAGATCGCGCATCTTCACGCGCCCCGAATAAGCCTTCCCTTGCGCCGAGGGCAACGCAAAAAATCGCTCATAAGTCGTCAAATGATAAAGTGCTTTATCGTAATGCGTATATATGTTACGCATTGAGTCGGAGAGAGGAGTTCCGACGATGGACTATACGCGTTATTATGTACCCGTGCTCGTGCAGCTCGCCGCTTATGCGGGGTTCGCGCTCGGCGGAAACTGGGTTTTCATCGGCATCGCCTCGCTCCCGCTTCTCGGCCTGATCGACTCGGTTCTCCCCAATGATATGCGCCCGCGCGAAATGAAGCGTGGCCTGATGGCGGACCTTCCGGTGTGGCTCGCGACGATCCTCGCCGTCGGTCTCTATTTCATGGCGGCCTTCTGGGTCCGCTCGGCCGAAGCGATCACGCCCTGGCAATATGCCGGTGCGATCCTCTCGCTTGCCTGGATGAGCGTTGTCCCGCTGGTACCGGCCTCGCACGAACTCTATCATCAGCGCGGCAAGCTGCGCCGGTTCATCGGCACCTATTCGCAGGTCTGCTATCTCGACTGCACCCGCGAGATCGCGCATGTGACCGGTCACCACCTCGACGTCGCGACCGAACATGACGGCGATACCGCTCGGCGCGGGGTCTCGCTTTACGCGTTCACAGGGAATGCCGTCATTCAGAGCACGCGCGATGCGTGGCGGATGGAAAGCGACAGCCTCGAAAAGCAGGGCTATGGACGCTGGTCGATCCGCCACCGCATCTGGAAGGCGCTTCTCGCGCAGCTCGTCATGCAGAGCCTCGTTTTCCTGATCGGCGGCTGGACGGCTGTTGCGGTGGTGCTCGCGGGTATGGTCGGCGCACGCTTCTGGGTCGAAAGTTTCAACTATTTCCAGCATTACGGGCTCATCCGCATCGAAGGCGGCGCAATCGCCCGCCGTCATGTCTGGAACCATCTGAAGCCCTTGTCGCGCGTGATGGGCTTCGAAATCACCAACCATGCCGACCACCACACCGACAGTTTCGCGGCCTTCCACGAACTGCGTCCCGACCGCCAATGGATCCCGATGCCGAGCGTCTTCGTCTGCTTCTTCTCGGCGCTCATCCCGCCCGTCTGGCATAATATGGTGATCAAGCCGGCGCTGAAGAGGTGGGACAATGAACTGGCGACGCCTGAGGAACGCGAGCTTGCGAGGGCGCAAAACCGCGCCGCGGGCTGGCCCGACTGGTTCGACGAAAAGCCTGCAGGCGCCTGGGCCGCCAGCTGATGGCCGCGCGCCACCTGCTCTATATCCTGATCGCGGTCGCCTCGGCGGCCGCGGCCTGGTTTCACGGGATCGCGTGGGTGAGGGAGGGCGGCAATCTGCTGCTCCTGCCGACCTTCTTTCTCGATGCCTATCGCAGCGGCAGCGCCGCCGCCTTTCTCACCATCGACATATTGGCGGCCTGGGCGGTCTTCATGATCTGGGTCGTGCCCGATGCGGTGCGGATCGGGCTTGGTGCGCGCAAGGGCTGGCTCTATTTCGGCCTGTCCTTCATCGGGACCTGCTTCGCCTTCCCGCTCTATCTGGTCGCGCGCGAACGCCATCTCGCGAAAGCCGGCACGGCCGGCTGAGCGCGGCGAGCGGACGGGGCGCCGCGCGGCGGCGCCCCGGGGCTCATCCCATCACATAGATTGATTTGGTGCGCTGGTAGCCGGCGAGCGTTTCGGGGCCGAACTCGCTGCCCATGCCGCTCGCCTTGATCCCGCCGAACGGCGAGCCGAGCGACGGCATATAGCCGTTGACCCCGATCGTTCCGCTCTCGACCTTCCGGGCAACGGAGATGCCGCGTGCCTGGTCCTGGCTCCACACCGAGCCACCGAGCCCGAATTGTGAGGCGTTTGCGATCCGCACGGCATCGGCCTCGTCGGTGTAGCGGATGATCGAAAGGACGGGACCGAAGATCTCTTCCTGCGCGATCACCGCATTTTCGTCGACATCGGCAAACACGGTGGGTTCGACGAACCACCCGCTGTTGTGACCCTTGGGTCGGCCGCCGCCGGCAACGAGCCGGGCTTCGTCGCGGCCCTTGGCGATATAGGATTCGACCCGGTCGCGGTGCGCCGCGGACGCCATCGGTCCCACATGCGTCGCCGGATCGAGCGCGTCGCCGACCGTGAAGCTCGACACGGTCCCCGCCACCGCTTCGACGATCTCGTCATAGCGCCGGTCGGGGACGAGAAGGCGTGTGCCATTGTAGCAGGCCTGTCCGTTGTTCAGCATGCTGACCATCGGAATGGCCGGCAGGAAGGCTGCGAGATCGACATCCTCGAGAAGCAGTGCGGCGGACTTGCCGCCGAGTTCGAGGGTGACCGGGCGGAGGAGCTGGCCGCATTGCGCCGCGATCGCGCGCCCCGCGCCGGTCGAGCCGGTGAAGGCGACCTTGTCGACCCCGGGATGCGAGACGAGATAGGCGCCGACCTCGCGGTCGGCCGCGACGATGTTGATGACGCCGGCGGGCACGCCGGCGGCCAGCGCGGCCTCGGCGACGAGATAGCTATCGAGAACCGTACCGGGCGAGGGCTTGATCACCAGCGTGCAGCCGGTGAGCATCGCGGGCGCGATCTTGCTGAAAGCGAGCGTTACGGGGAAGTTCCACGGCACCACTGCCGCAACGACGCCGACCGGCGCGCGCTCGACAAGCGTTTCCTGGCCCATTTGCGAAGGGCGGCTTTCACTGAGCATGATGCCGTCGGCGAGGCTGGCATAATATTGGAGAACGCCCGCCGGGAATTGCGCCTCGAGCATGTTGGCGAGAGTCACCGGCATGCCGTTCTGCAGGCTCACAGACTCGGCGATCGCACTGCCGCGCGCGACGAGTTCCGCCATGAAGCGCAGCATGATCTCGGCGCGGTCGGCGGGCTTCATCCTTGGCCAGGGCGAATGGTCGAAGGCGTGCCTGGCCGCCGCGACTGCGGCATCGATGTCGGCTTCGCTGCCTTCGGGTACGGTCGCGACCTGTTCTCCGGTCGAGGCGTTCTGGATGCGAAAGGTCCGGTCCGACGCGGGCTTGACCCACTGGTTGCCGATGAAAAAACTGCTGCGATCGAGGCTCATCCCATTCTCCCGTGAGTCATGCGCCGGTGCTGGCGTCTGTAAATTTGTCGTAGTGAATATCGGGCAGGCCGATGCCTGCTTCGCTGAGCGCGTGGATCCCCGCGTCGATCATCGGCGGTGGTCCGCACATATAGCCCTGCGCGCCCGGTCCGAGACGCTCGAGCGCCTGCGCCACATAGGCGGTGACGAAGCCGTGCCGATATTGGGGGTTCTGCTCTTCGGAGAGGATCGGCCAATAGTCGAAACTCGCAGTCCAGCCGCTGCGGATCGCAGCGATCGCTTCGGCGGCGTAGAGATCGCGCGCGCCGCGGCCGCCGAACAGGAGAATGCAGTCCCGGCGGACGCGGCGGTTTGCCGCATCCTGAAGGAGGCTCAGCAGTGGCGCGAGCCCCGAGCCGCCCGCGATGCAGAGGATCGGGCCCTTGCCCTCGCGCAGCCAGAAATTGCCGTGCGGTCCATCGATCTCGAGCGTTTCGCTCGCGAGGGTGCCGCCGAACAGACGATCGGTGAACTGGCCGCCCGGAACGTGGCGGACGAAGAAGCCGGGCTCGAGGGTGCCGCCCGGAGCCGGGGCGTCGGCAAAGCTGTACGACCGGTGGATCGCGCCGTCGCCCCAGTGAATATTGGCATATTGCCCGGCCTTATAGTGTATCGGTTTATCAACTTTGAGAGCGACCCGCTTGATGTCGTGCGTGAGCTCGCTGGCACCGGTGAAGGCGGCCGGCTGACGGATGATTTCCTCCGAGGCGCTCCCCCCGATTTCGACGTCGAGCACGAGGTCGGACCTGGGCAGTGCCTGGCACGCCAATATATAGCCCGCATCGAGCTCCTCGCGGCTCAGCGTATAGCCAAAGGGCGTGATTGCCTCGACTTTCCCGGAGATCAGGCGGCTGCGGCACGACCCGCAGGTCCCCACCGTACAGTCGTGGGGATAGGCGATTCCCTCGGCGAGCGCGCGTTCGAGAATCGTCGCCCCCGAACCGACCTCGAACCGGTCGCCCGACGACTCGATTTCGACGGTGCGAGCGGGCGCCTTCCCAAAAAGCTTGGATAACAGCGACATTCGGCATCTCTCTCAAAATTCGTAAAGTGGTTGACATGTTTGTGGCACAGATTATTTTGCGTATCAAGGTCACGCAATAAATTGCGGACATGATCGCACCGGATCTCCCCGTCCGAGTGCCAAAGGGAGAGCGATAGTGAAGAGCCTTATGTCCGCGAGCGTGCTCGCCGTTGCGATCGCCAGCCTGTCGACGCCCGCTTCTGCGCAGGAAGCGCCGGCGGACGAAACGGGCACCACCCAGGATCAGGTCGGCCTCAGCGACATCATCGTGACCGCGACCAAGCGGTCCGAGAATCTGCAGGATGTGCCCGTCGCGGTCTCGGCCATCTCGTCCGAATCGCTCCAGAACAAGGGCGTGTTCGAGACGAGCGATCTCAACAACACGATGCCGAACTTCCAGGTGTCCTCGCCGTACGGCCAGCAGCAGCCGAACTTCTCGGTGCGCGGCGTCGGTGTCGGCACCGAGTTCAACGCCAATGCGGCATCGCCGGTCGGCGTCTATGTCGACGAAGTCTATCAGGCATTCCGCTCGAGCCATGGCCAGCAGCTCTACGATCTCAACCAGATCGAAGTCGTGCGCGGCCCGCAGGGCACCCTCTATGGCCGCAACACCACGGGCGGCGCGGTGAACTTCATTACCAAGGCACCGCAGCTCGAAGGGCAGGAGGGCTATTTCACCGCCGGCTACGGCAATTACAACCGCATCAACCTCGAAGGCGCGATCGAAGTCACGCCGTCGCCCGACAAATTCGGTATTCGCCTCGCCGCTACCTATGTGGACGCCGATTCCTATATCAAGAACCGGCTGCCCGAAGGCCCGAGCACGGCGGCTGGCGGCGGCGCGTCGGGCCTGAACTTCAACACCGGCCGGAGCCCCGGCGGCACGCAGAGCTACGGCCTTCGCCTGTCGATGCGCTGGAAGCCCGTCGACACCGTCGACCTGAAGCTCAAGGTCTATGCAGCCGAAGCCGAGGGCGGCACTGAAAGCCCGATCCCGACCGGCTCGTCGCGCAACAGCGACGTGATCAGCTACACCAATCCCAACTTCCTGCTCGGCGGGCTGTTCTCGGCGCTTGCCCCGGCGGGTCTGCTGCCGACGAGTTACAGCCAGTCGGGCCGCGGCCTCGGGATCAATGAAGTCGAACTCGACTCGGTCGGCGTCGCGACCTCGCGGGCCCGCGGCGTGGTCTTCGATGCCCGCATCGATCTCACCGATAATCTGAAGCTCATCTCGGTGAGCGGCTATGACGACGGTCTCTATGCCCAGTCGTCGACCGACTGCGACGGCACGCCGCTGCGCCTCTGTGCGATCGGCTACCGGTCGAAGTTCAGCGCGTTCAACCAGGACGTCCGTCTCGACTTCGATGGCGGGCCGTTCAAGGCGATCGTCGGTGCCTTCTACGGCAAGGACAAGGTGACGGGGGACAACACCCCCGACTTCTTCAACTTCCTGCGCGATGTGCGCGCCGCCGTCGGACTTCCGGCGAGCTATTTCAACCCGGGCGGCGCGTTCAATGGGACCGCGCTTTCGGCAGGCTCGCTCCCGACCGGCATCTATGCGACCCAGCATTTCGTCCAGAAGCGCACCTCCTACGCGGCCTATGGCGAGGCGAGCTACGAGCTGACGCCGACCCTCAAGTTCACTGCGGGCCTGCGCTATACGAAGGACAAGAACCGGTTCCTCGACGGTGTCACCACCTATTATGACGACACCGGCACGGCGCGCCTCATCACGGTGTCGGACTTCCAGCAGGGCGGGGCCTTCGCTCCCTATTTCCTCCAGGACGTGCGTGACGAAGCCGGCAATGTGGTCATTCCGTCTTTCCAGGGTCTCGGCATTCCGCTTCCGGGCGGCCTCGAGAACCAGGGTTCGGCGGGACGTGTGACCGGACGCGCGATCGTCGACTGGAAGCCCGTCGACGATGTCATGGTCTATGCGAGCTACAGCCGCGGCTACCGCTCGGGCACCTTCAACGGCCTGGCCTATGGCAGTGCCAACCAGGTATATTTCGTGAAGCCCGAGCAGGTCGACGCGTTCGAAGGCGGGATCAAGTCGCGCTTCTGGGACAATCGCGCCCAGTTCAACGTCTCGGCCTTCTACTATAAATATAAGGGCCAGCAGGGACAGGTCGTCGACGCGTCGGCCACCGCGAACCTTATTTCGCTCGACGGGACGCTGAAGGGGCTCGAGGTCGAAGCGATCGTCGAGCCGGTCAACGGCTTCACGCTGAGCGCCTCCTTCGGTCTGCTGGACTCGAGCTACAAGGGCGGCGATTGCCCGGCTGATCCCTCGACCATTCCGAACTTCCCGGCCCAGCTCGGCAGCTGCGTCGTGTCGTCGGGCGGTCCGGTCAGCGTCGGGGGTAATCCTTTCCCCTATGCCGCGAAGCAGTCGGCCTCCTTTGCCGCCGATTGGGACGTCATCGACGACGGCGACAACAAGCTGACGCTGCACGGCGACGTCAACTACACCGGCCAGTTCTACTTCGACTCGTTCAAGGATTACAGCCGCGGACCGTTGCCTGCCGTGGCATCGGGCAAGTTCGGCGACGGCAATGGCAAATATTGGGTCGCCAATGCCCGCGCGACCTATACGATGGGCAATTATTCGCTCTCGGTCTGGGGCAAGAATCTGACGAACAAGCTCTACTACCCGTTCGGCATCAGCCTCGAGAATCTGTTCGGCACCGGATACCGGGTCCGTGCACAGCCCCGCACTTACGGCGTCGAGGCCACATTGCGCTTCTAACGAAAAAGGGGGTGTCGCGGCCCTGACACCCTCCCGTCAGGGCCGCGGCGCAATTACCGACTAGATATCAAAAACGGAATGGAGAGAGATGATGTTAGAGAGCAATGTCTGGGTCGAACCGGATATGGACGTCGATGCCGTTCACGATGGTCGCCATGTGCTCCCCGACGTCGCCATGGGACGCGAGTCCATTCCCTATATCGTTGTGCTTCCCGAGCATCAGATC
Organism: Sphingopyxis italica; assembly: GCF_011926545.1. GTDB lineage: Bacteria > Pseudomonadota > Alphaproteobacteria > Sphingomonadales > Sphingomonadaceae > Sphingopyxis > Sphingopyxis italica. The sequence goes on along the minus strand of NZ_JAATIT010000003.1, from coordinate 48,835 downwards.
GCCTTCTTCACCTATACCTGGGTGTCGAAGGACAGCGTCGCCGGCGCGGCGCTCGCGGTCTTCGGCCCGGGCGTCGGCGGCGATCCGATCCAGCAGCGGCTCGCCGACAGGCCGGTGCCCGCGGACATGGGCTTCGACGATTGGCGCATCGAGGGTTTCGAGATGCAGCAGGATCTGAAGTTCGGCTCGGCGCATGTTCGCTGGGAGACGCCCGAAGCCACCGTCGACTATGAGTTTACCGCAACCCATCCGCCCTACGCCTATGCATCCGACCCGCGCGGCTGCCCGGCCTATTGCGCCACCGACCGGATCGAGCAGGCGGGCCGCGTCAAGGGCACGCTGCGGATCGGCGACCGCGTGATCGAGTTCGACGCGACGGGACACCGCGACCATAGCTGGGGCACGCGCGACTGGGTGCCGTTCCAGCAATATGAGTGGTTCGTCGGGCAGGTCGGCGACGAGATTTCGGTGCATTTCTGGCGCTTCAATGCGCTCGGCAAGGAAAATGTCCGCGGCTATGTCTTCAAGGACGGCAAGGCCTCACGCGTTTCCACTGTTGCCGTCGACGTGACCTACGACGACCAATATTGGCAGACCGGCTATACCGCTGAGATCGTCGACGAGGCGGGCCGGACGACGAGCGTCAGGACCGAGGTCTTCGGATGCTACACGCTGAAACCCGTTCCCAATTGCAGCCTCAACGAAAGCGGCGGCCGGTCCTTCATCGACGGCAAGGAAGGGGTCGGCTGGATGGAATGCTGCTGGCCCACCGATTATCTGGAGCATATTCGTGCAAACGGACCTTATTGAGCGCCCCGTCGTGCGGAACGACATGGAAGCCGTCCATCGGCACATCATCGATCGCCGCAGCGCGAACCGGACCCTGCCGCCCTACCGCGCGGCGCTGACCGAAGAGATCGTCGAGATCCTCTCGAGCTTTTTTGCGAAAGAGCGACCCGGCGCGGCCGTCTCGGGCGTTCGCCGCGTCGGCGGAGGGGCCTCGAAGGAGCAATTCTTCTTCACGCTATCCGAGGGCGGTGCGGAGGAGAAGTTCCTGCTTCGTATGGACCCGCGCTCGGCGATCACCGAGACGGACCGCGAGCGCGAGTTCGTTCTGATCGGTGCGATGCGGGGACGGGTTCCCGTTCCCGAACCGGTGTGGATCGACAATGACGCGAAGCATTTCCCGCAGTCGGCCGCGATCCTGCGCGTCGTCTCGGGCGTCACCAAGCCGAGCGATGCCGGGGTCAAGGTGTCCGGCCTCGGCACGTGGCTCGGCCCCGATCTTCGCGAGAAGATCAAGGACCAGTTTCTCGACCATCTCGTCGAGATCCACCGCTACGACTATCGCGCCAATCCGCTCCCCGGGTTCGAGATCCCCGAGGCGGATGCCAAGCAGGCCGCGCGCTGGGCCTATAATTACTGGCGCGAATTGTGGGAAGTCGACGAGGGCGAACCCAGGCCCATCATGTCGCTCGCGACCCAATGGCTCGCGGACAATATGCCCGACACCGCCGAGCTCGTGATGCTGCACGGCGACTACCGGACCGGCAATTATCTCTTCGACGAGGCAAGCGGCGAAATCACCGCGCTCCTCGATTGGGAGCTGGCCCGGATCGGGGATTATCACGAGGATCTCGGCTGGGTGCTGATGGAGATTTTCGGTAGCTTCGACGGTGAGGGGGTCTTTCGGGCCAGCGACCTGTTCGAGCGCGAGGAGTTCATCACCGAATATGAGCGGCGTTCGGGCCGGACGGTCAACCGCGAGACGCTCCACTATTACGACGTGATGTCGAGCTGGAAGTGCAACGTCATCGTCGCCGCCAACGGCCTGGCTGCGGCGCGGTCGCAGCATAATCACCAGGATGTGCTGCTCACCTTCCTGGGCGCTGCGGCGCCGATGTTCGCCAATGATCTCGTCCGCCTGCTGAGCAAAGGAGCCGGAGAATGACACCGACGACCGACGAGCGCCTCGCAAGCGTCATCCGTTCGCTGACCGAGGTGGTCCTGCCGCATCTTCCGGCGGACGCGTCGCTGGCGCAGGAGCAGGTCCAGCTCGCCATCGGCCATCTGCAGATCCTCCGTCTCCAGTTCGATTCCGTCCTCGGGTTCGAGGCGGAGGAACTTGCGGACACCGAGGCGCTCGCTTCGGAGCTCGCTGCGGCGATCGATGGCGGGCGTGATACGTCGGCTGCGGTGGCCGCCCTGAAGGCGGCCATTGGAGCCGTAAATGCCGATGTCCGCGGGTCGCTGACGGGTCTCAACCGCGCGATCGAACGCGTGGTACAGGCCGTTTCGGCGGACGGTGCGGAGGGAGCGAAGGCGCGGCTTTCCGAAATCATCCTGCGCCGCGAAGGCAATCGCGTCGAGAAGGATCGCCGCTGGTTCCTGCCTTACGGTTTCGACACGATGGACGCGGCGGCATGATCCGCCCGGAGGACGCAGAGTTTCATTTCTCTCAGGGCTCGCACTGGCAGTGGGTCGAGACCATAGCGCTCCCGTTTTGCGTTCCCGAGGCGAACATCAATGTCATCGTCTATGTGGTCACGCGGCCGATGCTCGGCGTGTGCATGGCCGATGTGACGATCATCGACCGGATTACCGATCTTTGGGAAGAGCAGGCCTATGTCGACAATCAGCAGCATATGCCGTGCCCCGCGAAGCTCAGCGACTTCAGCTTACCGAACGGTCTGACCGTGCGGGCCGTCGACCCGGTCAACCATTATCAGGTCGAGTATCAGGGGATCGACGATACCTGGTTCAAGCTCGACTATCATGCGCTGCACACCGCCTATGACATCAACGACCCGGCCATGGATCCGCTCGCGGCGAAGCGAAACGGTCCCGCGTGGGACAGCAGCTGGTCGGGCCATTATGAAATGACCTACCGCATTACAGGCGAACTTTGCGTTCGCGGCCAGCGCATGGCGGTTGACTGCGTCGAGACTGGAGACCGTAGCTGGGGGCCGCGGCCCGAGCGCGAAAATGGTGCCGTCATCTGGTGGCATGTGAGCTTCGGCGAGGCGCTGACCTGCCATATGTTCGTCCAGCACGACATCGCGAAGACCAACGAATTCGGGGCGCTCATCAGCGGATATATACTCGAGGACGGTGAGCTGTCGGGACTTGTCGAGGCCAAAGGCCGCAACGAGTATCGGCGCGTGATGCCAATGGGCGGCGAGGTCAGCGTGACCGACGCGCGCGGAAAGACGTTCGATTTCACCTTTTCGACCGTCAATGGCTGCTACTGGGCGCCTTATCCGTCGAACACCTATCTGCAGGCCTCCATGCGCGCCGCGCACAAGGGCCTCGTCGGCACGGGCGTGCAGCAGCTCGGCCTCAGTCGCGCCTATCTCACGCGTCACCGCGACGCGATCCGCCAACGCTACTGACTTCGGAGAATATCCATGAAAGCTACCGCAGCGATCGTTCGCGCCGTCGGGGGTGACTTCTCGATCGAGGACATCGAAGTCGCCGAGCCGCGGGGCGCGGAGGTACGCGTGCGCATCGTCGGCGTCGGCATGTGCCACACCGACCTCGTCGCGCGCGATGGCTTTCCCGTGCCGATGCCGATCGTGCTGGGCCATGAGGGCGCCGGGGTCGTCGAAAGCGTCGGCCCCGAGGTCACCGATCTGGCGCCGGGCGATCATGTGGTGCTGAGCTTCGATAGCTGCGCGGCCTGCCCGACCTGCGACGAGGGACTTCCCGCCTATTGCCATCAGTTCCTCGGCAAGAATTTCGCCGGGGTGCGTCTCGAGGACGGCACGTCGCCGCTCAGTCAGGCAGGCGATGTGATTCACGGCAATTTCTTCGGCCAGTCGTCATTCGGCGCCTACGCCGTCGCGCACCGGCGCAACACGGTGAAGGTCGATCCGGCACTGCCGCTCGAAATCCTGGGCCCGCTCGGGTGCGGCATCATGACCGGCGCCGGCTCGGCGGTCATCTCGCTCGGCATCCGGCCGGGCCAGTCGCTGGCGATCTTCGGGGGCGGCGCGGTCGGTTTGTCGGCTTTGTTGGGTGCGCTGGCAGTGGGTGCAGGCCCGGTGATTGTCGTCGAGCCCAATACCGAGCGCAGGGCGCTCGCGCTGGAGCTCGGCGCAGCGCATGTCATCGACCCGGCGGCGACTGAAGACGTCCTCGCCGCGGTCAAGGAACTGTCGGGCGGCGGCGTCAATCACGCGCTCGACACGACGGGAATACCGGCGGTCGTCGCCGTCGCGGTCGAGACGACGGTGGCGCATGGCACGGTTGGTCTCGTCGCGGTTCCGCCGCCCGAGGCGATGCTGCCCGCCAATATGATGTCGATGCTCGTTCGCGGCACGACGATCAAATATATTACCGAGGGCGACGCCGATCCGCAGGAATTCATCCCGCGCATGATCGGCTGGTACCGGGACGGCAAATTTCCGTTCGATCGCCTGATCCGCAAATTTCCCTTCGCGGAGATCAACGCAGCGGCGCACGCGTCGGAAGACGGTTCCGCGATCAAACCCGTCCTCATATTGTGAAGCTGCCGGGCCGCGTGCCGACGAGATCATGACCGGCGTCTCGAATTTTCGCGATTTTGGCGGCATGGCGACCGTCGCGTCGCGCCATGTCCGGCGGCGGCTGCTCTATCGCTCCGGCCAGACCGGACCGCTCGGCGACATGCCCTTCGACGAACTGTCGGGCCTGAACTTCTCGGTCGTCGCGGATCTCCGGTTCCCGGACGAGGCTGTCGCGGCCCCGATGCCGTGGCCGGCGGCGAACGCCGGAAAGGTCCTCGCGATCGGCGGCGCGATAAAGGGCGGCACGGCCCCGCATCACGCCTTCATGAGCACCCGGTTCAAGACGGTTGACGAGGTTCGGGCACGCTATCTGGATTTTTACAGCGGGTTGCCCTCCGACCCGCGCTACATGTCGCTGATAGGCCGGACGCTGACGGCTGCCGCCGACGCCGAGGGGCCCGTCCTGATCCACTGTTCGGCCGGGAAGGACCGCACAGGGATCGTTTGCGGCCTGATCCTCGCGCTGCTCAATGTCCCGATGGATGCCATCGTCGAGGACTATATGATCTCCGCCGCACCCGAGGCGACACGGGCGTTGCGCCCCGAAATCCTGCGTCGGATCGAAGCGCATGGCATCGCCCAGCCCGACGAGGATATCCTCGAGGCGATGCTGACCGTCGAGCCCGACTATCTGCTCGCGAGCTTCGCCGCCATCGCGCGCGAATTCGGATCGCTGGCCGCCTATCTCGATGCAATCGGGGCAGCGCCGCCGCTCGCGAACCGCCTGCGCAGGCGTCTCCTCCAATAGGGTCTCACCGGCCAGCACGGCTGGCGGCGCGAGCGTTCCGCCTTGTTGATAAACCTGTTGAGCCGCTGTTCTCGCTGAGCGCGAGATTGTGACATTTCGACCGGCAGGGCGAAGTCCTCAGGAAATTCGAAGATATACTCGGTCGGAGACCTGGTCCGGCACGGCGCTTGACGTTCACGTAAGCGGCATATAGTAATCCTGTTTACATAAAATATCTGCTAAAACGGGAGCGGAGAGACCATGGGTTCGAACGCAAGCGTAGCGCCGCGCACAGCCGACGCATCGACGCCATCTGGCGGCGGTGCAGGGGCCGCGCTGATCGTTGGAGGGTCGTCCGGCGTGGGATTGGCGACCGCGCACCGCCTTGTCGCGCAGGGCATTACCAGGATCGCGATCGCCGCCCGATCGGTCGAGCGCGGCGAAGCCGCTGCCGCAAGTCTTTCGTCCGCCACGGTCGAGGCGCGCTTCTTCGCCTGCGACGCGAACGATCCCGCGGAAGCGGTCCGTCTCGTCGATGAGGTTGAGGCCGCTTTCGGCGCCATCGACCTCCTCGTCGTCTCCACCGCGGCCGCCGTGCTGCCGCGCCTCCTTGGCGACATCGAGCCCGCCGAGATCGCGCGCACCCTCGTCGATCAGGCGGCGGCACCGATGGTCATGAGCCGGGCGGTCCTGCCCGGAATGCGGGCGCGTGGTTCAGGGTCGATTGTCGTCGTTGCGTCGGATGCGGCCAAGTCGGCAACGCCGGGCGAAACCGTTATCGGGGCTGCGATGGCCGCGATCACCATGTTCGCGCGGGCCATGGCGATGGAGGTCAAGCGCGACGGTATCCGCGTCAACGTCGTGACGCCCTCGCTGATCAGCGGCACGCCGATCTACGACCGGCTGATGGAGGACGAGTTCAGCGCCCGCCTGTTCGGCAAGGCGGCGAAGCTCGCCTCGCTCGGCGTCGCCGATGCCGACGATGTCGCGGCAACGATCGCTTTCCTCTGTTCGCCCGATGCAGCGCGCATCACGGGCCAGGCGATCAGCGTCAACGGAGGCATTTCGGCGGCCTGATCCGCACAGCGGACCGGCCTGGACAGACAATCGGGAGAGACAGGGTGAGCAGCGAGAGTGCGGCAGGAGCGGTGATGCGGCGGGCCTTGCCGTCGGCGATGGCGGTCGAGGCACTTGAAGCCGGGCCCTGGCGCGATTTGCTTCCGTGCTGGACGCTCGCCGGCGCGATCGAGGAGGCTGCGAGCCGATTCCCCGACAAGGCCGCGATCGTGCAGCTCGACGACGATGCCATGGGGTCGCCGCGTCTCAGCTTTGCCGAATATCGCGACCGGATCTTCCGGGCCGCCAATCTCTTTCGCCGCGGCCGAGGCGACGCCGAGCCCGTCGTCGCCGTGATCATGCCCTTCCTGCCCGAGGCGTTCGTCGCCATGTGGGCCGGCGGGATCGCGGGGCGCTATGTTCCGATCAACCCGTTCCTCGATGTCGAGCATGTCGCCGCCATCCTGAATGCGGCCAAGGCCGATATTCTCGTCTCCGTGCCGCCGGAACGGGGACGCGGGGTGTGGGAGCGGCTGGATGCGTTGCTCGAACGCGTGCCCTCGATCGCACAGGTCTGGCTGGCGGGGGCCGACGCGTCCGATGCCCGATGCTTCGAGGCGGCGCTTGGCCGCGAGGACAGCGCGCTCGGCTTCGTGCCCGCAACCGACCCTGCCGGCGTGTGCGCCTATCTTCATACCGGCGGCACGACCGGGAGCCCGAAGCTCGTTCGCCACACCCATGAAGGCCAGCTCTTCCAGGGCTGGCTCTGCGGCATGGCGATGGGACCCGAGGAAGATGTCATCTTCGGTCATGCCATGCCCAATTTCCACGTCGGCGGAGCGATCGCTTCGGGGACGCGCGGGATCGTCTATGGCCAGACCATCGTCACCCTGACCGCGGACGGCTTCCGCAATCCGGCGGTGATGCCGCGCTTCTGGGACATTGTGCGGCGCGAGGGGATCACCGCGATTGTCACGGCGCCGACGACGGCAGCGGGCCTTGCCGACGCCGAGGGCGACGGGCCCGCGTCGCTTGTGCGCTATACCACGGGCGGCGGGCCGCTCCCGCTCGAGGTGGCGCGCGCCTTCGACCGGCGCTTCGGCATCCAGCTGAAAGAGGTCTGGGGCGGCACCGAATTTCACGGCATCCTGAGCTTCCACTATGACGGCGGCGTGCCGCCGCGGCTCGGTTCGTGCGGCCGCGTGGTGCCCTTTCACCGGGTGATCTCGGCGGTGCTCGACGGCAATCGCTTCGTTCGCGAAGCCGCGGCCGACGAGCGCGGGGTGCTGATCGCGGCGGGGCCGACGCTGATCCCGGGCTATGTCGATCCCGCGGCGGACAAGGGCTTTTTCGTCGAGGGCGGTCCCGATGGTCTCGTCTGGGCGACGACGGGCGATATCGGAATGGTCGACGAGGATCATTATGTGTGGATCTACGGGCGCGAGAAGGATGTCATCATTCGCGGCGGCCACAATATCGATTCCGCGGCGATCGACGAAGTTCTCGCGCAGCATCCGGCGGTGCTGCACGCGGCGGCGATCGGGCGGCCCTGTTCTTCGAAGGGCGAGCTTCCGATCGCCTATGTCGAACTCAAGCCGGGCGCGCGCGTCGCCGAGGGCGAACTCGCCGCGCACGCGCGTGCGAAGATCCAGGAGCGCGCGGCTGTCCCGGTCGACATCATCCTGCTCGAGGCCCTGCCGATGACCGCCGTCGGCAAGGTCTCGAAACCGCACCTGCGCATCATGGCGATGGAAGCGGTGGGACGCGCCGCATGCCCGGGCCGGGATGTCGCCGTCGAGGAGAAGGGCGGCAAGCTCACGCTCGTCGTCACCGCCGAGGATGAAATCGACCGCGCCCGGATCGATCGCATTTTTGCGCCCTACACCTTTACGACCCGCATCGACCTCGCCGGAGCTTTCGCATGACCTTTCGCAGCCCGCGCACCCAGCTTCGCACCCACAGCGTCGAGAACCAGCCGCCGCCGCTCGAGGGCGCGAACGCCTTTCTCGCCGACCCGGCGCTCTGCGAAGCGGTCGCGCGCGAAGGCGGCGCCTGGGCGGCCGACGATCTCGCGGCGCTCGGCGCCAAGGTCTTCGACCCCGAATGGGTGCACAAGGCGGTGACGGCGAACCGCTATACCCCCGAGCTCAAGCGCTTCGACCGCTTCGGCCAGCGCGTCGACACCGTCGAATTCCACCCGGCCTGGCACGAGCTGATGGGGCTCGCCTATGAACATGAGGTGCATGCGCTGCCTTGGCGCACGAAGGAGAGCGGCGGCCATGTCGCGCGCGGCGCGGCCTCGATGCTCTTCGCGCAGCTCGAATGCGGCGTCCTCTGCCCGACCGCGATCACCTATGGCGTCGTGCCCATGATGTGGCAGCAGCCCGATCTTGCCGAGCAATGGGAGCCGCTCATGGTCTCCAAAGACTATGATCCGCGCCCCATCCCGCACGGCGAGAAGAGCGGCATCTCGATCGCCTTCACCGCGACCGAGAAGCAGGGTGGATCGGATATCCGCCGCAACATGACCGAGGCGAAGCCGGCGGGGCAGCCGGGGCCGGGCCGCGAATATATCCTGACCGGGCACAAATGGTTCTGCTCCGCGGCCGGCGCCGACATCATCTTCGTCGTCGCGCAGACCGAAAAAGGCCCGGGCTGCTTCCTCGTGCCGCGCTGGCTTCCCGACGGCACCCGCAACCCGATCTCGCTCGAGCGGCTGAAGGACAAGCTCGGCAACAAGTCGAATGCCTCGACCGAGCTCGAGTTCGAGGGAACGCATGGCTGGCTCGTCGGCGAGGAAGGGCGGGGCATTCCCGTGGTCATGGAGTTCATGCTCCACACCCGCTTCGACGTGTCGCTGGTGCCTGCCGGAATCATGCGGCTCGGCCTCGCCCATGCGACGCATCACGCGCGCAATCGCTCGGCCTTCCAGCGCCGGCTCATCGACCAGCCGCTGATGCGCAACGTCCTCGCAGATCTCACGGTCGAGAGCGAAGCGGCGACCGCGATGGTGTTCCGCATCGCGCGGGCCTTCGACGCGTCGCGCAGCGACGAGGGCGAACGCGTCTTTGGCCGCCTCGCGGTCGCGCTCTCCAAATATTGGCTCAACAAGCGCGTCGTGCCCTTCATCCATGAGGCGATGGAGGTGCATGGGGGCGCCGGTTACATCGAGGAGTCGGTAATCCCGCGCTATTATCGCGAGGCCCCGCTCAACGGCATCTGGGAAGGGGCGGGCAATGTGATCAGCCTCGACGTCCAGCGCGCGCTCCGCAAGGAACCCGAGGCCGCCAACCTCTTCTTCGACGAGCTCGCGGCCGCGAGGGGCGGCAACCGCCATCTCGACGCCGCGGCGGTCGGGCTCGACAGCCTCATCCGCGGCGAGCCCCTCGCCGACGCGAGCGCCCGCTATCTCGCCGAGCGCATGGCGCTATCGCTGCAGGCCGCGGCGCTGGTCCGTCATTCGCCGGCCGCCGTGGCCGATGCCTTTTGCGCCACGCGTCTCGGCGGCGCGGGCGGCGCGGCGTTCGGAACCTTGCCGGCGGGCGCGGACCAGGATGCGATCCTCGAGCGGAGTTTCGTCGCGGGCTGATCGGGTCAGCGGGCTTCGGCATCGAGCGCGCGCACCCGCGCGAGCTCGCTGCCGGAAAAGTGGCGCTGGCGGAGCGCATCCTGCGCTTGCCGATAGGCCGCATTGCCCTGGCCGCCATGGTCCGCGCGAAGCCGTTGATCTTCGCGGCGATAGGCAGCGAAGCGCTGCTCCCATCTGGCGCGCGCGCCGTCGAGCTCCGCGAGCCGCTCGGCCGCCGCCGCGCCATATTCCGACCGGCGCATCGCGGCGATATCCGCGTCCGACCCGCCCGCGGCGCGCAGCGCCTCCACCTTGAGGTGCAGCGCCGTGGGCGCTGCGGAAACCGTGCGGGCACTCCGTATCCCGGGCGGCAGCTCGGCGTCGATCGCGGCCAGCGCGCGCTGCCGCTCGTCCTGCGTCATCGCCGCATTGCGAAGGATGGTCATGCGCCGCAATTCGATGTCGGCGAGGTCGCCGTCGTCGCCGTAAAAGGCCTTGGCGAGATCGGGGCCGAGCATCATGGTCTGCAGGCTTCGCATCGCTGCGACCCTGGCGCCGAGATCGGCGGGCGCCGCGGTCCCGGTGGCAAGGGCGGCGCGCGCCGCGCTGCGGTAGGCGATATAGCGGTCGAGGACGGCGGCGATCTCGGCGACCGCGCTCTCGGCAAGCCCGCCGTTGATCGCGTGAAGGAGGATGCGCCCGCGCAGCACCTCCTCGCTCTCTTCGCCGCCCGCGCTCAAGAAATAATCGAAGACGCGCAGCGCATTGCGGTCGGGCACGAAATGGCCGCGCCCGTCGATCGTGAACCCGCCGTCGACCGCGGTTCCGGCGAGCGAGGAGGGCAGCGGTGCACGGGCGGCGGCCGGTATGGCGAGGCCGGCTCTCGTGTCGGGCCCGATGCCGCTCGCGGGAAGCGTCACGAGCGGGGAGGCTTCGCTCCCGTCACCCCTTCCGTTCGCCATGATCTGCCAGGCTGCGATGGCGGCGAGCAGCAGCCCGCCGCCCGCCGCGATCATCAGCGCCCGGCCGTGAGGCCGGACGCTGCCATTCGCTCGCGTCACAGGCCCGCCGTCTTCAGCCGGTTCGCATGGTTGCGATAGAGGGTGCGCGGATCGACCTCGAGGACCGAGGTCAGTCCGAAGAGATTATTGACCTCGTCGAGATGATTCATCCGGTAATTGTCGCGGATGACCGTGCCGAAATGGCTGGCGCATCGCTCGACCAGCCCGTCGTTCGGCTCGTCGTAGAACAGGCTGAGCGCGACCATCGCGGGGTCGCTCGGGTCATAGACATTGGTGAAGGGTGCGTCGCCCGACCAGCTATAGTTGCGGATCGGCCCCGCGCTGGTCTGGGTGACCGCCTGCCCCTGGCCGCAGGACGTCGTCGGCATGCCCGCCGGGAAGCTCGCATTGAAGGCCGCGATTCCCGCCGGCGAGAAATTCTTGAGCACCGCGGTGATGCTGATCGGGTCGGGGCTGCCGCCGAGGGAGCTCCAGACCATGCTGACGAAATTGCTGAAGGCGTTGGTGGCAGGCGTCGGAACGAGCTGGCCATTGACGTCGAAGGTGATGAGGTCCGAGCCCTTGTGCGGCGAGCCGACGGTGGTCAATGAGGCGACGAGGTCGGGGCGCACTGCGGCGACATAGCGGATGTCGAGGCCGCCCTGACTGTGCCCGATCAGGTTGAATTTGAGGCTGTTATTGCCCTTGATGGCTCGGATGTCATCGAGCTGGGCGATGAGCGACTCGCCGCGCACGACCGAGCTGTTGAACGGGCTGACCTGCGTCACATAGACTTCGGCGCCGGTCGATCGCAGATTTTCGGGGATGCCGTTCCAATAGGGGAGGACGCCGCCCAGCTCGTTAAAGCCCGCGAGCCCATGTTCGAGGACGATCGGATATTTGGTCCGCGTAAAATCGCAGTTCGTCCAGCAGATATCCCACGCCATCGCCGGCGTGGCGGCCAGCGCGGCGGCGAGCAACGCCCCCGCTTTCAAGAGCGTGCTGGTAAGCGTCTTCATAGTCCGTCTCCCGATTGTTTATCATTGTGGATCGGTCGGCGGGCGTGGCGGCGGGTCTCAGCCTTTCCCTTCGGACAGGAGCGGCTCGAGCCAGCGCCAGAGGTCGCCAACGACCTCGGCCCGGTTGGTCTCGTTCAGCATTTCGTGGCGCCCGCCCGCATAGAGGCGGCTCTCGACGGTCTTGCCCGCCGCCTCGTAGCGCTCGATCAGCGGCGTCACGCCGCCGAGAACGCAGTGGAGCGGATCCATGTCGCCCGAGAAGATATAAATGGGAAGGCTCGCCGGAATGGCCGCGAGCGCGTCCGCATCGGCGAGGCGCGGCCCCGCGGCAGCGAGCGAGGCGAAGCTCGCGTCTGTAAGGCCGAAAGCGCAGAGCGGATCGGCGAGATAGAGGTCGACCTCGGCCTCGTCGCGGCTCAGCCAGTCGAACGGGGTGCGCGCGGGTTCGAACGGCGAATTCAACGCCGCGATCAGCCCGGCGGGGTCGCCGCCCGCCGGAATATGGTCGACCGCGACCGATCCCGAGAGGATGAGACCGTCGAGCCGGTCGCCATGATCGATCGCCAGCGCCTGCGCGATCATCGAACCCATCGAGTGGCCAAGAAGGATGACGGGGCGGCCAGGCGCCGCCGCGCGGGCCCAGTCGACGAGCGCGAGAAGGTCGGCCTCGACACCCGCGAACCCGCCCTCGCCATAGTCGCCGAGCGAGGCTGCCGCGAGCGCATCCTCGCCATGCCCGCGATGGTCGATCGCCGCGACGTCGACCCCGCGGCGGATGATCGGGGCGAGCGGCGCGAGATAGCGGCCTGCATGCTCACCCATTCCGTGCGCGACGATCAACATCGCGCGCGGCGGGGCGCCGACGGACCAGCGCCGCGCGAGCGGGGCATGACCACCGCGCGCGGGCAGCCGGAAAAGCTCTTCCTCGATCGCGGCTTCGCTCACCGGAACCGCGCCGTCAGCTCGACACCGAAGCGGCGCGGATAGGGCACGGTAGAGAATTTGGTGAGCGTCGAGGGATCGATCTGGATGCCGGTCGACTTGCGGTTGTCGGTGAGGTTCTTGGCATAGGCGGCGATCTCGAAGCGGCCCGACGGCTCGACGAAGGCAATGCGCGCGCCGAGGTCCCAGAAGGCGGGGACGCGGAAATCGGCGCTGTTCGTTGCCGAAAAGTATTGCCGGGTGACGTTGGTAGCATCGAAATGGAAGCTCAGCGAGCCCTCGGCGCCGACGGGTACACGGTAGTCCGCAGCGAGGTTGAGCGTGCGGTGCGGCGCCTCGATCAGTTCGTTGCCCGAAAGATCGACGCCGTTGAGCAGCAACTCCTTATATTCGCTGTCGAGGAGGCCGAGTCCGGCGGTGAAGCTCAGGCCCTCGGCGGGGCGAAGCGCGGCCTCGATCTCGATGCCCTTGATCTCGGAGCGGCCGGCGTTGACGAGCTGCTGCGTGCCGATGCCGACGACGTTGATGAACTGCTGGTTGCGGAACTTGTAGAGGAAGGCCGAGGCGTTGAACGTCAGCATGCGATCGAACAATTGCGATTTCAGGCCGACTTCCCAGCTGTCGAGCTTTTCGGGATTGGCGACGTTGAGGTCGGCGGGGTTGGTGAGCGCGCCGCCGTTGATCGCGCTGCTGCGGTATCCGCGCGCGAACTGGCCGTAGAGCATGATGTCGTCGGCAGGCTTCAGCCGGACCCCGATACGTCCCGTCGGCTCGCCGTCGCTGTAGCTCTTGTCGGCCTGGACCGGGATGATCGGCGCGACCTGGAAATTGGTGAGCTGGCCCTTGTCCCATGTGTAGCGAAGGCCGCCATAGACGGCGAGGGCGGCGGACAGGTCGAAGGTGCCGTCGGCATAGACGGCATAGGAGCGGCGCGCCTGCTCATAGCTCTGGGTCAGCACGGGGAAGACCGGCGGGCCGCCGAAGAGAAGATAGGTCGTCTCGATGTCGATATCGTCGCGCTGGTGATAGAGGCCGACGATCGCGTTGAACGGGCCGCTGCCATTGGTCGAGAGGCGCAGGTCCTGGCTATATTCCTCGGTCTTCGATCCGAAATCGATGTGAAGCAGCGGGGCGATCGTGCCGTCGCCATCGACGAGGTTGAGGAAGCGGCCACCGATGTAGGAGCTGATCGAGGTCAGTGTGACACCGCCCAGATCCTTGTTCATCGTGAGGATCGCGCCGCGGCCGCGCACTTCGATCACGCCCGAGCGGTCGGTCGCGACCTGGTGGCGGGTGAGGGGCGTGCCGTCGAACGGATTGAGGCGGGGGTTGAGGCCGAAGGCATTGGTGCCGCCCGGGCCGAGGCCCTCGTTGATCGCGCCGATCGCGCGCGCGTCATTCTGGACCGCGAAGAGCCGCAGGGTCGCGTCGAAGCCGCTGTCGTCCTTGTAGCCGATCGTGAGGCGGCCGGCCTTGCGGTCGATGTTCGAGAGGTCGCGCCCCGCGGGGTTCACATTCTCGATATAACCGTCCGAATGCGCGACATTGAAGGCGAAGCGCACCGATAATTTGTCTTCGATCAGCGGCGCCTCGCCGGCGCCCTTGATTTCGGCGTAACCATATTCGCCATAACCGACGCTGATCTCGCCCTCGTTGCGGAAGGTCGGTGCGCGCGAGATGAAGTTGATCGCGCCCGCCGTCGTATTCTTGCCGAACAGCGTGCCCTGCGGGCCGCGCAGCACCTCGACGCGCTCGATGTCGAAGATCTGGGCGCCGCCGAGGAAGGAGGAGCCGACATAGACCTCGTCGTAGAAGACGCCGGTCGGCGAAATCGCGTTGAGGTTGAACTCGGGGGTCGAGATGCCGCGGATCGCGAACTTCGGCTGGCTCTCGTCGCCGAGCACCGAGACGCGAAGATTGGGGGTCTGCCGGGCGATCTCGGTGCCGCTGTCGATCCCGGCAGCTTCGAGCTGCGCGCTGCCGAGGGCGGTAACCGAGACCGGCACGTCCTGGAGCCGCTGCTCGCGCTTCTGCGCAGTGACGATGATAGTGCCGTCGTCGGGAGAGACGGCACCGTCGCTGTCGCTTTGCGCCCATGCTGCAGCGGGGGTGAAAGCGGCGCTCGCGCACAAGGCCGTGAGTGCGCGGCGGCGCAGTTTCCGAAATTCCATCCTGTCCTCTCCCGAACCTGCGGTCGCTGATGCGACTCGCCGTGCGCAGCCTGACGCTGCTCCGGCTATATTATGCAGTTTCTGTAAGATTCCAAGTTGGAAGTTTCAAAGTGGTAAATTGGTTTCCTGTCCAAAGGCTTCTTCGAGGAAGGCGAGTCCCGCGGCGAGCTTGGCCTGATCCATATGTCCGACGCGGCCGGTGAGGAATTTTGTTGCCGAAGCAATCATCGTGCTTACGAACGCACGTCCGTTCGAGGTGAGGCGCAGCACCTTCTCGCGTCCCGATCCCGGGCTCTCGATGATCTCGATCATCTCGTGCGGGGGACTGGCCGTGTCGCGGATGATCTTGGTGACGTTCGGCGGGCTCATTTCGAACCAGGTGCCGAGCTTCGCCTCGATGTCCTTGCGCGGCATCCAGCCATCGCTGCCCGCTTCGGAATGAAGGAGCCAGAGAAGGGCAGCCTGCTTCCGGCCGAGCTGGCCCTGGCCCATGGCCTGCTCCATCTCCATGCCGAACCGGTAGTGGACGGGGTAGAAATAGCCGAGCACGCGTTCGGCAAACGCGTCCGGCCCGGCGCGCCGCGCGCGCTTCCTTCCATTTTCACTCTCTTCCATTGACGCATCGTCCCCTTCGCCCGCTACCTTGCACGATGCAGCGGGGACGGCGCAAGTATGAGACCGGATCGTCGGCTAGCTTCGCGGCTTCAGCATCGCCGCCATCGCTGCGGCGACTGCGGGGTCGCGCGCGAGGCGCACGACATGCGCTTCCTCGAGTGCGAGCTGCGCGGGCAGGTCGTTGCCGCGCGCCGCGCGGGTAAGCGCCTTGATGGCGGCATAGGCCCCGCCGGGTCCCGCAGCGAAGGCCCGCGCGGCCGCCTCGGCGGCCGCGGGCAAGGCATCGTCCTCGACAACCTCGTCGATCAGGCCAAGCGAATGGGCCTCGCCGGCGCCAAGAAAGCGCGCGGTCATCAGGAGAGCGCCTGCCTGGCGCGGCCCGAGGGCCTGCGTCAGGAACCAGCTGACGCCCGCATCGGCGCTGAGGCCCAGCCGGGCATATCCCGTCGAAAAGCGCGCGGACCGGCCCGCGACGATGAGGTCGGCGGCGAGCGCGAGTCCGAAGCCGGCGCCGATTGCCGAACCTTGTACGGCGGCCACGACGGGTTTGGGCAGGCGGTAGAGCCGCTCCAGCATCGCGTGAAAACCGGTCGCCATCTCCTGCAGCTCGTCCGCGACGCGGTCGAGCTTGCCGGCGAAATGCCTGAGATCTGCCCCGGCGCAGAAATTGGTGCCCGAGCCCGCGATCAGGACCGCGCGAACGTCGCGATCCTCGGCTTCGGCCACCGCGCCCATGAGGTCGGCGATGAGGCCCGGGGTGACGGCATTGCCGTTTGCCGGCCGGTCGAGGCTGATCCGGAGCAGCCCCGCCTCATATTCGGTGACGACGCTCTCGCTGTCGGCCTTGCTGGTCATGACTGGCTTTCCTTCAGATAGGCGGCGCGGAGCGCGGTCTTGTAGAGCTTGCCGTTGGGCTGGCGGGGCAATTCGGGCGAGAGGTCGACCGAGCGGGGCACTTTGATCCGCGAAAGATGCGCGCGGCAATAGGCGATGATCTCGTCCTGGAAGGCCGCTCCGTCGTCGGGCCAGACCCTTGGCTGGATGACGGCCTTCACCTCCTGCCCGAAATCCTCGTTGGGGATACCAAACACCGCAGCATCGTCGACCTCGGGATGCATGACGAGCAATTGTTCGATCTCGGCCGGATAGACATTGACCCCTCCGGTGATGATCATGAAATCCTTGCGGTCGGCAAGATAGAGATAACCCTCCTCATCGAGCCAGCCCATGTCGCCGAGCGTCACCCAGCCGCGCTCATTATAGGCACGCGCGGTCTTTGCCGGGTCCTTGTGATATTCCATCGCGGGTCCGTTGGCGAAATAGATATGGCCGATCTCGCGCGCCGGCAGCGCCTTGCCATCGCCGTCCAGAATATGGAGGTCGCCAAAGACCGAGCGGCCGACCGATCCCGGGCGGGCGAGGGCCTCGGCGCTGTCGATCGACGTATAGCCGACCGCCTCGGACCCTGCGTAAAACTCCCAGACGATCGGGCCCCACCAGTCGATCATCTGCTGCTTGAGTTCCGGCGGGCAGGGCGCGGCCGCATGGATCGCGACGCGGTGGCTCGACAGGTCGTAGCGCGCCTTTGTCTCATCGGGCAGCCGAACCATGCGGTGGAGCATCGTCGGGACCCACTGGCTGTGGGTTACGCCGAAGCGGTCGATGGCCGCGAGCGCGCCCTCGGCATCGAAGCCTTCCATGATGATGTTCGTGCCGCCGGCGCGGTGGACCGCCATCGAATATTTGGTCGGCGAGCCGTGATAGAGCGGGGCGGGGGTCAGATAGCGCGTCGCGGCGTCGAAGCCATAGAGCTGCGTGAGAAGCGAGGCGAGGGGGTTTGGTTCGTCGCGTTTCGCACCGCCGCGCGGCTTGATGCCTTTCGGCCGCCCGGTCGTGCCCGACGAATAGAGCATGTCGGCGCCGACGGCATCGGTCGGTCCGACCGCGAGTTCGGCCTCGGTCTCGATCAGGGTGCGCAAGGATGATGTTCCTCCGGCTCCCGTACCGGTGAGAATCCAGTGCGCGACCTGCGGCAGCCCCGGTTTGATTTCGGCGATCAGACCCTCATGGGCAGGGGAGGCGATGACGATCCGCGAACCGCTGTCCTCGACCAGATAGGCCACTTCGCTTGCTGTCAGGCGCGTGCTGACGGGCGTGAAATAGAGCCCCGCATACCAGGCGCCCCATGCCACCGGGTGGTACATGATCTCGTTGTCGATCATCATGGCGAGATGATCGCCCGGTCCGAACCCGAGCCTCCGCAGCAGCCCGGCGAACCTGCGGGCGAGACTGTCAAGCTCGCTGTAGGTCATCGTCTCGCCGGTTGCGGCCATGATCGTTGCGGCGCGGTCCGGCGCGCTCTGCGCTACCACTTGCGGGTTCACGACCGGGCTCCCGCGAGCGCGGAGGCGCAGTTCGATGCCGTCATATCTCTCTCCCGATTCTTGTCGATTCTCCCGCATTATGCGCGGCGCGACAGATTATGCAAATTTTGAACACTTGCGATATTGAACAATCTTGCATAGGAGACGGCCCAACAGCAAAAGACGGATCGGGGAGAAGATTTTGGCCAGCCATGCAATCGATATGGCGCCGTGGAGCACGGCGCTATCGCCCGAGCATCAGCAGATCTTCGACGAAGCCGACCGTTTTGCCCGCTCGGAGCTGAGGCCGCTCGCGGCCCGGATGGACGATGAGGAATGGTGGCCCGACGCGATGTTTCGGTCGCTCGGCAACCTTGGCTATTTCGGGATCAGCGTGCCCGCCGAGCTAGGCGGAACCGGCGCCGACATCTTCACCACCGGCCTCGTTGCCCAGGCGTTCGCGCGCTCGAACCACGCCTTTGCGCTCGCCTGGGTGGTCCACGAGAATCTCTGTCTCGGCAACGTTTATGCCAATGCCAGCGACGAGCAGCGTGCGCGCTTCCTGCCGAAGCTGCTCAGCGGCGAGTGGATCGGGGCGCTGGGGCTCACCGAGCCGGGTGCCGGATCCGACGCGCTCGGCTCGATGCGCACGACCGCGCGGCGCGATGGCGACGATTATGTCCTGAACGGCGGCAAGATCTATATTACAAACGGGCCCGTCGCCGACGCGGTCCTTGTCTACGCCAAGACCGACATGGCGGCGGGTCCCAAGGGCATATCGGCCTTCGTCGTCGAAACCGACACTCCGGGGTTCAAGGTCGCACAGAAGCTCAAGAAGATGGGATTTCGCGGCAGCCAGACCGCCGAGCTTGTCTTCGAAGAGTGCCGCGTTCCCGCCGCCAACCGGCTGCGCGGGGAAAATCAGGGGGTCGCGGTGGTGATGAGCGGTCTCGACCTCGAGCGCGCGATCATCTCGCCGATCATGCTCGGCATCTGCGAGCGCGCGCTGGAACTCACGATCGAACATGCCAAGACGCGCGAACAGTTCGGTCAGCCGATCGCGGGTTTCCAGATGATCCAGGCCAAGCTTGCCGACATGTTCGTCTGGATCGAGACGATGCGCAGCTTCACCTATCAGGTTCTCGCCGAATGTACGGCCATCGCGCACGGTGAGGGCGGGCGCGGACGCATCCATGCGCTCACCGCCGCGTCGGTGATGTATGCCGCGGAAACCGCCAACCGCATTCTCAACGAGGCGGTGCAGATCCATGGCGGCACCGGCTATATCTGGGAAAGCGAGATCAACCGGCTCTTCCGTTCGATCAAGCTGATGGAGATCGGCGCCGGAACGACCGAAGTGCGCAAGCTCATCATCGCGGCCGATCTTCTCAAATGAGCGGCGCCGCGCGCACTGCGGCGAGCCGGCTCGCGCGCGAGCCGCATGCGCTCGCTCCCGATCTCTTCGCCGGCCGGACGGTGCTGGTCTCGGGCGGCGGGAGCGGCATCGGCATGGCGATCGCCTGGCTCTTCGGCCGGCTTGGCGCGCGTGTCGCGATCTGTGGGCGCTCGGCCGAGCGGCTGGAACAGGCCGCCGCCGACATGACGGCGCACGGGATCGACCTCCTCTGGATGCCGACCGATATCCGCGACGAAGAGGCGGTGGCGCGGTTGTTCGATGCCGTCACCGGCCGATTCGGATGGCTCGATGCCCTCGTCAACAACGCCGGCGGGCAATATCCGCAGGCCGCCGCGGACATCGTTCCCAAGGGTTGGCGCGCGGTTGTCGAGACCAACCTGACCGGTAGCTGGCTCATGATGCAGGCCGCCGCGACGCACTGGATCGGCGCGGGCCGGCCGGGGTCGATCGTCAACATCGTCGCGTCGAACGAACGCGGCATGCCCGGCATCATTCACAGCAGCGCCGCGCGCGCGGGGGTGATCAACGCGAGCAAGACGGCGGCAGTCGAATGGGCGCCCAACGCGATCCGCGTCAATTGCATCGCCCCCGGTCTCATCGAGACGCCGGGTCTCGACGTCTATCCGGACGAAGCCCGTGCCGGTTTTGCGAACGCCAATCCCCAGCGTCGGTCGGGTGACCCCTGGGAGGTCGCGCAGGCGGTGGCCTTTCTTTCAAGCCCGGCTGCGTCGTTCGTGACCGGGGCAACGCTGGTCATCGACGGTGGCGGCGCGCTTTCGGGCGAACTTTGGACCCATCGTCCCAGCCCCTATGATCGAGGAACAACGGAACAGTGAATGTGTCGGGTAAGAAGGCGCTCGTCGTGGGCGCATCGAGCGGAATCAATCTCGCGATCGCGAAACGGCTCGGCGAGCAGGGCGCGCGCCTTGCCGTCGCGAGCCGGACGCCCGAGCGCATCGCGGCGGCAGCGGAGGGGCTTCGCGCCGACGGTCTCGACGCGATCGGCATCGCGGGCGACGTGCGCGACGCGGCCGCGATGGAGGATGTCGCCGGGCAGGCGGCGCGCCACCTCGGCGGAATCGATATCGTCGTCTCGGGCGCCGCGGGAAATTTCTTCGCATCCGCCGAGGAGATGTCAGCCAACGGTTTTCGCACCGTCGTCGAGATAGATCTCATCGGCACCTTCAACGTCTTCAAGGCCGCGTTTGCGCATCTTACGCGGCCGGGCGCCTCGCTCGTCGCCGTGTCGGCGCCGCAGGCGCAGCGCGCAATGCGCAACCAGGCGCACGCCTGCGCCGCCAAGGCGGGCGTCGATATGCTCACCAAATGCCTCGCGCTCGAATGGGGCGCTCACGGTATTCGGGTAAACGGTGTCTCGCCGGGCCCGATTGCCGATACCGAAGGGCTGGCGCGGCTGACGGGCGAGGGCGATCTCGCCGATCGCGTGCAGGCGGCGCTCGCGCTTCCCTATTTCGGCCGCGGCAGCGACGTCGGCGATGCCGTCGCCTTTTTGTGCAGCGATGCCGCGAGCTATGTGACCGGCACGATCCTCGACTGCGACGGCGGCATGCGCCTCGGCGACCTGCCCGTCCCGTCCGGCTCGCGGTGACGCCATGACCTATCCTTTCGACAGCGTGCTCGTGGCCAACCGCGGCGAGATCGCGGCGCGCATCCTGCGAACCGTGAAGGCGAAAGGGCTGCGCGCGCTCCTGGTCGCGCACGTTGTCGACGGGCGGACTCCGGCCATGGCGCTGGCCGACGAGACGATGATGATCGAAGGCGACACTCCCGTCGCGGCCTTTCTCGACGGCGATGCGATCATCGCCGCGGCCAGGGCGATGGGCGCCGGCGCAATCCATCCGGGCTATGGATTTCTTTCCGAAAATGCCGCCTTCGCGCGCGCGGTCGAGGCAGCGGGGATCGTCTGGATCGGCCCAGCGCCCGAGACGATCGATCTCATGGGCGACAAGATCTCGGCCCGCCGCTTCGTTGCGGAGCGCGGCTTTCCCGTCGCGCCGTCGGTCATCGAGGAAGACGACCCCGGAAATTTTGCGGCGCATGCGCGCGCGGTCGGCGCGCCGCTGCTGATCAAGCCTTCGGCGGGCGGGGGCGGCAAGGGCATGCGCATCGTGCGCGATCTCGATACGCTCGAAGAGGAGATCGCGACCGCCCGGTCGGAAGGCGAGCGCTATTTCGGCGACGGGCGCCTGTTCATCGAGCGCTATGTCGAAAAACCCCGCCATATCGAAGTGCAGGTCCTCGGCGACGGCAAGGGCGGCGCGCTCCATCTTTTCGAGCGCGAATGCTCGCTGCAGCGCCGCTTCCAGAAGATCGTCGAGGAGGCTCCCTCGCCGGCGCTGGACGAAGCCGAGCGCCAGCGCATCTGCGAGGCGGCGGCCGGCATCGCCCGCGCCTGCGACTATCGCGGCGCGGGAACGGTCGAGTTCATCTATGGCGGCGGCGGCGAATTCTATTTTCTCGAGATGAACACCCGGCTCCAGGTCGAGCATCCGGTCACCGAGATGATCACCGGCGTCGATCTCGTCGAACAGCAGCTCGCAATTGCCGCCGGGGCTCCGCTGCCGGTGGGGCAGGATGGTCTCTTTCGTGAAGGCCATGCGATCGAGGTGCGTATCTATGCCGAGGACCCGGCGGCGGGATTCACGCCGACCACGGGCCCCGTGCTTCGCCTTGTGCCGCCCGCCGGCGCCCGCTTCGATGCCGGCCTGGTCGAAGGCGAACGGGTGCATGCCGCCTTCGACCCGATGATCGCAAAACTCATCGTCCATGGCGCCGATCGCGCGGCAGCGCTCGCCGCGATGGACAGCGCGCTCGCGCGCCTCACCCTCCTCGGGGTGACCACCAACATCAACTATCTCCGCCGCCTGCTCGCCGATCCCGATGTCGCGGCGGGGCGCATGCATACGGGGCTCATCGCGGAGAAAGCCGGGCTGGCTGGCGAGCCGCCGCCGAGCGCCGAGACGCTGGACGCGCTTTGCGCGCTCGCGGCGCTTGCCGTTCCCGACGTCGCGGCAGCGCTCGAGGCGGTGCCGGAGATGCACGCTGCGATGGGGAGGTGGCGGAACTGATGCAGGGATATTTGCGCATCGGCGACATGATCGCCCCGCTTTCGCTGTCGAAGGGGCCGAGGCTGGCCGATGGCCGTCTCGTTTCGCTGGGGGCGGACGGGCTCGACGTTGGCGGCGATCGCTGGCCCGTCGCCTATGCGCGCGACGGTGACCGGCTTTGGGTCCATCTTGGCGGCCAAATCCATGAGCTTGTCTGGGTCGACCCCGTCGCCTTTCATGAAGCGGCCGGCGCCGCCGGCGCCAACAATATCGTGGCGGCGCCCATGCCGGGCCTCGTTGTGCGTCTTATCGCATCCGAGGGGCAGGAGGTTTGCGAGGGCGATCCCTTGCTCGTGATCGAAAGCATGAAACTCGAGACGACCCTCCGTGCCCCGGCGGACGGTGCGCTCGCGCTCCAGGTCGCGGCCGGACAGGGGTTCGATCGCGGCGCGCCGCTCGCCACCATCACGCCGAAGGACTGACATATGCGGCGCATCATCAGCAGGATTTCGACGGCCTCGGCCGACTTTGCGGCCAATGCCGCGCACCACCGCGCCATTGCGGCCGACCTCGCCGAACGGCAGCGCAGCGCGCGCGAGGACCGGCCGGAACGGGACCGCGAGCGGCTTGCGCGGCAGGGGAAGATGGGGCTTCGCGAGCGGCTTGCGGCCTTGCTCGACCCCGGCACGCCGTTCCTCGAGCTTTCGACCCTGGCGGCAGGCCGCGCTTATGGGGGCGAGGTGCCCGGGGCGGGCCAGCTGACCGGGATCGGCATCGTCGGCGGCCGCGAGGTGATGGTCCGGGCCGACGACCCCGCGGTGAAGGGCGGCGCCTGGTATCCGCACTCGGTGAAGAAGATCGTCCGTGCGCTCGACATCGCGATCGAGAACCGGCTTCCCGTCGTCCATCTGTGCGACAGCGCCGGGGGATTTCTGCCGCTCCAGGCCGATTTCTTCCCCGACCGCTATCATGCCGGGCGCATCTTCCGGAACCAGTCGATCCTCTCGAAACTCGCGGTGCCGCAAGTCGCCATCGTGATGGGGCATTGCACTGCGGGCGGGGCCTATATCCCGGCGCTCAGCGACTACTCAGTGATCGTGCGCGGAACCGGCGCGGTCTTCCTCGGCGGGCCGCCGCTCGTCAAGGCGGCGACCGGCGAGGTGGTGAGCGTCGACGAGCTCGGCGGCGCCGACATGCACACCAGCGTCTCGGGGGTCGCCGATTATCCCGCGGCGTCGGAGGCCCATGCCATCGCGCTGGCGCGTGAGGTCCTCGCCTCGCTCGCGCCGCGGCCGAAGACGCGGATCGACAAAGCGGCCGCCGAGCCCCCGGCCTATGACCCCGAGGAGCTCTACGGTATCCTGCCGCGCGACCCGCGCACCCAGTTCGACATGCGCGAGGTGATTGCGCGGATCGCCGACGGCAGCCGCTTCCATGAATATCAGCCCGCCTTCGGCACGACGCTCGTCTGCGGCTTCGCGCGCATCTGGGGCTACAAGGTCGGCATCCTCGCCAACAATGGCGTGCTCTTCTCCGAGAGCGCGCTCAAGGGGACGCACTTCATCCAGCTTTGCGACAAGGACCGCACCCCGCTGCTTTTCCTTCAGAATATCACCGGCTTCATGGTCGGGCGCGACTATGAGCGCGGCGGTATCACCAAGGACGGCGCCAAGATGATCATGGCGGTCTCGGGCGCGAGCGTGCCCAAGTTCACGGTCAACGCCAATGCGAGCTACGGGGCAGGGACCTACGGGATGGCGGGCAGGGCGTTCGACAGCCGCTTCCTCTTCTCCTGGCCGCATGCGCAGGTCGGCGTGATGGGCGCCGAACAGGCTGCGAATGTGCTCACTGAGGTCAAGATGCGCCAACTCGCGCGCGAGGAGCGCACGCTCGGCGAAGCCGAGGCGGCAGCGATCCGTGAACCGATCCTCGCCGAATATGCCGACAAGGCGAGTGCATGGCATGCGACGTCCGAGTTGTGGGACGATGGCATCCTCGATCCGGTCGCGACACGCAACGCGCTCGGCATCGCCATATCGGCGGCGCTGAATGCGCCGATCGACGATCCGGCGCATTATGGCGTCTTCAGGATGTGATCAGCCGGCGCCTTCGGGTGTCGGCGGCGGCGCATCGCTGCTGAGCGGCTGGAAGGCGAGCTTGAAGAACTGGATGCCGCGATCGAGTTGCGTCTGGTCGACATGCTCGAGATGACGCCCGAGATAGTCAATCGACTGGCGGATGGACTCATCGAGAAAGGCGCGGCCCTTGGGGGTCAGGCAGACGAGCTTTTCGCGTCCCGATGTCGGGTTCTCGATCTGCTTTACCAGCTCGAGCGGCGGCCGGGTCAATTCGCGCAGGAGGTTCGACACGCTCGAATTGCTGATTTCGAACCAGGCCGAGAGCCGCTCTTCGATCAGCTTGCGGCGCAGCCACCCATCCTTGTCGCCGCGCGAATGGATCAGCCAGAGGATCGTGCCCTGCTTGCGCGATATGCGCCCCTGGCCCATCACCGTCTCGACGTCGATCCCGATCCGGTAGTGCATCGGATAGTAGAAAGACAAGAGATCCCCGAGGCTTGAGCGCCGTGGGTCGTTGCCGCGGGCCTCATCTGCCGATGCCGCGCCGGCGCGGCCGACGCTTTGCTGTCCCGATTTTTCCTGCTTTGCCATGAAACCCTCTCCGGCGGTGACTGTGCCATGAAGCGCAAAGTTTCAACAGTGAAATAATTTGATTGTTCAATTCTTGCATTATTTTGATTCTGCAGTTAGCACGATGCCGAGGCGGGCCAGCGAACGGTCGGCCCGACACGAGGCCGGCCAACGACGCCGGCGGGAAGGGAGAGATAATGCAAAAGGCGATCCGGGGCGCAGGCGCGTCCATCCTGATACTGGCGCTGCTCGGCGCCGCGCCCGCGATGGCGCAGGACAGCGAAACCGAAACCGAAACCGGCAGCGTCATCGCGCCGGGCGAGATCATCGTCACCGCGCAGAAGCGCTCGCAGCGTCTCCAGGACGTGCCGGTCTCGATCTCGGCCTTTTCGAGTGAGCAGCTCGAAGGCAGCGGCATCATCAACCTGACCCAGATCGCTCCGCGCGTTCCCGGCTTCTACGGCGGCAGCGCCGGCGCGACCCGGCCGCAGCTCTATATCCGCGGCATCGGCAGCCGCCAGTTCGACGCGGGCTCCGAGGCGTCGGTCGGCGTGTTCGTCGACGAAGTCTATCTCGGGCGCACCGCGGGCACGCTCGGCGCGCTCCGCGATATCGAACGCATCGAGGTGCTGAAGGGGCCGCAGGGCACGCTCTATGGCCGCAACACCATCGGCGGCGCGATCAACGTCATCACCAAGGGGCCGACCGACAGCTTCGCGGCCGAAGCCGAGGCGGGCTTCGGCAATTTCGATGCCTATAATGTCTTCGCCGCGGTCTCGGGACCGCTCCTCGGCGACACGGTCAAGGGGCGCATCGCCGGTTGGCGGACCTTCTCCGAAGGTTATATGAAGAACCCGCAGACCGGCAACCATGCCCAGGGCATCGACAATTATGGCGGGCGGCTGCGTCTCGATTTCGAGCCGAGCGCAGACATTCACATCAGCCTGATCGGCGAGCTGCTGCGCGACGACGGCTACTCCTTCTCGGGCAAGAGCGAGGGCACGATCGTCAATCCGAACGCGGTCTTCTTCGCGCGCGCCGGCGTGGTCCCGGTCAAGTCGCCCGGCCGCTACACCGAGCGCACCGACCGCGACAATCTGCTCGATCGCAATGTCGAGACCTTCAGCGGCAAGATCGATTGGGATCTCGGCCTCGGCACGCTCACCTCGATCACCGCCTATCGGCACAACCGCGCGATCGACGACCGTGATTTCGACAACACCTCGCTCGACGTCATTCAGCAGGTGAGCGACGAGCGGAGCAAGCAGTTCACACAGGAAATCCGCTTCGCGTCCGATCCGAGCGGGCCCTTGTCCTTCGGCGGCGCGGTCGACTGGATCGTCGGCGGCTTCTATTATGACGACCGCAGCACGCGCGTCGACACCTTCAATTTCGGCGCCGACAGCGTCAAGTTCGCGCTGACCGGCGCGCGCCAGACCGACGTCGCGGCGACGCGCTACCAGACCAAGAGCCTCGCCGCCTTCGCGCAGGCGACGGTGCATATCACGGGCACGCTCGATCTGACGCTGGGCGGGCGCTACACCGAGGACGACAAGGACGCGGTGTCGAGCGGCACGACCACCGCGCCAGGCATCCCGCTGGTCGCCGCCAATTTCACGACCGCGCAGGGCGGCAAGTTCAGTTCGTTCGATCCGCGCGTGACCTTGTCCTATCAGCCGACGCGCGACCTCAATTTCTACGCCAGCTACAATCAGGGCTTCAAGTCGGGGGGCTTCCAATATGTGCCTTTCTCCGCCGCGCAGGCGAATGTCGTGTTCGAGCCCGAGAGCCTCGATGCCTATGAAGTGGGCTTCAAGACCCAGCTTCTCGATCGCCGCCTGACCTTCAACGGCTCGGCCTATTATTACGACTATAAGGATCTCCAGGTGCTGCGCGTCGTCGCGGTTCCGGGCGGCGGCGCGGCCACCTTGATCACCAATGCCGCTACGAGCGAGATCAAGGGCTTCGAGCTCGAACTTGTCGCGCGGCCTTCGGACCGTTTCGAGGCCAATCTGAGCTACGCCTATACCGACGCCAAATATAAGAGCTTCCCGTTCAACGCGACGACCGACTTTTCCGACACGCGGCTCGTGCGGGCGCCGGTGCACTCGGTCAATGCCGGGGCGCAGTGGACGATCCCGTTCGGCGGCGACAACTCGCTCCAGCTGCGCGCCGACTATGCCTTGCTCAGCCAGTTCTTTTTCGAGCCGGGCGAAGGCAATGCGATCTACGGGACGACGACGCCGCTCGCGGTCCAGCCGAGCTACGGCCTGCTCGACCTGCGCGCGACCGCCCGGATCGGAGACTTCCGGGTGAGCGCCTTCGTGATGAATGCGACCGACAAATATTATCGGCGCACCGTGCTCGCGCTGCCGGGGCAGCTCGTCGGCTACCCCGGCGCTCCGCGCACTTACGGGCTGACGGTCGGCTGGTCGATGTGATCGACGGCTGGAGAGCGACCCGCCGGTGGCGGGTCGCTCCCGGCGGAGCCGCGGCGCGGATTCGTCGCCCCGGATCCCTGTAGGACAAAGCTTTCCCTTACCCCGTCATTAGGGCTTGCAACGGCCCCGGATTTCATCGCAAAGACTGATTTAGTAAATCAGTTAACATGTGAGGATGGTGTGATGGGGCCGCTGGCGGGATGCCGTGTTGTCGAGATGGCGGGTATTGGTCCCGCGCCCTTTTGCGGTATGCTGCTCGCCGATCTCGGCGCCGAGGTGATCCGTATCGACCGCACCGGCAAATCGGGTCTCGGGGTCGATTTTCCGACCCGTTACGATCTTCTCGGACGCTCGAAGCGCTCGATCGCGATCGATCTGCAGAACCCGTCAGGCCTCGGCGTCGCGCGGGCGCTGATCGGGCGCGCCGACATGCTCATCGAAGGCTTCCGTCCCGGCGTGATGGAGAGGCTCGGGCTCGGCCCCGAGAGCTTCGAGGCCGAAAATCCGGCGCTGGTCTATGGCCGGATGACCGGGTGGGGACAGGATGGCCCACTTGCGCCGAGCGCCGGCCATGACATCAACTATATCGCGATCACGGGGGCGCTCGACGCGATCGGCCGCGAAGGCGCGCCGCCGACGATCCCGCTCAATCTCGTCGGGGATTTCGGGGGCGGCTCCCTCTACCTCGTGATCGGCCTGCTGGCGGCCCTGACAAGCGCGCGGGCGAGCGGGAAAGGGCAGGTCGTCGACGGCGCGATCGTCGATGGCGTCAACCATCTGCTGACCATGCAATATGCCTTCTCCCAGATGGGGGCCTGGGGCGGCGGGCGCGGCACCAACCTCATCGACGGCGGCGCCCCCTTTTACGACACCTATGAAACCGCCGACGGCCGCCGTGTCGCGATCGGCCCGGTCGAACCGAAATTCTTCGCTATCCTTGTCGATAAGATGGGATTGGCCGGAGCGGACCTCCCTTCGCAGAACGACCGCAAGGCCTGGCCCGAGCTTCGGCTCCGCCTCGCCGACGCCTTCCGTACAAGAACCCAGGCCGAATGGTGCGACCTGCTCGAGGGAAGCGATGCCTGCTTCGCGCCCGTTCTGACGCTCGCAGAAGCGCGCGAGCATCCGCATAACCGCGCGCGCGGCGCGATCGTCGATGTGGACGGTGTCGCGCAGCCCGCGCCCGCGCCACGTTTCCTCGGAACGCCCGCGGGGCCCCCGCGCCCGCCGGTCGCGCCCGGGACCGACACCGACGCGATCCTGCACGACTGGGGCGTCGCCGAAAGCGAACGCGACGCCTGCCGCGCCGGCGGCGCCTTCGGCTGAGCGGCACGATGGCGGGCGTGTCCGGCCTCGACCGGACGCTCACTGAACCAGCGTCACCGTCGAGTGCCTCGGCGTGTCGGACTATCGCCCATTTCACGGGAAAAGCGGCTGGCGGTCTAATGAGGCCAGTTCATTACAAAGCGGTCGACAGGGTCCGGGGCGCGCGTCATAGGTAGGGGATGACGAGTTTACAGCCTGCCAGGGCGCCGCGCGCGCCGCGCCGCGGTCCCGCCAACCGCCTCCCGCCCGAGCGGCGCATCGCCGAAATCATCGCCGCTGCGCGCGCGCTTCTCGCGGAACGCGGCTACGAGAATTGCGTGATCAGCGATATCGCCGAGCGCGCCGGGGTCGTTGAGGGGACCATCTACCGCTATTTCGAGAACAAGCGCGATCTCTTCATCAAGGTCGCTGAAAGCTGGTTCGAGGAACTGCTCGGGCAGCAGGAGGACGTTGCCCATGTCGCCGGTACGCAGGAGCGGCTCCGCCGCACGATCCGCCGCGCGCTCTCGATCATCCGCCACGAGCCCGCGCTGACGCGCTTCGTGCTGATGGAACTAAGGCCCGACCCCGATTACAAGAATCTTCGGCTTTACCGGCTGAACCGCGCCTTCGTGTCGGGGGTGATGCAGGTCCTCAAGGAAGCCCATGCGAAGGGCGAGATCGACGGGGCGCTATCGCTTCCGCTGCTGCGCGACATGATCTTCGGCGCGATCGAGCACCAGACCTGGGCCTTCTTGCGCGAGGAAGGGGATTTCTCGGTGGACGAGACCACCGACGGCATCACGGCGGTGGTGTTCCGCGGCATGCAGCCGGTGTCGGTCGGCGCGGCCGGCGCCGACGATATGGCGGCGCGCATGGAACGGATGGAAGCGGCGATCGCGCGGATCGAGGCGCGCTAGGCGCCGGCAGTTCCCCAACTGCCGGCGCCGGCGGCGGTCCGTCAGAAATTGAACCTGATTTCGCCGCCGATCACGCGTCCGCGTCCGAGCGGCGAAAAGGTCGGCAAGGGACGCGGGCCCGCCGGACCGTCGCCGCCGAACGCGGGGGTGTCGGGCAGGACGGCGTCATTGCCATAGGTCGTCTCGTTGGTGAGGTTCTTGCCATAGACGCTGAACGTCACCGACCCATCGTCGAGCGTGTAGCTCAGATTGGCGTCGACGAGGTCGACCGCCTTGTAGAAGCCGAGATTGTTGTCGGTGTGGAACGCCGGGTCGCGGTGGTTGAACGACACGCGCGCCGAGACGACCCCCGTGCTCATCGGAATATCGAGCGTGGCGCTCGCACCATAGGTCCAGGGCGACTGGCGCGGCAGCTTCAGCGAGAAGTCGGTCGCGTTGATCACGCCGTCGCCGTTGAGGTCGACGAGGAGCGACGTATATTTGCCGTCGGTATAGCCGACCTGACCCGAGAGCACGAAATTGTCGACGGGCGAGAATTGCACCTCGCCCTCGAAGCCGCGCACGCGCGCGGTGCCGACATTCTGGATCAGCTGCGCGATGCCGACGCCGACGACCGGCACCTGCACTTCGCGCTGGATATTTTTGATCGTGTTCTGGAACACCGCAAGGCTGACGCGGCCGCCCGGGATGCGCTGCTTCACGCCGAACTCATAGGCGTCCTGCGATTCCGAATCGAACGGTCCCGGAGGCGCTCCGAGCAGCGTGTTGCGGAAGTTGTAGCCGCCGCTGCGGAAACCCTTGGCGAAATAGCCATAGACCTGCGTCCGGTTGCTCGGCTGCCACTGGAGGCCGATCTTGGGGGAGAGATCGTTCCAGCTCTTCTCGCTGAGGAAGTCGGCAACGATCGTGCGGGCCGGGTAATTGGCGCCGCCCGCGCGCACGGTCGCGATCTCGACCTCCTTCTTCTCCCAGGTGTAGCGAAGCCCGAGGTTGAGGGTCAGCGTATCGACAAACTCCCAGTCGACCGCGCCGAAGGCACCGAAGGTCTGGAAGGTGCCGATGCCGCCGCCCGCGCGGCGGACCGCGCCGCCGGCCAGCGTACGGTCCTCGAGATAGGTGAGGTCCTGCGTGAAATAATAGACGCCGATGGTCGGCTTGAGGCGCCCGAAGGTTCCCGCGTAGCGGAGCTCGTTGCTGAACTGCTCCTGGTCGGTGAAGGTGCCGATGTTGAACTGCACCGTATTCACGCCGTCGAGGTCCGACAGCGTGTCGCCCTTGAAGCGGCGCCAGCCGGCGATGTTCGTGATCGTGCCTTCGTCGCCGAAGCCGACGTCGACGTTGATCTCGCCGGTGAGCGAGTCCCATTTGTTGTGGAAGAAGCCGCGGTCGTTGACGAGGAAGTCGTGGGAGTCGCGCGAATAGAGCGCATGGTTCTGCGTTGCCGGACCATCGCCGTTCGCCTCGCCATGCTCATAGCGCAGCAGGACCTCGACATTGTCCGAGGGCGTGAAGCGAAGCATCGGGCGGACGATGAACTGCCGGTCCTTCCCGAACTCGCTATTGTCGAAGAGGTTCGTGAACCAGCCATTGTCATAGCTGTAATAGGCGGCGATCTTCGCCTGCAGCTTGCCTTCGATGATCGGCCCCGAGACCGAGGCATCGGCGACGACGCGCAGGCCCGTCTCGACCGCGATGCGGCCGCGCATGTCGAATTCGTCGGTGGGCTTGCGGGTGCGCACGAGGATCGCGCCGCCGGTCACGTTGCGGCCGAACAATACGCCCTGCGGACCGCGCAGCACTTCGACCGCCTCGAGATCGAAATTGTCGAAGACCTGGCCCGCGTTGATGCCCTGGTAGACGCCGTCGACGAAAAGGCCGACGGTCGGATCGATCGAAGGGATCGAGCTGTTCACGCCGATGCCGCGGATCGAGAAGTTCGCATAGCCCTTCGACGTGCCATTATCGTCGAGCGCGACGTTCGGCATCGTGAAGCCGAGGCTGCCGATGTCGCGGAAGTTGATCGCCTGCAGCTGCTCTTCGCCATAGGCCGAGATCGCGACGGGGACGGTCTGGAGATTGTCCGAGCGTTTGAGCGCGGTCACGACGATGTCTTCGGACTCGAGAGCGGCCGCGGCACCGCGCGCCGTCGTCGCCGCCTCGGACTGGGTCTCGCCGCTGTCGGTGCCGCTCTCCTGAGCGAGCGCCGCCGGCGTCCACAAAGCGGCCGCCGCCGCGGTGCTGCAAACCAACCATGCCTTGAAGCCGTGCCGCATTTTCTCTCCCCTAGCTAACCGCTCTGCGGCGGTGAATTGAATTCATTAAGGAGATTGTTGCCGAGCGGAAAAAAAGTCAAGTAGTTTATCTCTTTGCCGAACGGCTTGCTTTCTAGGGGATTCTATGCAAATTTGCCCGGAGATTTGCTGTTGAAATTAAACTCATTAACGAGTGCGCAACGGCAAGATGATGGTCCGCACCACACGATTCGGGAGAGTGAAATGGGTTCGACGGGACGGGAAAGCCGGGGCTGGGTTGCCGGAGCCGGGCCGGGCTCGCCCTTCATGCGCGGCCGGATCGAGGGAATCGCCGATGTCGAAGCCATCGAGTCGGTGCCCGCGCGGTCGGTCCTTGCCGGCGAGACCGTCTATGATTGCCTCGCCGCGGCAGCCAGCATTGACCCCGCCAAGACCGCGATCGTCGCGCTCGCGCCCGGCGGCTCGGGCGATGTCGATGCGACATTGACCTATGGCGACTATCTTCGCCAGTCGACCGCGGCGGCCAATTTGTTTCACCATCTTGCCGGCGATCGGCGAAGCGTCGTCGCCCTGATGCTTCCCATCGTCCCCGAGGCGCTCGTCGCCGCCTGGGGCGCGACCGCGGCTGGCGTCGTCAACCCGATCAACCCGCACCTCGAGCCCGCGCTCGTCATCTCGATCCTGAAGGCCGTTGGCGCCACCGCGCTCGTGACCACGACCGCGCACGGTCCGAGCGCCGCCGACCATCTCGCCGACATCGTCGCGGCGGTGCCGGGGCTCGATCATGTCTTCCTTGTCGGCGGCGACGATCCCGCGTCCGACTTTTCCGGCGCAATCGAGAGTCGAAACGGCGACGCGCTCGATTTCGAGCCCGAAGGGAAATGGGACTCGGAGGCCATGTATCTGCCCACCGGCGGCACCACCGCCGTTCCCAAGCTCGCGCGCCTCACCCAAGGCGGAATGGCCTTGAGCGGCTGGATCGCGGGCGCGGTGATGGGGGCCGAGGAAGATGAGGTCATCGGGCTTGGCATGCCGCTGTTCCACGTCGGCGGCATGCTCATGCTTGCGCTGCGCGCTGCGGTACTCGGTCAGACGGTGGTCCTGCTCAGTCCCGCGGGCTTTCGCGACCGCGGGGTCGTCGGCAACTTCTGGCCGATCGTCAAGACACACGGGATCACGTCGCTCATCGCGACGCCGACCACGGCGGCCGCGCTTCATGCGAGCCCGGGCGCCGACCATGAAGGCCATCCGATCCGGACGTTCAGTTCGGGCGGCAGCACCATCCCGCTCGAACTTGGGCGCGCCTTTCCCGAGCGCTTCGGGATCGAGCTGCGCGAAGTCTGGGGCGCGACCGAATTTCACGGCTTTCTTGGTTGCATGCCGAACGCCATGCCCCCGCTCATCGGTTCGGTCGGCGTGCGCACGCCCTGGCACGACATCAAGGCGGTCGAGGTCGACGAGCATAATCGCTTCGTGCGCGAAATGGCGCCCGGCGAGCAGGGGGTCATCATCGGCTCGGGTCCGTGCCTTGCGCTCGGATATGTCGATGCCGCTGCCGACCGGCAATTCTTTGTCGAGAGCGGCCCGGGCGGCCGCGCATGGGGCTCTTCGGGCGATCTCGGCCGTGTCGGCGCGGACCAGTTCGTGTGGATCGACGGCCGCGCCAAGGATGTGATCATCCGCGGCGGCCATAATATCGACCCCGCGCTGATCGAGGAGGCGCTGGTGCGGCGCCCCGACATTCTCCTCGCCGCCGCGGTCGGGCTTCCCGACCGCGAGAAGGGCGAGCTCCCGCTCGCGTTCGTCGAGGCCGCGCCCGGCGCCGTCGTCGACGAAGCCGAGCTGGTCCAATATTGCCGGACCGCCATCCCCGAGCGCGCCGCATGCCCCGTTGCCGTTGTCGTGCTGCCGGGCCTGCCGCTCACGCCCGTCGGCAAGATCTTCAAGCCGGCGCTGCGCGAACTTGCGATCCGCCGCGCGGTCGGCGCGGCGCTCGGTGCGCATTATGACGGCGAGATAGTGGGCATAGAGATCGTCACCGGCAAGGCGCGGCCCGACGTCGTCGTGCGCATCGCCGAGGCCGACGCGGCGCTGCGCGCGCGGCTGTCCGCCGTGCTCCAGGGCTTCGCCTTTTCGGCGCGTGTCGAACCCGCTGCGGCGGAGGCGCGGGCGGAAGCCGTCACTTGACGCTTCACCACAGCTTCTGCCGGCTCTGCCTCAACGGCTGTGCGCTGAAGGTCGAAGTCGAGGACGGCGTTGCCGTCAAGGTGGGCGGCGACAAGGACAATCCCGTCTACCGCGGCTTTACCTGCGTGAAGGGACGCGAGCAGGGCAGGCTGCTCGCCGATCCGCGCCGGCTGCGCCACAGCCTTCGCCGCAAGCCCGATGGGAGTTTCGAGCCGATCGCGTCGCGCGACGCGATCGGCGAAATCGCCGCGCGCCTCGAGGCGATCGCCGCGCGGCACGGCCGGGAAGCGATCGCCGGCTATCTTGGTACTTATTTCGCGGCGTCGGCCGCGACCATGCCTTTCTTCGGCGGCTTCATGGCCGCGCTCGGCAGCCCCATGGCCTTCAGTCCCGGCACGATCGACAAGCCGGGCAAGAAAATCGCGCAGGCGCTGCACGGCGACTGGGACGCGCCCGCGATCGGGTTCGACGATCCGGAGGTGATTTTCCTGATCGGGTCGAACCCGCTGATCAGCTTCACGGGCTTTCCTTATGGCAATCCCGGCAAATGGCTGAACGAGCGCCTTGACGCGGGCGCGCGCCTCATCGTTCTCGACCCGCGGCGCAGCGATGTCGCGAAGCGCGCGCATATCCATCTGCAGGCGAAAGCGGGCGAGGATGTCGCGATCATCGCCGCGATGATCCGGATCGTCATCGCGGAGAATCTGTTCGACCGGGCGTTCGTCGCGCGGCACGCGCAGGGGCTGGACGAGCTCACCGAAGCGGTGTCCGCATTCGACGTCGCCTCTGTCGCCGCGCGCGCCGGGATCGACCCCGATGCGCTCGTCGCGGCGGCACGGATCCTCGGCGGTACGCGGCGCGGCTATATCATGGCAGGCACCGGTCCCAATATGTCGGGACGCGGAACCCTGATCGAATATCTGCTCCTCAATCTTCACACCCTGTGCGGATATTGGCTGCGCGCGGGCGACCGTGTGCGTCATCCGGGCGCTCTCGCTGCGCCGGTTCCCGCCCGCGCGCAGG
This sequence comes from Sphingopyxis italica, assembly GCF_011926545.1. Lineage (GTDB taxonomy): Bacteria > Pseudomonadota > Alphaproteobacteria > Sphingomonadales > Sphingomonadaceae > Sphingopyxis > Sphingopyxis italica. The sequence goes on along the minus strand of NZ_JAATIT010000003.1, from coordinate 13,565 downwards.
TGCGGCCCTTTGGCCCGGCCTATGCGTTCGGCCCCGATCTCGGCGTGCGCGCGCTCGGCAATACGGCGGCGGGCATGCCGACCGCCGCCTTGCCCGACCTCATTCTCGGCGAAGGCAAGATGCCGGTCCGCGCGCTCATCAGTTGCGGCGGCAACCCGGTCGGCGCCTGGCCCGACCAGGCAAAGACGCTGCGTGCGATGGACGCGCTTGACCTGCTCGTCCAGATCGATCCCTGGATGTCGGCCACCGCGCGGGTCGCGGACTTCGTCATCGCGCCGCGGATCTGGCTTGAGGTGCCCGGGACGTCGCAGGTACTCGACTGGCTGACACGCAACGGCACCGGCTACGGCCAGTCCGATCCTTATGCCCAATATTCGCCCGCACTGCTCGATCCGCCGCCGGGCTCGGACGTCGTCGAGGAATGGGAATTCTTCTACGAGCTCGCGCGCGCGATGGGGCTCAGCCTCTCGGTGGCGCCGGGACTGGCGGGCATGCCGGCGCGCCCGGTCGACATGGACGCGAAGCCGAGCACCGACGCGGTGCTGGCGCAGCTCTGCGAAGGCTCGCGCGTCGCGCTCGACGAGGTTCGCAAATTTGAGAGCGGCGCCATCTTCCCGGGCGATCCCGTCTTCGTCGGCGAAGGCGAGGGCGAGCAACACCGCTTCGATCTCGCGGCACCCGACATGATCGCCGACCTGAAAGCGGACGCTGCCTCTGGCGCGAAGCCGGCGCGCGGGTTTAGCCTGCTGTGCCGCCGCATGATGCATGTTTACAACAGCAGCTTCGTTGGCGCGCTGCCGCCTTCGGCACGGCCTTATAACCCGGTCTTTCTCCACCCCGGCGACATGTCGGAGCTGGGGATCGAGGAAGGCGAGAGCGTCGATGTCATATCCGATCGCGGCGCTATCGCGGGGATCGCGCATGCCGACGAGGCGTTGCGGCCGGGGTCGGTGTCGATGAGCTTCGGCTTTGGTGCGCTGCCCGAACAGGACGGCGACTATCGCGAGCTTGGCAGCAACACGACGCGCCTCATCTCGAACGACGAGATATGGGACCGCTATTCGGGCCAGCCGCTGATGTCGAACGTGCCGGTCGACGTCGTGCGCCGGACGGACAAGTCGGACCAGCCCGGATAAAAAGGCGGGACGCCGGCACTTTCGCCGACGCCCCGGATGGGAGCTTGTCAGTTCAGCCGCCGGCTCAGAAGTTGCGGCGCCGAACGTCGATCGTCTCGAGCATCGCCTCGAGGCGGCTCATCAAAATCTCGTCCTTGTAGAAGGAGGCATCGGCGACATCGCCTTCGAGGACCATCGTCTGGATGCCGCGCGCCTGCGCCATCTTCGCCATCACCATCTGTCCGTTCGAGGCGGAGCGGCAGGTTCGGGTGGCGTGGAAGACGACCCCGTCGATGCCATAGGTTTCGCAGTCGCGAAGCAGGAGTTCGCCGAGCGTCTTGGTGCTGTGGTTGAACGGGCAGAGAAGATAATGCTGCGCCATGCCGAGGATGGGATCATCCTCGTCGATCAGGTGCGGCTCGTTCCAGAAGCTGCTGTGCGTATAGCGTCCGCAGATGACCGCGGCATCATGGTCGGCGAACTGGTTGGCGAGCCAGCCGACCTTGTTCCAGTTCATGATGCCGTCGAAGGCGAGGCGATAGCGCTCGCCCGGCAGTGCTGCGACGCCGTCGATCACGCGCTGCTCGATCTCGGCCTTCACCCCGGCGAAATAGTCGACGAGGTCCTGGTTCCCGGGGAGGAAATTGATCGGCGCGATGCTGGCGACCCAGTCCCAGAACACCGCCGGTGTCGGCGTCGCCTTGCACAGCGCGAGCGCGTCGAGCCGGAGCTGCGCCGCCTTTTTGATATAGTGCATGGACTCGCGAAGGGCGTCCCAGTCGAACGGGCGTCCGGTGTGAAACTCGAGGAATTCGATGAGCTTGTGGATCTGCGCCGCCACATAGCGCGACGCCTCCATCCATTCCTCGCCGCGCAGATAGCCGGCGTCCGCCTTGTTGCCCCAGAGAAGCGGGTAGGAGACCTTGAAGAAGGGCAGCTCCTTGTTGAACAGGCGGTACGAAATCTCGTCCCACTGCTGGCCGGTGCTGCAGCCCGCATAGGCATTCACGAAGAGATCGGGCGGCGGCAGCTTGCTCGCCAATACCTCCTGGCTCGGAATATCGGGTACATCGGCGCCATCGCCCGCATTCACATATTTGGCGGCTTCCTTCTGCGTCAGCACCGCGCATCCGAGCGTCGTGCGCGCATAGGAGCAAAGCTCCTGATTATAGCCATATTCCTCGCCCATCCGCTGCGCCGGACCTTCGAGATGCATGGCGGCCAGGCGCGCGCCGAAAGCCTCGCCATGGCACCATTCGATCCCTGCGGCCTGGAAAATGGGATTGAGCGCCGCGCCATTATACCAGACGACGGTCGCACCGCGCTCGCGCGCGGAAAAGAGCCGGTCCCAATAATCCTTCACCATCTTGCCGCCGCTTCGCGTGCTGACGAGACGATTGGCGGGCGCACCCGTTTGCGGGATCACCAGCTTCGGCTGAGCGTTTTGCTTTATCAGCGACATCAGATCATTCCTTCGGGTTCGAGCCGGTCAGGCCAGGACGGGCTGCAATTTTCTGAGGCGTATCGTCTCTAGGAGCGCCTCGACCCGGGTCCGCAGCATCTCGAGCGCCAGGCCCTCATGCTCGGTCTCGATGAGCAGGTGCGGGATTTCGCTGCGCATCAGCTCTTTGCGCAGCTCGGGATAGTAGAGCATGTGCGGCTCGCAGAATTTCGCGAGCAGGATGATCACGCCCTCGGCGCCGCTCGCATGGACCGAGCGGGCGAGATACTCCTCCCAATCGACGGTCATTTGCGAGCGCGTCGAGCAGGGGACATGGGTGTTGCGATCGAAATACCAGCGCGTGAGCGCTGCGATCGGGTCGCCGTCGGCCGGAACGTCGGTCGCGATGAAGCGAAACCCCGTGAAGAGATCGTCGTCGACGATGACCGTGCCGCAATCCTCGATCATGTCGAGAAGCTCGGGCCGCGGCGCATGGCAGAAATGGCCCGAGAGATGCAGTTTCACGAGGTTGGCCGGTGCCGGCAGGCCGGTCTCGAGCAAGGGCAGGAGCGCATCGAGACGTTCGTTATGCGCTCCGACCTCCATGATCATGCTCGATTTCACCAAGATCTGCATCTGGCGGCCGGTGAGCGCGATCTTACCCGAGCGCCGCAGCGCATAGATCTGCCGCAGCATGTCGCGATTGCGGTTGTAGGCCGCAATGCTGGCCGCGATCTCGTCGTCAGAAAGGGCGGCATCGCAATATTCCGCGAGCGCCCCGCGCAGGTCCTCGACCCGCTTCCGGATCTCGGCGGGCGTCCACGCCTCGTCCATCGAGGCCGTATATTGCGCGAGGAAGACCGGTTTGTCGGGTATCTCGAAGCGCAGCGCGTCGGCGGCGCCGAGCAGCGCGACGCAATGATCGACGAGATAGAAGGCGTCGTAGACGTCGAACTTCCGGGTTGCTGCCTGGTCGACGATGCTGCGCGTGTAGCCGCAGTAGAATTCATAGAGCAGGCTGCGCCCAAGCGTGATCGGCGCCTCGTCTTCCTGGACGACGAGTGGAAGCGCGCCCGCGGCGTGGACAAGCTCGGACGGGAAATTCATCGGGAAGACCCCGATCACCTTTCGCCCGGTTTCCTGTTTCCACGCGGCGGCATAGCCATGCGGGTCGCTGGCAACTCCGGCGAGCTCGCCGAGGATGAGATTGATTTTGTCTGCGCCGTTCATTTTCTTCTCCGGGCGACGGAGTTGCAGTCCCGTTCGCCATGGTCCGACGTCGGACCCGATTGATAAGGAGGCATCATGCCGCCGATATGCCTCCGTTGATGCTGATCGCCTGACCCGTGAGCCGCGCCGACTGGGGCCCGCCGAGGAAGACGACCATATCGGCAAGGTCCTCGGGGACGGCGACACCGAGATGCGCCATCGCGGCCGCCTTCTCGAACAGCTTCGCGCTAAATCCGCCGCCGGTGACGAGATCGGCCGTCGGGGTTCCTGCGATGAGCGAAGGCGTGAGGACGTTCACGCGAATTCCGTCGCGCTTCGCTTCCATCGCGAGCGTGCGGGAGAACATGACGATCGCGGCCATGCCGGCGCCGGCGATCGTTTCGCCGGGCGTCGCCGTCTTCGCCGCGTCCGACGCCATGTTGATGATCGAGCCGCTCTTCTGCTCGCGCATCCATGGGAGCACCACGCGCGTCAGGTAGATGGGGGGAAGCACGAGCCGATCGAAAATGCCCGATATGTCCTCGATCGGCGTCCGCATCAGAAGGTCGGGCGCATAATTGCTCGCGGTGGAATTGAGGAGAATGTCGATAGAGCCGAGCTTCGCGCGCGCGGCCTCTGCGGCGCGCGTGATGTCGGCGATGTCGCAAGCATCGGCGCTGATGAACGATACCGAGGCGCTCGGGACTGCCGCCAGCACCGAGGTGACCGCCTGCGCGCCGCGTTCCGGGTTGCGGCCGAGCAGGACGATGCCCCGCACGCCTTCGCGCGCGAAGCCGATCGCCGAGGCGAGTCCCACGCCCGACGTGCCGCCGGCAATCAATACGCCGCATTCTGAAAAGGGCTTTGCGCCCGCTCTCTCGTCCATTTCCTGCTTCCGTCCTCTCCCGACTCATTGTTGAGTAAAACTCATTAGGCGTCAATGGGGGAATTATACCGGCCGTCCTTTCGTGGGCGGAGCGCTGGCGAATTGAACGGAATTGAAGGAAAAGTGAGACAAATTTTTCGCTCGTTGGCGTGCTCGCGAGACAGGAGTCGGAACCGCCAGCGGCCTGTTTCGTCCCACCAGGCTCGCGCATGCGTCTGCCGAACTTGCCAGTTGATGAATTTCATTTATTAATGCTATAGGCTATATGTCCCGGTCGCCCCAACCATGCGCCTGTCCGCAATGCAGCGGTGCCCTGGCGCGGCGCATTGACTGACAGGCCCGGTGCGAATTCGAACGGCGGATCACTGCGGACGGTCCAATGCCCGCTGTCTGATTGGAGAGGTAAGGTAATGAACGCTTTTGTGATGGGGATCGATTTCGGATCGACGACCGCCAAGACGGTCATTCTCGACCTCGACGGCGGCATCGTCGCCTCGAACGTCGCTCATATGGGCGCGGTCAGTGGGCAGGGGGTCGTGGCATCCGTTGCCGATGCGTTGAGTGACGCCGGGCTGACCCAGGCCGACATGGTCCGGACCGTGAGCACCGGCTACGGCCGGCGCATGCTCGACATCGCGGAAAAGAACTACACCGAGATCACCTGTCACGCCCGCGGTGCGGTTGCGATGGTACCCGAGGCGCGTCTCGTTATCGATATCGGCGGCCAGGACAGCAAAGTCATCGCCGTCGACGCCAATGGTCTCGTGGTCCAGTTTGCGATGAACGATCGGTGCGCGGCCGGCACGGGCAAGTTTCTTGAAGTGCTGGCCCGCGCCATGGAGATCGAGCTCGACGCGATGGGCGGTGTCGCGCTCGAGGCGGAGCAAGAGCTCAAGATCTCGAGCATGTGCGCGACATTCGCCGAAACCGAGGTCATCTCGTTGCTCGCCGAAGGTCATGGCAAGCCCGACGTCCTCGCCGCAGTCCACGCCTCCATCGCCAACCGAACGCTGGGCCTCGTCAGTCGCGTCGGCAAGGTCGGACCTGTCGCGATGACTGGCGGCGTTGCCCGGAACCCGGCTGCGGTCCACCATATCGAGAAGGTTCTCGGCATGCCGCTCCTCTTGCCCGAGAGGCCGCAGATCGCGGGCGCATTGGGCGCTGCGTTGCTGGCGCTCGACGATTACCGGGCCTCTCTCGGGCGGTCCGCCCGGCCCGAAGACGATGACGATCTGGAGAGCCGGATCGGCATTCCCGGGAGCTGCGCCCCGGCATGCAAGGGCAACCCGGCGGCAGCGGCCGCTGCCGCGCAATCCACGCACTAGCGACAAGCCGCGGCGGTATCTGTCCCAACCGCAGCTACCAGCCGCAAAGAGCCAGTTCCAAGCGTCGCGGCTTGGCCGCGCCCAAGCTCGCTACATTCCATTGCCGCGGTCCGGCGAGAGGGAGAGAGGGGAGGGGGCTTCGCGGCAGGTTCCGAGCCGGGAGAGAGTCTCGCGGCGGCCTGCCACGGAGATGGCAGATGGCCCGAACGCAACCGAAAATCACCCTCAGTCCCTCGCGCGACATACCCTTCGACAGGCTAATCCTGTCGGCGGCCAATGTCCGGCGCGTGCGGCCGGACGAGGGAATTGCGAACCTTGCTGACGACATTGCGCGGCGCGGTTTGCTCCACAATCTGAACGTGCGTCCGATCCTCGACGCCGAGGGTCAGGAAACCGGCGACTATGAAGTTCCGGCCGGCGGCAGGCGCTATCGCGCGCTCCAACTGCTCGTCAAGTCGTGGCGGCTTGCCAAGGATGCGCCCATCCCATGCCGCGTCCGCGCCGCGGATGACGCCATTCTCGCCGAGGACGACAGTCTCGCTGAAAACGCGCAACGCGTGAACCTTCATCCACTGGACCAGTTCAGGGGGATGCAGGCCCTTGTCGATAAGGAGCAGGCGATCGAGGACATCGCGGCGCATTTCTTCGTCACACCTGCGGTCGTCCGCCAGCGACTGAAACTCGCATCGGTGTCGCCGACGCTCCTCGACATCTATGGCGAAGACCGTATGTCGCTCGAATTGCTGATGGCCTTCACCGTCGCGGACGACGAAGAGCGGCAGCTGCAGGTCTGGGAAATGATCGCCGATGCGCACGATCCCTCACCTTCCTGGGTGCGCCGGAAGCTTACCGAGAACAGCGTCCGCGTGTCCGACAAGCGCGTCCGCTTCGTCGGCCTCGATGCCTATGTCGAGGCGGGGGGCAGCGTGGTGCGCGACCTGTTCGAAACGGATCATGGCGGGTGGCTGACCGATGTCGGCCTGCTCGACCGGCTCGTCGCCGCGAAGCTCGAGGCTGAGGCGCTGCGGATCGGGGGCGAAGGCTGGAAGTGGGTCGATGCGGCCGAGGAGCATGTCTTCAATCCCGGACGCGGGATGCGGGTGGCGCCGCCGGCTTTGCCGCCGCCTGGCTCTCTCACCGCAAGCTCGAATGGGCGGCCGAGCTGCTCCCCTCCATTGCCGCCCCCAATGAGGAGTCTCCCCTATGAAGAAGAAACTTGCCCGCACGATGGTCGCTGCGGCGCTCGCTGCCGTGACAGTATCCGGCCCCATGCTGGCGATGCGGGCGCAGGCCCAGGTCGGCGGCATCGTCCACGATCCCCGCAATTTCTCGCAGAATATCCTGACTGCCGCGCGCACGCTCGAGCAGATCAACAACCAGATCAAGCAGCTCCAGAACCAGGCGACTTCGCTGCTCAACGAGGCGCGGAACCTCCAGAGCCTGCCCGTTTCGACGCTCGGCGAACTACAGGCGCAGGTCGACCAGACGCGCCAGCTGCTGAGCGAGGCCGAAGGCATTGCCTATGACGTGACCGACATCCGCAAGGGCTTCGAGCAGCGGTACAAGGGTGGTGCGCTGACCGGCTCGGCCGCCGAGATGGTCGCCAATGCCGAGGCGCGCTGGAAAGACAGCGTCGGCGCGTTCGAGGATGCGATGAAGGTGCAGGCCGGCATCGTCTCGAACATGGGCGGTACGCGCACGTCCATCTCGACAATCGTCGGGGCAAGCCAGTCGGCGACCGGGGCGCTGCAGGCGGCGCAGGCGGGCAACCAGCTGCTCGCCATCCAGTCGCAGCAGATTTCCGACCTCGCAGCGGTGATGAGCGCGCAGGGGCGGGCGGAGATGCTGGGCGCGGCGCGCGCGGCGGCCGCCGAGGCCGAGGGCCGCGAACGCTTCCGCCGTTTCCGCAAAGGCAATTGAGATGGGCCGGGCGGGCGGCTTGGTGATGGGGGCAATCGTCCTGGGTCTTGCGCTGGCCCTTGCCCTCATCGCGGCGCTCGATCCGCCCGCGCCCGGTGCGTCCGCTCCCCAGATCTCCGGAGCGGACGCACCCCCCGATTATGGCGACACGCTGCGCCGCTGCCGCACCGTCACCGAAGCCGACCCCGAGTGCGAGGCCGCCTGGGAGACCAAAAGGCGCCACTTCTTCCGGACCGAAAAGAGCAAGCCATGAACGACACCGGCGTCATCGACAATTTTCTGGGCGTCTTCTCGACCTATATCGACAGCGGCTTCGGTCTGCTCGGCGGCGAGGTCGGCTTTCTTTCCTCGACGTTGATCGTCATCGACGTGACGATCGCCGCGCTCTTCTGGGCATGGGGCACCGATGAGGATGTGCTGCAACGGCTCGTCAAAAAGACGATCTACGTCGGCGTCTTTGCCTTCATCATCGGTAATTTTCAGGCGCTTGCGACCATTCTTTTGGAAAGCTTCGCAGGTCTCGGCCTGAAGGCGAGCGGCGGAGCGATGGCCATCGGCGACTTCATGCGCCCCGGCATGGTCGCAGCCACCGGGCTCGACGCCGCCGAACCGCTACTAGACGCGACCGCCGACCTCGTCGGGCCGGTCGGGCTCTTCACCAATTTCGTCCAGATCCTGATCCTGCTGATAGCCTGGGTGATCGTCGTCATTGCCTTCTTCATCCTCGCGGTGCAGATTTTCGTGACGATCCTGGAGTTCAAGCTGGTCACCCTTGCGGGGTTCGTCCTGCTGCCCTTCGCCTTCTTCAACCGGACCGCCTTCATGGCCGAGCGCGTGCTCGGGCATGTCATTTCCTCAGGCATCAAGCTGCTGGTGCTCGCGGTCATCACCGGCATCGGAACCACGCTCTTCCAGCGCTTCATGGATGCGGGACTCGGCACCGAGCCCGACATCCGCGAAGTCATGGCGATCGCGCTCGGCGCGCTGACGCTGCTCGGCCTCGGCATTTTCGGCCCCAGCGTGGCGAACGGCATCGTTGCCGGCGGCCCGCAGCTCGGCGCCGGCGCCGCCGCCGGTACGACCCTCGCGGCGGGCGCGACGCTTGCTGCCGGCGCAGCGGGTGCGACACTAGCCGCCGGCGCGGCAAGCAGCGCCCTTGGCCGGACTGCGCTCGGTGCCTCGCGCACCGCTGGCGGCGCATCGGCCTCCTATGCGCGCGGGGCAGCCGGTAGGAGCGGGATGCGCGCTTTCGGCGCGGGCCTCGCGAATGTGGCGCGCGACGCGGCGAGTGGCGCCGGATCTCCGCTGCGCCGCGCCGCGGCGCGGCTCCGGTCAAGCTATGCCGAGGGGCAGGGCGGTGCGCCCTCGCAGGCGGCACAAGGTTCCGCGCCCGCCGGTCCGCCAGCATGGGCCGCTGCGATGAAACGGCGTCAGGCCGTCACATCGGGCGCGACGATCGCCTCGCAGACACTGAAGGCCGGCGACAGCCATGGTGCCGGCTCCGCTCCCGACATCAGCCAGAAGGAATGACGCGATGTTTCGACGACCGACCAATCATTATGGCAAATCGCCCGAGCCCGTGACGCCATATCAGCGCGCAGGCCAGGTCTGGGACGACCGGCTCGGTTCCGCTCGCGTCCAGGCGAGGAACTGGCGGCTCGCTTTCTTCGGCACGCTCTTCCTGTCGGGCGGGCTCGCCGCCGCCGTGGTCTGGCAGGCGTCACGCGGCACGATCACGCCCTGGATCGTCGAGGTCGACAAGCTTGGCGAGGCGCGCTCGGTTGCGCCAGCCGACGGCGAGTTCGCGCCGACCGATCCGCAGATCGCCTTCCACCTCGCGCGCTTCATCGAGCATGTCCGCTCGATTCCCGCCGATCCCGTCGTTCTGCGCAGGGATTGGCTCAGCGCCTATGACTTTGCGACGACGAGCGGGGCGCAGGCACTCAATGATTACGCCCGCACCAACGACCCGTTCGCCGAGATCGGCAAGCGCCAGGTCGCGGTCGATGTATCGAGCGTGATCCGGGCGTCCAAGGACAGCTTCCGCATTGCCTGGACCGAGCGCCGCTATCAGGACGGCAGCCTCCTCGAAACCTCGCGCTGGTCCGCGATCGTTACGGTCACGATCCAGCCGCCCCGAACCGCCGACGCGCTGCGGACAAACCCGCTCGGCGTCTTTGTGTCCAGTCTGAATTGGTCGAAGGAGCTCAGCCAGTGATCCGCTTTCCCCTTTTGCTGGGCGCCCTCGCGCTCGGCCTTCCCGCGCACGCCGCGCCCGGCGATCCCAAGGTCCAGGTCGGCCGCGCCAATGACGCCGCCCGCGTCCAGCCCGAGCGTGCGACCTTCCAGGGCGCGATCCAGAAATATGCCTGGGCCGATGGCGCGCTGTTCCAGATCTACACGGCGCCGGGCCAGGTCACCGACATCGCGCTGCAGGAAGGCGAGGAGCTTGTCGGCCCCGGACCGGTTGCCGCAGGCGACACGGTGCGCTGGATCATCGGCGACACGCTGAGCGGCGCCGGCGTATCGCGCCGCGTCCACATCCTCGTGAAGCCAACGCGGCCCGATATCATGACGAACCTCGTCATCAACACCAGCCGTAGAACCTATCACATCGAGCTCAGGGCAACGCCGTCGACCTATATGGCGGGCGTGTCCTGGTCCTATCCGCAGGACGAGCTGATCGCGCTCCGCGCCGCGGAGACCGAACGCGAAAGGCTTGCCCCCGTGGCCGGCGGGATCGATTTCGCCGCCCTGAACTTTGCCTACCGGATTTCAGGCGACAAGGTCGCGTGGCGGCCGCAGCGCGTCTTCGACGATGGCCGCCAGCTTTTCGTCGAATTCGGAGCAAATGTCGCGACCGCGGAGATGCCGCCGCTCTTCATTCTGGGCGACAAGGGCGCAGCCGAACTCGTCAACTACCGCGTCCAGGGCCGCTTCATGATTGTCGACCGCCTCTTCGAGCGCGCCGAGCTTCGTCTCGGCAGCGGGAGGGCCGCGAACTCGGTTCGCATCGAGCGCGATGCGCCCCGCCGCCGGAGCGGCAAGTGAACGCGCCGGACCGAGAAGGCGAGGGGGCGCCTGTCGAGGCGGAGCTCTGTCCGGCAGCGGTGGCCCCCGCCAGCCCCGACGGCTTCCGGCTCGAAGGCGAGCTGCCGCGGGTCATGCGTCTGTCGCGCAAGACCCTCGCCCTTGCGGGCGGGGCGGCGGGCCTCGCGATCGGCGGCGCTTTGCTCTGGGCGTTGCGGACACCCGATCCGAAAGCTGCGCAGGAGCTCTACGAGGTGACCAACCCCAATCGGGCGGAAGCGATCACCGGCGGCCCTGCCGACTATGGTTCGGTGCCGAAACTGGGGCCGCCGCTTCCCGGCGATCTCGGGCGGCCGATCGTGGCGGCCCAGAATGCCGGCGAAACCGTCCCCGTGCCCGGCATGGCGCAACCGCCGGTCGATGCCCGGGTCGCGGCGGCCGAACAGGCGCGGCAGCGCGCCGTGCAGGAGCGGGAGGCCGCGCAGGCGAGCCGGCTCTTCCTTGGCGGAAGCGGTGGCGCGTCGCTGCGCGAGGCTGCGGCCGAGATCGCCGCGGCGCCGGCTTCCGCCGAAGCTACCCCCGAGAAGCCGACGGCTACATCGGCGCGGCGGCATTTCATGGCGGGCGGCGGCCGGCCTCCCATCGAGAGCAGTGAGCCGATCGTAGCTCCGAGCTCGCCCTTCATCCTGCAGGCAGGCGCTGTTATTCCGGCCGCGCTCATCACGGGCATACGCTCCGACCTGCCCGGTCAGATCAGTGCCCAGGTCACGCAGAATGTTTTCGATAGCCCTACGGGCCGCATTCTCCTGATCCCGCAAGGCGCGCGCCTTGTTGGCGAGTATGACAGCGAGGTCGTCGCCGGGCAGAGCCGTGTGCTTCTTGCATGGGACAGGCTCATCCTTCCCGGTGGCCGGTCGATCCGGCTCGACCGTCAGCCCGGTGCCGATGCGTCCGGCATGGCAGGCCTGGAAGACAAGGTCGACAATCATTGGGGCCGGATGCTCCGCGCTGCGCTGATCTCTTCGCTTCTCGGCGTCGGCACCGAACTGGTGTCGGGCGGCGACAGCGACCTCGTGCGCGCTTTGCGCGCGGGGGTGCAGGACGGGACGAACGAGGCGGGAAGGCGGGTCGTCGAGCGCGAACTGTCCGTCCCGCCCACTCTCACAGTGCGCCCGGGCTTTGCGTTCCGCGTCATCGTCACGCGCGATTTGATCCTGGAGCCGATCGACATCGGGGCGGCGCGATGACGAAGCTCCGCCTCGGTCCGATCCCCGAAGACAAACCGGTGAAGCTGACACTCGAGATATCGGGCGCGCTCGCGCGCGACCTAGCAGATTATGCCGAGGTCCATGCCAAGCTGACAGGGCTCGCATCGGCGCTGACGCCGGAGAAGCTCATCCCGCCGATGATCGAGCGCTTCATCGCCGGCGACCGCGAGTTCAGCAAGCAGCGGTGAAGGACGTAGCGATGCACCGTCGCGGAAGCGGAGCAAGTTTGACGACCGGCGACGTCCGGTTGCCGATCGAACCGATCAGTGTTCGCATTCCTGACGCCAGCCGCATGACCGGTCTGGGGCGCTCGACCATATATGAGCTGATCGCCTCGGGGGACATCGAGGCTGCAAAAGTCGGGCGCGCGACCGTCATCATGGTGGACAGTATCCGCCGCTTTCTCACAGCAAATCGAATGCAGCATCGCCCGCGCGGAACGACGGCATCGGAGACATCGCGGGAAGCGAACTGACAAAAACGGTCTGTCGTATTCCGCAAACTACTCGTCGAATGGGGGCTAAAACTGGGGCGGTTTTCGAGCGGTCGTCAAAATAAATCGTGTGAAAACAGATAATTAATACCTTGATATGGGTCCCTCCTCCGCTACCGGAAAACCTACGTTTTCTGCCGTTTTCAGTGAAACGAACCCCCGAATTTTCTTGCCCGCCGCTCCCGCGCGGCTGAATGGCCGAAATGGGGTGGGGAGCGGACGTTAAGCCTTGAATAGTCTCTCAGCCTGTTTGGTCGGGATCGCCAGTGCATACGCAACATCTTCGATCGATATTTCTGGTCTCGCGCGTCGCAAATCTTGCGCCGTTTCGACGAGAGCGGGGCTTTTCGGGTCGAGGAAAGTCGCGACGTATCCGGCTTCCCGCCCGAGACGCAGTACATTCTCATAGGAAAGAAAATCGTCAGGCCACCCGGAATGTTCGACAATCTCGTTTAGTGTCTGCCAGTCAATGCGTTTCAAGCAATAGTTATCGTGAATACGTTCTTCTTGGGCGATCATCCAATTCTGTCCGCAGGCCCGGCAGGTGGACGCATAGAGCCACCATTTATCATCTCCGTAATTGCGAACAAGATCGAGTGTTTCAAAAACCCGCTCGTCCATCCCTTCGGCATCGCCCATGCCAATTATGGCGGTGTCGGCTAATTCGGAGCAACAGCAAGCAGTCGAGTTATCCATCGGCCATCAATGCACCAACGAACTGACGTCCGCAATCGGTCGCTTGCTGCCATTCGTGCCAATTCGTACGCGATGACCGGAATCGACGGTGGGTTCAACGGGTCGCCGCAACACGCTCAGCGAACATTTCAGCCGGTGTCTGATACATCAAGGTTTTTCTGGGGCGCTCGTTGAGCTGGCGA